>NZ_SNYD01000003.1:504946-581285 GCF_004362935.1 Rathayibacter sp. PhB1
GTCGTCGACACGGCTGGCCTGCAGACCCCACTTCTGGTGCCGGTGGATCTCGATACGCCCGCTGCGCGGGCTACTCGATCAGCAAGGAGGACCCGCTGCGCGGGCTGCTCACTCAGCAGAGAAGTGCGCACCAGCGCGGCCCCATGCTGGTCGAGTAGCCGCGGCACGCGGCGTATCGAGACCCGCCGTCGCCAGCAGGGCAGGTCTGCGGACCTCCCTTCTGACCAGGGTGGATCTCGATACGCCCGCTCCGCGGGCTACTCGATCAGCATGGAGGACCCGCTGCGCGAGCAACTCGATCAGCAGGATGCGCGGCCCCGCTCGCCGAGGACCTCCGGCACGCGGAAACACCTCCGGCTCGTCGAATCCGTGGATTCCGACGAGCCGGAGGTCGTTCCGCGAGCCGGAGGTGCGGCGAGGGGTGTCAGCTGCCGGAGGGGGCGTCCGACTCCTCGGGGGTGGCGGTGTCGCTCGGGGCGGAGGGGGTCGCGCCGGCGTCCGGAGCGTCACCGGCGACAGGGCCGGTCCCGGGGCGCGCGGGACCGGCGGGCGCCTCTCCGGCGGCCGGCGGCGCGGGCGGGGTCGGCGCGGAGCCGTCGGCCGGGGGCGTCGGGAGCTCGCAGTCGCCCGAGGGCGCCGCCGGCGGGGTCGGCGGGGTCACGGCGTCGCCGTCCGCGGGCGCGGTGGGCGGGGTCGGGAGCGCTCCGTCGGCGGGCGGGGTCGCCGTCGCGCCGTCGGTGGGCGCGGCGGGAGGCGTGGGCGCCTCGCCGTCGGCAGGGGCAGCCGGCGGGGTCGGCATCTCGCCATCGGCAGGAGCGGCCGGAGGCGTGGGCATCTCGCCATCGGCAGGAGCGGCCGGAGGCGTGGGCATCTCGCCATCGGCAGGAGCGGCCGGAGGCGTGGGCGCCTCGCCGTCGGCAGGAGCGGCCGGAGGCGTCGGGGTCTCGCCGTCAGCGGGGGCAGCCGGAGGCGTCGGCGCCTCGCCGTCAGCGGATGCCGCCGGCGGGGTCGGCATCGAGCCGTCCGCGGGAGGCGTGGGCGTCTCTCCGTCAGCGGGAGCCGCCGGCGGGGTCGGCGCCTCGCCGTCGGCGGGCGCGGCCGGCGGGGTCGGCATCGAGCCGTCCGCGCCGGGCGCCGGGGGCTTCGGCAGTCCGGCGCCCGCGGGTCCGCAGGCTGCCGGGCCGGTCGAGGCCGGTCCGGTGAGGGTCGGCGCGTCGCTGGAGTCCGGGGTCGGCGTCGCACTGGCCGTCGCGCTCGGCGTCGTCTCGATCGTGCTCGAGCTCGTCGAGCCGGAGGTGGGCGCCGAATCGGCGAACGCGGCGGTCGAGCCGATCGCCGCGAAGCCGAGCGCGCCGGCGGCGATGCAGAGCGCGATCGTGCGGGTCCGGGGGCGGCGCGGGCCGAAGCCCGAGCCCTGGGTTCCGGGGGTGCGGCTGTCGGGGGTCTTGCTCATGGGAGTCTCCTCGGTCCGGCCCGGTGCCGTTCCCGTTCGGGAGCGGTTGCGGCCGGTTCCATTTCAGATTCCGAGCCGAATCTGAAGCGGTCCTTAAGAACAGAGGCTCCCCAGCGGAGTGGCGGTCGACGCCGATCCGCGCCCCCTACGGTCGGAGCATGCTCCCCTCCGCCCGCGTGCTCCTCGTCGAGGACGACGACGCCATCCGCTCCTCCGTCGAGGCCGCCCTCCGCGGCGAGCGCTACACCGTGCGCGCCCTGCCGACCGGCGAGGACCTCGCCCGCGAGCTCGCCGACTTCGCGCCCGACCTGGTCGTGCTCGACTGGATGCTGCCCGGCCCGAGCGGCATCGTGCTCGCCGAGCGGATCCGGCGCACGAGCGACGCGGCCGTGATCATGCTGACCGCGCGCGACGCCGTCGACGACCGGCTCCGCGGCTTCGACGAGGGCGTCGACGACTACGTGGTCAAGCCGTTCGTCCTCGCCGAGCTGGTCGCCCGGGTCACCGCGGTGCTCCGCCGGCGCGGCCGCGTCCCCTCGATCATCGAGATCGGCGACCTGGTCGTCGACCCCGACGCCGGACGCGCCCGCCGCGGCGGCGAGCCCCTCGACCTCACCGCCACCGAGTTCCGGCTGCTCGCGTTCCTCGCGGGCAGCCGCGGCCGCACGCTGACCAAGACGCAGATCCTCACCCAGGTCTGGGGCTACGACCACGTCGACCCGAACCTCGTCGAGGTGCACCTCAGCTCGCTCCGCAAGAAGATGGAGGCGCACGGCGACCGCCTCATCCACACCGTCCGCGGCCTCGGCTACCGGGTGGAGGCATGAGCGTGTCGGCAGGCACCGACGCCGCGGGCACCGCCGCCGGAGGCACCGCCCCCGCAGGCACTGCCGCCGCGCGCTCCGCCTCCGCCCCGCTGCGCACCGGCTCCCTGCGCCTGCGCACCGTCCTCGCCGTGCTGGCCCTGCTGGCGGTGCTGCTGCTGGCGCTGTCCGCGACCGTGCAGGTCGTGCTCGGCGAGCGCCTCCGCGACCAGATCGAGGAGCGGCTGGCCGACCGCGCCTCCGCCGCCGCAGCCCTGGTCGGCACGATCGCCGACGACGAGCTCGCCTCGCGGCTCTCCGCGCAGGGCGTCGCGGTGCGGATCCAGAGCCCCGACGGCGAGGAGGTCGTCGCCGGCCCGAGCCCCGAGCAGCTGCGCCAGGGGCCGGGAGCGGCGGACCAGCTGGGCGAGCCGCCGAGCCCGCCCGGGAGCACCGGTGCCGCCGTGCCCACGCCCCGCGACGCCACCGTCACCGTCACCTCGAGCAGCGTCTCCGGCGACGACGGCCTGATCACCCTGCAGTCCGTCCTCAGCGACGGCACCGTGCTGACCCTCAGCAGCGAGGCGGGCTCGGTGGGCTCGACCCTCGCGTCGCTGAACGGGATCCTGCTCGGCGCCTCGGCCGTGTTCCTGCTGCTCGCCGCCGGCGCCCTCGTCCTGGTGGTCCGCGCGACCCTGCGCCCGCTCGAGCGGATGACCACCGTCGCCCGCTCGATCGCGCACGGCGACCGCGGCCGGCGCCTGCGCCCCTCGCGGCCGGGCACCGAGCTCGGCCGCACGGCCACGGCGTTCGACGAGATGCTCGACGACCTCGAGCAGGCGGAGCAGTCGGCACTGGCCGCCGAGCGCCGGATGCGCGCCTTCGTCTCGGATGCGGCGCACGAGCTGCGCACCCCGGTCGCCGGTATCCAGGCGGCGGCCGACGCGCTGGTCCGCGCCGACGGCACCGAGGAGGAGCGGGAGCGGCTGTCGGTGCACGTGGTGCGCGAATCGCTGCGGGCCGGGCGACTCATCCAGGACATGCTGCTGATGGCGCGGCTCGACGAGGGGCTCGCCCTCGACGCCCGGCCGCTGGACGCCGGCGCGGTGGCGGCCGCCGCGATCGAGCGGCAGCTGCTGCGCGACTCCGGCCCCGAGATCGTCCTGCACCGCGACCCCACGGCGCCGCCCGTGCACGCCGACGCCGACCGGCTCGGCCAGATCGTCGGCAACCTGCTCGAGAACGCCGCCCGCTTCGCCCGCTCCCGGATCGACGTCACGCTCGCGCACGCCGACGGCCGGGTCACCGTGACGGTCGACGACGACGGCCCCGGCGTCCCCGAGGCCGACCGCGACCGCGTCTTCGACCGGCTCGTCCGCCTCGACGACGCCCGCAACCGCGCGGACGGCGGCTCGGGCCTCGGCCTGCCCATCGCCCGCGGCCTCGCGCGCGCCCTCGGCGGCGACCTGGTCTGCCTCCCCGGTGCCGCCGGAGCGCGCTTCCGCGTGATCCTGCCCGCCGGCTGAGGAGGACCACCCTGCGGCGTGGGATCCCCCTGCGAAGTGGGATCCCCATGCTGATCGAGCAGCCCGCGAAGCGCGGCGTATCGAGATCCACCACCGCCAGAACATGAGTCAGCAGACCCACCCTGCTGGTCACGGTGGGTCTCGATACGCCCCTGCGGGGCTACTCGACCAGCATGAAGTGCCGCCGCCGCTGCCTTCCCGCACCACCAGACGCGAAGCGGCTCCCCCACTCGCGCACCATCGCGTGAGAACTCGCACAGCACATCCGGCGAATGCGCAAGTACGTGTTCAGGGGACCGGTCCCGCGCGACGATGGGCGGGATGGACACGATCGACGAGCGCAGCGCCTGGGTGCGGACCGTCGTCGAGCGCGACTTCGGCGTCCGCCTGGTCGACTTCCTGCCGATCATCGGCGGCCTCGACCACGGCGCTCAGGTCTGGTTCGCGACCGACGACGCCGGCGCCCCGTGGAGCGTCAAGGCCTCCCGCCGCGACGGCCGCTTCGGCCTCACCCTCGCCTCCGCCCTCGGCGACGCGCGGGCGCCCGGCATCGCCGCGCCCACCCGCGCCCGCGACGGCCGCCCCTGGACCGAGGACTCCGGCCTCCTCGTCTCGCTCGCCCCCTGGATCGTCGGCGACGACGCGGTCGACTCCGGCGAGGACGCGCTGCCGTGGGAGGAGTTCGGCGCGGTGCTGCGCGGCGTACACGACTCCGCCCCGCCCGCCGGCACCGTCCCGCCGCGCCGTGGGATCCGCCGCGCCCAGCGCCCGCCCGCTGCGCTGCTCGCCGAGGTCGACGAGCACCTGACCCCCGAGCTCCGCGACCGCCTGCACGCCCTCGCCCGCGCCGAGCGGCGCCTCAAGCGCTCGCGCCTCCCCACCGCCCGCGTCCCCGTGCACGGCGACCCGCACCCCGGCAACGTCGTGATCGACGCGCACGGCAGCCCCTGGCTGATCGACTTCGACGAGGCCACCGTCGCCCCGCACGAGGTCGACCTGCTCCTGGTCGAGCTGGGCGTGATCTTCGCCCGTCCGATCACCGACGCCCAGCGCCACGCCTTCCGCGCCGGCTACGGCGAGACCCTGATCGACGACGAGCGGATCGCCCGCTTCGGCTGCGTCCGCGCGGTCGAGGACGTCGCGGCCACCGTCCTCCGCTCGCTCGCTCCGGCTCGGACGACGGCCGAGGAGGAGGAACGGCGAGCGCTCCTCGAGGGCCAGCTCGGCCCGCACGGCCTGGTCTCGCTCGTCGAGACCGCCCTCGACCGGCTCGGGCAGCCGGCCGCCTAGACCCACCCCGCAGCACCGCACTCCGCAGCATCGCACTCCGCAGCACCGCACACTTCCCACCGCACCCGCACAGCACCCGCAGAAGTAAGGAACCGCCCCTCATGCGCAGACGACTCCTCCCCCTCGCCGCCCTCGCGGCCTCCACCCTCGCCCTCACCGCCTGCAGCGGCTTCGGCGGCGGCGGCGGCTCCTCGGCCGACGGCGACTCCATCACCTTCACCACCTGGGCCAGCGAGTCGGAGCAGGCGGCCTTCGAGTCGCTGATCACCGACTTCGAGGCCGCGAACGACGGCGCGAGCGTCGAGCTCAACGTCGTCCCCTACGACCAGATGTTCAGCAACATCGACGCGCAGCTCAGCTCGGGCGAGGCGCCCGACGTGTTCCGCGTCGACTACGGCAACCTCGGCGTCTACTCCAGCCAGGGCCAGCTGCTCGACCTGACCGACCGCATCGACGAGTTCGACTCCTTCACCCCCGCCTTCCAGGAGGCCGTGTCGTTCGAGGGCACCCCCTACGGCGTCCCGCACCAGACCGACGTCTCGGCGCTGCTGGTCAACACCCAGCTGCTCGCCGCCGCGGGCGTCACCGACATCCCGACCACGGCCGCCGACGCCTGGACCTGGGAGGAGTTCGCCGACGTCTCGACCAAGCTGCGCGCCTCGCTCCCCGCCGAGCAGTATCCGTTCGCCGCCAACTGGCAGCTCGGCGGCACCCCGCGCTGGCTGAGCTGGCTGTTCGAGGCCGACGGCGCCCTGCTCGAGGAGGACGGCACCACGCCCGCCATCGACTCCGAGGCCGGGGCCAAGGCCCTCGACTTCACCAAGAGCTTCTTCGAGAACGACTGGGTCCCGCCGACCAGCTCGGTCAAGTCCGCCACCTACGCCGACTCCTTCTTCACCGAGCAGAGCGTCGCGATGTCCTTCGTCGGCTCGTTCCTCGTGCCGGACGTCGACAACCTCGCCGACTTCGAGTGGACCGCCACCCCGATGCCCGTCGACGCCCGCGGCGCGACCGACCTCGGCGGCAACGCCCTCGTCGCCACGGCCGAGACCGACAACCCCGACCTGGCGGCCGAGTTCCTCTCCTTCATGACCGAGGCCGAGAACATGGCCGAGTTCTGCGCCGCCACCAACGAGCTGCCGACCCGCACCGACATCGACCCCGCCTCGATCGACTTCGCGGTCCGCGCCGACGTGATGCCCGTCTTCGTCGAGCAGGCCGCCACGATCACCCCGCGCGACGTGCAGCAGCTCACCTCCCCCTTCCTCGCCCAGATCTCGGTCGCGATGCAGGACCAGCTCGAGGAGGCGTTCGTCGGCGGACGCAGCACCGAGGAGACGCTGACCGGCCTGAGCGACGCCATCGCGCAGGCCACGAGCTGATGACCGCCGTCCCCCTCCGCGGGTCGCCGCCGCGCCGGCGCCGCACCGCCCGCACCCGCGAGGCGCTCGCGGGCTTCGGCTTCGTCGGCCCGAACCTGCTGCTGATGGCGCTGTTCCTGTTCGTGCCGATCCTCTGGGCGATCCAGCTGTCGTTCCAGGAGTCGCGCGGCTTCGGCACCCCGGAGTGGGTCGGCCTCGCCAACTACGCCCGGATGGGCGCGGACCCGGTCTTCTGGCAGAGCCTGGGCAACACGCTGATCTTCACCGCGGTGACGGTCCCGCTGGAGCTGCTCGGCGGCCTCGGGCTGGCGGTGCTGCTCAACTCGGTGCTGCCGGCCCGCGGGATCTTCCGCACGATCATCGTGCTGCCGCTGGTCATCTCCGGAGTCGCGTCCGGCATGATCGCGGTCACGATCTTCAGCGAGTCCTCCGGCATCGTCAACAAGGTGCTGTCCTCGCTCGGGGCGTCGCCGGTCTCCTGGCAGTCCGACGGCACCGCGGCGATGATCTCGGTGATGCTCACCGCGGTCTGGCTGCGGATCGGCTTCAACATGGTGATCTACATCGCCGGCCTGCAGGGCGTCTCGCCCGAGCTCTACGAGGCGGCGCGGATCGACGGCGCCACCCGCTGGCAGCAGTTCCGCTCGCTGACGGTGCCGCTGGTCGGCCCGTCGACGTTCTTCCTGCTGATCATGAACGTGATCGCCTCGTTCCAGGTCTTCGACATCGTCTTCGTGATGACCGGCGGCGGGCCGGGCTTCTCCACCTCCGTGCTCGGCACCTACGCCTACCGCAACGGCTTCCAGGTGCGCGAGCAGGGCTACGGCGCCGCGCTCGGCGTCGTCATCCTGCTCGTCTCCCTCGCCTTCACCTACCTGCAGTGGCGCACGAGCCGCACCCGCGACCTCGTCGAATAGGAGCCTCCTGTGACGTCCTCCACCCTCACCACGCCCGCCGCCGTCGCGGCCGCGACCGTCCGCGACGCGCCCAAGCGCCGCCGCTCCACCCGCGACGGCTCGCGCACCGGACTCGTCGTCCGCATCGTCGTCGCCGTGATCGCCTCGGCGATCGTCTTCTTCCCGCTCTACTGGATGCTCGTCATCGCGTTCTCGCCGCGCGGCGAGGTCTTCTCGCCCGGCCCGCCGCAGTTCTGGCCGAGCGAGATCTCGCTGGAGAACTTCGCGACCGTCTTCGCCCGCTTCCCGGTCGGCGAGTGGTTCGTGAACTCCGTCGTCATCGGCGCGTTCGTCACCGCCTTCACCGTGGTGCTCAACCTGCTGGCGGGCTGGGGCTTCGCGCGGCTGCGCTTCCCGGGCCGCAACCTGCTCTTCCTGCTGGCGCTCGCGACGATGATGATCCCGGTGCAGGCGATCATGGTCGCCCAGTTCAAGCTGGTCACCGGGCTGCAGATCTACGGAACCTACTGGTCGGTGATCCTGCCCGGAGCGGCGGCGGCGTTCGGCATCTTCCTCGCCCGGCAGTTCTTCCTCTCCATCCCGGAGGAACTGATCGAAGCCGCGCGGATCGACGGGGCCGGCCACCTGCGCGTGTTCCTGCAGATCGTCCTGCCGCTGAGCAAGCCGCTCGTCGCGGTGCTCATCCTGCTGACACTGCTGGGCAGCTGGAACGACTTCGCCTGGCCGCTGATCGCGCTGAAGGACAACGAGCTGTTCACGCTGCCGATCGGCCTGCTCTACCTCAAGGGCCAGTCGACGCCGGACTACTCCGCGAGCATGGCGCTCGCGCTGATCTCGGTGCTGCCGATGGTGCTGCTGTTCCTCGCCTTCCAGCGCTACTTCGTCCAGGGCTTCGCCCGCAGCGGCATCCGCTGAGCGGCCCATGCTGATCGAGTAGCCCGCGCAGCGGGCGTATCGAGATCCCCCACCCCCGGAAGCCGGGCCTGCAGACCCACCCTGCTGACCACGCCGGGTCTCGATACGCCCCTCCGGGGCTACTCGACCAGCAAAGCCATGCTGATCGAGTAGCCCGCACCGCGGGCGTATCGAGATCCCCCAGCCCCAGAAGTCGAGTCTGCAGGCCCACTCTGCTGACCACGCCGGGTCTCGATACGCCCCTGCGGGGCTACTCGACCAGCAAAGCCATGCTGATCGAGTAGCCCGCGGAGCGGGCGTATCGAGATCCCCCACCCCCCGGAAGCCGGGCCTGCAGACCCGCCCCGCGGACAACGGCCGGTCTCGATACGCCCCTCCGGGGCTACTCGACCAGCAAAGCCATGCTGATCGAGTAGCCCGCGGAGCGGGCGTATCGAGATCCCCCACCCACGGAAGCCGAGTCCGCAGACCCGCCCAGCCGGCACCGGCGGACCGTCGCCGGGCTCTCGGCCCGCCGCCTAGTCTGAGAGCGACCGCCGCACGAACGAGGAGACCTGGGTGAACGTCCGCGAGCTGCTCGGCCACCCGGAGCTGCAGCTCACCCTGGTCGGCGGCGACGACGTGCAGCTGGCCCGCGCGATCTCGGGCACCTACACGATCGACCTGCCGGATCCCGGCCGCTTCCTCTCCCCCGGCGACGTGGTGCTGACCAGCGCGCTCTGGACCTCCGGCCGGGAGAGCGTCGAGCGCTTCGTCGGCGGCGTCGCCGATCGCGGGGTCGTCGCGATCGTCGTCGGCCTGATCGCGGTCGGCTCGCTCCCGGAGGGGATGCTCGAGGTCTGCCGCCGGCACGGCATCGCCCTGCTGACGGTGGCGCCGGACGTGTCGTTCAAGACCATCGCGCAGACGGTCGCCGGAGTGATCGCTCAGGCCGACCTGCCGACGCTCGGCCGCGAGGCCCGGTTCGCCCGGCGCCTCCTCGCCGATCCCGCCTCGGGCGAGGGCGTCCAGGTCGCCCTGCGCGCCTTCTTCGAGGAGTTCGCGCACGGCAGCTGGGCCGTCGACCGCGCCGGCACCCTGGTCGCCTCCGCCGGCGGACTGCCCACGGCCGCCGACTACGGCGCCGCGTGGGAGGCCTCGCTCTCCTCCCCCGACAGCCGCTGGGAGGTCACCGAGCACGGCCGCTCGCTCTCCCGCCGCGCCCTCTTCTCCGCCGCGGGCGAGCGGCTCGGGGTGCTCGTCGTCACCGGCGATCAGCGCGGCTGGTCGGAGGAGACCGCGGACGGCGTCGAGCTGCTCGCCGGCGCGGTCGCCGGCCGGCTCGACCTCGCCCGGCAGCGCGAGCGCGCGTCGGCCGCGCCGCTGCTCGACCTGCTCCGGGCGCTCCTGCACGACGAGCTGCCCGAGTCCGAGACCGCCGTGCGGCTGCGGCTGCTCGGCGTCCGCCTCGGCGCGCCGCTCCGGGTGGTCGTCGCGCGCACCGACGACCCGTCGCTGCCCCCGGAGGCGCTGCTGCAGCCGCTGCGCGCGGCCGCCGAGCGCGAGCACGCACGGGCACTGGGCGCGGTGCTCGACGGGGCCGCCGTGCTGCTGCTCGGCGATCCCGCGGACGAGAGGTCGTCACCCGGGCCCGCACTGCGCTCCGCCGTGGAGGCGGCGCCGTGGCTGCTGCACGAGCGCCGGATCGCGATCGGCGTGGGCGACGCCTCCCGTGAGGTCGCGCAGCTGGGGGTCTCGCTGCTCGCCGCCCGCGAGCGCGCCCGCGGCGCCTCGTCGGACGAGCCCGTCTCGATCGTCGAGCACACGATCCCCGTCTCCAGCGACGCCCTGCTCGAGCTGGTCGCGCCGCGCACCCGCGCGGCCTTCGCGCTCGCCGTCCTCGGTCCACTCGTCCGCTACGACGACGAGCACCGCAGCGACATGGTCGAGACCCTGCGCGTCTTCCTCGAGAGCGGCGGCTCCTGGCGCCAGGCCGCCGACCGCCTGCACCTGCACGCCAGCACCCTCCGCTACCGGATGCAGCGGATCGAGGCGCTCACCGGCCGCGACCTCTCCGCGATGGCCGACCGCGTCGACCTGCACCTGGCGCTGCGCTTCCTCTGACGCGTCGACACCGCCGGAGGACTCGGTCTGCGCCAGGGTCGTTCCGCGTCAGCGTGCGCTCGGAACGCCAGACCGTCTCTCCTGTGCCAAATGTTCGACGGCCGCTGATGCCGGATGCGAGCATTTGTCGTCTCACCTTCCCCTCTACTTCCAGGAGCCTCCGTGCATCGTCGTCCCGACTCCCTCCGCCCGCGCCGCTGCGCCGGCACCCCGTTCACCATCGCCGCCTCCCTCGCCCTGACCGTCGGACTCCTCGGCTCCGCCACGGCCGCCCACGCCGCCGTGGTGCCGACGGCCACCCCGACGCCCACCGCGAGCGCGACCGTGAAGGGCGCCGCGTTCACTGCGACCGCAGTCGGCGAGCTCGTCCTCGCGCCCGGCGAGAAGCCCCAGGTCGGCACCGAGGTGAAGTGGACCATCACCTTCACGAACACCGGCGACGTCCCCCTCACCAGCATCGCCCCCGTACTCGTCCAAGGCGGCGTCGCCCTGGCGCCCGGCCAGACCCGAGAGGTCGCCGCGACGGACACTCTCGACCAGAACGACCTCACCAACGGCTACATCGACCTCGACACCATCGTCAGCGCGACGAAACCTGACGGCGCAAAGGTCGACACCCCACTCATCGCACGCGTCGCCCTCCCCAGCCCTATACCCGCACCGACCCCGCCCACGCCGGCTCCCACCCCGACGACACCGGCACCCACCCCGACGACACCGGCACCGGCACCGACACCCGCGCGAGGCGCCTCCCTGAGCGCGACCGCCCGCGGCGAGCTCGTCCTCAAGCCCGGCGAGAAGCCGACCGTCGGCACCCAGGTGAAGTGGACCGTCACGGTCACGAACACCGGAGACGTCCCCCTCACCAAGGTCGCCTACGCGCTCGTCCCAGGCGGCGTCGACCTGCAGCCTGGCCAGACCCGCGAGCTGACCACGTCGACCGAGCTCAACCAGAAAGAGCTCGCGGACGGCTCTGCCCTCCTCGATCAGATCGTCGGCGCGACGAAACCGGACGGCACCAGGATCACCACCCCACTCATCGCACGGGTCGCCCTCCCCAGCCCGACGCCCGTACCGTCTCCGACCACGCCGGCACCCACGCCGCCGACACCGGCGCCGGCACCGACTCCCCCGACGCCGGCACCGGCCCCGACGCCCGCGCGGGGCGCCTCCCTGAGCGCGACCGCCCGCGGCGAGCTCGTCCTCAAGCCCGGCGAGAAGCCCGCGGTCGGCACCCAGGTGAAGTGGACCGTCACCGTCACCGACACCGGCGACGTCGCCCTCTACGACGTCTCCGTCGGGGAGACGAGCGACGAGGTCGACCTCGTTCCCGGCCAGACCAAGGAACTGACTCTGAGCACGACCCTCACGCAGAAGCAACTCGACGACCGCGCCGCCGTGCTCACGACCTTCGCCGGCGGCGACACCGAGTTCGGCGAGTTCATCAGCGTCGACGTCACCGGCAGACTCACCCTGCCGACACCGACCCCGCCGGCACCCACCCCGACGCCGACCCCCACCCCGCCGGCACCCACGCCCACTCCGACCCCGGTCCCGCCGGCACCCACGCCCACTCCCGCCCCGGTCACCCCGGCACCGGCCACCCCGGCCCCCGTCGTCCCCGCAGCCTCCGGCGCGACGGGCTCCACCACGAAGAGCTCGACTGCCGCGGAGGCGTCGAAGAACCGCCTCGCGCAGACCGGCTCCGACGCGGCGGGTGCGCTCTCCGCAGCCGGCATCCTCACCGCCCTCGGCGCGATCGGCGTGCTCGTCGGCCGCCGGCGCCGCCGCGACCGCTCGGCGACCGACCGAACGGCCCACTGACCGATCGCCGGTGACGTCGACGCCCTTCGACGCCACCGGCGATCGACGACGGCCCGGGCCCGCTTCTCCAGCGGACCCGGGCCGTTCCCGCGCTCCCCGCTCGATCGCCGTCACCGCGAGCGGGAGGGTCGCACAGGCCGCCACGGCAGAGCCCTGGCCCGAGATCCATCACCCGCGCCACTGTGCGCTGCGGACGCCAGACCGCCTCGACTGTGCCAGATGTTCGACGGACGGTTCGGCTCGATGCGAGCATTCGTCGTCCGTTCTTCCACCCACTCTTGAGGAGCCTCCGTGCATCGTCGTCCCGACCCGCTCCGCCCGCGCCGCTGCGCCGGCACCCCGTTCACCGTCGCCGCCTCCCTCGCCCTGACCGTCGGGCTGCTCGGCTCCGCCACGGACGCCCACGCCGCCGCGGCGCCGACGGTCTCTCCGTCCCCCACCGCGAGCACCGGCGTCAACACCCCCGCGTTGAGCGCGACCAGCCGCGGTGAGCTCGTGCTCGTGCCGGGCGAGAAGCCGGCCGTCGGCACCCAGGTGAAGTGGTTCGTCACGGTCACGAACACCGGCGACGTCCCCCTCACCGACATCGCCCGCGCACTCGTCGAAGTCCCCTTCACCCTCGAGCCCGGCCAGACCCGCGAAGTGACCTTGACGAACACTCTCGACCAGAAGAACCTCACCAACGGCTACGTCGACCTCGACGCCCTCGTCTCGGGAGCAACACCCACGGGGGCGAGAGTCGGCGCCGACCTTCTCGCCCGACTCCCCCTCTTGGCACCGGCTCCGACTCCGACCACGTCGGCACCCGGGCCGACCACGTCGGCACCCAGTCCGACCACACCGGCACCCGTTCCGGCCGGTCAGGGCGCGTTCACGGCCACCGCCCGCGGCGAGCTCGTGCTCAAGCCCGGCGAGAAGCCGACTGTCGGCACCGAGGTGAGGTGGACCATCACGGTCATCAACACCGGCGACGTCCCCCTCGACGACGTCGCCCGGAGGTTCGCTGGACCCGGCCTTCGTCTGGAACCGGGCCAGGCCCGCGAACTGACATCATCGACCACCCTCGACCAGGAGCGATTCGTGGACGGCTATGCCAACCTCGATGAGTTCACCCTCGCAACGACACCTGACGGCGCAAGCGTCTCCGCACGCATCAGCGGCCGCCTCACCCTCCCCAGCCCGAGTCCGACCACGCCGGTGCCCGTGCCGGCCGGTCAGGGCGCGCTCACGGCCACCGCCCGCGGCGAGCTCGTGCTCAAGCCCGGCGAGAAGCCGACGGTCGGCACCGAGGTGAGGTGGACCATCACGGTCATCAACACCGGTGACGTCCCCCTCGACGACGTCGCCTACCCGATCGCGGGCTACCACCTCGTCCTGAAGCCCGGCCAGGCCCGCGAACTGACATCGTCGAGCAGCCTCGACCAGGAGCAACTCGCGCACGGCTACGCCGACCTCGACGTGTTCACCGGCGCGACGACACCAGACGGCGGAAGAGTCTCCGCACGCATCAACGGCCTCCTCGCCCTCCCCGGCCCGACTCCGAGACCGACCACCCCGGCACCCGCCTCGGCACTTCCCGGCCCCTCGCCGGCCACTCCGGCGCGCGCCCTGGTCGCCCCGGCGCCGGCGCCCTGACCAGGCACCCCTGCGTCCTTCGTACCTGCCAGCCCGGTTCGACCGCGAAGAGCTCGGCTGCCACGAGCCCCTCCGCCACGACGGCATCGAAGCGCCGCCTCGCAGAGACCGGTTCCGACGCGGCGGGAGCCATGTCCGCCGCCGGGATCCTCACCCTCGGCACGGACGCCCTTCGACGCCACCGGTGATCGACGACGGCCCGGGCCCCGCTTCTCCAGCGGACCCGGACCGTTCCCGCGCTCCCCGCACGATCACCACCACCGAGGGCGAGAGGGTCGCACAGCCCGCCACCGCAGAGCTCATGAGCCCGAGATCCATCGCCCGCGTCAGTGTGCGCTGCAACCGCCAGACCATCTCGCCTGTGCCAGATGTTCGACAGCAGATGGAGGTAGGTGCGAGCATTCGTCGTCTCTGTCATCACCTTCCAAGGAGCCTCCGTGCACCGTCGTCCCGACTCCCTCCGCCCGCGCCGCTGCACCGGCACCCCGTTCACCGTCGCCGCCTCCGTCGCGCTGACCGTCGGGCTCCTCGGCTCCGCCTCGGCGGCCCACGCCGCCGTCGTGCCGACGGCCACCCCGACCCCCACCGCGAGCGCGACCGCCGAGCACCCGGCACTGACGGCGACCGCGCGCGGCGAACTCGTCCACCAGCCCGGTGAGACGCCGACGGTCGGCACACCGGTGAAGTGGACCGTCACCCTCACCAACACCGGGGACGTCCACCTCGCTAGCGTCAAAACCGACATCAGCTCTCTCTCCGCCGACCTCGAAGCCGGCGATTTTCTTGACCTACGCGTTTACAGGACCCTCACTCAGAACGATCTCACCAACGGCTACACAGTCCTCAACGCCTACGCCACGGGCAGCACCACTTCGGGCGCCGCGGTCACTGCCACCATCTCCGCCCGCGTCGCCCTCCCCGCCCCGACGCCGACCCCCACTCCGACCACGCCTGCTCCCACTCCGACCACACCGGCACCCACCCCGACACCGACCACACCGGCACCCACCCCGACACCGCAGCAGGGACCCTCGCTGAAGGCCACCGCGCTCGGCGAGCTCGTCCTCAAGCCGGGCGAGAGGCCGACGGTCGGCACCGCGGTGAAGTGGACCGTCACCTTCACGAACACCGGCGCCGTCCCCCTCGACGAGGTCGCCCGAGTGTTCGGCGGACCCGGCCTCCGTCTGGAACCCGGCCAGTCCGGGGACGCGATCAAGTCGACCACCCTCGATCAGAAGCAGCTCGCAGCCGGCGCCGCCGGCCTCGACGAGTTCGTCGGCGCAAGGACACCTGACGGCGTCTGGGTCTACGCACGCGTCCGCGGCCAGCTCGCCCTCCCCAGCCCGGCTCCGACGCCGAGTCCGACCACGCCGGCACCCGCCCCGACGGCACCCGCACCGGCCCCGGCACCCACTCCGACTCCGACGACACCGGCACCCACCCCGGCCCCGACTCCACCGACGCCCGCGCCGACTCCGACTCCGACACCCACCCCGACGCCACCGGCGCCCACCCCGACACCGACCCCGCCGGCACCCACCCCGACCCCTCCGACCCCCACGCCGGCACCGGCACCGGCGCCCACTCCGGCCCCCCAGGGCGCGTTGGAGGTGTCCGCCAGCGGCGAGCTCGTCCTCGCACCCGGCGAGAGGCCCGCGGTCGGCACCGAGGTCCGATGGACCATCACGGTCACCAACACCCGCGCCGACACCGTCTACGACATCGGCAGCAGGACCGCCGAGGACTTCTTCGATCTCCAGCCCGGCGAGACCAACGAGCTGACCTCGACGACCGAACTCACCCAGGCCGACCTCACCAACGGCTACACCGTGCTCACCGACATCGTCGCCGGGCTCACCCTCTCCGACGAGGAGGTCAGCGCCCCCGTCACCGCCCGACTCACCCTCCCGGCCCCTGCCCCGACGCCCACCCCGACTCCGACCCCACCGGCACCGACCCCGACCCCCACCCCGCCCGCGCCCACTCCGCCGGCGCCCACTCCTCCGGGGCCCCAGCCGGTCACCCCGACGCCCACTCCGGTCCCCCCGGCACCGGCGCCCTCACCGGGCACCCCTGCCATCGTCGTCCCCGCAGCCTCCGGCACGACGGGCTCGACCACCAGGAGCCCGAACCCCACTGAGGCGTCCACGCACCGCCTCGCCCACACCGGTTCCAACGCAGCCGGCGGGCTCTCCGCCGCCGGGATCCTCACCGCCCTCGGGGCGCTCGGCGTGCTCGTCGGCCGTCGCCGCCGGCGCAACCGCTCCGCCCACTGACCGCTCGCCAGCGGAGTCGACGCCCCTCGACACCGCCGGCGAGCCACGACGGCCCGAACCCGCCCACCTGGTCGGGTTCGGGCCGTTCTCACTCTCGGGGCATCGCTCCTCGCAGAACGCCGACCGATCAGTCCCGTGACCGGCCCTTCTTGGTCGCCGACCTGCCCGTTTCGACACAACGCCCGCCACAACTGCGCATCAGTGCCATCACTCACATCGGGCGCCTAATTGCCTACTTCACGCCATGGATGTGGCAAGTCCTCCTCGCCGATGTGATCGTTTCCGAGCTTCACTCGATACCTGAAACACCACCGCCTAGGAGTTCGCATGACCCCCCGCCGCCCCGACGTTCAGGGACCTCGCCGGTCCCTCGGAACACCGCTCAGCATCGCCGCCTCGCTCACCTTGAGCGCCTGCCTGCTCGGCTCCACCGCCCTCGTCGCCCACGCCGACGAGGGCACCGTCCCCGTCGTCTCCGGGACCGCCGCTCAGGCCGTCGTCGTCGACCCCACCGCGCAGGCCGTCGGCTCGGCGCCCACCGCGCTCGTGACCGCGCCCGCTGCGGCCGCGCTGACGTCAGCCCCGACGGCCATCCCGGCGCCCGTCGCCCCGGCGCCCGTCTCCCCGGCTGCCTCGGTGGCATCCGCTGCGACTGCGTCCCGCGAAGCGACGATGCAGGCCACCGCCGCTCCCACCACCCCGGCGCCGACCGTGCCCGCGCCTGAGACCGAGGCGCCGGTCGCCCCGGCCCCTGCGCTGCAGGATGCACCGGCCGACGCGCCCGCAGCGGCGACCGAGACGCCGGTCTCGGCACCCCAGCAGCAGCCCACTCCGGCCGCGTCCGCATCGACGTCGGACGGCGTGACCGCGACGGTGAAGGGCGTCCTCGACCTGAAGCCCGGCGAGAAGCCGACGGTCGGCACCACGGTCAAGTGGACGATCACCCTCCACAACTCCACCTCCCACGCCGTCGACGTCCTCAAGGCGCTCCTCCACCTCGAGCCCGGCGAGAGCGGCGACGTCGAGGACAACCTCGCGCCCACGACCCTCACCCAGGCCGACGTCGACGCCGGCCGCGTCACCTACACCAGCCGCTACGACCTCGTCTCCAGCGACGGCCGCCAGATCATCCGCGCACAGGGCGCACTCGACCTCCCAAAGGTCACGTCGATCCCGACCACGACCCCTGCTCCGACCACGACTCCCGCGCCGACCACGAGCCCCACCTCGACGCCGACCACGACCACGCCCGACACCACCCCGACGACCACCGCGTCCGACCAGGTGACCGCCTCCGTCCGCGGCACCCTCGAGCTCAAGCCCGGCGAGAAGCCCCGCGTCGGCACCACGGTCAAGTGGACGATCACCCTCCACAACTCCACCTCCCACGCCGTCGACGTCCTCAAGGCACTGCTCCACCTCGAGCCCGGCGAGAGCGGCGATGTCGAGGACAACCTCGCACCCACCACGCTCACCCAGGCCGACCTCGACGCCGGGCGCGTCACCTACACCAGCCGCTACGACATCGTCTCCAGCGACGGCCGCCAGATCGTCCGCGCCCAGGGCGCCCTCGACCTGCCGAAGACCGCACCGACCACGACCACGACCCCTGCGCCGACGACCACCCCGACCACGCCCGCCCCCACTCCGAGCACCACCGCCTCCGACCGGGTGACGGCCTCCGTCCGCGGCGTCCTCGACCTGAAGCCCGGCGAGAAGCCGACGGTCGGCACCACCGTCAAGTGGGTCGTCACCTTCCTCCACCCCGGCCTCGACACCGTGAAGATCGACGGGACCAGCCTCGAACTCGCCCCCGGCCGCAGCGGCTACGTCGAGGACACCACCAAGCCGAGCACGATCACCCAGGCCGACCTGGACGCCGGCGTCGTGCGCTACGAGAGCGAGTTCGGCGTCGACGCCCCGAAGGGCGACTACACGATCCCCGCGCGCGGCGAGCTGACCCTGCCGACGCCGACGCCGACGCCGACGCCGGCTCCGGCTCCGGCCGCCGAGCACCCCTCCCTCACCGGGAGGATCGCCGGCGAGTTCGTGCTCCCGGCCGGCGGGCGGGTGCTGGCCGGCACGCCGGTGAAGTGGACCGCCACCCTCACCAACGCCGGCGACGTCGCCCTCTCCGACGTCCACGTCACCGACTCGGGAGAGCACACCACCCTCGCCGTCGGCGAGACGAAGGACCTCACCTTCTACACCACCGCCGCCCGGGAGGACATCGCCCGGGGCTACACCTTCGACACCTTCCGCGCGAGCGGCCGGACCCCGTCAGGCTCCACCGTGGACTTCCGGCTGCTCCGCACGCTCGACCTCCCCTCCGACGAGGGACGCGCCGCCGTCACCACCACGGGCGCGTTCGAGCTGACGGCGGGCGAGCAGGTCGAGGCCGGCACCCGGGTGAGCTGGACCGTCACGGTCACGAACACCACCGGCGCGGACCTGCACGACCTCTCCGTCGACGGCGACGCTCGCAGCGAGACCATCGCCGTCCTGACCCCGGGCGAGACCCGGCAGCTGCACCTCGAGACCACCGTCACGGCGCAGGACCTCGCGGAGAACCGCACCCGCCTCGTCGCCGACCTCGTGGGCCGGACCGGCGACAGCCCCTTCTCCACCCACGCCTCCGGCGAGCTCGCGATCGGGACGGAGCACCCGCGCCTCGAGGCGAGCTCCACCGGAGCGTTCGACCTCGAGCCGGGACACCCCGTCACGGTCGGCTCGAAGATCGTCTGGACGGTCACGGCGAAGAACACCGGCGACGTCTCCTTCCTCGACCTCGACCCGCAGGGTCCGGGCAGCATCGCCGCCGGCGAGACGAAGGTCTACCAGGTGGCCGACACCGTGACGCAGGAGGACCTCGACGCGGGAGTGGTGCGCCGGATCTTCACCGCCACGGGCGCCCGGAAGGGCCACCCCGACTACGTCTCCGCGCCCTACCTCGGCGTCCTCCCGATCCCGTCGACAGTGGACGGAGTCACCACCGGCACGCCGACGGAGACGGGCACCGGCACGGAGACGGGCACGAGCACCGGGACGACCACGGACACCGCGACCGCCGCAGGAACCACCTCCGTGACCGGACCGTCCGTCGGCTCCGCGACCGGGGACGAGGCCGCCCCGGCGGGCTTCGTCGCACTCGCCGGTGCCGCGGGCGCGCGTCCCGGTGCAGCCGCAGGATCGGCGCCGACCGCTGCGAGCCCGGCCGCGGCGAGCCCGACTCCGCGGCGCGGGGGCGCCTCCGCCGCCCACCTCGCCCAGACCGGCGTCGACGCGTCGTCCGCGCTGCCGGCTGCCGGCGTCCTCGGTCTCCTCGGCGCGCTCGGCATGCTGCTCGGCGCCCGCCGCCGTCGCAACCGCGCCGCCGACTGACGCACCGTCGGTCAGGCCGAGGGCCGGTGGCGTCGACTCGAATCGACGCCACCGGCCCTCGGTCGTCATGCACCGCCACCGTTGCCGAAGACTGCCGGGCACCCGCTTCCGCGCCAGATGTTCGCATCGCTGGATACACCTGTGTGAGCCTTCCCGGAACCGTTTCGACCTCTCCCCGATCCCTGCCCAGGAGTGCCCTTGACCCCCTCACGCCCCGACCACCGAAGACCGCGCCGAACGCCCAGCACCCCCCTCAGCATCGCCGCGTCCGTCGCGCTGAGCGCCTGCCTGCTCGGAACCACCTCCGTCGCCGCCCACGCCGAAGGACGCGCCGACGCCGCGACGGCGGCACCGGCGCAGGACGCCACGTCGGCGCCCGCGCTCCCGACGCCCACGCCCTCGATCGCACCGGAGGACGCCGCGCCGTCGGCCGGACCCGCTGCGCCGGAGGCCGCCGCGTCCGCCGCACCGGGCGCCACCCCCGACTCGCCGGACGCCGCTCCCGCCCCCGCTTCCCCGGCGCCGACTCCCGAGACCACCCCGCCCGCGGCCGACCTTGCCCCGACAGCCGATCCCGCCCCGGCCCCGGCCCCGGCCGCAGCCGCAGCCGACATCATGACGACGCCGACCGTCGCGGCCGCGCCACCCGCGCCGGCCGCCGCGCCGGCCCCCTCTCCGACACCGGCCGCGCCGGTCGTGCTGCCGACGCCGGTGGACGACGCACCTGCCGCCGCGACGGAGACACCGGTCGCCGCCGCCCAGCAGCAGCCCGCGCCGCCGGCGTCCGCGCCCACCACCGGGGACTCCCTCGTGACCGCGACGGCGAGGGGGACGTTCGTGCTGGGGCCGGGCGAGAAGCCGACGGTCGGCACGAAGGTGAAGTGGAGCATCACCTTCCAGAACAACGGCACGACCACCGCCGATGTCTACGGAACCACGTTCTCCATCCCGGCGGGTCAGAGCCGCAACGGTCGGGACGACGCGAAAGAGCAGACGGTCACTCAGGCCGATCTGAACGCCGGGGTGATGAGGTACGCGAACAGCTGGGGCATCGTCACGCCGGCGGGCGTGTTCTGGATCCCCGTGCGAGCCGAGCTGCCCATCCCGGCGGAGAACCCGGCCCTCGAGGTGGTCTACACCCCGACGTTCGAGCGGACACCCGGTCAGCCGGTCGTCATCGGAACCGTGGTGGACTCGACCGTCACGGTGACCAACCGCGGGGAGGTGACCCTCCACGACATCACCTTCACCGGAACCCCGCCCTTCAGTCTCGCGCCGGGTCAGCGGGCCGTTCTCGCCGTCCGCGACAAGGTCGACCAGCTGGACGTGCTCGCCGGCGAGTACCACCGAGAAGGCGGCGTCGTCAGCGCGCGCACTCCGAGGGGCGCCGTGTACCAGACCACGGCCTCCGTGAGGCTCCCGTTCCCGAAGCCGGACGCCCCCGGCGCGCCGAGCACCGCCACGCCTGCCCCCGCGCCGGGTGCCGGAGCCGGAGGGTCCCCCGCGAGCGGCACGACCGACGAGTCCTGGAGGTTCCGCGGCGAGTTCGTGCTGCAGCCGGGCGAGCAGGTGAAGGCCGGCACGAAGGTCCGCTGGACCTCGACGCTGACCAACACCGGCCCCGACGACCTGCGCGACCTCGTCGCCGTGCGGGTGGGCGCCGCCCCCGGCAGCCCCGGCAGCACCAGCGAGAAGCTGGCGGTCCTCGCCAAGGGCCGGACCGCGCAGCTGCACCTCGAGTCCACCGTCACCGAGGACGACCTGGCGAGCGGCCTCGCCCACATCGTCGTCGACGCGACCGCCGTGACCGGCGGAAAGACGAACACGGTCCGCAGCGGCGCGACGCTCGCGATCCCCGCCGAGCACCCGCTCCTCGCCGTGACCACCACGACGGCGCCGAAGCTCGGGCCGGGAGCACCCCTCGTCGCCGGCACCGTCCTCGACACGACCTTCACCATCGTCAACCGCGGCGACGTCGTGCTCACCGACGTCCGATTGAACAGCTTGGCCCCGTTCACCCTCGCACCGGGCGAGAGCGCTGTCCGGGTCCTCTCGGGCCCGCTCCCAGCGCGGGACGTGGAAGCCGGCGAATACCGCCGCACGGCGAACGTCACGGCGCGCACCCCCCGAGGTGTCCAGTACATCTCCCCCGACATCGTCGTCGCGCTGCCGATCCCCAAGAGCACACCGGCCCCTCCCGCGCCCACCGGCACACCGGCCGCTCCCACGCCGACCAGCACCGTGCCCGCTCCCGCACCCACCGGCACGCCGACCACTCCCGCACCCACCGGCGCACCGTCGACCCCCGCGCCCGTTCCGCCGACCCCGGCCGCCACGGGGGACCACCTCGTGAGCGCGACGGCGAAGGGGACGCTCGAGCTGAAGCCGGGCGAGAAGCCGACGATCGGCACGAAGGTGACCTGGATCGTCACCTTCCGCAACGACGGCCCCGTCGCGGTCCAGGTCTCCGGATCCGGCCTCACCATCCCGCCGGGTCAGAGCCGCGCCGGTCGGGACGTCACGCTCTCGCGGACCGTCACCCAGGCCGATCTCGAGGCCGGCAAGGTGTCGTACGCGCTCACCTGGGACCTCAGCTCGACGCAGGGCCGGTTCTCGCTCCCCGTGGTCGGCGAGCTGGCCCTGCCCGGTGGCCCGTCGGCGCCCGTCGAGCACCCCGCTCTGGAGGTGGCCTACGCCCCGTCGTTCCGGCTCGCGCCCGGCGCACCGGTCGCCCTCGGCACCGTGGTCGATGCGACCGTCACGCTGACCAACCGCGGCGACGTGGCACTGAACGACATCCGTCTCGCCGGACTCCCGCCGTTCAGCCTCGCGCCGGGCCAGGTCAGCGTCCAGCGCCTCTCGGACGCGATCACGCTGTCGGACCTGAACGCGGGCGAGTACCGCCGCGTGGGCGGCTACGCCACCGCGCGGACACCTCAGGGCGCCGAGTACCGCTCCACCCCCGCCACCATCGTTCTCGCGATCCCGAAGCCGGCCCCCACCGGCACGACTCCGGGCTCCACGGGAGGCACGGTGCCGACCGGCACACCGGCCACTCCCGCAACCACCGGGACCCCGGCCACGCCCGCAACGACCGGGACCGTGCCCGCTCCCGCACCCACCGGCACGCCGGCCACTCCCGCGCCCACGGGGACCGTGCCCGCACCCGCACCCACCGGCACGCCGGCCACTCCCGCGCCCACGGGCGCCCCGGCTGCTCCCGCAACCACCGGGACCGTGCCCGCCCCTGCACCCACCGGCACGCCGGCCACTCCCGCAATCACCGGGACCGTGCCCGCCCCTGCACCCACCGGCACGCCGGGCACTACCGCACCCACCGGCACCGTGCCTGTTCCTGCACCCACCGGCACGCCGGCCACTCCTGCAACCACCGGGACCGTGCCCGCTCCTGCACCCACCGCAACGCCGGCCACTCCCGCACCCACGGGTGCACCGGCCACTCCGGCGCCCACCGGGACCGTGCCCGCTCCCACACCCACCGGCACACCGGCCACTCCCGCAACCACCGGGACTCCGGCGACTCCCGCATCCACCGGGACCGTGCCCGCTCCCGCACCCACCGGCGCACCGACCGCTCCCGCAGCCACCGGGACCCCGGCCACCCCCTCACCCACCGGCGCACCGTCGACCCCCGCGACCACCGGGACCGTGCCCGCTCCCGCACCCACCGGCACGCCGGTCACTCCCGCGACCACCGGGACCGTGCCCACTCCCGCACCCACCGGAACGCCGGCCACTCCCGCAACCACCGGCGCACCGTCGACCCCCGCACCCACCGGGACCGTGCCCGCTCCCGCACCCACCGGCACGCCGGTCACTCCCGCACCCACCGGGACCCCGACGACCCCGGCCCCCACGGGTAGCCCGGCAGCTCCCGCCCCCACCGAGACCCCGGCCACTCCCGCGCCGACCGGGACCCCGTCGACCCCTGTGCCCACCGGCACGCCGAACCCGGGTACGAACACCACCGGCGGCGGCACAGGAGCACCGGGAACCGGCACGACCGGGACCGGCACCCCTGCGACCGGTACTCCCGGACCGGACGGCACCAGCACATCGGGCACCGGCACCACCGGCACGCGTCCGAGCACCGCCGGTCCGCGCCCGACCGGCAGCGGCACACCGGCAACCGGCACCACCGGCACTCGCCCGACCATCACGGACGTGACGGCGACCGGCGCGCCGGGTGCCGTCGGACCGGATGTCGTCACGACGACCGGCACCACCGCGACCGGCACCACCGCGACGGGAACCACCGCGAGCAGCGGCGCCACCACGGCGAGCGCGGGGACGACCGACGCCCGCACCACCGTGCGCGGCACCACGGGGACCACCGGGACCACCGGCAGCACCCCGTCCGGCGTCGTCTCCGGCACGAACGGCTCCGGCGCGACCGGCTCCGGTGTGACCGGCACGAGGCCGACGAAGGACGTGTCCGGTGCCCGCCTCGCCGAGACCGGCGTCGACGCGGCGTCCGCGCTGCCCGCCGCCGGGATCCTCGGTCTGCTCGGCGCGCTCGGCGTGCTCCTCGGCCGCCGCCGCCGTCGCGACCGCCCCGCGGACTGACACCGCGCAGCCCGCCTGAGGCCGGGGGCGTCGACTCGATTCGACGCCACCGGCCTCGCCGCTGTTCTCCGCCAACGATGCACCCGAGCGCCGGAGTGACGCTTCTGCGCCACCGATGCCCGGGAGCAGCGCCGACGATGCGACCCTCCGTGAGGCCCGTCCGCCTTCGCCGCCAGCACCCCCCGAGGAGTCCCGATGTCCCCCCCCGCTGCCCCCGAACTCGTGAACCGCGCCGCTCCCCCGGCGCACCGCTCACCCTCGCCGCTTCCCTCGTGCTGAGTGCCGGCCTTCTCAGCTCCACGGCAGTCGCCGCCCATGCCGCAGAGCCGACCACCCCGCCTCCTGCTCCGGGAACCTCGCAGCCCCCCTCCCCGGCGCCTGCGGCCGCCGAACGGCCCGCGCTGAGCATCACGGCGAAAGGCGAGTCGGACATCGAGCCTGGCCACAACGCGAAAGCGGGCACGGTCGTCACGATCACGACGACGGTGACGAACACCGGCGACGTCCCGCTCCTCCTGATGGAGTCGAAGAAGACGCTCCCCGTCGGCGGATCGCAGGACTTCCCGGACGTCTTCGTCCTCGACGAGGACGACGTGCGCCTGGGGTACATCGCGATCGCAGGAAGGTTCAGAGCCTCGACGCCGAGCGGTGCGTCCTACGTCTCCCCGGAGTACGAGTACACCTTTCCCCTCCCCTCGACCGAGCACCCGGCCGTGACGACGACAGCCCGGGGCGAATTCGTCCTCGCACCGGGCGAGCAGGTCGTGATAGGAACGAGGGTGCGGTGGACCATCGCGGTCACCAACACCGGCGACGTCGACCTGCACCGCCTGCGGGACGACGACTACGACAGCGAGACGATCGCCGACCTGCCCGTGGGGGCGAGCGCGGAACTGCACATCGAGACCAGGGTCTCGGAGAGACAGCTGCACGAAGGCTCGGCCCTCCTCGACACCACCGTGACCGGCGAGACTCCCGCCGATCGGTTCTTCACCGTCACGGTCTCCGGCCATCTTCCGTTCCCGAAGGAGGCCGGCACGGGCGCGGCGCCGACCCCGGCACCCACCGCCACGAGCACCGCAGCGCCCGCCCCTGCACCCACCGCCACCGCAGCGCCCACTCCCACCGCAGCACCCACGCCGACGGCCACCCCCACCGCAGCGCCGAAACCGACGGCCACCCCCACCGCAGCTCCGCCCCCGACACCCACCGGCACGGCATCTCCGACGGCCGCCCCCACCAGCACCCCGACGGTCACTCCCACCGCGACCCCGGGCCCGTGGACGCCCCTCAAGGAGGTACCCGGCACCCGCGGAGGGACGTCCAGCGTCGGCACCGCTGCCGGCACGGGCAGCACGAGCGCGATCGCGACCGCGACCGGCGGCACCGGCACCGGCACCGCAGCCGCGGGCAGCGCGCACACGGGCACCGGCACGACCGGCACCGGAGTCTCAGGCGCGCGAGCGGCGCGCGACGCCTCCGCCGCCAGCCTCGCCGAGACCGGCGTCGACGCGGCGTCCGCGCTGCCCGCCGCCGGGGTCCTCGGTCTCCTCGGTGCGCTCGGCCTGCTCCTCGGCCGCCGCCGCCGGGGGAACCGCGCCGCCGGCTGACCGTCCGGGTCACCCTCGAAAGCTGCACCGGACACGGAGAAGGGCGCGGAGCCTGCAGCCCCGCGCCCTTCCGTCGTCGTACCCGTCAGCTCGCGGCGAGCGCGATCTCGTTCGGCGTGACCTCCAGCTCGGCGCTGGACATCACCTTGCCGGTGGTCAGGTCGAGCGCGTGGACGCTGTTCGCCGCCGGGTCGGTGACGTAGGCGACGTCACCGGCCACCGTGATAGCGGGGTGCGGGTCCTGCCACTCGACGGGGCTCTCCCAGGCGTCGACGACGGGGTACGAGTCGGTGATCTCCCCGGTCTCCGGCTCGATCACGTGGACCGCTCCATCCGAGCCGATCAGGTAGGCGAGGTCGCCCGGACCGCGCGCGACGCCGCGGAAGGTGTACTCGACGCCCTCGGGCAGGTCGACGACGTCCAGGGTCTTCGCCTCGGTGTCGATCAGCGCGAGACGGTGCAGGAGGTAGCCCTCCGCGTCCTGGTCGTCCTTGTAGTCGCCGACGACGATCGGGCTCGTCTCGCTGACCCAGGCGTTGCCCATCCGGCCGTACGGCTGGTCGGGCGCCTCGAGCTTCGTGATGTCGCCGTCGTCGTAGACGAGGGCGCCGTTCTCGCAGCCGAAGACCACGACCTCGTTCTCGGCCGTGCCCTCGCCGTGCACGCCGGGGCACTGGTCGTTCGTGGCGACCACGGCGCCGGCGGCGTCGCGCACCTCGATGCCGGTGCGGCCGTCGGCGGTGCCGACCGTGGTGAGGAAGGTGCCGTCCTCGAGGACGATCGACACCCCGTGGTGCGCCTGGACGCCCGGGATGGTCTCGACCTCGGGCACGCCCTCGGCGTCGGCCAGGTCCGCGGTCTCGATGACCGTCGTGTCGCTGGTGCCGTCGGCGTAGAGGATCGTCTTGCCGCCGTGGCGGACGACGTGGCCGGGGGTGTCGGCGGCGAAGACGACGTCGGTGAGCTCGGGCTCGCCGTCGGTGCCGGCGGCGGTGTCGAGGAGCTGGAAGCCCTCGCTCATGGTGACCATGACGTGCCGGCCGTCGCCCGCCGGGTTCAGACGGGTGAACTCCTCGGAGTCCAGGTCGGCCACGGTCTCGAGGGTCTCGCCGTCGAGGACGAGGATGCCGCCCTCGTAGGCGACGGCGAGCCGAGTGCCGGCCGCGGCCGGGGTCGGGGCGGCGGACGGATCGGCCGCGGGGGCGCCGCTCGAGGAGCAGGCCGCGAGGGTCGCGATCGTGCCGAGGGCGAGGAGGCCGAGGCCGGCTCGGCGGAGGGGTGCTCGCCGGAGCGGCGCTCGGCGGAAGGGGCTGGTGCGCATGGGGATGTGGTTCTCCTGGTGCTGGTCGTGGGCGCTCACGGTGAGAGCCCGGTGGCGATGCGCTGCGTGTTCACGCGCATCATGCTGAGGTAGTCGGGGGCGCCGCCCTCGGGTCCCGTGAGGGACTCCGTGAACAGCTCGACCACCTCGACGCGGATGTCGGCCTCGCTCGCGAGCGCCTGGACCAGGCGGTCGGGAGACGAGGACTCCGCGAAGATCGTGGGGACGCCGGTCTCCTCGACCGCGTCGACGAGGTCGGCGAGGTCGGAGGCGGACGGCGCCGCGAGGGTGGTGCCGCCGGGGATCACCGCGCCGACGACGTCGAAGTCGAAGCGGTCGGCGAGGTAGCCGAAGACGTGGTGGTTGGTGACGAGGGCGCGGCGCTCCTCCGGGATCGCGGCGAAGGCGGTCGTCATCTCGGCGTCGAGCGCCTCGAGCTCGGCGCGGTACTCGGCGGCGCTCCGCTCCAGGGCCGCGGGGTCCGCGCCGTCGAGGTCGGCCAGCACCGGCGCGAGCGCGTCGACGACGGCGATCATCCGCGCCGGGTCGGTCCAGAAGTGCGAGTCGGGGCTGCCCTCGGCGTCGCCCTCGGAGTAGTCGAGCACGTCGATCGCGTCGCCGGCGACGAAGGCCGGCACGTCCTCGGCGGCCGCGGCGTCGAGGTGCTGCTGCAGCCCCTCCTCCAGACCCAGGCCGTTGGAGACGACGAGGTCGGCCGAGCGCAGCCGCGCCGCCTCCTGCGCGGAGATCTCGAAGGAGTGCGGGTCGGCGTTCGGCTTCATCAGCGTCACGACCTCGGCCTCCTCGCCGACGAGACGCTCGACGACGTCGCCGAGGATGTTGGTCGAGACGATGACCAGCGGGCGGTCGTCGGCGCCGGCCGAGCAGCCGGTGAGGGCGAGCAGCGCGACGGCGGCCACGGCGAGCGGTGCGCGGAGTCGTCGGTGTCCCATGGTCAGCGTCCCGTCTCGGCGGTGAACGCCGGCTCGGTCGCCGTCTCGAAGCTGCGCGCGAGGCGGGCGTCGTCGGCGTAGTCGATCTCGTGCAGGCGCCGCTCGGCGGGGGCGCTGAGGTAGGCGCGCTGCTGGTCGGCGACGAGGGTCGGGGCGAGGCCGGCGGCGAGCGACTCGGCCGCGAGGGGCTCGGTCTGCGCGAGCACCGCGCCGTCCGCGCCGTCGAGCACGAGCACGCGGCCGTCCTGCGCCAGCGCGAGCACGTGGTCGTCCTCGTCGCCGACGGCGGTCACCTGCGCCAGCGGCGCGGGCGCGGGGAGCAGCGACCACGAGCGGGCGCGGGTGTCGAGCAGCCAGATCCCGTCACCGCCGGCGAGCCCGGCGACGGTCGGCCGGCCCTCGCGGTTCGCGAAGACGGTCGCGGCGGGCGCGGTCGTGCCCTCGGGGTAGGGGATCCGCTCGACGACGAGCGTCTCGCCGTCGACGGTGGCGAGCAGCGCGCCGTCCGCGCAGCCGATCACCGCGCCGACGCGGGTGGTGATCGTCCCCGCGGGCTGCGGGCACGCCTCGACGAGGCCGGTGCGCTCGCCGTCGGACGTGTGCCCGACGACCGACGCCGACTCCCCCGCGCCCTCGGTGACGAGCGCGAACGAGCCGACCGGGACGACCATCCCGGGCCCCGGCTCGCCGTCCAGGCGGAACGACTCGACGATCTCGCCCTTCGACAGCGCCTCGATGTCGAGGAGCACCGCCTCGCCCGACTCCGGGAAGAACAGCCCGGTGCCGCCGGACGTCGACAGGTTCGTCGTGGCGACGACCGCCTCCCCCTCGCCCGGGACGGTGCCGAGCAGCGCCGGGTCGGCACGGTAGTAGTGGAAGTGGTCGACGTGGTCCCAGGTCCAGACGCCGCTGTCGACGATCTCGACACCGGCGGCGGTCTGGGCGAAGAGGTAGCGGCCGTCGGTCGTCAGCGCGGACGGCGCGCCGACCGTGCCGAGCTCGGCGACGGTCTCGTCGAGGAGGTCGAGGTGCGAGACGGCGCCGGCCGGGTCGATCCAGGTGAGGCCGAGGGCGGGCTCGGCGAGCTCCGCGGCTCCCGAGATCGCGCCGTGTCCCTCGCCGGTCGCGCCGTCCACCGGCGCTGCGGCGGGATCGGCGGAGCAGGCCGCGAGGGCGAGGGCGCCCAGGAGGAGCGCCGGAGCGGTGCGGAGGGTGCGGGCGGAGCGGGAGAGCACGGTGTCCTTTCGGAGGGGGATCAGGCGGGGACGGCGGCGGCGACCCGGCGCGGACGTCGCGACACGGTCATCGCCCGCAGCGCCCAGGACAGTCCGGAGACGGCGAGGGCGGTGGCGGCGACGGAGGCGCCCGCAGCGGTCGCCGCGTACCAGGAGACGAGCAGCCCGACGAGGACGGAGAGCACGCCGAGTACGGCGGCGAGCGCCATCCGGGTCGGGATCCGCGTCGTCCAGTGGCCCGCGGCGACGGCGGGCGCGAGGAGCAGCCCGACGACCAGGAGCGAGCCGACGGCCTGGTACGAGGCGACGACCGCGAGGGTGACCAGCCCGACCAGCGCGGCCTGAGCCGAGCGCGGGCCGAGCCCGAGGACGGCGGCGATCCGGTGGTCGAGCGCGAGCGCCACCAGCGAGCGGTGGAACACCGCCGCGACCGCCAGCCCGATGCCGGCGGCGACGGCCAGCAGCACGAGGTCGACCGGTGCGATGGCGAGGATGTCGCCGAACAGGATCGAGGTCGCGTCGGTCGCGAAGCTGCCGGAGTGGCTGATGATGATCACGCCGAGCGCGAGCATCGAGACGAAGAGCATGCCGATGCTCGTGTCGTAGGACAGGCGGCCCCGGCGCTGCAGCGCGGCGATGCCGAGGCTCATCGCGACGGCGCTCGCCGCCCCGCCGACCAGCACGGGCGCGCCGAGCACGGTCGCCAGCGCGACGCCGGGGAGCATCCCGTGGGCGAGCGCCTCACCGAGGAACGCCATGCCGCGGATCACGACCCAGGTCCCGACGACGCCGCAGAGGACGGCGACGAGGGCGCCGCCGACGAGGGCGCGCTGAAGGAAGTCGAGCGCGAACGGCTCGAGGATCCCGGAGAGGAGGGCAGGCATGGTGCCCGACCGTAACGGATAATGAGAACGATTATCAAACTGGTACGCTCGGGGTCGTGTCCAGCAGTCAGCAGTCCCCCGCCCGCGTCGGCCTCCGCGGGGTCGGCGTCGACTTCGGCGAGCGGGTCGCGCTCAGCGAGGTCGATCTCGAGATCCCGGCGGGCACGCTGACCGTCGTCGCGGGGCCGAACGGCGCGGGCAAGTCCACGCTGCTCGAGGTGATCGCCGGCACCCGGCGGCCCTCCCGGGGAGTGCGCTCGGTCTCGTCCGCGATCGCCTTCGTCCCGCAGCGCACCGCCGTCTCGGACCGCCTCCCCGTGACCGTCCGCGACGTCGTGACGGTCGGCGTCTGGGGCCGCACCGGCCGCTGGCGCCGGGTCGGACCGGACCTGCGCGCGGTGGTCGCCGCCGCGATGGAGCGGCTCGAGATCTCCGGACTCGCGGCCGAGCCGTTCGCCGTGCTGTCCGGCGGGCAGCGCCAGCGGACGCTGCTCGCGCAGGGGCTGGCGCGCGGCGCCGATCTGCTCCTCCTGGACGAACCCACGACCGGGCTCGATACGGCGAGCGCCGAGCGCATCCGGGAGATCCTGCGCGCCGAGGCGGAGCGCGGCGTCGCCGTCGTCTGCGTCTCGCACGACCCGGCCGTGATCGCGCTCGCCGACCGCGTCGTGCAGCTGGCCGACGGGCGACTGCGGGGCGAGGGCACCCTCGCCCGCTGAGGCTCACGACGGGTCTCGATACGCCCCTCCGGGGCTACTCGACCACCATGAAACACGCTCAGCCGGGGCCGCTCGACCAGCAAGCTCTTCATGCTGATCGAGTAGCCCGCTGCGCGGGCGTATCGAGATCCACCAACACCAGAAGGACGAGCCTGCAGACCGCCCTCTCGGGGACGGCGGGTCTCGATACGCCCCTGCGGGGCTACTCGACCAGCATGGAGAAGGGCAGGCCCGTTCAGTCCTCATGCTGATCGAGTAGCCCGCGCAGCGGGCGTATCGAGATCCACCAGCATCAGAAGTCGAGCCTGCAGACCACCCTCCTGGGGACGGCGGGTCTCGATACGCCCCTCCGGGGCTACTCGACCAGCATGGAGGACGCCCCTCCGGGGCTGCTCGACCACCATGCTCTCCATGCTGATCGAGTAGCCCGCGCAGCGGGCGTATCGAGATCCACCAGCATCAGAAGTCGAGCCTGCAGACCACCCTCCTGGGGACGGTGGGTCTCGATACGCCCCTCCGGGGCTACTCGACCAGCAAGGAAGGGGCCACTCGGCCGGCAGGCCGCGCGTTCCATGCACGTCTGCTTGGATGAGCAGATGACCTGGAGGCGCCGATGACCGAGGATCTCGAACCCGCGGCCGAGCTCTTCAAGGTGCTCTCCTCCTCCTCGCGGCTGCGCCTGCTCCGCGCCCTGGCGAGCGAGCGGTCGACCGTCGGGCACCTCGCCGAGACCACCGGGCTCTCGCAGCCCCTGGTCTCGCAGCACCTGCGCACCCTCCGCGCGGCCGGCCTGGTCGCCGTCGAGCGGATCGGACGCGAGGCGCACTACTCCGTCGCCGACACCCACGTCAGCCACATCGTCGACGACGCGGTCCGGCACGCCCTCGAGGGCTGACCGCGGTCGGCGCAACCGAGTGCAGCCCGTGCCTCAGCCCTGGCGCGCCTTGAACCGCGGGTTGAGCTTGTTGATGACGAAGACGCGGCCGCGGCGGCGCACCACCTGCGACCCCGGCATCGACTTCATGGACTTCAGCGAGTTGCGGACCTTCACGAGTGCTCCTTCTAGTTGATAACGATTATCGTTTAGAGTAGCTCGCCATGGAGACTCTGCGCCCACTCCCCCGACCACCCGTCCTCGCCGTCACCCTGGTGAGCGCGACCGACGCGGACGACAGCGCCCGGATCGCGCGGCAGCTGTCCGGCGGGGTCACGTCCGTCGAGAGCTTCGCCGTCGACCTCCCGGACTCGGACAGCGCGGAGTTCGCGGCGGAGCTCGCAGCAGAGCTGGCCCGCCAGGCCGACGACGGCGAGAGCGGCATCACCGCGATCTCGCTCGACCCGGTCGCCGACCCGATGGAGGTCGCCCTCGTCCTCGAGCACCTCTGCGTCCGGCGGCACCCCGGCGACACCCGGATCGGCGTCCTCGACGTCGTCGCCGTCACCTCGGTCGACGAGGTGACCCGGGTGCTGCTCGGCGAGGCCGCGGAGCAGGGGTCGGAGCAGGAGCCGCCGCAGTGGGACCGCGCCGAGCGACTCGCGACGCGCCTCGAGTTCGCCGGCCTGATCGTCCTGACCGACGGCGACGGCGCGGGAGCCTCGCCCGCCGTCGACCTGCTGCGGGCGCTCTCGCCCGGGGCGGAGATCCTCACCGAGCGCGACCTCGACCGCTACCGGCAGCGCCGCGCCGTCCTCACCCCGCAGCGCGCGCACCGCCTCGCCTCCGACCTCGGCTGGCAGCGGGCCCTCCGCGGTGTCCCGGGCGACGCGGGATCGGTGACCACGTTCGTCTTCCGCGATCCGCTGCCGTTCCACCCCGGCCGCCTGAACACGGCCGTCGCCGACGAGTTCGTCGCGCACCGCGTCGGCCGGATCCTCCGCTCGCGCGGCCTGGTCCGCCTCGCCAGCCGCGCCGATCGGGTCGCGTCCTGGTCGATCGCCGGCGACGTCCTGAGCCTCGACCCCACGGCGATCCGCAGCTGGAGCACCGACGCGCCCGTCGGCCAGGAGATCGTCTTCCTCGGTCGCGACCTCGACGTCGACGAGCTGACCCGGGTCCTGCACGGCTGCCTGCTCACGCCCCGCGAGCTCCTCGCCGGCCCGGACCTCTGGCGCACCCTCGCCGACCCGTTCCCCCGCTGGGAGGACGAGCATCAGCACTGAGCGGACGGAGCGCGCGCCAGACGCGACTGGACGCGGAACGGGCTCCGCCACCGCAGCAGACCCCGGCACGCGTCCACTCGAAGGGCTGCGAGCGCGCGACCGGACCCGAACCGGGCGCTGCGACCGGGTCAGGCCCCGGCTCGGGTCCGCTCGTGCGGCTCGGCCCGGAGGTCAGCCCGCGTACGCGTCGATCCGGGCGAGCAGCTCCGCCTTCGACACCTCGGACGCCCACGAGCCCAGCACCGAGTTGCGCGCCAGCTGCACCAGCTCGTCGCGGGTGAAGCCCGCGTCGGCGAGCGCCGCGTAGTTGTCGGCGATGTAGCCGCCGAAGTAGGCCGGGTCGTCGGAGTTGACCGTCACCCGCACGCCGCGCTCGAGCAGCGCGCGCATCTCGGGCGCCTTCGAGTCGCTCGAGACGAAGGAGTTCGAGAGCGGGCAGCAGGTCAGCGCGAGCCCGCGCTCGACGAGCACCTCGATCAGCTCGGGCGCCTCGACGATGTTCGTGCCGTGGTCGATCCGATCCACGCCGATCTCCTCGAGCACCTGGCGCAGGTGCTCGACGCCGTTGGGCTGGTCGACGTCGCAGTGCATCGTCAGCTTCAGCCCGGCCTCGCGGGCCCGCGCGAACACCTCGCGGAACTTCGCCGGCGGGTTGCCGCGCTCGTCCGAGTCCAGGCCCACGCCGATCAGCCGGTCGGCGAACGGCAGCGCGCGCTCGAGCGTCTCCGCCGCGCTCTCCGCCGACAGGTCGCGGAGGAAGCAGAGGATCAGCGCGGCGTCGACGCCCAGCTGCGCGGCGTCCTGCGCGGCGCGGTGGTAGCCGCCGATCACCGCCTCGAACGGCACCCCGCGCGAGGTGTGCGCCTGCGGATCGAAGAACGCCTCCACGCGGACCACCCCGTCCGCCGCGGCCCGGCGGAAGTAGGCCGTCGCGAGGTCGTAGAAGTCCTGCTCCTCGCGCAGCACGTCCATCGCCGGGTAGTAGACGGCGAGGAACGAGGCGAGCGAGTCGAAGTCGTAGGCGAGCACCTCGGGCACGGGCAGGCCGTTGCGCTCGGCCAGCTGCGCGCGCAGCTCGGGCTCGAGCGTCCCCTCCAGGTGCACGTGCAGCTCGACCTTGGGCAGACCGAGGAGGAAGGAGTCGGAGGTCACGGGAGCCTTTCGTCGGTGCCGGCGGTGGTGCGTGCGGTAGTGCGTGCGATCAGGAGCGGAGAGCGGGTTCAGGGACGCGCGGCGATGAAGTCCAGCGCCACGAGCGGCCCCGGCAGCACCGCGCCGATCACGGTGCGGGCCGGCGGATCGACGGCGAACCGCGCTCCGTAGACCTCGGACGCGGCGGCGAAGTCGCGCTCGAAATGGCTGAGGATCATCGTGACGCGCACCACGTCGCCGAGCCCGAGGCCGAACTCCGTGGCGAGCAGCCGCTCGATGTTGTCGAGGGCCGCGGCGGTCTGCGCGGTGATCCCCTCCGGAACCGTGCCCTCCGGCACCGAGCCGTCGCCGGGCGCGAACGGCCCGATCGCCGAGCCGTAGACGACGCCGTGCGCCTCGACGGCGTGACTGTACGCGCCACGGGGAGCGCCGAGCGCCTCCGCGGTCACGAAGCGGCGGGTCGCGGTGGCGGTCATCGCGGCAGCTCCCCCGAGACGACGCGGCCGCGCGAGACGACGGCGACGATGCTCTCGGCGCGCAGGTCGTCGATGCTCTCCCACGGGCGGCCGCGCAGCACGACGAAGTCGGCGCCGAAGCCGGGCGCGAGACGGCCGACCTTGGCGCCGAGTCCGACGACGGCCGCGGCGTCCGAGGTCGCGGAGATCAGGGCCCGCTCGGAGCTCCAGCCGAACGACTCGCGCATCCGCCGCACCTCGTCGAGCTGCTCGCCCCAGTCCACGTAGACGCCGTTCGCGTCGGTGCCGAGCACGAAGCGGACGCCCGCCTGGCCCGCGGCGAGGAAGCCCGCGTCGCGCACGGCGACCACGTCCTGCGCCTTGAGCGACGCCTCCGGCGACGACGGCGCCCGCCCGGCCGCGATCACGTCGTTGATGAAGAGGGTCGGCGCGACGGGCAGGTTCCGCTCGACGAGCGTGGCCCAGTGCTGCGGCCCGATCGCGGTGCCGTGCTCGATCGAGTCGACGCCGAGCGCGAGCGCCCGGTCCAGGCCGACCTCCGAGTGGGTGTGCGCCGCGACGGGCATCCCGAGCGCGTGCGCCTCGTCGATGGTCGCGGCGATCTCCTCGTCGGTCTGGTTCCGCCAGCCGACCTTGTCGCCCATCGAGAGCACGCCGCCGCTGGTGTAGATCTTGATGCCGTCCGCGCCGGCCCGCGCCCAGGTGCGCACCAGGCGGCGGCACTCGTCGGGGCTGTCGGCGACGCGGTCGCGGTGCGGGTAGTGCGGCGGCACGAAGAGGTCGCCGTGACCGGCGGTCATGCCCACGGCGCCGTGCGTGACGATCCGCGGGCCCTCCGCGATGCCCTGCTCGAACATCCGCGCCACGGTCATCTGCAGCTCATCCGCGCCGAGGTCGCGCAGCGTGGTCACGCCCGCCCGCGCGGCCTTCCGCGCGTTGTTCGCGATGTGGAAGACGCGCTCCTCGCGCGGGGTGACCAGCGGCCAGGAGGCGAAGTCGGCCGTGCCCGCGCCGGAGTAGGCGCCGAGGTGCACGTGGGTGTCGACGAGGCCGGGGATGATCGAGAGCTCCCCCGATCCGCGCTCGCCGCTCGGGCCGTCGGCCGGCTCGACGGAGGCGATCGCGTCGCCGCTCCAGGCCAGGGTCGCCGTGCCGAGGGCGCGGGTGCCGTCCCAGACGGCGCCGGTGATGCTCGTGGTGGTGCTCATGTCCGTCCTCAGTTCTGTCCGCCGAAGCGGACGGCTGCCAGTCTCTCGCCGATCGCGACGACCGCGTAGGCGACGACTCCCAGCGCCGTGATCACCGCGAGCGACGCCCACAGCTCGTCGTAGCGGAATCCGGCGGAGGCGCGCTGCACCGCACCGCCGAGCCCCTGCCCCGTCGCCAGCCACTCGGCCAGCATCGCGCCGCTCAGCGCGGAGGGCACCGCGACCTTGGCGGCCGCGAAGATCGCCGGCACCGCGGTCGGCAGCGCCACCTTGAGCAGCACGTCCAGCGGCGAGCCGCCGTAGACCGAGACCAGCTCGAAGGACTCGCGCGAGAGCGAGCGGAGGCCGAAGCCGACCGTGACCAGCGCCGGGAAGAACACCGCGATCGCGCCGACGGTGGCGACGGCGCCGATCCCGTTGCCGATCGCCAGAGTCACCAGCGGCGTCACCACGATCAGCGGCATCGACTTCAGCAGCATCGCGATCGGCATCACCGTCGCCTCGAGCGAGCGGATCAGCACGAACAGCACCGCGATCGCGAGGGCGACCAGCAGGCCCGCGACGTAGCCGACGAGCGCGTCGACGGCCGTCACGCCGAGGTTGCCGAAGACGATCGCGCGGTTCTCCGCGGCGTCCGCCTCGACAAAGAGGTACTCGGCGACGTCGGTCGGCGTCTTGCCCAGCAGCGGCGAGATGTCGGTGATCGCGAGGAAGGCGTACCAGAACGCGAGCGCGAGGACCGCGGCGACCGCGAGCGGCACGAGCTCGCCGCGGACGATGCGGAGCACCATCCGGCCGGTGAGGTCGCTCGGCCGGCGGGCGGCGCGCGTGGAGGAGGAGGGGGTGCGGGTCGCGGTGCTCATACGACGCCTCCCGTGCTGCGGGCGACCTCGACGCGGGCGCGGCGGCGGGCGGCGCGCGGGCGGCCGACGACCAGCGGCATCAGCCAGCGGCCGAGCGCGGCGATCAGCGCGTAGCCGATGATCGTCACGAGTCCGCTGGTGACGGCGAAGGCCCAGGCCCGTTCGACGTCCATCTGGCGCTGCGCGACCGCGAGGGCGACGCCGAGGCCGGTGGTCACTCCGCCGAGGTACTCGCCGAGCACGGCGCCGAGGATGGCCGCCGGCACGCCGACCTGCAGCGCGGTGATCGTCGCGGGCACGGCCGCGATGGCCTGCACCTTGACGATCTTCGCCCAGCGGCCGCCACGGTAGGCGGAGACGAGGTCGAGCGCGGTGCGCGGGGCCGAGCGGACGCCCAGCAGCGCGCCGATCAGCGTGGTGAAGAAGACGAGCAGCGCCGCGAGGAAGATCGAGGTGGTGCGGCCGCCGAAGATCACCAGGATCACCGGGCCGACCGCGGTCAGCGGCAGGCAGTGGCTGATCACGCCGATCTGCTCGATCACGCGGTGGGTCCACGGCAGCAGCAGCGCGACGGCGGCCAGCGCCAGCGCCGCGAGATTGCCCCAGAGGTAGCCCTGGCCGGCGGCGAGCACGGTGTCGCCGACGTTGCGGAGGTAGAAGAGCGGCCCGTCGCGGACGAACGCGGCGATGATCGCGCCGGGGCTCGGCACGGCGCGGCTCTCGCGGTAGACGGTGTCGGCGAGGATCCACCAGACCGCCACGAAGACGGCGAGCCCGGCGAACACGCGCCAGTTGGTGCGGATCCAGGGCGTCACGCCTCGTCCTCCATCGCGACGCCGTGCTGCGAGAACAGGATGTCGGTGATGCGGTCCTCGATCGCATGGAATTCAGGACTGCGCAGCATCTCGACCGTGCGCGGGCGCGGCAGGTCGATGTCGATCACCTCGACGATCCGGCCGGGACGCGGCGACATCACGGCGACCGTGTCCGAGAGCAGGATCGCCTCGGCGATGCCGTGGGTGACCATCAGCGTGGTCGCGGGGCGCGCGGTCCAGATCCGCTGCAGCTCCAGGTTGAGCCGCTGCCGGGTCATGTCGTCCAGGGCGCCGAACGGCTCGTCGAGCAGCAGCAGGTCGGGCTGGACGACCAGGGCGCGGGCGATCGAGGCGCGCTGGCGCATGCCGCCGGAGAGCTGCGAGGGGTAGGCGTCCTCGAACCCGGTCAGCCCGACGAGGTCGAGCAGGTCCGGGATGCTGTCGCGCTTCGCCGCCTGCCGGGTCAGCTCCAGCGGCAGCCGGACGTTCGAGCGCACCGAGCGCCAGGGCAGCAGCGCCGAGTCCTGGAACGCGATGCCGAGCTCGGCCGAGCGCTTCGTGCCGAGCACGGGGGTGCCGTGGATCGAGACGGAGCCGGTGGTGGGCTTCTCGAGGCCGGCCAGCATCCGCAGGATCGTCGACTTGCCGCAGCCGGAGGGGCCGAGCAGCGAGAGGAAGGAGCCGCGCGGAGTGACGAGGTCGACCTCGGCGAGGGCCTGCACCGAGCGGCTGCCCAGGTCGAAGCGCTTGCTCAGGCCCGACAGGCGGATGCCCTCGTCCTGGATGGTGGTCGCTTGCTCGGTCAACTGCTCGTCCTCTCCGCGCGGTCCGTGGTGGTCGTGGCCGGGACCGTCTCAGGGCCCGGCCGGGTCGAGGGTCAGCCCTCGAGCAGCTCCGGGTGCTCCTCGTAGACCTCGTCGATCAGCGTGGTGTCGAAGAGCTCCTCGGCGTCGAGCTCGATGCCGGTGAGGGCGAGCGAGGCGACCGACTCGTCCTGCAGCTGCGGCGTGATGGTGAGCAGGCCGTTCGCGTCGGTGTCCGGGGTGCTGATCAGCTCGGTCTGGGTGACCATGACCTGCGCCTGCTCCTCGACCTTGTAGTTCTGGTCGGCGGCGTAGTCGGCGACGACGGTCGCGGCGGTCGCGTCCGGGTCGGCGACGGCGTCCTGCCAGCCGCGGGCGACCGCGTAGAGCAGCGCCTTGACCTTCTCGCGGTCGTCGTCGATGCTCTCCTGCGCCACGACGATGGTCTCGCCGACCATCGGCAGGCCGGTGTCGGCGAGCAGGAACTGCTGCGCCGAGAAGCCGCGCTGGTTGAGCGTGTTGGCGCCGGCGGTCGCGTAGCCGATGTAGCCGTCGACCTGGCCGGTGGTGAGCAGAGTGGAGTCGGTGAGCGGCACGCGGGTGACGTCGTCCTCGTCGATCTCGTTCGCGGCGAGGAAGGCGCGCCAGACGAGGTCGTTGCTGTCGCTGACGCCGATGGTCTTGCCGACCATGTCCTCGGGGGTCTCGATCGGGGCGTCGGTCAGCGAGACGATCGCGAAGGGGTTCTTCTGGTAGGTCGCGCCGACGATCTTCATCTCGGCGCCCTCCGAGATCGCGGGGCCGGTGATCAGCGGCGAGGAGACGCCGGCGAAGGCGGAGCCGCTCGCGATGGCGGTCTCGGCGCCGGTCGCGCCGGTGCCGCCGGGGGTGAGGGTGACGGAGTCGAAGCCCGCGTCGGCGAAGTAGCCGTTCGCGTCGGCGAGGTACTCGCCCGCGAACTCGACGTGGGGGACCCAGGAGAGCTGCATCGTGGCCTCGCCGAACGAGCCGGCGTCGCCGGACTCGGCGGCGTCGGAGCCGTTGGAGCAGGCGGCGAGCGTGGTGCCGGCCACGACGGCGACGGCGAGGACGCCGAGCACGGAGCGGAGGCGGGACCGGGACGGGGCGGTGCGGGGCATGCGGGCTCCAAGGGACGTCGAGGGCTGGGGGGGGTGGGGCGGACCCGATGGGGCGGACCCGGGGGAAGGCACGCGCCGAGGGGGCGGCGCTGAACCAGTCGACCGCAGCCGGGCACTCCGCCGCGTCGTCGCACGAAGGATTTCCGCGCCGAGACGGCCCCGACTCCCCGATGCACGGGCAAACCGTGTTGCAGTCAGGTTTCCAGCCTCGCATCCCGGCCGCCCCCTCCACGCATCGCGGAGTCTTCGACGCCGTTGACCGGCTACTCCTCCACTTCCTGCTGAGGGTCCTCGAGAGGAGAGCCGCCCTCTCTCTCATGCTGATCGAGTAGCCCGCGAAGCGGGCGTATCGAGATCCCCCAGCTCCGGACGAGCAGCCTGCAGACCACCCCGCTGACGACGCCGGGTCTCGATACGCCCCTGCGGGGCTACTCGACCAGCATGAAACGGCTGCCCGTTCCTGCCGACCGAGTCGCCCGCCCGGATGGCCGGGCGTCCATGCTGATCGAGTAGCCCGCGCAGCGGGCGTATCGAGATCCACCCCCGCCGAAACCCGAGTCCGCAGACCCGCCCTGCTGGTGACGCAGGGTCTCGATACGCCCCTGCGGGGCTACTCGACCAGCATGCGATTGCAGCCGACCTGCCGATCGCGCAGCCGCGTGGCAGGCCGGCCGGTCATGCCGATCGCGCAGACCGCGCAGCGGGCGGCTCCTTCATGCTGATCGAGCAGCCCGCGCCGCGGGCGTATCGAGATCCACCCACGCCGAGACCCGCGTCTTCAGACCCGGCCCGCCGAGGAGAGAGGAGCTCGACAGACGTTCAGCCGAACGCCGTCAGGAGTCGTCAGCCCAGCGGATGCCGTGCACCGCGAAGACCCGGGACAGCTCGGGAGCCTCCACATCGAGGGGCGCCTCGCTCCGGCCGAGCAGACAGTGACTCGCGCCCTCCTCCGCATCCTCCGGTCGCTCGAAGACCGCCCACAGCCGCAGCTCGTCGCCGAATCGGGACCGGAAGGCGACCCCGTCGAGAGCGGCGTCACGGCCGTCGGGGCCCGGCTCATCGAACAGCCAGCGGGCGATGGACCGTGTCAGATCGCGGTGGTCCGGATTCTTGACGACCGAGGCGTCGAGCAGACACGGTGTCAGCCCGAACCGCTCGAAGGGGAAGGACGCCTGGACGGCGCCGAGGCTCTTAGTGGGTGATGAAGCAGTAGCTGCCGGTCTGGCGAGCCGTCCCGACCATCCGGTCCGCTGCCCAGCCTCGGCCGACCGTTCCCGCCGCCGCGTCCGGGAACAGCTCGACCCAGCCGTCCGCGTCCACGATCTCGTCGAGCTCGGAGTCGATCCCGGGCTCGGGGCGGAAGTGGGCCAATACCTCGAAGAGGCAGGCCTCGAGGGACTCGCCGGTGTAGAGCGTCCGGAACTCAGCGAGCTGATCGTCCCAGCGCCCGTTGAAGCGACCGTGATCGGTGGCGTACCGCCAGTCGGCCCAGTCCCAGGGCCGCGGGCGGTACCCGACGCGCCAGACCTCCCCGGGGTCTCGCGCGACGACCAGCTGCGGCGTCATCCGACGAAGGCGAACGCCTTCGCGGCGCCCATGACGTCCGGGCCCACCGCATCCGGCGCACCCTCTCGCAGCACGCGGGCCGGCGAGACGTCGCCGAGCGCCGGATTCATGCCCTTGAACCAGGACTGCACCGTCACCGCCTCGTTCTGCTCGCGGAGGAGGATCGCGACCTGGTACGCGAGTCGCAGCCGATCGACGTCCGTCTCGCCGGGCTTCCGGGCGCCGTCCGCCCATTCCGCGACCGCACGCGTCGACTTGACGTTCCCGAGGTAGGCGACCAGCCGCACGCCGACGATCTCGCGCAGTCCCGAGACGAGCTCGGGGACGGAGGCGCGGGTCGCCTCCTGATGCGCCCGGAGACCGGGCTTCTGCGTTCCTGCGACTGCGCTCATCCCTCGATTGTACGCGGATCGAGCGGGAAGAGCACCTGGAATCGCACCCGGAAACGCATCCCTGATGAATGGTCGATCAGCCGAGCGGCCTGCCCTCGCGGCGCGAGGGACGGCCGCCCGTCCCTGCTGGACGAGCAGCCCGCCCAGCGGGCCGGCCGACCGTGCTGATCGAGTAGCCCGCGAAGCGGGCGTATCGAGATCCCCAGCTCCAGACGAGCAGCCTGCAGACCACCCCGCTGACGACGGCGGGTCTCGATACGCCCCTGCGGGGCTACTCGACCAGCCTGAAACGGCTGCCCGTTCCTGCCGACCGAGTCACCCGCGCGGAAGGCCGGGCGTCCATGTTGATCGAGTAGCCCGCGCAGCGGGCGTATCGAGATCCCCCAGCTCCGGACGAGCAGCCTGCAGACCACCCCGCTGATGACGGCGGGTCTCGATACGCCCCTTCGGGGCTACTCGACCAGCATGAAACGGCAGCCCGACCATGCCTGTCGTGCAGCCCGAGCAGAGGACGTGCCGGTCGTGCCGATCGTGCAGGGGGCAGCCCGTCGGATGCTGATCGAGCAGCCCGCGGAGCGGGCGTATCGAGATCCGCCGGCGCCGGACGTGGAGCCGTCAGCCGGCCGCGACGCGGCGCAGCGCCGCCAGCACGGTGCGGACCGCGGTGCGGGCCAGCGCGTCCGGGCGGGCCAGGACGTCGACGTGGCGGACGAGGCCGGCGCCCTCGAGGGGGCGGAGCACCATGCCGTCGACCGCGAGCGGCGCCGCGGTGATCCGCGGGAGGATCGCGATCGCGGCGCCGGAGCGGACGACCTGCGCGGCGACGGAGAACTCGTTGATCCGGTGCGCGACCCGCGGGGCGCGGCCGATCAGCGCGCCGAGGTGCTCGAGCACACCCGTCAGCGGGAAGCCCTCGTGCGTCGAGACCCACTGCTCGTCGGCGAGCTCCTCGGGCCGGATGCTCGACTGCGCGGCGAGCGGATGCGCGGCCGGCAGCGCGATGTCGAGCGGCTCGACGAGGAGCGGGGTGACGACCAGCCGGGCCCTCGGCCACTCCGGATCCTGCGGCAGCCGGTGCGCGACGACGAGGTCGTGGTCGGCGGTGAGCCCGGCGAAGCGGCTCTGCGCCACGTCCGCGTCGGCGAGCGCCACCCGCGGGCCGTCGGCGAGCGCCGCGAGCAGCGGGCCGAAGAAGGCGAGCCCCGCGCTGTGGAACGCCGACACCAGCACCGCGCGATCGTCGTGCCGGAGGAACGAGCCGATGGTGTCCTCCGCCTCGGCGAGTGCCGCCTGCACCCGCGTCCCCGCGACCGCGAGCGCCTCGCCCGCCTCGGTGAGCACGAGCCGCCGCCCCTCCTTCACCGTGAGCGGCACCGGGACGCCGGCCTGCAGCGCGGCGAGCTGCTGGGAGACCGCGGAGGGGCTCACCCCCAGCGCCGCGGCGACGGCGGCCACGCTCCCGCGGTCGCCGAGCTCGCGCAGCAGGCGGAGGCGAGCGGGATCCATGGGCGCGAGCCTAACCGGGAAGTAACCGCTTCATCGTCGGTGAAGGAACAGCCGGTCGCTCTTCCGCTTCCCGCCTGCGACGCTGTCCCCATGCCCCTCCGCGCCCGCCCCGATCTCGCCGTCGACCTGCTGCTGCTCGCCGTCGCCGCCGTCTGGGGCGCGAGCTTCGTCGCCGCGAAGGACGTCGCCGCCGACATCGGCGTCCCGTCGACCGTCGCGCTGCGCTTCCTCACCGCCGCCGCCGCGCTCGCCCTGCTCTGCCTCGCCCGTCGCGAGCGCCTCCCCCGCGGTCGCGGGCTCGCCGTCGCCGCCCTCCTCGGCGCCTCGCAGGCCGCGATCATCGGGCTCGAGACCTGGGGCGTCCACCTCACCTCGGCCACGAACGCGGGCCTGCTGATCAGCCTCGCCCTGGTGCTCACCCCCGCGCTCGAGGGCCTCGCCTCGCGCTCCTGGCTGCCGCGCTCCTTCTTCGTCACCGCCGTCGCGGCCGTCGTCGGAGTCGCCCTGCTCGTCTCGGACGGCGGTCTGCGCACCCCGACCTGGGGCGACGCACTCGTGCTCGCGGCGGCCGTGGTGCGCGCCGTGCACGTCACGGCCAGCGCCCGGCTCGTCCGCGGGCGCGCGGAGGGCTCGCTCGGCGTGGTCCTGGTGCAGCTGGTCGTCTGCGCCGCCGTCTTCTCGCTCCTCGCCGGACCGGACCTGCCCGCCGCCGCCCGGGCGCTCGACGCCGGCGGCTGGGCCGGTGTCCTCTTCCTCGGGCTGCTCTGCTCGGTCTTCGCCTTCGTCGTCCAGCTCTGGGCGGTCCGGCGCACCTCGGCGGCGCGCGCCAGCATCCTGATGGGCACCGAGCCGGTCTGGGCGCTGCTCGTCGGCGTCGTCGTCGCGGGCGAGGCGATCGGCCCGCTCGGGGCGGTCGGCGCCGCGCTGATCGTCGCCGCGGGCTACGCGGGCCAGGCGATCGAGCGCCGGCACCGGCTCGGTGCGAGCACGCCCGCCGACCGGTCGGCCGACCCGGTCAGTGCGCCACGAGCTCCTGCAGCCCCGTGACCCGGAGCAGGTCGAGCCGCGTCTGATCCGTCGAGCCGGGCGTCGCCGTGTAGATCACGATCCGCAGGTCGCCGCCCGGCACCGCGAGCACGTCGCAGTCGATGGTGATCGGCCCGACCGGCGTCGAGGTGACGGTCTTCCGGCTGGAGCGGTGCTCGGCGACCCGAGCCACGGCCCAGCGCCGCTCGAAGTCCGGCGACGTCGCCCGCAGCCGCGCCACCAGGTGCGCGAGCGCCGCGTCGTCCGGGTAGCGACCCACCGCTGCGCGCAGATCCGCCGCCAGATCGTTGGCGAAGTCCTCGGCGTGCCGGTCGTCGAACTCGGTGCCCTCGTGCCCCTGCGTGAAGTAGCGCCAGACCAGATTGCGGTCGAGGCCCGTGTGCCGCGAGGGGTCGCCGTTCAGCGCCGCCCAGAGCGGGTTCCACAGCAGGATGTCGTGCGCCGCGCTGAAGACGGCCAGCGGCACGTCGCCGCAGCGGTCGACGATCCGCTGCACGCCCGGGGTGATGTGCTGCGGCACCTGCGTCGCGGTCGGCGGCGCGACCCCCGCGACCCGGTAGAGGTGGTCGCGCTCCGCCTCCGTCACCCGCAGCGCGCAGGCCAGCGCGCCGAGCAGCTGCGCCGACGGGTGCACGGCCCGGCCCTGCTCGAGACGCACGATGTAGTCGACGCTCACGCCGGCCAGCGCGGCGAGCTCCTCGCGGCGCAGGCCCGCGGTCCGGCGGCTCGGTCCGGCGGGCAGGCCCACCTCGGCGGGCGTCACGCGCTCGCGCCAGGAGCGGAGGACGTCCGCGAATTCGCTCATGCCCACCATGATCCCCCGCGGGCGGGCGCGCGGTCCTGGTACTGCTGGTCCTCCCGTCGACCGGGGCCTGGGCGGAGGAGGCGCCGGGGCGGAGCATGGAGCCATGACAACGACACTGATCACCGGGGCCAACAAGAGCCTCGGCCTCGAGACCGCCCGCCGCCTGATCGAGGCCGGCCACACCGTGTACGCCGGCATGCGCGACCCCGCGAACGGCGACGCCGCCCGGGCGCTCGGCGCCCAGGTCGTCCAGCTCGACGTGACCGACCAGGCGAGCGTCGACGCCGCCCTCGCCTCGCTCCCCGCCCTCGACGTCCTGGTCAACAACGCCGGGATCCTCGGCACCTCCTTCGGCGTCGACGATCTCTCGGCGGAGGCGATGGCGAGCGTCCTCGAGACGAACGTCGTCGGCATCGTCCGCGTGACCCAGGCCGCGCTGCCGCTGCTGCGCCGCTCGGCCGCGCCCGTCGTCGTCAACGTGTCCTCCGGAGTCGGCTGGCCGCGCGCCCTGGTCACGCCCGGCCGCGACGAGTTCGGCGTGCCCGCGATCCCCTACGCCGCCTCGAAGGCCGCGGTGATCACCCTGACCGTGCAGTACGCGAAGAACCTGCCCGAGTTCCGGATCAACGCGAGCGACCCCGGCTACACCGCGACCGACTTCAACGGCCACGGCGGGCACCAGACCGTCACCGAGGGCACCGACGCGACCGTCGCGCTCGCCCTGCTCGGCCCGGACGGCCCGACCGGCGAGTTCCACGACCGCCACGGACGCATCGAGTACTGAGCGCCGCTGCAGGCTCGCCGCCGAGCGCTCGCCGCCAATTCGTTGGAGACGGCAACAAACCGGCGGCGAGCCCGGCAGAATGGGGACATGACGCAACGGAGCAACTGGGCGGGCACCTACGAGTACCGCGCCGCCGACATCCTCGAGCCGGAGTCGATCGACGAGGTGCAGAACCTCGTCCGCGGGAACGAGCGGGTCCGCGCGCTCGGCACCCGCCACTCCTTCAACGCCCTCCCCGACACCCCGGGGGCACTGCTGCACCTCGGCCGCATCGCCCCCGACCCGGTGATCGACGCCGACGCGAGCACCGTCACCGTCGGCGGCGCCACCCGCTACGGCATCGTCGCCTCGCACCTGCACAGCAACGGCTACGCCCTGCACAACATGGGCTCGCTCCCGCACATCTCGGTGGCCGGCGCCATCTCGACCGGCACCCACGGCTCGGGCGACCGCAATGCCAACCTCTCCTCCGCCGTCTCGGCGCTCGAGCTGGTCACGGCCGACGGCTCGCTGCGCACGATCCGCCGCGGCGAGCCGGGCTTCGAGGGCGTCGTCGTCGGACTCGGCGCCTTCGGCGTCGTCACCCGGGTGACCCTCGACATCCAGCCGACCTTCGACGTCCGCCAGGACGCGTTCGTCGACCTGCCGTGGGACCGCGTGCTCGACGACTTCGACGCGATCACCTCCTCCGCCTACAGCGTGAGCCTGATGACGCACTGGTCGAGCCCCACCGTCGAGCAGCTCTGGCTGAAGACCAAGGTCGAGCAGGGCTCGGTCGCCGACGTCGACGCGACGCACCTCGGCGCGGTCGCCGCGTCGGCCTCGCTGTTCGCCGTCTCCGAGGGCGTCGACTCGAACCTCAATCCGTTCGGCGGCTCCGTCGGCCCCTGGTCGGAGCGCCTGCCGCACTTCCGCCTCGACCGCGAGCCCAGCGCCGGCGACGAGATCCAGAGCGAGTACATGGTGCCGCGCGAGAACATCCGCGAGGCGCTCGTCGCCCTGCGCGCGATCGGCGAGCGGATCGACGAGGTCCTGCTGATCACCGAGCTGCGCACCATGGCCGGCGACGACCAGTGGCTCTCCCCCGCCTCCGGTCGCGACAGCGTCGGCATCCACTTCACCTTCAAGAAGGACCGCGCCGGCGTCGACGCCGTGCTGCCCGCCGTCGAGGGCGCGCTGCTCCCGCTCGGCGCTCGCCCGCACTGGGGCAAGCACTTCCTGGCGACCGCCGCCGACATCGCCCCGCTCTACCCGCACCTCGACGAGTGGCGCACCCTCCGCTCCGCCTGGGACCCCACCGACCGCTTCGCCAGCGCCTTCGTCCAGGACCGCCTCCTCGGCTGACCCCCTTCCCCCTTCCGCGAGATGCCACTTATGAGCGCGACACGCCGTGAAAAGCGTGCACAAGTGGCATCTCGCGGAGGGGGACGGCGGGGGTAGCGTCGGAGGGACGAGAGGGAGGCAGCATGCCCGCCAAGGAGGAGATCCCGTCGACGATCGAGCGGTCGGACGAGCACGCGCAGAAGCTGTGGTCGGCCGCGCACGACTCGGCGGTCGACAGCTACGGCGAGGGTGAGCGCGCGCACCGCACCGCGTTCGCCGCGCTGAAGCACGAGTACGAGAAGGTCGGCGACCACTGGGAGCGCGAGGCCGAGAGCGGCCCCTCCGACGACCGCGCCGCCCAGCGCGGCCCGGACGGCGACGGCGACACGGCCGGCGGAGTCGATGCGAACGCCACGAAGGCGCACCTGCTCGACCTCGCGAAGCGCCTCGACGTCTCCGGCCGCTCGCGCATGACGAAGGCCGAGCTCGTCGACGCCCTCCAGCGCGCGAACGCGAAGCAGACACGACGCGCCCGCGACTGACCCGCGCGCGGCACCGGCGACCCTCCGCCACTCTCCAAGAGTTGTCGTACTCGGCGCTCGAGTACGACGACTTCGAAGGAGTCGGAGGACGTCGTCATCCCGGCGCCCGGTGCGACGACGTTCGAGGACCGGCGGGCCGGCCGCTAGGAGATGCCGAGCTCGTGGCTCAGCACGAGCGCCGCGGCGCCCTGCAGGACGAGCTCGCCGGGGTCGGTGCGGGACTCCATCCGCAGCTCGCGGGTGACGGCCGGCAGGGTGCGGCGGGCGATGGTCGCGCGCGCCTCCTCGAGCAGGACCCCCTCGACGAAGCGCTCCGGACCGGCGAGGACGACCGCGTCGATCCCGAGCACGGCGACGATCGGCGCCAGCGCGATCCCGAGCGACCGGCCGGCCCGGCGCAGCAGCCGCTCCTGCTCCGGAGCCGAGGCCGCCGCGAGCCGCGGGCCGAGGTGCGCGACGGACACCGCGGACTCGAGGCAGCCCCGCCGCCCGCACGAGCACTGCTCGCCGTCCTCGTCGATGACGACGTGGCCGATCTCGCCGCCGGTGAACTGATCGCCCTCGACGAGGGAGCCGCCGATGATCAGTCCTGCCCCGACGCCGTCGCCGAGCAGCACGAGCAGCAGGTTCGCTCCCCCGCCGCGGTGGAAGGTGTGCACGGCCAGGGCGGCCGTGTTGGCGTCGTTCGCGACGTGCACGGGCAGGCCGAACCGCTCGGCGAAGACGCGCCGCAGAGCGAGGCCTCGCCAGCCGAGGTTGGGGGCCTCCCGCACGACTCCGCCGTGATCCACGACCCCCGGTGAGCCGATCCCGATCCCGAGGACCGGCGCCTGGGACGAGGCGATCAGCTCGGCCGCGAGGCCGAGGGCGAGCTCGACCGCGTCCGCCCCGGACGCGCCGTCGCGGGCGAGCCGGCGGTGCTCCCGGATCTCGCCGCGCAGGCTGACCAGGGCTCCGGTGCACTCGGCCTCCGCCGAGAGGTCGAGGCCGACGATGCTCCGCGCCCCGTGGTCGAAGGCGATCACCAGCGCGGGCTTGCCCACCCGGGCGTCGACGCGGGGCCCGAGGTCGAGCAGCAGCCCCTCCGAGTGCAGCTCGCCCACCAGGTCGGAGATCGTGACCGCGGTGAGACCGCTGATCCGGGCGAGATCCGCCCTGCTCATCTCACCGTCGTGGAAGAGGCGCTGGAGGACGAGCGAGCGGTTGTGCCGGCGGTTGTGCGACGGCAGTGCCTTCTCGGTGACGCGCAGCTGGCCCATGGTCCTTCATCTCAGCCCGTGACCGGCTCAGCCCTTGACGGCGCCGGCCGACATCCCGGACACGAGATTACGCTGGATGATCAGGAAGAACACGACCACCGGGAGCGAGAAGAGCACGGCCCCGGCCATCTGCCCGCCGTAGTCCGTCCCCACCTGCCCGCCCGACGCGGTGCTGAAGGACGCGAGCCAGACCGGGAGCGTGTAGCGGGCCTGATCCTTCAGGAACGTGTAGGCGACGATGTAGTCGTTCCAGCCGGCGATGAAGGCGAAGACGCTGCTCGAGACGATCCCGGGCATCACCAGCGGGAAGAGGACGCGGGTGAGCAGCTGCCAGGTCGAGGCGCCGTCCAGGCGCGCCGCCTCGTCGAGCTCGACGGGGAGCGCGAGGAAGAACCCGCGCATCACCCAGATCGAGAACGGCAGCACGCCCGCCACGTAGGCGAGGGCGAGACCCGCGGAGGTCCCGATCAGGTCGACCGCGTTCAGGAGCAGGAACTGCGGCAGGAGCAGTGCCGTCGCCGGGAGCATCTGCACGACGAGGAGCAGGACCAGGATCGCCCGCCGACCCCGGAAGCGGAACCGCGCCAGCGCCGCCGCCGCGAACAGCCCGAGCACCATCGCGAAGACGACCGCGGCGCCCACCACCACGACCGAGTTCTGCAGGTGGCGCAGGAAGTCGCCCTGGGTGAGCGCCCGGACGAAGTTGTCCAGGGTCGGCGACTCGGGGAGGAAGTGCGGGGTGGAGCTGAGCATCTCGGACTGCGGCTTGAAGGCCGTGTTGACCATCCAGTAGACGGGGAAGAGCCAGAGCAGGCAGAACAGCACCGCGATCGCCGAGCTGATCCACGGGTAGCGCCGCAGCCGGCGCCGGATCGAGGTCGAGGTCGAGGTCGAGGTCGAGGTCGAGGGCACGGTCGAGGTCACGGTCAGAGCTCCTCTCCGGAGCGGACGAGGGTTCGGATGTAGACCGCGCTCAGGGCGAGCAGGATCAGCGTCGACGCCACGGCGATGGCGGAGCCGGTGCCGACTCGGGCGCCGCCCGAGAACGCCGTCGTGAAGGTGAAGACGCCGAGAGTGGACGTGGCGCCGTCGGGCCCGCCGGCCGAGACGAGCCAGATCTGGTTGAAGACGTTGAAGTCCCAGATCACCGAGAGCATCGTCACGAGCAGCAGGGTCGGCCGGAGTGCGGGGAGCACGACGACCCGGTAGACCGCGAGCTCGGAGGCGCCGTCCAGTCGCGCGGCCTCCTTGCGCTCGATCGGCACCTGCGTCTCGGCGGCGTGCAGGGTGAGGGCGAGGAAGGGCACGGCCTGCCAGACGACGAGGAGCCAGATGCAGACCCAGGCGAGCCACGGGTCGGCCGCCCAGTTCGTGCTGGTCAGATCGCCGACCAGTCCCGTCCGGGTGAGCAGCCAGTTGACGACGCCGTACTGCGGCTGGAACAGCCACCGCCAGATCAGCGAGGAGGCGACGTTCGGCATCGCCCAGGCGAGGATCAGCACCACGGTCGTGAGCAGGCGCAGGGCCGCCGGCAGCCGGGTCAGCAGGTGCGACATCCCCGCGCCGATCAGCACGCTGCCCGCGACGAGAGCGCTCGTGAAGACGAGGGTGCGCACCAGCGCGAGCCAGAACTCCGGGTCGCCGAGGATGTCGGCGTACTGCGCGAGCCCGACGACGTCGTAGGCACCGGTGAACAGGCTGCGCTGGTCGTAGTCGGTGAAGGAGGTGAGGACGAGGAGCACGATCGGGGCGATCGTCACGCCCGCGAGCACCAGCCCGGCCGGGGAGAGCAGCAGCAGCGGGGCGAGCGAGGAGCGGCGCCGGGCGCGGCGGGCCGCCGCCGCCGGGCGGGGCGGGGCGGCGGCCGGGGCGGTGGACATCGCGCGATCGCCCGACCGGCCTAGTGGCCGTTGAGCGTGTCGTCGGCGGCGGCGTCGAACTCCTCCGACGCCTCCTGCACGCTCTTCGCGCCCGAGGCGATCGAGGAGAACAGCGACTCGATCTTCCGGTTGCTCTCGATCGCGGCCCAGTTGGGGTTGGCCGGAACCGACTCCGAGGTCAGCGCGGCGGTGAAGAACGCGCGCTCGATCTCGCTCAGGTCGGACTGCGCCGCCTCGATCCCCTCCCGGCTGTTCGGGATCCAGCCGTCCACGCCGTGGACGAAGTCGCGCTGCACCTCGGGGCTCGTGGCGACGGCGATCCACTGCCGGGCGAGGTCGGCGTTCCGCGACTTGGCGGCGACCGCCCAGTTCGAGCCGCCGAGCACCACCGGCTGCGTGCCGCCGTCGACGCCCGGCATCGGGAAGGTCCCGAGCTGGTCCTCCGACAGCTCCGGGTTCGCCTTGAGGACGCCGGCGACGCCGGTGGTCAGGATCGCGGAGGTCTTCCCGTCGGCGAAGATCTGGTTCTGGTCGGGGTCGAGGGTGTTCAGCGTCGCCGACGAGGCGCTGGAGTAGGCGTTCTGGAACTCCTTGAACGCCTCGAGACCGGACCGCGAGGCCCTCGAGCTGAGCGCGGACCACCAGGTGTCGCCGTCCTGCATCGCGATCCGGCCGCCCGCGTCCCAGACGAATTGCAGCCCGGCGTACCAGTACTGCCCCGGGAGGTAGAAGGCCGAGAAGTCTGGGGTTCCGGAGTGCGCGGCCTTCACCTTGTCGAGCGCGGCGGTGAGCTCCTGGTAGCTGGTGGGGAGGGTCATCACGCCCGCCTCGGCCCAGAGCTTCTTGCTGTAGACGACGGCCCGCGCACCCGCGAAGCCCGGGACGGCGAAGAGGTGCCCGTCGAACGTCGCCGGGTCGACGAGGCCGTCGAGCCAGGTCTGCCCCTGCGCGAGCTCGTCCCGGTGCTCCGTCAGGTCGAGGAGCCCGCCGTTCGCGGCGTAGCCCGCGACCTGGGTGTTGCCGATGTCGAGGACGTCCGGCGGGGAGTCGGTCGCGAGCGCCGTCGAGACCTTGGTGGCGATCCCCTCCCAGGTCTGCACCTGCACGTCGACCTCCGCGCCGGTGGCCTTCGTGAAGCGCTCCTCGACGGCGGCGAGGGTCTCGGGCGAGTAGTCGCCGTCCATGCTCCAGACGGTGAGCGTCCGGCCCTCCTCACGCGCCCCGTCCGGCCCGCCGTCGCTGGTCGTGCACGAGGTGAGCAGGAGCACGCCCGCGACCCCCAGGGCGCCGAGGGCGACCGCCCGGCGCCGCACCGATGCGTACTTCCCGACCACGTTCTTCCAGACCACAGTTCTCTCCTCCGTATGGGTGCCGCGGCGCGATCCGGGATCCTGCGCCAGTTGCGACGGAGTTAGTAAAGAACCCTTGCGAACCCCTGTCAACGAGGCTTCACTGGCAGGCGCGAAGAGTCGCATCCCCCGCGCAGAACGGAGCCCGCCGTGCCGTCCCTCCTCCCCCGACCCCGCTCGCTGCGCCCGGAGACCGGCGAGTTCGCGCTCTCCGCGAGCACCCGGATCGCCTGCCCGGAGGCCCTCGCCGGCGCCGCGCAGCTGCTCCGCGCCGCCGTCGGCCGGGCGACCGGATCCGCTCTCGAGCGCGGCGACGAGGCGACGGCCGGCATCCGCTTCGAGCTCGATCCGGCGCTCCCGCCCGAGGGCTACCGCCTCCGCGTCGACGCCCGCTCGGTCGTCCTCACTGCGGCCGGCCCGGCGGGCGCGCTGCACGGCGTGCAGACGCTGCTCCAGCTGCTGCCGCCGGCGATCCACCGGTCCGCTCCCCTGCCCGGGGTCCGCTGGGCGGTGCCGGCCGTGACGATCGAGGACGAGCCGCGCTTCGCCTGGCGCGGGATGCTGCTCGACGTCGCCCGGCACTTCCTGCCCGTCCGCGAGGTGCTGCGCGTCATCGATCTGCTGGCCCTGCACCGCCTGACCGTGCTGCACCTGCACCTCACCGACGATCAGGGCTGGCGCCTGGAGATCCCGCGCTACCCGCGGCTCACCGAGGCGGGCGCCTGGCGGCGGCGGTCCCAGGTGGGTGCCGGCCCGACCGCGGGGCAGGACGACCGGCCGCACGGCGGGTACTACCGCCGGGACGACATCCGCGAGATCGTCGCCTACGCCGCCGCGCGGGGCGTCACGGTCGTCCCCGAGATCGAGCTGCCCGGCCACGCGCAGGCCGCCCTGGCCGCCTACCCGGAGCTGGGGGTGCGGGGCCTGCCGCTCGAGACCTGGACGGAGTGGGGCGTCAGCACGAACGTCTTCAACGTCGAGGAGAGCACGATCGAGTTCCTCGAGCACGTCCTCGACGAGGTGATCGAGCTGTTCCCCTCTCCCTACGTCCACATCGGCGGCGACGAGTGCCCGAAGGACCAGTGGGCGGCCGACGCCCGCACGCAGGAGCGGATGCGTGAGCTGGGCGTCCCGGACGAGAACGCGCTGCAGAGCTGGTTCGTCGCGCGCATCGGCGCCCACCTCGCCCGCCGCGGGCGCCGCCTGCTCGGCTGGGACGAGATCCTCGAGGGCGGGCTCGCGCCCGGCGCCACGGTGCTGTCCTGGTGGGGACGGGTGGGGGCGGTGGCGGCGGCCCGGGCCGGCCACGACGTGATCGCCTGCCCCGAGGACACCGCCTACCTCGATCACCGGCAGTCCGAGGCGGCCGCGGAGCCGATCCCGGTCTCCACCGTCACGACGGTCGCCGACGTCCTCGCCTTCGATCCGGTCCCGCCGGAGCTGACCGCCGAGCAGGCGCGGCACGTCCTCGGCGGTCAGGCGAACCTCTGGACCGAGCACGCCGACTCCCCGCGCACCCTCGACTACCTCGCCTTCCCCCGGCTCTGCGCGCTGGCGGAGGCGCTCTGGTCGGGCGGGCACCGCGACACGGCGGACTTCGAGGCCCGGCTGGCGCACCACCTGGCCCGGCTCGACGCCTTCGGGGTCGAGTACCGCCGCGCCGACGGCCCGCTGCCGTGGCAGACGCGGCCCGGCGTCCCCGGCCGCCCGATGACGCACGCGGAGGCCGTGGAGCAGGTGGCGCTGCTCACCGCGGACATCGCGAGCGGCGGGGACAGGTCCATTCCCTAGCGGGAGGGGCACAGGGTCGACGAGCAGGAATGGGCTCTCCGTGCGGTCCTAGCGTGATGGAGAACCCGAGCTGCCCTGAGAAGGACGGCTCGATCGCGCCCTTGTTCAGCTCGATCACGGAGATCGATGGGGAAGACCGACCCGCCGACCTCCTGCTCATCGAGCTGGTCGATGAGGACTCGGACGTGGCCCACAGTGAAGGTGCCATAGCGTGTGGCACATCTCGGAGGTCCGCACACCCGGCCGCGAAAAGCGCAGCTCGTCGACGCCGGGAGAGGCGACGCTTGCGCGCTCGTTGAGGAAGTGGTCGACGAGGAGCCGCATCATGATCGCCGTCGTGTGCCATCCACTGGCGATCACTCCCCCGAACTCGCCGAGGCGGGCGGCCTCCGGATCGGTGTGCATCGTGTGCGGATCGAAAGCCGTCGCGAAAGAGACGATCTCCTCCTCCGTCACTGTCACGGGACCGAAGATCCCGCCGATCCCCGGACGTAGTCGCCATTGTTGTTACGTAGCAAATCCAGCTACTGTTCGAACCGCGTCGACGTGGGAGCGGGCCTGGCCGCGTGACGAGGAGCTCGAGGAATGCTCCGAGACAGGAGTCCTCCAGATGAAAGAGAGACCGCCCTCCATGTCAGACATCACGATGAAGTTCGATCTGCCGGTTCCGATGAGGGACGGCACCGTTCTGAGGGCGGACGTCGCCTGGCCTGCGGGGGATGGTCCGTTCCCGGTGCTCGTCGAGCGCACACCGTACGACAAGAACAATCGGCCCATCCAGAACTTCGAGACGATCGATGCTCTGCGTGCGGGGTTCATCGTCGTCCACCAGGACACCCGAGGAAGCGGCACATCCGAGGGCGAGTGGATGCCGATGAAGTACGAGCGCGACGACGGATACGACACGATCGTCTGGGCGGCTGCTCTCCCGAACAGCAACGGCAGAGTCGGTACCTTCGGCGCCAGCTACGTGGGCAGCACGCAGTGGAGCTGCGCGATTGCCGGCGCCCCCGCGCTTCGAGCCATGGCGCCGGTCGTCACCTGGAGCGATCCGGAGAACGGCCTGATGTTCCGAGGCGGCGCCGTCGAACTCGGACTGAACACCTGGTGGGGTCTGATGAACGCTCTCCCCCATTTCCTGCACGCCTACCCGCCCGAGACGGCCTACCCGAAGATCATGCAGGCCCTTGCCGATGCAGCGACCCTGAAGGAGAAATTCTGGGAGCTGCCCGCGGCAGCGCAACCGTTCTTCGTGGACCTCGGGATGCCCGACGTCGGAGTCGCCCGCGCTCTCGAGGACCGATCGACCCTCGACGACTCGCGCGTGGACGGGCACTACGAGCAGCTCACCGTGCCGTCGCTCAACTTCGCGGGCTGGTACGACGTCTTCCAGCAGGGATCACTGGACAACTACGTCGGGATGCGCGCACACGGTGCCACCACGCGCCTCATCGTCGGCCCGTGGTCGCACAGCTCACTCACTCCCGGTGCCACCCTGGGAGAAGTGGGCGAGGTGAACTTCGGCTTCGGCATGCTCACCCCCGGCGGAGAGCCGATCTCGAAGATCAACTTCGATTGGTACGACCACTGGCTGCGTGAGAGCCCCGCGACCAGCACCCAGGAATCAGGCGTGCTGATCTTCGTCATGGGCGTAGACGAGTGGCGTGCCGAAGCGGACTGGCCCCTTGCCCGCGCCGTCACCACTCCGCTCTACCTGACCGAGGCAGGCGTCCTCGAGTGGGACGCGCCGGTGTCGACGGGAGCGGAATCCGCTTACGTGTACGACCCCGCCGACCCGGTGATGACGCGCGGTGGGAACCTGGTGATGGGCTCCGACTACCCTGCCGGCCCCTTCGATCAGAGGGTCGCCGAGGCCCGCGACGACGTGCTGGTCTTCACCACACCTCCGCTCGATCAGGACATCGAGATCACCGGCCGGATCACCGCGACCGTGTTCGTGGCGACGGACGGCCCCTCCACCGATTGGGTGGTCCGACTGTGCGAAGTGGACGTCGAAGGCGTGTCCCGGAACATCGTCGACGGGATCACCCGCGTGTCCACGGAGGAAGGTCGCGTCGATGAGGTGACCGTCGACCTCTGGTCGACGTCGATCCTGATCCGAGCCGGTCATCGCCTGCGAGTCCAGGTCACCTCGAGCAACTTCCCCCGCTGGGACCGCAACCTGAACACCGGTGAACCGGTGAACGAGGGAACCACGCTCCGTGTCGCCCACCAGCGCATCCTCCACGACGCGGCGCATCCCTCTCGGATCGACCTCCCGATCATCCCGGCGTGAGATCCTGCGCGACGTCGACGCCCTCTCGGCAGCACCGGTCGCTCGACGTCACGCAGAAGCCGCCCTCCACGCCGCCAGCCCGTCCGACCCGCAGCACATGGCCCCGGTCTGGTCGACGATCGCAGCGTCCGGCGTGAGCTCGATCGTCACCCCGGTCGGCTGGGACCAGGTGGAGCCCGTCGAGGGCGAGTTCGACTTCGCCGTCGTCGACGCGCTGCTCGAGGGCGCGCGCTCGGCGGGCCTCCGGCTCATCCTCATCTGGTTCGGCGCCTTCAAGAACGCCCTCTCCACCTACGCCCCGACCTGGGCCCGCGCCGACACGACGCGGTTCGAGCGAGCGGACCGGGGTCCGTCACCGTTGCGCGCTCCGCTCACCTACGACGGATCCACGCCCCGACCGGGCCTCTCGGTGTTTTCCGACGAGTTCCGTCGTGCAGACCAGGCCGCCTACCGGGCCCTGATGGAGCACCTCGCCCGCGTGGACGAGGTCCACACCGCGATCCTGATGCAGGTGGAGAACGAGGTGGGCCTGCTCGGAGCGAGCCGCGACCTCTCCCCTCCGCACGGCGCGCGTGGCTGCCGTCGGCGCTGTCCTGGCAGAGGAGAACGGTTCGTCGGCGCCGACCGCTCGACGCGTCTTCGTCGGGGCTGTCAGCGCTCGAGCACGACGGCAAGACCCTGTCCTACGCCGATGCAGAGCGCGACCACGGCGACGCCGCGGCCCCGGCGAGCCAGTTCGTGGGCGGCGTGCCCCAAGACGCGTCCGCCCGAGGCGCCGAGTGGGTGGCCGATCGCGAGCGCGCCACCGTGCACGTTGAGATTCGCGGGGTCGAGCTCCGGCCAGCCGGCGAGACAGGCGAGCGCCTGCGAGGCGAAGGCTTCGTTCAGCTCGACGAGGACGACGTCGTCCCAAGTGCGGCCGGCCCGGGCGAGGGCCTTGTTCGCGGCCGCGATAGGAGCGATCGGGAAGTCCTGCGGGTCGACGCCGTGAGCCGCGCGCCCCGTGATCCTCGCCAGCGGCTCGATGTCGAGTGCACCCTCTCGTGCGACGAGTACCGCTGATGCCCCGTCATTGATCGATGAAGCGTTGCCCGCGGTCACCGAACCTCCCGCGGCGAACAGCGGCGTGAGAGTGGCGAGTCTCTCGACCGTCGTGCCGTCGCGGATGCCCTCATCGCGCGTCATCGGCGTTCCGGGTACTTGCACCACTTCCTTCTCGAACGTGCCGGCTGCCCAGGCTGCCGCTGCCAGGCGGTGGGAGCGCACGGCGAATTCGTCTTGGGCCTCGCGCGAGATGCCCCGGGCGCGGGCGATGTGCTCGGCCGCTTCGCCGTTGCTGATCGTCCACTCGGTGGGCAGGGCCGGATTGGTCATCCGCCACCCGATCGCGGTGTTCCACTGGACCTGGTTCCCGGTCGCCGGCCACGGTTTCGCCGACTTCTCCACCACGTACGGGGCTCGACTCATCGACTCGACGCCTCCCGCCAGCACGATGTCCGCGTCACCGACCTCGATAGCTCGTGAGGCCTGGACGACCGCCTCGAGCGAGGAAGCACACAGCCGGTTGACGGTGGTGCCGGTGACGGATGTCGGGAACCCTGCGAGCAGTGCGCCGAAGCGGGCCACGTTCCGATTGTCTTCACCTGCCTGGTTCGCATCCCCGAAGATCACGTCGTCGATGCGGGCGGGATCGAGTCCCGACCGTTCCACGATCGACGCCATCACCGTCGCCGCGAGATCATCCGGGCGCACCCCCGAGAGGGCACCACCGGCTCTTCCGAACGGGGTGCGCACGGCGTCGTAGACGAAACTCGCGGTCATCGTGTCAGTCCTTCACTTCTGCAGACGGAGGCCGGTCAGTCGTTCGAGGCCCTCGACGGTCGTGCCGCCGAACAGCTCCCGCACGACGAACCCCTCGCCGGTGACATCGAACACGGCGTGGTCGGTGTAGACCCGCGACACGCAGCCGACACCCGTGAGGGGATAGGTGCACGCGTCGACCAGTTTCGACTCGCCCGACTTCGCGAGCAGGTCGGTCATGATCCACACGTTCTTCGCACCGATCGCCAGGTCCATCGCCCCGCCCACCGCCGGGATCGCCCCCGGCGCACCGGTCGACCAGTTCGCAAGATCACCGCTGCCACTCACCTGGAACGCACCCAGCACGCAGATGTCGAGATGCCCGCCCCGCATCATCCCGAACGAATCCGCGTGATGGAAGTACGCCGATCCTACGAGAGCGGTCACCGGCTGCTTCCCGGCGTTGATCAGGTCGGGATCCACCGAGCCCCTCACCGGCGCCGGCCCCATCCCGAGCAGACCGTTCTCGGTGTGCAGGATGATCTCGAGCTCAGCCGGAAGATAGTTCGCCACGAGCGTCGGCGCTCCGATGCCGAGATTCACATACGCGCCCTCGGGAATGTCCGCCGCGATGCGCTGCGCGAGCTCGTCCCGACTCACACGGCCTCCCTCGCTCATCGCGACACCTCCGACTCGGAGAGCGATCGGCCGTCGACGTCGACCCCGCCGACGAACTCGCCGCCATGGACCCACGCTCGGGGACCCACCGCCACCACTCGGTCGGTGAAGATACCCGGCGTCACCACCGACTCGGGGTCGAGGGCACCCAGCTGCACGAGCTCGTCGACCTGCGCGACCGTGATCGCCGCCCCCGCTGCCATGATCGGACCGAAGTTGCGGGCTGTCTCGCGGTAGACCAGGTTGCCCCACCGATCACCCTTGTAGGCCGAGATCAAGGCGTAGTCGGCCCTGATCGGGTACTCGAGCACGTAGCGGCGACCCTCAATGGTGCGCTCTTCCCTGCTGTCCGCGAGTTGGGTGCCCACTCCCGTGGGGCTGAAGAAGGCGCCGATCCCGGCGCCGGCGGCTCGAATGCGCTCGGCGAGATTGCCCTGCGGCACCAGTTCGAGCTCGATCCTCCCCGAACGATAGAGGTCATCGAACACCCACGAGTCGTGCTGACGCGGGAAGGAGCAGACGATGCGCCGCACCCGCCCTCTCGCAAGAAGGGCGGCGAGGCCCGTATCGCCGTTGCCGGCGTTGTTGCTCACGATCGTGAGGTCGCCCGCCCCCTGCTCTATCAGGGCGTCGATGAGCTCGACAGGTTGACCGGCCCGCCCGAAACCACCGATCATCACCGTCGAACCATCGGAGATGCCGGACACCGCCCGGGTGACATCGGCCACCGTCTTGTCGATCATCGTCTCAGCCGCGCTTGGTGCGGTCGGCTGCTCGCACGAGCAGCCAGGCGCCGGGGATGAGCAGGGCGGCCGCCGCGGCCTTGACGAGGCCGGGAACGACGAAAGGCCAGACCCCCGCATCGAGCACACCGGGCAGCGTCACCTGCTGGCCGAGCACGGCGGCGAGGACGAGAGCCAGGTAGGGGACGCCGAGGAGGAAGGGGATGATCGACGCGGCGACGAAGCCGACGAAGGCAAGCGCGGGCGTGCGGTCCCACGCGCGTTCGGCGAACCAGCCGGCCACGAACGCCGCCGGGATGAAGCCGAGGACGAAGCCGAACGACGGTACGAGCGCGTAGGCGGGACCGGCGATGGCGCCCGCGAACACCGGCAGCCCTGCGAGGCCTGCCAGCAGGTAGGTGGTGAGCGCCGCCGCGCCCCGCCTCGACCCCAGCGCGGCCCCGGCAGCGATGACACCGAGGGTCTGGCCGGTGATGGGGATGGGGCCGATGAAGAACGACACCTTCGCGAGAAGGGCGACGAGAGCGGCTCCGGCGAGAACGAGACCGGCGTCGACGGCGAACACTCGGGCACGGGTGGAAGGGCGGCCGACGAGGTCGGCGAGCACGGGGCGGCGGACCGCGGTGGTCAGTGACATGGCGTCTCCTTAGGAGAGGGCTGGTGCTGGAGTGGTGGCGAGCATTTCGGCGACGAAGGCGGTGTTGAAGTCACCGCTGCGGAACTCGGGGCTGTCGACGATGCGTTTCTGGAGCGACGCCGTCGTGACGATGCCGTCGACGACGAGCTCGTCGAGCGCACGGAGGGTGCGGGCGATCGCCTCGTCGCGGTCGGCGCCCCAGCAGATGAGCTTGCCGATCATCGAGTCGTAGAACGGCGGGATGACGTAACCCGACTCGATGTGGGTGTCGAGGCGGACGCCGAACCCTCCCGGAGCCCGGAAGGTCGTGACGGTTCCGGGGTTCGGGGCGAAGTTGTTGTCAGGGTCCTCGGCATTGATGCGGCACTCGATGGCGTGCCCGCGGATGATCACGTCGTCCTGCGTGAGGCTCAGCGGGATACCGCCCGCGATCTGCAGCTGCAGCTTTATCAGGTCGATGCCCGACACCATCTCCGACACCGGGTGCTCGACCTGGATGCGGGTGTTCATCTCGATGAAGTAGTAGGTGCGCTCGATGTTGTCGAACACGAACTCCACGGTGCCGGCGTTCTTGTAGCCGACCTCCCGGCACAGCGCGACCGCCGCATCCGCGAGGCCCTGCCGTAGCTCGGCGTCCAGCACCGGCGACGGCGACTCCTCGACGAGCTTCTGGTTGCGGCGCTGGGCCGTGCAGTCGCGCTCGCCCAGGTGCAGCACGGTGCTGCCGTCGGAGATGACCTGGATCTCGATGTGCCGGATGTCGGTCAGGTAGCGCTCGATGTACACGGACGGATCGCCGAACGCGACCTCGGCCTCCGACATGATCTCGGCGAGATCCTTCTCCAGTGTCGCGGCTGCCTCGACTACGCGCATCCCGCGCCCACCGCCACCGGCCGCCGCCTTGATGAGCAGCGGGTAGCCCACCTCGCCCGCCACGGAGAGTGCCTCGCTGTACTCGGCGATCGCCCCCTCCGAGCCGGGAACGGTGGGCACGCCGGCGCGGCGGGCGATCTTCTTCGCCTCGATCTTGTCGCCCATGCGGCGGATGACGTCGGCGGCCGGGCCGACGAAGCCGACTCCTTCCTGCTCGCAGAGAGCTGCGAAGTCGGCGTTCTCGGAGAGGAATCCGTATCCGGGGTGAATGGCGTCGGCTCCGTAGGCCAGCGCGGCGCCCACCACAGCCTGTGCATTGCGGTAGCTCGCGTTCACCTTGGCGGGACCGATGCACACAGCCTTGTCGGCGAGCTTCACCGGCAGGGAGAGGGCATCGGCCTCGGAGTGGACCAGGACGCTGCGGATGCCGAGTTCTTTACAGGCTCGGATGATGCGCAGAGCGATCTCGCCTCGGTTGGCGATGAGCACGCTCGTGAGTTCAGCCATGGCGTCGGATCACCATCAAGGGCTGGCCGTACTCGACCGCCTGGTCGTTCTCGACCAGGATGCGGGCGACGGTGCCGACGACCTTGGCCTCGATGTTGTTCATGAGCTTCATCACCTCGACGATGCCGAGCACGGTCTCATCGGTGACGCTGTCACCCACCTGCACGAAGGGCGGGTCCCCGGGCTTCGGCGCACCGTAGAAGGTGCCGACCATCGGGGCCTTGATGACGACCTCGTCGACGTCCAGGGCGGCCGGCAGCGCCGGGGCTGCGTTCGGAGCAACCGCGGCCGGAGCGGGAGCGACTGGAGTCGGGGCTGCGTTCGGGGCAACCGCGGCCGGAGCGGAATCGGCTGTCGCAGGAACCTCCGTAGAGGCGGGAACCGGAGAGACTGCTGCGGTGGCGGCGGGCGCGGAGACTGCGCCGGCCCTCCGTCCGGGCGACTGCCGGTCGCGCGAGATGAACAGCTCGACGTCACCGAAGCTGACGGAGAGCTCGCGCACGTCGTCGCTGAGGTTCACCCAGTCGACGAGGGCTCGAAGTTGAGTGATGTCCGGTCGGTCAAGCGACATTCTCGCTCAGTCCTTTCTCGATGCGGATGTGCAGATCGCCCGCAGTCAACGTCTGGGTTCCTGTCGCGCTCTTCGACGACAGGGCTTTCACGAGGCCCACGATGGGACCGTAGATCTCGTCGGGATTTCCTCCGGCGGCTACCGTGCGGAGCATCTCGTCGACCTGCGAGCCCGCGAACATGGCCCGCAGGAGAAGCAGGTCGATGCCCTCGTCCGGATGCCGCTCACGCAGACCCGGCAGCATCGGTTCGATCGGCGCGGGAGTCAGAGCGATCGAGGAGGAGCCGTTCGTGATGATCTTCTCGAGCACGTCGGGGGCGATGGGGCCGAGCAGCTCGCCGTAGTAGCCGAGGGCGTACTTCTTGATCTCGTTCGGCACGACCTTGTAGCGCTCGCCTGAGATGACGTTCATCACCGCTTGGGTGCCCACGAACTGAGCGAACGGAGTGATCATGATCGGGAAGGCCAGCTCCTCACGCACCCGGGCGACCTCGTAGAGGAGTTCAGTGAAGCGGTGCGACAGCCCCGCCGTGGCCAGCTGGGAGTGGAAGTTCGACAGCATGCCGCCGGGCAATTGGTGCATGAAGTGCAGGCCGTTGTACGCCACTGGATGGCCGACGGGCTTGCCCTCGGCCTCGGCGATGTCGACGAGCTGACGGCTGATGGTCTCGATGCGCTCGTCGTCGACGTTCACGGTGTAGCCGAGCGCTCGCAGATCGCTGACGATGTCCTGCGTCGACGGCTGGGCGGCCCCGTTCGCCATCGGTGCGATCGAGGTGTGCAGCGCATCCGCTCCCAATTCCACTGCCTCGAGGTACACCAACGGGGCGAGACCGGTCAGGCAGTGGCTGTGGATCTCGAGCGAGCGGTCGCCCATCACGGCCTTCAGCGCCGGCACCAGGGTGCGAATGCGATCGGGCGTCAGGAGACCGCCCGCATCCTTGAGCATGATCGCGTCGACATCCGCCTTCTCGATCAGCTCGATCGCCTTCGCCACGAACAGTTCATCGGTGTGGACCGGGCTCTCGCAGAACGACACTGCGCCGAAGGTGGAGGCGCCCAGCTGCTGCGCCCGGAGGAGCCCCGGCGCGATGTTGTCGATGTCGTTGAGCCCGTCGAACGATCCGATGACTCGGAAGCCGTTTCGGTAGAGGCTTTCGACCCACGCCTCGATCACGTCGTCAGCGAGGAAGTCGAACGCGGCGATGTTCTTCGAGCGGATGAGGGCCCGGAAAGTGCTGTTCGGCGCGTGCTGGTGAGCGAGTCGTACCCGCTCCCACGGGTCCTCCTTGAGGTAGCGCACAGCCACGTCGAACTGGATGGGGGCGACGAGGTCGACCTGGGCGAAGCCCACCTTGTCGAAGTCCGGCGCCATCTTCACGATGTGCTCGGTGCGCATCCGCGTGGCCCAGAGGCTCTGGTGCGCATCGCGAAGAGTGGTGTCGATGATCGTGATCTCACGGCGGCTGCCCGGCGGGCGCCCCCCATTTGCCATCACCGTGGTGATCGATTCGCGGTCGCCCGTTGCCAAGGTCCAACTCCTTCGTTGATACTGTCACTTGCAGATAATGCAAACAGCTTCAGCTATCTGCCGAGATAGTAGACGAACCCTCTCCCCTGTCAAGAAGGGATCTCGATGGTCACGACCATCCAATCCGTCGAGCGCGCCGTCCAGATCGTGCTTCTCGTGGCCGATGAGCCTCGAGTGCTCGCCGGTGACATCGCCGCTCGACTAGGCCTAACGGCGTCGACCACCCACCACTTGCTCAGCACGCTGGTGCAGGAGGGCCTCCTCTCGAAGGATTCGGCCCGCCAGTACGAGCTCGGTGATGCGAGCGAGCGCATCGCGGACGCCGTCACCCGACAACTCCGTCCGCCCGCGGAGCTGCGGCATGCGCTGGCAGAGCTTGCTCGGCGGACAGGAGAGTCGTGCTACCTCACGGCATGGCGAGGGGACCGTATCCGGGTCATCGCCGTGACCGAGGGCGACCACGCTGTGCGCGTGTCCGGTCTCGTCGTCGGCTACTCCGACGACATCCACGCCAGGGTCGGCGCACGCGTCATGCTCGCTCACGCCGACGAGAGGCTCCGGGACTGGGCACTCTCCGGGTACGACTACACCGCGCTCACCTCGAACACTCTGCGCAGCCGCGCGGAGCTCGAGGCGGAGTTGGAGCGCATTCGGTCGACCGGCATCGCGCGCGACGAGGAGGAACTGCGGACGGGTGTCTACTCGATCAGCGTGCCCATCCGGGTGGACGGACGTGTTCGTGCTGCCCTGTCCCTGACCGCACCGATCGACCGGTTCCGGGCGAACGAGGATGCCTACATCGCTGCCCTGCACGGGTGCGCCGCTTCGGCGCGCCCGTGAGGGCTCGGATTCGCATCGCCTCGATTCGCGCTGTGAGACGTTACGGGCGGCCGGCGTGGGGAACGGTGACACGGGTCGTCAGGAGCATCGCGGTTCCTCTCTCGGTGCCGTCGAAGGCACTGGCTCCTGCTGCGCACATGAGGAGGGTCTTCCCGTCGTCGCCTCCGAGTGCGCAGGCGAAGATGGTCAGGCCCTCAGGGGGCGTGATCTGGTCGACGATCGCGCCGCCGGGTGCCGCACGTCGCAGCGGGCCGCCGAGCGGGTCCGCCATCCAGATGTGGTTCTCGGCGTCGAGGGTGCAGCCGTCCGGCCCTCCGACGACGGTCTGATCAAACTGTGCCCATACTCGCCGGTCCGTCAACGTGCCGTCCGGCTGGATGGTGAACGCGGTGTACCGGCCGGCCATCGCCTCGCCGACGATGAGGGTTGAACCGTCGGCGGTGACGACGCTGCCGTTGGGGAAGTAGAGATCGTCCGCCGCGACCGAGATCGCGCCGTCAGCCGTCACGAGAGCGACGACAGTGGGGGGCAGAATCGGGTTGACGGGGTCGAGCTCGGCGAAGCCGAAGTTGCCAACGTAGGCGCGACCCTGGTCGTCGACGACCATGTCGTTCGCCTTGCCCGGGAAGACAGATGAGAGGTCGGCGTGCTCGGAGAGAGTTCCGTCCGGACTGCGCTTGAGCAGTCGCTTGTCGTTCATGGAGACGATCAGCAGCGACCCGTCCGGAAGCCAGCCAAGACCTGACGGCTGGCCGGGGACCTCGGCCACGACCTCCGTGTCGCCGTCCGAGCTCACCGCGAGGACGTGGTGCTCGAAGAAGTCGGAGACGTACCAGCGCCCGTCGTTCCAGCGGGGTCCTTCGAAGAACGCTCCGCCTTCGATCAGGGTCTCGAGTGTGTAGGTCATGAGGGGCTGCTTTCTTGGCGGTCAGGCGCGGATGAAGGTCTTAGAGACGGACGGGGTGCCGTCCGGCAGGGTCACGGCGGAGAGGATCGTGCTGCCGTCGTTGGAGAGGAGCCGCGACATGGAGTACTGCGCGGATCCGTCGAGGTTCTTCGTGATCCGGTAGTGAGTCTGCGGATTGACATAGGTCTGCACGACCCAGGCGATCGGCTCGTTCAGCACGGTGCCGGATTTCAGGACGTCGTTCGGCTTCAGCAGCTCGTGGTCCTGATCGCCCTCGATCTCCCACACGGAGTAGGGGACCCACGTGGGATCGCCGAACCGGCTCTTGTAGCCCATGTGGGTGGCGAGATCATCGGCGATCTGGATGCGGACCGTGTAGATCTGGGTGTCGCCTTCGTGATGCAACGTCATGTGCTGGGCCTGGACCCACTCGGGAACCCACTTGCCGCCCTGCTTGTCCCACACCAGCGACTTCTCGGGATCCATCTCCCACTCGCCCTCGAATCCGCTGAGGTCTGGTTCGGTGGTCATGTCGTCTCCTGGCTGGTGGGCGTTGCTCGGGCTGAGTGGTGGGGGTCGGCTGCTGCGGAGTGCTCGTGAGGCGACCCAGCGGCGGTGTGGCTGCGGATGTGCGTCCCCAAGGACTGGATCGTCCAACCGTTCGGGTAGATGTCGTCCGCGAACGTCTTGATCGGATTGCTCCCGGACACGCCGTCGGGGATCGGATCTGCCTTGGCGATCGCCCGGAGCAGCGAGGTGGAGATCTTCTTCCGAAGCCGCGACGGCGCAGGTAGTCCGCACGCCCGCAGGATGCGGGGATCGATCTGCGCGGTGAGGATCGGGTTGATGAACGGGCGCATCGGGGCCGGCACGAACTGCGGGACCAGACCCAGTACCGCGTCGGTGAGCTCCTTGTTCTGCGGCTCGAACGCGAGCTGCGTATCGAGATAGTGCTCGTAGAAGTCCTCCATCTCCGCGATCGTCTCGGGAATGGGCTTGTGTGAGCCGAACGCGCGCGCTTCGGCGTTGTGATAGTTCCGAAGCGCTTGCCTCTCGATGTCGGTGACGTCGCGCCAGCCGAGTCGTTCTGCGAGATCCAGTGCGGTGAGGGGGGACTCGCAGCCGACGGCGATGAAGTCGTCTTGTCGGATGTCGTACTGGCGGTGCATGGCGTTCACCCGCTTGGCCGCTTCACGACCGTCACCGGGTTCGAGGCCGTTGTTGATCACGGCACTCGTGAGGAGCGACGTGTCGACGAAGCGCTTGGCCGTGTGCTTGCCTGCTTGGCCTGTGGCGTGCAGGACCCGCGACATCGTGGGCGCCGCGAAGGTGAACATGAAACCCGACGCCGCCTGCACGATGAAGCAGGACTGGAAGTCATAGGAGAACAGCTGCTTGATCTCGACGAAATCTGACGCCGGGTCCAAGGATTCGATGCGCCGCAGGCGAGCGTATCGATCTGTTGTGCCCAGCCACGTCTTGGTCTTCTTCGGCATGAGGAGCCTTTCGTGTCGGGTGAGGGCGATGTCCCGCCCTGGTCACCAGTGGATGTCGACTCCGCCTTCGGCTCGGATGTCCTGACCGGTGATCCAGCGAGAATCGTCGGACGCCAGGAACAGCACGACCGGGACGACGTCCTCTTCTACGTACCCGGCACGGTTCAGCGGACTCTGAGCCGCGACAGCATCGACCATCAGCTGCAGGACGTGCCCGCCTTGGGCCTTGACGGTGTCCGTGACTCCGATGGGCACCATGTTGTTGACTCGGATCCCCTGCGGACCGACCTCCTTCGCGACCGCGCGGGTCAGGGCGCCGATGGCACCCTTGGCGGTTCCGTAGACGGAGAGCCCTTCCAGACCCTGGGCGGCGTTGCTGCAGAAGTTGATGATCGAGCCGCCTCTCTCCTTCATGAGAGGCAGTGCCTGCTGCATGAGAGTGAACGTCGCGAAGACCTGCGAGCGCAGGGAGTGCTCGAGCTGCTCGAGTGTGGCGTCCTCGAACGCGACTCGCATGCTGGACGCGTACGCGTTATTGATCAGCACGTCGACGCGTCCGAACTTCTCAGCGATCGCCTCTACGAAGGCGATGAGCTGCTCGGTCCGGGTGACATCACCGGGGAACGCGAGAACATCGCTGCCCAGCTCCTCGGCTGCCCGGGCGGTCGCCGCGAGCGTGTCCTCCTGGATTTCGAAGAGCGCCAGATTGGCACCTTCGCGTGCCGCCGCCAGGGCGGTCGCCTTGCCGATACCGGCTCCGGCTCCGGTGATGACGATGACTTTGTCGTCGAATCGAGACATGGTGGATGCTTCCTTACTGTCGGTGACTGAGGTGATCGGCGGTGGCGTGATCCATCGACGCCGCGTCGTCGGCGTCCAGCGCCTCGGTGATGCGTCGTCGGCGGGCGTAGAGGATGGTGAAGACGGCGAGCCCGAGGATCGCGCAGCCGGCACCGATGAGCAGAGCGATGTCGTAGTCGCCGGTGGTGTCGAAGGCGATACCCCAGAGCGGTGCGCTCACAGCGGAGCCGAGGTAGCCACCCATCTGGACGAATCCGTAGACGCCGGGGTATCGCTGAGGTCCGACGACGTGGCCCGCGACGAGGGGCAGTGCCACCGATCCGGTGGTGATCGCGAAGCCGATCAGAGGGAGGACGAGGAACATACCGACGGTCGAGACCCCGGCCAGGATCGCAACGGCCGGGAGTCCGACGCCGTAGGCGATGGCCAGGATGATCATCAGCGCGTAGACGCCGAGCTTGTCGTGCAGGAAGCCCATGATCGGTCCCATCACGAAGGCGCACAGGGAGAGGAAGGACACGAATTGGCCCGCGAGGATCGGATCGATGCCCTTCGCGGCGTAGACGGCCGGTTGCAGCTGCGCGAAGGTGGCCTCTGTGTTGACCAGGAACGCCGCAACGGCGAGTCCGATCACCGCGATGACGAGAGGACCGCGGAGGCTCCTCCGCGAGATGCCGGTCTCTCCGGCGACCGCCCTCGCCAGGGCTGCCTGACTGATCGGCGGATTGCTGATGAGGAACAGGCCCGGGACGAGAGCGACGATCACGAGGTAGAGCAGAATTGCGACGAACGCGCCGGTCCAGCCGTAGGCGATGATCACGGGTGGCATGACCAGCCCCCACATCGTGCCTCCGATCGCGGCGCCCGTGGAAATGATGCCGATCGCGCGTCCACGCGCCTGTGGCGAGTACCAGCCGGTCATCAGGCTGGTCGCCACGAGGATCCCGGACCCCGCGGAGGCCGCCCCGAAGGGGATCCAGAGCAGAGTGAAGACGGTGAGATCCGGCGCGAAGATCATGCCGACCACGGACGCGATCGCGAGGAGAGAGGAGACGACGACGACCGGTCGGACGCCGACGCGGATGATGATCCGACCCGCGATAGGCAGGGCGACCGCTCCGGAGAGGAGGAGCACGGTGAAGATCAGCGTCATCTGAGCCGCCTGGACTTCGAACCTCTCCATTCCCGGAACGATGAGGAATCCGACCGCGGCGAGAGTGCCGACGTTGGCCATTAGCAAGAAGGCGCCGAGGGAGTTCAGGAGTCGATGACGCTTGAACGAGCTGTCACTCGCATGGGGAATCGCAGGATCGGGAGGATTGGACATGGCATTCCTTCGCGGCGTGGCAGCGATCCGCGCGAGAATCCGTCGCTGCACGGCATTGTGCGCGGCGACAGGTACATGCAGATCGATGCTGAGGTGGATTCGGGTCGGACCGGATCGGTCCGAGAGCCCGGATGAACGTGGTGCGAATCGGAGACGCCTACGCTTCTCGTCGGCGAGGACAGCGAACGGATTCAGCGGACTCCTGGTCGAAGGTGAGAGCGGGCTGCCGAGTGGGAGCCTGGCGGCAGTTTCAGTCCCAGTACACGCCGGTGAGGGTCTGGCCGGCCCAATACCCGCCGTCGATGACGATGTCGACGCCGTTGACGTAGGAGGCGTGGCTGCTGTTCAAGAAGAGCAGCGGGCCGGCCTGCTCGGCGGGAGAGGATCGACGTCCGCTCGGCACGGTCACAGGAGTGATGGAGTCGGTGCTGTACTCCTCCTCGATCGCCTCCAGCATCGGCGTCTGCACGGCCCCTGGGCTCGTGGTGTTGATGCGGATGCCGCGCTTGATCAGGGACTGCGACTGCTGCATACTCCAGACGTTGAGGGCTTCCTTGCCGAACGTGTAGGCATGGCCGGCGGCCTCTTCGTTCGCGCTGTACCAGGACGCAGCGGCGTCGAACGACGGGATCGCCACGAACTCGAGAAGCAGGTCGAGCTTCTTCCTCCAGCCGTATCCTGCGTCGGAGGACACGTTCGCGATGGCGCTCTCCGGTGCCATCTTGTCGACCAGCAGTTCGGTGAACAGGCGGGTCCCGAGGTAATTGACCTTGAGGATGTCGAGGGGATCCAGCATGGGGACGGCCCCGGCGCAGTTGAAGAGGCCGTAGACGTCCCCGTCAATCGCGGCTGCTGCTGCGGAGATGGAGGCGGGGTCGCTCAGGTCCAGGGAGACGTAGCCGGCGGTCTCGACGGCGGGCTCTCGACGGGATGCGGCGATCACATGTGCGCCCAGATCGTGGAGTGCCACGGCGGTTGCTTCTCCGATGCCGGACGAGGCACCGGTCACGACGACCGTCTTCCCTGCGTACTCCGAATACATGGCCTGTCTCCTCATCGAGCTTGCCGGCGATTTCAGTAAACGCGTTCAGTGGACGCGTTCAGTCAGCGTAGCGGATCGCAGACGAATGACAAGAGGCTCCGCGAACGGGCTTCTGCGGATGGGCCCCCACCTGCTCGCTCTGCGGCATTGACAGCCGCTTCAGCGCGCACTTAGCCTGCTGTTACGTGTCAGCAAAGAGGCTGACCGCTCACGGAGCGCCTTCTCTTTCGTCCGGGTCGCCCCCCTCCCTTCCCTCGACGCGTCGTCCCGCTGGAGCGTTCTCGCGGGACGACCTCGCTCGCCGCAAGACCGTCCGGGCAGTGCCGCCCAGAAGGAGAAGACGTGTTCCCTCAGTCGCCCCTGCTCGAAACGCCACCCACGAGCAGGACGACACGGGCTCGCACCCGTCGCCTCTCGGTCGCCGCCGTCGTGGCCCTGGCTGCGGCGCTGCTCTCGCCGATCATCGCCGGTGCGCCGGCGATCGCGGCCGAGGCTGCCCCCACCTTCGCCGCCGAGTACCTCGACGGGGTGTCCGGCCCGCAGTCCGCACGTGAGGTCGACCTCGCGGGCACCTGGGACTTCACCCCCCTCACGAACACGATCTGCACCGGCGGTGGCATCTACGGCACCACGACAGGTCCCTTCGTCTCCTGCGTCGACTCGCCGGCCCCCGGCGGGAAGACCACGATCGCGGTGCCCGGCGGCGGCTGGCACAAGCAGGGCTGGACCGATCTCTCCCGCGCCACTTACTCGAAGACGATCCAGATCCCCAAGATCACCGGCGAGCAGGTCACCCGGCTGAACTTCGGAGCGATCAACCACCGCGCAACCGTCGCCGTCGACGGCCGCGTCGTCGGGACGCAGACCACCTCCTACACCTCGTCGGTCTTCGACCTGTCGGACTTCGTGAAGCCGGGCAGCTCCCACCTCATCGAGGTGACCGTCGAGGGCAGGAAGGCGCTGATCGCCTCCGACATGCGCTATCTGGTGCCGGAGGGCGCCTCCTGGTCGGACGACGTCGCGCAGGGCATCTTCCGCTCCGCCACCCTCGAGGTCCTGCCGGCCGTCTTCGTCGCCGACACCGTTGTCCGCACTTCGGTATCGGACAAGACCTTCAGCTACGACACCTACGTCACCAACAGCACCGACCGTGCCAAGACGGTCCTCGTGCGCGGCACGCTCGACTCCGCGAACGAGAAGGACTTCGCATATCCGCGCCTTCCGCTCAGCACGAAGCTCATCCCGGCGAACTCGACGGAGAAGATCACCGTCGGGCCGCTCCGCTGGAAGGCCGGCACGGACTCCTACTGGACCCCGAACGTGCCCTACCAGGAGGACTACGCAGCGCAGCTGCACGACCTCAAGGTCCAGGTCGTCTCCCTCGGCGCGGGTCCGAGGCTCGTGAACTCCGAGTACAAAGTCCGCTTCGGATTCCGTCAACTCGAGCAGGTCGGTGACCACTACGAACTGAACGGGACCCGGGTGAACTTCCGTGGCGACAGCCTCCAGGGCGCGAACTACGACAACATCGACAACTCCGGAGTGGGCGACGCGTACGACACATTGCCCGGCTTCCTCGAACCCTCCGCCGGAAACGGCGGCTGGCGCGAGGCGGTGCGCAACTATCAGCGCCTGAACTACAACGTCGTCCGCATCCACCAGATCCCGGCCACCCCGTACATGCTCGACGTCGCCGATGAGCTCGGCCTCATGATCATGGACGAGACCGCCATCAGAGGCTCGAACAACAGAGAGAACTTCACCGAGGGCCGCGACAACATGGTCAGCCACCTCGCCGATCTCGTCACCCGCGACCGCAACCACGCCTCCGTGGTGCGCTGGAGCCAGGCCAACGAGCCTCAGATGCCGTTCTTCACCAACCCCGGACAGGGGCCGGAGTTCGATGAACTGCTCTACCAGACCGTCATGGCGCTCGACAGCACCCGGCCGATCAGCACCGACGGCGATTCGCCGGATCTGCCCCACGACAACTACACCGTGTTCTGCCACTACGAGGGCGACAGCGGCCAGTTCGCGATCGGTCAGTACACCGAGAACGTCTGCGAGCTCCCGGGCAAGCCCAACGGGCAGACCGAATTCATCTGGAACAACGACCACACCCCTCAGGGCATGACCTGGTTCGCCACGGCCACCCTGCGGATGCGAGAGAAGGGCGCGGACGACACCCGGCCGTACACTCTCCTCTCCAACTGGTCCTCGGTGATTCCGGGAGTGAAGACAACCGACTTCACCTCCCTCGAGCGCGGCTACCCTGACGGCGTGCTCCCCCTCTTTGGCGAGGACAACCTCCCCGACCCGTGGGACAACGAGCAGATCCAACTCCTGCAGAAGGCGTTCAACCCGGTCGCCGTGGTCGACACCGAGTTCTGGAACGCGAACAAGCTGTCCGACGAGAACGGGACCTGGCCCGTCGTCGCCAGCGAACTCGTCAAGGGGTCCCGGGCCACCCGAACGTTCTCCGTGTTCAACGACACGCTGAGCGGAACCGGACTCACGGTGACCTGGGCGCTGCGAGGCGGATCGGCGTCGGGCTCCGTCCTCGCCAGTGGAAAGGCGGACCTGAACGTCCCGCTGGGCACCGTGCAGCAGATGCCGGTCTCGTTCACCGTTCCCGATACGGGCACGGTCTTCCTGGAGCTCTCAGTCACCAAGGGAGGCAAGGAGCTCTACCGTGACGCGAGCACCCGGTTCGACGTCACGAGCGGCGACTAGGTAGCGGACGCGCGAGAGGTGATCGGGCGGACGGGCACAGGCTCCTCCGCCCGATCACATCTCAGCACGAGGACCCCGACCGGGTGTCCCTCGACTTCTCAGGAGGTTTCGCCGGGTACCAGCGTCAGAGGGATCGGAGACGCCGGCTCCGTCGAGGCGACCGCCCCCACCGTCTCGAGCAGCTCCGCTGTGATCGCATCGGTGAAGACGGACTGCTTGACGCGGATCGTCGTCAGCCGCGGCGAGATCAGCTGGCCGAGAGCACTCCCGTCGACACCGATGGCGGAGAGACGGTCCGGCAGCGATATGCCGAGAGCACGGGCCGCCGCGACGACGGCGATCGCGACGTCGTCGTTGTAGCAGCAGAATCCGCTCGGGCGATCGTCTGCGTCGGCGAGGACACTCCGGATCTCAGCGGACGCCCCGTCGAGCTCGAGCGGAACCCTCACCTCCACCGGCTCATCGATCCCCAGCGCTGCGCATTCCTGCCTGATGCCCTGCAGTCGCCGTGGGCCGAACGGATCGAGGCGCTTGTCCGCCAGTGCGGCGTAAACGAGGCGGCGAGGACCGTTGCGCGTCAGGTGCCTCACCTGCATGCGGCCGATGTCCACGTCGACCTGATCCACTTCGCCTGACAGGGGATCGCTCCGCCGACGGGGGACGACGCGGATCCCCGCCTCGTGGAGTCGATGCCGTTGGTCCTTCTCGAGGACGCCGAGGTCAATCACCGCCGCCGGAAGGAGGTCGTGCAGCGCCAGCAGTGTGGCCTCAGGCTCATCATCGGCGTAGCGCACGACGACAGTGAGGCCGGCGGTCCTCGACGCCGCCGTGATGCCGTCCACCATGTCTTGGAGGTGCGGACCGAAGGTCACGTGGGGAAGAAGGAGAACGACGACGTCGCTGACCCCGGTGACCAGGGCACGCGCCGCGCGAGACGGTCGATAGCCAAGTGCGGCCGCAGCGTCCCTCACCCGTGCCTGCGTGGCCGCGGGGAACCGGGAGATCTCACCATTGAGGATCTGGCTGACAGCGGACCGCGACACTCCGGCCCGCGCCGCGACCTCGGCGCTCGTCACGCGACGGGGCGTTCTCGAGCAGTCGTCAGGCACGGAAGGAGTCTCGCACGGCCGTCTCCGAGCGCTGGGATTGCATCGGCCCCCGCTATCGGCCGCGCTGATGGTGCAGTGTCGATGAGACGAGCCGCCGACCTTGGCGGAACGAGAGGCGACCGGTTCGACGGCACCCGTTGACCGACGAAGCCTGCTGTCGCCGGCGAACGATCAGGGCTCGATGCCGTACCGGATCAGCTCGATCGACGCTCTTACCACCTCGCTCGATGCCGATCGATCCCGCCCTCGAGCGGCGAGCATAATGACGTTCGAGTAGACGGCCTGGTAGGAGTACGCGAGAACCTCCGGATCGATACGCGGGCTTATCTCCCCGGACTCCAAGGCCAATCGGAGCGAGTCGGTGATCCGTTCGATCAACGACTCGACACTGTCGAGCGAGGTCAGCGAATCCGTTGCCATCGCCTGGTAGTAGGCCAGGATGTTGTCTTTGTCGTCGTAGAAGATCTCGACGCATCCGAGGAAGAACTTCTCGACGCGGATCAGCGGACTGAACGGCTCCAGTTCGTCGAAGAGGCGATGCCAGCGTTGCGCGATCTGGAACCCGTACACCTGGTGGACGAGGTCCGCCTTGTTGTCCGCGTAGAGGAACACGGTGCCCGCAGCGACGCCCGCGCGCTCGGCGACCTGCCGGATCGTGAGCGACGCCACTCCGTTCGCCTCGAGGAGCTCCTCCGTTGCCTGCATCACAGCGCCACGGCGGACTTCGCTCATCTCTCGTCGTGATGCCATCGGGGATGATCCTAGGTTGTCCCCGATGGTCATGGTGGTTCAGTTGCTCCAGCAGGGGTTTCATCTCCTGGCGGGGAGACGATGTGGTCCCTCGCGATCAAGGGTCCACGCGGAGTGCCTGGATCCACCGCAAGAGACCCTCCTGCGGGCGGAGCGATGAGAATCAGCTCTGATCGGAACGCGGCCGGCGGCGCAGGAGGAGGACGAGCATGGTCATGCGAAATGACGGCGGTGTCGTGCTGATCGAGGAGCTCGATGCCGATCCGAGCAAGCCCTCGATCCGGCCGTGAAGCGGAGGGGCGGGCCGAGAGGACGACGAACCTCCCTCCGAGGGTGTCGCGGGGTCGTACGGGTTGTTGCCAGCGCAGCTCTTCGACGCCGGGAGAGGCGACACTCGCGCGCTCGTTAGGGAAGTGGTCGACGAGCAGCCGCATTATGATCGCCGTCGTGTGCCAGCCGCTGGCGATCACTCCCCCGAAGTCGCCGAGTCGGGCGGCCTCCGGATCGGTGTGCATCGTGTGCGGATTCAAAGCCGTCGCGAAAGTGACGATCTCCTTCTCCGTCGCTGTCACGCGACCGAGGATCCCGCCGATTCCCGGGAGGTAGTTGTCGAAGTACCGGTCGGCGAGGGGGAGGTCGAAGTCTCCCATCAGGTGCGAATAGTGCTGGGACGCGGGGGAGGACGGTGGGTGTCGAGGGCCGGCCGGCTCAGCCCCCGTTCGACTGCGGCACTCCCTCGGCCAGGGCCTGGAAGGTGTGCACGAAGCCGCCCGCCGTACCGCTGACCGTCGCGTACGCCTCCGTCATGCCTGGCCGGATCGCGATGTTCGTCGCGGAGCCCACGCCGTCCCCGGCCATCGTCACCGTCTGCAGCAGGGCGCCCGAGGTGTCGTAGACGAGGATCTCCGGCCGGCTGTGCAGGCCGACGTAGAGGTTGCCGGCGGCGTCGACCGCGATCGAGTCGAGCTGGCCGATCCCGGGTGAGGCGTGGATCGCGGGGAACGCGGTCGCTATGTCGGTGCCGCCCTCGGCGAGGGTGAACCGGTCGATGCGGTTGCCGGTGTTGAGGCTGACCCACAGCTCGCCGTGGCCGGGCGAGAAGGCGATGCCGTTCGGGGAGGGCAGCTCGCTCGCCAGCACGGTCGCCGCACCGGTCGCCGGGTCGACGCGGACGACGCGGCCGGACGCCTCCCAGTACGGGTCCTGCGCGCCGGCGGCGTCGGTGACGTAGAGGGCGCCGTCCTCGCCGAAGGCGATGTCGTCCGGCTGCATCGGGACGCCGTCGACCGGGCCGGTGACGACGTCCCGGACGTCCTCGCCCTCGGCGGTCATGCTCCGCACGGAACCGCTGAGGAAGTCGGTGACGTAGAGCCGCCCGTCCCCGGGGTGGAACTGCGCGGAGGTGAGCGCGGAGGCGTCGTCGGTCCAGACCGGCTCGACGGTCTCCTCGTCGAGGTCGATCCGGAGCACCTTGCCGGCGCCGGGCGGGGCGGTGACGTCGACGACGTACAGGCCGCCGTCGGGGCCGAAGGTCGGGCCTTCGAGCAGGGTCATGCCGGTCGTCTCGTGCACCTCCGTCACCTGCAGCACCCGCTCGGCGGTGACGACCGACGGAGTCGCCGACAAGGGTGCGGCTGCGGGGTCGCCCGCGTCGGTGCAGCCCGCCAGGGCACCGGCGAGCAGGACCGGGACGGCGATCGCCGACCGCCTCATCGCGAGGCTCCGACGCCGGCGCCGACGAGCACGTCGCCCATCCCGTCCTCCCGCCAGGCGCGCAGCAGGCGGTGGAAGGCGATCGGTCCGGGGCTGAAAGTCGCGCCGGCGATGGAGCGGGTGCCCTCGCCGTTGTAGTAGCCGGGCGTGCACTCGGCCTGGAACGCCCGGGTGTCGAGGGCGGTCTCGTGCACGGTGCGCACCCAGGCCTCCTCGGCCTCGGCCGTGGGCTCGAGGTACCTGGCGCCGACCTCGCGGCCGCGGGCGATGACGGCGGCGATGTGCTCGGCCTGCTCGAGCAGGATGTGCGC
>NZ_SNYD01000004.1:0-576868 GCF_004362935.1 Rathayibacter sp. PhB1
CGTCGTCGACACCGCCATCGACGGCGGCCCCGACGGCGTCGGCCTCGTCGACCAGGAGCTCCTCGCCATCACCAACGACAGCGCCGGAGTCGCCGCCGAGGGCTCCTGGACCGCGAACGCGGCCCTGACCCTGAAGACCCCCACCACCGTCGACGCCGGCGACTACAGCTCGACCCTCACCCTCTCCCTCTTCGAGTAGGCCAGCGCACGCCGGCCGAGTAGCCCCCGGCATGCCTGTCCCATGCTGGTCGAGTGGGCGCCCCGGCGGCGCGTGCGCTTCATGCGGGTGGAGTAGCCGCCGCAGGCGGCGTATCGAGACCCACCTCGCCGACCACGGTCGATCTCGACACACCCACTCCGCGGCCCACTCGATCAGCACGCCGACGTCCCTGCCCGCCACCGCCCGCCCCTTTCCCCCAGGGATGACCTTGCGCTCACCGCACCCCCGATCACTCGGCCTCCGTTCCTGATGGCAGCCTTCAGCCCTGACGCGGTTCCCAGCACCTGCCGCTCCTGCGCCGCCGGCCGGTCCCTCGACGCCCTGATCCTCATCGAGCTCGCGCGAGGCGTGAACTGCGATGAGTCGCGCCTGCTCTCGGCCCTGGCGGTCCGAGTCGACCATCGGATCGGCCTCGTGCAGTTGCGGTCACGACTCCGCGAGCTCGCGAACCGTGGACTGGTGCTGCTGGAAGGACACCGCCGAACGATGCTGCTGCGCATCGCGCAGTTCTCGATCACCCGTGCCGGCCGGGACTCCCTCGCCGCTCACGCGCGAGCGCTGGACCTCCTCGCGGAGGAGATCCACGTCGCGCTCCTCACCCGGCGCTGACGGCGACGCCACCCGGACCCACGCGCGCACCGCGGTCGGGACGGGGACCGTGGTCGCCACGAGGCGGTGCCAGGGCCCCGCACGGTCGCCGGCCAGCCCGCAGGGTGGCCGCTCCTGCCGGTCGAGCAGCCACCGACGCGGCCACTCCTGCTGTCCCGAAGAGCCACCGAGGCAGCCCGTCGTGCTGGTCGAGCAACCGCCTCCAGCGGTGTGTCGAGCGGAGGGGGCGCTTCGGCGCCGGCGCATGGCGGGTAAGAGACGGCCGTCCTCACGGTGGGTGGGTCTCGATACGCCCCTTCGGGGCTACTCGACCAGCATGTCTGCGGACCTCTCTTCCCAGTGGACCCACCCGTGCTGGTCGAGCAGCCGCCTCCGGCGGCCCCTGCATGCTCGTCGAGTAGCCGCGTCCGGCAGCCCTTGCATGCTGGTCGAGTAGCCGCCTCCGGCGGCGTATCGAGACCCACCATCACCGAGACATCCGGGAGCGAGTCTCCTCCACACTCGCGTTCCGACGGCGTTGTCCCCGATCAGCCCATGGTTCCGACCTGGCTGTCGGTGGTCCCTGCTTCAATACGCGTATGTCAGAAGATGAGAATGCGGCAGCACTCGCGGAGGTGCGCGACTGCTTCACCGACGCCGCAGCCGCCGAGCGCGCCGCATCCCCGACGCGTCTCAGGGCCGCGGAACGCATGCATCGCGGCTACCGCGTCGCGCTCACCGTTCCGGAATCATTCGCCCGCGGCGCGACGCGCAGTGAGACCCGGGATCTCGTCGAGCGCTCCATCCGCGCCGAACTCGCGGTGACGATCGGGGTGTCCGAGCGAGACGTCTCACGCCGCCTCGAGACCGCGCAGATGCTGATGGAGCACCTCCCGCTCACCCGTGCATTGCTCCGCGACGGCCGGATCCTCTGGGAGGTCGGCGAGGCCGTCTGCAGGACCGCGAGCAGCCTCCCCGAGAGCTCCCGCTCCGCACTCGACGAGTGCGCTGCCGACGCCGCCCTCACGATGACGACCACGCAGCTGCGCCGCGCCTTGAGCCGCTGGCGCGAGGAGCTGCACGAGCAGCCCCTCGCCGAGCGCCACGCCCGCGCCACGCTGGACCGCGCCGTCTGGGTCACTCCGGACGTCGACGGCATGGCGACGCTCTGCGTCCATGCTCCCGCGCCGGCGGTGACCGGCGCGTACGACCGGTTGCGCCGCATCGCGCGCACCCTCCGCGACGACGGCGACCCCCGCACCCTCCAGCAGCTGAGCGCCGACGCCGCGGTCGACCTGCTCTGCGACGGCGACATCGCCGGCACCACGCCGAACGACGAGCACCGGCCCGACCCGACCTTCGTCCCCGGAGTGCGGGCCGAGGTCCGGCTGACACTCGCCGCATCGACGGCCGTGGGCCTGGACGAGGCTCCCGCGGATCTCGACGGCTACGGCCTCGTCCCCGCACCGATCGCCCGAGAACTGATCCGCACGGCCGCCTCCTTCACCCGGGTCCTGACCGATCCCGACACCGGCGCCGTCGTCTCCGTGGGCCGCACCCGCCGGGTCCCACCGCCGCAGATGCGCCTGCACCTGCAACTGCGGGACCAGACCTGCCGCTTCGCCGGCTGCACCCGGCCGGCCGCGACCGCCGAGGCCGATCACACCCTCGAGTGGCGCAACGGCGGCGAGACGTCTTTGGAGAACCTCGTCTCGCTCTGCACGTCCCACCACCACATCCGGCACGGGGACCAGTGGACGTACGTCAGACACGGCGACGGAATGATCGTCTGGACGAGTCCGACGGGTCGGCGGATCAGCAACCGGCCACCGGCACTCCCCGGGCGACCGCCCGACCCGCCGCCGAAGCCCCGCTTCGAGGACGTACCCGCACCGTTCTGACGACGGGGGATCTCGATACGCCCGCTGCGCGGGCTACTCGATCAGCATGTATCGCCCGCAGGACGCGTCGGTGTGAGCCCGCACGTGCTGCCTGAACCGCGCGTCGGGTGCGCCGGCGTGCGTCCGCACATGCTGGTCGAGCAGCACGCAGCGCGCATCGAGACCCACGACGTGCAGAGCGGTGGATCTACTTGGAAGAGACGCCCGCAGACATGCTGGTCGAGTAGCCCCGCAGGGGCGTATCGAGACCCTCCCACCCGAGGACGTCGGTCTCTTCCCCGCTCTGCGCTGGCGCCGGAGTCGCCCCCTCCGCTCGATACGCCCGCTCCGCGGACTACTCGATCAGCATGAATCGCGCGCAGGACGTCGGTGTGAGTCCGCACATGCTGGTCGAGTAGCCCGGAGGGCGCATCGAAACCCGCCGCGGTCAGGCGGGCACCCGCCGAGGCTGCGACACGGGGGACTCGGTCGGTACGGCGGCGGCGGCCACCGACGCCGGGTCCTCGCCGCTGCGCAGGGGGAGGAGGCGGAAGTGCTGGCGGTAGGGGCCCTTCTCCGGGGTGTTGCTGTACTTCTCCGGGCGCGTCTGCACGTCCCAGTTGCCGCCCTGGAGGCCCTCCTGGGCGGCGTCGACTCGGACGACCGTCCTCGTCGACGCGGGGACCTCGTGCCAGTGCCGGCGGTCGGCCAGCTCGTCCGGGCTGTTCGGCTGAGCGTTGAAGAACATGCTCCCGGCAGACGTGCTGCCGCCGGACGCACTGCCTCCGGACGTGCCGTCGCCGGCCAGAACGAGCACGCCCGCGCCGCTGCCGTCGACGAGGGCGGCCCAGCGGGTGTCGGCCTTGTTCGCGCTGTCCTGCGGCCGGCTGTAGCGGGTCGGCTGGTCGTCGACGGCACCGCTCCAGCGGCCGAAGAACGCCGACGCCCGGCGGTCGGCGGACGACTCGTGCGGTCCGCGGCCGTGCCAGTGCAGGGTCGAGAGCTCCGGCGCGAGCCCGAACGTGGTGCCGACGACCTGCGGGTTCGGCGTGCCCTCGACAGGCGAGAAGGTGGAGAGCACGTCGACCTGGCCCGTGCCGTGGATCGTGTAGACGATCGACTGCGGAGAGGTCGTCACCCGGCCGCTCGGCCGGAACGGCACCGCCGTGGTCACCGACCCGTCGACCGTGATGCGGACGGCGCCCGGCGTCTCCTCGACGTCGACCCGATCGATCGCCCACTCCTCGCCGACGCCGCGCCAGGGCAGCGACGGCTCCGGGCGCTCGAGCCGGATGTCCGGGATCGAGAGCTCGGGGTCGTTCGGGGTGCGCCAGAAGTTCGGCAGCAGCGGCGCGGCGAGCCGCTCGCGACCGCCGTAGCGGAGCGAGGTCAGGCGGCCGGTGGAGCGGTCGACGGTCGCGGAGAACGCGAACCCGCGCACGACGATCGCCGTGCCCTCCTCGGTCGCGGTCACCGGCGGCAGATCCCGCGACGCCCGGCGGCGGGCCGCAGAGGCGTCGACGGGCAGCTCGAACTGGGCGCGCGCGACGACGTGACCCTCCTCCGCCCAGGCGGTGGGAGCGGCGAGGGCCAGCTGCACGTCGAGGCGGTACTCGCGCGCCGCGTCCGGCGCAGCCGGCTCCGGCAACAGGTAGGGCAGAGTGACCCGCCCCTCCTCCTGCGGGCCGATGGCCCACTCCGCGCCGGGCAGCGAGCCCTGCTGCACCGGCTCGCCGTCCGCCGACACGGTCCAGTGCACGACGAAGCCGTCGAGCCCGGTGAACAGGTGCTCGTTCGCGACGAGGAGCTCGCCGGCGCGCAGATCGACCTCGGTGACGGAGACCGGCTGGTAGGCGAGCGCCGCCTCGGCCAGCTTCGGGGTCGGCGTGCGGTCGGCGAGGACGAGGCCGCTCATGTGGGCGCTCTCCTGATTCGGCTCGTCGCCCCAGTCGCCGCCGTAGGCGAGGAACTCCTCCTCGGGCCGGTCGGGGCGCGGCCAGTACAGGCCCTTGTCCGCCCAGTCCCAGAGGAAGCCGCCGGGCATCGCGCGCGGGTCCTCGCGGGCGGCCGCCCAGTACTCCTCGAGGTAGCCGGAGGTGTTGCCCTGGCTGAAGGCGTACTCGACCAGCAGGTAGGGCCGCGGATCCCGGCGCGAGCGCTCGGCGAACTGCGCGACCGGCGGATAGAAGTCGCCGTCGAAGTCCGAGAGACCGGCCGGGACGACCCAGGTGCCGGAGCCGACGGGGTCCTGGTAGCTGACGGGGCGGGTCGGGTCGTGCTCCTTCGCCCACTCGTACATCGCCTGCAGGTTCGCGCCGACTCCGGACTCGTTGCCGATCGACCAGGCGATCACGCTGGGGTGGTTCTTGTCCCGCTCGACCATGCTGCGCATCCGCTGGAGCAGGGGTGCGCGCAGCTCCGGGCGGTCACCGGGCAGGAAGGGCGCCCCGTCGTCGTCGATGCGATTGATGTGCGTCTCGTTGTTCGCCTCGTCGACGAGGTAGAGCCCGTACTCGTCGGCCAGGTCGTACCAGCGCGGGTCGTTCGGGTAGTGCGAGGTGCGGACGGCGGTGATGTTGCTCTGCTTCATCAGCCGGATGTCCGCGATCATGTCGTCGCGGCTCAGCGTGCGGCCGGAGCGCGGGCTCCACTCGTGCCGGTTGACGCCGCGGAGCGAGACCGCCCGGCCGTTCACGAGCAGCACGCCGTCCACGATCTCGACGCGGCGGAAGCCGACCCGGACGGCGACGCGCTCGAGGACGGCGCCGGTCGCGTCGCTCAGCTCGACGACGAGCGTGGAGAGCTCCGGGGTCTCCGCGGACCACAGTCGCGGGGACGAGACGGGGATGCTCGCCTGGTTCTCCGCGCGGCCGTCGGCGTCCAGAGCGACCGTCCGGCTCTGCTCGCCGACCTCCGCGGCACCCGGCGCTGTGCCGTCGAACAGCCGCGTGCGGAGCGCGAGACCGGCCGCGGACGCCCCGGCGCGCGCGTCGACCGCGACCGAGACCTCGACCGACCCGGCGGTGAACGTGTCATCGAGCGGCGTGCGCACCGTGACGTCGCGGATCATGGCCGCCGCGCGCGAGAGCAGCCGCACGCTCCGGAAGATCCCGGAGAGGCGGACGTTGTCCTGGTTCTCGAGGTACGAGCCCGTGCACCAGCGGTGCACCTCGACGGCGAGGACGTTCGAGCCGGCCCGCACGTGCTCCGTGACCTCGAACTCGCCGGTCGTGTAGCTGTCCTCCCGGTAGCCGAGGCGGTGCCCGTTGAGCCAGACCGAGCAAGCCGACTCCACGCCGTCGAACTGGAGGAACGTGCGGCGCTGCTCCCAGCCGTCGGGCAGCTCGAAGGCGGTGCGGTACTGCCCGACCGGGTTGTAGAGGGTCGGCGCGTTCGGGTAGTCGCCGCGCGGGTCCGGCTGCTCGTGCCGCCCGTTCGCGCCGGTCCACGGCAGCACGAGGTTGGTGCCGATCGGGAAGTCGTAGCCGTGCAGCTGCCAGCTGGCGGGGACGGGGACGGTCGGCCACGCCGAGTCGTCCCAGTCCTCGGCCGCGAAGCCGTCCAGGCGGGCGGCCGGGTTCGGCGCCCAGTGGAAGCGCCAGTCGCCGTCGAGGCTGTGCGCGAGCGGCGTGCTCGCGCGGTCGCCCTCCAGTGCGGCGTCGAGCGTGGCGAAGGGGGTGAGCACGGCGTGCGCCGGCTCCGTGCCCCACTCGAACACGTCGGGGTCGTTCCACTCCTGGGCGAGGGTCATGCGGTGCTCCTTGTGGTGCGTCGTGCGTGGGGCGTCGGGCTTGGTGCGTCGGGCGTGCAGCGGTGCGGGGTGACAGCGGAGTCCCCTCCCGCCGCCCGGATCGCGGGCGAGGGGAGGGTACGGGTGAGCCGCTACTGGTCGTAGGCGCTCTGCCAGATCTCGGCGTAGCGGTCCGCGCCGAGGCTGGTCAGGGCGTCGAGGTAGGACTGCCAGTCGGCGTCGCTCTCGGGGTCGCGGACGCCGGTGACGAACTCGGCGGTCGCCGTGGCGACGCTGCTCTCGACGTTGGCGGTGAGGGTGGAGAGCTCGCTGGCGTCCTCCGAGGGGACCCAGATGTTCCAGTAGGGGAACATCGCGTCGGACTCCTTGCCGGCGTACTGGTCGGTCGCCTCGAACAGGCGGCGCTCGAAGCCCGCCTCGGTGTAGATGTCGAGCGGCTGGACCTGGCTGGCGCGGAACTCGGCCGTGTCGAACACCTGGGCCATCGGGCCCCAGTTGCCGTTGTAGTCGGCCTCGTTCGACTCGTCCATCTTGGTGTCGACGAGGGACGGCTCGAGGCTCTGGTCGAGCGCGATCTCGCCCTCCTCGGGGGCGCGCCAGCCGATGCCCTCCTCGCCGAACTCACCGCGGACGTGGCCCTCGGGCGAGAAGAGGTAGTCCATCATCTCGACGATGACCTTCTGCTCCACCTCGTCGGCCGCCTTGGTCACGACGAAGGTCGCACCGGGGACGCTCGGGAGGAGGAAGGTGGCGTTCTGCCCGCCGGGGCCCGTCAGCGGCGGGAGCAGGTCGTACTGCGTGTCGCGCCCGTCCTCCTGCCCGATGGTCACGGCGAAGCCGGGGTGGATGGCGGTGAAGCCGCCGATGAGCACGCCCTGCGCCGCGTTGCCGGTCGCGGTCATCTGGTCGCCGCCCTGCGAGAAGGTGGCGGGGTCGATCAGGCCGGCGTCCCACAGCTTGCGGAGGAACTTCAGGCCGTCGCGCCAGCCGTCCTGCATGGTCTGCAGTTGCACGGTGTCGCCGTCGAGCCCGAGCGAGACGGGCTGGCCGTTCGCGCCGGAGCCGGTGTTGAACGCGTTGTAGATGAAGGCGTTCATGATGTACGGCACCAGCGACTGCTGGGTGCTGCCGGTCAGCGGGATCTCGTCCGCCTGGCCGTTGCCGTTCGGGTCCTGGGTCTTGAAGGCCTGCATCACCGCGAAGAACTCGTCGGGCGTGGTGGGAGCGGCGAGGCCGAGGGTGTCGAGCCAGTCGGTGTTGATCCAGAACTTGTAGGGGTAGGAGCAGTGGTAGCAGTCGTTCCACTGCGGCAGGCCCCAGATCTTCCCGTCCGGGGTCTCGGTGAGCTCCTTGAAGCCCGGCTCCGCGTCGAGGGCCGCCTTGATGTTCGGGCCGTTCTCGTCGATGAGGTCGTTCAGCTGCACGAGCAGGCCCTGGTCGCCGTAGCGCTGGAGCTCGGCGCGGCTGAACTGCGAGGCCCACGGGACGAGCATGTACGCCTCGGGCAGGTCGCCGCCGGCGAGCGAGATCTGCCGCGCCTCGGCCGCCTCGGACGCGCCGTACGAGGTGGTCTCGAACTGGATGTCGACGTCGAACTCGTCCTCGAGGACCTTGGTGAACGAGTTGGTGTTCAGGTCGATCTGCGCGCCCTGCTCGCCGAAGATCCGGATGACCTTGCGGTCCGCCTCCGGGCTCTCGCCGGTGCAGCCGGTGAGCCCGATGATCGCGGTGGTGAGGACGGCGCCGAGGAGGAGGTGCTTCCTCCGCGCGGCGACTCTGCCGTGCTGTGTGCGAGAGAACAAGGTGTTTCCTTCCATGGGTGAGAGAGCCGCGGGGGAGTTCCGCGCGACCGGGGGGAGTCGGCCCTGTGCGGGCCGTGCTCGGGGTGCTCAGCCCTTGACGGCGCCGAGCATGATGCCCTTGTTGAAGTACCGGGCGACGAAGGGGTAGAGGATCATCACCGGGACCGTCGAGATGACGATCAGCGAGTACTTGAGGAGATCCGCGAGCTGCTGGCGCTCGATCTGCGCGGCCGCGTCCATGCCCGGTGTCGCCTGATTGAGGATCAGGACGTTCCGCAGCACGAGCTGCAGCGGATAGAGACTCGGATCGCGGAGATAGAGCAGGGCGTCGAAGTAGGAGTTCCACTGGTAGATCGCGTACATCAGCGCGACCACCGCGAGCAGCGGCTTCGAGAGCGGGAGCACGATCGTCCAGAGGAAGCGCAGATCGCTCGCGCCGTCCAGCTGCGCCGCCTCGTACAGCTCGTCCGGGATGGAGGAGCGGAAGAACACGACCGCGATGATCACCTGCCAGACGCCGACGGCCTGGGGGAGGATCAGCGCCCAGCGGGTGTCGAGCAGGCCGAGCTGCTGCACCACCAGATAGGTGGGGATGATGCCGCCGGCGAAGAGCATCGTGAAGATGACGCCGAGGGTGATCCCGCCGCGGCCCCAGAAGTCCTTCCGCGAGAGCGGATAGGCGATCGCGACGGTCAGCGCGAGGCTGACGAAGGTGCCGGCGGCCGTGTAGAAGAGCGAGTTGGCGAAGCCGGTGACGATCGTCGAGTCGCCGAGGGCGCGCTCGTAGCCCTCGAGGGTGAAGTCGATCGGCCAGAAGCTCACCCGGCCGGACGAGACGGCCAGCGGCGAGCTGAACGAGCTGGCCAGGATGTAGAGCAGCGGCAGGAGGACAGCGAGCAGGAACGTCGTGAGCAGGACGTAGACGGCGATCATGAAGACGCGGTCGACCATCGGGTCCTTGATCCGGGTCGCACGCTGCCGGCGGCGCGGCGGCCGGGCGGCCTCGCCGTCCTCGTGAGCGGTCGTCGATGGCGTGTCGAGTGCGGTCACCAGAGCCCCTGTCCCGTGATCCGCTTCGCGAGCGAGTTGACGCCCAGGAGCAGGACCAGATTGATCATTCCGTTGAAGAGCCCGATGGCTGCGGCCTGACTGAAGTCGGCGTTGAGCAGACCCACTTTGTAGACGTAGGTGGGGATGATCTCGGACTGCGAGAGATTGAGGGAGTTCTGCAGGAGGAAGGCCTTCTCGAATCCGATCGCCATCACATTGCCGACGCCGAGGATCAGGATGGTGATCGCCGTGGGCATGATGCCCGGGATGTCGACGTGCCAGATCTTCTGCAGCCGGCTCGCGCCGTCCATCCGGGCGGCCTCGTAGAGCGAGGTGTCGATGGAGGAGAGGGCCGCCAGATAGAGGACGGCGGAATAGCCGGTCGTCTGCCAGACGTCGCTGAAGACGTAGATGTGCCGGAAGAAGTCCGGATCGCCGAGGAAGTCGATCGCCCCGAGTCCGAAGAACGACGTGACGTCGCTGACCGGGCCGAGCTTGGGCGAGAGGAAGAGGATCGTCATCGAGATCACGACGACCGTGGAGATGAAGTACGGCGCGTAGGTGACCATCTGCACGGTCCGCTGGAAGAACCGCAGCCGCACCTCGTTCAGCGCGAGCGCGAGCAGGATCGGGAACGGGAAGCCGGCCAGCACCACGTAGGCGGAGAGCAGGAAGGTGTTCTTCAGCAGCGTCCAGAAGATCGGGTTCGAGAAGAACCGCTCGAAGTGCTTGAAGCCCACCCACGGGCTGCCCCAGACGCCGTCGATGACGTTGTAGTCCTTGAACGCGATGATCGCGTTCGACATCGGCACGTACTTGAAGACGATGAAGTAGAGCAGCGGCGGCAGGATCAGCAGGTAGAGCTGCCAGTGCCGCCGGAAGCTGCGCCGGGCGGCGCGGAAGCCGCGGGCGTTCGAGCGGCCCCGGATCGACGCCGGGCCGCCGGGGACGGGCGCCTCCGGGCCAGGGGCGCCGGGCACGGTCGAGCCGGGGACGGTGGTCCCGGGCGCGCCGGTCAGCGGCATCACCATGCCGTGCCGACCGGTGTCGGGAGGAGGGGCGGACGGGTCGCCGTGCAGGCGTCGCGTGCCCCAGGTCGGGTCGTCATGTCGAGAGCATCCAATCGCCGGTGATTCGGAACGAGGACGAGACTAAGCAGCCGATAACACCCGTGTCAATAAGAAAACGAAACGTTTCGTGTACTTCTCGATCGGCGCCCGGAAAAGATGGGCGCGATGATTCTTTCGAAAGTCGGAGAAGGCGTTCTTGCGAAAGTTCCGGCTATTCTTGCGAAAGCAGGTGAAGGCCGATCTGCGCGAATTCGATGATTCCGAGAACAACCGTGTCCGCGCGCGCCATGCTGGTCGAGTAGCGCGCAGCGCGTATCGAGACCCACGCTCTGCAGGACGGTGGATCTCGATACGCCCGCTGCGCGGGCTACTCGATCAGCATGCGGGGCCCGGGCCGCGGGCTGCTGGGGCGGCAGAAGGCGCCCGCTGCGCCATGCATGCTGGTCGAGTAGCGCGCAGCGCGTATCGAGACCCACGTTCTGCAGGACGGTGGATCTCGATACGCCGGCTGTGCCGGCTACTCGATCAGCATGCAGGGCCCGCTGGGCGGGCTCTTCGATCAGCATGTGGGGCCCGCTCCGCGGGCTCCTCGATCAGCATGTCTGGCGGAGACCCTCGGTCAGGGCGCCGGCGGCTGCTCCGGCATCGCCGCCGTGCCCGTGGCGCGCAGGCGCTCCTTGACGAGCTCCGGGAAGAGGGGGCGGCCGTAGAAGTAGCCCTGGGCGCGGTCGGCGTGCAGGCTCGTCAGCAGCTCGTGGGCGGACGGCGTCTCGACGCCCTCGACGATCGTGTGCATGTCGAGGTCCGAGACCAGGTTGATGATCGAGCGGAGGATCGTCGCGTGCCGGGGGTTCTCCTCGTCGGCGAGGAAGACGCGGTCGATCTTGACGATGCTCAGCGGCACCGTCAGCAGCGCCGCGGCGGCCGCGTGCTCCTGGCCGTAGTCGTCGAGCGCGATCGCGATGCCGTCCGCGGTGAGGGCACGGACCCGCTCGATGACCGCCTCGTCGACGTGCCCGATCGAGCCCTCCGTCAGCTCGAGGCAGAGCTGGATGCCCTGGTCGGCGGTGCGATGCGCGCAGATCACCTCGGTGACGCCGTCGTGCATCAGCTGCTCCGCCTCGATGTTGACGCTCAGGAACGTGACCGACGGATCGATCGCGCGGAACTCGATCATGCAGGCCACCGCCTGGTCGACGATCTGCACCGTCAGCTCGTCCAGCAGGCCCAGCGAGCGCGCGATGTCGACGAGGGTGATCGGGCTCAGCGCGGTGCCGTCGGCCCGGGTGTAGCGGGCCAGCGCCTCGAAGCCGACGATGCGCCGCTCGGCGACGTCGATCACCGGCTGGAAGGCGACCCGCACCGTCCCGTCGGCGACCGCGGTGCGGACCTCGGCGACGAGATCCAGCTCCCTCGACCCCGCCTCCTGCACCGCCGCCTCCTGCGCCTCCTCGCCCTTGCGCTCCTTCTTCGTCTCGTACATCCGCTCGTCCGCCTCCTGCATCACCCGGTCGAATGAGCCGCCGTCGACAGCGACCGGGGCGCCGATGCTGATGCGGGGATGGAGCTCGGCGTCACCGACGACCAGGGGCCGCTCGACGGCGCGCGCGATCCGGAGCGCGACGGCCCCGGCGGTGACCGAGTCCAGGAGGACGGCGAACTCGTCGCCGCCGATGCGCGCGACCACGTCGTCCCCGCGCACGCTCTCGCGGATGCGACGGGCGACCTCCTGCAGGACGGTGTTGCCCGTCGAGTGGCCGTGGGTGTCGTTGACGGCCTTGAAGTCGTCGAGATCCATGAACAGCACCGCCCGCTCCTCCTGGTCGCTGATCGCCGCGAACTCCTCGTACAGGCCGCGGAGGTTGCTGAGACCGGTGACCGAGTCGGTCGTGGCCTGATCGCGCAGCACGCGGGTGCTGCGGCGATCGTAGAGGGCCTGGGTCGCGATGTGCGCGAGGGCGAGGAGGGTGCGGTGCTCGAGTGCGGTGAAGCCGCCGGAGTCGGGGCGCCGCGTCAGGACAACGTGCCGCAGGCCCAGGCCGGGCGTGGCGATCGGTGCCGACAGTTCGAACGCGCGCCCGGGAGTGGCGGAGATCCGCGTGCTCGCTGACGGGATCGCCGTGCGGGCCGCCCGCTCGAGCGTCTCGAAGATCGCCTCCTGGTCGCCCCAGGGCAGAGCCAGCGCCGCTTCGATCAGGCCGTTCAGCTTGCGCTCGATCCGGGCGCGGCGGAGGTACTGGCTGACCACGGCGACCGCCAGCGCGACGATCAGGAGCGTGTTCGCCGAGCGGATCTCGAGGCCGGCGCCGAGATCGATGCGCTCGACCCCGGCGGAGAGGTGCGCGCCGTAGGCGAGGGCCACCAGCACGATGTTGAGGCCGAGGGCGAGCAGCACGCGGTCGGGCCGGAGCGCCGGCCGCGGCACGTCACTGACGTCGGCCAGGGTCAGCCAGGCCTGCAGGTACTCGGCCCCGATCGAGAGCAGTCCGTAGGCGAGCACCGCCGGCACCGCCGCGAGGACCGGCCACCAGCCCGTCTGCGGGAAGAGGGAGAGGACGAGCAGGAACGCCCCGCCCGAGAGCGCGGCGAGTCCGGTCCAATAGACGACGGCGGCCCAGGGGCGCCGCGAGATCAGCTGGAAGAGCGCGATCGCGAGCACCCAGAGCAGCAGCGCCTGGACGCGCGGCACGTCCTGCGCCAGGAAGGCGAGCACCGACACGCCGACCCCGAAGGTGACGGTGCCGATGCCGGAGGCGAGCTCGAGCCGGAACGAGGCCGTGATCCACATCGCGGCGAGCAGCACCAGGAACGCCAGCCACAGCCCGGGGAGCGCCGGTGCGTGCGGGACGAGCAGCACCAGCGTCAGGAGGAGGCCCGCGCCGCCGACACCGAGCCGGAGCGCGCGCACCGAGCGCGGTCCGCTGCGCTCCGAGAGCACTTCGGGCACCACCACGGGCTCCTCGGCTCGCGCCGCGGAGAGTCCCGCCGCCGTGTCGCTCATGCGTCGGCCACCCCTTCCCGCGCGCCGGCCGTCCGACGACCCGGCGCGTGACCACTGTGGCAGAGCGGCGGTGCCTCCGCCCGCACGCTGGACCGGATGCCGGAAGACGAGTCCGCGGACCGCCCTGTGGAGGACGCCGGGTCTCGATACGCCCCTCCGGGGCTACTCGACCAGCATGCAGAGGGGGGGGGGGGCACGCCCATCCACCGGTGCGGATGCATGCTGATCGAGTAGCACGCGGAGCGGGCGTATCGAGATCCACCCGCGTCAGGAGCGGGGTCCGCAGGCCGCACTGCTGGGGGCGGCGGGTCTCGATACGCCCCTGCGGGGCTACTCGACCAGCATGCAGAGGGGGGCACGCCCATCCACCGGTGCGGATGCATGCTGATCGAGTCGCTCGCGGAGCGGGCGTATCGAGATCCACCAGCGTCAGGAGCCGGGTCTGCAGGCTGCACTGCTGGGGGCGTCGGGTCTCGATACGCCCCTTTCGGGGCTACTCGACCAGCATGATCGCCGCCGATCCCAGGTCGGCCGCGCCGCATCCATGCTGATCGAGTAGCCCGCGCAGCGGGCGTATCGAGATCCAACCGCGTCAGGAGCGGGGTCCGCAGGCCGCAGTGCCGAGGACGGTGGGTCTCGGGGCCGGTCGCTCAGTCGTCCGCGGCGAGGACCCGCACGTCCCAGGGGCCGAGCTCGAGCTCGGCGCCGGCGGAAAGCTCGGCTCCGGTCAGCACGTCGGCGGCGGCGGCCGGCAGCGGGTACACCGAGGGCTCCCAGGACCAGTTGTGCACGAAGCGGATCCGCTCGCCGTGGCGGTTGGTCGCGCTGGTGACCGTCTGCGACGCGGTCGCACGGCGCCATCCCGACGCGGCGTCGCCGACGGCCCAGGACATCAGAGCCCGCGCCAGCTCGAGGTCCGGCACGGTGCCGACGGTCGTGACCCGGCCCGCGCCGTGCGCGCGCGTCGTCACGGCGGCGAACCGGCCGTGGTGCGGGTGGACGTAGCGGACCAGCACCTCGGCGTCGTCGGGCTGCAGGCCGTCCGCCCACAGGGTCGCCGTGGCGCCCACCGGCAGCGGTAAGCCCGACTCCGCGACGACCGGCAGCGGGACCGCGAGGTTCGCGAACTCGTCGTAGTGCACGCCGGCGGCCTCGTCGAGGAGGGCGGGCTTGCGCTGCAGCCGAGCCCGCGCCTCCTCGTCCTCGTAGCCGGTGCGCACGCCCACGATCAGGTGCCCGCCCGCGGCCGCGTACGCCTCCAGCCACTGCAGCTGCGCGTCGTCGGCGATGGTGAACGCCGCGGCGACCAGCACGGGATGAGCGGCCGCGTAGGCGGCGGGCGTCGTCTCGGTCAGCTGCGAGGGGTGCACCGTGTTCGACTGCAGCCCCGCCTCGAAGGCGCCGCGCGCGAAGGAGTCGAAGACGGTCTGGAAGGTGCGCGTCGACGCGACGGGCACGCCGCGCGCCGCCCCGGTGCCGTGCGCCGAATCACTGAACGAGGGGTACTCCTCGAGCGCCCACTTGCTCTCGTTCGAGAACAGGATCGCCACATCGGAGTCGGGAGTCAGCTCGGTCACCCGGTCGCCGGCGGCGGCGAAGTCCGCACCCAGGGCGGCGATCTGCTCGTAGACGCGCCCCGGCTCCTGCGAGTGCGGCAGGATCCCGCCCCAGTAGGTCTCGGCACCGTGGTGCAGCGTGTGCCAGTGCCAGTACTCGATCATCGTCGCGCCCCGCGAGACCAGAGCCCAGGCGGCCTGGCGCCACTGCCCGTCGTAGCCGGGCTCGTTCGACCACGGCATGCCGATCGCCTGCGCGTCGGTCTCGGTGACCAGGAACGGAGCCTGCTTCGATCCGAACATCCGGTCGGCCGTAGCGTAGAGCGCCCAGGTGCCCGAGGTCGTCCAGTGCTGATCGAACACCCGCGCGTCCGGCAGCTCGAGCCCGTCCTGCATCCGGTAGTAGGGATTGCCGGCGGCGATGTCGAGGGAGCGCACGAGCTCCTCGTCCTGCACCGTCCTGCGCTCGTAGGAGATGCAGGTGGTGACGAACTGGTCGTCGCGGCCGGCCCGCGCGGTGATCTCCCGGACCATGTCGGCCTGCCAGCCGATGAAGTCCGTGGTCAGCGAGGCCTGGAAGCGGCGCCAGGCCAGATCGTACTGCGGCTGCTGATTGGCGTCCGGGGTCCAGAGGTCGGCCCAGGTCGACAGGCGGTGCGACCAGTAGGTCAGCCCCCACTCGTCGTTCAGCGTCTCGACGGTGCCGTAGCGCGCGCGCAGGTGGTCGACGAAGCGCTGGAAGACCTGCCGGTTGTGGAAGATCTCGTTGCCCGGCTCGTTGTCGACCTGGAAGCCCACCACCGCGGGATGCGCGGCGTAGCGCTCGACGATCCTCCGGATGAGCCGCTCGGCGTGGAAGAGGAAGGCCGGGTGCGAGTAGTCGATCTCCTGCCGGGCTCCCCAGCCCATCGGCCGACCGCTCGAGCGCTCGACGTTGATCTCGGGGTACAGCCGCGCGAGCCACATCGGCGCCGCGTAGGTCGGCGTGCCCAGCACGACCGCGATGCCGTGCTCGTGGGCCGCATCGAGCACCGGCTGCAGCCAGTCGAGCTCGAAAGCCCCGTTCTCGGGCTCCCAGGTGGACCAGACCGACTCGCCGACGCGGACGACCGTGAAGCCCGCGGCCTTCATCAGCCGGAAGTCCTCGGCGAGGTCGCGGCGGCCCAGCCGGGAGGTCGGCTGGTACTCGTGGTAGTAGGCCGCGCCGAACAGGATGCGGTCGGTGAGGTGCTGCATGGGAGGGCCTTTCGGACGTTCGGGAGAGGAGTGGCGGAGGAGGGCGGTGGGGGTGTCAGCCCTTGACGGCGCCCGCGGTCAGCCCGTCGAGCAGCTGCTTGCGCAGCAGGAAGAACACCAGGATCGTCGGCACCGAGGCGAGCACCGCGCCGGCGAGGACGAGGTCGTAGGAGCGGTTCTCGGACGCGAAGAGGATGTTCAGGCCGAGCGGGATCGTGTACTGCGACGAGTCCGAGAGCAGCACGAGCGGCCAGAGGAAGCTGTTGTAGCTCTGCAGGAAGCCCCAGACGCCCAGCGCTCCGAGGGAGGGGCGCAGCAGCGGCAGCACCACGCGCCAGAAGGTGCCGAACTCGCTGTTGCCGTCGATCCGGGCCGCCTCGATGATCTCGTCCGGGATCGACTGGACGATGAACTGCTGCATCATGAAGATCCCGAACGCGGGAGCGACCCACGGCACGATCAGCGCGAACCACGGGTTCGAGAGCCCCGCCTTCACGATCAGGATGAACAGCGGCACCAGGATCACGACGAACGGCACCGACAGCGACGAGAACATGATCGTGAAGAGCACCTTCTTGCCGCGGAAGGCGAACTTCGCGAAGCCGTAGCCCGCCATGGCGCAGACGAAGACCGAGACCGCGGTCGCGAGCAGCGACGTGCCGACGCTCATGCCGAACCAGGCCCAGAAGGGCTGCGTGGTCAGCAGGTTGACGTAGTTGTCGGCGGTCGCCGGGTTCGGGACGAGCGACGGGGGAGTGGAGAAGATGTCGCCGCGGTTCTTGAACGAGCCGCTCAGCGCCCACAGCAGCGGGAACACGAAGACGAGCAGCAGGGCCGAGAGGGTGACGTAGAGCAGTCCGCGGCGGGCGCGCTCGCCGCCGCTCGCCCGGCGCTGCCTCCGCGGGATGCGGCGCTCCGGAGCGTCGGCGGTGACGATTCCCGTGGTGGCGGTCATGAGGTTCTCCCGATGGCGAGGGCGCGGTTGAGGATCTGGCTGACGGCGAAGACGAGCACGAAGAGCACGACTCCGGCCGCGGCGGCGTAGCCGAACTGCTGGCGTTCGAATGCGGCGCGGTAGATGAACATCGAGACGGAGAGGGTCGCCTCGCCCGGTCCGCCCCGCGTGAGCAGGTACGGCTCGTCGAAGAGCTGGGCGGCGCTGATGAAGGAGGTGACGACGACGAACGCGGTCACCGGGCGGATCGCGGGGAGCGTCACGGTGCGGAACTTCGCGAGCACGCCGGCGCCGTCGAGCTCGGCCGCCTCGTACAGCTCCTTCGGCACGGCCTGGAGCGCGGCGAGGAAGAAGATCGTCAGGTAGCCGACCGTGCGCCAGAGCAGGACGAAGCCGATCGCGACCTTGGCCAGCGTCGGGTCGCCGAGCCAGTCGATGTCGCCGAACCCGAAGACCGCGCGGATCAGCGAGTTCAGGAGTCCGTAGCTGCGGTCGAAGATCAGGCTGTAGATCAGCGCGATGACGATCGGCGAGAGCACCATCGGGATGAAGAAGGTGAGCCGGAACAGGTCGCGCGCCTTGAGCCCGCGGGCGTTGAGGCCCTGCGCGATCAGCAGCGAGCACGGCACGATGACGAACACCGCGATCAGCGTGTAGATCAGCGTGTTCACCAGCGCGACGCCGAAGCTCGTGTCGCCGAGCAGGTTCCCGTAGTTGGCCAGCCCGACGAACTCGGGGGAGCCGAGGCCGACCCACTCCGTGAGGCTCAGGTAGATCGCCGCCCCGACCGGGACGATCATGAACAGCGCGTAGAGCAGATAGAACGGCGCGATGAAGAGGTACGGGGCCCGGCCGCCGGAGGTGTTCAGGCGCTTCCGCTTCGCGGCGCGCCGGGCCTCGAGCGGGGAGCCGCCGCGGCCGTCCTGAGCGGAGGCGGGCGCCCCGGCCGTGGTGAGAGTCGACATCATCGATCCTTAGCTGCGGGCCTGGCCGCGGAAGTCCTCGGCCGTGGCGCGGAGCGCCTGCGCCGGGGAGAGGGTGCCCTTGTAGGCCTGGAGGAGGTAGCCCGACAGCACGGTCGTGAGGATCTGCTGGTCCTGGCTCTGGAAGAGCGACGGGACCTCGTCGATGATCTCGCCGTAGACGTCGAAGAGCGCCTGGCCGCCGAAGTAGTCGTCGGTGATCGTGGCGAGCTCGGGGTCGTCGTAGACCGAGCGCAGCGTCGGCAGATAGCCGAGGTCGCGATAGCGCTTCACCTGCTGGGCGGGGTCGAGGTAGGCGGCGAGGACGAGCTCGACCGCGGCGTCGCTGTTGGCCTTGCCGGTGACCGCCGCGAAGCCGGTGCCGCCGCCCACGGCCGTGCGGCTGCCGCCGTTCGCGAAGCGGGGGAGCGTCTTCACCCGCCAGAGGCCGGCCTGCTCGTGCACGTTCGGCTTGATGCCGTAGCTCGAGTACCAGGTGGGCATGTCGACGCCGAGGATCGAGCCCTGCTTCAGGCCGCTCTGCATGCTCGGGCCGTAGTAGTCGGCGACGGTCGTGAAGAAGCCGGAGGCGAGTCCGTCGACCGCGAACTGCAGCGCCTCCTCGGCCTCCGGAGTGGCGAGGTCGAGGTTCCCGTCGCGGTCGAAGAGCTGTCCGCCCCGCTGCATCAGCAGCAGCTGGTAGCCCTGCACGACCTGCGGCAGATCGCTTCCGACGGAGAGCGCGCCGAAGGACACGCCCTCCCGCGCGCTGATCTCGCCGCCGACACGGGCGAACTCCTCCCAGGTCTCGAGGTCGGTCGGCACGCCGAGGCGGGCGAACTCGTCCTCCCGGTAGTAGTAGACGGCGAGCGGAGTGTCGGAGTCGAGCGCGTAGAGGGCGCCGTCCTTGCTGAACGCGTCGACGCGGGCGGCGATCAGGTCGTCGCGGTAGGGGGCGGTCGCCTCGGTGAGGTCCACCAGCAGCTCGGGGGCGATCGAGCCGCGGAGCGTGCGGGCGAAGTTCGCGACCTCGATGCCAACGAGGTCCGGCGTGCCGGAGCCGGCGACGGCCTGCGCGATCAGCTTGGTGACGATGTCGGTCGCGCCGATCTTGGTGACATCGAGCGAGTAGGAGAAGTCGGTGCGCGCATCGGCGAGGGCGAGCGCCTCCGTGAAGAACGTCACGTAGCCGTCGTCGTGCGTCCAGAACGAGAGGTCGACGGCTCCGGACTCGACGGCCGCCTGCGGGCCGGTCGCGGCGCACGAGGCGAGCAGGGAGGCGAGGGCCGCCGAGCCGCCGGCGGCGGCGCCGAGACGGAGCAGCCCGCGGCGCGAGAGCGCGGGGGACAGTGGATGCATGGAGGAGCTCCTTCGGAGAAGGGGGGAGGGACGGGCCGACGGGCGCGCCGGAGGGACCGCGCGGAGGCGGCTCGTGCTGACCGCACGGACGGCGGTGGGAAGGGACGGGGAGAGAGCTGGAAGGGGGGGAGCCGAGGGCCGAGAGCCGGGACGGGGAGCTACGGGACGGGGACGGGCGACGCCGGCGCCAGCGCCGCGCGCTCGGGGTTCGCGGGCCCGCTGGATGCGCGGACGATCAGCTGGGCGGGGACCGAGCGGTGCCGCTCGGTCGGCGCGTGGCCGTCGAGGGTGCGGATCATCCGGTGCATCGCGATGCGCGTGACCTCGGCGAAGTCCTGCTTGACCGTGGTGAGCGGCCGGTGCAGGAACTCCGAGATCGGGTCGTCGTCGAAGCCGACGACGCTGAGGTCCTCGGGGATGCGCAGGCCGGCGGCCTCGGCGGCGTGGATCGCCCCGACGGCCATCTGGTCGTTGGCGGCGAAGACGGCGGTGACATCCCGGCGGTGCAGGATCGACGCCATCGCCTCCGTCCCCGAGCGCGGGCTCCAGTCGCCGCTCAGCACGGGCGGCTCGGCGGCGTCGGCGTCGGCGAGGGCGGTCCGCCAGCCGTCGATGCGACGCCGGGTGGCCGACCAGGTGCCGGCGCCGGCGATGTGCCAGACCGTCTCATGGCCGAGGGCGAGGAGGTGCTCGGTGGCGCTGCGGGCGGCCCCGGCCTCGTCGGTGCCCACGACGAGCTCCTCGGGGCGGTGCGCCTCGCTCGGGTGGTCGAAGCTGAGCACCGTGACGTCGGCGGGGATGGTGAGGCGCGGATGCCCGAGATCGACCGGCTCCGAGAGGATGATGCCGTCGACGCCCTGATCGACGAGGGCGTCGACCGCTTCCTGCAGCTCCGCGCCGCTGTTCTGCGCCGTGCGCACGACGCTGAGGGAGTAGCCGGCGGCACGGGAGGCCTGCTCGACGCCGTCGAGGATCGCGGACGGACCGTAGAGCGAGGTGCTCATCGTCACCATGCCGATCCGGCGGCTCCGCTGAGTGACCAGGGCTCGGGCGGCGGCGTTCGGCCGGAAGCCGAGGGTGCGGATCGCCGTGGCGACGCGCTCGCCGATCTCGGGGGAGACGTGCGCCTCCCCGTTGACGACGCGGGAGACCGTCTTCTGACTCACGCCGGCGGCGCGAGCCACGTCGGCCATCGAGACCCGGCGACCACGGTCGTCCGGCTGCGGCACAGCCTTCGATGCGTCCACGTCGCAGCTCCTTCGCTCGTCCTCGGACCCGAGGTTGACAGCGCAGTCAACTGCGCGGTCCGACGAGTACAACACGCTTTGACTGCGTAGTCAATCGCGCCATGGAAGGCCGAGCACGCTTCACACGACGAGGAAGGGCGGACGCCTGCTGATCGAGCAGCCCGCGGAGCGAGGATCCATGCTGATCGAGCAGCGCGCGCCACGAGGACCCATGCTGATCGAGCAGCCCGCGCCGCGAGGACCCATATTGATCGAGCAGCCCGCGCAACGGGAAACCATGCTGATCGAGTAGCCCGCGCAGCGGGCGTATCGAGATCCACCCGCGCCAGAAGGCGGGTCTGCAGACCACCCCGCTGAGGACGGTGGGTCTCGATACGCCGCCTGCGGCGGCTACTCGACCAGCATGCAACGAGCACGCCCGCATGTGGCCGCCGAGCGCGGATGCATGCTGGTCGGGCAGGCCGCGCACCGGGCAACCGTGCAGATCGACCAGCCCGCAGAGCGGCGATCCCAGCAGATCGAGTAGCCCGCGCAGCGGGGAACCATGCTGATCGAGTAGGCCGCGGAGCGGGCGTATCGAGATCCACCCGCGCCAGAAGGCGGGTCTGCAGACCACCCCGCTGAGGACGGTGGGTCTCGATACGCCGCCTACGGCGGCTACTCGACCAGCATGAACGGGGGCACGCCCATCCACCGGTGCGTATGCATGTTGATCGAGTAGCCCGCGCAGCGGGCGTATCGAGATCCAGCAGCGTCAGACGGCGGGTCTGCCCGCCGATCTCGCGGGTCAGCCGCCGAGGGTCACGCGGAGGATCTTCTCGCTGCTGTTGTTCGGGATGCTGTCCTTGTCGCCGGTGTTGGAGGTCGTCATCCAGAGGCCGCCCCGGCCGTCGGGCTCGACGGTGCGCAGGCGGCCGTAGGTGCCGACGAAGGCGGAGGTCGGGGTGGCGAGCGCGTCGCCGGTGATCGGCGCGCGGTAGAGGCGCGTGCCGCGGAGGCAGGCGATGTAGACGACGTCGCGGACGACCGTCAGGCCGGAGCAGGAGCCCGCGGAGGTCGGGTACGTCGCCTTCGGGGCGAGGAAGCCGGCGGTGCCGCAGCTGCCGGAGGTGCCCTCGCAGGCCGGCCAGCCGTAGTTGCCGCCGCGGACGATGAGGTTCGTCTCGTCCATGACGCTGTTGCCGAACTCCTGCTCCCACAGACGGCCCTGCGAGTCGAAGGCGAGACCCTGGGGGTTCCGGTGCCCGTAGCTCCAGACGGCGTTCCCGAACGGGTTGTCCGAGGGGATCGAGCCGTCGGGGTTGATCCGCAGGAGCTTGCCGCTGAGGGAGTTCAGGTTCTGCGCGGTGGCGGTGTTCTGGCCGTCGCCGGTGCTGACGTAGAGCTTGCCGTCGGGGCCGAAGCGCAGGCGCCCGCCGTTGTGGTACTTGTTCCGCAGGATCCCGGAGGCGAGGACCTGCACCGTGCTCGTGTCGAGGCGGTCGCCGACGAGCTTCAGTCGGATCACCCGGTTGTCGCTGGGGGAGGTGTGCATCACGTACAGCCACTGGTCGGTGGCGAAGGTCGGCGAGACCGCGATGCCCAGCAGGCCGCCCTCGCCGTCGGTGCTCTGCACGTTCGGCACCGTCCCGAGGCTCGTCTTCACGCCCGTCGTGGGGTTCAGGCGGACGATGTCCTGCGCGTCGCGGCGGGAGTAGAGCACGGTCCCGTCGGGGACGGTGGTCAGCCCCCAGGGGATGTCGGTGTCGGTGGCGGTCTGGGTGACGGTGCAGAACGCGGTGCTGCAGGCGCCGCCGGTGGTCACCGCGGCGGCGGCGCTGCGTGCGGAGGTGTTGCCCTGGGCGTCGACTGCCGCGACCGTGTAGGAGTAGGCGGTGTTCGCCGCGAGGCCGCTCTCGGTGAACGTGGTGACCGGCGCCGTCGTGCCGGTGCCGGCGACCGTGCCGACCTGCGCGGAGCCGCGGAAGACGGTGTAGCTGCGGACCCCGACGTCGTCGGTGCTCGCCGTCCAGGTGAGGGTGACGGCCGTGCCGGACGCCCGCGCGGTGAGCCCGGTCGGGCTCGTCGGCGCCTGCGTGTCGGTGCTGCACTGCGGGACCGTGACCGCGACGGTGGCGCTGGCCTGCGAGACGTTGCCGGCGGCGTCCCGGGCGTTCACGTAGAGGCCCCACTGCGCGCCCGGCACCACGTCGAGGCCGGTGGACAGGACGTTTCCCGCGACGGACTTTATGAACTGGCCGTCGTGATAGACGTCGTAGCCCGCCACTCCGACGGCGTCCGTGGACGCGTTCCAGGAGAAGGTCGCCGTGCGGCAGGCGAGGTTCGTCACCCGAGGGCTTCCCGGCGCGGACGGGGCCGTGGTGTCCGCGACGACCGCGCTTGTCCGCCACTTCTGCCAGTCGCCGCCGGCGCAGGCGGCGATCTGCACGGACGAGCGGTTCGCCGTCTTGCGGTCCTTCACGCTCAGGCAGAGGCCCGAGGCGACAGCGCGGATCGTGCCGTCGCTCTCGACCCGCCAGCGCTGTCCGTCCCCGCCGACGCAGTCCGAGATCTGCACGTCGGCCCCGGCCGTCGTCGAGCGGTTGCGCACCTCCAGGCACTTCGCGCCGCCGTAGACGGTGATCTCGCCGGTCGTGGCGATCGTCCACTTCTGATTGGCGCCGCTGTTGCAGTCGTAGAGGACGACGATCGTCCGGTTCGCGGTCGACCCGTTCGGCACGTCGAGGCAGCGCTTCGAGGCGACCCCGGTGATCGGGCCGACCACGGGAGCTGCTGCTGCCGCCGCCTGCGCCGGAGCGGGCGCCGCCTGGGCGGGTGCGCCCGAGACGATGAGCGCGACGGCCAGCACGGCGACGGCGAGACTGCGGGGGACAGCGGATCGGCGGACAGCGGATCGGCGGATAGTGGATCGGCGGATAGTGAAACGCATCAGCGGGTTCCTCTACGGACGGAGCGACCGGGCGCCTGCACGACTCGCCCTGTGCCGACCCTGGCACTCGCGATGACCCGCGACAACGGGTCCCGGCCGTCATCTCGCGCCGTCCCTACCCCCCGAACGAGCGAGACCCGTCACCCCACGACCGGAGAACGCGGTCCTCCGCCAGCGCGGACGACGCGGTCGCGAGCGCGTCGTGATCGGCGCCTCCGCGGAGCATGGACACGCTGCCCGAGGCGACGGAAAATGGAAGACGGAGGTGGTTCCCATGGTTCAGGTGATCAGGAGAGCGAACAGTCTGCAGCGTCGGATCGCTGCGGGACAGGCGGATCCGATCAGCGACCGCGAGCGCGAGCAGCTCGAGGAGCTGCGCCAGACCTTCGTCCGCCGCTTCGGCAAGGACCCGGACGTCCGGCCGACCACGAAGACGGCCTGACGGCTCCGGGTCAGCTCGTTCGGCTCAGCCAGAAGTCGACCGCATCCGGGGTGGGGCGGCCGGTGACGCGGACGACGTCGCCGAACTCCAGGACGCTGTCGGGAGACTCCTGGAACGTGGGCCAGCGCTCCCCGCCGGGGGTGTCCGGCTCGTCGCCGGCGACGAAGGCGAGCCAGCGCCCGCTCATCTCGCTCTCGAGCCGGCGGTCGACGGCCGTGTAGTCGGCGTCGCCGTCCGCGCCGAGGTTGCCGAACGCGTACATGACCTCCGCGCCGTGGTACGCGCCGAAGCGCTCCAGGCCGCGGCCGGGCGGGGTGCGGGTGAAGGAGTAGACGTGGACGGGCGCCGACCCCGAGGCGGCGGCCGCGAGCGCCCACCGCCGCATCGGCGCGGTCATCGACTCGTCGGTGCCGGCCCGCAGGCGCGACTCCGTGACCTGGTCCGCGTCGCGTCCCGGGTACAGCTCGAGGAAGCGGTCCGCATCCTGGCCGTAGTCCTCCCGCGCCTCCCGGGCCCAGGTCTCCGGGTCTGGGTCGACGCCGCTGATCAGGTCGAGTGACGTCTCGTCGGAGTTGCTGCCGAGGAGGAGGGGGACGTCGTTCTGCCGCCCGGCCGCGTAGACGGCGCTCGGGGTGTCCACGAGGACCACGCCGTCGACGGTCGGCCACCAGTGCGTCGAGAGGCTCTTCGCGGCCTCGGCGATGCGCGCGGCCGGCATCGCCCGCATCTCCGCGAGGCTCGCCCCGCCGAGGGCCTCGCTCAGGCCGACCGCCGCCTCGCGCGCCACGGCGGCGGTGTCGTAGAGGTCGCCCTGGTCGCGATCGCCCGCCGTTCCCAGGCAGCCGCCGCTCTCGCCGATGATCCCGTGCAGGAGTCCGGCCGCCAGCGGCGAGGCGCCGAGGAGGCAGGCGCTGCCCGAGCCGGCCGACTGACCGGCGACGGTCACCCGGTCCGGGTCTCCGCCGAACGCGGCGATGTTGTCCTGCAGCCAGTGCAGCGCGGCGATCTGGTCGAGCAGGCCCTGGTTGCCCGGGGTGCTGCCGCCGAGGGCGTCCTCGGCGAGGAAGCCGAAGACCCCGAGCCGGTAGTTGAGTGTGACGACCACGGTGCCGCCGCGCGACGCGAGCGCGGTGCCGTCGTAGGCGGGCAGAGCGCCGGAGCCGGCCACGAATCCGCCGCCGTGCAGGTAGACGAGCACAGGGCGGGGCTCGGCGGCCGCGGCGGACGGCCGCCAGATGTTCAGGTGCAGGCTGTCCTCGTCCGTGTCGTAGCCGCCGAGCAGCGTCTCCTCCAGCGGCAGGTCGAGCGCGCGGGTGGCGGCCCGGGAGACGAACGACGGCTCGGGCTGGACGGCCGAGGGTCCGAAGTCGTCGGCGACGAGGACGGTCGACCGCTGCGGGGCCGGGCTCGGCGCCGCCCAGCGCAGCGCCCCGACCGGCGGAGCGGCGTAGGGGATGCCCGCGAACGCGTCGACGCCGGCCGAGGAGTTCCGGACTCCGACGACATCGCCCTGCCGGGTGGCCACCGGTTGGGTGCGCGGACCGTCGAGGGTCCGGGTCGCCGCGGGCGGCCCCGCCGCGAGCGCCGCTGCTCCGACGACCGCCGCGGCCGCGATCCAGGCCGCTCCTCGAACGAACCAGCGCCGGGGACGCGAGGTCCTCGCGGCGAACGCCACAAGTGCCAGAGCCGCAGCGACGACGAGCCAGCCCCACCACGGCACCTGGTTCAGCCAGGCGAGCACCGCACCGACGAGGCCGACGGCCGCCAAGGGCAGCCACGGCGTCCTGCGTCGGACCCTTCCCGACGCTTCGTCAGTCGGTCCTGTCTCTACTTTCAATACGTTTCGCATCGAATACAGAACGTACTGAAGAAGTGCGCGCCGAGCAAGGTCGCGCCTAGGCTGACGCTGTGAACAACGGCGAGCCCACCCCGGTCCGGCGCCGAAGCGAGACGCGACGACGCCTCCTCGCGGCGGCCGCCACCCTCTTCGAGAGCAGCGGCACCATCGGCCAGCGCGTCGAGGACATCTGCGCGCAGGCCGGCTTCACCCGCGGCGCCTTCTACTCCAACTTCGCCGGCGTCGACCAGCTCTACCTCGCCCTGCACGAGGAGCAGGCGGCGCGAGTGTGGGGGCGGCTTCACCTCGCCCTCGAAGCCCAGGTGCAGGAGGACGGCCGTGAGGAGACGCTCGACGACGCCGTGCGCGCCCTCCTCGACGCGCTGCCCACCAGCCGCGAGTGGTTCTCCCTGCGGTCGGTGCTGCTGGCGCGGGCCGCCGCCGACCCCGCCTTCGCCGCGCTGATGCTGATCGACGACGGCCGCGTCCCCCGCGAGCTGGGGGAGCGGTTCGTCGCCCTCGCCGCCGTGCACGGCCGCGTCCCGATCGTCGAGCCGTCCGTCCTGGCGAAGGCCGTCGTCGCGGCGCACGTCGGCACCGTGAGCCAGTGGCCCGTGGACGCCGACGCGGCGCTCACCCAGCGCGTGACGATCGCCGCGGTGCTCCGCGGGCTGACCGTCGAGGCCGCGCATCCGGAGGGCTCGATCGCGGCCGCCCCTCATGGGAACACGATCGAGAGCGAGGGCGGGAGCCGATGAACGACGAGACAGCGAACCAGGGACGGACGGACGAGGGACGCACGGACGACGAGGCGCTCCTCCGGGGCGACGGCGGACTCGAGCGGCTGTGGACGGGTGCTGTCTGGAGCGAGGGGCCGCTGTGGATCCCGGCCGAGGGGGGCCTGCGCTGGAGCGACATCCCGAACGACCGCATCCTGCAGTGGGACAGTGCGACCGGGGAGACCTCGGTGCACCGCGAGGGTGTCGAGTTCACCAATGGGCGGCTCCTCGATAGCGACGGGAGCGTCGTGCAGTGCTCGCACGGGCTGCGCCGACTGGAGCGCGAGCGGCCGGACGGCACGGTCGAGGAGCTCGTCTCGAGCTGGGACGGCGGCCGGCTGAACTCGCCCAACGACGTCGCGATCGCGCCCGACGGCTCCTACTGGTTCACCGATCCCGACTACGGCATCCGGCAGCCGGCCGAGGGGCACCCGGGCGAGCGCGAGTACAGGGCGCGCTGGGTCTTCCGCTGGAGCGCCGAGGACGGCCTCGCGCCGGTCGTCACCGACATCGTGCAGCCGAACGGCATCGCCTTCTCACCCGACGGCGCGACGGTCTACGTGACCGACACCGCGATGAGCCTCGAGGACGGTCCCGGCCACTGGATCCGCGCCTACGACGTCGTGGACCGCGGCGCCGACGCCCGCGACGGCCGCCTCTTCGCGGTGATCGAGCACGGCCTGCCCGACGGGATCGCCGTCGACGAGCGCGGCCGGGTGTGGTCCTCCGCCGGAGACGGCGTGCACGTCTTCGCCCCGGACGGCGCCGAGCTGCTCTTCGTGCCCGTGCCGGAGGTGGTGGCGAACGTCTGCTTCGGCGGACCGGACGGCACCGACCTCTTCATCGCCGCCACCACCAGCCTGTACCGGCTGCGGACGCGCAGCCGGGCAGCGGGGGCCTTCCCGGCGTAGTGCGAAGCGCCCCGCCTCCCGGGGACCGCAGCCGCAGGGCGCTCCGGAGAGCTCGGCCGCGCTCCGAAGCGCAGGACTCATCGGCTGAGCCGCCCCCACTCCTCGTCCGTGATCGCGAGCACGGAGCCGTGGCTGGCACCGGGCGGCAGCGCGAAGTCCTCGGCGAGCGTCCACGCGTCCGTGTCGAGCGCGGCACCGACGAACGGCAGGTAGCGGCGCAGGCCGAATTCGTCGATGAGCAGGACGACCGGTCCGCCATCAGCCGCGGGCACGACGATCGGGCCCTCGCCGTGCGCGACGCCCGGCCGGTCGGCGGTCCCGGCGCCGACGCGGTCCTGCACGAGCTCCCACTCGGTGGCGCGCAGATCCCGCGAGCGCTCCACCGTGATGAACTTCGACGCGGGCGTGTCCGAGGCGGGGCTGCGCTCGTCCTTGACGAACCGGTACCACCACTCGCCCTCGCGCACGACGGTGGCGTCGATCACCGAGTGGCCGGGGTCGCTCCAGACCACGGGCTCGGACCACTGCCGGAAGTCGCGGGTGGTCGCGGCGAGCATCCGGTTGTAGGAGTCGCCGCGCTCGGCGCCGTCGCCGTGCAGCTGGGAGGCCCAGAACACGATGTACTCGCCGCGCTCGGCGTCGAAGACGGCCTCGGGCGCCCAGGCGTTGCCGGCCGCGGACGGAGCGACGAGCTCCAGGCGCGGCTCGCCCCAGGTCACCAGGTCCGCGGACTCCCAGACGACGATGCCGCGGCTGCCGTGCCGCTGCTCCGCGTCCCAGAACTCCCGGGTGTCCTGCCCGTGCGCCCGCATGTCCGTGCCGAGGAGGTAGAAGGCCGCCGTCTCGCCGGGCAGGCCGGCGGCGCGCAGGAGGAACGGATCGCGCACCCCACCGCGTCCGCCGGTCCAGCGCAGCACGGGCTCGCCGCCGCGCAGCGCCTCCCAGTGCAGCGGGTCGTCGGCGACGCTCCGCGCGAAGCGCACCTGCTCGCCGTCCGGGTCGTTCTGCGAGGTGAAGTAGGAGAAGAGGTAGCGGGTCATCCCTTCACACTGCCCTGCACGAGTCCGGAGACAATGTGCCGCTGCATCGCGATGAAGAACACCAGCATCGGCAGCAGGACGATCACGCTGAGGGTCATGAACACCGGCCAGTTGGTGGTGAACTGCCCGACCGCCGAGTACACCTGCAGCACCAGCGTCTGCTTCGCGGGGCTGGAGAGGAAGACGTTCGGCGTGATGAAGTCGTTCCACACCCACATCGTCTGGAAGACGCCGACGGTGACCAGGATCGGGCGGATCAGCGGCAGGATCAGCGACCAGTAGATCCGGAACGAGCCGGCGCCGTCGATCCGGGCGGCCTCGATGATCTCGGTGGGCACCGTCCTCATGTAGCCGAGGATCAGGAAGTAGCAGAAGATCGCGCCCGCGCTGTAGAGCACGATCAGCCCGTTCAGGTCGTCGACGAGCCGGAAGGTCGTCAGCATCCGGTACAGGGGGATCAACGTCGCCTGCCCCGGGACGAGGAAGGCGATGACGAGGATCACGCCGAAGACGACGGCCACACGTCCGCGGGCGATGATCATCCCGAAGGCGGCGAGCGAGCCGATCAGCAGCATCAGCGCGATCGAGAGGACGGTCACGTAGAGCGTGTTGCCGAAGCTCTGCAGCAGGGGAGTGGTCTGGAAGACGGTGACGTAGTTGTCCAGATTCAGCGTCGACGGCAGGGCGAGCGGTGCGTTCGCGGTCTCGGTCTGCGTCTTGAAGGTGTTGACGACGATGTAGTAGAACGGCACGGCCATCAGCGCCGCGATCGGCAGCATGACCGCCGTCAGCAGCAGGCGGCTGCGCTGCAGCAGGGGGTTGCGGGTGCTCATGAGTACCTCCGCTCGAGGCGGCGCGAGGCGGCCAGTTGGACGACGACGACGAGGGCGACGACGATCAGGAACAGGACGGCCAGCGCGGACGCCTGGCCGACACGCGACTGCGCGATGCCGCTCTCGATCAGCGACTGGGTGAGCGTGCGGGTCGAGAAGCCCGGTCCGCCGCTGGTGAGGGTGAAGGGCAGGTCGTAGACCTTCAGCCCGTTCGTCATCAGCAGCAGCTGACTGACCGAGATCGCCGGGACGAGCATCGGCAGGGTGATGGAGCGGAAGGTCTGCCAGCCGGTCGCGCCGTCGATCCGGGCGACCTCGTAGTAGTCCTGCGGGATGGCCTGCAGGTAGGCGAGGTAGAGGATCGCGTGCCAGCCGGTCTGCGCCCAGATCGCCACGGCGATGACCGAGATCTGCGCGAGCGTCGAGTCCGAGAGCCAGCCGATCGGCGCGATGCCGGCGATCCCGTCGAGGGCCGAGTTGAGCACTCCCGAGCCGAGCGGGCTGAGGATGAAGCCCCAGACCAGACCGAGGATCGCCACGGACGGCACCGCCGGGAAGAAGAAGACGCTGCGGACGATGTTCCGGCCGAGGAAGCGGCGGTTGAGCACGAGGGCGAGCGGGATCGCGAAGGCGGTGACGAGCACCGTCGTCGCGAGTGCGTAGCTGAGGGTGAAGACCAGCGCCTGCAGCATCGAGGGGTCGCGGAAGATCGACGCGTAGTTGTCGAGGCCGATGAAGCCCGGCTCGGAGTAGCCGTCGAAGTCGGTCAGGCTGAACCAGAGCGACTGCCCCATCGGGATGACGTAGAGCACGACGAAGACGATCGCGATCGGCACGAGGAAGAGGCCGCCGGCGAAGCTCTCCCGGAAGCGGGCACCGCGGGCGCCCGGGAGGTCGGCGATCGCGCGGGCGGCGAGCGGTTCCGTGGGGGCGGTCCCGCTCCGGCGCAGCGGAGTGGTGAGTGCCATCGTCGGCACGTCCTTTCAGAGGGGGGCGGCGGGGCGGCGGGGAGCCCGCTCGGGTCGGGCTCCCCGCCGCGGGGTCAGCGCGGCAGGATCAGCGCAGGGAGGGTCAGCGCAGGGAGGGTCAGCGCAGGGAGGCGAGCTTCGTGTCCATCGCCTGCGCGACCTCCTCGGGGGAGAGCTGACCCTGGATCAGCTGCTGCAGGAGCGCCGTCACCTCGGTGCCCAGCGCGGCGTTGTTGTCGATCCAGGAGACCTGGGGGAGGTAGAACTGCCCGTCGCGGACGGCGGGGGCCATCGTGTCCAGGGCGGGGTCGAGGGTGGGAGTGAAGTCCTTCGTGGTCGTGATCGAGGCGGTCGCCTTCTGGTACTGCTCGATGCCCTCCGTCGAGAGGAGGTAGGAGACGAGCTTCGCGGCGGCCTCCTGGTGGGTCGACTTCGCGTTGATCGCGTAGCCGGGCGAGACGGCGCCGGCCCAGTACGAGGCGGAGTCGCCGGGGACCGGCATGAAGGCGATGTCCAGATCCGGAGCGGTCGTGCGGACCGTCCCGAGACCCCAGGAGCCGGTGGTGGTCATCGCGACCTTGCCGGTCGCGAACTCCTGGGTCACGGCGTCCCCGGTCAGGCCGACGACCGTGCGCGGCTCGACGCCGGACTCGAAGAGCTCGCTCCACTGCGTCAGCGGCTCGGTCCAGGTGTCGGCGAAGGTCGTCTTCCCGGACCAGATGTCGGCGTCCATGGTGCCGCCGAGCTTCTCGTTCTGCAGGCCCAGGAGGGCTGCCAGGCTGATCGGCAGCTGGTCGCCGGCCTCGTAGAACGGCGTGATCCCTGCATCCTTCAGCTTCTGGCAGAGGTCGAGGAACTCCTCCCAGGTCGCCGGGGGAGCGGTGAAGCCGACCTGCTCGAGCAGCGCCGCGTTGTACAGGACGCCGCCGCCCCAGGAGGCCGGCGCGGCGCCGTAGAGGGCGTCGTCGCGGGAGTAGGTCTGCTTCGCCGCGTCGGCGAGCTGCTCGGCGAACGGCTGGTCGGCGAGGTCGGCGACGAAGCCGCCGTCCATCAGCTGCGTCTTGTTCTCGGCAGTGATGATGAAGACGTCGGTGCCGGTGTTCGAGCCGAGCTGGGTCTGCAGCTTCGAGATGTACTCCGCGACGGGCGGGGCGTAGGACATCTGCACGTCGATGTCCGGGTTCGCCTTCTCGAAGGCGGCGATGATCGGCTCCATCGTCGCGGCGTTGTCCCAGGAGAGGAAGCTGACGGAGTTCGCATCTCCCGCGCCGGCGCCGGAGCAGCCGGTCAGCGCGAGCGCGGTCGCGGCGACCACGCCGAGTCCTGCGAGCAGCCGACGCGGGCCCGGACGGTGCGAGCCCGAACGGAGAGCGCGGAGGGAGGGACGGCCGGCGAAGCGGACGGAGGATGAAAGCGGCATTGCTTCTCTTTCTCGCAGGGGTGGATCGAGGCGGGGGTGGAGAGGGGGTTCGAAGGGGCGTTTCTCAGACGGAGACGCCGAGCGCAGCGACGCGGGTCGACCCCGGGACGATCTCGGGGATCGTGCCGTCGGGGGAGTGGCGGAAGGTGTCGAGGGCGATCTCGCGCCGGTAGCCGTTGCCGCCGGGGATCGCGAAGCGGTGGTAGGCGATCACCCACTCGTCGGCGCTGACGCGGAGGACCGAGTGGTGCCCGGTCGCGAGGACTCCGCGGCCGGCGTCCTTCTGCAGCAGCACGCCGCGATCCGTCCACGGCCCGCGCACCGAGGGCGACGTCGCGTAGCGGACGCGGTAGTCGGCCTCGCGGGTGTCGTTCTCCGACCAGGACAGCACGTAGACGTCGCCGGCCCGGTGCAGCGAGGGAGCCTCGCGGAAGCCGGTCGGCGTCCAGGCCGTCTCCGTCGCAGGGTCGAACGACACCATGTCGTCGTTCAGCACGACCATGTGCGCGACGGAGTTGCCCCAGAGCAGGTAGGCGGTGCCGTCGTCGTCGACGAAGACCGATGGGTCGATCGCGACCCCGGCGTACGCGCCGCGGGCCACGAGCGGCCGGCCGGAGTCGACGAAGGGTCCGGTCGGACTCGCGGAGACGGCCACGCCGATGCTGTCGTCGGCTGTGAAGTAGAGGTAATAGCGCCCGTCCCGGCTGACGACCGCCGGCGCCCAGGCGTGCCCCTCGGCCCAGTCCGTGCCGCGGGCGACGGAGAAGATCTCGCCCTCGGCCCGCCAGGTCACCAGGTCCTCGGAGGAGAAGGCCTCGAACGCCGTGGCGGACCAGCCGTCCGTGCCGTCGGTCGTGGGGTAGAGGTAGAACCTGCCGTCGAGCGAGACCAGGGCCGGATCGGCGTAGTGGCCCGGGATGGCGGGGCTTCCGGCCGTCCTCGTCGTCGTCTCGGTCGTCATCGGCCACACTCGCTTCCCCGGCGCCCTCGCCGAACTTGTATCGATACACAGATCATCGAGCGACGACGCGATGCTGTCAAGAGTGGATTTGTATCGATATCGTTTCCGGTGCCGGCCACTCGACCGGCGACGACCAGGAGGTGCTCGATGGCGACCATCCGAGACGTGGCGACGGCGGCGGGAGTCTCGCCGATGACGGTCTCGAACGTGATCAACAACCACCCGCACGTCAAGGCGACGACGCGCGAGAAGGTCGTCCGGGCGATGGACGAGCTCGACTACCGGATCAACGTGGCCGCCCGGAACCTGCGCGCGGGGCGGACCTACACCATCGGACTGGCGGTCGCCGAGATCGACCGACCCTACTGGGGCCAGCTCGCCGCGCGCATCATCGCCGAGGCCCGCGTGCACGGTCTCTCCGTGGCCATCGAGCAGACCGGAGCCCGTCGCGAGAGCGAGATCGACGCCCTCCGTGCCTCGCGGAACCGGATGTACGACGGCCTGATCCTCAGCACCGTCGGCCTCGGTGCCGCCGACGTCGACAAGCTCCGGGTCGACTACCCGGTGGTGATCCTAGGGGAGCGGATCTTCGACGGCCCGGTCGACCACGTCGCCATGGCGAACGTCGACGGCGGCGCGCTGGCCACCCGGCACCTGCTCGAGCAGGGCTGCCGGCGGATCGCGATCCTCGACGAGCGCACCGACGGCGAGCCCAGCGCCGCCAGCCTGCGATACCGGGGCTACGCCGACGCGCTGGCCGCAGCCGGGACCGAGGCGGACCCGGCGCTCTTCCTCCCGGTCACCGCCTTCACCCTCGCGGCCGGGCGCGACGCCGTCTCCCGCGCGTTGGCGCAGGGCGCCGACTTCGACGGCCTCTTCTGCGTGACAGACACCCTCGCCCTCGGCGCGCTGCGGGGGCTCGCGGACGCGGAAGTCGCCGTCCCGGACCGGGTGAAGGTGATCGGCTTCGACGACCTCGAGGAGAGCGGCTTCTCCGTTCCGTCGCTGTCGACGATCGACCCCGACCACGCGGCGATGGCTCGGGCCGCCGTCGAGCTGCTGGTCAGCCGGATCGACGCCGGTCGCGCCGGCGGCGCAGCCCCCGTCGAGTTCGTCAGCACCGTGCACGTCGTCGAGCGCGAATCGAGCCGCGCGGCCCCGCCCGCGCGCCCCTAGGCCGGGCCGGGTGTACCGGTCCCAGGAGGCGCCTCGCCGATCCGCGGGAACTCGGAACCAGGGCCTACGAGCGCGTCGACGGAGAAGTGGTTGTCGAAGACGACCGCTGGGCCGATGTCATGCGGAGGCACTCGAGCCCGGGGGCTTCCTCACGAGGGCGGTGATCTCTTCACGGGAGATCACCCGGCCGGCGAGCTCCTCGCGAGCCCGGTCCTGCAGCCCGCGCATCTTCTCGGCCCACATGTCGTGCGCCATCCGCTTCATCGCCACCCGAAGGAACTCGGACCGGTTGCCGTGACCGAAGTGGTCGACGAGGGCCTGCAGTTCGGCCCGGTCCTCGTCCGCGATCACGGCACTCTCAGCTCGTGCAGGGGATCTCTGCTCGCCGCCCGCTGAGCGGGGAGCAGAGCGGCGAGGACGGAGACCACGATCGACAGAGCGCCCGTGGCGACCAGGAAGTCGACGCCGGGGAGCGGGTCGCCGCCGGCCACCAGGAGCACGGCGGCACCCGCCGTCCCCAGCAGAGCGCCGACCGTCGCGACGAGGAGGACCTGACAGACGACGAGCAGGACGATGAGGCCTCTCGTGGCGCCGAGAGCCCTCCGGCGTCCGAAGTCCTTCCGTCGCATCAGGACGAGACCGTACTGCGTCGCACCGACCAGGACCGCGCCCGCGCCGGCGATGAGACCGACGAGATCGCGGCCGAAACCCCCGAGAGTGCCCTCGAGAACGGCCCGCAGGTCCGCGTACCGAGCGCTGGTGGTCACGGTGACGCCCTGCGGGTCCGTCGGAGCCAGAAGGGAGCCGATCGATCGGGTCAGCGGGCGGATCATCTCGGGCTCCGAGGCGATGACGATCACGTAGCCCACACTCCCGGTCGAGGACGGAGGCATCGGGACCAGAACGGACGGGCCGAGGAAGGACAGGTACTCGGATGAGGTGAAGGTCCCGACGACGTCGACCCCGGCGCCACTGCCCGTCGAGACCGAGCCGGTCTCCTCGGCGAAGCCCAGAGCCGCGAGCGCGTCCTCGGACGCCCACGCCGACCCGCGGGGGAAGCGCGCCGCATCGATGCCGAGCTCTGCGAAGTCGGAGGACCACACCGATCGAAGAGCGACCTTCCTCCCCTCCGCGATCCGGGAGTTCCCGACGTCACTGGCGTCCGAGAACGCGGCCGCCCACTGCACTCCGGAGAGTCGGGAGATCCTCTCGAGTGCGTCCGACGACAGGCCCGCCTGCGCCTCTGCTCGGACCAGGAGGGAACGGGTTCCCGCCGAGTCCACCGTCGCGAGAACGCTCTGCTCCGCTCCCACCGTCCGCCCGGTCGTCAGAACGATCCCGGCGCACATCGCCACCACCATCACCAGGGTGAGGAGGGAGGTCACCGGTTGCGCGAGCGAGGAGGCGAGGGCTTCCCGGAGCACGGGCAGGACGAATCTCCGCTTCACAGGCGGATCCTCCGATCGCAGGAGGCGACGACCGTCTCGTCGTGAGTGACCACGATCACCGAGGATCCCGATCGGGCGCGCTCTCGCAGTGCGTCGACGACCACCGCCGCGGAGTCCGGATCGAGATTCCCCGTCGGCTCGTCCGCGAGGATGATCGTCGGATCGTTGATGAGCGCCCGGCACAGTGCGATCCGCTGCGCCTGGCCGCCGGAGACCTGATGGGGTCTCGCCGAGGCGCGCAGGGCGACCCCGAAGCGCTCCATCAGCCCGTGCGCTGTGAGCTCCACTGCCGAGTCCCTGCACCCGCGATAGAGAGCCGTCTCGACGATGTTGTCGAGGACTGTCCTCGTGGGATCCAGAGCGGCGTCCTGGAAGACGAACCCGATGTTCTCGGCTCGGTACTCCGACCTCGATCGATCGCTCATGCCACTCACATCGACGCCGTCGATCCGGACTCGTCCCGCTCCCGGCGTCGCCATCAGGCCCAGGATGTAGAGCAGGGTCGACTTGCCCCTCCCGGACGGGCCGGTGATCGCGACCATCTCGGAGTGCGTCACGGCAGCACTGAAGTCCGTGAGTATCCGGGGACCTCGTCGATAGCGGAAGTCGATGCTCTCAGCAGTGATCATCGGGGTGCAGCGTCATCGCCGTAGATGCGCACTTCCACGCCTTCCACGAGACCGGTCACCACCGAGACGCCCTTCGCGGCAGCGACGACCTCCACCGGATGTCTCTCGCCGGCCGAATCGGTCACTTCGAGGTCCCCGTTCACATCGGTCCGGATGCTCGCGGTCGGGACGGTCAGACCGGACGTCTCGGGTGTCGTCGTGATGAGGACGGGGAGGAGGGTGTCCTGCGTCACGTCCAGATCCGCGCACTCCTCGCCGCAGATGACCTCGCCGTCCACGCCGGCGAGCGCTATCGACACCCCGACCTCGGGCTTCACCTCCTGGACCGCCGTGACCGCCCGCCAGGGTCCGTCCGGTCCGGTGATCTCCGCCGCGACTCCCACGCCGATCTGGGCGGCCTGCGCCGCTGTCGCCGTGACGGAGAACGTCGGCGTCCTCGGCAGCGTCCTCGCGACGACCTCGCCGCCCGAGACCACTGCTCCTCGGGCGATGAGGGTCTCGTCGACGACCAGCCGGGTCGGCACCTCGGGTACGAAGACCAGGTCGCCCCGTCGGACGACGCCGTCCACCGGGAATCCTGCGGCCTTCTGCCACTCCTTGATCGCGGCCGCGGTGCGCGGTCCCGGTGCACCGTCCGCAGCGCCGCGGTAGAACCCGAGGTCGCCCAGCAGCTCCTGGAGCTGGCCCACGTCCTTGCCCTCGCTCGTCCCGTCGATGTCCCGGAACGCGGGGATCACGCCGCGCGCGAGAACCACGGGCCGAAGGTCCACGGTGTAGAGCTCCTCGCCCTGATCGGCGACGTCGCCGGGCACATGATCGACCGTCGTCACCGTGCCCTTGGCCGAATTGGTCCCCGCGGGGGACTGAGTCCAGTGGGCGGTCGCCACCAGATTCACCGACGCGCTGACAGCACCGGCTCGAGCGACAGCGGTCGTGTAGTCGGTCCCCGGTACGGCCTTCTCTGCGGGCGCGAGGATCACCGCACCCGCCCAGAGGCCCGCGACACCGGCCATCACCACCAGGCAGAAGGCGAGAGCGGCGACGGGAGAGAGAAGACGTCTCCGAGGCGATCGATCGTCCTTCACCAGCACAGTCCTTTCACCAGCACAGTCCTTTCACACGGTGATCGGTCGGAGGACGGCTGTCATCGGCGGTCGCGGTGGTCGGGCGTATGGAGAAGCGAGGCGCTCGTCACTCGCCGAAGTAGCCCGGAGGCATCTGCGGGCAGTCCGTGTTCACGGCGAGCCACTGCGTGTCCCCGGTCGGCTCGTAGCTGAGGTAGGGACTCCATGCGTCTCGCGAGTTGATGGTGTCGCGGAAGGTCTCATAGGTGGGCGCCTCCGGCACGTCGATGTCGTGACTCTTCAAGCACTCGATGAGGTCGTGTGCGTAGTAGTGGTAGAGGTACTCGTACTGCGCTTCGGTCGGTGGCGTGTCGAATCTCGGATCCATCGGGTACTGCGCTCTGCACGCGAACAGGGCGATGTCGTGAGTCTGCGTCTGCTCCGTGGGGAAGGAGCCGTAGTCGAGGCCGCCGTCCGGACCAGCCTTGGTCTCCGGAAAGCCGACTGAGACCATGCAGTCCGCGATCGCCGACGTCGACTCCACGGGGTTCACGGTGCGGATCACGTCGACCTCGGGTCGGACCGCGTCCGGATACTTGACTGCCAGCTCAGCCCAGTCTTGATCCTGCTTCTCGGCCAGTGCGCGCTCCACCTCAGCAGCCGGGAGCGGAGCGACAGTGGGCTTCGGCGGCGCGGCGTCTCCCGCTGTGCACCCGGAGAGCGAAGCGGCGATGGTGACGATCGAGACGACGGCGACAGCCCTCGTCGCTGATGATCGCAGCGAGTTCTCAGTACGGATCCTCATGTGCCTACCCCCACCGAGGGACCATACTGGTCTGGTCGGTATCGCTGCCTGTCTGGCGCGAGACACAGCCGACCTCGTCGTGGTTCGAACCCGATCGGCTCAGGAGACCGTTACGTTTCCGGATCCGGCACTGGGAATGCGGTAGAGATGCCCCTGGGCTCGCCGCGACGCGGGGCGCCGACGGCGGAGACGCCGCAGCTCCCTCGACGCTCCGAGACCCGTCCCACCCGGAAACCCTTGATGATCGGACCATCATGTCGACGACGACGACGACCCCCACCAGCCTCCGACGCTCCGTGTCGAACACGTTGAAGGGGTCAGCGGGCAATCTCGTCGAGTGGTTCGACGTCTACGTCTACTCCGTCTTCGCCGTCTACTTCGAGTCGCAGTTCTTCGCTCCCGGCGAGAAGAACTCGACCCTCTACATCTGGGCCATCTTCGCGGTCACCTTCCTCATGCGGCCTATCGGCTCCTGGTTCTTCGGCCGCTTCGCCGACCGGCACGGGCGCCGCCTCGCGCTGACCGTCTCGGTCTCGGTGATGGCCGCCTGCTCCCTCCTCGTCGCGTTCGCGCCGACGGCCGAGTCGATCGGCGGGGGAGCGGTGGTCCTCCTGGTGCTCGCGCGCCTGCTGCAGGGCTTCGCCACCGGCGGGGAGTACGGGACGAGCGCCACCTACATGTCGGAGGCGGCGATCCCCGGCCGACGCGGCTTCCTCTCGTCGTTCCACTACGTCACCCTCGTGGGCGGCCACGTCCTCGCCCAGCTGACGCTGCTCGTCATGGTGCTGACCCTGCCCGACGAGGCGATCTCGGCCTGGGGCTGGCGGGTGGCCTTCGGCATCGGCGGCGTCGCCGCGGTCGTCGTGTTCTGGCTCCGCCGCAGCATGGACGAATCGCTGGCGACGACCCGGATCGACGCCGTCAGAGCAGGGGAGTCCCGCCGGAGCGGCTCGATGCGCGAGCTCCTCGTCCACCAGTGGCGGCCGCTGCTGCTCTGCTTCGCGGTGACGATGGGCGGCACCGTCGCCTTCTACACCTACTCGGTGACCGGTCCGAGCATCATCAAGAGCGCGTTCGCCGGCGACGACGTCGTCACGGGCACCGTCATCAACCTCATCGCCCTGACGACGCTGATGCTGCTGCAGCCGCTCGGCGGCTGGCTCTCGGACATCATCGGCCGGAAGACACTCCTCGTCTTCTTCGGGATCGGGGGAGTGCTCTACACCTGGTTCCTCCTCACCGCCCTGCCGCAGCAGACCGCCCCGCTCGCCGCCTTCGCGATCCTGGTCGGCGGCTTCGTGATCCTCACCGGCTACACCTCGATCAACGCCGTCGTGAAGGCGCAGCTGTTCCCCACGCACGTCCGCGCCCTCGGCCTCGGCTTCGGCTACGCGCTCGCCAACTCGGTCTTCGGCGGCACCGCGCCGCTGCTCTACGCCGGCGCGCTCGGCGCCGACCAGGTGCCGGTCTTCATCGGCTACGCGACCGCCGTGATCGCCGTCTCCCTGGTGGTCTACGCGGTGTTCCTCCGCAACACGGGGCCGAACTGGCTCGACGACGAGGCCGCGATGCGGCTGAGGGAGGCGTCCCGCGGTGCGGAGTCAGCGCGCTCGCGCTCGTGAGCTCGCCTCGGAGCAGGCTGGACCAGCAGCAGGGCGGATCTCCTCGGCACGGACGCCCGCAGACCTGAGCGGGCGGGAGTCCGTCACCCCTCGGATCGCGTCGCGTTGCCCGCCCGGCCCGCGCCCCATGCCGCGCCGAGGGCGAAGAGCGTGTCCACGCCGTAGTGCTCCATCGCGGCGGAGATGCGGCGGCGGCCGGTGCGGGGGTTGATGCCGAGGCGGTTGGAGGCGCTGTCGAGGGTGTTGCCCTGCTGCATCAGGCGGAGGAGCGGCAGCCAGGAGTGCTCGTCGCTGCCCAGCGGGTCCGCGCGCTGCCAGAGCTCGTCGAAGTAGGCGCGGACGATGTTCGCGAGGCCCGCGTGGCGGACTCCGAGCACGCTCGTCGGGGTGGCCTCACCCCAGACGAAGGGGAGCGCGATGTGGTCGCCGTCGACCCAGAACCAGCCCGGCGGCCGGTCGAGCGAGCGGTACTCCAGCCCGACCCGTCCGTAGACGGCCATCCGCTCGAGCACCCGGGGGTCGGCGGCCGCGGACGAGGGGACGATGATGCGCACCGCGTCCCTCTCCTGCAGGGCGTCACCGAAGCGGACGGCCCGGTCGATCGGCGCCGTCATCAGCCGGTCGATGCTGGCGAACACCGCGACGAGGGAGCCCGACGGGGTGCCGACGAGCTCCCACAGCAGGTCCTCCGCGGCGTAGGGCCCGTGACGCAGCACCGTGGGCACCAGGTCGGCCGCCGCCTCGCCCGTCGACCAGGCGCGGAGCACGGTGGGCAGGTTCTCCAGGATCTTCTCGATGCCGGACATGGCGTCCTCGGCCGCGACCCGGACCCGGCGGGTGTGCACCGAGACGGCCTCGTTCGCCCAGTCCGCGGGCGGGGGATAGGCCAGCAGGTCGCCCGCGCCGCCGATGAGTCCCCGGTCGCGGAGCCGCTGCACGGCCGCCGCGACCTGCGCGGGCTCGAGGTGGGTCGCGAGCACCGAGTCCTCGAGCGTGGCGGGCCGCCCGCGCAGCAGGATGCCCAGCAGGGTCTCGTCGTCCATGACTCCCTCTCGGTGACGAACAGTCCGTCTCGGCACGACAGTGCCGGGACGACGGCGCGCCCACAAGGCGCTCCGGAAGCCGCCCGGACCTGGTAGGGCTGCTCTGTTCGTGTGGTCAGCGGGCGCGGTCAGCGGGCGCGGTCGGCGGCGGCGTCCCGCGTCAGGCGCTCCGGGTCGTCCGCTGGAGCAGGTGGCGCGCGACGTCGACGGCGAGCCCGCGGTCGTGGGTGAGCACGAAGTCGTAGAGCCCGGCCGCGTGCCGAGCCGGATCGATCTCCCGCGCGACGAGGGTCGCGGCGAAGTCGGCGGTCAGGACGACGACGTCCCACTCCGCCGCGAGCGGCTCGTCCTCGTCGATCTCCTGCACCCGGATGGCGGGGGAGAGGGAGTCCGGCGCTCCCGCAGCGAAGGCGAAGACCAGAGCGCACTCCTCGGCCAGCGCCGCGTAGCGGACGGCGGTGGGCGGCGTGAGGTTCGACCCCTGCTGGAAGGTCGAGAGGAGGATCGCGGAGTCGCCGCTCGCTCGCGCACGCGCCTCGAGGAAGTGGCTCATCTGCAGGAGCAGGTCGCGGGAGGAGCGGCGGCTGGGCAGCACGGAGGCCACGATCTCGAAGGGCGTCCCCGCGCCCGCCTCGTCCGCCGCGGGCTCGACGACGTGCCGGAGGAGCGAGGCGGAGGGCGCCGCCGGGACGACCGGGGACGGCCGGCCGAGGAGCCAGCCCTGCCCGTGCGTCGCGCCGATCGCCCGCGCGGTGAGCAGATGCTCCTCGGTCTCGATGCCCTCCGCCACGACGACCACGTCGCGCGCCGCCGTCAGCGTGTTCACGGTGCTCATGATCCGGGCGGCGTCGGTGTCCGCGTGCCCCTGGATGATGCGCATGTCGATCTTGATCACGTCGGGATCGATCAGCGGCAGCAGGGCGAGGGAGGCCGGGTCGGTGCCGAGATCGTCGATGGCGATCGCGTGTCCGGCCCGGCGCGCCTCCTCGATCACCGCGAGCAGACCGCCGGGCGAGGCCAGGAGGGCGCGCTCGGTGACCTCCAGGACGATCGGCGCGGGGGAGGCGACCTGCTCGAGGAGGCCCCCGCGCAGCGACTCCGCCTCCACGTTCACGAAGAGCGCGTGCGGAGTCGTGAGACCCGCTGCGGTCGCGGAGCCGAAGGCGCTCCGCCAGCAGGCGCCGTCGAACTCGGCGATCCGGCCGGCGGACTGCGCCGCCTCGAGGAGCTCGAAGGGGAAGGCGTCCCCGCCGGCCCCCTGGACCCGCGTCAGCGCCTCGTACGCCGCCGGCCGACGGGTGGTGAGGTCGACGATCGGCTGGAAGACGGTCGTCAGGACGGGGGAGTGCACGGCCGCGATTCTACGGGCGGGACGGCGGGACGCCGTTTGCGCGGAGCCCCGCCGACCGGCCCCTTCCGGGGGCGGCCGAGGACTCGCTGCGTCTCCGGCGCCGGAGAGAGCCGGGAGCCCGGAGGAGCGTCAGCGACGGGTGCGGCCGAGCGCCTCCTGCAGGAGGGGACGGAGGGCGTCGCCGTCGACGCCGCGCACGACGGGGACGCCGGCGACGTCGTCGACGTCGGGCGCCGCTCCAGGGCGGGCCGGTGCGACCCTTCGCAGGGCGATCGCGGTGACGGCGTCCGGGTGGCGGCGGGCGAAGTCGCTGTAGAGCTGCGGGTCGTGCTCGCCGTCGTCGCCGACGAGGACCCAGGAGAGGTGGGGGAGGTCCTCGCGCAGGCGGGCGAGGCAGTCCCGCTTGTGCTCCTCGCCGTCGCGGAACCACCGCCGCGGGCTCGTGCCCCAGTCGGTCATCAGGACCGGTCCGGCGGGGAAGCCGCGCCGGGCGAGGAACCGCGAGACGACGCCCGCCAGATTCCACGGCCCGTTGCTCACGTAGACGACGGCGGTCCCGTCCTGCCCGGCGATCGCCTCCTGCAGCAGCTCGGCCATCCCCGGCACCGACCGCCGGGTGGCGCTCGTCGTCGAGAAGGTCCGCCAGGCCGCGCGCGCCGGATGCGAGATCCCGGTCACCCACACCGTGTCGTCCACGTCGCAGACCACCCCGCGGGCCGGCTCCGAGGTGACGACGTGCACCGTCACCGGGACGGGAGCACGATCGGCGACGTGCAGCAGGGCCTCCGCCGGCCCGGGCTCGAGCCCGTCGGGCACCGCGAAGCGCGCGTCGACGATCCCCGCGCCGTCGCTCGTCCCCGTGGCGCTCGCGCCCGCGAACTCGATCCGAACCGGCACCCCGGGGCTCTCGAGAGTGAGCAGGCGATGCCAGGCGCGCAGCCCCCGCCGCGCGGACGGCTCCACCGCGGCCGGGGCGAGGACGACCCGCGCCAGGATCCGCGCCGTTCCCGCGCTCGCGTAGCCGGAGAAGGGGAGCAGCGCGGGGGACCAGCCCTGCTTCCGGGCCCGAGCGGAGAGGCGATCGCGCAGCCCGGTCTCGGCGCGGTTCGCGACGGAGAGCGAGACGCTGCCGAGGCGGCGGAGGACACGGGGCGGAGTGGGCATGGGGCACGCTACCCCGGGCCCCGCTCCAGCGCGAGGAGAGCCGACCGCTCAGCCGGCCAGGACCCTCGCGGACCGCCGATGTCGGTGGTCGTTCGTAGCCTGCTGAGCAGGCTCGATCATCCGGTCGAGGCCTCACCCCGACCGTGAGGACTTCTTCAGCTCGTGGGCACACTGCTCTACGGATCCCCGCCCGTCCCCTTCCAGTTCGACGATCGCGCGCTCGTCCACCTCCAGGCGGTGATCCTCGCGAAGCTCCGTCGCGGCGAGGGCTTCTGCTTCCAGCTCCCGATCGGCGCGGCACTCGGCCACGGCCGCCGCACGCTGTGGATGCACCCGTCGACCGCCCTGGCCTTCACCCTCCGCGGCACCGCCGAGGTCGCCCCGAACCCGCTCTGGCTGCGCGCCCTGATGGCGGAGGCGAACAGCAGCCGAGGCCTGAGCGTGCTGCCGGAGCCGCCGGTGGGCGCGCCCTGATCTCAGGGGGCGGTCACGCGACTTCGCGCGTCGGCTCCGATGTCCTGCTCGGTTCGACAGCCGACGTGTGGAGCAGGGGAGGGGCCGTCCCATCACCGTCGCTATCCATACGGATCGACGAGACCTCTCTCCGTGACGAACCGTCGGAAATCGCCTTCTCGGAAGGGCAATCGGTACTCGGTGCGCAACAGTCTGTCGGCGACGTGTTCCGCGGTGCTGAGGGTCAGATGCCCCTCGTTGATGAGATCGCAGAGGACGGCGATGCTGGTCTTCACCGCGACGCCGCGGACTCCGGCGAGTCTCCGCGCCGTGCCGTCATCGATGACCGCGACCGCCGAATGGACTTCCGCGAGTGCGAGCACCCCGCACTCGCCGACATTGGCGGGAGGCAGATCGACCAGGCGTCCGTGATAGAAGGCGAATGTCATGATCTCGGAATCACCGACCGTCTTGAGCGTCAGCCAGGATGCACCGAGAACTTGACGCAGATGAGGGTGCGAATCGACTCCGCGGCTCAGTTCTGCGTGAACCGTGTCAGGCAACCAGGCTCTTCCTTCACCGACGTACAGTTCGAGCAGGCCGAGCCAGCCCGCCTCGGTGAAGTGGCTGAGTGGACCCTCGTCGAAGACGAACGTCCGATCAGAGCGACTGCTCATCGCAGCAGTGACCAGATCTCGTTCTCGTGCCGCTCGGGGAGAAGTGGAAGATCGTCACGCTCGAACGTGCCCAGGAGCAGTCCCAGAGCGCGTTCGGCGGAGAGCTCTTCAGCTCTGTACAGCGCGAGCACCGCTTGGGCGTAGTCGGATGGAACGGTGGTCCCGTCCAGGTCGAGAGGGGCGAGGAGACCGTGTTCGACGATGTCCGCCTTGTTGGTGCGAGTGCCGCGCACCTCGGCCGTCTCCGCAGCGGACGCGAGCTCCAGCTCGTTCAATCGGCGTGCGATCGTCGCCATGTCGATCTGGAAACGATTTCCGATCAGCACTGCACTGGTGCGCACGCCGTGCACTCGTCGCGTCTCCCGCCAGAACTCCGCGAACGCTGCGGGCGGAGCGAGGAACGCGCGCGCGAATCTGTCGAGAAGGACCTCCGTGTGGTCGGAGTCACTGTGATCGGCGACCCGCCAGTCCACCGAGTAGCCGTCACGGACGAGGACGTGGCCCAGCTCGTGAGCAAGGGCGAGACGCCGACGTCCGACTGCGCTGCTCGAATTCACGAGAGCGACTGCTCCGCGAGCGAGGGTCGTCGAGGCGGCATCGGCCGTCTCTGAACCGAGAGCGGTGCTGAAGGCCATGACGCCCGCGCGCCCGACGACGTCACCGATGTTCCGGACAGCAGAACCGTCGGGGAGGCCGCACGAGACCCGAGCGTGCACCGCGAGCGACTCCGCCTCGGCGGCGTTGGTCGGCATCTCGGCCGGGTCGACGTTCTTCTCCACCAGCGCCGGGACGATTCCGGCGACGAAGCTCACATGACGCGCCAGCGTTTCCAGAACGGAATCGATGCCGGCGAGATCCAGGCTCGGATCGAGGCGGGTGCGATGCTCCATGACAGCCGACGGCGGGTCGGAGAGCAGCCACTCGAGACGCTGACCGAGCGCTTCCGCGATGCGCATCAATTCCATCGCGCCGACTCCGCGTCGACCACCCTCGATCTTCGCGATCGCGCTCCGCTCCATCGCAGCGCGAGCAGCCAGGTCGCTCTGCGTGAGCCGTGCTCGCTCCCGTGCCTGCGCGATCCGCCGTCCGATCTCTGTCGTGTCGTCGGCCATGTGTGCGATTTTAGACCACACCGATCACGCACCCGGAAGGGTGACTGCTGCGGTGTCGCGCGATGCTCGCCGTCGGTGCAAGAAGCACCGACTCGTGACATCCGATAATGCGCATTATGTCAGCTCGGGTCAACGTGAAATGAGCCGGACTTCGCTCTGAATCGAAGGAGCAGTCCCCGTCGGGGCCGCGCTCGATCTTCGGAAGGCGGGTCAGCCGCCGACGGGCCACTGCACGGGGACCGCCAGTCGCCTCCGCTCGGGCGCTGCGCCACGACGCGATAGCCGGTCGATCAGGAGATCGGCTGCCTCCCGCCCGAGCTGCTCGCCGTCGACATCGACCGCGGGCACCCCGACCAGGCCGAGGGCGTCGACGATCGAGCGCTCCGAGCTGACGACGAGCCCCTGCGGCACCCCGCCCGACGACAGCAGCGCGTACTGCACTCCGAGGCCGAGGGCGGTCGCGTAGGGCACGACGGCTGTCGCTCCGGAGTCGCGCACCGCCGCCGCAGTGCCCACTCCCGCTGCGAACGTGGCCGGGAACGGGCCCAGCACGGTCAGCTCCGCTCCCCCGCGCCGCGCCGCCTCGCGGACCGCGGCCGTGCGCTGCCGGTCCTGCCACGACCCGTCGGGGCCGCCGATGTAGAGCACGCGCTCGTGACCGTCGGCCGCGAAGCGCTCGACGAGCGCGCCGAACGCCGAGGCGGTGTCGGCGACGACGGAGGCTATCCCGTCGACCTCGCGGTCGACCAGCACGGTCGGCTTGTGCGATCCCGCGGCGAGCAGCAGCTCGTCGCTGCCGCGCGGCGCGACCACGATGAAGCCGTCGACCTGGCGCGAGAGGCGGTCGAACGCCTCGAGCTCGCGCACCGCCTCGAGGGGGTGCACGGCCACGGTGAGCTGCAGGCCGTCCTCGTCGGCGCGCCGCTGGGCGCCCCCGATGATCGGGGTGAAGAAAGCGTTGTCGAGAGTGGGCACGACCAGCGCGACGACGCCGGTGCGGCCTCGGGCCAGTTGGCGGGCCGCGGTGTTGGGGATGAATCCCAGTTTCGCCGCGGCGCTGAGCACGCGGGCTGCCGTCTCGGGCGAGACGACCTCGGGTCGCGACAGGGTGCGCGACGCGGTCGCCTTGGACACCCCGGCGAGAGCGGCGACATCGGCGAGCGTGGCCACGTGCTCCCCTTTCGCTCTCCCGTGATCATAGGGGTATCCCTGCAACCGCTCACATCCGGTGCTGTCGACGGCCTCCGGCTCCGAAACACAGTGTTTACATGCACGAATCGAAGTGGGTAGCTTCACCGGTCTACTGTCGATGCAACCGGTTACATCCACTCCGCGGCCTCACTGACGCCGCCCGACGCGTCCGATCGGAGGTACTCGTGAGGTCGAGGACCGCTCCCCTCCTGCTCCTGCCCGGGCTGGGCTTCCTGCTGCTCTTCTTCGTCGTCCCCTCGCTGGTGATGCTCTTCGCACCTCCCGGCACGGGTCCCCTGGAGGTGATCGCCCGCGTCGGCGAGATGCTCACCGACCCCTACGAGCTGCGCATCATCGGCCGCACGGTCGGCATCGGGCTCGTGGTCACGCTGATCTGCGTCGTCCTCGGCTTCCCGATCGCCTACCTGCTGGCGCGCTCCTCATCCCGCTGGTCCGGCGTCCTGCTGGCCCTCGCGATCTTCCCGCTGCTGCTCAGCAACGTCGTGCGCACCTTCGGCTGGCTCGTCGTGCTCGGCTCGAACGGCGCGATCGGCCAGCTGCTCGTGGGCCTGGGCATCGTGTCCGAGGCGCCGCAGCTGCTCTACACGGAGCTCGCGATCGTGCTGGGCCTGACGCAGCTCTTCCTGCCGCTCGCGATCATCTCCTGCTACTCCGCCGTCTCGCAGGTGGACGCCGGCCTCGACGACGCTGCCCGCGGACTGGGCGCGAGCCCCACCCGCACTTTCTGGGACGTGGTCGTCCCGCTCTCGCTGCCCGGAGTGGTCGTCGCGGCGACGCTGGTCTTCGCCGGCTCCGTCACCGCGTACACGACGCCCTACCTGCTCGGCGGGTCGAGCCAGCGGATGCTGAGCACCCAGCTGTTCTCCTACTCCAGCGTCACGATCGACTGGGCCGGAGCCTCCGCCACGGCGATCGTCATGACGGTCCTGGTCTTCCTGGTCTCCGGACTCTCGTCCCTCGTCGCCCGGAAGGGAGCCGTCTCATGAGGACCCGCCGCCCCGTCGCCGCCAGCCTCGCGGTCGCCGGCTACGTGATCATGATCGTGCCGATCCTGTTCGTCGTCGCCACGGCCTTCACTGCCGGCTCGACGCTCCGCTTCCCGCCGGAGGGCTTCTCGTTCCGCTGGTTCGGCGAGGCGCTCTCGTACGACCCGTTCCTGGAGTCGCTGGCGACCAGCGCGCAGCTCGCGGTGCTCTCGACGGCGATCGCCCTGCTGATCGGCATCCCCGCCACCCTGGCGATCTACCGGGGCCGCATCCCCGGGCGCTCGCTGATCGAGGGTCTCTTCCTCTCGCCGCTGATCGTGCCCGAGCTCGTGGTCGGCCTGGCGCTGTTCCAGCAGCTCGTCGTCACGCTCGACGTCGACAACGCGGCCGTGCTGCTGATCGGGCACACGGCGCTCCTGCTCCCCTACGCGGTCCGCGTGACCGGCGCCTCGCTCGCCACCAGCGATCCCGCGCTCGAGGAGGCCGCGCGAGGACTCGGAGCGGGTCCTCTGCGCACCTTCTTCACCGTGACGCTCCCGATCCTGCGCCCCGGCGTCTTCTCGGCCGCGCTGCTCGGGTTCGTGACCTCGTTCAACAACGTCCCGCTGTCGCTGCTCCTGCAGAGCCGCGACGCCAGGACCCTGCCCGTGACGATGCTCGACTACGTCCAGCAGAGCTACGACCCGATGGTCGCGGCCACGTCCACCCTCATCCTCGCGGCGACCGTCGTCATCGCGATCATCGCCGAGCGCAGCGTCGGCTTCGCCCAGATCTTCGGAGGAATCAACCGATGAGCGCAGCAGCGGAATTCGTCGACGTCAGTCAGGTCTTCGGTGACTTCACCGCGGTCGACGGCATCGACCTGGCGATCCCGGCCGGGAAGCTGACCACCCTCCTCGGGCCCAGCGGATGCGGCAAGACCACGTCACTGAGGATGCTCGCGGGCTACTCCACGCCGACCTCCGGCCGGATCCTGATCGACGGCGTCGACAGCACCCGGCTCGCCCCCGAGAAGCGCGGGCTGGGCATGGTGTTCCAGTCGTACGCGCTGTTCCCGCACCTCAGCGTCGCCGACAACGTGGGCTACGGCCTCAAGCTGCGCGGCCTCGGACGCGCCGAGCGGGCGCAGCGGGTGACCGAGAGCCTCGAGATGGTCGGGCTCGCGCATCTCGCGGCCAGCCGGCCGCGGCGGCTCTCGGGCGGTCAGCAGCAGCGCGTGGCCCTCGCCCGCGCCATCGCGATCCGCCCGCGGCTTCTCCTGCTCGACGAACCGCTGTCGAACCTCGACGCGCGGCTCCGCGTGCAGATGCGCTCCGAGATCCGCCGTATCCAGTCCGAGACGGGCCTGACCGTCGTGCTGGTCACCCACGACCAGGACGAGGCGCTCGAGATGAGCGAAGAGATGGTGCTCATGCGCGCCGGGCGCATCATGCAGCAGGGCGCTCCGGCCGCGGTCTTCGGCGCTCCGGCCAACCGCTTCGTCGCCGACTTCCTCGGCTACGAGAACTTCCTCGGCCTCGCCGACGGGTCGCTCGCGACCGTGCGGCCGGAGCACCTCGCGGTGACGAGCGGAGAGGCCACCGGCTCGTCCGCCCTGTCGCTAGCCGCGGTCGTCGTCGATGTCGCTTACCGAGGGGTCGACGTGCTCGTCACGGTCGAGGCGACGGACCCCGCCGGCGACCGGGTGCGGCTCGTGTCGGACGTGCGCGCCGACTCCGCCGCACGTGTCGCGCCCGGTGACCCCGTGATCGTCTCGGCCGCGGCGTCGCAGATCGTCGCGATCGCCCGCGACTGAGCGCGGCTCCTCCCGCCCCCGCCCCTCCTCCAAGGCCTCCGCTCCCCCGCAGCTCCCCTCCCCAGATCCCCTCGAAAGGAACCGCCATGTCCCGCATCACTCCCCGGCGCGCCATCAGCCTCACCGCCGGCGCCGTCATCGGCGCACTCGCCCTCGCCGGCTGCTCCGGCGGCTCCGACTCCGGCAGCGCGGAGGGCGCCTCAGACACCCTCGTCGTCAGCACCTTCCCCTTCGGGGTCGAGCAGTTCCAGGAAGCGGTCATCGACCCCTTCACCGAAGCGACCGGCATCGAGGTCGAGGTCGAGACCGGCTCCAACTCCGACCGGCTGTCGCAGCTGCAGCTCGCCGGCGGCGACGACCCCGGAGTCGACGTGATGCTCATCAGCGACTACTACGCCGCGCTCGGCCAGGAGGACGACCTCTTCGAGCAGGTCGACGCGGACGCCGTCCCCGCGATCGCCGACATCGCCGACTTCGCGAAGGAGGACGTCTACCTCGGCCCGGCCTACAGCTACCAGCTCAACGGCACGCTCTACTCCACCGACGCCTTCTCGGCCGAGAAGGCCGCCGACTGGGAGCTCTACGGCGAGACCGCGAACGCCGGCCGCGTCGCGCTGCCCGACATCTCGGTCACCGCAGGCCAGCTGATGATCAGCGGAGTCGCGGCCACCTACGGCGACGGCCCCTACGACATCGACACGGCGCTCGACACCCTCTCCGGCTGGGCGCCCGGCGTGCTGCAGTTCTACAGCTCCTCCACCGAGGTCACCAACCTGCTGACCCAGGGCGAGATCACCGCCGCCGACGCCCTCAGCGGTTTCGCCACCGACCTCGTCGCCTCGGGCGAGCCGATCGGCTGGACCCCGCCCGCCACCGGCCGCTACATGGCGACCAACCGCGCGATGATCCCCGCTGGAGCCGCGAACACCGACGCCGCGGAGCAGTTCATCGACTACCTGCTCTCCGTCGAAGCGCAGACCTCCTCCGCCGAGATCGTGGGCGACCTGCCGGTGAACCTCGCCGCTCAGGTCCCGGAGTCGATCACCGCCGTCGTCGGGGACATCGCCGCCGACCCCACCGCCGCCGGCTACGAGACCCTCGACCCCACCGAGCTCGTCCCCACCCGCTCCGACTGGGTCGACCGCTTCGCCCGCGAGGTCACCGCCCAGTAGGCAGTGCGTCCGGGCGCGGCCGCCGCGTCGCGCCCGGACACCCTCCCTCCCCGCACCACCCGCACCACCCGGAGAGATCGCCATGAGCACCGAGACCGCCGCCACGACCGCCGCCGTCCCCGACGAGTGGATCCGTCGGATCCCCAAGGTCGATCTGCACTGCCACCTGATCGGCACCGTGCGCGCGAGCACGTTCGCCGAGCTCGCCCGCCGGGAGGGCCTCGCGCTGCCCGCCGACCCGGAGCGGATCTTCGCGGACATCAACTCCCTCCCGCCCGACCCGGCGCTCTACCGCGACACCGTCGTCCCGGTGCCGCAGGACCGCTCGGCGGGCGAGCCCGACGTCTCCTACTCCCTCTTCCAGGTCTCGGAGTGGGTCGTGCAGGTGCTCCGCTCCGCGGAGGATCTGACGAGGATCGTCTACGAGGCCTTCGAGGACGCGCACCACCGCAGCGGCACGCGCCATCTCGAGCTCTTCTTCGACGGCGTGCCCGAGCATCTCGCGGGGCTCGGGTACCGCGGCAGCATCGAGGCCTACGCCGACGGCATCCGCGCCGCCGAGCGCGACTTCGGCATGACCGGGCGGATGATCGCCGGCATCGACCGCAGCCGCAGCGGGGAGGAAGCCCTCGCCCTCGTGCAGCAGGTCGTCGACTCCCCGCACGAGTACGTCGCCGGCATCGGCCTCGACAACCTCGAGACCGCCGGGCCGCCCGAGCGCTTCGCCGAGGCGTACGCGCTCGCCGGCCGGGCGGGACTGGGCCGCACCGCGCACTCCTCCGAGCACGCGCCCACCGCCGCGAACACGATCACCTGCCTCGACCTGCTGGGCTGCGACCGCATCGACCACGGCTACTTCGTGCTCGAAGATCCGGCGGTCGTCGAGCGGATGCGCGAGGACGGCGTCGTCTTCACCGTCGCGTCGACCACATCCCGCCGCTCCTGGCGCCCGTGGCGCCGCGCCTCCATCCGCGCAATGCTCGACGCCGGTCTGCGGGTCACCCCCTGCTCGGACGACCCGGGCATGTTCCCGACCACCCTCGTCGACGAGTACCGCATCGCCGCCGGTCCGATCGGGGCGACGCCCGCCCAACTGCGCGCGATGGCACTGACGGGGGTCGACGCGTCGTGGCTGCCTGCGGCGGAGAAGGCCCGACTGCGCGAGGACTTCACGACCGAACTCGACGCTCTCGCCGCGGAGTTCGGTCTTGAGCCGACGGATGCACGTGCCCGGGACGCTTCCGAGAACGACATCACGAGTCCGGAGGGACCCTGACGGCTGGAAGGCGCGGACGGCGGACAGGAGCCGTGCGGCGCACACCGAGCACGCCCTCGCGATCACAGAGGCCGGACCACTCGTGCTGACCGCGTGACGTGCGGACCGGTGTCTCGCTCGTGCTGAGCAGTCCGGGAACGACGAATGCCCTGCCGAGGACGGCAGGGCATTCGGTGGCGTGGGCTTACGGGCGGATCAGCACCTTGAGGGCCTCGCGGGAGTCCATCAGGCGGTAGGCCTCCGCGATCTCCGCGAGCGGCATCTCACGGTCGAACACGCGGCCGGGCTCGATGGTTCCGTCCAGGACCTGCGGGAGGACCTGCTCGATGTACGCGCGGACGGTGGCGGGGCCGCCGGTGAGCGTGACGTTCTTGCCGAAGAGCGACAGGAAGCCGACTGCTGCGTCCTCGTACTGCGGGACGCCGACGCGGCTGATGGTGCCGCCGGGGCGGATGACCCGGTAGGCCTGCTCGTAGGCCGGCATGTGGCCGACGGCCTCGAGGACGACGTGCGACCCCTCACCATCGGTGATCTCCATCACCTTCGCCACTCCCTCGTCGCCGCGCTCAGCGACGACGTGGGTGGCACCGAACTCGCGACCGAGATCGGTGCGGGCCGTGTGTCGGCCCATCAGGATGATCTTGTCGGCGCCGAGCTGCTTCGCCGCGAGGACCGCGGACAGGCCGACGGCGCCGTCACCGATGACCGTGACGGTCTTGCCGGGCCCGACATCGCCGCGCAGGGCGGCGTGATAGCCGGTGAGGTAGACGTCGGACAGCGTCAGCAGGCTCGGCATGAGCGACTCGTCGGTCCCTGCCGGGATCACGACGGCGGTACCGTCGGCCTGCGGGACGATGAGCTTCTCCGCCTGGGTCGCGGAGGGGGCACCGTCGAAGAACCCGCCGTGGACGCAGGAGGTGGTGATGCCGTCGCGGCAGAAGGGACAGGTCCCGTCCGACCACGCGAAGGGCACGATGACGGTGTCGCCGACGGAGAGGGTCGTGACGTCGCCGCCGATCTGCTCCACCACTCCGATGGCCTCGTGGCCCATCCGGCGACCCTCGGGAGTGTCCCCGAGGTCGTGGTAGGGGTGGAGGTCGGAGCCGCAGACGCAGGCGTAGGTCACTCGGATGAGGGCCTCGGTCGGCTGCTGGATGACGGGGTCCGGGACCTCTTCGACGCGGACGTCGCCGGCGCCGTACATGACAGTGGCTTTCATGGTGTTCCTTTCGGGATGGGGGTCAGTCGGTGACGCGCTCGTAGGACACGCGCCAGGTCTCGGCAGGGTCGGTGGGGGTGAGGACGAGAGTGTCGTCCGTCACCTCGAAGCTGCGGGTCAGGGTCTGCCCGATCAGGTCGCGCACGGCTGCCGATTCGACGTCGACCGAGAACGTGTCCTCGTCGTCGTCGATGGTCGCGGGGCCGTAGAAGGCTTCGTAGCCGTCGATCGTGTACGGACCGTCGGGAGCGGTGGTGTCCGGGTTCATCGCCTGAACCGAGACGGTGGAGGGGGTGATGACGATCTGGCCGCTGTAGGGGATGGACTGGAACTCCCCCGCAGCACTGTCCTCGAGCAGGGTCATCGACCAGGTTCCGACCGGTGAGGCGGAGCCGGCAGAGGCGGTGCTCTCGGCGGGGTCCTGTTCGGCTGAGCCTGTGCCGGTGGAGCAGGCGGTGAGGGTGGCCAGGAGGCCGGCGGCCAGGGCGGGGGCGATCAGTCTTCGGGTGGTCACGAAGCGTCCTCTCGGGTTCGTCGGGGCGGGTCTGAACGACCGTAAGCGGCGTCGACGAGGCGCAGGGAGGGTCGGTCAGGGCCCCTCTGCAGAGTCGTGGAGCCGTTCAGCGGACGCGGGTCCAGGTGCCGTGCAACTGGAGGAACTGCCCGCCGATGACGGAGCTGGCCATGCAGGCGCCGTCGGTGTAGTCCTCGATGTGCGTGACGTGATCTCCGGAGTCGGGTTCGGTCCAGCGGACCACGTAGAGCCCGTCGCGGACCCGGGTGGCGGTGTACTCCATCGTCTCGGTGCGGCCCTTGATGGCTCCGCCGGTGACGGTGAAAGTGACGTGGGTCTCGGTGAAGCTGATCTCCACCGTGAAGTGCCCGAGTGGCGTGTCGGGGCCGAGGTCGGCGAGCCAGGTCTGGCCGATGCTGGGGAGTCGTGCGGTGCTGTTCATGAGGTGCTCTTCTTTCGCAGTGGTGATGGTCTCGGGGTGGTTGGGCGTAGCGGACAGGTCGGTCAGAACTCCAGGACGAGACGGCCGCGGAGGCCGCCGCGTGCGAGGCGGACGTGGGCGGCAGCGGCCTGAGCGGCAGGGAGGACGGCAGCGACGCGTGTGCTGAGAGCTCCGGATCCGGCGAGGCGGGCCAGCATCGCGATGGCATCGTGTCGGAGGTTGGAGCGCATGACGTAGGAGCCGAAGACGTCGATTCCGCGTCCGGGGTCGACGTCCGTCGGGAGGTAGAAGGCGATCTGCCCGCCGTCGCGGACGGCGCGCGTGACCTGGTCAGTGAGGATCGCGGCGTCAGCGAGGGCGTCCGCTCCGCGTCCGCCGGTGAGAGCGAGGACGCCGTCGCTGAAGTCGGCTCGACGATCGATCAGGTGTGTTGCGCCGAATTCGCGGACCAGGGGCTCGTCGTCTCCGGTGGCGGCGGCGATGACGGTGAGTCCCCTTCGCGCGGCGAGCTCGACGAGGTAGCCGCCGACGGCACCGGTCGCGCCGGTGACCGCGAGTGCGGCGCCGGGCGTGAGTGCGAAGTGCTCGAGGGTGATCTCGGCGGTGAGGGCATTGGACAGGAAGGAGGCGGCGTGCACGAAGTCGAGCCCCGCGGGCATCCTCGTCACCGACTCGCTGGGGAGGACGACGTACTCGCTGTATCCGCCGTGGCTGTTCTCCGGCACGACGAAGCCGATCGCCGCGTCACCGATGCTCACGTCGAGGCCGGCCGGCTGGCCCGGCCCCACTTCGTCGACGATGCCGGAGACGTCCATTCCGGGCACGACGGGATCGGAGATCGCGCTGTCCTTGCCGGCGAAGCCGCCGGAGCGGATGATGGCGTCGACCGGGTTCACGGTGGCCGCTCGAACCCGGATCCGAACCTCCCCGGGGCCGGCATGCGGCTCGGGAATCTCCAGGACCTGCAGGGCGTCGGGACCGCCGTAGGTGGTCAGACCGATGGCTTTCACGGGGTGTGCTCCTCTTTCTCGTCCACGCCTCTCAGCACGCTGCTGATGACGTCGTGATTCCACGGTGCCACCGCCCTCGGCGGCGCTGAAGGGGAAGGAAAATGCCCCCTCTCATGTCCGGTTGTCCTCGAGGGGGATCGGTTTGCGAGGATGGTGCGGTGGCAGCAGAGGTGCGATGGCAGGAGCTCGGCGACTTCCTGCGCGCTCGTCGGGCGGAGCTGAAGCCCAGCGATCTGGGGCTCGTCGACGCGGCACGGACGCGCCGCGTCCCGGGCCTCCGGCGCGAGGAGATCGCCCGAGCCGCATCGATCAGCACGGACTACTACACCCGCCTCGAGCAGGGTCGGCTGCCCGCTTCGGCACCGGTCCTGGACGAACTCTCGAGGGTGCTGCGACTGTCCGCGGACCAGCGGAGCTATCTGGGCGGGCTGGCGGGCAAGATGCTTCTCGCGCCTGCCGCAGCCGGGCGCCGGTCTGTCGCCGGACCGGTGCAGAGGATGCTCGACGATCTCTCCCTGACGCCTGCGTTCGTCATGGGCCCGCGTACGGAGATCCTCGCCTGGAATGTCCTCGGCGCCGCTCTCATCACCGACTTCGCTGCGATCCCGGAGCAGGATCGCCTCTTCATCCGGCTGCTCTTCACTGATCCCCGCATGCGCGATCTCTACGCCGACTGGTTCAGCGTCGTCGACCTGGCGATCGCGCAGCTCCGGATGGACAGCGCTCGTGATCCCGATGACCAGCAGCTCCACGCGATCGTCGCCGACCTCAGCGCCAGTGATGCCGCCTTCGCTCAGCTGTGGCAGACCCACGAGGTCGCTGCGCGCAGCAGTGGGGCGAAGATCCTTCGTCACCCCCTCGTCGGCGAGCTGGTGCTCGACTGGGCGGCGCTCACTGTCGGTGCCGACCCGAGCACCACGATCATCGTGTGGACCGCGGAGCCCGGATCGCAGTCGCAGACGCGGCTGCGTCAGCTGTCCGTCCTCGCCGAGAGGGATCAGGTGTAGGCGAGGAAGCGTCCGGCGAAGACGACGCCCGTCCAGGTGGTCAACGAGACCGCGGCGGCGATCCGCGCCGCGAGAGGCGTCACGGTGGCGGTCGCCCACTCCGGGACGCGGCGGTAGACGCCGCGATGGAACACCAGCACGTTCAGCCCCGCCAGCAGCAACAGCCCCAGCTTCCAGGGCGCGGCCCCGGACTCGGCGACGACCGTCGTCTGCGCGCTGAACAGCGCGACACCCGTGGCGAGCGCGATGACGAGGCCGACATGCGACACGGGCAGGAGAGAGCGAGCGGCTGTCGCCACAGAGACGACCCTGCCCCCGGCCCCCAGAAGACGAAGGTCGAAGGCGAACGCCGGTCCGATCAGGACGGCGATTCCGAGGATGTGAATGCTTTCGAGGGTGGGATACAGGTACGGGGTGCCCCGCACGCTCTCGCCGAGCGTCGTCCCCTGCAGCCACTGCAGCGCACTCTCGAGCCACTCCGGCATGTGCTCTCCCTCAGCTCTGCCGGTTGCGGCGACGCAGGGAGACGAGACCGCCCGCGACACCCGCCGCGACGACGATGCCGAACACCGCCCAGACTCCCGCCACACCAGTGGACGCCTCGTCGGAAGTCGCCTCGGCGTCGCCTTCGGAGGGAACGGACTCCTCGGGATCGGAAGGTGCTTCCTCCAGCGGATCGGCCGCCGTCGACGTGGTCGCCGGCGCGGGAGTCGTCGCGCCCGGACCCCCGCCGGCGGAGGTCGGCAGGGGTGCGCGGACGGGGAGCGTGCTCCCGAGCACCTGGTTGACCGGCACCGCGTCGTCTCCGTACCAGAAGGCGACGGGACGGAAGAGCGCGTCGTCGGACCGGTTGATGTAGCCGACGCCCTGGAAGCGCTCCCCCACTGTCAGGGGCCGGTCGAGCCCCCAGCGGCCCGTGTACGCCGGTGGGGCGATGATCACCTCGAGCTCGTCCTGCGGCCCGGCATAGGCGAGGGCGGACTCCACGCGGATGCTGTCCTCCGGTCCCTGGAGGTCCTCCGGGAGTCTGAGATCAGGAGTGTCGGCGGGCAGGTCGGTGTCGATGGTCGTGTCGAAGTAGGTGTGGGGTTCACCCCAGCTCCCCTCGGACGCGACCGTCCCCGCGATGTAGACGAGCTCGTCGGTGTCGAAGCCGTCCCAGCCGTGGTGAGCGGCGGCCGGAGCGGGCGTCAGAAGAACGATCGTCGCGGCCAGCCCGAAGACTGAGGGAGCGGTCAGGCGGCGGAAGGGTGTCAGAGGACGGTGAGGGGAGGTCGCGCTCAACGGGGAGCTCCTTTCGGGATACCTGGGGTTCCCCTCACCGTAGAAGCGCCTCGTCGATTCTGAGAGGTTCTCTCAGAACCCCTCACTCACCACTCTTCGAGGTCCGCTGCGAAGTCGTGACGCTCGCTCTCACGAGCTCGAGCGCGCGGGCAGCCGGCCGGTGCGCGGAATCCCTGCGATGTCCACCCCGAAGACGGTCAGCAGGCGGGAGGCGAATCCCCGCTCGAGTTCTGCGCACGTGGGATCACCCTCAGCCCATGTCCTCGCGGCGACGCATGCCGCCGCCAATCGGTCCGCGTCGACGGTCGACCACCATTCCGGTCCGCCCGCCGCGGCGAGGAGTGTGCGCGCTGCTTCGACCTCGCAGTGGAACCGGTCGAGCAGGTGGCGCATCCGATCGGGGTCGGACTTCGCCGCCCAGAGGTCGTCGATGTGTGCGTCGAGGGTGGTATCGCCGAGGATGCAGGCCCCCGTGATCACCGTGCGCACCTGCTCACGGGACAGCTCGGGTGCTTCATCGACGTCCTGGGATCTCTTCATCTGAGGGTCCTTACCGGCGGGGGGACGGGGAAGCGAGCGGCGCCGCAGCACCGGATACTCACGAAACACCGAGGACCGGCTGTCCGGGTCGAGTGGGAACAACGCGATCAGGAGGATTCCGGGAGCCTCAGGGTCACGAGGGCGCCGTCGGCGAGATCTCGCACGGGGTCGATGGCGTCGAAGGTGCCGAAGGGCACGATCCCGGCGAATGATCCGACGTGCTCGTAGTAGAGGACGAGAGTGCGGGTGGGGCTGTAGTAGCCGATCGTGCATGGTCGCGCGTCGCTGCGGTCCGGCGCGCCACGGAGACTGAGCGCTTCTCCGAGGTCGGCCAGCTTCTCCTGCCCGCCCAAGTCCCGGAAGGTCAGAGTGAGCGGGAGCCGCGCCAGAAGTGACGCGCTGGTCGCACTGCCGTCGAGCCGAGCGGTGACCTCGACTCCCCCGATGTCGAGCACTATCGGCGTCGCCTCGCGCGAGTTCGTCGTCATGTGAAGCTCCTGCTCTGGTGGATCGCCGGGTGTCGCATCAGCGCGCGTCGAGGTGGTCGACGGTGAACGCTGTGCGTCGGCCGTAGAGGGTGATGATGAGGGCGAGAGCGCCGAGGACTGCCATGAGGGCCGCCAGGACCAGTGCGGGAAGGTTCTCCAGGAGAAGAGCGCCGATGATGCCCGCCGCGAAGATCGCGAGGTTGAACGCGACGGGGAGGAAAGAATTCGCGATGTCGGAGTTCTCGCGCCCGGAGCGGCTGAGTGCCGACTGCAGTTGCGCGGATGCGCCACCGAAGCCGATGCCCCACAGCACGCTCGCCATCAGGACAGCGGCGGGTGCGCCGCGGCCCACGAGCAGGATCAGACCGGCGAGGACGAACACCGCGAGGCTCGAGTGCAGCAGCGCCCGCGGGAAGCGGTCGATGGCCGCGGCGGTGATCGCGACGCCGAGGATCGAGGAGACGCCGTAGACGAGGAGCACGAGGTCGGGTCGGAGTCCTGATCCGCCCTCGCGCAGGAACGGCGCGATGTAGGTGTAGATGGTGTTGTGGGCGAGCATCCAGACGAGGATCGTCAGGCACACGATCGCCACGCCCGGCATCGCGAAGACGCGGGCCAGCGGGAGGCTTCCGGCTGCGGCTCGCGGCTGGCCTGGGGCGTCGGGGACGAAGAGGGCGATCAGGACGAACGCGAGCAGGGCGAGAAGGCTCAGACCGCCGAACGACCAGCGCCAGTCGAGGGCCATGCCGAGCCACGCTCCGAGTGGCGTGCCGAGCGCGAAGCCGACCGGGGCGCCGACCGACACGATGGACAGAGCCAGGCCCGCTCTGCGGGGCGGGCTGATCCGGCGGCCGTACGCGGCGAGCATCCCCCAGATGATCCCGGTGAATGCTCCGGCGACGAATCGTGAGACGAGGGAGACCGCGACGTCGCTGGAGAGCGCGGTGACGGTGTTCGCGACGATCAGGCAGGCGATGCTCGCGAGGAGCAGCGGCTTGCGGCGGAATCCTCGGGTGAGGCTGATCGCGGGGATGGTGACGATGACGGTGCCGAGCGCCCAGACGCTGATGAACTGCCCGACGACTCCTTCGCTGGTGTCCATTCCGTCAGCGATGACCGGCAGCAGGCCCGCCGGCATTGTCTCGGCGGCGACGAGGAGGAAGCCCATCGTGGCGAGCAGAGCGAGCGCGAACCAGGGCATCGTCCGCGGTTCGACGCGCTCGCTCCCGTCGGGGAAGCGTACGGGCGCAGTGGAGGTCATGAGGTCCTTCGAGGGTTCGTGCCGGCGAATGAGGCCGTGCCCACCGTGAGGCGGGGAGAGGAGAAAGGAAGAGGAATCAGCTCGCGGAGACGGCGGTGAGGCGCGCGATGTCCTCGGTGGCGGCCCAGGTCGCGAGCATCCGGAGCTTCTCGTCGGAGGCGCTTCCGGGAACTGCGGGGTAGACCGTCATCGAGTGACCCGGGTCGTCCTGCAGCTCGGTCACCTGGAAGGTGAGCTCCAGGAGCCCGACGACGGGATGCTCGAACTGCTTGAGACCGCTGTAGTGACGCCGGACGTTGTGCTCGGCCCACCGGGTCCGGAAGTCGTCGCTGCGCATCGACAGCTCGCCGATGAGAGCGGCGAGTCGGGCGTCGTGGGGATTGCGGCCGGCGTCGCGGCGGAGGATCGCGACGTTCACGTCGGCCGCGCGCTCCCAGTCGGGGTAGAAGGTGTGCGCGCGGGGGTCGAAGAAGATGAACCGGGAGTGGTTCGCCGGCCGCGCCGTACTGCGGTACATCTCCGAGTAGAGGGCGAAGCCGAGCGCGTTGGCGGCGACGAGATCCATCCGCGTGTTCGACACGAAGGCGGGCGCACCCGTGATCGCGTCGAGCAGGTACTGCACCTCCGGCCGCACGTTCGCGACGGTGCGGGCCCTCCTCGTGCGGACTCCGGCCTCGTTCGCGGTCCGCGCCAGATCGCAGAGGTGATCGTGCTCGGCACGGTCCAGGTGCAGCGCCCTGGCGATCGCATCGAGGACGGAGTCGGACACGCCGGCGAGGTTCCCGCGCTCCAGTCGCGTGTAGTAGTCGACGCTCACGCCCGCCAGCCGTGCGGCCTCATCGCGACGGAGGCCTGCCACCCGGCGGCGGCCGCCACCCGGCTCGATCCCGGCTTGCTCCGGCGTGAGGCGCCCCCGACGTGATGTCAGGAATTCGCGTACCTCTGCTCGGTGATCCATGCTCGCAACGGTAGGAGGGGCTGATGCCGACGTGAAGGGTTCTGTCAGAACCTCTCTCGTCGCGCGGGGCCGCCGGAGTCGGCCGCCCAGCACCGGCGCGGAGGATCGAGGCGGGGAGCGGAGGCGCCGGCACCGGTAGCCTCGCGGCAAGACCTTCGCGAACGTCGGCACCCTGGGGGCCGCACCCGGCAGACGCGACGAGCTCGTCGCCCTCCTCACCGAGCACAACGCCGCCCTCGTCGACGTCGGCTGCCTGGCCTACGAGGTCGGCGTCGATGACGAGCAGCCGGACACCGTCTTCGTCGTCGAGCTGTGGGAGAGCGCCGAGGCGCACCGGGCCTCGCTGGCCCTCCCGCAGGTCCAGGCCGCGATCGAGCGGGCGCGCCCGCTGCTCAGCGGCGCCTTCGGCGGCCACCGCTTCGACGTCGTGGGCTCTCCGCTCCGCAGCTGACCTCCGGGGCCGGCCTCCGGGGCCGACCTCCAGGGCATGCCTCCGCCGAGGGCTCGATTCGGGCTGCGCGGACGTCTCCCCCGGACGTCGACGCCGTCAGTGATCGCGCCTCCGTCCCTCCGCCCGCTGATTCCGATCCCGCCACCCCGCCACCCGAGAGCCGAGCGCCATGATCAGCACCTTCCTCGTCGAGCACGCCGCGCTCGTGCCGATCGGCTTCTGGATCGCGGTCGCGCTGGTCACGGCGCTCGCCTGGCTGCTGCACCGGCGCGGCGCGAGGAGGACCCTCCTCGTCCTCGCCGCGGTGGCCTTCCTCGCGGGCCTCGCGCTGACGATGTACCCGCCGGACGGCACGCCGCTGATCTTCTGCACCGTGCAGTTCTCGGTGCCGTTCGACGGCATCGACACCCTCGCGAACATCGCCCTCCTGTTCCCCGGGACCCTGCTGCTCGCGGTCGCGGTCGGCCGCCCCGTGCTCGTCGCCGCCGCCGTCTCCGGCCTGTCCGCCCTGATCGAGCTGGTCCAGGCGAGCGTCCCGGCGATCGGCCGCTCCTGCGACACGAACGACTGGTTCATGAACACCATCGGCGCCGTCCTCGGCGCGCTCCTCGCCGCCGTGATCCTCGCGGTCGAGAACCGGCGGGCCGGTCGCCGCGTGTCGCGCTGACGCCGCCTCCTGTCGCGTCGCGCTCGACGTCTCGACGCCGGGTCAGTGCGGTGGGCGCAGCGACTCGGCCGGGCTCAGAGCCGTGTCGGCGGTGCAGCCGAGCTCGCCCGGCTGGAGCAGCACCGGGGCCACGACGACGCGGGTGACGGCGCCCGCCTCGCGCTTGACGAGGACGCAGTCCTCGGCGTGCCCCATCGCCACTCCGACGTCCGTCCCCCGCAGCGCGACCGTCGGCTGCGCGGCCACCTCCCGAGGTCCCGTCGGAGTCGCCAGACGCTCGCTGATCGCGGCGGCGATGTCCTCGATCGTGCCCGGGTCCTCGGGCAGCGCGGTCAGCACCTCGACCGCGGCCTCCTCCGCGTTCGCGGCCGGCACGACGACCTCGCGCGTGTCGGGCGGCGCAGTGACGCTCGGCGTCGACGCGTCGCAGTCGACGTCCTGCACCCCGGTCGTGGTGCCGAAGACGGTGACGCCGTCGACGCTGTGTCGGCCGTAGAAGTCGAACTCGATCCGGAAGCAGTAGGGCTGTCCGTCCACGCCGACCGTGCGCGTGGTGAGGGCGCCGAACGCATCGTCGAGCTCGGGCGCGTCGAAGGACTCGATCCCGACCAGGTCGGCGCCCTCGGCGGCGGCCTCCCTCGCGACCTCGTCGATGTCGTCGGGCCGGTCGGTGCCGATCCGATCCGCCAGCGCGGCGGCACTCTCGCGCGCGGTCGTCTCGGCGACCTCCGTGGTCGCGTTCCCGGGGCCGTAGAGAGTCGGGGCGCAGCCGGTGAGCAGTGCAATGGCCGCGAGGCCGGCAAGGCCCACGACGAACCGCACGGTGCGAGAACTGCGCGTCACGATCGATCCTCCCCGGTGGCGAGCGGTACCGGCGAGCCTAGACGGGACCGGAGCGGGCGATGGCCCAACGGCCTACGGAAGACGTCTGCCGACGAGGTGGACCGTGACGGCGGGCGCACCGAGAGCGCCGAGCGCGAGGAGGAGGAATCCCCACCCCTCGGGGATCCCCGCCGCCATGACCAGCACGCCGACGGCGGTCAGTGCGCAGGCTCCGATCACGCCCAGGATCACGGAGACGGTCCGCGCTCCCCGGCGGGCAGTGAGGACGAGCTGCGCGTCGCGGCGGCGGCCGGGATCGCGGAGTCGGATCAGCGGGAACGCGACGACGGCGAGCAGCAGCACGAGCGAGAACCAGGGGAACAGCTCCCACGGGAACGCGTCACGAAGCAGTGGACCGCGTGTACTCACGAGCAGAGCCTACGGACCGAGGCGAGGTTCCCGACGACCGAGTCCGGCTCAGGACGTGCTCGCGCTGCGTCTCCCCCGCCCTCTAGTGTCGGCAGCGATGGGGGCACGCCGCCCCCGCTGAGGGGATCACATGTCTTCGCTCTCGCGCGCCGCCGTCCGGCGCACGCTCGCACTCGCCGCCGCCGTCCTGGTCGCCGCCTCCGCACTCGCCACTCCCGCGTCCGCCGCCGATCAGGGGCCCACGGGCACGATCACCGGGCGGGTCCTGCTCGAGGGGACGCCCGACACGCCCGCGGCCGCCGGCACGGAGGTGCTTCTGCGCCCGACCAGCACCAGCGAGGTGAAGCCGCTCGTCGTCGCGACGACGGACGCCGCCGGCGCCTTCGAGGCCGCCGTCGTACCCGACGAGACCTACACGGTCAGCGCGCTCGTCGAGGACGGCCTCCACGTCCAGCGCAACCTCGGCTCGGACCGACCGAACGCCTCGGGCACCGTCTTCTCCGTGAGCGCAGGCAGGACCCTCGCCCTGCCCGAGTACGTGCTCCCGCTGGGAGCCACGATCAGCGGCCACGTCGACACCGACGACGGGGTCTCCGTCCCCGTCACCGCCTTCAACCGGCCGCCGTACGGCAGCTACGTCGAGACCCGTACGGACGCGAACGGCGACTACACGATCCGCGGCCTCGACCTCGACTTCTACAACGTCTCCTTCGACGACCGCACCGGCGACCCGAAGGAGTGGTGGCCCAACAGCCCGACCCAGGACGGCGCCGCGCGCATCGTCATCACCAGCCTCGACCAGGCCGTCACCGGCATCGACGCGGACCTCCGCACGGCGCGCGCGAACCCGCTCGACTCCGCCCCCTGCCTCGACCGCTCGACGCTGACCGTCGCGAAGGCCACCGCCGCCGCCCGCGCCTACCTGCGCACCCACGACCTGGACGCCCTGAAGACCCTCACGCGCGCCGATGTGAAGCAGTACCTCGCCCGCTGCGCCTGAGCACGATCCACCCGAGAAGCGGCCGCCCTCGCTCCGCGGCGCCACGACGGTGTCGAGCCCTGACCGGGACGACGCTGCCGCCGGAGCCGGCGTCCGCCGGGCGGAGCATCGCCGCCAGGGCGCAGAGGGTCGCGCGCGCGGGCGCGTGAAGGAGCCCCGGCTGAAGCTGCTGAGCCGAGAGCCCCGCGGCCGGCGAGCTCCACAGCAGGCCGCGCGAGAGGAGCGGCGAGACTGCGGTGAGCGCGTACCTCGACCGCGACGACGCGATGGGGGTATCGGGCCTCGCCCGCTCCGACCGGGCGGGTCTTGCGAGAGCCGGGATGATCGAGACCTTCGTGGCCACGATCCGGCGACAGAGGCTGGGCACCACGCTCATCGGGGCCCTCTTCCCGCTCGCGGCCTGGCTCGGTCATCCCGGAACTCGCGCGCGATCTTTCCGGGGCGGCGAGTCGAGATCAGACGGTGCCCGGAGGTGCCGTGCCCTCCGGCGCGGGGACGACGTCGCCCGTCCGGCGGTCGACCAGCGGAACGCCGACCGGCCAGGGTGAGCCCGTGATGCGGTAGCCGGCGGAGGTCTCCTCCTCGAGGCGGACGGTGCCGTATCGACCGAGGACGAGGGCCGCGACGACGCTGACGATGAAAGCGGCCAGCAGCCCGTAGACCGGCACGCCGACGGAGGGTGTTCGGAGGGCCTCGGGCGGCAGGAGCGACACCAGCAGGAGGAACAGGACCGCGCACGCCGTCCCGGCGAGAGACACCCAGCCGGCCCGGACCGCGTAGGCCGTCGAATCGGTCCCGGGGAGCAGTCGGACGGTGGTGGGCCTGACCTCCGCCACGTCCTCCGCCATCCCGACGGCCGATGCCAGGAGGCGGAGTCGGTTCGCCAGCACCGAGACCGTGATCGCCGGAAGGTGCTGATCACCGACGCCACCAGGACGCAGCGGGATCTCCACGGTGAACGCTCGCTCTCCGTGTCGAACTCGGATCCGCAGACCGCCGAGCCTCGACGTGGGGCTCGGACCGTTCATCGCGACCACGCGGCTCCACGGCAGCACGGCACCCGGCTCCGCCTGGCGGCGGTCGTCCCAGAACTCCAGGCCCTCTGCGGTCCCGAGGATCAGCGGGTGCTGGCTGCGGCTGAGGCGGGGATAGCCGGGTGCGATCGCTCGGATGGCGACCTCGGCCCGGTAGTCGACGGCGGGGTACAGCACGATCGCCTCGGCGCTGCGCTTCGTGAATTCGGCCGATGCCACGGAGCGATCCTACGAGCGGGTCCGAGCCCGAGGCCGCGATGTCGCGTCTCACCTCCGCGGACGGAAGGACGTCCCGCGGGCCCGGGCTCTCCGGCACCTAGCCTAAATGGATGGACGGCACGGTCGATCTGCTCACACGACGACTCCGGCTCCGGCGACTCGCCCGGGAGGACGAGGCGGCGGTGACGGCGTACCGGGGTGACGCCCGCGCGTCCCGCTTCCTTGGTCACGGTCCGCTCGCGGAGGGGCAGTACGCCCCCTGGTTCGAGGAGCGGGACGCCGAGTGGGAGCTGCGCGAGCCGGGTCACCGCCGCTTCTACGGCGTCGAGGTCCGAGCGACGGCGGCGCTCGTCGGTGACGTCGTCCTCGTCCGTTCGGCGGACGGGCAGCAGGGTGAGATCGGCATGTTCCTCCACCCGGCCACGTCCGGCCTGGGATACTCGCTCGAAGCGGGCGGCGCTCTCCTCGACGTCGGGTTCGGGTCACTCGGTCTGCACCGCATCATCGGCCGCGCCGCAGCCGACAACCGCGGCTCCGTGCACGCGATGGAGCGGCTGGGACTGCGGCGCGAGGCCCTCTTCCTGCAGAGCGAGAGACGCGGCGAGACCTGGATCGACTCAGCGGTCTACGCGATCCTCGCGGACGAGTGGAGACGCAGGAGACACGCCGAGACGGTCTTCACCCCGAGCGAGTGACGGACCGCTGCTTTCAGGGAGACGGACAGCGGCCCTCGAGACGCCCGGAGATCTCTTCCTCTTCGGAAGGGGGCGCGCCACTGACCAGCACGGGCGCACCCCGCCGCAGTGCGCGGGTGGGACTGCTGCGGGCGGAGCTCTCGGCCGGTTCTCAGTCGGGCAGGCTCTGCCAGATCACCGACTCGACGGGGTCGCCGTCCGGTGTGCACTCGTCCGGAGTGTCCTCGAGCGTGAGGTAGCCGCCGCCGCCCTCCACGACGTCGCCCGTCGTCAGCGCTCCCCGACCAGGGACGTCGATCGTCCGGCCGTCGCCACTGAGGCGCGAGCCGACCGGGAACACCAGCGGGAGGGCCGTCCCGTCGTTCTGCACGGCCAGGCAGCCCTCGTCGGTCGTCGTGAGAGTCCCGGCGATCGACGCCTGCATCACCAGGTCCGGGGCCTCGGAGGCGACCATCGCGGTGACGCCCTCGCTCCGCTGCACCGCGGCGTCGGAGCCGGAGCACGCCGTGAGCGTCATGGCCGAGGCGGCGCACAGCAGCACCGTCAGTGGGCGGAGTCGTCGACGAGGAATCATGAGAACAGCCTACGAATCCCTCCTCGGCGGAGTCGTATCGCTCAGCACTCCCCCGCCGACCCCTGCACCGCGCGGGGCGGGTGACCGGTAGCCGAGGGGTCGCTCACCTGTCCGGACAGGGTCGCTCTACGAGCCGACGGCCGGCAGGGTCAGCACGGCACTCACTGCAGTGACCGCCGCGAGCAGGACGCCGACCGGGACAGCGACACGGGGACGGTAGGCACCGATGACGAGGGTGGAGAAGGTCAGGAGCGCGCCGACTCCGACCAGCGCGAACCATTGGACGAGAGGCCAGGCCGGCCCGGCGAGGCAGTCGACGGGCGGGTCGTTCACCTCGAGGAACGTGCTGCGGTAGTCGCCCGCGCAGCCGAGGAGGATCAGCCAGTTCGTCACAGCGCCGAGCCCCGCGAGGACGACGCTGGAGACGGCGCCGACGACTCCGACGAGCGCGAGGATCGACGCGACGGCGTCGGAGGCGGCCGTCGTGGTGGTCCGCCGGCTCATGGTCCTCCGCGCGAGAACGTCGCGGCCGAGACCGGGCCGGAGGGAGAAGGCACGCGCAGGCCGACTGCGGGTCGACCCGTGTGCCGATCCTGAGGGCTCACCGCTCGACCGAGCGCGCGGGCAGGTGGGAGGCCGCTCCGCGCCGCCGGCTCAGTGCCCAGACGAGCGCACCCGCGAGGAGTACCGCGCAGGTCAGCCCGGCGACGTGTAGGACGAGCGACGGCACGCCGTTCTCGGGGAGCAGGAAGCCGTACGGCACCCACCCGTCGGTCGCCCCGCGGACGAGCACGACGACGACCCAGACGATCGGGTAGGGCAGGACCACCCACAGCCGGCGCCTCGGGAGCGGTCCGCGGTCGGCGACGACGATCCAGTCGAGGAGGACGAGCGCGGGGAGCACCACGTGCAGGACGGCGCTGACCCAGGGCGGGGCCGTTCCGGTACCGGGAACGAGGGTGTTGTAGATCACGGCGACGACGATCAGGTAGGCCGTCGCCGCGCCGCGGACGTGGCTCAGCCATACCGGAGTCGGACGGCGGGCGAGCGCGACCGAACCGGCGACGATCAGCACCGCGCTAGCGAGGAGGCTGGTCTGATTCGTGAAATAGCCGAAGTAGTCGAACGGATTCGGCTCGCCGGCCGCGATGCTCAAGGCATAGGTGTGGAGGATCACCGCGACCGCGGCTGCACCGACGGCGAGGCGCGCAGCGCCCACGAGTGGGCGGATCGATGCCGGGGTAGCCACCGGCTCAGCCTAGGAGCCGTCGCGCTCACTGATGACCCGCGGCAGTTTCCTCCCCTTTCGGAATGCCGGCCGAGGGCCTGTTCCGCTTCCCTTCGGACGAGATCCCGCGCGCCGGTGAAGAGCGCAGTGCATGATGGCCCGATGTACGTCGGAGAGGCCCCGCGGCCGAAGGGAGTGACGCTCATCGTCTTCGCCTTCGTTCTCGCCGCTCTTGGAGCCGTCGTGGGATTCTTGGCCTCCCTCTCCATGTGGGACCCGAGCGAGACGTGCAGAACCCGCGGTGGAAGCAGATTGACCGGAGAGAGGTTCCTCTGGAATCCGCTGTGCTCGGACGGTTCAGTGGTTCAGCCGATGTGGATGACGTTGACGACTGCCGCGGCGCTGTCCGTCGCCCTGCTGTGTCTCGTCATCGCGGCCGTCCGTGATGCTCGATATGACGCACAGGAGAGTGCGTCGCCCGAGGTCGAGCACGAATACTCCCGCCAGGCCCTGCCGGAGGACGACGGACTCCGCAGACTGGGCGACGAATGGTGAGAGACGTCGAGTCCGAGAGGTTCCGTTTCCATGAGCGTTAGACAGTCGCCTCGCCCGGATCACGCGATCCCCCTCGTTTTCGCCGTGCTCTTCACCGTCTTCGCCGCCGCTCTCGGGGTGGTGTCCTCGATCTTCCTGTGGGATCCGGAAGAGGCGTGTCGGGTCCGCGGCAGCTACTCCAGCCCCGAGAGCTTCCTGTGGAATCCACTGTGCGCGGACGGTTCGGCGGTCCAGCCGATGTGGATGACCGTGGCAGGCGCTGCTGCGCTGCTCGGTGCCGGAGTCTGCGTCATCCTGGCGATCGCTTTCCGAGTGCTCAACCACGAGCGGGAAGCCCCGCCGCCGGTCGTCTCGCACTGGGAGTGAACGACCGAGGGTTCGGACGGCTTCCGCTCGTTGCTGTTTCTGGGCGTCCTTCCGTTCCTCCGCCTGGTCGCCCTGGTCTCGATCGTCACCTCCGGCACTCTCCAGTGGGTCGGAGAGCGCGGGCAGCCCCGTCAGTGGCCTGAGCGGTCTCCCGTGAGAGGGTGATCCGCATGCAGCCCACGACAGCGGTCCGGATCTCGGTGGTCGCGGCGGCCGTTCTCTCGTCCGCTCTGCTCTCCGGCTGTGCAGGAACTCCCGCGGAGCCGATCGTCGAGCGGACGTCGCAGATGGCCGTCGACTACCCCTCCTACGACCTGCCGCAGCTCGTCGGGCAGGCCGATCGCATCATCGAGGGCACCGCCGTCTCGACCCGCGACGCCGTCCTGTATCCGACCTTCGAAGGCACCGATCCGCTCCTGAACCCGCTGAGCGAGGCGTCGGAGGAGGAGCAGCGCGCCGCCAGTCTCGAGGGCGCCATCGCCGTCACGGAGGTCGAGCTCGAGGTGACCGCCGTCCACAAGGGCGAGGCGGGAGACCGCCTCACTATCACGCAGACCGGCGGCGTCCTGGACGGGGTCCGCTACACGATCGTGCAGGAGCCCCTGCTCACCCCCGGGAGCTCCTACCTGCTCTTCCTCCACGGGGGCGAGCGTCCCGCCCTCCTCGGCGGGGGCGCGGGCAGCTACGAAGCGGCGGACGGCGGCTACCTCGCCATGGCCGCGCACGCACCCGTCGAATCGTTCAGCCGCGACGAGCTGGCACTCCTCCTCGCTGAGGACCGCAGCCTCACCGAGTGATGCGGGCGCCCGCCGGACTGCAGCAAGAGCTCTCGAATAAGCGGTGGATCTCGATACGCCCGCTTCGCGGGCTACTCGATCAGCATGGGAGGGCACACGCATGCTTGTCGACCCGTGCTGGTCGAGTAGCCCCGTAGGGGCGTCTCGACACCCGCGCCTCCGTGCACCGGTGGATCTCGATACGCCCGCTCCGCGGGCTGCTCGATCAGCATGAATCGCTCAGGCCCTGCAGACGCTCGGCCGAGTCCGACACATGCTGGTCGAGTAGCCCCGCAGGGGCGTATCGAGACCCGCGCGAAGCCCGGTCGCGCCGGGTGCGGCGGCCTAGTGCGCTCGCGTCGGGAGCGCGACCGGGAGGGTCAGCTCGCCGCGCTCGACGAGGCTCTCGAGGGCCTCGAGGACGGCGGCCTCCGGTTCGTGCTGCGGCGCGTAGCCGAGCAGCGTCGCCGCCTTCTCGATGGAGAAGTACTGGCTGCGGTGCAGGTGGCCCCAGCTCGCGTCGGCGAGGTCGTCGCCCGCGGTGCGGCGGAACTCCTCCCAGCCGATGCTCTCCAGCGCGGCCTCCTGCCCGAACCAGCCCGCGGCGATCTGCGCGAACCCGCGGACCGTGAGCGCCGACGGGGCCACGATGTGGAAGTCCTCCCCCGCGGCCGCCTCGGGCCGGGCCACCGCGAGCTCGAACGCCTGGGCGACGTCGTCGGCGTGCACGTGGTGCAGGGACTCCGCGCCCGAGCCCGGCATCCGCAGCGTCCCGCCGGTGGCCAGGGTCTCCCAGACAGCGGGGTCGAGGTTGCCCAGCGGGCCGATCGGTGCCCAGCCGGGTCCGCTGATGTGGCCGGGGTGCAGCGTGGTGGTGCGCAGGCCGCCCGCGGCGGTCTCGGCCTTCAGGAGGAGGGCGATCGCCTCCTTCTGGCGGCCGTACTCGTCGATCGCGGGCGTCCCCTCGCCCTCCCGGATCGGGAGCTTCAGGGTGGGCCCGTAGCGCCAGACCGATCCGCAGCTGATCAGGTGGCCGACGTGTCCGCGCAGCCCCTCGACGAGCGCCCGTGCCGACTCGACGGTGAAGCAGACCAGATCGATCACCACGTCCGGAGCCAGATCGCGGACCCGGGCGGCGAAGACGCCGTCCTCGTCCTCCTGCTGCCGATCGGCGACGACGTTCCGCACCTGCTCCCACTCCGGGCCGGAGGTGTAGGGGGTGCTGGTGCCGCGGGTGATGTTCGTGACCTCGTGTCCGGCGCGGACGAGCCGGGGGACGAGGAAGGAGCCGATGTGGCCGCTCCCGCCGATGACGACGACGTGCATGGTGGCTCCTCGGGGGTGGTGACGGGCGGTTCGCTCCACTCCACCACACTCGCGACCGGCGGCGCTGGTACCCCTTCCCTGCTCCGAGCCACGCCCAGCACGTCGGCTCGGCCGGGACGTCTCGAGCGAGGGCGGGAGACGACGACGGTTCAGAGCGCCGCGGGTGGCACCGGTGGCGGGTTCGGGATCTCGAAGACGGCCGAGCGCGGCCACATCAGCGTCGGCATGCGCCTCCGCTCGGGCCCGCCGACGATCAGCGCGGCGTCGAGCAGGTCCGCGGCGTGCGCGAAGACGTGCTCGACGTAGGCGGGGTGCACCCAGTGCGGTCCGGAGAAGGCGGTGATCAGGTCCTGGAGGGCACGGACGGACTCGTGCTGATTCTCGTCCCGCGGGGTCATGGCGGCTCGGATCGGTAGGAGAAGCCCTCTCGGCCGAACGGTGTCACCCATCGGAGGGAGAGAGTTCGTGCACCTCCGCGACGCGGCCGGCATCCGTCACAGTACGCCTCGAACGACCTCGGAGAGGCGTTTCACGAATATCCCGGTGACACTGCAGAAATCGCCCTTCGCGTCTCCCTCCTGGCGACTGCGCGATCGATCGTCTCGGATCGGTGTGAGCAGTGCGGAACGGGGTTAGTCTCAGAGTCCATCCGAGACCTCGCGTGGCGAACCGCACCCTTCCCGGGCGCACGCGACGGCGGGACTCCCATGGGCAGGCTGCACGGCGACTCCGGCAGCGGTGCCGACGTCGACGACCGGCCCCTCGCTCCCCCGCAGCCCGTGATCGGGACGGAGCTCGGCACGAGCGCGTGCACGCGCGTACCCGGCTTCCTCCCGTGAGCACCAGCCGGCCGGGAAGCGGCGCCTTCGGCGAGGACATCGACCGGCTCCTCGCGTCCTTCACCACGCTCCTGCCCGGCGAGGACGCTGCCACATCCGTGCTCGGCGCTCCCTTCGAGATGCAGACACTCGCGGCGACCAGCCGTCGAGCGGCGACCCTCGACGAGACGCAGATCGACCTCGGTGAAGGGCCCGCCTGGAGCGCGTACCGCGCCTATCGCCCTGTCGAGCTGCAGGTCGACGACGAGCGGCACTTCGCCGCCTGGCCGGTCTTCGCGCTCTCCGCGGAGGCGGCAGGAACGAGGACCGTCCTCGCCGTCCCCCTGGTCATCGGCACCTCGAGCATCGGCGCGGTCACCCTGTACAGCAGCACCTCGATGCGGCTCGACGCCGAGCAGCTGCAGCTCGCGAGCCGACTCTCAGGAGCGCTCGCCAGGGCCGTGGTCGATCAGGCGATCACCCTGCCGGAGAACGGGAGGCTCGCCCGTGATCCCGCGCTCTCGCGCCGGGAAGTGCACCAGGCGACCGGGATGGTGATCGGCCAGACCCGGTCGACCCCGGCGGACGCCCTCGCGATCATCCGCGCCTACGCCTTCGCGGAAGGCGTCGGAGTGCGCGACGTCGCCGCACGGATCCTCGCCGGATCGCTCGACTTCTCCCACGATCCGCCCGAGTGATCCCCCTCCTCCGAGGCGGTCGACTGCGGGCCTGATCGGCGGTGACCAGTGCGCCCGGCGCGCCCGGGATCTCGAGATCGATGCCACCTCTCGAGACGGTCGCGGGATGGTCTTCCCGGCCCACGGGGCGGCCGGTGCACCATCGCCGATCGTCTCCGAGATCGTCTACCGTGCGGTGATCACCTCACCGCGCATCCCGAGCGCCTGGAGATCGACACCCGTCGAGGAGACGATCACCTCTCCGGTATCGCCGTCGTAGACGACGGTGTAGACGTCCCACTCCTTGGCCGGAAACCCGTAGGGCGCGTCGTTCACGACAGGGGCGTGCACGCTCAGAGCCCACATCGGCGCCTCCGGTGAGATTCGCGTGTCGCCGCCGAGTCCCGGGGCGCAGGAGGACAGCTCCGCAGACGTCGCCCGCACCGCGTAGATCGGGTACTGCTTCTTCTCCTCCGCGCTGAGCGTCGAGAGGCGACTTCCGGCGCCGTCGGCCAGGTCGAGCGCCGGGTTCGTCAGCTGCTGAACATCGATCATCGGCCCGTACGCGATGTCAGCAGTCGGGGGGGGCACGGCGGGGCTTCCGTCGGGAGTGGAGACGGCTGGGGGTCCCGAGTCGACGCCGGTGCTGCCTGTGTCTCCGTCGAGGTGGGCGTCGTCTTCGCGGTGGCGTCGATGGTGACGGGGCCGGAGCGGATGCGCATCGTCGTGGTGGTCTGCGTGAGGCTCACGTCCTCGGCGCCCAGGACGTCCCTCAGCCACTGCTCTCGTTCTCCGGCAGCATCGAGGCAGCCGACGGAGGTCGTTGCGGGGCCCCCGGTGATGAGCCGGACGTATGTCTGCAGACCTGCGTACTGGAGGTCGTAGGTGAGGGTGTTGCAGGGCCCGTCCACGCTGAGCTTCGACCGGCCGTCGATGTCGATGACGCGGAGGCCGACCGGGTGATCGAGCAGCCAGTCGCCTGATCCCCGAGCAGCGATGACCGCGGTGGTCTCGTAGACGGACTCGGTCGCTTCCTCGGCGCTGAGCAGATCTCCCGCGACCTGCGACGTCGACGGTGAGCCGGGGTCGGCGGTGCTCGCCGCGCAGCCGCTCAGGACGAGCGCCGCGGAGAGGCAGAGAACGCTGAGGAGAAGTCTCCTCGCCCATGTGCCGGTCACTGGTCGACTCCGGTCTGCGTCGTCGGCGGGTCGGTGCAGTCGACCCTGGTGCTCAGTCCCGTGAAGATCAGGAGGCGCCCGCTCTCCTCGCAGACCTGGCTTCCGGCGAGGGAGTACCTCGCGGCGTCCGTCCCGTCGGTGCTCCCGCCGTCGGCACCCGCTGCGGTGAGTGCAGCGCACGCCGTGGCGAGTGCCGCGGTGGACCGGCCGACGGGTGTCCGGATCTCGCCCGACAGCGCGACGCCCTGCCCGTCCGGCTCCCAGCAGGTGACGGGCGCAGCGACCGCAGTGCCGCGCTCCGTCGTCCCCGCCGTGAGGACTGCCGCGCTGAGGACCGCGCCCGCGATGCCCGCGAGCGTCACCGCCGCGGCCTGGCCGAGACGTCGGCGGCGTCGGATGCGGTGCGCGAGGCGTGCGCTGATGCGCTCGAGCTGCTCGTCGCTCAGGTCAGGATCGTCCATGGTCCTCTGTCCGTTCCGTCAAAGTTCTCGCCAGTGATGCCCGCACCCGCGAGAGGCGGTTGCGGACCGTCCCGTGGGACAGGCCGAGGGAGCGAGCGGCGTCGCTGTAGCTGAGGTCGTCCTCGATGCACGCCGTCCAGATCGCCCGGTCCGTCGCGCTCATCTGCTCGACCAGACGCCGCACGTCGAGCAGCCGGTCGCTCGCCTCCGCGTCGATGCCGCGAGAGGCGGTGTCGTCGGAGAGGGGCAGGTGGCGTCGGCGCTGCTCGCGGCGGTTGGTCGAGGAGCTGAGGTTGCGCGCCGTGACCAGCAGCCGGGGCAGCACCGACTCCCCCACGATGCGCACGCCCGAGCGGCGCTTCCAGAGCAGGAAGAAGGTCTCCTGCACGACGTCCTCCGCCTGGCCGGCGTCCGCGAGGAAGCTCCCTGCGGCCCGGTGGACCGCACGGCCGTGCATCCGGAAGAGAGCATCCAGCGCCGAGGGGTCGCCGCCGCGAAGACGATCCACCAGCGTCAGCTCAGCAGCACCGACCACCGACATCACCCCCCTCAGTAGTGAATGCCCTCAGAGCACGGTTTCGTCTCAGACTTCAGGGAGCGATCGCAGACGACTCGGCGATACGTCCGGGCTCATCCCCTGAGGAGAGGCCCGGTCGCCCGACCGGCGGCGTCGCGTTCGCTGAGCGGGCGTGTTCGACTGAACCGACATCGACGATCTCCGCGGGCGCCGGTGAGCCGTTGATCGATACTCAGGCGAGACGGTCGATGCGCTCGTTCCAGCTCGAACCGGTAAGCGACAACGGTCGCACCGCAGTCACGGCAGCGGAAGCATTTCCGCTCTCTCGGCGCCCATGATCTGGCGATGGTAGAGAAGCAGCTCCCAGCCTCGGAGAGTGAAGTCATAGCGCGATCCCGGCTGCACGGCAGATGGCGCGATGCCCGAACCACCCCAGGTGTATGCCGCCGTCAGACGCCCGCACTCCTCTGTGTCCACACGCCATCGACCTGATCTCCAGTCCGGAGCCAGAAAAGATCGCTGCACCTCGACCACAGTGCACGTTGCTGTCGACGCCGTTGCATTCCATCGATCCACCCACGCCCAGCACACCCCTGCAATCATCGCGAAGGCCGTTGCAAGCGCGATTCCCTCCTTCTTCGAAAGAGGGAACGACCATCGGCGCGGCGGCGCCCCCGCGCGCCGATGCCTACCCGATGGGCCCTCTGCGATCACGAGCCGAGAGTAGAACACGGGGGCGTTTCCTCACGCGAGGAGTGCCTCGATCGGCATCGCGGCTGACGACTCGGCGCGGAACCCTCGACATCGTTCTCTGAAGGCGTCTGGTCGCCCTGGAACTGCTCTGCGCGTAGCGGCACCGGCGCGAGCGTGCTTTGCTCAGCCGAACGGAGCGTCGCTCCACCCGCTGGGAGTCCACATGCCTCGCACCATCTCACTGCTCCTGCTCGCCGTGACGATCGCCGGCACCCTGGTCGGGTGCACCTCCGGCAGCAAGCAACCGAAGCCGACTGCAACGCCGACGCCGACGCTGGTCGCAGAGTTGGAGTCAGGTCAGTACGAGAGCACTTCCTTGACCAGCATCACGTCCGACGATGTCGAGGCACCGGCGGATCCTATCGACCTCACGATCACCATGGACGGCACCGGAGCCGGCGAGTTCGCGTTCGACGACGGCTGCAATGTGCAAACGGATTCGTTCGCCTTCGAGAACGGCGTCCTGACCGTCACTCACACCATGACCCTGCTTCGTGGATGCGTTGCTCCCGCCGGCGCCGCCGGACATCTCTTCGACGAACTTCTCGGCGAACCCGTCACTGTCACACGCCTGGGCGACGACATGAGGTGGACGAATGCGGTCGGCGAGATCGTCTTCGTCAAGGCTGCGTGATCAGTCGGCCCAGCTCACCGTGCGCTGTGAGAACCGAGCCCTGGAGGGGGTTGAGAGGTTGGTCCATTCGATGCGACGAAAGGCTGTGGCGGTCATAGCGCTCGTGGTCCTGGCGGTAGCAGCGCCGATCACCGCCTGGAGCGTCCTCTGGGAGAACACGATCTCGTCGGCTCGGTGCACAGTGACGGAGGTCGTCGACATCCACGCCCGCTACACCCCGAAGTTCGAGGTCGAGACGACTGACTGCGGGACCCTCTTCCTCTCGGGCGGGAACGGTGCGTCCGATCAATGGGTGACGGAGCAGGCGCAGGCGTTGACCCCCTCTGCCGGCTACGACTTCGTGCTGAAGGGATGGAGCTGGTGGACCTATCAGCGTTCCATCGTGTCGATCGCATCAGCGTGATGACGACCCTCACCACCGAAGGTGATCGCGTTCGCTGAACACGCGCCGGGGTTGTCCTTCGCTGATCACACGGCGAGCCCGAGTCCCGCTCGTGAACCGACTGTCGGGGCGCCGGTGAGAGCCGATACGCGCTCCGGCGGAGATGATTCCGGGGTGAGGATATTCGTGGGAACTCTCCGGCGCTGATCGTGCAATACCTTTTGTGAGCGTCGAGACGGATGGTGAGGTCGTCGGCCGGTCCCTGGGGGAACCGGCCGCTTTCGCTGTTCTCTACGACCGGCACGCTCGCCTCGTCTACCGGTACGCAGCTCTGCGAGTGGGTGTCGCCGCGGCGGAGGACGTGTTGTCGGAGACGTTCCTCGTCGCGTTCGAGGGTCGGGCTCTGTTCGATGCCGCTCGGGGTGACGTCCGCGCGTGGCTGCTCGGGATCGCGACGGTTCTGCTGCGCAAGCGCGCGCGTCTGGAGGCGAGGGCGTGGAAGGGCATGTTCGCGGAGCACGTCGCGCAGGTCCTCGAGCTCGACCCGCTCGATGCTGTCGCTTCACGGGTGGATGCGTCCGCTGCCGTGCGTCGGCTCGGGCGGGCGCTGCGTCGTCTCCCGGCTGGGGAGAGGGACGTTCTGCTGCTGCACGCGTGGGGCGACCTCGACTATCAGGGCATCGCCGACGCTCTGGACGTCCCGATCGGGACGGTCCGGTCACGGTTGAATCGCGCGCGCACGAAGCTGCGGCGCGTTCTGGACGCGGGGACGACCCGCCGAGTGGAGGTGGAGCATGGACAGCCTGACGCTGCTGCGCAGTCTCAGTGAGGTCGTGGACGATCCCGACGAGGCCGTCCTCGCTCGTGGACGTGCGGCGCTCTTCGAACGGATCCGCCAGGAGACCGACGCTCCCCCGCTCCCGAAGCGTCGCACCGTCCTTCCGCGCCGACTGATGCTCGCCGCGGTCGGCGCCGGCGCCGTCGCCACGGTCCTCGTGGGCGTGAACGTCCTCGGGGCGGGCTCCGGAGGTGCCTCACCGGCGGCCGCGGCCGTTCTCCAGGAGGCGGCCGCTCGCGCGATCGAGACAACGGACCCGGTTCTCGCTCCTGGGCAGTTCCTGATGGTGACGACCTCGGAGGTCAGCCTGGTGAGCAGCGATACGGCCGCGAGCTACCTCGTGCTCCACCGCGACCGGCTCTACATCCCGGCCGACACCTCCGACGAGTGGGTGTGGGACCGACCGGTGCCGGAGCTGTACGAGACGTTCTCGCCCGCGAGCGAAGAGGCAGCGGCGGCGGACTTCGCGCGTCGCGCGGCGGAGGGTCGTGACGTGGGCGAGCTTCTGCGCGCTGCGGGCGGACGCTTCTACGGCGGCGAGCAGTTCTCGCAGATGACCGAGTTCACCTCGCTCCCCCGCGACCCGGACAAGCTCCTGGAGCGCATCTACGCGCTGATCGGGAGCACCGGCAGTTCCCGCGAGGGCGAAGCGCTGGTGTTCATCGCGGACGCCCTGCGCCGCGGGACCATCCCCGCGGAGCTGCGCGCGGCGCTGTTCGAGGCGGCAGCCAGGATCCCGGGAGTGACCATCACCGACGAACAGGTGACCTTCGAGGGCGCGACCGGTGTTGCGATCGGACGGGTGGAGTCCACCACGGGCACCCGGCAGGAGATCCTCATCGACCCCGACACCGGGCAGCTGATCGGGGAACGGAGAGTGCTCCTCGAACCGAGAGGCGACCTCCCCGCCGGTCCTCTCTCCACGACGTCGGTCGAGACCAGCGTCGTCGACCAGGCGCCGGCCGGCGGGACGCCGAACGGCGCTCTCGAGGGCTGCACCGATCTCGGGAACGGACAGTTCCAATGCTGACCCCGCACGTTCCCTCATCCACCTCCGCGACGAAAGAATGGCAGCCCATGCGATCCTCCCGCTCACAGTCCCCGGCTCGCCGGCCGCTCGCCGGCCTCGCCTGCGGTGCAACGCTCGTCCTTCTGCTCTCCGGCTGTGCCACGAGCGCCGCAGATCCGTCCGACATCGCCCCGGCAGACCTCGATCGGGACACCGGTCAGATCAACTTTCCTCTCGAGACATACGTGATGAGCCAGGAAGAGCAGGCCCGGGTGCAGCACGCGAACGACGTCCTCGTCGGCGCGTGCATGGCCGAGAAGGATCTGCCCTACCCGGCGACGGACTTCGACCGGTTCGCTGAGCTCGAAGCATCCCCCGCTCCCGACCGGCCCTACGGACTCTGGTCCATCGATCAAGCCCGGATCGACGGTTACGAAACGCCTCTCACTCCTGCCGCTGCGGCTCTCGAGGCCCAGCACGAATCGTTCGACGAGGACTGGTGGAGCACCTTCCGGACTTGCTACAGCACCGTCGGCATCCTGCCGACCATAATCATCAACATCACACCCGAGCCGACCATCGCAGACAAAGGATCTCTCGAGGCTCGCGCCGAAGTAGTGGCCAGCGGAGAGTTCCAGAGGCAGCGGACCCTCTGGTCCGACTGCATCGAGAAGGAAGGACTGACCGACTCCGACTCCAATGAGGCGTTGCTTCCCGACATCGACTACTCGGTGACCGGTCCGGAGCAAGTCGCGATAGCCGTCATCGATGTCACCTGCAAAGACCAGCTCGGCACCATCGAAACGCTCGCAGGCATGGAGACGAAGATCCAACTCGACTTCATCGACGCACACCAGAGCGAGCTGCAGCAACTCCGAGACGACGTCGACCAGGTGCTTCGCAAGGCCGAGAAGATCACCTGACGGAGCCGATGCCAACGCAACCCGGCGGCGCACAATCGTGTGGCCGATGAACGACTCACGGGCAGCGGACGGCGGCGCGAAACGACCCGGTGAGGGATCCCTCTATGAGACGACCGCACCTTGCTGCCGAGCAACGGAGGCCCAGGCGCTGGGTATGCCAAGCTGCGGACATGGCATCTGAGCTCGGGACCGGTCGAGACGACGCGAACAAGTTCCAGCCGTCGGATAAGCGGCGGACGTCGCGGTCTTGGTGGACCGTCGTGGCATTGAGCTGCGCCGCGGTCGCGTGCCCGCTGATCGGGTTTGCATTCGGAGAGCCGGCGCATGACTGGGTCAGGTTTCTAGGCGTGCTGCTGATGTTCGCCGCGATCATGCTCGGTGGGTGGCTGGCGAACAAGGCGCGGCCACGAGATTAGCCACCGGCCAATGATCCCCGTACGGGACGACTGGAAAGACTCCGACGTCGTTTACTGATCGAACATGAGTTCCTCGAGACCAGACGCCTCCTTGCCCGAGGTTCCCAACGTGATGACTCAATACCAGGACGGTGTCGTGACCATCAGTACCGAGGGCTCCGGGCGACTTCAGGTGAATCTCAACGGCTTGGTCCTCTACGACGACAGCGTCTCAGAGGACTGAACCTTCGAACTGCCCCGACCAGGCAATCTCGGATCACGATGGACGAGACCGTGTACGACGTGAAGGACGGAGCGGCGGACGTAGGTGAAACGCACCGCCTCAGAGTCGTCACCGCTCTCCGGAAGGATCTCGGAGAACCGCACGTCCCACCGCACGTGACTGACGGGATCCTGAGTCGCCTGCCACACCTGATCGATACCGGCAGCGATGACCGTTTCGACGTAGATCCCGCGCGCTCGCACCTGCCCGAGCCTAGCCAGGACGCTTCGCGGCATCATCGGGTTCGGCGCGTCGGCGACCACAGCCGCAGGAAGAGCCAACATCAGTGCCTCTCGGCGGTCACTACGTCGGTGTGGGCGACGGCACGTCTCCCGGGGCGGGCTCGACGGTCCATTGGCCGATCACGGTGGTGCCGTCGGACTCGTAGATGTTGATCGGGTGATCGACGTCGAGGACCATCCAGTCCGAGTCCAGCATGTAGCCGTAACGCCCGTTGGTGGCGCGTGCGGCTACCAGATCGGGGCTGCCGTTGTGGTTGGTGACTCCGTAGGTCTGACCGTTGGCGTTGACACCCCATTCGGTAGTGGCGGAGGTGGCGTACTGCGCTGAGGCCGTCCAGGTCGTGTCGGAGTCCGCGGTGATCGTGATCGACGTGGATCCGCCCGAAGGAAGCAGGGCGTCCGGGACTCGCATGGTGTTCGGGCACGGCGTCTCGACCCATTGGTCGCCCGGAGTGTCGGCCTGCGGCCGGGTGAGGAAGGAGACCCTTCCGCCGGCGTCGCTCGTGCAGCTGAGTTTCACGGAGACGACATCGGCGTTCTCGGGGACAGGGCCGAGATCGATCTGACCGGTGCCGGTGTGGGTGATGGTGACGGTGTTTCCGAGCGAGGCGACGGTCGTCTCGCCGGGGTAGGTGTTGATCAGGATGGCCGCACCGGTCGTCGCGGTCGCGGCCACCACCACGCCGACACCGATGGCGACTGCGCGGGTGCGGCGCTGGTGGCGCTGGAGCCGGCTTTCCGACGTTCCGAGAGCGGACAGCTCGTCGCGGACGGCGCGGGCGAATCGCGGGTCGAGCTCGGGCGTGCTCATCAGCAGTTCCCTTCTACAGCGGGTCGAGTCGTGGGGTTGAGGTCGTGAAGGTCAGTCCGTAGGCGGGTCCGGACACGGTGGAGTCGCATCCGGGCAGCGGAGGACTTCACGCCGACTGCTTCGGCCGCCTGCGCGATCGGGAGGTCCTCGATCGCAGTCAGGACGAACAGAGCCGCGTCCGCGGAAGTGAGTTGGCGGAGCGACGAGGCCAGGCGCGTGCGGGTCTCGATCAGCTGCGGATCCGGCGGCGCCGCGTTATCTGATCGCGGCATCGTGCGGAGCACCTTCTGGTATCGCGCGCTCGATCGTTGAGCGTTGCGGGCGAGGTTGACCGTCGTCACGAGCAGCCACGGAAGGATCGAGCCCTGCACGACGCGGACGGTGCGGCGCTTGCGCCACAGTTCGAAGAAGGCAGCCGCCGCGACGTCCTCCGCATCGTGCGGATCGGCCAAGAGCCCCAGAGCCCGGTGATAGACGCGAGCACAGTGACGGTCGAACAGGATCGCGAAGGCGTCGCCGTCGTCGCGGCGCGCGCGCTCCCAGAGGTCCGCCTCGGTGGTCTCAGAATCCGTCACAGTAGAGAGTGTCCGGCGAACCCACCGGTGTCACATCTTCGTCAAACACCGACCCGGGTCCGCAACAAACGACGGATCTGACGTGCTGGACCATCCCCTATCGGGATGGGTTCCACGGAGTGAGGGAAAGCACGTCGAGGGCGACCTGGTGGACGCTCCGACCATCGGTGCGTACTCGGTGGACGTCCGGAGCAGCTTGCGAGGCGAGTAGAACGGCGGCGGCCCCGCTCCGAGCAATCGCATCGTCCAGCCCCGTTCCAACTTCTCGACCGGCGAGACGGCCGGCGATGGTCGAGTCGTCTGCGGTGAGCAGCACGCCAATCGATCCTGCCTCAGGATCGAGGGCTGCGACGAGGACGTCCCTCTCGAGCACGCTGACGGTGTTGGTGTAGAGAAGCCGGTGATACCCAGCCGCCCGGTAGTTCTTCCACATGGCTGCGAGGTTCAGCTCAGCGAGAGCGAGGCCGCGTCTCCACGGCTCGGGATGGGCTTGATCGAGGTTGTCGCCCTCGATGAGCGCATGGCTCACATCCGCCTCGGCAAGAAGCCGCGACACCTCGGCAGCAACGGACGACTTGCCGACACCGGACCGCCCTCCGAGGAAGAGCACCTCCGTGCGCCTCTCGTCCCCCGACTCGATCGCACCTGCGTTGACGTCTCCCTCGGTCATGACTCGACGGTAGCGATCGTGACTGCAGAACGATCCTCATACGGGACGGTTGCTGCGTCTGCATCCGTAGGCCTAGGCGAAGGTGTCGGAGAAACTTTCGGCGGCGAGGGAACGTTCTACGCGATCGCGGACACTTCCTAGTGTGAGTGAGCACAGCGATGAAGAGGTCTGGGCCCGAGCCGTGGCGGGTGACGGGGATGCCTACGGGATCCTCTTCGACCGTCACCGTGGACGTCTCTACCGCCACGCTCACGCCCTGGCGCCAGGTGGGACCGACGCGGATGACGCGGTAGCTGTCTCCTTCTTCGAAGCGTGGCGCCGGCGAGAGGCGATCCGCTTCGTAGACGGGTCGATGCTGCCCTGGCTGCTGCGCACCTGCACCTACGCGATGAACAACCTCGCCCGGGCGTCCAAGCGGTATCAGGCAGCCTTGAGTCGATTACCCGCGCCCGAGCCGCACCAGGACCCCGCTGACATATCCGACGAGGGCGAAGCGACCTCCGCGCTGCGCGGCCTCTCCCTCCTCGACCGCCAGGTAGTGACGCTCTGCGTGCTCGAAGACCTCACTGACCAGGAGGCAGCTCACGTGCTGGGCGTCCGGGTCGGAACCGTCAAGTCGCGCCTCTCCCGCGCGAAGAGTCGATTGCGCCAGCAACTCGACACCACTACTGCTCGCTCTGCGAAAGGAATCACCGATGAAATCTGAACCGGGTCTGTCGGACCGCGACCACGAGCTGCGAAGGATGCTCGTCGCAACGCCTACCGCGACGCCGGTGCGCGCTCCTCGCAGCCGGCGCACTCTCGCTGCCTCCGTCACCGCATTCGTGGCAGCCGGGATCCTCTCCGGCGCCGTCTCGGCAGCAGCACTCGAGAGTGATGCACCGGATTCGACCGTGAACATCGCAGAGGTCACCCAGGCACTCACCGAAGGGGATGCCACGTTCTACGGAACGCCTGTTGTCATCAACGGGCAGGGTCGGACCGAAGTGCAGCTGGGCCCGGCGCCGGACCCCTCCGCGAAGATTGCGACCGCCTTCGTCTGCGTCGATCGCGGCCGCTTCGATCTGGAAGTCGACGGGGAAGCCAGGCCGGGGATCAACTGCGACGGCAACCTCCGCAGCATCACGAACGGCGGTGCGTTCCTGCCGGTCTTCAGCGACGGAGAGCACACCATCACGGTGGTCGCAGACGGACGCGCTCGGTACACGTTCTGGGCCTCGTGGATCAAGCCGGCCGAGGACCCCGAGCCCTCCGCTGCCCTCACGGAGGCCCTCGCAGACGGTGTCGTCACCGAGAGCGAGTACCGCGACGGATTCGCCCGCTATCGAGCCTGCATGGAAGACGCTGGGTTGAGACTCTTCCGCGTGGACGAATCCGGACCGATCATCAGCTACTCGAACCTCACCGACAACATCGACTCAGGAGATGAGAAGCGCTGCTACGACGGAGAGTTCGGCCAACTCGATGCCCAGTGGCAGGTCGGCATCAACGGGTAATGCGTCGGCAACAGCGACAGCCCTTCGCCTACTGGGCCTGATCACGCTCTGACCGAGGAGCGGCCGGCGGCGCCCCCGTCGTGTTGCAACTCCTCGCAGTCGAGACATGTACTGAGTGAGTGGCCGAGGGGGTGCAGCGTGGAGAAGATCGATCGCGTCGTCTTCGAGGAGTTGTTCGCGGCCAACTTCACCGACCTGATCCGCTTCGTCCGTCGTCGCGCTCCGGAGCATCTGGTGGACGATGTGGTAGCTGAGACGTTTCTCGTCGCGTGGCGCCGACGACGAGACCTTCCAGCACATCCACGTCCCTGGCTCTTCGCCACAGCCTCGAACGTTCTGCGCAACGCTCGCCGGCGGGAGACGCGCGAGCAGCTCATCGCTGAGCGGGTGTGGCTCCCGGAAGCAGTTGCCGCCGACAGCTCGACCGAGATCGATGCGCTGAACGCGCTGCGTTCCCTGTCCGAGGCGGACCAGGAGGTGCTCTCTCTGCACGTCTGGGAGGACCTCTCGGACACGGAAGCAGCGAAAGTGCTCGGCTGCAGCCGGGCCGCGTTCTCGATGCGCCTCTCCCGCGCCAAGAAGAGGTACGCCGCGATCCTCGATCCAACCCGGCCACGCGCGCAGCTCACTGCTCTTCCGACGGAAGGTTTCTCATGACACCCACCGACGAGTTGCTCGCCCTCAGACGAGCCGACCCCGCACGCCGGTCGGACGATGCGGCGGACGCAAGGCGACTCCGCGTGCGGCTCCTCGCCGACATCGAGTCGGAGACGATTCGCCGCGAGAACCCGACGAGGGATCTCCGCCGGCGCTTGATCGTGGGCGCGTGCGCGCTCGGTTTCGCCGCGTCCCTCGTCGCAATCGCGGCAATCGCAGGTCGGCCCACAGTTCCCGTGAGCACAGTGGCCCTGAATGCCGGGGGCATCTCCCCCTCGGGCCTGGCGAGCTGGACGCCGGCACCTGAGCCGGGCCCGAGCAGCTCCTCGGTCCTCGACAACTGCATCAGCACTCTCGACGCCAATCCGAACACCTCCGAGCCGGCCAGCGTTCTCTCCGCGGACACGCGAGGCAGCGTCGAATCAGTGCTCGTCGAGAGCGGCCCCTCCGTGGCCTGGTGCGTCGGAGAAAGCGCCACCACCCCGAGCTACGCACTCCTCGATGGCCCCGGGAACGATCCGCAGGAACCGGCGCCCGCCTCCATCGCACTCTTCGGAACGGGAGGCCAGCTACCGCCGACCGGTTACGGCTACGCCGCAGGAACGGTCGGTCGAGATGTCGCCGGCGTCACGCTGACCGAGGACGGTCACGAGGTCGCAGCGACCGTCTCCAACGGCTGGTGGTCTGCCTGGTGGCCGAGCACCGACGACACTCTTCTCCTCGACGGACAGATCACCATCGAGGACACGGACGGCGCAATGACCACAATCGACGCTCGAGCGCTCCAGTGATCGATCCCCGTACGGGACACCGTGCAGCCCCCTCCCCTCGCGTGGGGTAGATACCCTCGCCCCATGGGGACATCGGCTGCCGCGCCTCCGATGCCGCGCGTGACGTCTCGACTCTTGGTCGATCTGGTGGAGCGCAGTGCATGATGTCCCGATGAACGTTGGAGAGTTCCCGCGGCCCGATGGAGTGATGCCCATCGTCTTTGCCCCTCCTGGAGCCATCGTGTGAGTCATGTGCTCCATCTACATGTGGGACCCGAGGGAGACGTGCGAAGCCCGCGGGGGACGCAGCCTGAGTGGAGAGAAGCTCCTCTGGAATCGGCTGCTCGGATGGTTCAGTAGCTGAGGCGGCGGGTAACTAGCATGACAACTTCTTTCTTCATGGCCATCCTTATGCCATTCCTCATCTGGGTACTCTGGCTGGCGGTGGTTCGCAGGAAGGACGGTGGGAATCTTCCTTCTCGCCTCGCGTGGGCACTGGCAAGCGGCACAGGGATTCTGATCATGTTTGGTACGGCAACATCCAAATTCGCGGAACCAGCCACAGATAGGGACATCCTCACGAGCGACATGTCCTTCGCTCGTCTAGATGGATGCTTCCTGATCGCTGGCGCAGTAGTGTCAACCCTCATTCTGCTGGTTCTTTTCTTTGCATCAGGTGAAGGAGGGGGCGATACTCATACGCAACCCGAGAAGTCGCCAAAAACCGAAACAGACGCTTCTCGTAAGCTAGGGGACGACTGGTGACATCACCTGCCATCTTCGTCCGAGTACATGAGGCGATGGCTTCCCAATCCAAAACCGCTTCTTAGGCTGGCCAGGTACGGCGACTGGCCGGAAGAGCACGGTGAAGGTCGAACAGGACCGCGAAGGCGTCGCCGTTGTCGCGCCGCGTGCGCTCCCAGAGGTCCGCCTCGGCGGTCTCAGAGTCCGTCACAGTAGAGAGTGTCCGCCGACACCACTGGTGTCACATCTTCGTCGAACGCCGGACCGGATCCGCAATCGAACGACGGATCTGACGCACTGGACCATCCCCACACGGGACGCCTGTAGTCCGATCGATCAGACGGGTCGCACGCATGCTTCGTCTATCGCTTCTTGCTCGTCGTCGGTCAGCCACGCTTCGCTCGTGCTGGGGAACCAGCCCTGGTTCGGCCACTGGTCGGTGAAGTCGGTTCGGCTGGGGGCGTCGGGATTCTCGATGCCGTTCGCTTCGTAGCAGGGCACGAGGTACTCGGTCAGGTAGCTGTAGAGGTAGTCGATCTGCTCGGACGTCATGGGGACCACGGGTGTCGTGGGATAGCTCGACCAGCAGGTGAACGCGGCGACCGATTCGGCTTCCGTCGAGGCGGACGTCATGATGCTGACGGGTCCGCCGCCGGCGGCGTTCGAGCCGAGGTCGACCGGCAGGCCGGCCGCGGTGAGGCAGCCCAGGAGTGCTGTCGAGTCGTTCGGGTCGCGGTATTCCTGGAACGGGTCGGCGGGCCTCGTCGCGTCGGGGAAGCCGGCCAGGACTCCTTCCCATTGGCGGTCCTGCTCCTGGATGCGCAGCTGCTCCTGCTCGTCAGGGGCGAGAGGTGCAGGGGCGGGAGAGGGACCAAGATCGGGCATCGGGTAGGCGACGACAGAGGAAGCGGTCGCCTCAGGGGTGGGGCCAGGTGCGAGAGCCCACGTCGAGACCAGGGCGACCGCGAGGACGACGACGACGACGCCGGCGGCGACGATCCAGATCGCTCTCGCGCGGCCCGCTGGCTTCGGGTGAGTGCGGCTCTCGCCCAGGGCGGCGGCCGCGATGGATTCCGGTTCGTCGAAGGACCGCACGCGCTCGAGGGCTTCGGCCGGCTCGAGGCCGGCGAGCTCCTCATCGATCCCGTCTCGGATGGCGGAGGCGATGTCACGAGGGACAGGCCGCAGCGCCCGATCGAGCCGCTTCAAGTAGGTCTGGACCTCGCGGGGCGCGCTGGTCGGGGTCATGTGTCGTCTCCTGCCACGATCGCTTGGACGGAACGGGTGAAGGGCTCCCACTGGCGGCGGAACTCGCCCAGCTCGGCCTGTCCGGAGGGGGTGAGCTTGTAGTACTTCCGGACCGGGCCCGAACCGCTCTCCCCTGCGTAGGAGGTGATCAGCCCGCGATCCTTCAACCGCCCGAGCACCGGGTAGAGCGTGCCGATGCTCGCGATCATGCCCAGCGACACCAGCTCCTCCGACAGGCGCCAGCCGTACATCGGCTCCCGCGACAGGAGCCCGAGGGCGCAGTACTCCACCACGCCCTTCCGGATCTGGGCCCCCACGTCGACTGTCATGCTTTGCATGTTAGCGTGCGATGCATACTAGCCGTGGTGGGATTCTGGCGGTCCGGCTACCGCGCGACGGGGGGATGCGGATGCAGCACGATCAGGAGGAATCAATAGGACAGCTTTCCGTCCTCACGCGTGCGCGGCGCGTGCTCGGCCAGATCCTTCTGGTCTTACTGGTGATCGCGGCGCTTCTTTTCCAGCTCGTAGCCGCCTGGACACCACTCAGCCGAGTACTCGCGGAGTGCTACGACCTTGGACGGGTCCCGGTCGAGGCGTACTGGTACGGCGCTTCCGTACTCGTCGTCGCAGCTGCTGTGAGCATCACCTCCTGGATGCGCCGAGCGGTCGACAGCTCAGGGGTCCTCGCTGGAACACTTCTCGCAGTCGGCATCTTGACCGCGCTACTGTGCGTCTTCGTTGCCTTCGTGAGTGCCGGCTTTTGGACGATGTGGCATGAAGACTTCTCCGCCGCTGAATGGTGGGGCCAGTTCGTCGTCTACATCGCCGCCTACGCGACCCCTGCCCTCGCGCTGATCCTCGCTGCGCGCCTGATGTTCGTCCGACGCAAGGACGAACCCCTTTCGCTGGTTGTACCGACCGCCGCATTCCTGGCCTTCACGCTGGCGAGCGTGGCGTTGCAGGTCATTCGAAACTGGGTGGTGTGCTGAGCTCATCACTCAGTAGCTCCGTCGTCTTTCCTGCGCGACTACCCGATGACCGCCAGCCAGGCGGTCGCCCTCCACGGAGAAGCGTGATGGTCGCCGTATCGCCCGCGGCGCTCTTCCTGCCCCAGCTGCGGATGCTGTCGCGACCCGTCATCAACTAGGAGAACCCGTGTTCCTCGCGCTCCTCGCCGGCGCTCCCGCCGTGATCGGAGTCCTCTGGCTCGTCAACCTGTCAGGAGACGGGTCCGAGGAGAAGGTGCGGCGAGACACCTGCATCGGCGCCCTCGTCGTCAGCGTGCTGTTCATCGTCGGAGCCGTCGTCTACTGGTTCGTACCGGTGGACACGAGCAACGATGCCCAGGGCTCGTTCGGCGCTTCCGCTGTCGTCGGCGCCGCGCTGCTCGTCAGCGGCATCCTCGGCCTCGTCCTCACCCTGATCCTCCGGCTCACGATGCCGGGAGAGGCCCGCGTCGACCGCAGGTGACGCCGAGCTCGGACGATCGGGCTCGCCGCAGGCCGCGCAGCGCGCCTCAGCGCACCATCGGAGCGCAGGTCGGGCCAGGAGCCAGTGCGCAAGAACACGAAAGATCCGGTCGGCGCTCCGCCGTACTCTCTCCCTCATGACGGACTACGCCCGACCCGCTGTCGAGGACCGCGTCTTCACCGACGAGGACGGCCGGCCGATCCCCTACGGGAACCGCTGGGGAGGAGGACCACCTCCGGACGAGAGCTACTCCGTCACCCGCGACACCGAGCGGTTCCGACCCGTTCACACGATCGCGGACGCCCTGCTCGAGTACCTCGCTCGCAGCTACGACGTCACGGTCGAGGACGACCCGGCCCTCGCCGCCCGGGACGAAGCCGAGATCTCCTGGGCCGCCCGCGCCGTCCGCGTGACCCCTCGGTCGGTCGACGCCGCCCCGCTCACGATCGTCTGGACCGTCTTCCCCGGTGTCCTCCTCCACGCCGGAGCACTGCAGCGGTTCGACTATCCCGTCTGCGGCTGCGACGCCTGCGACGACGACTGGACCGCCCTCGCGGACGACCTCGAGCGAACCGTCCTCGACGTCGTCGCGGGACGCTACGAGGAGAGCATCACCGCTCACGACGACGGCATCACCGTCGCCTACCGCATCGGAGGCGGTGGTGAGCTGGGCATGTCGAGCGGCTACACCAACGAGGAGGGCGTGCATGAGGTGACCAGTCACGACGGGCAGCAGCTGTCCGCGCCCTGGAGCCGGGCGTGGCAGGCCTGGCCGGAACGCAGGCGCTGACGGACGCTCCGCACGGAGTCACCTCAGCAGGAGCGCGCCGGTCGGGCGACCGCGATCCCGCGCCGCCCTTGACCTCCCTCCCCTATCTTCCTATTCTTCGGTCATGCCCAGACGGAAGCAGGGAGCGGTCCTCCCCCTCGAGCTCGACCTCCTGGACGCGCTCATCGATGCGGGCGAGCCGACGCACGGCTTCGCTCTCGCCGCGTCGCTCGCCACCGGAGACGGCCGGCCGCTCACGGCGCACGGCACGCTCTACAAGGCGCTGGGGAGGATGCAGGAGCGCGGTCTCGTCTCGTCGTCCTGGGAGGACAAGGCGGAGGCGAACGCGCAGGGCCGCCCTCCGCGCCGCCGCTACGAGGTGACCGGCGAGGGACGCGCCGTCGCCCACGCGGCCGCCGCTGCCCGCTCGGGCGCTGCCGGTCGTGCCCCGTTCGTCCTCGGTGGAACGGCGTGAGCGCCCGATCGTCGGCGGCGATGCGCCGCTCCACGGTCGCCGCGCTGCGCTGGTGCCGCTTCTACACCCGCGGACTGGATCCGCACTTCGCGACCGAGCGGGCGGAGGAGATCGCGTCCGACCTCTTCGAGCACACCCGGTGGGCCGAGGAGAGGGAGCAGGCTCCCCGCCGCACGGCTCGGCAGATCGCCTCGCGCACGGTCCGGGGCGCCGGGGCGGATCTGCTGTGGCGCCGCGCCCGACTCCACGAGGGAAGCGCGGAGATGCTCTTCGACGCGCGAGTGGGGTCGCTCTCCACCGCCCTCTGGGCTGTCGTGTTCGTGCTCGTCCTGGCCTCCGTCGTCGTCGGCGGGTGGGCGAGCACCCGCCTGGTCACGGAGAGTCCGGTGCCGTTCGCGACGACGGCACCGGTGTTCGCGGCGACCGCCGTCGCCGCGCTGGCTCTGCTGCTGCTCCTGCACCACCGGACCCGCCGTGCCGGCGCCGTGCTGGGAGCGGTCGCCGTCTCGGTCCTCCCGACGGTCGCGGTAGACGCGCTCTGGTACGTCAGCGCCACGGTCCCCGTGCTCGTGTCCTCGGTGCCCTCCCTCGACCTCCTTCTCCTGCTGCTGGGGAACGCGCAAGGACTCGTCCTGCTCGCCGCCGCCCTCTGCTGGTCCATCGCCCGACGCCCCACCGGAAGCCAGGTCACGACATGACGGATCCCCGCCCTCGAGGCACCACCCGGCTGCGCGCCACGATCGCCCTCGCCGCGGGAGGACTGCTCCTCACGGCAGGCCTCGGCGCCGTCCTCGCCGCCACCACGGCGTCGGCCGTCCAGGACTACGACGACCGCTTCGCCGCCGCGCGGGCGGCCGACCCGCCCGTCGTCGAGGAGGACGTCGCCTCGTCGCCGCTCCCCTCGATCACCCCCGCCGCCCACGAGCCGGGCACGCCGTTCGAGGAGGCGACGCCGACCGCCGCCCCCGACGGGCACCGGTACGACCAGTGGGGCGTCCGCCTCTACGACGTCTCCGACGCACCGGACGACATCACCTACCCGGCGAGCCTCGTCGGCGACGAGCTCGGCAACGCGGTCAGCTGGGTCGACATGCAGCTGCGCATCGCCGGCTGCATGCGCGAGGAGGGCTTCGACTACACCTTCAAGCTGTGGTGGGACCGCTCGCCCGAGGACCGGGGCTCCGAGCCCCTCGCGGAGGACAGCGAGGCCATGGCCGCCCTCTACGGAACGAACCTCACCTCCACCGGCCCCTATGACTGGACGCAGGCCGGCTGCCACGGCCGGATCGTGCACGAGATGGGCAACGACGACGCCCACTGACGCCCCGACGAGGGAGCGTCGACACGGAGTCGGCCTCGCGGCCCCTCGCCGACCGCGCTCAGCTCCCGCGGTGCGCTCAGACCTCGTCCTGCCGCGTCGCCCAGGCGATCAGGCGGCGGAGGATCTCGCGGTGCTCGGGCGATTCGAAGGAGCGGGTGTCGTGGCCGAGGGCGTCGTAGGCGACGCGGCCGCTGCCGCCGGTCGCCTCGCGCAGCCAGATCAGGGGGTGCTCGACGCCGTCGTGCTCGTGGACCGCGAGGATCTCGTTGTCGGCCGCGGTGCGGAGGGACGTGTAGCGCTCGTCCTGCAGGACGAAGTCCCCGATCCCGGCGGTGAGCGGGTGCCCGAGGAGGCGGACGCGGGCCTCGCCGTGCTCGGGGTGGAAGGACGTCCCCCGCTCCCACCGGCCGCCGATCGCCTGCTCCCACTCCGGCGCGTCGACGAAGCTCGTCGAGGAGGCGTGCAGCGCGAGCACGGGGGCACCGGAGGCGAGCAGGCGTCCGAGGCCGGCCCGCGCGGCGGCGGCGGGCGATGGTGACCCGTCCCGGGGCAGCCCGACGTTGACGACGACGAGATCCGGAGCGTCCTCGAACCGCCGCAGCGCGTCGTCCACGTCCGGCGCGACCCTGAGCGCGAAGCCCGACTCGCGCAGGATCGCGACCACGCACTCGGTCGTCTCGGCGAAGGGGTGCCAGGGGTCGCCGTAGCGGTCGGCACCAGCGCGGCCGGCACCGGAGAGGACGAGGGCGGAGAGCATTCGCGACACGCTCCGGAGCCTAGGCGGGGGTGCGCGGCGGCGCGCGCGTGTGTTTGCATGTGTGCGTTCATTCGACACTGCACACAGGAGGTCGCTCATGGTCGCCGCCGCACGCCGGGACGCCATCCTCCGCGAGCTGGAGCTCCGGGGATCGGTCTCGAACGCCGCGCTCGCCCTCCGGTTCCGGACGTCGCAGATGACGGTGCGCCGCGACCTCGGGGCGCTCGAGGCCGACGGGCTGCTCGTGCGGGTGCACGGCGGCGCGCTGTCACCGGCGGTGGCGGCGCAGCAGCAGAGCAGAGCCGATCCGACCGCCGTCCGCGCGGCGGAGCGGCCGGTCGCGACGATCGGCATGATCGTGCCGACGAGCACCTACTACTTCCCCGAGGTGATCCGCGGCGCCAGCCAGGCGGCGCGGGAGCTCAACTGCCGTCTCGTCGTCGGGGCGACCAGCTACTCCGAGGCGGAGGAGCTGCGCCAGGCACGGAGGCTCATCGACCGCGGCGTCGACGCCCTCCTGATCACCCCGCGGGACGCGCTGCGCGAAGGATCGGAGCTCCTCGAGCTCCTCGAGAGCGCGGATCTCCCGGTCGTGATCATCGAGCGCTCGATCGAGGAGTCGATCGCCGCGCGCCTGGAGTGCGTCCGCTCCGATCACGGCTACGGCACCGAGATCGCGGTCCGGCACCTCCTCGAGCAGGGCCACCACAGCATCGCCCTCGCGGCGCGGCCCGTCGCGACCGCCGCAGGGCTCGCCGTCGGCTACGAGCGCGCGATGCGCGCCACGGGCGGCGGCAGGAAGAGCGACCGCCTCCGGCGCGAGCTCTCGCATCCGCCGGTCGGCCAGAGCGTCTCGATCCCCGAGCTCACCGCGTTCCTCGACGACTGCCTCGACGCCGGCGTCACCGCGGCGATCGTGCTCGGCGACGCCGACTCGATGGCCTTCACCGACCTCGTTCTGGAGCGCGGGCTGCGAGTGCCGCAGGACTTCGGCGTCATCGCCTACGACGACGAGATCTCCGCCCTGGCCGCGGTCCCCCTGACCGCGGTCGCTCCCCCCAAGCACGAGCTCGGCCACACCGCGCTCCGCCTCTGCGTCGACCGCCTGCGCCTCGGCGACCAGCGTGCGCGCACGGTGGTGCGGATGATCCTGCTGCCGGCCCTCGTCGTCCGGGAGTCGACCGTCCGCGGGACCGCCTCTGTGCGTTGATGTGCGTTTGACGCTGCGCTCCTTGTCGCGTCGCGGCCGGGGATCGATGATCGATCCACACCGACCGCAGCTGTCCGAAGGAGCACACCATGCGCACCCGCCGCCTCCCCCTCGCCGCCGCCGCCCTGGCGACGACGATCGCCCTCGCCGGCTGCTCGTCCGGGGGCTCGACCGCCGCTGAGACCCCGCAGGGCCCGCCCGCCGGCGACATCACCTTCTGGTCGTCGCTCAGCGGGATGGCCGACGTCGTCGAAGCCTTCAACGCGAGCCAGGACGACATCACGGTGGCTTTCGAGGAGATCCCGAACGGCGCGAACGGCGGCTACACGAAGCTCGCCGCCGCGATCACCTCCGGCACCGGCCCGGACGTCGTCGGCATCGAGTACGACCGCCTGCCGAGCTTCGTCGCGGCCGGCCAGGTCCTGCCCCTGGACGACGTGATCGGCGAGGACGTCCGCACCGCGTACGACGACCAGGTCGAGAACCTCGTGACGTTCGGCGACGACTCCTACGCCCTCCCCTACGACGCACCGCCGCTGACCATGTGGTACCGCCAGGACGTCCTGGACGCGGCCGGAGTCGGAGTCCCGACGACCTGGGCCGAGTTCGAGGACGCAGCTCGGGCGGTGAAGGCCTGGAACCCCGACGCCTACCTCGCCAGCTACTTCACCAACGAGCCCCCGCTCGCTCCGCTCGCGTGGCAGGCCGGAGCGGAGTGGTTCACCGCCGAGGACGACCACTGGAACGTCGCGATCGACGACGCGGCCTCCGAGAAGGTCGCCGACTTCTGGCAGCGCCTCATCGATGAGGACCTCGTGAAGAAGCAGCTCGGGTTCAGCGACGAGTGGACGGCCGACCTCGGCGACGGGACGGTGAACGGCTGGATCGGCGGCTCCTGGAGCGCCTCCGGTCTGAAGACCCGCACCGAGGGGGCCGGCCAGGCCGGGAAGTGGATCGCCGCCGCACCGCCCTCGTGGGGGGACGAGCCCAGCGGAGCCCTGAGCGGCGGGACCGGGTTCGCGATCGCCGAGGGCACCGACGACTCCCCCGCCGCCGCGGTCTTCCTCGAGTGGCTGACCACGACCACCGCCGCGGTGGAGGCTCGCGGCGCCGTCGGCACCGCCTATCTCGCCTATCCCGGGCTCAACGACGCCGCAGCGTCCGTCGCGCCGGTCGACTACTACGCGAACGACATCTACGCGGTGTTCGACGAGGCCTCGGCGGATCTCGCTCCGTGGGCGTGGGGGCCGAGCTACGACCTGACCAGCACCGCGCTGAAGGACTCGGTGACCGCCGAGCCCTCGCTCTCCGAGGCACTGCAGAGCACGCAGACGGCCACGGTCGACGGACTCGAGCGCCTCGGGCTCGAGGTCTCCCAGTGACCTCCGTCCGGGCGGGCGCCTCCCCGAGGGGACCCCGGTCGTGACGCTCCTGCGCCGGCCCTCGGCCCTCCGCTCCCGCCGGAGCGGCGTCTCGGGCACCGGAGGCCGGACGGCCTCGATCTTCCTCCTGCCCTTCTTCGCCCTGTTCATGGTCACGATGATCGCTCCGGTCGTCTACGCGATCGGGATGAGCCTGTTCGCGCAGTCCCGCTCCGGCCTCGGCTTCGGCGGCTCGACCACCGAGTTCGTCGGGATCGGCAACTACGTCGCCGTCCTGTCGGACCAGAGCTTCCTCGAGGGCTTCGGCCGCCTCGCGCTGTACTGCGTGCTGTACGTCCCGGCGCTGCTCGTGGTCGCCCTCTCCCTCGCGCTGCTGCTCGACGCCGGGGTCACCCTCGCCCGGCGCACCTTCCAGCTCCTGCTGTTCCTCCCGCACGCCGTACCGGGCGTCATCGCGGCCCTGATCTGGGCCTACCTCTACACCCCGGGGGTGAGCCCGATCGTGAAGGCGCTCGCCTCCGGCGGGATCGGGATCGACTTCCTCTCCGTGCACCTCGTGCTGCCCTCGATGGTCAACATCGCGATCTGGGAGTGGGCGGGCTACAACGTGATCATCCTGTTCACGGCCCTGCAGGCGGTTCCCGGCGAGGTCCTCGAGGCCGCGAAGGTCGACGGGGCGGGCGGGATCCGCACCGCGCTCTCGATCAAGGCCCCCCTGATCGCCCCCGCGCTCGGCGTCGCCCTGCTCTTCACCGTGATCGGCTCTCTGCAGCTGTTCACCGAACCGCGGATCCTCTCCTCGGCCACCACCGCGGTCACCAGCACCTGGGTGCCGAACATGTGGGCGTACGACGCCGCGTTCAACCGCAACAACCTCCCCGAGGCGGCCGCCGCCTCGATCGTCCTCGCCGCTCTCGCCGGCGTCCTCTCGTGGGCCGTGACCCGCTTCACCTCGAAGGAGCGCAGCCAGTGACCGCCGTCATCGACACCGTGCACGACCGCCCGGCCCCCGCCTCCCCGACTCCTCCCGGGCCGCGCCGCCGCGGCCGTCGCGGGCCCTCCCGCGCCGCGTCGCTCACCGTCAACGGGCTGCTCGTCGTCGGGGCCGGGTACATGATCGTCCCGCTGCTCTGGCTGGTGTTCGCCGTCACCAAGGACGCCCCCGGCCTGTACTCCGGCGACGCCCTCGCGGTCGGCGGCGAGTTCCTCGCCAACATGACCCGGGTGCTCACCCAGGACGGCGGGATCTTCGTCCGCTGGCTCGGCAACAGCATCCTCTACGCCGGCGTCGGCGCCGTGGTGGGCGGCTTCGTCGCCCTGATGGCCGGCTACGCGTTCGACAAGTTCCGCTTCCGCGGCTCCCGCCCGCTCTACGCGGCCGTCCTCGTCGGCGTCCTCATCCCCAACACGGCGACCGTGATCCCGCTCTACCTCCTCGCTGCGTCGATCGGCGCGACGGACACGATCTGGGCCGTGCTGATCCCCGCCTTCTGCAACCCGTTCAGCGTCTACCTGGCCCGCGTCTTCAGCGCCGGCTACCTGCCGGGCGAGGTCCTCGAGGCCGGTCGCGTCGACGGCGCCGGACCGGTCAGGAGCTTCCTGCAGATCGGCCTCCCGATGCTGCTGCCGGGCTTCGTCACCATCGCGCTCTTCCAGTTCGTCGGCATCTGGAACAACTTCATGCTGCCGCTGATCATGCTGCAGGACCGCAGCCTCTTCCCCTCCAGCGTCGGCATCGCCCTGTGGCAGAGCCAGGTGCAGCAGAACCCCGAGTTCTCGACTCTCGTGATCGCCGGCTCCTTCCTCTCGATCGTGCCGCTGGTCCTCGCGTTCGTCCTCCTGCAGCGCTTCTGGCGGGCGGGCCTGAGCGCCGGGAGCGTCAAGTGAGCGGCCGCAAGCGCGTCGCGTTCGCGATGTCCGACTCGGCCCTGGACCGGATCTTCCCGGCCGAGCGCCTCGCCGCTGTCGCCGCCGTCGCCGACATCGCCGGACACGTCAGCGAATTCGGGTCCGCCTCGTCGCGGCGGATCCTCGGCGACGTCGACGTCCTGATCACCGGCTGGGGCTCCCCCCGGCTCGACACCGACGTCCTCGACGCGATCCCGAACCTGGAGGCGGTCCTGCACTCGGCCGGGACCGTGAAGCCCTACCTCGCCGAGGAGGTCCTGCTCCGGGGGGTGCAGGTGAGCACCGCGGCCGCGGCGAACGCGGTCCCCGTCGCGGAGTACACCGTGGCGATGATCGTCCTCGCGGCCAAGCGGGTCCTGCCGCTGGCCCGCCGCTACCGGGAGGAGCGGCGCGAGATCGACGTCGAGCGCGACTTCCCCGGGCTCGGCGCCTTCGACAAGCGGGTCGGGATCATCGGCGCCTCCACCATCGGCCGGCTCGTCGTCCGGCTGCTGCGCTCGTACCGCTTCGAGGTCGTCGTCTACGACCCCTACCTCGACGACGACGGCGCCGCGGCGCTCGGGGTCGAGCTCGTCGGCCTGGACGATCTCCTCGCCACGAGCGACGTCGTCTCGGTGCACGCCCCGTCCCTCCCCTCCACCTGGAACCTCGTCGACGCCCGCGGCATCGAGCGGATGCGCACCGACGCGACCCTGATCAACACCGCTCGCGGCGAGATCATCGACCAGGCCGCGCTCACCCGCCGCGTCCTCGCCGGCGAGCTCTACGCGATCCTCGACGTCACCTCGCCCTGGATCCTCGACCCCGCCCACCCGCTCTACACCTCGGGGCGAGCCCTGCTCACCCCGCACATCGCGGGGTCCTACGGCACCGAGCTCGGCCGCCTCGCCGAGTCGGTGCTGGAGGAGCTCGTCCGCCTCACCGACGGCCGCGCGCTCGCGCACCGCCTGTCCCCCGCCCGGTTCGCCGTCACGGCCTGAACCGGCGATCCTCCACGGGCCTCCGGGCCCGTCCTCCAGCGACCCTTCCGACCTCAGGAGCCACCACCATGACCGACCACTTCCTCTCCCGTCGCGCCGTCCTCGGCGCCGTCGGCGGGGCTGTCGCCCTGACCGCCCTCGCCGGTCCCGCCGACGCCGACACCGCCGACGCCGCCACCACCCGCGGCTCCGGCCGGGCGCCCCGGATCGTCCCGCTCGGCCCGGGCATCGAGCAGTACGCGCTGATGAGCAGCGTGCTCCTGGACGGAGTCGCGTACATCGGCTCCCGCAACCTCGCGACCACCGGGGTCATCGCCGTCGACGTCGCCGCCGGACTCGTGACCGCCTCCACCACGGTCGGCAACGGCTACAGCATCCAGGCGCTCGCCCTTGATCCGGTCCGGCGACTGCTCTACATCGGGATCCTGCAGAAGTCGGCCGGGACTGCGCCGAACCTCTTCCGCTGGGACCTCGCGACCCCCGCCGTCGCGGCGACCCCGATCGGGCGGATCGGCGACCGCGACGTGCGCGACCTGGCCGTCTCGCCCGACGGCGTCCTCTTCGCGGTCGGCGGCGGCGGGACGACCGCGCCCGCGCTCTGGCAGTACGACCCCGCGACCGCCGCCGTCACCAGCCTCGGCGTCCCCGACCCGGCGGTCACCCTCGCCCGGGCCGTGGCCGCCACCGACGCCGCCGTCTACTTCGGCGCCGGCAGCACCCTCGGCGGCGGGGCGGGCACCAGCCGCGCGGCGCTCTACGCCTTCGACCGCGCGACCGGGGCCTTCGCGAACATCACCCCGGCCGAGATGGTCGCCGATCCGAGCATCCGCGAGCTCGCCGTCGACGGCGACCGGCTCCTCGTCTCCACCGCCGGCGCCGCCCGGCCGAGCACCCTCGCCTCGCTGTCGCTGGCCGACCCCGCCTCGTACACGTCCGCGCTGTCGATCGGCAAGACCGCGAAGAGCTTCGCGCGGATCGACGACACCGTCTACGCCGCCAACGAGACCGGCGTCGTCGCCTGGGACACCGCGGCGGGGACCGTCGAGCAGCTCGACCTGGCCGGCCTGGAGCTGGGCGAGATCTGGGGCCTCGACCCGCTCGACGGCGACCTCGTCGCCACCTCCGGCTACGCCTTCCTCGCCCGGATCTCCCTGCCCGGCACCGACCACCGGCTGATCGATCTCGGAGAGGCCGGCGCGCCCGTCGGACCGCAGACGTGCATGGGCATCGCGGTCGGCGCGGGCTCCGCCTACGTCGGCGGCAACGGCGGCATCGCCCGCCACGACCTCGCCACCGGGGCCGTCGTCAACCTTCGGGCTCCCGGAGAGGCGAAGGACGCGGAGGTCATCGACGGGGTCCTGCACACCGGCCAGTACAGCGGCCAGGGCATCTGGGCCTACGACCCCGCCTCCCCGGACCCGATCCGCCAGGTCGCCCGCTTCCCCGAGGCGCAGAACCGCCCCCTCGACACCGAGTACGACGAGTCCAGCGGGCTCCTGCTCGTCGCGGCGCAGGCCGACACCGAGGGAGGCGGCTCGATCTGGACCTACGACCCTGCGACCGGTGCCTCGACGATCGCCGTGAACCCCATCGACTCCGCACAGCTCGTCCGCGCCGTCACCGCCGTGGACGGAGTCGCCTACCTCGGCGGGGACAACGCGCAGAAGACCGGGCCCCGCGGGACCGTCGTCGCCTGGGACCCCGTGAGCCGCACCGAGCTGTGGCGCCTCGAGACCGGACAGGCCACCGGCATCGCGGCGCTCAGCCACACCGGCCGGCACCTGTTCGCGATCACCATCAAGGGGATCGTCCTCGTCATCGACCGCGTCACCCGCAGCATCGTGCACACCTCGGACCAGAGCGCGCTCTGCCCGGGCTTCGCCGCGATGACCACCGCCCGCGGCCACGTCTACGTCGTCAGCGACACCACTCTGTTCCGCATCGACCCGCGCAGCTTCGACGTCACCGTCGTGGTCCCGGCGATCGACGGCGGCTGGTACAGCGGTCCGCACCTCGCCGCCGATGCCGACGGCGCGCTCTACACGCTGCGGGGCCGGGACCTCGTCCGCGTCGACGACTGCGTCCGCGTCCGATGACGGAGCGCGAGGCCGCGCTCGTCGGCATCGACGTCGGCGGCACCAAGACCCACCTCGCCGCCGAGTCCGGTGCCGGGCAGCGCGAGGACCTGGTCGTGCCCTCCGCGCAGTGGCGCTCGGGACCGGTGTTCTCCGACCCTGCGAACCTCCTCCGGCTCGCCGACCTGGTCAGTGGGCTCGTCCCGGTGGGACCGCGGACGCAGGTCGTCGCCGGTCTGAACGGAGTCGACACCCCGGCCCAGGTGCGCCGCGCGCACGAAGCGCTGACCGGCCGGCTCGGCACCTCCCACGTCGAGGTCGTCAACGACGCCGAGCTGCTCGGGCCCGCGCTCGGCCGGCAGCCGTCGCTGCAGCTGATCGTCGGGACCGGCGCCGTCGTGCTCGGCCGCGACGAGGCCGGCCGGCCGCTGCGCGCGTTCGGCTTCGGCTGGATGCTCAACGACTTCGGCAGCGCGCCCGCCCTGGTCCGCGAGGCGGTCCGCGAGCTGCTGCTGCACGAGGACCTCGGGCGGGGCGGCGACGTGCTGGGTCCGCTGCTGCTCGCGAGCTACGGTGTCGCGGACCTGGAGCACCTGGCGCTCGAGGTCTCCGCCCGGGCCGGCCTCACCGAGTGGGGCCGGCTCGCCCCGCTCGTCTTCCAGGCGGCGGAGCAGGGATCCGTCGTCGCCCGGGAGGTGATCGACCACGCCGCGCAGCGGCTCGCCGAGGGTGTCGGCACCCTCCGACGCCGAGGCGCCGTCGGCTCCGTCGTGGTGGCCGCGGGCGGCGTCATCGTCCACCAGCCCCGCCTGCAGGAGGCCATCAGGGCCCGCCTCGACCCGGATCTCCGCCTGATCGTCCTCGACCGCCCGCCCGTCGAGGGCGCCCTCGCCCTCGCCCGCCTCCGCGCGGCGTCGCTCCAGCCCGCCTCCCACTGATCGGACCCCCGCCATGGAGATCGTCGTCCTTCCCTCCGCCGAGGAGGTCGCCCGCGTCGCCGCATCCGCGATCGTCGCGCTCGTCCGCGCCGACCCCGAGGCCGTGCTCGGCCTCGCCACCGGCTCGAGCCCGACGGGGGTGTACGCCGAGCTGCACCGCCTCGTCGAGGCGGGAGAGGTCTCCTTCTCCCGGGTCCGCGGCTTCGCGCTCGACGAGTACGTCGGCCTCCCGCTCGAGCACCGGGAGTCCTACGCGAGCGTCCTCGCCCGCGACGTCGTCGAGCCGCTCGGCCTCGACCCTCGGCGGGTGCACGTGCCCGACGGGCGCGCCGACGATCTCGCTGCGGCCGCCGACCGCTACGAGCAACGGATCCTCGACGCCGGCGGGATCGACCTGCAGATCCTCGGCATCGGCGCGAACGGGCACATCGGCTTCAACGAACCGACCTCGTCGCTCGCCTCGCGCACGCGCCTCAAGACGCTCGCACCCCGCACGCGCGACGACAACGCCCGCTTCTTCGACGCCCCGGAGCTCGTGCCGACGCAGTGCCTGACCCAGGGCATCGGGACGATCCTCGACGCCCGTCGGCTGCTCCTCGTCGCCCAGGGCGCGTCCAAGGCCGATGCCGTCGCGGCCGCGGTGGAGGGACCGCTGAGCTCCTTCGTCCCTGCGTCCGCCCTGCAGCTCCACCGCCACGCCACCGTGCTCCTCGACGAGGCGGCGGCCACGCGGCTGCAGCTCGTCGACTACTACCGCTCCACCACCGCCGTCACGCCGACGCTGCAGCACGTCCGGTGACGGGAAGCGCCGGCGATCGGACGCTCCTGCGGGCGGGGCCGGCGATCGACGCTCCCCCGGCCGTCGAGGGCGCCCGGCTCCTGCTTCGGGACGGCGTCCTCCTCCCGTCCGAGGACCATGCGGAGGCGCTCGGACCGGACAGCGCTCCGGGCGGTCACTCCCCGCTGATCTGGACGCTCGCCACGCCGTCGCAGGTCGCCGTCATCGCGGCGACGACCGCGGGGTCGTCCTGCGCGAGGTCGTCGCCGCCGCTCGTGACGGCGCCGTTGGTCGCGGTGCGCCCGTCAGCCGAGAGCTCCACCTGCGTCGAGGTGATGCTGTAGCGCCCGTGGGCGTCTCGCGCGGCGAGGACGCCGGAGATCGAGTGGTGGCCGTCGGCGTCGGCCGCGCCGCAGGTGACGCCCGTGCCGGCGTCGCCGAAGCCGGCGAGCACGAACCGGTAGGGCTGCCCGTCGACGCCGAGCGGCGTCACGAACGCGCAGTCGGTGAAGGCGAAGAGCGCGGCGGTCCTGCCGTCGCTGAGGACGGTCGCCGCGAGGGTCGGGCTCACCGCGACCGTCCAGCCGCGGTGCGTCGCCGGGCCCGCCAGCGTGTCCTGCTGCAGGAAGGTCGCGCCCGAGGCGGTGCGGATGCCGTAGTCGAAGCCGCCGTCCTCGTCGTAGAACGCCTGGTCCGCCCGGCCGTCGCCGTCGACGTCGCCGATCTCCGCCGTCGCGACGCCGGCCGGGACGGGAGTGTCGTTCGGGGTGCAGCCGGCCGACGACGCAGGCGGTGCCAACGACGGTGCCGACGCGGAAGGGCTCACCGGTGCGGCGGTCGCGCCGGACGCGGCCGTCGACGCGGACGCCGAGGGCGCCGTCGACGCCGGCGTCTCCTGAGCCGCCCCCGTCGAGCAGCCCGTCACGCCGGCGAGTCCGCCGATCACCGCGACGGAGAGCACGAGGAGACGGGGCGTGAACGGACGGGTCTTCCTGCTTGCCGAGCGAACCATGACGACCTCCTCGATCACGATAGGACTGCCGCGCCGCTCGCGCCTCCCCCGGGATCTCCGCCGTGCCTTCTCCCGGCCTCCCGGCGCCGGCTCAGCGCCCCGGCAGGATGTCGAGCGACCGGGAGCGCGCGGCGAGGAGCTCGGCGTAGGTGCCGTCCCGCTCGGCCCAGCGCAGTCGCTGCGCGGCCCGGACGATGATCTCGTCCGGGGTCGGCTCCTGGGTCAGCAGCTCGAGGACCTCGTCGAGGTAGGCGTCGAGAGGCAGGGCCGCCGGATTGACGGCCTCCTGGCCTGCGGTCGCGACGGCCGGCGGGACGAGCTCGGTCACCCGGACGCCCGTGCCGGCCAGCTGCGCCCGCAGCGACTCGGTGTACGCGTGGACGCCCGCCTTCGACGCGCCGTAGCTGGGCATCAGCGGGAACGGCAGGAAGGCGATCCCCGAGGACACCGTGACGATGTCGCCGCCGCCCCGGCCGAGGAGGTGCGGGGTGAAGGCGTCGACGGCGCGGATCGTGCCGAGCAGATTGACGGCGACGGTCCGCTCCGCGGTGGCGAAGTGGGCGGGGTCGCGGAGGTCCTCCTGGAGCAGGACCCCGGACATGGTGACGACCGTGTCGAGGCCGGGATGCGCCGCCAGCACCTCGTCCCTGGCCCGGCTCACGGAGTCGGCGTCGGTGACGTCGATCCGGACGGTCTCGAGGTCCTCGACCCGGTCGGTGTCGCGACCACCGACGACGACGGTGCTGCCGGCGGCGGCGAAGCGACGGGCGAGACCGAGGCCGATGCCCGAGGTGCCGCCGATGACGAGGACGGTGCGGTCGGTGATGTCCATGGTGTCTCCTCCTGGGGGAACGGGTCCGCGGTGAACGGCTGGCTCGATGGTCGCCGCCGCCGACGCGGGCAGCCAGGTCCCGGCGGATCCGGGGAGTGGCAGGGCCTCTCTCCGCGCGCGACCGGGTGGGTATCGTCGGCCCCATGGATGTCGACGCACCGGCGAACGCGCTCGGCGAGTACCTGCAGGCCCGGCGCGCGCTCGTCGCTCCCGAGCGGGTGGGCCTGCCGACGGGGACGCGGCGGCGGGTGCCGGGCCTCCGCCGGGAGGAGGTCGCCCTCCTCGCCGGCATCAGCGCCGACTACTACGTCCGCCTCGAGCGCGGCCGCGACGACAACCCCTCCGCGCAGGTGCTCGAAGCCATCGCCCGCGTCCTGCAGCTGGACGACGTCGAGGCCGCCTGGCTGCACGACCTCGCCGCGCCGAAGCCCCGCGTGCGGCGGCGCGCGCGGCCGGCGGAGCAGGTCCCCGCGCGGCTGCACCACCTCCTCGCCGCACTCGAGGTCCCCGCGTTCGTCGAGGGCCGCTACTTCGACGTCCTCGCCTCGAACCGGGCGGCCGTGTCGCTCTCACCGCGACTCGCCCCCGGCCACAACCGCCTGCGGTCGCTGCTGCTCGATCCCGAGGAGCGCCTCTTCCACCGCGACTGGGAGACGGCGGTCGAGTCGTTCGTCGGCGTGGCCCGGCAGACCCTAGGCCAGGACGCGAGCGACCCCCGCGCGGTCGAGCTCGTCGGCGAGCTGTCCCTCGCCAGCGCCCGTTTCCGCACCCTCTGGGCCCGGCACGACGTCCGCCCGCTCCGCGGCGGCACCGCGACGATCGACCACCCCCGGGTCGGTCCCCTCGACCTGCACCGCGAGAAGCTGCCGGTCGACGGGCTCGTCCTGGTGATCTACTACCCCGACGAGCACGGCGACAGCGCGGACCGCCTGCGCCTGCTCGCAGCCTGGGACGGCAGCACACCCGAGTCCGCCCTCGGGTCCCGCGACTGACGGTCCTCGGGACGACCTCAGAGCCGCGGTGCCCGCGGGGACGGCGCCGGAGTCACCGTCCTCGGCGGGCGGTCCCCCTCGGGCTCCGGCTCGTCGGTGAGGCGCAGCCCGCCCGGGGCGTAGGAGTCCGCGATCCAGCGCCGCACCCAGGCCTGGTTGAGGACGACGCGATCGGCACTGGCGTAGCGGAACCGGAGCGCGCTCGCGGGATGCAGCCAGATCGAAGTGCGACCGCTGCCCACGGCCGGCAGATCCTTCCAGGAGAGGTAGAAGCTCTCGCCTCGGCCGAGCTTGGTGCCGATGACGACCTGGAGGTGACCGAGGAGGCGGTCCTCGAAGTCCACGTCGAGCCGCGAGTCGTAGACGAGTCGTCCCATGGGGATCCTGACGTCGGGTGCATCCGGAATGGATGCCGTGGCCACGCGAAAGGGGTCCGGATGGGTCGGAACGGAGGCTACGCCCGAACGGGCCGGAATCCTCACGCTTCGTCGATATCGGTGCGACATCCCCCTCCTGGCTCCGCCGAGCGCTTCCCAGAGCGACTCGCGAGGTCCAGGTTGCAGACACACGGGGTTCCGGATCCGAATCGGAGGCCGTGAGGAGGGGGCTCACTGTCCTGGCGGCGCCGCCTCTGCGCGGGTTCCCGTCGGCTGCGCGCACTCCGGCGTGACCGACGGGCGCCGCAGTGCGGAGCCGGCCCGGCTCGCGCAGCCGCGCGGAGCGCCTCGCACCGCAGGACGAGCCGCGGTCGGCTACCTCCTGCTCGCCGGTCCCGGCAACCCCGTCCCCGCCCGGGCGTCGCATCGCCGACCATGGAACGGTGCAGCAGCTGAGCAACGCCCTCCGGAGCTCCTTCCCGGCCGGCGACGGAGACCGCCGTGACTGAGCAGGGCGAGGAGCCGGGCCCCTTCCTGTCCTGGGTCGGCGCGCTCGAGGAGGTGGGCGACGACGACGTGCCGGTCCTGCAGGCGGTCGGCTTCCTCAGCGTGAGCCTACGCCTGAGCGCGGACGCGGCGTTCGCCGCTCTGCGCGACGAGGCCCGTGCGCTGACCCTCGACCTGCGGGAGGTCGCTTCCGAGGTGATCACCTTCCGCCGGACCATCCCCGCACCCGAGTGAGGCGTCGGCGGGCGGACGGCGGGGCACGCCGGTCGGATCGACGAGTCGCCGGGTCCGCGGCACGGGTCGCTCGCCCGGCACTTCTGTCCGCAAGCGGACATGTCCGCTAGAGGATCTTGCCGCGGGCACTCCCCCACTGCGACACTCGCCCCGATGAGCACCCACGGCGTCCGCGACCCCCGCCCCTCCGACGTCGCGAGGCGCACCGTGCTCGGGGCCGTCTGGTCGACCCCGGTCGTCGCGGTTGCAACCGCCGCGCCGATGGCGGCGGCCAGCACCGCGGGGCTCACCGCCCGCCTGTCCTGGGACGGCCCGAGGGGCGTCCAGACGGAGTCGTCCCTCCTGTTCCTCACCCTGGAGTCGCCCCCGCGCGGGACGCCGGTGGTCCGCGGGACCGGAACTCTCACCCTGACCGTCCTCGAGGAGTACGCCTTCTCCCCGGCGAGGTCGGTCGTCGCACCGACGGGGTGGACGGTGATCAACGACAACGGCCGGACGATCACGATCCTCGCCCCCGACGGCGTGAGCGCGGGGACGAAGGGCTTCAACGTCGAGTGGGGCGAGCTGTCCGGCAACTGGACGACCACGGCCACCTGGACCGAGAGCGAGGTCACCGGCTCCGTCTCGTCGACCATCGAGGTCGGGCCGCGGGGCTTCCCCGTGCTCGAGTGGCTGACGAACCCCGCCGTCTTCGGCGGGACGTCGACGCTCCGGCTGCTGGTGCCCGCCGACTGCTACGCCATCGGCTACCCCGGGCTCCTGCTGATCCCCGCCGAGTTCTTCGACGCGTCGACGATCGCCCTGCCCGCGGGCTGGACCGTCGTCGACGAGGACAGCGCCGCGTTCGCCTACCTCACCGGTCCGACCGTCGCCGGCGCGGCCGACTTCGCCTTCACGTTCGGCCCGGGCTCGACCGCGACCAGCCCGGTCGTGCAGTGGATCTCCCCGACGGCACCGGGGACGACGCCGATCCAGCCCCGACCGCCCCTCCGGCTCACGCCCGCCTGACGCACCGGCGCCGGCGCGCGGCTGCCGGCGGGTCTCGATACGCGCCTGCGGCGCTACTCGACCAGCATGCAGGGCGCGCAGCCGCCTGCAGCGCACCCATGCTGATCGAGTAGCCCGCGCAGCGGGCGTATCGAGATCCACCATCACCGACACATCCGGCGACAGCAGGTCTCGATACGCGCCTGCGGCGCTACTCGACCAGCATGGAAGGCGCGGAGCCACATGCCGCCTGCAGCGCACCCCATGCTGATCGAGTAGCCCGCGCAGCGGGCGTATCGAGATCCACCATCACCGACACATCCGGCGACGGCGGTTCTCGATACGCGCCTGCGGCGCTACTCGACCAGCATGGGGCGGCGGGTCTCGACACGTCCCTCCGGCGCTGCTCGACCAGCAGGCGGAGGGCGCCGGCTAGGCCGGGTTCGACTTCAGCAGCCGGGTCACCGCGATCATCGCGCCGCCCACCACCGCGGGGATCCCGCCGCCGGGGTGCACCGACGCTCCGACCCGCCACAGCCACGGCCGCAGGCGGTCGTGATACGCGGGCCGGTGGAAGGGCCCGCTCTGCCAGGAGGGCCGCGCCGCGCCGTAGAGCGCGCCGTGCGGTTCGCCGCCCTCGCCGTAGTACTGCGGATCGAGCACCGTCCGCTCGTCGAGGAGATCGGTGAGGAGCCCGTCGAGCCCCATCGCCCGGGAGACGCGCTCGACCTCGCGCCGCACGAAGGGGTGCTCGGCGGTGTACCGGCCGCCGTCGGCGGGCGCGGTCAGCAGCACGCCGAGGGTGCTGTGCGGATTCGGGTACACCTCGCCCGCGCGGTACTGGTTGACGAACACCATGGTGTCCGCCGGCTCGTCGCCCGCCTCGAGGCTGCGATGGAGCGCGGCGGGCCGGGTCGGCAGCACCACGCTGTGCGTCGCGATGCTCGCCGGCAGCTCCTCCCGCAGCACGCCGTAGAGCGCGATCGCCGAGCAGGAGAGGGTGCGGGGGCGAAGGCGGGGCAGCGCCGGGATCCGCGACGGACCCGTCAGCGCCTCGAGCCGGTCGGCGTCCAGAGCGCTGACGACGAGGTCGGCCGGATAGCGCCCGGCGTCCGTGGTGACCGACCCGCGCTCGATGCGGACGACCGCCTCGCCGGTGCGCACCTCGACGCCGGCCGCCTCGGCCAGCCGGCCCAGCGCCAGCACGATCTCGTACACGCCGCCGCGGGGCACCCAGGCCCCGGTCTCGGCCATGATCGCCGGCATGCTCGCGTAGAGGGCGGGGGTGCGCGCGGGCGAGACGCCCGCGTTGAGGGTGTGGATCGCGATGATCTCGCGCAGCCCCTCCGGCAGCCAGGGCAGGCCGTCGAGGTAGGCGCGCGTGGTGAGCCGCGAGCCGTAGACGGCCAGCAGCCGGCGCAGTGCCGGGAGCGCGGCTCGGTCGAGCGGGTCGGCGAGCAGCAGCTCGGTCACGTCGTCGGCGAGGGGCGCGTGCAGCTCGGAGAAGCGCCGCCAGGCCGGGTACCAGGGGTGGTCCGGCGCGACCGGCAGCGAGGTCTCCTCGCCGTCGTAGTAGTAGCGGCCCACCTCGGGCATCCGCACCAGGTCGAGCCGCCCGGCGTCCCGGACGCGCTCGGGGGCGCGCTCGCCGTCACCGAGGCGCCGCAGCAGCTGGTCCCACACCGCCGGGAACGTCACCAGGGACGGCCCGGTGTCGATGCGGTCCTCGCCCAGCTGGAGGCGGCGGCTCTTGCCACCGAGCTCGGCGGAGGCCTCGAGGAGGGTGACCCGGTGGCCGGCGCGCGCGAGCAGCGCGGCCGCGGTGAGCCCGCCGATCCCGCCGCCGACGACGACGACGCGGCTCATGCGGAGCCTCCCAGCACGATCGAGACCAGCAGCAGGACCCCGGTGAAGGAGCCCGCGATGTACGGGAAGGCGACCGACAGGCGGTAGAGCCGGTGACCGGTCTCCGGCGTCGGGTCGCGCAGCAGGCGCACGACGAGGACGCCGGCGATCAGGAGGTTGACCGCGGCGACAGGCAGGCTCACCAGGGCGAACAGCACCGTGGAGACGATCCACCAGGCCCCGCTCCACAGGGCCGTCCCGCGCGCCCCGAGCCGCACCGCGGTGGTGGTGATGCCCGCGTCGCGGTCCTCCACGATGTCCTGCACCGCGTCGAAGGCGTGCTTGGCCACACTCCAGGCCATCAGCCCGAGGGCGGCCGGCCAGACCGGCGACACCTCGAAGGCGGCGGGCACGATGACCAGTGGCAACGCGTAGGCCGCGTTGCTCAGCGAGTCGAGGAAGGGCCGCGCCTTGAAGCGCAGCGGCGGCGCGGAGTAGAAGACGAAGACGCCGGCGTACAGCAGGAGCGCGGCGTTCGCGAGCGGCGGCAGCGCGAGGAGGAAGTAGACCAGGAACGGGACGTTGGTCGCCGCCACGGCCCAGGCGATCAGCCGCACCTCGGACTGCCGGATCCTGGCGCCCTCGATCGAGCCCTTGCGGGGGTTGGACGCGTCCGTGTCCTGGTCGTAGACGTCGTTGACGCCGTAGATCAGCAGATTGAACGGCAGGGTGAGCCACAGGATGATCGGCAGGGCGCGCAGGTCGAACAGCGCGCCGGTGAGCCACACGGCGACGAGGCCGGAGCCGATGGTGTTGATCCAGAGCACCGGGCGCGAGATGTGCATGAGGCGGCGCACGACCGCGCCGATCGCGAGCGGTGCGGTGCTCGCCGTCCGCTCGCTGCCATCAGTCACTCGCCCGAGGCTACCCGGCCCCTCGACGCGGGGTGATGACTTGCGGGCCACACTGGGGGGATGCGTATGATGCTCGCCACCGCCGGCACCCGGGGCGATGTGGAGCCCTTCGCGGCTCTCGCACGGCACGCCGTCGCCCGCGGTCACGAGGTCCTGCTGGCCCTGCCCGACGACGCCGACGCCCCCGAGGGCGTGGACACCGTGGCCCTCGGTCTGGACGCTCGGCGGGTGCTCTCCCCCGCCGGCCGCACCCCGTGGGCGCTCGCGCACCATCTGCGCCGGGAGGTGCGGCCCGCGATGCGGCGGATGCTCGCCACCGCGGTGCGGGAGACCCTCGCCTTCGAGCCCGATGTGGTGGTCCACCACCCGCTGATCCTCAGCGCGCCGATGGCGGCGGACGCGCTCGGCGTGCCCCGGGTGCTGGTGGAGTTCGCTCCGGTCGCCACGCCGAGCGAGCGGTTCCCCGCCGCCGGAGGGCCGACCGCCACCCGCGATCTCGGCGCCTGCAACCGGCACACCTACGCCGTGCCGCGCAGCGCCGCCCGGCTCTTCGAGGCCGACGTGACGCGCGCCGCCGCCGAGCTGCCGGGCGGGCGACGTCCGGACCGGCGGTCGCCGTCGCGCGCGACGCTCATGGCGGTGAGCCCAGCGCTGCTGCCGCGCCCCGACGACTGGCCGGAGCGGGTGCACCAGACGGGGGCGTGGTTCGTGGAGTCGGCCGCGTCCCCCGACGCCGCGGTCGCCGAGTTCCTGGCCGGCGGACCCTTCCTCGTCGCGTCGTTCGGCTCGATGGCGACCGGAGACGCCTCGCTTCGCGGCGACGCGATCGTCACCGCCGCCCGCGCCCACGGCCTGCGGGTGCTGCTCGTCACCGGGTGGGGCGGACTCACGCTGCCTGAGGAGTGCCGCGGTCCCGACGTGCTGGCGGTGCGGTCGGCGCCGTTCGACGCGGTCCTGCCGGGCGCCGCGCTCGCCGTGCACCACGGCGGGGCCGGCACCTCGCACGCCGTCGCCCGGGCCGGCGTGCCCGCCGTCGTCGTGCCCGTCACCGCCGACCAGCCGTTCTGGGCCGCCCAGCTGCACCGGCAGGGCCTCGCCGCCGCCCCGGTCCCGCTGCGCCGCCTGTCGGCCGGCACCCTCGTGCCCGCGATGAGCGACGCCCTGTCGCGGCGGGAGCGGGTCGCCGAGGTGGGCCGTCTCCTGCGGAGCGAGCACGGGGTCCAGCGGGCGCTGGACGTGCTCGAAGCCCTCTGAGACGAGGCCCCCCCAGTCGAGGACCGCCCGGAGGATCGGCTCGTGGACGGCGACAAGACCGAGGGCGATTCTCGGTGACCTGAGTGAAGACGACGGCGCGGGTCCGCCCGGAAGACTGGACGCGTGGATCAGGACAGCGTCAGCATCTCCTCCGAGCTCGCCCAGGTGTCGTCGCACTGGACGCCCCGGGTCGTCGGGCGGGTGAACGACCAGTACGTGAAGGTGGCGAGGCTCCTCGGCGAGCTCGTCTGGCACTCGCACGACGAGGAGGACGAGATGTTCCTGGTCGTCTCGGGCCGGCTCCGCATCCGACTCGAGGACCGCCCCGACGTGCATCTCGCTCCCGGGGAGTTCTTCGTCGTCCCGCGCGGCGTGCGGCACAATCCCGTGGCCGAGGAGGAGGTCGAGATCGTGCTGATCGAGACCGTCACCACCGCACACACCGGCGACGTCGTCGTCGCCGGCACCGTGCCGATCGCCGCGCAGCTGAACCGCTCCTCCGAGCCCGGGGCCTGACCGCTCACTCGACGCCGGAGCCGCCCTGCTCGACGCCGGGTTCCGATCGCCGGGCCTCCGCCCGGGTGTACTCTCTCCTCATCTGAGGTAAAAATCAGTCCGCGCTCGTCCGCGGTCTATGCGCACACGCGGCATCGAGTGATCCGCCACTTCTTCCCCGTGAAGGAGTGCGCCCATGGTGCCCGACGCCCCCGATCCGCCCCGCGAAGCACGGCCCCACGCCGCCTGCGCGAGGAGCGGATCGCCCTCACCGGCCTGTCGGCGGCGTCCCTGCTCGGGATGCTCGACAGCCCGATCCTCACCGTCGCCCTGCCCACCCTCGGCCGCGACCTGCACGCGTCGACTGCGGGCCGGCAGCGGGTGACCGGCGCCTCCTCGGCCGCGACCGGCGGCCGCCGTCCTCGCGGGGACCGGCTTCGCGATCCGTCAGCGCGCCGCCCGACCTCCTCCGCTTCCAGGACGCGATCACCGTCGCCGCCCTGGCCCTCTCTCTCGCCGCCGCGGTGCTCGTCGCCGCCGGCGCCCTCCGTTCCCGCACCACCTCGACCCAGGAGACCACCGATGTCCGACACCCTCACGCCGCCGCCCTTCGACCCCGAGCTCGCGACCTTCCTCGACCGGCTGCAGGAGCGCGGACCCTTCACCCTGACCACGGCGATGCTCCCGCGCATGCGCGAGCTGGAGACGACGGAGCACGAGCTCGACGACGCACTGCGCGCCCGCGGCCTCGAACGGCGCACTGTCACCGTCCCCGGGCACGACGGTGATCCGATCGACCTCGGCATCCTCCAGCGCGCCGGTCGCTCCGGCACCGCCCCCTGCTTCTTCACCATTCACGGCGGCGGCATGATGTTCGGCCACTACCTCGGGAACCTCGACTCCTATGACGACTGGCTGCTCACCCAGGACGTCGTCCTCGTCACCGTCGACTACCGCCTCGCCCCCGAGCACCCCGATCCCTACCCCGTGGAGGACTGCTACGCCGGTCTCGTCTGGACCGCCGAGCACGCCGACGCACTGGGCGTCGACCCCGACCGCATCGTCCTGGTCGGCCAGAGCGCCGGTGGCGGACTCGCCGCGGGCACCGCCCTGCTCGCGCGCGACCGCCGGGGACCGTCGATCCTGGCCCAGATCCTGATCTCCCCGATGCTCGACGACAGCGATTCGACCGTCTCGACGAGGCAGATCGACGGGATCGGCGTCGCCGACCGAGCCATGACCCGGTTCGGCTGGGACGCCTACCTCGGCGCCCGGCGCGGCGGCGAGGACGTCTCCGTCTACGCCGCGCCTGCACGAGCCGGCGATCTGTCCGGACTCCCCCAGGCCTACCTCGACTGCGGCAGCGCCGAGGTTTTCCGGGACGAGACGGTCGCCTACGCGAGCCGCCTCTGGGAAGCCGGAGTCCAGGCGGAGCTCCACGTCTGGCCCGGAGCGTTCCACGGCTTCACCAGCATGATGCGCGGCGCCGAGCTGTCCCGCGCCGCCGTCACCGCGCTGGCCCGGTGGACGACCCGCCTCCTGGAGGGACGACCGTGAGCGGCGAGCGGGCGGGGCGCTGAGCGGTTCGCGCGCCGCCCGTCCGCCGGGTCGGGCCGCGTCCCGCAGCGCGCGCCCGTCCTCCGCGGGGACTGCGACCTCAGGGGGAGGCTCGCGCCGAGCCCCGCGGCTACCGTGAAGGGATGGCGTCGAACGAGAATCCCGCCGCGCCAGTCGCGGTCTGGTACTTCGTGGGAGCGACGTTCGTCGCCGCCCTGCCGATGATCCTGCTCCCGGACCTGCCCTGGCCGCTGCGCCTGGGCAGCATCGCGCTCGCGCTCGCCCTGATCGCGGGCGGCGGTGCGCAGCTGCGCCGCGAGAAGCGCGACGCCGCCCGTCGCGGGGACCAGCCGCCCGAGGCGTAGCGCCGGCCTCCGGAGAAGCCGAGCGCCGCCGCGCCCGGCTTCCCCCGGTCGAGAGCGTCGACTCCTCATCCCGGACCCTCTCCACTCCGCTGTGCGACACCGGCGGGGCGGGGCGGATGATGGTCAGGTGAACCGCACCGATCGTCTCTACGGGCTCGTCGAGGAGCTGCGAGCGGTCTCGCCCCGGCCGCGGAGCGCACGTCGCCTCGCCGAGCGGTTCGAGGTGTCCGTGCGGACCATCGAGCGGGACCTGTCCGCACTGCAGCAGTCCGGACTGCCGATCTGGGCGGAGCCGGGCCGGACGGGCGGCTACGTCATCGACGCGTCCGCGACCCTCGGCCCCGCGGGATTCACACTCGACGAGGCCCTCGCCGTGCTGATCGGCCTCAGCGCGCTGGAGCGCAGTCCCTTCCTGCACGCAGCCCGGACCGCCGCCCGGAAAGCGGGCCGCGGAGGCGGGCCGCCTCATCCGGAGCGAGCACGGCGTGCAGCGAGCGGTCGAGCTGCTCGAGGCGCTCTGAGGCGGTTCCGGCGCGGGGCCTCCGCGAAGAGGATCGGCGCACGAGTCGTCTTGAGTGGAACGCCGCCGAGGCCGACTCGATCCCCGGCCTCGGCGTCCTCCGCGAGAACGTCATCCGCCCGAAACCACCTGGAAACAGCTCCGCGGCTACCGTGCGGATGACCGAGCGTCACTGTGCACCACCGAGAGAGAGTCCTGACATGACCGAGCGCCCCGCAGGCCTGAGCAACATCGTCGACGTCCTCGCCATCGATGCGAGCACCCTGCCCTGGCAGGAGCTGCACGTCGAGCAGATCGACGCCCGGCTCCCCGTGAAGCCCCTGCTCTCCGACCCCGACACCGGCATGACCGTGCAGCTCATCCGCTACCCGGCGGGCTTCACGAACCGCTGGCACACCCACTCCGCGGCGCACGGGATGTACGTCCTCGACGGCGTGCTGCGGACCCACCAGGGCGACTTCGGCCCCGGCAGCTGGGTCTGGTTCCCCGAGGGCGGCTGGATGGAGCACGGCGCAGCGGAGTCCGACACCACCTTCCTCTTCATCACCAACAAGGCCTTCGACATCCACTACACGGAGCAGGAGTCCGCGCCCTACCCGCAGTCCTGACCGGGCTCCGACCACCCGGTCGACCATCCTGGGACGGGACGCCGGATTCGACGACGCGGTGCTCGACGGCCCCGTCCGGAGACCACCGCTGGAGTGGAGGGATCTGCGACCTGAGGGGGAGGCTCGCGCCGAGCCCCGCGGCTACCGTGGAGGGATGGCGTCGAACGAGAATCCCGCCGCGCCCGTCGCGGTCTGGTACTTCGTGGGGGCGACGTTCGTCGCCGCCCTGCCGATGATCCTGTTCCCGGACCTGCCCTGGCCGCTGCGCCTGGGCAGCATCGCGCTCGCCCTCGCCCTGATCGCGGGCGGCGGTGCGCAGCTCCGCCGGGAGAAGCGCAGCGCCGACCGCGGCGTCGACCAACCGCCCGAGGCGTAGCGTCGGCGTCCGGCGCAGCCGAGCGTCGCCGCGCGTCGCCGGGCGTCGGAGGGAGAGGCGCCCTCGGCGACCCCCACTTCACTCCGAGGTGCCCTCTAGCGGACATGACCGCTTCCGGGCCTGGTCCCGCTGGGGTCTCCGCTGCCAGGGTTCGAGAGCGACCACCGACGGTCGGCCCGACCGAAGGTGCACCATGCGCAGCGAGACCGCCCCACCGATCACCCCTCCCCCCGCAGCGGATCCCGGCCTCGCCTCGGCGCACCCGCCCAGGCGGCGCCTCGTGGCACTGGTCGCAGCGCTCGGTCTGCTGATCGGCACCGCGGCACCGCTCCTCGGTGCGGTCTCTCCGGCGGCCGCCGCTCCCCCGACCGCGGGGGTGCAGGTCTGGGGCGGCGACACCGGCGGGCAGAGCGCCGTCCCCGCCGATGCCCGGGACATCGTGGCCGTCGACGCCGGCGACAGGCAGACCCTCGGCCTGCGCCGCGACGGCACCGTCGTCGCCTGGGGCGCCGACGACGGTTCCGGTGCGGCCTCGGTGCCGAAGGGGCTCTCCGGTGTCGTCGCAGTCGCGGCCGGCACCGGCCACAGTCTCGCCCTGAAGCGCGACGGCACGGTGGTCGCCTGGGGCTCGCCCGGCTACCAGGCGACCACGGTGCCGCAGGGGCTCTCGGACGTCACCGCCATCGCGGCGGGCAGCTCCTTCAGCCTCGCCCTCAGGGGCGACGGCACCGTGGTCGCCTGGGGTGCGAACACCTTCGGCGAGTCCACCGTGCCGCAGGGACTCTCCGGCGTCACCGCCGTCGCCACCGGCCTGGTGCACAGCCTCGCCGTGAAGAGCGACGGCACGGTCGTCGGCTGGGGCGACGACTCCCGAGGGCAGAGCACGCCGCCGGCGGGCCTCACCGGAGTGGTCGCCGTCTCCGCGGGCTACCTGCACAGCATGGCGCTGAAGAGCGACGGAACCGTCGTCACGTGGGGGAACGAGCCCGACCACGCCGTGCCCGCGGGCCTGAAGGACGTCGTCGCGATCTCCGCCGGCTGGTACCACGACGTCGCGCTGAAGAGGGACGGCTCGGTCGTGAACTGGGGGCAGGGCTTCTGGGGGCAGCTGGCCGTCCCGAGCGATCTCACGGGAGTCACCGCCGTCGCCACCGGCTCGGAGCACACCGTCACGGTCCGCGCTCTGCCGGCGTTCCTCGCCGATGCGCCGCCGTCGAGCGCTCTGATCGGCGGCCCCTTCTCTTACACCTTCGCCACGAGCGGCTACGCGACGTTCACCGTGACGTCCGGCGCTCTTCCCGACGGGCTCTCCCTCACCCCGGCCGGTGTCCTCGCCGGCACCCCCACGACCGCCGGACGCTCGACCTTCACCGTGACCGCCCGGAACGCCTTCGGTGCGACCGAGGGCACCGCGCACAGCATCGTCGTCCAAGGCGCGTCCGCCGCGACCGTGTCGGGAGACGCTCCCGACGGGACCGTCGGAGTCGCCTACTCCGCCGCCTACACCGTCGCCGGGACTCCCGCGCCGACCGTGACCGCGCAGGCCGGCACCCTTCCTCCCGGCCTCGCGCTCGACGCGTCGGGACGCCTCTCCGGCACGCCGACCAGCGCGGGCACGTACCCCTTCACCGTGCGGGTGTCGAACGCGAGCGGAGAGGCCGCGGTCGCGGACACCGTCGTCATCGATCCGGAGCCCGCGGCGCCGAGCATCTCCGGCGACGCCCCGGGCGGCAAGGTCGATGTCGCCTACGACTTCCGCTACACCGTCGCCGGCACTCCGACGCCCGCCGTGTCGCTCGACTCGGGCGCACTCCCTCCCGGGTTGACCCTCGACGGCACCGGGCTCCTCTCGGGCACGCCGACGAGCGCGGGCACCTCCTCCTTCGTCGTGCTCGCGTCGAGCAGCGGCGGTTCGGCGAAGGTCGCCAGCACGGTCACCGTCGTCCCGGGGACCTCGGCGGCGGGCATCACCGGCGACGTCCCCGCGGGCGTCGTCGGATCCGCCTACGACTTCACCTACTCCGTCTCCGGCAGCCCGGCACCCACCGTGACGCTCGCGGCGGGCGCCCTGCCTCCGGGTCTGAGCCTCGACGGCGCCACGGGCCGCCTCTCCGGCACGCCGACGACCGCGGGCACGTACTCGTTCTCCGTGCAGGCGACGAACAGCGACGGCTGGCAGCTGCTGAGCAGCACCCTCATCGTCTCGGCCGCGACGGCCGCGCCCGGCCTCTCCGGGCAGGTCCGCGCGGGCACGGTCGGAGCGGCGTACGAATTCGCCTACACCGTCACCGGATCCCCTGCGCCGACGGTCACGCTGCAGTCCGGGGCACTGCCGCCGGGCCTCGCCCTCGACCCTGCGGGGCGTCTCACCGGGACTCCGACGACCGCCGGCTCGTTCCCGTTCACCCTGGCGGCGACGAGCAGTGCCGGCTCGGCGACCGTGAGCAGCGTTCTCGTCGTGGCTCCGGCGGCGGTCGCCCCGGCCGTCTCCGGCGGTGTCGCCGCCGGGATCGTCGGGTCGGCCTACGACTTCACCTACACCGTCACGGGCACTCCCGCCCCGACCGTGTCGCTGAAGTCGGGCGCACTGCCCCCGGGTCTCGCTCTCGCTCCCTCGGGCCGCCTCTCCGGCACGCCGACGACCGCCGGCACCTTCACCTTCGAGGTGGTGGCGACGAGCAGTGCGGGGTCGGCGACGGCGAGCAGCACCCTGACCGTCTCGCCCCAGCGGGTGACCAGCAAGGCCGACCTGCGCGTGGACCTCTCCGCGCCGAGCTCCGCGGTGAAGGGGAGGACGTTCGCCCTCACCGTCGTCGCGACGAACGCGGGACCGGCCGCGTCCTCGTCGGTCTTCATCAAGGTGATCCTGCCGCCGAACGTGCAGTTCGTCTCCGCGACGGGCACGTACACCCGGGTCGGCAACCTCGTGATCTTCTCCCGCTCGAGCCTCGCGAACGGTCGATCCGCCACCGAGAAGATCACCGTCAGGGCCACCACCGCGGGCAGGGGCACGGCGCTGGCGTCGACGTTCTCGCTGCGGACCCCCGACCCGTCCGTCCGCAGCAACACCGACACCGCGGCGACGACCGTGCGCTGAGCCGCCCGTCGCGCCGCGAGCCGGCGTCCGGTCGGTCGACTACCGGAACGGCGATGCGGTTCCTAGGGTCGGACTCATGGAACCGCGACCGCTTCCCGCCATCGGCGCCCCTGCCACCCGCGCCCTCCGAGCAGCAGGCGTGCACGACGTGGACGACCTGCGGCGGGTGGGCCTCGACCACCTCGCGACCCTCCACGGAGTGGGACCCGGAGCGCTTCGACTCCTCCAGCAGACCCTCGACGCGGCCGACGACGACGTCCGCTGAAGGATCGGCCGACGGGTCGCTCTCGAAACCCGGTTCCCCCGCCGTTGAGCGACACCTTTCGGCGGCGATCCCTGCGCCTCCCTCCCCCGTCCGGGTGGTATCGGACTGCTCACCTGAGAATCGTCCGAGAGGAAGCGCACTCCAGCGCTACGGTCAGGTGGCGAGGCACGCGGGTGCGCCGATATCGAGGGTCGACGGGAGGGGCGCACGATGTCCGACGAAGGGACGCACGTGAGCACGGCGTCGTGGAGGAGGGCGCGTCGCCTTCTGTCGGCGGCAGTCGGAGCGGCCCTGGCCATCGGGGCGGCGGCAGCTCCCGCGCTCGCGCAGGAGACGGAGCCGGACGCGGCTGCTGAATCCGTCTTCTCGCCCGCCTCCGGCGCCTACTTCGGGACGAGTCTCGACTGGAGCATCGACAGCGCCGCGGCGCAGGCCGACCGGCTGGGCCGTTCGTCCGCGCTGCTCGAGCACTCGGCGTCCCTCCCGATCAGCGAGGACGAGACGACGTACCTCGCGCAGTTCCTGCGGCAGGCCGAGGGCGAGGGCGCTCTCGCCGCGGTGACTCTGCGGCCCGAGGGGGATCTCGCGGGTTTCGACGACACCGACGCCGAGGCGGCGGTCGACGCGCTCGACCGCGCTCGCGCCGACGAGGCGCTGCCCCTGTACGTGCGCTTCGCGCCCGACATGAACTCGACCTGGGTGCCGTGGGGGCAGCGTCCGAAGGAGTACATCGCGGCCTTCCGCACGTTCGCGGACGTGCTCCACGACCGCCTTCCCGACTCGGTCGTCGTCTGGTCGCCGACCGCGGGAGACTCCTACCCCTTCACAGCAGCCGGTGCCACCGATTCGACGGCCCTGGATACGGACGGCGACGGCCTCCTCGGGCGAGGCGACGACCCCTACGGGCCGTACTACCCGGGCGACGACGTGGTCGACTGGGTCGGGCTCGCGGCCTATCACGACGCGAGCGGAGGCGGCGCTCCCCGCAACGCGCTGCCCGCCGCCGGGGAACTCGCCGACGATCTGAGCGGCGACGGCGACCTCGACTTCTACGGCCGGTTCGCCGAGGCGACGCGAACGCCGATGCTGCTCGAGACCGCGGCTTTCTACAGTCCGGGCGCCGGCGGACCCGATGAGCTCACCGTCAAGCAGGCCTGGTGGCGCCAGGTGATGGCCGAGACGTCCGGCGACGACCGCCCCCTGCTCGACGCAGTGCTCTGGCGCGACTCCGCCGGAACGCGGGCGGCTGTCGGCGAGGTCGTCATCGACTGGAGCATCTCGGGATCCGGCGCGACCGCGGCCGCCTTCGACGCCGACGCGGGGTCCAGCGCACTCGTCTTCGGCCCCGTCTATCAGCCGTTCACGCCCTCCTCTCCGGTCCCGACGGGCGGCGGCACGATCGGCGGGGCCGCCGCTTGGATCGTCGTCGCGGTCGTCCTGATCGTGGCCGCAGGGCTGACGGCCTGGGGTCTGTCCCTGCGCCGCAGCAGGCGGCTCGCCTATGACGGACCGCCCAGCCGTGACCTGCGGATCGATCTCCTGCGAGGAGTGGCGATCGTCTTCGTCGTGATCAACCACGTCGCCCTCGTCTCGATCTGGCAGAACGCCACGCAGGAGGCGATCGGCATGGTGTCGGGGGCGGAGCTGTTCGTCCTGTTCTCGGGCGCGGTGCTCGGGCTGGTCCACCGCCCGAAGGTGCTCGGCGGCGGGATCGGCGAGGTCACCCTGCGCACCGGCCGTCGCGCGGTCACCCTCTATGTGACGGCCCTGGTCGTCACCCTCCTGGTCGGCCTGGTCGGTCTCCTCGACGCCGTCCGATCGACCCCGGCCACGACCTACGTGGACCAGGGCACCGGTGCCGCGGGGAGCGACGCGACCGGCCGGGTGTACAACCTGTACGAGAACTTCGAGAGCCTCTTCCGCTACCCCGTCGATCCGTCGATCGTCGTCGACCTCGCGGCACTGCGGCTCGGTCCGTGGCAGGTGAACGTCCTCGGGCTCTACGTGGTCATGCTGCTGCTGTCGCCGCTGATCCTCTGGGCGCTGTCGCGTCGGCAGTGGCTCGCCGTGCTGGCGGTGTCGTGGGCGGTCTACGCCGCTCAGGCCGTCCTGCATCTGAGGGTCCTCCCGTCGCAGTTCGAGGACTCGTTCCCGCTGCTCACCTGGCAGATGCTGTTCGTGACGGGGATGGTCGCCGGCTTCCACCGCCGGGAGATCGTGGCGTGGTTCACGACTCGCTCGGGCCGGATCGTCCTGGCGGTCTGCGTCATGGCGACGGTCGTCCTCGCGATCTTCTCGTGGAACAACCCGTACCTCTCCAGCACCTACGACGTGAGGTTGGGCCTCGTGCCCGCGAACACCTTCTCGGACATCTACTCGTTCGCCTTCGAGCGCACGACGCTCGATCTCGGCCGAGTGCTCAACCTGTTCCTGGTGGTCGTCACCGCCTACGCGGCACTGACCGTTCTGTGGAAGCCGTTCCACCGCCTGCTGGGCTGGTTCTTCATCCCCCTCGGTCAGGCGACCCTCTACGTCTTCGTCATGCACGTGCTGTTCGTGCTCATCGTCGCCAATGTGCCCGTCCTGCGCGAAGGGAATCCCGTGATCGACTCCATCGCCTACCTCCTCGTCCTCGCCCTGCTCTGGCTCATGGTCAGGACCCGCTTCCTCTTCGCCGTGGTGCCTCGATGAGCCGCGCGGCCACCGGCGACGGCACGGAGAGCCTCCTCACCTCGCCGGCGCGGATGCTCCTGCTCCGGGTGATCGTCGTGCTCACGATCCTGCTCGGTGTGAACTACGTCGCCTGGCGGTGGCTGTTCTCGCTCAACTGGGACGCCTGGTGGATCGCTGTGCCGCTCGTCGCCGCGGAGACCTACAGCCTGATCGACGTCTGCCTCTTCGGGATGACGATGTGGCGGGCGAAGGGCCGGCCCGCTCCGCCGCCACCCGCGCCCGACGCGACCGTGGACGTCTTCATCACCACCTACAACGAGCCGATCGATCTGGTCATGGCCACCGCGCTCGCGGCGCAGGCCATCCGCTTCCCGCACGAGACCTGGGTCCTCGACGACGGCGACCGCGCGGAGATGCGCGCGGCCGCCGAGGGGGCGGGGCTGGGATACATCACCCGGTCCGCCGACTGGAAGGACCGACCCCGGCACGCCAAGGCCGGCAACCTCAACAACGCGCTCGAGCTGACCACGGGCGAGTTCATCCTCATCCTCGACGCGGACCAGATCCCGCGTCCCGAGATCCTCGATCACACCCTCGGCTACTTCCTCGACGAGAAGGTCGCCCTCGTGCAGACCCCGCAGGTCTTCTCGAACGTCGCCACCGGCGATCCGCTGGGCAGCCAGGCTCCGCTGTTCTACGGACCGATCCAGCAGGGCAAGGACGGCTGGAACGCCGCGTTCTTCTGCGGATCGAACGCGGTCCTCCGGCGCGAGGCTCTCATGCAGCTCGGCATCGTCGGCTACGTCAGGGAGCTCGACCGGAGGATCGGCACCGCCCTGCGCACCGCGGCCCGCACCGTCGCGAAAGCACGCTCGCACCCGGCAGCGGCCGACCCCGCCGTGATCGCCGCCCTCGACGACGTGTCCACCGCGATCAGCGAGGCCCGCACCGCAGTGAGCGCGGGCGAGCCGATCGCGACCGTCACCTACGAGCTGCACCGGAGAGTCGACCGGGCGAGCTACTCCCTCGTCGCCTCGGACGTCGCCGGCCTCGAGAACGACCTCGCCGAGATCCGCGCCCTGGCTCGAGCGAGCGGGGCGGCGTCTCCCGACACCGTCGTCGACATCGAATCCATCGTCGCCGCCCTCTCCGATCGCGAGCTCTCCCCCCTCAACGCCCTCGAGTCCGTGCAGATCGTGCTGCAGAGCATCACCGTCGACCGGCCCGGCGAGGCGCAGCCGATCATGCCGCTCGCGACCATCTCGGTCACCGAGGACATGGCGACCTGCATGCGCCTGCACGGCCTCGGCTGGAAGAGCGTCTACCACCACGAGCTGCTCGCCGACGGCCTCGCACCCGAGGACGCGGGGACCATGCTCACCCAGCGGCTGCGCTGGGCGCAGGGCACGATGCAGGTGTTCCTCCGCGAGAACCCGCTGCTGCAGCGCGCGCTGAGCGTCCCGCAGCGCCTGATGTACTTCGCGACGATGTGGAGCTACCTCAGCGGCTACGCGGCCGTCGTCTACTTCGCCGCGCCCGTCGTCTTCCTCGTGCTGGGCATCCTGCCCGTCGACTCGATCGCCGCGGACTTCTTCGTGCGCTTCATCCCGTTCATGATCGTCAACCAGCTGCTGTTCCTCGTGGCGGCGAAGGGGACACCGACCTGGCGGGGGCAGCAGTACAGCCTCGCGCTGTTCCCCGTCTGGATCGAGGCCTGCTCCACGGCGATCAACAACGTGCTGCTGCGCATCCCCCTCGGCTTCGCGGTCACCCCGAAGACCCGTCAGGAGTCGACCGGCGTGCCGTGGCGGCTGATCCGGGTCCAGCTCGTGGTGATGGTGCTGCTCGTCGTCGCGATCGTCGTCGGCGTGACCCACCTCCTCGTCGACGGCGCGGAGGTGATCGGCACCGCGGTCAACATCGTCTGGGCCGTCTTCGACCTCGTCGTGCTGAGCGTCCTGTTCCGCGCGATCACCTATCAGGGCTTCGAGCCCACCCCGGCGCCCGCAGAGAAGGAGCACGCATGACGTTCACGACCGAGAAGATCGATCCCGACATCACCGTCATCGCCGCGAGCGGCAAGCTCAACATGGTGGCCGCGCCGCAACTGCGAGACGTCGTGCGGCGCTCGATCGCCGAGGGGAGCGCGCGCCTCGTCGTCGACCTCAGCGACGTCGCCTTCCTCGACTCCTCCGGGCTCGGCGCTCTCGTCGCGTGCTTGAAGAGCGCGCGGCAGGCGGGCGGTGATCTGCGGATCGCCGCCCCGAGCAAGCAGGTGATGATGGTGCTGCAGCTCTCCAACCTCGATCGCGTGCTCGCCCGATTCGACACGGCCGGGGACGCGTACCGTGACTGAGCGCACCCTCCAGTTCCGCACACCACCCGACAGCGTCGACGTCGTCCACGAGATGCTCGCCCAGCTGTGGGAGGAACGCGAGGACGTCGACGAGATGGACCGCTTCGCGTTCGAGACCGCCCTCATCGAACTGACCGCCAACGTCATCCAGCACTCCTGCTCGACGACGGCGATCGTCTGCAGGCTCGGCGTCGAGGTCGACGACGACTCGCTCCGCGCCCTCCTCGTCGACAGCGCCGATCCGCCCGGGATCGACACGTCGCCGAGGGCGATGCCCGACGCGTTCGCCGAGTCCGGTCGTGGAATCGCCCTCATCCAGGCGCTCGTGACGACGTTCGACTACGAGCGCTCGGCCAGCCACAACGTCTGGTCGCTCTGCAGGAACCGCACTCCGGCCGCCCCCTGACCGCGCGGTCCGTTCAGCCGCGCTGAGCCAGCGCCGCGGCCAGGGCGGAGCTCGACGCCGCCGAGCTGCCGATGCGCCAGTCGACCTCCTTGTCGTGATCGAACCAGACCACACCGGTGACGTCGGGCTGAGCGCCGAGGTAGGACACGAGCGCCGAGTTCCAGGCGGCCTTCGACCCACCGGACTCCGCGGACGCCGTCTCCGCGATCAGGATCGGCACCCCGGGCGCCAGCGCCCGGAGCTGAGCGAGACCGTCGCCGAAGAGGGCGGACGGCTCGGTCCAGCTGCTCCAGGAGGCCGCGGTGCCCCAGTTGTACCCGTCGAGCGCCACCACGTCCACGTACGACGCCCCGGGGTAGAGGCCGACGAGCGCGGTCGAGCCGGTGTAGGGGACGTTCGGGCTCCACACCCACGACACGTTCGAGGCGCCCTGCGCGGCGACCACGTCGTGCACGTGCCTCCAGGCGGCCGCGGAGGAGCCGGGTGCGTTGCCGTTCACCCCCTCCGACCACGGGTACCAGTCGCCGTTCATCTCGTGCGCGTACCGCAGGAGCACCGGCTTCCCCCACGAGGCGAGCGCCGCACCCCACTCGCGCAGGTACGGGTCGAAGTCGCCCGCCAGGACGCGGGCGTTGGAGTACGCGGGCTGGGCGACCCCGCCGCCCCAGCGCCAGGGCTCCCAGGTGACCAGGCTCGTGGCGCCCCGGGCGGCGACGCTGTCGAGGCCGGCGATCGGAGGCGCCTGGCCGAAGTCCTGATAGGAGAGGACGATCGACGGACTCTCGCCGACGAGCCGGGCGACGGCGTCGAGCTCGCTGTTCGCCGCAGCCCCTCCGGCTGTCGAGACGCCGAGGCGCAGGCGCGACGCCCGCTGCGGCGGGACCGCCGTCGGCGTGCTCGTCGTCGTTCCCGGACCGGCCGTCGTCGAGGCCCCGCTCCCGGTCACCGTGAAGGGTGCCGAGGCGACGCGCCCCGCGACCGTCGCTGACACGGACAGCACTCCCGCGGTCGCCGCCGGGACGACGACGACCGCGGAGAACGATCCGGCGGCGGTCGTGCTGAAGACCGTCCTCGCGGATCCCGCCGACACCGCCCCCTGCGTCTTCTTCGCGAACCCGGAGCCCGAGACCGTCACCGAGGTGCCGACCGGTCCGCTCGAGGGCGACAGCGAGAGCGTCGCGGTCGCGGCCGAGGCGGGAGGGGCGGGGACCGCCAGCGCGCCGAGCAGCACGAGCAGGCCGAGGAGGAGAGCGGGCAGAGCGCGCGGGACGGCCATGACGTCGGGCTCCTTCGGGCAGCCGATGGTGGTCCTTCGAACCCTAGAGACGCGGCGCTCACCTCCTCGGCGGCGAGCACCCCGCATGCGGGGAGTGGGGACCTGGAGCATTGCTCCGTCCGGGGTCGCCGGGTGCGGTCTCCTGTGGACCGGAGAGCACTCGTTCTCGACGCCGCCCGGAAGCCCACCCTCGAACGCGACGGCTTCGTGTCCTTCCAGTCCGACCCGCACCACGGCGTCGCGCTCGAAGGAGCCGCTCCTCCTCACGCCGCGGGGGCGGCGGAGGAGGAGCGGCTCCCTCGATGCTCAGGGTCGGAAGACCGCCCGCACGCAGCCGTCGGTCTTCTCCTTGAACATGGCGTAGCCGGCGGGGCCGTCCTCGAGCGGCATCACGTGCGTGGCGAGGTGCTCGGTGACGATCTCGTCCCGCGCCATCCTCTCGAGGAGCATCGGGATGTACCGGTGCCCGTGCTGCTGAGCGGACCGGAGCGTGAGGCCCTTGTTCATCACCGCCCCCAGGGGGAACTTGTCGACGAAGCCGCCGAAGACGCCCAGCACGAAGACGCTGCCGCCCTTGCGCGCGGCGAAGATCGCCTCACGCACGGCGGTGGGCCTGTCCGTCTGCAGCCGCAGCTGCTGCTTCAGCTGGTCGTAGGCGAAGTCGGGTCCGTCGCGGTGCGCCTCCATGCCGACCGCCTCGATGCACACGTCGGGGCCGCGTCCGCCCGTCAGCTCGCGGAGCTCGGCCGTCACCTCGCTGGTCTCGTAGTTCATGGTCTCCGCGCCGATGACCTGCTCGACCTGGGTCAGCCGCTCCTGGAAGCGGTCGATCACGATGACGCGCTCGGCGCCGAGCAGCAGCGACGCGCGCGCCGCCATCTGCCCGACGCCGCCGGCGCCCCAGACCGCGACGGTGTCTCCGGGCCGGACGCCGCCGAGGTCCGCTCCCATCCATCCGGTCGGAGCGGCGTCGGAGGCGAAGAGCGCCCGCTGGTCGCTGATCCCCTCGGGAACGGCGAAGGCGCCCTGGTCGGCGTACGGCACGCGGATGTACTCGGCGTGGCTGCCGGCCCACCCGCCCAGCGCGTGGGAGTAGCCGTAGCAGCCGCCGGGCGCCTGACCCCAGAGCATCTCGGGGATCCCCGCGTTCGGGTTGCCGTTGTCGCACAGGGAGTAGAGCTCGTTGCGGCAGTACCAGCACCTCCCGCAGCTGATGAACGAGCAGACCACGACACGGTCGCCGACCCGGTGCTTCGTGACGGCCGATCCGACCTCGACGATCTCGCCGAGGAACTCGTGCCCGAGCACGTCGCCCGCTCGCATGGTCGGGACGTACCCGCCGAGGAGGTGGAGATCCGAGCCGCAGCTCGTGCTCAGGGTCACCTTGACGATGGCGTCCTGAGCATTGAGGATCCCGGGATCCTCGACGGTCTCGACCGAGAGCTCGTTCACTCCGGTCCAGCACAGAGCCTTCACAGCACACCCTCGCCCTTCGCCTCGTCCTCTGCCTTGTCGACCGCGCCACCGAGCAGGGTGCGCGGTCGTTCTCCGTGCGGTCTCGGGGTCGCCCGCAGGACTTCACCCGTCTCGAAGATCTGCTTGGCGTCGCGCAGAGCCTCCCGCAGCGCCTTGCCCGGGTCGTCGCCCACCCCGGCATCGGCACCCTCGCGGACCCGGGCGTGCACCTCGAAGCCCTTGTCCCCGGGGGCCGGATCGATTCGGATCTCGAGCGACTCCGCCAGACGCGCCAGCGGCTCGGGATACCCGCCGCTCTCGAAGTCCCGGGCCTCGCCCAGGACGGTGACCGCCTTCCACCCCTCCGGGTGGGCCCCGTCCCCGTCGGACTCCCGTTCCTTCTTCACGAGGGAACGGGCGACGAGGCCCACCGCGACCCCTGCGAGGCCGACTCCGACAGCCGCAGCCGCTCTTCCCGCCATGATCACGCCGCCTTTCCGGGCTTGAGGACGACCTTGGTCCAGCCGTCGTCGCGGTTGTCGAAGTGCTCGTAGGCGTCCGGTGCCTGCTCGAGCGGCAGCTCGTGACTGACGAGGAACGACGGCGTCGCCTTGCCTGCGGCGATCAGGTCGCGGAGCCGGCGCTTGTACTTCTTGACGGGCGCCTGCCCGGTTCCCATGGTCTGGCCCTTGAACCAGTGCAAGCCGATGTCGAAGGCGATCCGCCCCTCCTTCGCGAGCTCGTCGGGGCCGCCGGGATCCTGCGGCACGAAGACGCCGACGGTGCCGATCCGCCCGGTGAAGCGCACCGACTGGACCAGACGGTTCAGCGTGAGGTTCGGCTGCTCGTCGCCGCCGGGGTCGTGCGCCTGATAGCCGACGCACTCGCAGCCGTTGTCGGCGCCGAGCCCCATCGTGTGCTCGAGAGCACGGCCTGCACGGGGTCGACCTTCGAGTCGTCGATCGCGATCGCGCCGAGGGACTCCGCCAGTCGGAGACGATCCGGGTGCCGATCCCCGACCATGACCTTGCTCGCGCCCTTGATGGTGGCCGACAGCGCGGCCATCAGGCCGACGGGGCCGGCACCGTAGATCACGGTCTGGTCCCCCGGCTTCACCCCCGCCATCTCCGTCGCGTGGTAGCCGGTCGGGAAGATGTCGGCGAGCATCACGTAGTCGGCGGCCTTCTCCTCCGCGTCCTCTCCCAGCCGGAGGCAGTTGAAGTCGCCCCACGGCACCCGCAGCAGCTCGGCCTGGCCGCCGGCCCACGGTCCCATGTCGGCGAATCCGTAGGCCGCGCCGGCCCATTCCGGGACGGGCTGAGCGGTGAGGCAGTAGTTGGTCAGCCCGCGCTCGCAGTTCTTGCAGTGCCCGCACGCCACGTCGAACGGCAGGACGACGTGATCCCCCACCGCGACCTTGTCGACGCCGTCGCCGACCTCGATCACCTCGCCCATGTTCTCGTGACCGAACCACCGCCCGGTCTCGAAGCTGGTGCGCCCCTCGTACATGTGCAGGTCGGACCCGCAGATGTTCGTGGTCGTGATGCGCACCAGCACGTCGGTGGAGCGCTCGATGCGCGCATCCGGGACGTCTCTCACCGCGACTCTGCGCGGCCCCTCGTACACCACTGCTCTCATGCTCGTTTCCCTCCCGTGCGTGACGTTCCGTGGAAGCCGCCGCAGGTCGGTCGACCCGGCGACACCTCGATCTCACGCCCTGCGGAACGGAAGGCACCATCGGCAGGACTGCCGATGCGGTCTTCCGTCGAGGGGGTCCCCGTGAAGGGGCTCCTGGTGGTACCCCAGTAGCACCGGTCTTCGGACAATCCCTTCGCTTCCCCTGCCCCCGGTCCTGAGGTGGTCGAGTCCCGTGTCACGCACTGCTGCGCTCCAGCTCGCCGAGACGGCCGCGCGCCCCGGCCCGGTCCGCGAGCGGGCGCAGGCGATGCTGGACGAGCTGCACCAGCACATCCCCTTCGACGGCGCGTGGCTGGCACTGGCCGAGCCGAACGGCACGGGGTACCGCTCGGTCGCGAGCACCGACCTCGACGAGTCCTGCGTCCGCTACCTCAGCGGCCCGCAGATGGCGCTCGACATCGAGAGGACCGGCGCCGATCGCGAGCGGCCTCCCCTCAGCCTGTCGGACGTCCCCTACTCGCCGAGGGACCTGCAGACCTGGGCGGAGTGCCTGCTCCCCGCGGGATTCCACGAGACCCTGTCCGTCGCCCTGTTCGAGGACGGGGGCCGGCACGTGGGCTTCATGACGGTGCTGTTCCGGAGCGCGGAACCGCCGTCGCAGGCGGTCCGCCGACGCCTCGCTCGACTCGTGCCGACGCTCACCTCGGGCATCGACCCCGTCCGCTCGCTCGCCGCGTCGGCCTCGGTCGTCAACGGAGCCGGAGCAGGCGTGGTCCTCCTCCCCGACCACGGCGTCGCCTCCCTTCCGGGCCTCTCCGCGGACGAGCTGCTCGCCGCCGATTCGGCTCTGATCGACGCCGCGAGGGACGCCCTCGCCGAGGGGCGGAACTACGCCTCGTTCCTCTGGCCCCGCGGACGCCGGCAGTCGCCGGACGGCTACGTGCGGGTGACCGTGCTGGCCTGCGAGAGAGAACTCGCCGCAGTGACCCGCGGAGTCGTCGTGCTCTCCCCCGCGACGCGCCTGCAGGGCCTGACACCGTGGGAGCTCGAGGTGCTGGGCCACGTGATCGAGGGGTGCTCCAATCTCGAGATCGCCCGGGCGCTGAGAGTCGCTCCCCGCACGGTCGCCGCCCACCTCGAGCACATCCTGGTCAAGCTGGACGCCACGTCGCGCACGCTCGCGGCCGTCCGCGCCGAGCGCGCCGGCCTCTACGTCCCCCTCTCGCGAGCCCGGGCCGGGTGAGCCGGCCCGGACGAGCTCCGCGCGGGGCATCACGGCACTGCGCGACCGGACGACGAACCATCGATCAGAAAGGAACCGTCATGTCCCACTTGTCCGTCAAGGCCGGCGTCGCCGCACTCGTCGGCGCAGTCGTCGCGGCGATCGCCGCGCTCCTCGGTGTCCCCGATCTGTCGCCTCTGCTCGGCTGGGCGATCGCCGCGGCGGTGTTCCTCGTCTGGGCCTGGTCGACGGCGTGGCCGGCCGGCCCCGAGCGCACCCGCGACCTCGCCCGCCACGAGGACCGGTCCCGGAAGCTGGTCGACTCGCTCATCATCGCCGCCACCTTCCTCAGCCTCGTCCTCGTGGTCATCGCACTCCTCCGCAGCCAGCAGAAGGACCCCGTCGGATCCGCGGCCGCGATCCTCGCGGTCGTCGGGGTCGTCGCGGCCTGGGCGCTCATCAACACCGTCTACGCCTTCAAGTACGCGCGCATGTACTACCTCGACGACCGCCACCGCTTCGACTTCGACCAGGACGAGGACCCGTCCTACAGCGACTTCGCCTACACAGCCTTCTCGATCGGGATGGCCTACAGCGCGAGCAACATCACCCAGTCCTCCACCCCGTCACGTCGCATCGCCCTGGCCCACGCCCTGCTGTCCTACTTCTTCGGCACCTTCGTCGTCGCCGTCGCCATCAACCTGATCACCGGCCTCACCCAGGGAGGGTGAGGAGCGCGGCACGCCGTCCGCCGCAGGGTCGCGTCCGCGAACCTCGTCGGAAGCGGGTACCGGATCCTCAGAAGACGGCGATCGGGTTCACCGGAACACCGGTGAGTCCGAGCAGGCGGGGCGGAGCCACGCTGAGCAGGAACGACGAGCGTGACAGCTCCGCGCAGAGTGCACTGACCTGTTCGACGTTCGCGCTGTCGATGAGCGGCATGCCCAGTCGCGCGAGCGCGACCATGTGCATCGGCATCGGGATCTCCGGGTCGAGAGGCGGGAAGCTGTCGCCGACGTCTCCGGCGTAGAGCGCCACACCTCGGTCGTGCATCCAGGTCACTGCATCGACGGTCATGCCGGGCCCCTGCTCCTCCGAGTTCCAGGAGAAGCCCCATCCGCTGCGCACGACCAGCGCATCACCGGGCTGCAGAGCGACGCCTGCGCGGTCCTCGGCCGCGTCGAGGTCGGCGGCGATGATCGCGTGCGCTGCGGGCAGCCGTCCCTGCGGCGCGAGGTCGAGGAGGACGCCGCGCGTGACGATGCCCGCGGCGAAGGACGTGGTGGATCCGTGCTGCACACCGCCGGCGGTGACCGCTTCGCCGACAGGCCGGCCCGGGTACACGACTCCGTCCTCGACAGGCAGGTGGGCGAACGCGTCCAGGTGGGTCATCGCCGGGTGGTGCGGCGTCACGACGAGCACCTCGGACATGCCCATCGGCGGCGTACCGGTGTAGAGCAGCGCCTGCTGCACGGGCGGCGACGGCGGGGACGGCGGGGCGAACGGCCCGCCGAGCATGGATGCGGGAGCGACCGGCAGGGCGAGCGAGGCCCAACGGCCGGTCCGCACCTCCTCCGCTGCACGCCGGCGAGCGGCGTCGTCGATGAGGTTGAGAGTGCCGAGGTCGTCGTCGGCGCCCCATCGGCCTCGGTTGTCGGGGATCGGCGTGCGGGTCATGGGGTGTCCTGTCGAATCGACGTGGCCCGAGGAGTGGTGCACACTCCAAGGAAGGATCTGCGGTAGCAGGTTCCTGCAGGTCACCCTAAACCAGGTTCCTGCTTCTGCTTCATGGGAGAGGACATCGGGATGGGCGATGACGAGGGACTCGACGCCGTCCTCGGCTGGAACGCGGTCAAGGTCGCGCGGATCATCGGCGCACGGATCACTGCCGGGCTCGCGGAGCACGACATGAGCCTGGTGCAGTTCGGCGTCCTCTCCTGCCTCACCGGTGGAGTGCAGCTGACGTCCGCCGAGATCGCCCGCGCGGTCTTCGTCCGCCCGCAGACGATGTCCGAGGTCCTCGACGGCATGGAGCGGCGAGAGCTGATCGAGCGCGTCGGGATCCGAGGCAAGGGCCGACGCAACCCCGTGCGCATCACTGAAGAAGGGGGGCGAATGCTCACCGCGGCCCGCGCGGTCGCGATGGCGACCAATGACCTGAGCGACGTCGGCCTCAGCGCGGCGGCCGCCGGACAGCTGAACGAGCTCCTGCTCTCTGTCATCCGAAACGCCGAAGAACCGACGGGAGCCGGTTTCGGGGAGTGAGGACCGGCTGTGGACCGTTCCCGTTCGGGACGCCTGGAGCGGCGGAACGCCACCTGGCTGACCGACCTCCACACGGGACGGCCTCCGACTCGAGGACGCGGCTTGTCCGTCCTGATCAGCGCGGCGCCGAGTGTCGTCATGGCGCCGCGCTCCTCAGCGATCGACAGGGTTGAGACGAGCGGCGTCGTCAGCAGTGCGTCCCTGTGCTCGCGCGTCCGCGGCACTCGCGAGCGTGTCCGCGACCACCGCAGGATCCGGCAGAGGCCACCCGAAGCGGGTTCCGCTCGCGCGGGCAGCGGCGATGCCGGCGTTCACTCGTGCCTACTGTCGAGCCGGTTTCCCTGTGGGACCGGCCCGCCAGTACGTCTTCGGCACGACTGGCCAGTGCACAGCTAGGCATTCACCGAGAGGTGACTTCTTCAGACACCACGATTCCCGGCTTGTTTCGACTGCATACGAGGAGTCGCGTGAGGGGGAACCCAGTGGGTTCCCCCTCACGCGGTGTGACACGGAATGCTGACTCTCGCAGGGAGACTGCGGTATCGCAGTCACGTGAAAGCGCGCTTCTTGCACTGAGCCGTGTCGCCTACCCGTCAGCTGTTCCGGTCGCGGATGTACTGATCACTCGTGGATGTGCTCGTGGTGCGGACGTACGGTGTGGTTCCGTCACACTGGAACCCCGAGGCCGCAGTCGCCACGACCCGGATCGAACCCTGCTGGCTGGTCGGAGCGCCGGAGACCTGGGCTGATGCACCGAAGACGAAACTCTCCCCAGGCTGGATGTCCCGAGTCGACACTGCGGTGTATTCGGCCAGGACGTTCCCTGCGGAGGTGGTGGACACGAGGGTGAACCCGTTCGGCAGGCTGATCTGCGGCGTCAGCCAGGCTGCGCCGTTTCGGCCGATGGTGACCACCTCCGTGAGCTGACCGGCCGGAATGATGGTCGACCCCGTGTTGCGGAGGGTGAAGTACCAATCGACCCGCGACCCGACAGCGTACTGGCGCTCGAGATGGTCGCCAGATGTCACCGTTCGGATGGGCGTGGTGAAACCGGTTCGCTCGGACAGTACCGATCCTGGCGTTTCGGGGACGCACGGCACTTGCGACGCTACAGCCGCCGGGGCCGCCACAGTGAGCGCGATTGTCGGCACCGTCCAGGCAGCACCCGTCAGGACCGTTCGGCGCCTTACAACACCGTCCTGCACTTGTTGGTTTTTTTCGATCTTTCCGGACACCATAAAACTTCTTCCCTTCATCGAATAGAGCTTTCTCTCGTACATCGAGAGTGAAGCCGCCATGATCCGAGGCTGCATCGTGTTCAGAATGTGCGGAAGTTCACACCCGAGCAAGCAGATCGTCATCGGTGGCGCAATCCGCGCGTTCATTGGCTTATTTCGTGGTTCGCGGAAACGATGGCGCCCTGCGCTCGACTCGCTGGGGTGAGGCGGCCCTTCTCATCGCTACGGCTCAGCTGGGCCGGTGCAGATGACAGCCACGGTCGCGCTGCGATATGTCGACATCGCCCGCCGCGTCACCTCCGCTCTCCCTCCCGCGCCGATCAGGCCGAAGAAGTGGAGCATCTGGCTCGATTCGTTGCGGCTATAGCCGCCGGAAGACCTGGGAGATGGTCGATTCTCACAATCAGCTGTGTGCGTGTGACGCAGGAAGCGTCCACATCGTCCAAAGGACGCCGGCGTGACACCGGGTTCCCATGTCCACAGATCACGTCAGTATCCAGACGATTCCGGCCGTCACGGCCGCAAGATTCGACCTTTCGGGCCAGAACTGCTGTTCTGACCCGCGCCGAACCCGCCAGCCAGGCCTGGAAGCGAAGGGGAACTCGACAGGTCTGTTCGAGCGAGAGTGGTAAGGAGCATGAACGTGGATCACACCGACCGACTGCTGGCGACGAGCGAGGTGGCGCCGCAACCCGTCAGCTCCGGGTTCGCCACTTACTCCTGGAACTCCCCACATCAACTTGAACCCGGAACCGTATCAGTCATGAAGAGCTTCGGGATGTTTTTAGAGAAGCAGGACGACGCGACGCAGTTCCGTGTGCGAATCGCGACCTTCGATGCGATCGCGGCGATGCACGCGGTATCTTCGTCAATGACGATGAGGTGGGTACGAGGAACTGAAGAGATGCGAGCTCGATATGTGATCGTCTTCGTCAATCGAGGTTCTGTCGAGGTCACCTCAGAAGACGATTCACATCTGGCGAGCTCGAAGGAGGGAAGTTTTTGCATCATATTCCCGGGACGAGGGGATGTGACAATTCAGGTGGAAGAAGAGTCCGAGCTGCTCGCATTCGGCTTCGACGAGCAGGAGATCGTCCCACTGAAGCTGTTTCCTGCATCTATTCGCCATCTTCCTGCCGATTCCGCAGTCTTCCGTTGCGCCTACATCTATCTTGTAGGCCTCGTTCAATCTTCTGGTCACGTCTCATCGTCGAGCGCGAGCGTACTCAAGCTGCTCACTCGGGAGGTCGCGCGAGCCATCGCATTCGAAGCTTCCTCCGATTCCCGTGAGGAGAACTTCGTAGAGCAGTCCCAGCAAGTGATACGTCGACGTTTCCGTGACCCCGACTTCAATGCGGATGTTCTGGCAGCGGAGCTCGGTATCTCGCGCCGTTCCCTTGACCGGGCTTATATGCATCAGCCGCGGAGCATCTCCGAGGAGATCCGTCACTTCCGTACGCATTTCGCCTTCACATTACTGGTGGAGCAGGAGCACCTTGCAGCGAGATTTGTTGCAGCCGATAGCGGCTTCAAGTCCGCTGAGGTCTTGCGGCGATCCTTGATCCGCCAATACGGACGATCTGCGGCTGAAATCAGACTACGCCGCGAGGCGGAGACTGGGGACTCTTCTGTGAAGACGGCCGGCCCGATAGCTGACTGAAGCCCGACCACGAAGTACTAGTCGATCGTTCAAGCGCCAGAGCCATCGGCTGACCTGGCGGGACCCCTACGGGACGACCCGGACCGAGGTTCACGCTTCCCGAAGCATCGACCGAACGGCCTCGAGCGTGAACCCCGTCGCGACGGCGAGATCGTGCTCGTCGGCACCGACGACAGCAGCAGATCGCGCCGCACGGACGACTCTCTCCCACCCACCGGATTCCGAGGGCTGACGGCGAAGAAGGGCGCTCTCCTGCGATGCGCGCACGAGAGCCGCCTCCGCTTCGCGTGAGAGAAGTCTCGGCGGCTCAGCGATATCGATTCGCCACGCGCGAGCGGCCGGCTCGGTGGCGTCATTCACGTCCCGAAGCTACCCGACGTCGACGTCGAGCACCCGTCGCCCCTTCAGTGCCCGACCCTGCTGCGGGACTCCCCCTGCTCTTGCGGGCAGGTCAGCGGAGAGGTCGAGGCCCTCTGAGCTGACCCCACCCGAACGAGCTCTCCGCGATGAAGTCCTGGAGATCGCTCCGGACGGCGAGTGCGAACTCCGCGAGATCGACGCCTTGCTGCAATCCGCGGGCCCAACCCTCTTCACCGAGGATCTCCCAGTGGACCCGCACATCGCCATCATCCAGACGCTCACCGCCGTTGAGGGGACGCTCTGTGCCGTCGATGAACAGGCGCGTGAAGAAGAGGCGCAGCGAGGCGAATTCGTGCTCGCTGAGCATCTCCTCGAAGACCGGGCTCAGCGCCTCACGAAGCTCAGCGTCGGTGATCACCGGTTCCCTCCACGTCCGGCCTCAGCCTGCCAGTGTGACGACCGGATCGCGACGGTCGCGGAACGATCTCTTCGGCCGAGGAGGCGGCCAGCGCTCCCTCCCTGCCGAGACGAGATCCCGACGTTCCATCGGCGCGGAGCGATCGGCTAGGACTGCAGTGCCTCGAGGTGCTCGAGGAGGCTCGGGTGCGTCGGCTCCCATCCGACCGCTTGTCGGGTGCGTGCGCTGGAGGACGGCTGGTCCATCGCGAGGATCGGCCCGAAGGGGCCGAAGGTGTCGTCCGGCACGGACTCGACGGGCAGCCCCAGGCGGCGCCCGACCACGGTGGCGATGTCGAGCACGCGGTCGCCCTCGTCGGCCACGGCGTGCCAGGCGGTGCCGCCCGGCGCGGACTCGAGCGCGATCCGGAAGAGCGAGGCGGCGTCCCGGGCGTGGACGGCCGGCCAGCGCTGCTCGCCGTCACCCGGGTAGCCGGCGACCCCGGTCCTTCGGGCGGCGTCGGTGAGCAGAGTTCCGGGAAGCGACCGAGCTCCTCGCCACGAGCGGGCGGCCCTCGAGCGGTCGTCGTGTGTGGTCTACTGGTCCCGATCCGGGGGGATGAGCGATGAACAGCACGGTGGAACGGTCGGCGTGGGCGCGGTTCTGGGACCACGGGCGGTGGTGGAAGGCCCTGATCCTCGCGGTCGGCTACCTCGCGATCTACGAGCCGGCCTCACTGCTGATGGCTCCGTTCGTGCCGTTCATCGGGGACGCTGATTCCGCGAGCTACGTCGTCGTCCTCATCGTCGTCCCGGTCCTCATCGGCAGCCTCCTCCTGGTCGGCTTCGGCGCGAGCCTCGGCTGGCTGCGGAGCACGTTCGAGCGGCAGTCCCCTCGCGGCGGCGGCTGGATGTGGATCGCGATCGCGGTCGTCCTGCTCTTCAACGTGATGCGCTTCGCGAGCATCGACTACTCCGCGGCCGGGTTCGACTGGGTGGCCGCCTGGCTGCTCGCCGGACTCGTCATCGGCTTCTCCGAGGAGCTCCTCACCCGCGGCTACGTCGTGCGGATCATGCGCTCGTCGGGTCGCTCCGAGATCGCCGTCGGACTGGTCTCCGCCGCCCTGTTCGCCCTGCTGCACGCCACCAACCTCTTCGTCGGCCAGCCGCTCCTGCCGACGCTGCTGCAGATCCTCTACACGTTCTTCTTCGGCTTCTGCATGTACCTCGCGATGCGCGTGACCCGCACGATCATCGCGCCGATCCTGCTGCACGCCAGCACCGACCCCAGCATCTTCATGCAGGGCACCTACCCGGCCGGCGGCGCCCTCTCCGCCTTCGCCCAGCTCGGCAACATCGTCGTGATCCTGGTCGGAGTCGTCCTCCTCGTCGTCTTCCTCCTCACCGAGCGCCGAGCCGGCCACCGCGCCCGCACGGCGCAGCACGGAGCCGCGCGGATCTCCTGAGCGATCGTGCGGGATCAGCTGCCGCGGGGTCCGCGGCGGAGGAGGACGAGCAGGGTCTGGGACATGACCGTCGCGTCGTGCTGGTCGAGCAGCTCGATGCCGATGCGGACGAGGCCTCTGTCGGGTCGTGAGGTGGAGGGGCGCGCGGAGAGGACGAGGAAGCGCCCGTGCAGCTGGTCGCCCGGGCGCACCGGGAGGTGCCAGCGCAGGTCGTCCACTCCCGGCGAGGCGATGCTGGCGCGCTCGTTGAGGAAGGTGTCGACCAGGAGCCGCATCGTCATCGCCGTGGTGTGCCAGCCGCTGGCGATCAGGCCGCCGAAGTCGCCCGTGCGGGCGGCCTCGGGGTCGGTGTGCATGCTGTGCGGGTCGAACGCCGTGGCGAAGGCGATGATCTCGGCCTCGGTCACCTCGATCGGCCCGGAGGTGCCTCCGAGTCCGGGACGGTAGTCGTCGAAGTACCGCTCGGCCAGGGGAACGGTGAAGGGCTCCATCGTCCGACCGTACCGCCCGGCATGAGACGCCCTGTCGACGACCGGGGCGCCTGACCACCCGGTGGTCGCGAGCACCGCCGAGGACATCGTGGACGTCACGCAGGAGTTTTTCGAGGCCGGCGCCTGCGACGGCTTCTCCCTCAGCATCGACAGCCTGCACGACGGCGTCGACGCCTCCGTCGACGAGGTGGTCGTGGGCGGGGCCGCCGGCGCCGACCCGCTCAGCCGAGCAGGTCGAGGCCGCCCTCGGTCACGACGGCCCGCACCTCGGTCAGGTAGCGCCGGGCCTGCTCGGTGAGGGGGATGGCGGAGTGCCCGATCCAGCCGATCTCGATGCGCTCGTCGACGTCGAGCGGGACGGCGACGATGGCGGGGTCGAGGTCGTCGCTGATGATCCCGGTCGAGATGGTGTACCCGTCGAGGCCGATCATGAGGTTGAAGATCGTCGCCCGATCGGACACGCGGATCTCCCGGTCGCTCGACAGCGTGGACAGGATCTCCTCGGCGAAGTAGAAGGAGTTGTCCGCCCCCTGGTCGAAGGTGAGCCGCGGCAGATCGGCGAGATCGGCGAGGGTGACCCGCTCGCGCGAGGCCAGCGGGTTCCTCCGCGAGACGAAGATGTGCGGCAGGGCGAGGAAGAGGGGATGGAAGGCGAGCCCCGCGTCCCGGAGGATCTTGTCGATGACGTCCCGGTTGAAGTCGTTCCGGTACAGGATCCCCAGCTCACTGCGGAGAGTGCGGACGTCCTCGATGATGTCGCGGGTGCGGGTCTCGCGCAGCGAGAACTCGTACTTCTCCCCCTCCGTGCCCCGGACCATCCGCACGAAGGCGTCGACGGCGAACGAGTAGTGCTGCGTGGACACCCCGAGCAGGCGGCGCGACGGCGGCCGCCCCAGGTAGCGCTGCTCGAGGAGCGCCACCTGCTCGATGACCTGCCGGGCGTAGCCGAGGAACTCGGTGCCCTCGGTGGTGAGGGTGACCCCGCGCGCGACGCGGACGAGGAGGGCGCGGCCCACGCGGGTCTCGAGGTCCTTCATCGCCGCGGACATGGTCGGCTGGGCGACGTAGAGCAGATCGGCGGCGGCGGAGATCGACCCCTCGGAGGCGACCTCGACGAAGTAGTGCAGCTGCTGGAGCGAGATCCCGCTCGTTCGACGTGCCATAGGACGGGACTATACCTCGGCATAGTCGCGCCGGATTCTTCGATGCCTTCCGGTGACGGGCACTCTGGTCCCGCACGCTTCCACCAGGGCCGGTGCGGCCTGCTGATCATCGGATTGGGCGCTCATGGCGAACGACGTCACCTTCAGGATCACGACGACCTGCTTCGACGAGCACTACTCGCCGTCGTCGAGCTCCCGGGCCACGACGAACTTCGCCAACCTCGCCCGGGGCGAGCACCGCCGGCAGAACCTCCGCAACGCCCTGACGATGATCGACCGCCGGTTCAACGACCTCGCGCACTGGGACAACCCCGGCCGGGACCGCTACGCCGTCGAGCTCGAGATCGTCTCGGTCGAGGTGCGGTTCCCCGCCGAGGAGGCGGTCCGCGACTTCCCTCTCCTCGAGGTCCTCGACGTCCGGATCGCCGACCGGCTGACCGGCGTGCGCCACCAAGGGATCGTCGGCAACAACTTCTCGTCCTACGTCCGCGACTTCGACTTCAGCGTGCGGCTGCCGGCCGCGAACAAGGGGGCGGCGGAGTTCACCGTTCCCGACGACTTCGGCGATCTGCACGGCGCCCTGTTCCAGAGCTTCCTCGACTCCGACGCCTACCGGGAGCGCTTCTCCGCGCCGCCCGTCATCTGCATCAGCGTGTCGACGAGCAGGACCTACCACCGGACCTCGAACCACCACCCGATCCTCGGCGTCGAGTACCGGCAGGACGAGCGGTCCCTGACCGACGAGTACTTCGGCCGGATGGGGCTGCAGGTCCGGTACTTCCTGGCGCCCGGCTCCGTCGCGCCGCTCGCGTACTACTTCCGCGGCGACCTGCTCAACGACCACTCGAACCTCCAGCTGGCCGGCACGATCAGCACGATGGAGACGTTCCAGAAGATCTACCGCCCGGAGATCTACAACACGAACTCCGCGGCGGCGGACGTCTTCCGGCCGAGCCTGCAGCAGCAGGACTACTCGCGGACGCAGATCGACTACGACCGCGCCGAACGCGATCGGCTCGCCGTCGAGCAGGGCGCCTACACGGCGGAGCACTTCATCGAGCCGCACCGGGAGCTGCTCGACGCCTGGGTGTCGCAGCACCGGACCCCCGCCCGCTGATCAGAGAAGGACCGCCACCCGTGAACACTCTCCTGCCCACCTCCATCGCCGGCAGCCTGCCCAAGCCCTCCTGGCTCGCGGAGCCGGAGACCCTGTGGTCCCCCTGGAAGCTCGAGGGCGACGAGCTGGTCGAGGGCAAGCAGGACGCGCTGCGCATCGCCGCCCACGAGCAGCACCGGCGCGGCATCGACATCATCAGCGACGGCGAGCAGACCCGGCAGCACTTCGTCACGACCTTCATCGAGCACCTCGCCGGAGTGGACCACGTGAACCGCGAGACGGTGCGGATCCGGGACCGCTACGACGCGAGCGTGCCGACCGTCGTCGGCGCCGTGAGCCGCGAGCGGCCCGTGTTCGTCGACGACGCGAGGTTCCTCCGCCGGCACACGTCGCAGCCGATCAAGTGGGCCCTCCCCGGTCCGATGACCATGATCGACACCCTCGCCGACCGCCACTACGGGAGCCGGGAGGAGCTGGCGTGGGAGTTCGCGGCGATCCTCAACCAGGAGGCGCGGGAGCTCGAGGCCGCGGGCGTCGACATCGTCCAGTTCGACGAGCCGGCCTTCAACGTCTTCCACGACGACGTCCGGGACTGGGGGGTCGCCGTCCTGGAGCGGGCGGCGGAGGGGCTGCGCGCCCAGACGGCCGTGCACATCTGCTACGGCTACGGCATCAAGGCCAACACCGACTGGAAGCAGACCCTCGGGCCGGAGTGGCGCCAGTACGAGACGTCGTTCCCGCTGCTGCAGCGCTCCACGATCGACATCGTGTCGCTGGAGTGCCACCACTCCCGCGTCCCGATGGAGCTCATCGAGCTCCTCCGCGGCAAGAAGGTCATGCTCGGCGCGATCGACGTGGCGAGCGAGACCGTCGAGACCCCGGAGGAGGTCGCCGACACCCTCCGCAAGGCCCTCCGCTTCGTCGACGCGACGGACCTCCTGCCGAGCTCGAATTGCGGCCTGGCTCCCCTGCCCCGCGGGGTCGCGCTCGGGAAGCTGAGCGCGCTGACCGCCGGTGCGGCGATCGTCCGCGCGGAGCTCGCCGGCTCGGCGGCCTGACCGCTCGAGGTCTCAGAGCAGCGCGCCGCCGATGAGGCGCGCGTTCATCAGACCGCGAGCGCGAGCACTGTCGTCGAGAGCGACCCAGCTCGAGTGAGCGTCGCTTCCGACGAGCTCGAGGACGGCGCGGAGGCGACGACGATCGTTCTGACTCATCCCTTCGTAGTCGAGCTCCGAGGCGTCGGAGACGCAGGCGAGGAGGACCGCTGCGTCGTCGAGGTGCCGGCCGCGGTCGCGGTTGTCGGCCATGTGCGCAGCGCCCTTGGCGACGAGTGCACCGAGCTCGTCCGGGACGCCGAGTTCGACGCGGGCCCCGCTGGTGAAGGTCAGCGTGCAGATGTCACGACGGTCAATCGCCGGTGGCCCGGCTGGTGCGTGAACCGCGACCATGAGCCCTCCGACGAGTGTGAGGCTCTCAGCGATACCGGTGCCGGCGACCTCGACGACGGTCTGCCAGGCGGGGAGGAGGTCGTCGTCCGCCATGTCGACCGTCAGTTCCGCGCCTGCCATTCCCGCCTCAACTCCGCCAGTGCCTGCAACCCGCCGCTGCGCTCACGGGTGTCCGTGCCGACTGCGAGATCCGCGGCGATGACCGCCACGGGCATCACATCACTGTCGTAGTCGAAGGGGAGAGTGTTGGCGTAGATCGTGTCGCCCCCGGAAGGCGACGCGACCATGAAGCTCTTCCGGGCGTAGTCCTCGACGCTCCCCTGTCGCGTGTACCCGGACACGTGCCGTGCATCATCCATGAGGCCGACCTTCAGAACGCCGCCGACGGCGCGGCCGGTCGCGATCAGGCCGGCGGCCGCCTTGGCCGGGTTGGCCGCCGTGAAGGAGTAGGCGCGCGTCCGATCGGCGACCGCGCGCGCGATCTCGTCGGGAGCCGTCTCTCGAATGCGCGCTCCCACGCGGGAGCGAGTGCTGGGCTGGAGCCACGTCGCCCTGAGACCGCTCAACTCCCACAGCAGCCCCCAGGCGGTCGCCGGATCCATCTTCCGGCCCTTGCCGCGGCGGGCACGGGCCTCGTAGCGAACGACTGAGTCACTGTGGGCCAGCCACACGCCCGTCGAGAGTCGACGGCCACCGATGGCCCCGGAAGCCACGAGGTCCGTGGCGTGGCGCCGCGAGATCTCGAGGCGCGCGGCGAGCTCGGATGTCGTCAATTCAGCCATTGCAGATAACCTCCCATTGCGGAACTATTCTGGCATGCAGCGGCGACGGCAAGCCGGCGCCGCACGCGACGACGATCAGCGCGATCCCGTCGCCCACCGTCGCTCACCTGCCCGCGCACCGTCGTGGACACCCGGTCGAGCGGGACGAAGCGGATCACCGCGCGTGCGCCGTCGCCAGCTCCCCCCAGTGGGTCGTGGCGCGCAGCGACAGCGCGCCGCGCTTCATCGTCCAGACCGGCCCCTTGCGGATCCCGGCGAGTCCGAGGCCGACGGCGGAGCGGCCGTGGCGCTTCGTGACGGCGTCGATCGTCGCGCCGAGGCCCTTGCTGTCGAACGCGGTGTCGAACACCTCGAGGAGGGCGTGCGAGTCGCGCGGCGACAGGTTCGTCAGGATCACGCCGGCCCGCACGTAGCGCGCGCCCTCGCGCAGCCGGGGTCGCAGCGTGCCGATCGCGGCCTTGACGATCGCCACCGGGTCGTCGGTCGGCACGGGGAAGCCGGCCAGTCCGCCCGCGGACTCGTACGGCGCGTCCGCGAACGGCGACGTCGACGCGAAGACGCTCATCGTCTTCGTCACCGACCCCTGCGCGCGGAGGCGGTGGGCCGCGCGCTGCGCGTAGACGGAGAGCACCTGCTCCATGTCCGCGATCGTCGACACCGGAGTGGCGAACGAGCGCGAGAAGATCAGCTGGTCGCGCACCGTCCGCGCCGCCTCGAGCGGGATGCAGTCGACCCCGCGCAGCTCGTAGACGGAGCGCTGCAGCACCACGGAGAACTTCTTCCGGATGAGAGCGGGGTCCGCGTCGCGGAGGTCGCGGATCGTGTGGATGGACAGCTCCGCGAGGCGCTTCCCGGTGCGGCCGGCCACTCCCCACAGCTCGGTGACGTGCTGCGACGCCATCAGCGCGTCGAGCTGCTCGGGCGTGTACCAGTCGGTGTCGCAGACCCCGCCCAGGCGCGGGTGCTTCTTCGCGCCGCCCTTGTTGACGAACTTCGCGAGGGTCTTGCTCGGACCGAACCCCACGCACACCGGCAGGCCGACGTTCTTCGCGACGGCCGCCCGCATCGCCCGGCCGATCCTCGCCCGCTCCGCCACATCTCCGTCGACGCCGAGGAAGCTCTCGTCGATGGAGTACACCTCCTGCCACGCCGAGTAGCGGCCCAGCAGCTCCATCACCCGCGCGGACAGCTCGCCGTACAGCTCGTAGTTGCTGGAGCGGGCGATCACCTCCGGGAGGCGCCCCGAGCGGATGAGCGGCTCGACCTTGAACCACGGCGTCCCGTTCTCGATGCCGAGCTTCTTCACCTCGTCCGAGCGGGCGACCACGCAGCCGTCGTTGTTGGAGAGGACGACGACGGGCCGGCCCTGCAGCTTCGGGTCGAACAGCCGCTCGCAGGAGACGTAGAAGCTGTTCACGTCGACCAGGCCGATCCGCCGCTCAGAGCGCACGGTGCAGCCGGTGCAGGCAGACGGTGACGACGCCCCAGATCTGCAGGTCGCTCAGCTCGGCGACGAGGATCGGTGGGTAGTCCGGATTCTCCGCGCGCAGCACCACTCCCCCGGGGCTCAGCTCGAGCCGCTTCACGGTCAGCTCACCGTCGAGGATCGCGATGACGACGCTCCCGTGCGTCGGGGTCAGCGAGCGATCGACCACCAGCTCGTCGCCGTCGCTGATGCCGGCGCCGGTCATGCTCTCGCCCGAGACGCGGACGATGAACGTCGAGGTCTTGTCCCGGATGAGGTGGTCGTTGAGGTCGAGCGAGCCGTCGAAGTAGTCCTGCGCGGGCGACGGGAAGCCCGCCGCCACCGCGTCGGCGGGGACGAGGAGGGAGACGGCCACGGCGTCCCGGGCCGGGGTCGCGATGCGGTCCACCACGGTCACGCTCATTCTCGGCCCTCCTCACGGGATCGAACATGTGTTCGAATACGTCCGAGTGTAGGTCGACCCCACCGACATCGGCACCGGAGGGCCCTCGCTCGCGGCCGCCCCCGATGCGCGAGGATCGGACCCGTGGATGCGGAGCGGGTTCTCGGAGACGGTCGTGCCGACGGGGTGTGGTGCCGGCTCGGAGAGCCGCTGACGGTGGCGCAGATCGCGCGCGGCGGGCCCGCCTGGCTCTGCCTGGACGCGCAGCACGGCGCCTTCGACGACGCCGCGGTGCTCGCGACCATGCGCGCGCTGGCGACGGTGAGCGAGCGGCCGCCCGTCGCCGTCCGGGTCGCCGGGCTCTCGGACCCGCTGATCGGGCGGGCGCTCGACGCCGGAGCCGACATCGTCGTCGTCCCGCTGATCGAGTCGGTCGAGGACGCGGCCGCGGCGGTCCGAGCCGCGCACTACCCGCCGCTCGGCCGGCGCAGCTGGGGGCCGATGACCGACCTCTGGGGCGCCGCGCCCCCGTCTGCCGCCGAGGCGCGGCCGGCCCTCTGGCTGATGATCGAGACGCAGTCCGGCCTCGACGCGGTCGAGGAGATCCTCGCGGTGCCGGGGGTCGCCGGTGTCTTCGTCGGCCCGTTCGACCTCGCGATCGGACTCGGCCGGGAGCTGCCCGACCTGCTCGCCGCGGACGGACCCGAGGACCCGCTGCCGAGGATCGCCGCGGCCGCCCGGAACGCGGGCATTGTCGCCGGTGCCTACGCGGGCGACCAGGAGCGCGCCCGGCAGCTGCGCGCGCTCGGCTTCCCGCGGGTCGCCATCGCGACCGACCAGTCGCTGATCGCGCTCGGCACGGCGGCGGCGCTCGGCGCGGTGGCGGACGGCTCCGGATACTGAGGCTCCGAAGAATGCGACGATGACGACGACTCTCGAGCGGCTGATTCAGCGAACCGCCGACGCCGCGGACGACGGCCTCTCCCCGGGCGTGCTGGCCGACGCGCGCCGCACGCTGACGGCGGCGCTGGAAGCGCACGTCCGGGGCGACCGCGAGGCCGAGGCCGCGCTGCTCGCCCCTCTCGCCCGCCGCATCTCGGACTCCTGGCCGCACACGTCAGCGCTCGGCCGGGACGTGCTCGGCTACGCGCAGGCCCTGCGGCGCTGAGGCGCGGGCGCGAGCGGACGCTGAGCCGAGTCCGACGTCAGCAGCCGGGTCCCCGCGATCGTCGTACCGCTCACTTGCGGAACTCCGCCGTCAGGATGCTGCGGGCGATGGTCGATCGTTCCTCCGGGAGGCCGCGTCGATCGACGGCTCTCCGAAGGCGGTGTGGGACTCGTCGACGTCGAGCGTGCGCGGGTCTCCTTCCGCCGGGGTGCTGCAGCGGTACCGCATGACGGCCGGTCCGGTGCGGGCCGACTGCTCGGCGGCGACATCCGTGAGGGAGCGACCGCCCGATTCTCAACTCCGACACGATGAACTCAAGCGGCGTCCGAGCGGGCGGTGCGGCTGCTCGGCTGCCGTCTGCGTTCTCCGTCCACACGACCCGTTCCTCCGTGAAACGGGGATCGGAACGCAGCTGCCGCTCGACGTCGCCGAACACCACGGCTCGAGTGCGCGGCCTCGTCTTGAAATCCGCCGTCCTTGTGTCCCGATAGCCGCCCCGTCATCGGGCATCTCATCGGGCGGGTCTAACGGGACGTGTAAGTTTCAGCGTTCTGTGGCGGCGTTCTGATGCCGCTCCGTGTCGCGCCTAGTTGAGGAGCTCGGCCTGAATCCGAGCGGCGACCGCCTCGCGGAGGGGGCGGACGCTCTCGGCGCTCCAGTCGGTTGGGTCGGGGAACTTCCACTCCAGGAACCGGCCGGTCGGAGTCGCAGGGAGGGTAAGCCCGGGCTTCATGGCGACGACGATGTCCGCGTTCTCGAGGTCCTCCACCGTGACGGAGCGGGGGGTGCGGTCGCTGATATCGAGGCCGAGCTCAGCGACGGTCGCAGCGATCGCGGGGTTTACCGTTTCGGCCGGGGAGAGGCCGGCGGAGGTGGCGGTGTAGCGGTCGCTGGCGAGGACTTGGAGCAGGCCTGCGCCGAGTTGGGAGCGGCCGGCGTTGTGCTGGCAGAGGAAGAGGACGGTGGGCTTCTCGGTCATGCGGGGGTCACTGCTCCGGTGTTCGTGCGGGTCCAGGTCTGGGTGGCGATCTGCACGGCGTCCCAGGGGGAGCCGAGCGGGGGTGTGTAGGAGAGGTCGAGGTCGGAGACCTGCTCGACGGTGAGTCCCGCGAACAGGGCGGTCGCGTAGGTGTCGATGCGCTTGGCGGTCTCGGTGCCGAGGCGTCCGACGAGCTGCGCGCCGAGCAGGCGCCCGTCGCGGGTGTCACCGGTGATGCGGATCGTGATGGGCTGCGCGCCCGGGTAGTAGCGCTTGTGGTCGTCCGCGACCGCGGTCGTCGACGCCGGCGCGAAGCCGGCGGCGAGGGCCTCGTGCTCGCGCAGGCCGGTGCGGGAGGCGACGAGGTCGAACACCTTGACGACCTGGGTGCCGACGGAGCCGGCGAAGCGGGCATCGCCGCCGAGAGCGTTCTCGCCGGCCACCCGTCCCTGCTTGTGGGCCGTGGTGCCCAGCGGCAGGTAGGTGCTGCCGAGCAGACGGTGGTGCGTGGTCACTCCGTCGCCTGCCGCGAACACGTGCGGCAGGCCCGTGCGCATCGCCTCGTCGACGACGACCCCGCGGCCGGCGCCGAGAGACGCTCCGGCGCGGGCGAGCAGGTCGGTGTTCGGCTTCACGCCGACGACGAGAAGGACGACGTCGGCGGTGCGGATGAGGGGTGTGCCGTCGTGGTCGGCGTGCACGGCGAGCCCGGCGGCGGTCTTCTCGATCGAGGCGACGGTGGTCCGGGTGAGGACCTCGACGCCGCGCTCGGTCAGTTCGGTGTGCACGAGGGCGCCGAGTTCGGGGTCGAGGGTGGAGAGCACTTCCGGGCCGCGTTGGAGCTGGGTGACGTGGAGGCCGCGGACGGTGAGGGCTTCGGCCATCTCGAGGCCCACGTAGCCGGCGCCGACGATGATCGCCGTCTGCGGGTCGCGGCTATCGAGGAACCGCTCGAGGGCGAAGGTGTCGCCCATCGAGTGCAGCACGTGCACTCCGTCCTCCGGCCCCAGGTCATCCACGCCGGCGATGCCGGCGGAAGACGCGAGGGCGCCGGTCCCGACGATCAGCTCGTCGTACCCGATCCGATCGAGCGAGCCGTCCGGGGTGCGGACGGTGAGCCGCTGCCCGGCGACGTCGATGTCGGTCGCGAAGGTGTCCAGGCGCAGGCTCATGCCGGTGGCTTCGAGGTCGGCGTGGGTGCGGTGCGCGAGCGACTGCCACGGCTGGACCTCGCGGGAGAAGTAGTACGGGATCCCGCAGATGGAGAAGTTCGGGTACGAGTCGGCGACGACGACGGTCACGTCGACGGACGGGTCGAGCTCGCGGGCGCGCAGCGCGGCGGAGATCCCCGCGTCGCTGCCGCCGATGGCGACGAGATGCATCAGATGGGCCTTCCGGATCAGACGTGTGAAGAGGTGGAGGTGGTGGCCGGGACCACGAGGTGCCCGGCGGTCCGGGCGGCGCCCGGGAAGAGGAACACGGCGATGCCGACGCCGATCGCGGCGCCGACGAGCTGCGCAGCGATGAACGGCAGGACGGAGGTGGGGGCGATGCCGGCGAAGGTGTCGGTGAAGACGCGGCCGAGGGTCACGGCGGGGTTCGCGAACGAGGTCGAGGACGTGAACCAGTACGCCGCACCGATGTACGCGCCGACCGCGGCCGCGGCGAGCGGGCCGCGGTTCGTGCGGGCGAGGGAGAGGATCACGAGGACCAGGCCCGCGGTGGCGACGACCTCCCCGAGCAGGTGCCCGGCGGTGACCCGCTCGGTCGTCGCGATCGAGGTCGGGACCTCGAACATCGCGTTCGCGAGGACCGCGCCACCGATACCGCCGAGCAGCTGCGCGCCGACGAACACCGCCAGCTCCCGCCCCGACACGCCGGTCCGGTCGCGGCGGCCGAGGAGCGCGTCGATGGCGGAGACGAGCGGGTTGAAGTGCGCCCCCGACACCGGCCCGAGTGTCAGGATCAGCACCGCGAGGCCCAGCGCGGTCGCGAGGGAGTTCTCCAGCAGTTGCACGCCGACATCGTTCGGGGAGAGCGACTGGGCGGCGATGCCGGAGCCGACGACGATCGCCACGAGCAGGCCCGTGCCGAGGAACTCGGCCACGGCCCGACGAGCGAGCGGAGGAAGGGAAGTGGTGTCCATGTCGTCGGCCATCTTGACCGCTCACGTTCACTCAGTCAAGATTGAGTCAATGAACACCGAGCGAACCGAATTGGAAGCGCGGGCCGCCCGGCACGCGGCCCTCAGTGATCCCGCGCGCCTGCGGATCGTGGACCTGCTCACCCTCGGTGACCTGGCGCCGCGGGAGCTGCAGGACCGACTGGGGATGCCCTCGAACCTCGTCGCGCACCACCTCGCCGTCCTCGAGCGGGAGGGCATGATCCTCCGTCGCCGCTCCGAAGCGGACCGGCGCCGCAGCTACGTGCACCTGATCCCCGGCGCGTTCGATCAGCTCGGCCCCTCGACCACCGCCGCGGCGCGGCGGGTGCTGTTCGTGTGTACCGCGAACTCCGCCCGCTCCCAGCTCGCCGCGCAGCTCTGGGCGCAGCGCAGCTCGATCCCCGTGGCGTCCGCCGGCACGCACCCCGCCGCGGCGATGGCGGCTGGCGCCATCACGACTGCCGAGCGGCACGGCCTGACGCTGACAGGGAATGCTCCGCAGCAGTTCGCTGACGTCGCCGCCGACACCGACCTCGTGATCACTGTCTGCGACGCCGCGCACGAGGAGCTCGGTTCGGAGGCGCTGCACTGGTCGATCCCCGACCCGGTGCCCGCCGGCACGGACGCCGCGTTCGATGCCGCCTACGACGAGCTCGCCGCGCGCGTCGACGCTCTCGCGGCGAGAGTCACGGCCGCCTGATCAGACGCGGGTGAGTATCCCCGCGAGAGAGTCGAGCGCGCCGGGGATGAGGGAGAAGTACGCCCACGTGCCGCGCTTCTCGCGGGCCAGGATCCCGGCGTCCACGAGGATCTTCAAGTGGTGCGACACCGTGGGCTGACTCAGACCAACCGGCTCCGTGAAGTCGCACACGCACACCTCACCCGAACTGCTCGACGCCACGATCGACACCAGGCGAAGCCTTGCCGGATCCGCCATCGCCTTCAACGCTCTCGCCAGCAGCTCCGCGCCCTCGGCGCTCAGCGGCTCGCGCGCGAGTGGCGCGCAGCACGCGACCGCCGCCGCGGTGAGAGTCAGCTCGGTCGTCGCCATGCCTCCACCCTCCCACACATTGACAGTCATCGATATACCGGGGCAGACTCGATCCATCGATGATCGTCGATGTTGAGGAGTGCACCTGATGACCATGCTGCTGACCGTCCCGCCCCGCACCGACGAGCGCCGCCTCACCGGCCTGCCCGTCGCCGTCATCGGCGCCGGGCCCGTCGGACTCGCCGCCGCCGCGCAGCTGCTCGAGCGGGGCCTCGATGTCATCGTCTACGAGGCGGGCGAGAGCGCCGGGGCCGCGGTGCAGCAGTGGGGCCACACCCGACTGTTCTCCCCGTGGGAGTACCTGGTCGATTCCGCCGCCGGGCGCCTGCTCGACGCCGCCGGCTGGGAGGCGCCCGCAGCGAAGAAGCTGCCCACCGGGCACGAGTTCGTCCGCGACTACCTCGCGCCCCTCGCCGCGACTCCGCAGCTCGCACCCGTCATCCGATACCGCTCCCGCGTGCTGGCTGTGACCCGCGAGGGCATGGACCGCACCCGCTCCACCGGCCGCGCGGCCACTCCGTTCCTGTTGCGCCTGGACACTGTGGAGGGCGCCGTCGACGTCACCGCCCGCGCAGTCATCGACACCTCGGGCACCTACTCCACGCCCAACGCCCTCGCCTCGGCCGGCCTCGACCCGATCGGCGCCGCCGACGTCGCCGAGCATCTCAGTCACGCGCTGCCCGATGTGCTCGGCGCCGACCGTGCCAGGTTCGCCGGGAAGAGCGTCCTCGTCGTCGGCGCCGGCCACTCCGCTGCGAACACCCTGATCAAGCTCGCCCGTCTCGCCCGCGAGGAACCGGAGACGAGCATCACGTGGGCGATTCGGGGCACCAGCCCGCTGCGCGTCTTCGGCTCGGGCGACGACGAGCTCGAGGAGCGCGGCAAGCTCGGCGGCACCGTCCACCAGCTCGTCCGCGACGGCGCGATCACCCTCCTGGACCGCTTCGAAATCGACCGCCTCGAGAAGACCGCCACCGGCCGCGTCGCTGTGAGGGGACGCCGCCGGAAGGAGCGCGAGAGCGTCGAGGTCGACGTCGTCGTGCAGGCGACCGGGTTCCGGCCCAACCTCGACATGCTGCGCGAGATCCGCGTCTCCCTGGACGAGATCGTGGAAGCGCCCCGCGCGCTCGCGACGCTGATCGATCCGAACCTGCACTCCTGCGGCACCGTCGACCCGCACGGCGTCGCGGAACTCGCCCACCCCGAACCGAACTTCTTCATCGCCGGCATGAAGTCCTACGGCCGCGCCCCGACCTTCCTCCTGGTCACCGGTTACGAGCAGGTCCGCTCTATCGCGGACGAGCTCGCGGGCGATCACGCCGCGGCCCGGCGGGTGCAGCTCGTGCTCCCCGAGACCGGCGTCTGCTCGACTGACATCGGATCCGCCGGAGGAAGCTGCTGCTCGTGATGGCGGTCCGGGCGATGCTCCCCGAGGACTGGACGGCGGTCGAGGCGATCTACTGCGAGGGCATCGCGACCGGGCACGCCACCTTCGAGGCCGAACCGCCGACGTGGGAGATGTTCGACGCGGGGAAGCTCGACGTCGGGCGCCTGGTCGCCGTCGACGGCGACCGTGTCCTCGGGTGGGCGGCGCTCTCGCCCGTGTCGAGCCGGCCCGTCTACCGCGGAGTGGTCGAGCACTCCGTCTACGTCGCCTCCGCTGCCCGCGGCCGCGGCGCCGGCGCGGCACTCCTGCGGGCTCTCATCGAGACCGCGGACGCTGCTGGTCTCTGGACGATCCAGTCGAGCATCTTCCCCGAGAACACCGCCAGCCTCGCCCTCCACGACCGCGCCGGCTTCCGCCGCGTCGGCACCCGCGACCGGATCGCGCTGATGACTTACGGACCAGCCGCCGGTACCTGGCGTGACACGATCCTCATCGAACGTCGACGCCCGTCCTGACCGTCGCGGTAGGGGATCGGTGACCGGTACGTGCTCAGAGCATCGGGAGCACCCCGCGCCCTCGCCGGGCGCGATTTCCAGATTCCTAAAGGGTCGAGTCCTCAAGACTCACGCTCCTGATCGCGTCTAATACGTCGTCTCCACCGACAGCTCGGCCTGACCTCACTCCGTCATGCGCCGCCACCCAGTTCGGCGCGTAGGCAGGTCCCCTTGGACCTGCCTACGCGCCTTCACCTAGGCGGCCTCGCCCTCGTCCTGTCGCGGCAGCCGCGACAGGACGAACGCCTTGAAGGAGGCGACCAAGTCGAACTCGTTCTCGATCGCGCGCTGCGTGATCCGCCTGTTGGTGACGCGGCCACGGCCGAGGCCCTTCTGCGTCTTCAGCCGGTCCTTCGGGGTCTTCAGGAGCTTGCCGTCGCTCGCGAGTACGGCCTGCTCGAGCTGGGCGTAGGAGAGGACGCTTGTCTCGTAGAAGCGCCCCGCGGACAGGAGAAGCGTCTGGCGTGCCCACTCAGAGGGGACGAGGAGGAGTGGCTCCCCGTCGATCACGGGGAGGGACACGGTCGCGATGTCCCACTCGCGAGTCGTCGAGTTCCAGACCTGCTTCTCGAACTTGCGGACCTCGTGGGCGCCGGCGGTGAACTGCGGGTACTTCTTGATCATCTCGGCCGTGAAGTCCACGAGCGCGAGGTAGATGATGCGCGTCGTGACGTCTGAGGTGATGTCGCGGTCGATCTTGTGAACGAACAGCGGCAGGTCTTCGATGTGGCGCAGGGCACCGATCCGGACGAGGGCTTCGACGTCGTCGATGAGGGTGTGCCAGATCCAGTTGCCCACCTCGTGGGCACCGCCGTGTCCGCGAAATCCGTACTTGGCCATGCCGAGACGGGTCTCGCGGGGCTCGACGAAGTGCTGCAGGAGGCTGTTCCCGCGACGATGGTCACCGGGCGTGCCGCTGATGACGCACCTGGTGACCTCGCTGAAGAACGAGTCCATCGCGTCGATCGCACGCTGTGCGAACGGCTGAGGGCTCTGATAGAGGCGGATCGCGTGCGGATCCACGAACAGACGGTTGTCGACGTTGATCTGGACATCGACGAAGGGCACGGGACCAGGGATCCCGTAGTACTCGCTGACAGTAGGCATGAAGCCTTCCTTGGGTTGGGGCCCGAGGAAGAAGGGAGGCCGGGTTGGCCTCGCTGCTTCGGTACGCTGGAGTGGACTCGCAAAGTCACTGCTGCGCCCTCGGGCCGGCTCTGGCCTGACGCCGCGCTAACGGTGTCAGGCCAGAAATCTTTACTCGCTCTGCGTGGCGCTCTCCTCAGGCTTCGCGCGATTGCCCTTGACCTCGACGCTGTGGCCCTTGAGGTCGATGCAGAGCATGCCGTCCTGGACGTAGGGCGTCCATCGTCGGCTGACAGCTGTGTCGATGTCGTAGTACTGCGTGAACGCTGTCGCCGACATGACCACCTGACCGGTGTCCCTGCCGGCCTGCGAGCGCACTACGTAGGCGTGCGAGTCCGACGACGGGCGGAGGGCGATGATCTGCTCCTCCTTGTCATAGAGCAGCTCCACCGTGTCGGCCTCGCCGATGAGCTTGTGCGCCGCCTTGTTGATCGAGAAGATCCCACGCTTCTGGATCGTCACGCTAGGCGCCTTCGCCAGCGGCGCCATGCGCTTGTCAAAAACCTCGAACGGCATCTGACCCTCCTCCTGTCCCGATGGGACCTCGTGTCTTAACAGTATCAGGTTCCGCCGTGTCGAACGCGTCAAAGTTTTCTAACGCAGTTCGACAGTGAGCAGAGGTCTGCATGATGTAGACCTCGAGGCTGTCGCAACTGCTTCAAGAGCGGAGACGGCTGCGTCGACGTGGACGCGCGATGGCCACCGTGGCGGGAGGTTCGACGGTCTGCAGTTATTCGTTTCTTGAGCGAAGTCGGGCGCGTGGTTTGTCATCGCGCAGGTGAAGTACGCGGTTGTCGTCGTGACAAAGTCACGCGGAAGTGGCCGGCGCAGCACCAAGATCCGCCCTCTCCGAGTCGAGCCGAAGTGCTCATCGATCATCTCTGCGGCTTGCAGCAAGCCGTGCGTTCGTCGCAGTCCCGTTCGGTAGAAGTGTCTGAGCATCAGGGGGTCACAGATGAGTTCTGCGACGTCTTGGCGGGACGTTCCAATACTTCGCTGACCAACCGAGCAGTGGCTCGGCTTCTGAGGATCATCTTGTAAAGCATTAGATTTCTGAGACAGTCCGTCGAGAGCCGCTCCGAAGTCAGCCTCGGCCGGAACGGCGGAGGCCTGACTGTCTCAACAACTTGTCTCGCGGTAGTTCGTCTCAGGAGGGTGCCCGGAGGGGCTTTCCGAGTCAGACTGAGCGCGTGAGACTTCTCGGGTATACGCGTGTGAGTACATCGAGTCAGGATGCGCAGTTGCAGGTCGACGCGCTCGTCGCGGCCGGCGTGCAGAAGCGCGACGTGTTCGCGGACGTGACGTCCGGCAGTAAGGCCGCGATCGAGCGGCGCGGGATGAAGAAGCTGCTCGAGTACGCCGAGCACGGGGACACCGTCGTCGTCTGGAGGGTCGACCGTCTCGGCCGGTCGCTGATCGACGTTCTGAACACGGTGAACCTGTTGCGTGAGCGTGGCGTGCAGGTGCGGTCGATCTCCGACGGCATCGACCCGTCGACGTCGACGGGCCGGCTGATGCTCAACATGCTCGCCACGCTCGCGGAGTACGAGCGGGAACTCATCGTGGAACGGGTCAACGCCGGCATCGCCGCGGCCCGTGCGAGCGGAACGCGCTTCGGCCGCCCTCTGTCGGATCCTGCAGTGGTGGCGGACAAGCTCGCGATCGCCGCGGACGCGCGAGCGCGCGGGCGCACCGCGGAGGACGCGGCCCGTCTCGTCGGCTGGAGCCGTGCGAGCCTCTACCGTCACCAGCAGGCTCATGCGGCCCGCGAGAGCGCAGCGATGTAGCGACTGATGGACGGCCTCGAGCGGTGGCGGATCCTTCGGCTTCATGTCGAGGACCAGGTGCCGATCGCGGCCCTCGCCAGGGACACAGGGATCAGCGCTCGCACGCTGCAGCGCTGGAAGGTCCTCTATAAGAGGAGTGGCATCACCGGCCTGGACGAATCGGCGAGAGCCGACAGCGGGACCCGGCGCATCGATCCGACGCTCGTGACCTTCGTTGAGGGTCTCGCCTTAACGAGGCCACGACCGTCGATCGCGACCTTGCATCGCCTGGCTGCTGCGGAGGCAGCGCGACTCGAGGTATCGGCACCGTCGTACACGACGGTGCACGAGGTCATCCGGGCACTCGACCCTGGCCTGGTGACGCTCGCCCTCGACGGGCCGACGTCGTACCGCGACCGCTACGAGCTCGTGTTCCGCCGTCGCGCCGCTCACCCCAACGACACCTGGCAGGCCGACCACACCCAGCTCGATCTGCTCATCGTCGGCGCCGACGGCAAGCCTGACCGGCCGTGGCTGAGCGTGATTATGGACGACCACTCCCGAGCGATCTGCGGCTACACCGTCTTCTCCGGCGCACCCTCCGCGATGAACACCGCGCTCGCGCTTCGGCAGGCAATCTGGCGGAAGTCGGATCCCCGGTGGGCGATGTGCGGACTCCCGAACGTCCTGCACGTCGATCACGGGTCCGACTTCACCAGCCACCACCTCGAACGAACCGCCGTCGCGCTGCACATCCGCATCATCCACTCCGCCGTCGGCCGACCCCAGGGACGCGGGAAGATCGAGCGGTTCTTCGGCACCATCAACACCGAACTGCTGCCCACCCTCCCCGGGCACCTCGCGCCCGGGAATCGGACCCCGACACCTCGCCTGACCCTCACCGACCTCGACCAGGCGATGGGCCGCTTCATCACCGGCTACAACGACCGACCCCACCGTGAGCTGGGCGCCTCGCCACGCGACGCGTGGGTCGCCGACGGCTGGCTCCCACGCATGCCCGACACGATCACCGAACTCGACGACCTCCTGCTGACTGTGCCCAAGAGCCGCATCGTGCAGCGCGACGGCATCCACTTCCAAGGACAGCGCTACCTCTCACCCACCCTCGCTCCTTTCGTCGGCCGCACCGTCACGCTCCGGTACGACCCGCGCGACATGTCAGAGATCCGCGTCTACGACCGCGACACCTTCGTCTGCACCGCGATCGATGAAGACCACCCCACCCTCCGCCTCAGCCTCCGCGACCTCGAGACCGCACGGCGCGCCCGCCGGCGTGCGCTTCGCCGTGACATCAACGAGCGCATCCCGGCCGTGCCGCGCCGAACTGATCCACTTCCACCCATCCCGACGCCGCATCGGCCGCGGCTCTACACCTATGAGGAGGACAAGCCGTGAGCTTCATCACCACCAAGGAGCACCGCCGCTTCACCGAGTTCGCCAACGTCGTCCGCAAGGAGCACACCATCGGGATCTGCTTCGGAGATGCCGGCGTCGGCAAGACCATGTCTGCCCGTCGCTACGCCGGCTGGGACGACCTCGAACCCCACTTCACCCGCTTCGGCGCCGCCGGCATCGAAGCCAAACACGCCGCCGCCGCTAACAAAGCCCGCACCGTCTTCTACACACCAGAAGTCCTCTGCCGACCACGCGACCTCGCCCAGGATCTTGAACAACTGCGACACAGCGTCGACCTCTACATCAGCAAGCACTCCGAGTTCCGCGGAGCCACCGAGAAGGCGCCCCTGTCACGCCAGCACCCCAGCGACGTCGAACTGCTCCTCATCGACGAGTCCGAGCGACTCACTCCAAACGCAATCGAGTTCCTGCGCGACCACCACGACCGCACCCGGACCTCGATCATCCTCATCGGCATGCCCGGCATCGACCAGCAGTTCCGCCATTACCCCCAGCTCTACAGCCGCCTGGGCTTCGCCCACCAATACCACCCGCTCACCCGCGACGAGCTCCTCTTCGTCCTCGACCGGCAGTGGAAGAGGCTCGGCCGAGCGCTGAACCCTGACGACTTCACCGACTCGCAGGCCGTCGCTGCCATCGAGCGCATCACGCGCGGCAACTTCCGCCTCCTCGAACGACTCATGCCGCAGATCGCCCGCGTCCTCAAGATCAACGAGCTCGAGACCATCACCGACGACGTCGTCGAATCCGCTGCGAGCGTTCTCGTCATCGGCACCTAGTAGCGACACGAAGCGGCGTCAGAAGGCCGACACGGAGCGCCGAGATCCACAGGGACGCTGCCGCCCCCGCCCCTACGGGGTGAACCCCGCTCGTCGACCTGATGCGGTGAGCGACCCTCTTACGGGACGGGATCGGCGACCACTGTCTGGACACTCGAGCAGCCCGATCAGATGAGCCAGCCGCGTGTCAGCGCCGACGAAACGCCTTGAAGAGCGCGAAAGCGAGAACCCCGCCACCGATCACCAGCACCAGCCATTGGCGGTCCGGCGGCGGAGTGATTGTGCACACTCCAGTCCCGTCGACGTAATCGGTGCAGGTACCCGTCTGGACGGTGATCAGCAGCAGGAACATCGCCGCGACGGCGAACAACGCCACGTTGACCCAACCCCATCGAACCGTGCGCTTCGCCCGCTCGCTCATGACGCGACACTAGACGGCCTCGCGGCAACAACCTAGAGGGAGCCATGGACCGGTGAACGATCCCTCCCGGATGATTCCGCTGCGACGCCATAGGCACTTCAAAGTGCCTATGGCACCGCCCTTGAGTCACTATCCGTTAGTCGGTATCTTCAAGTGACTGAGAAAGGGGACGCGGATGAACGACGCGATGTGGAACCCGTACGACCGGAACTGCCCGTCGAGGCGGCTGCTGGATCGGATCGGCGATCGCTGGACGGTGCTCGTCGTCGGAGCCCTCGATGCGGGTCCGCGGCGCTTCTCGCAGATCCAGGCCGACGTGGACGGGGTGTCGCAGAAGATGCTCACCCAGACGCTGCGCGGCCTGGAGAGGGACGGCCTGGTGCAGCGCACCGTCTATGCGCAGGTCCCCCCGCGCGTCGAGTACGAGCTCACGGCCACGGGCCGAAGTCTGCAGGCCCCACTGCGCGCGCTGACCGACTGGGCGACCGAGCACATGACCGGCGTGCTCGCCGCGCAGGACGACTACGACACCCCCTCGCCCCCCGCTCGATGAGTACGCCGAACCGCTTCACCTCGTCTGGAAGGACCCCCTCATGAACGACACCGCTCCCACCCCCGCCACCCTTGCCGTCACCGGCTCGACCGGCGTCCTCGGCGGCCTCGTCGCCCGAGAGCTCGCCACCCTCGACACGGCCCAGCGCCTGCTCGTCCGCACTCCCGTGAAGGCTCCGCAGCTGCCGGACAGCACCGTCCACCCGTTCAGCTACACCGACCGGCCCGCGGCGATCGCCGCGCTCACCGGTGTCGAGACGCTATTCATGGTGTCCGCGTCCGAGAGCGCGGAGCGCCTCGACCAGCACCGTTCCTTCATCGACGCGGCCGCCGCCGCCGGCGTCCGGCACATCGTCTACACGTCGTTCATCGCCGCCGCTCCCGATGCGGTCTTCACCCTCGCCCGCGACCACTTCGTCACCGAGGAGTACATCAAGGCATCCGGCATGGCGTGGACGTTCCTCCGTGACAGCTTCTACATCGACTTCATGGAGGCCCTGGTCGGCGACGACGGAGTGATCCGCGGCCCCGGAGGCACCGGCCGCGTCGCGATCGTCTCCCGCGCCGACGTCGCCCGCACCGCCGTCGCCGTGCTGCGCGACCCCTCCGCGCACGCCGGGCGCACCTACGACCTCACCGGCCCCGAGGCGCTCACCTTCGCGGAGGTCGCCACCACCATCAGCCGCGTCCGCGGGCGCGACGTCACATTCCTCGACGAGAGCATCGAGGAGGCGCACGCCTCGCGTGCCGGCTACGGCGCCCCCGGCTGGCAGGTCGACGCATGGGTGAGCACCTACACGGCGGTCGCGAGCAACGACATGTCCGCGATCAGCGACGCCGTCGAGACGATCACGGGCACCGCTCCGCAGACCCTCGAGGCCTACCTCGCATAGACGCCCCGGTGATCCTCGAACTGCTCCACGCTTGATACCTAAGCGACCAAGGCCTCTCCTCGCCCGCTCGCGCCGATGAGACCACGAGCACACCCGGTGGAGTGGCTCCGTCACGGGGCTTGTAGGGCTTGACGCGCAGAATGATCGCGTCCGGTCAACGATCCCCATACGGGACGGCTACCGCCAATTCGATCGCTGGTGATACTCCGTCACGCAGAGTATGTTTCGGTCATGGAAGAGATCCGGGAACCGCGGGTGTGGATCATGACGGTCCTCGCCGATGGGCGGGCGCACGGCTACGGCATCGTGTCGGCGGTGCGCGAGCTCTCCGACGGCGCGATGACGATGAAGATCCCGACCCTCTACGCCGCCCTGGACCGGCTCGAGCGCCAGGGCCTCGTCGCCGCGGACGGCGACGAGGAGGTCAACGGACGCCGGCGCCGGTACTTCCGGCTGACCGACGCCGGCGCCGCTCGCCTCGCGGTGGACGCCGCTCGTCTGGCGCAGCTCGAGCGCGCTGCATCCAGCGCTGCTCGCCGCCTCGGCCGGATCGCGCCGGCATGAACGGGTCATCACTCGACCGCTACCGGCGGGCGATGCGCTGGTACCCGGCGGCGTGGCGAAGGAGTCAGGGGGACGCCGCTATCGGCGCATACCTTGATCGCGACGAGGCGACCGGGACGAACGGCCCGAGCGGACGTGACCGGTTCGACCTGGCGCGTGCAGGAGTGGTGGAGACCTTCGCCGCGCTGCTCCGGCCCTCGAGACTGGTAACGACGACCGTCGGCCTGGTCCTGCTCATCGGAGCCGCCTGGCTGGGCTCGGTAACCCTCGGGGTAGGCGGACGGGTGATGACGATCGTCACCACCGGGGTGATGGACACGGTGGGCCGGTCCCACGAGAACCCGGTCCTGATCACCGCCGGGCTTCTCGCCCTCGCGTGGCTGCTCACAGCGATCGTCGCGTTCCACCGCGGCTCTCGGCTCTGCTCGCTCGTCATCGCTCTCGGTGGGGCGGTGTCCGCGGGGACGATGGATCAGCTCGCCTGGTCGGGACTTGTTGCCTCCGTCGCCGGTCAGACGCCTCCAGCTGCATTCGCACTCCTCAGCGCCGTCGCTCTCGCAGCTTCCCTCGCCGCCGTCATCGCCGCTGTCCGCGCCGGCCTCCTCGAGCCGATCGCGCAGTGGCTGATCGGCGCGGCCTCCGCTACCCAGGTCGCCGGCGCCTGGCTTCTCCTGTCCCTCGATCAGCCGACGAGCGTCCGCGAAGCCTTCGTCCTCATCGGCAGCGCTCTCGCGTTGCCGATGTACCTCGCCGTCACCGGAGGAAGCATCGCGCTCCTGAGCGTCGGTGATCACCGATGGAGCGGGTCCGACGCCACCGGTGCTTCCCGCGCGGCACCGGTGAAGACGGCCACGGCGGGGAGCGTCGCGACGTGACGCTCTCGCCTTCCGACGCCTACCGGCGGGCGCTGCGCTGGTACCCGGCAGCATGGCGAGAGGCCAACGCTGAAAGCGTGATCGGCGCTTTCCTCGACCGGGACGACGCGACCCGAGCGGCCGGACCGACACCGCGCAACCGCGCGGAGCTCGCCCTGGCCGGCATCCGCGAGACCCTCACCGCCACGAGTCGACCGGGCCGACGCGCGGGCAGCGCGATCGGCGTCGTGTTCCTTCTCGCCGCCTGGACCTACGTATCCGTTGTCATCGAGGTCGGCGGGCGGGACATGACCTTTGCTCAGGGCGGTTTCGTGGACCTGATGGGACGCAGCTACGCATTCCCCGTGCTCCTCGCCGCAGCGACCGTCGCTCTCGCCTGGCTGTGCACGGCCATCACCGCATCGCGGCGCGGCCGACCACTCCTCGCCGCCGTCATCGGACTCTGCGGTCTCGGAGCCGCATGGACCACCTTCCACCTGTCGTGGTCGAGCCTCGTGCCACCGCTCGAGCTCGGATCACCCCTCCTCACGATGGGGGCACTCAGCGTCACGGCTCTCGCGGCACCACTCCTCGCCACCGTCTCGGCAGTGCGCGCCGGGCTCCTCGAGAAACGCGTGTCGCGGATCATCGGCGTCGCCGCCGCAGTCCACGTGGCCGGCGCGGCGCTTCTTGCGGCGCTCGACCGCCCGTTCACCGTTCCTGAGGTCCTTCTCGTCGTGGCATGCGCACTTCTGGCACCGGCGTACCTCGCTGTCACCGGTGTCAGCTTCGTGTTCCTGAGCACAGGCACCACTCGCGAACGGCGAGCATCACGTCAGAGCGCCCGCACGGCTCCCTAGGCACTCGCCGAGTCGCCTCGGCGCGCGGCTGACGAGCGGAGGTGGTCAAGCGGATGCCGAGGAGCACGAGCCCGGCCGTCACCGCCGCCGCACCGAAGGCGACGGCGGCAGTGGCTCCCACCGACCCTGAGGTGAGCGATCCGTTGAGGATCATCACAGGACCCACTATCAGCAGGACGGCCGTATACGCGTTGGCGAGTGTGCGACCAGCCATGCCCGGAATGCAGTGCCGAGCAATGCGCGCGAGAATCACGGCTCGCTGATCGTCTGCGCTCGGTTCGCGAAACTCTCTGAGGCTTCGCATCACGACGGCGCGCTGTCCGGGCATGTCCGCAGTGAAGGGCGATCGCTGAGCGGGAACGACATGGAGGACATCGATGAGATGGTGGGACACCACCTCACGTCGGCTCGTCGCGCGGGCGCCCTCATGCCAGGATCGGGCCATGGGGATCAGCAGAATCGGAATCACGCTCTCGATCACGGCTCTCGCCGGCGTACTCGTGCTGTCCGGCTGCACCGCCGACGCGACCGCCGGCGACGAATCGTCGACAGTCGCTGTCGAATCGTCAGGCGCGGATTCGGCAGGCTCGCCGGGTCCGGCCGCGTCCGACGACCCTCAGCTCAGTGCATTCGAGCAGCAACTCCCCCTCAGCGGCGAGTTCGTCAGTCAGCAGACCGAGACGACAGGATCTGTCCTGATCGAGCGCCGCGCGGACGGATCGACCTGGGCGACCGTCACCGGATTCTCGACCGGTGACGCCTCTGACCTGAGGCTGCAGCTCAAGGAGGGCGCGCTCGAGCAGGACAGCTCGGGCGCCTGGGTCGACACTGCCGGCTACTCCTTCGACATCGGCCCCCTGGACCCGGAACAGCCGGACCAGGAGATCGCCGTACCCGGAGCGCACACCATGCCGGCGATCAGAACCCTCACCGCCATGAACTACGAGGGCCCCGACTACCCGTCCTTCGGGTCCGTCTCCCTTGAGAGGTAGCCCATCGCGCACTCGTCGAAGCCGAGACGGAGCCCGGCTTCGGAGGTCTTCTCCGTCCCGATCCTGCTCCACACGATCGGACTGTCCGGACTTCTCGCCCTGCCCTTCCTCTTCGTTCTCCTGGCTACGGCGTCCGGTATACGACTGGAGGGTGGTGGCTCGCCGACCATCGAGCCGGCGGACCAGCTCTATCAGCTGGCTTTCTCGATCCAATTCGTCAGCGGTGGGCTCATCCTCGTCCTCGGAGCCGTCCGACTCGCGAGGGGGACATCGACAGCGGTCGATGGGATCTGGGCGGGAGTGGCGCTGCTCATCGTCCTCCTCGCGGCAGGCGGATGGGCAGTGCTGCTGGCTTAGAAGGACCTGCTCGTGCACTGGGACGGGTTCTCTCCCCGCGAGGCCGCCGAGCTCCTCGGCCTGAATGAATCGACCGCGCGTAGTCGCCACCAGCGAGCGAAAGACGCCCTATGCCGCGCACTCGAACACGTCGACATGACCTGACGAAGAGTCGGTTCGACATCACGATGAGTATCGCGCCCTGCGTAGGCTGAGCGACAGTTCGACCGACGGAGCAGCACGAACCATGACAGACACGATCGCAATCAGTCGGCTATCGGCCATAGCCGCTGCGACCGGGCTCGCTCTCGCCCTGGCCGGCTGCACGGCACCCCTCGATGGAACCGCGGTCGCCAGCCCCTCGACGACGACCACCGCTCCCAGCCTTCCGACGAGCACTCCCTCGGATGGTTCTGATGCGACGGGCTCTCCCGCCGCCCAGTCGCTTCTGGAGCAGCTGCCGATCCGCACGTCGCTCGAGAGTGTGTCCGATGATGCGAGCGGTGATCTTCTGCTCGAGGAGCGAGAGGACGGGACGGTGTGGCTGTCCCTCAGCGGCCTGAGCCTGACCGGAGCAGTGGAACCGCGGGTCCTTCTCACGAGCGCCCCACTCGAGGACAACGACGGAGAGTTGCGATTCCCTTCGGACGTAGGAAGCGAGGTCGGCACGCTGACAGCAGATGCCGACCAGGAACTGCAGATCACGGATCCCGAGACGATCGGCAGCATCGAGAGCATCCTGATCCTGGGTGTCGGTGATCCTGGCGTCCGGAAGCTCGCAGCTGCCCGGGTCTCGCCCTCCAGCTTGGAACAGTGACGCCGCAGCGCCGCGAACGGGAGGCATCGCCAGGAGTGGGCGGCGGCCTTCGAGTGGGGAGCAGACTCGTCGTGCTCCCCTACGGGTGTCCTGCGTCATGAGCAGCTCCCGCAAGAACGGGCAGCACCTGCTCGACCCGACCCTTCGTCCGATGAGACACGAGGGAGCGCCGGATGCCTGATCCCCGCGCGATCATTCTGGTGCCCTTAGCCATCATCTGGTTCTTGGTGACCTACTGGCCGATCATCTCCGTAGTGTTCGTCGTCCTCTTCGTCGTCATCGGGTTCGCGGTCCTCATGCGCCTTGAGGCGCTACGCGACGACGGAGAGTAATTGTGCGGCACATTCTCGAAGGTCGCCCCGCTGAATCTTCGGGTCCAATGGCGCGGTGCGATTCCCCTACGGGACACGTCAGCGTCAGGCCGGCGAATCCCTCACTCAGCAGGTGTGCCAACCTGGTGGGCACGTCCGAGGACGTGCAGGACGATCGAGGGTGTCCCGTTCTCGGAGAGCAGGAAACCGCAGGGCATTCACCTGTCCCTTGGCTCCGGGAGGAGGATGACGACGCCTATACGGGTCCCGCTCAACGGCGTCGCCATACCTGCGCTGGTACGCTCCGCGTGCATCGATACTGGGGGGCGACACGATGGAGAGACTTTGCAACAACTTGTTCGTTGTCGCGGTCGTAGCGGTGGTCGCGGGCGTTCTCGCTGTGAGCGTGCCAGCAGTCGGAGCCATGATGACTCCTGCTGCCGAGACGTCCGAGCCGGTCACCTACTCCGAGCCGAGCTGGACGAACACCAGCACACTCGTCATCGGTGGCTATGAAACGCCGTCCCCCGACATGATCGCGACCGCTCCACCGCTCTCCGACCAGTGACTACTGCTGCTACCGAGTCCGCGCGCCGAGCATAGGATCGGCGCATGGACGAGTCCTGGGGTGCAACGGGCTTCATAGTGTTCGGCGTCCTTCCATTCCTCCTCCTGGTCGCAGTGGTCTCGGGCGTCACCTTCGGAATTCTTGTATGGGTCGGAGGGCGTGGGCGGCCCCGTCCGTAGGCTCAGCACGTGTGCGGTCGCTTGGTCGTCTACGACGACACCGTGCGCCTGCTCCGCGACCTCTTCACCAGCGACTTCGCCGGAGCAGCGCGACGATCAGCGAACCGTGGACCGTCGGATCGTCGCATCCCCGACGATCGCGTCCACAGAGCGATACCCACACAGGAAGCGGGGCGCGGCTGCGTACGATCAGGCCATGCATCCCACAGCAGGCGGAGTGGTCAGCCGGTGACAGGACCGCGATCAGACGCGAGAACGATCCGCGCGAGGATCCGTCTCCGTCCGACCAGCGAGGGCGGCCGGCAGACGGCCATCGGTCTCGATGGACGGTATCGACCTCATGCGGTCGTCGTCGGCGGCGACGGAGACCCTCTCGGCGTGATCGTGCGCAGCAGCGAGACCGCGGAAGTCGAACCCGGCGAGACGAGCGAAGTGACCCTTGAGCTTCTCTACGACATCGACTACAGCTCCCTCAGGGCCGGAGCGGACTTCACCATCGTTGAAGGCACCAAGGCCGTGGGCGACGGACGAGTCCTCTGAAACAGCCGCCTCAGTAGGCCGCCATTCTCGGGAGGCACGGTCGAGCGTTCCGCCTGGTGACGCCCGAGCAGGAACTCCACACCGAACGGCCGGCGCATCGGCCGTCAGCGCAGCGGCCGCGGTCCGCGCGATCCGGCGCTTGCGTCGAAGATCTGGCCGCAATTGCTCGGTCAGCGCGCTCCGGGGCCTCGGCCGCCACCGTGGTGGCGAGATTGCGAATGACGATCGGTCACTCCTGAAGAAGGGCCGTGTCGATCAGCGGTTCCCCGAAGGCTATGCGGGACTTGTCGACGTCGAGAGTGCGCGTTTCCCCTTCGATAGTCACGATGGTGTCTCCCCCGGTCGAGCAGGCGATGCTGCGGGTGTCGTCTGCGATTCGCCGTCGGCAGCCGCCCCGCTGACGACGACGTCGCCGGCTCGCCTACTGTCGCCCCGCCCGCAACAGGCCTGTCCCCCGAAGCCCGCTGTCTAGGGTCGAGTCATGGACTCCGTCTGGCCCGCCGTCGTCGCCCTGCTCGGGGGATCCGCTCTCGCGATCGTCGGCCTGGTGCCGTGGGCGGCGCTGCAGTACCGGCGGCGCGGCGAGCTGGGGCTCGGACCGGCGGTCCTCGCCTTCCTCACCGTCGTCTACGCGCTGGCGCTCGTCACCTACACGCTGCTGCCGCTGCCGGACGCGAGCACGGTGGAGGCGCTGTGCCGCACCCCGTCGTCGCCGCAGCTGCGGCCCTTCACCTTCCTCGCCGACATCGCGAAGGAGGGCGGACTGAGCGGACCGCTCTCGATCGTGACGAACCGGGCGTCGGCGCAGGTCGTCTTCAACGTGATCCTCTTCGTCCCGCTCGGGATGCTCGTGCGCCAGGTGGTCCTGCGGGGCCGGCTCGCGGCGGGCGTGGTCGCGGGCGGCCTCGCCGGGCTGGCGGTGTCGCTGCTGATCGAGTTCACCCAGCTCACGGGCGACTGGTTCCTCTTCTCGTGCGCCTACCGCCTCTTCGACGTCGACGACCTGCTGGCGAACACCGCGGGTGCGCTGCTCGGGACGGTGCTCGCTCCCGTGCTCGTCCTGCTCACCGGACGGCGCGGCGACCGCGACGCGGGGCAGCCGCGGCCGGTCACCCTGCGGCGCCGGCTGTTCGGGATGCTCTGCGACGCGCTCGTGCTGACCCTGGTGTCGGGGGCGCTCGCGTCGGTGACCGCGCTCGGCCTCGCGCTCCTCGAGCCGGGCGTGCCGCCGGGGCTCGCGCCGCTGGTGCTGGGCGTCCTCGCCTTCGTGGCGCCTGCGCTCCAGCTCGTGCTCGTGCTGCGCACCGGGCGGACGATCGGCGAGGCGGTCGTCCGGCTGACGCCGTCGACGCCGCCGGCGCTGTGGCAGCGGCTGGTCCGCTGGGCGCTGGGGTCCGGCGGCTGGGCGGCCGCACTCGCCTCGCCACTGCCCGGCTCCGGGACCGGCGCGACGCTGCTCGTTCTGGCGGCGCTCGTCGGGGTGGTCGCGACCCGCGACCGCCGCGGCTTCGCGAGCGCGGTGGCGAGACTCCGCGTGATCGACGACCGGGCGGCACCTGCCGAGGACGCCGCGGACTCGATCGACTCCCGCTGACCAGGACGTCCGCATATCTCGCTGGAGTGACGTTATAGTGAGAAACGCGGAGTGACGCGGGATCGCCACCAGCGGTTCCCCTCCCTCCGCACCACCTCTCGACTCCTGGGAACGCCGCCATGACCGCACCCACCGCCACTCGCGCCACGACCTCCCCGGCGCCCGACGTTGCGAGCCCGTCGGGATGAGCGGCGGCGACGAGCAGAAGGCGGCTTCCCGGCCCTACGACGCCCGGCGGCGGCGCGAGCGCGGCGACACCGATCGCGCGCAGACCCGGGCGCGGATCCTCGACGCCGCCGCGGGACTGTTCCTCAACCAGGGCTACGCGGGGACGACGATCTCGCAGCTCGCCCGCGAGGCGGGGACCTCCGTGCAGACCATCTACCTCGCGATCGGCGGCAAGGCCGACGTGCTCCGCGCGCTGACCGCGGCGATGACGACCGGGGAGGACTCCGAGGCGGGCGTCACCGACCAAGGCTGGGTCGCGGCGGTCGCGATGGAGTCCGATCCCGAGCGGCAGCTGCGGCAGCTCGCACACCACTCCGTCGCCCTGGCGCAGCGGGCCGCGCCGCTCTGGAACGTGATGGCCGCCGCCGCGCAGGACGACCCCGCCCTCGCCGAGGACCTCGCCCGGCAGAGCGCCGGCCGCCTCGCCGACCAGCAGGCGTTCGCGCGACTCGTGCGCGGTCCGCTGCGCGACGACATGACCCCGGAGCAGGCGGGCGACATCCTCTACGCCCTCGCCAGCCCGCAGCTCTGGAATCTGCTCGCCCTCGACCGCGGCTGGAGCGCCGAGCAGCTCGAGCGGTTCCTCGGGGACGCGCTCACCCGCCTGCTCCTCCCGCCGCACGCCGAGAGCCCCGCGAACCACCCCGAAGACCCCGAGCACCACCCCGAACCGACCTGATCGAGGAGCCGTCGTGGCCACCATCCTGCTCTGCAGCACTCCCCTCTACGGTCACCTGGCACCGCTGCTCGCCATCGGCAGGCATCTGGCCGAGCGCGGGCACCACGTCGTCGTGCTGACCGGCTCCGCCTTCGAGGAGCGCGTGCACGACGCCGGCCTGCACCACGAGGCCCTCACCGGTCGAGCCGACTTCGACGAGCGCGACGAGGCGGGCTTCCTGCCCGACCTGCACCGGCACCGCGGCCTCGCGCTCTCGCGGTACCAGGTCGAGCAGACCTTCGTGGCGACCCTGCCGGAGCAGCACCGCGCCGTCCGGGCGGTCCTCGACCGGGAGCGGATCGACGCCGTCCTGACCGACTCCTTCTTCGCCGGGATCCTGCCGCTGCTCGAGGCGGACCCGGCCTCGCGACCGCCGATCCTCGGCGTCGGCATCGGCCCGCTGGTCCAGGTCAGCCGCGACGTCGCCCCGTTCAACACGGCGCTGCCGCCCTCCGCCACGCCGCTCGGGCGGCTGCGGAACCGCGCGCTGAACCTGCTCGTGGCCCGCCTGCTCTTCGCGAAGACCCAGCGGCTCGCGGAGCGGCTGGTGCAGGAGGCGGCCGGCGTGCCCCTGCGCACCTTCGTCCTGGACTTCACCGCGGCGTTCGACCGCTTCGTGCAGCTGGGCCCGGCGGAGTTCGAGTACCCCCGCTCGGACCTCAGCCCGAACGTGGTCTTCGCCGGACCGATCCCGAGCACCCCCTCACCGGCCGCCTTGCCCGACTGGTGGGCCGACCTGCACGACGGCCGCCCGGTGGTGCACGTCACCCAGGGCACCCTCGACAACCACGACTTCGGGAAGGTCGTCCGCCCCACCCTGGAGGCGCTCGCGCACGAGGACGTGCTCGTCGTCGTCAGCACCGGCCGCGCGCCGCTCGCCTCCCTCGGCCCGCTGCCGCCGAACGCCCGCGCCGCGGAGTTCCTGCCCTACGAGCAGCTGCTGCCGCTGACCTCCGTGATGGTCACCAACGGCGGCTTCGGCGGCACCCTGCTCGCCCTCCGTCACGGCGTCCCGCTGGTCGTCGCCGGCGCCGCCGAGGACAAGCCCGAGGTCGCCGCCCGCGTCGCGCACTTCGGCGTCGGCCTCGACCTGCGGACCGGGCGTCCCTCCGCCGAGGCGCTCGGCACGGCGATCCGCGCCGTCCTGCTCGACCCGTCCTACCGCGCCCGAGCCGTCGAGATGGCGGCGTCGATCGCCCGCTGCTCCCCGCTGGCCACGATCGACGACGAGCTGAGCCGCCTCCTGCGGCGGGAGCGGAAGGGCTGAGGCGGCTCTCCTGGTTATCGGCCCCCGCCTGCCCCCCGAGCGGGGAGCACGACCGACGGGGACGCCTCGCCCGCCGCTAGCGTGGTCGTGTCGGCGAGCTGATCGGCGACCTGCCCGACCGCGGCGAGCGCCGTCGGAATCGGAGCGCCGTCACCGAAGGAGTCCTTGCATGACCGCGACCACCGATCACCGCCCGGTCCCGCGCACGATCGCGGTGGGCCTCGCCGCCGCCGTCCTCTACGTGCTGATCGCGGCCGGCGTCGGCACCCTGCTCGATCCGCTCGCCGGCGGCGACGAGACCCTCGACTTCGTGATCGGGACCTGGCTCCCGGTCGGCGTCCTCATCGTGATCGGGCTGCTGTTCGCCCGGCGCGCGGGCTGGCTGCAGGAGGCGTGGACGGCGCCGTCGCCGTTCACCGAGCGGCGGCGCCGGTGGCTGCTGGCGATCCCCGTCGTCCTCGTCGTGCAGACCGTGCTGCTCCTGCTGGCGGTGCCCTGGGCGGAGCGGGCGCTGCCGATGGTCCTCGTCTACCTGGTCGGCTGCCTGCTGATCGGCTTCGGCGAGGAGCTCTACTTCCGCGGTCTCTTCCGGGTCGCGGTCCGCGGGCACCACGGCGAGCTGACGGCGCTGCTGATCACCTCGATCGCGTTCGGCCTCGCGCACACCGCCGGCTATCTGATCAACGGCGTCCCACTGCCCGCGACGGCACTCGCCGTGGCGTTCCTGGCGATGGACGGCGCGATCTTTTACGGCGCCCTGCGCGCGACGGGGACGCTGTGGGTGCCGATCCTGCTGCACGGCCTCGGCGACTTCGCCCGCTTCCTGCAGCAGGGCGGTGACGACCAGTCCACCACTCCGGGCTTCGGCGGCGACGTCGTCGCCGCGCTCGTCGAGTACGTCCTCATCGGCCTCTCGATCGCGCTCGTGGTCAGCGTCGCTCGCAGCGACCGCCGCGAGCGGAAGGCGAGGAGGGCCGCCGCCGTCCCGGAGTGACGCGGCGTCCGGGGCTCCTGACGGCAGGCGCTCGGCCGCTGTCGTAGGGAACCCGTGAGGTTCCGCCGTCGATCCGTATGGGAACCGTGAGCACCGCCGGACGGCGGGCCGCGGAGGTGTCTAGTGAGTGCTCGTGCCAGCTCTGGCACGTGCCCGCGGATCCGCGGTCACGATCCGCCTCCGGATGGAGTCCTCCCGTGCTCGACCTCGTCTCCGTGATCGGCGTCCTCGCCGTCTTCACCCTCCTCGGCGTCCTCGCCAAGGGGGTCGAGAAGCTGAGCCCCCGGGCCGGCGTCGCCGACCCCCGCGACGCGCGGAAGGGAGGGGACCGGGCGTGATCGTCCTCGACACCCTCGCCGCGGTCCTCGCGATCGCCGCGATCGGCTACCTCGTCGTCGCCCTCGTGAAGCCGGAGCGCTTCTGATGGACGCCTTCCTCGCGATCCTGCAGGTCGCCTCCGCCGCCCTGATCCTCGTGCTGCTGCACCGCCCGCTGGGCGACTACATGGCGCACCTGTACTCCTCGCCGAAGGACCTCGCCGCCGAGCGCGGCTTCTACCGGCTCATCGGCGTGGACGCCCGCGCCGAGCAGAGCTGGCAGGCCTACCTGCGCGGCGTCCTCGCGTTCTCGCTCGTCAGCGTGCTCCTGCTCTACGCGATCCAGCGGGCGCAGGCCGTCCTGCCGTACTCGCTCGGCTTCCCGGCGATCCCGGAGGGGCTGTCCTTCAACACGGCGATCTCGTTCGTGACCAACACGAACTGGCAGTCGTACTCCCCCGACGTGACGATGGGCTACTCGGTCCAGCTGATCGGCCTCGCCGTGCAGAACTTCGTCTCGGCCGCGGTCGGCATCGCCGTCGCCATCGCGCTCGTCCGCGGGTTCGCCCGGCGGGGCAGCGGCACGATCGGCAACTTCTGGGTCGACCTCACCCGCGGACTCCTCCGCCTGCTCCTGCCCCTGGCCGTGCTGAGCGCGGTCCTGCTCCTGGCCGGCGGCGTGATCCAGAACGTCACCGGATTCACCGACGTCACCACGGTCACCGGCGCCACGCAGAGCCTCCCGGGCGGCCCGGTCGCCTCGCAGGAGGCGATCAAGATGCTCGGCACCAACGGCGGCGGCTTCTTCAACGCCAACTCCGCGCACCCGTTCGAGAACCCCACCGCCTGGACCAGCCTGCTGCAGGTGGTCCTCATGCTCGCGATCCCGTTCTCCCTCCCCCGCACCTTCGGGCGGATGGTCGGCGACGCGAAGCAGGGCTACGCGATCCTCGCCGCGATGGCGACGATCTTCCTCGTCTCCCTCACCGCGCTCACGCTCCTGGAGCTCGGCGGGAGCGGCGGCGCCCCGCAGGCCGCCGGCGGCGCGATGGAGGGCAAGGAGACCCGGTTCGGGATCGCCGGCTCGACGCTCTTCGGCGCCACCAGCACCCTCACCTCCACCGGCGCGGTCAACTCGATGCACGACTCCTACACCGCCCTCGGCGGGATGCTGCCGATGCTGAACATGATGCTCGGCGAGGTCGCCCCCGGCGGCGTCGGCTCCGGTCTCTACGGGATGCTCGTGCTCGCGGTCCTCGCGGTCTTCATCGGCGGGCTGCTCGTCGGCCGGACGCCGGAGTACCTGGGCAAGAAGCTCGGCCCGCTCGAGATCAAGCTCGCGAGCATCTACATCCTGATCACGCCGACCCTGGTGCTCGCGGGCACCGCGCTCAGCTTCGCGATCCCCGCGGTGCGGGCGGACGTCGAGAGCACGTCCATCTGGAACCCCGGCCTGCACGGCCTCTCCGAGGTGCTCTACGCCTTCACCTCCGCGGCCAACAACAACGGCTCGGCCTTCGCCGGGCTCACCGCGAACACGCCGTGGTTCAACGCGGCCCTCGGAGTCGCGATGCTGCTCGGCCGGTTCCTGCCGATCGTGATGGTGCTCGCCCTCGCCGGCTCGCTGGCCCGGCAGGGCGCCGCACCGGCGACCGCGGGCACGCTCCCCACCCACCGGCCGCAGTTCGTCGGCCTCCTCGTGGGCGTCACCGCCATCGTGACCGCCCTCACCTACTTCCCCGTGCTCGCACTCGGACCCCTCGCAGAAGGACTGCAGTCATGACCACTGTGCTCGATCGACCCGCCGCCTCCCCCTCCCCCGAGAAGACCCCGCGGCGCGGCGCCTCCGCCTTCAGCCCCGAGCAGATCCTCGCCGCCGTGCCCGGCGCGCTCCGCAAGCTCGACCCGCGCCTGATGGTGCGGAACCCGGTGATGTTCCTGGTCGAGGTCGGCGCCGCGCTGACCACGGTCCTCTCGATCGCCGAGCCGTTCCTCGGCGGCGCGCAGGAGTCCGGCGGCTCCCCGGTCCCCGGCTCCTTCACCTGGGGCATCGCCCTCTGGCTCTGGGCGACCGTCGTCTTCGCGAACCTCGCCGAGTCGGTCGCCGAGGGCCGCGGCAAAGCGCAGGCCGACAGCCTCCGGCAGACCCGCACCAGCACCATGGCCCGCCGCCTGCTGGAGTACCGCGCCGGCGACGGCGCCGCGGCCCACGGCCAGGTGCGCGAGGTCTCCTCGGCGGACCTGCAGCTCGGCGACCACGTGATCGTCGAGGCGGGCGACCTGGTCCCCGGCGACGGCGACATCGTCTGGGGCATCGCCTCGGTCGACGAGTCCGCGATCACCGGCGAGTCGGCCCCCGTGGTCCGCGAGTCCGGCGGCGACCGCAGCGCCGTCACCGGCGGCACCCGGGTCCTCTCCGACCGGATCGTCGTGCGGATCACCTCGAAGCCCGGCGAGACCTTCGTCGACCGGATGATCGGCCTGGTCGAGGGCGCCTCGCGCCAGAAGACGCCGAACGAGATCGCGCTGAACATCCTGCTCGCGAGCCTCTCCATCGTCTTCCTCGTCGTCACCCTGACGCTCAACCCGATCGCCTCCTACGCCGCCGCCCCCGTCAGCGTCCCGGTGCTGGTCGCCCTGCTGGTCTGCCTCATCCCGACCACCATCGGCGCCCTGCTCTCCGCGATCGGCATCGCCGGCATGGACCGGCTCGTGCAGCGCAACGTGCTCGCGATGTCCGGCCGCGCGGTCGAGGCCGCCGGCGACGTCACCACCCTGCTGCTCGACAAGACCGGCACCATCACCTACGGCAACCGCCGCGCCACCGAGTTCGTCCCCGTCGGCGGGACCGGCGAGGACGAGCTGATCCGCGCCGCCGCGTCCTCCTCCCTCAGCGACCCGACGCCCGAGGGGAAGTCGATCGTCGACCTCGCCGCGGCCCGCGGAGTGCACCACGACTCCCTCGCGGGCGACGTCCTCTCCGCCGAGATCGTGCCCTTCACGGCGCAGACCCGGATGAGCGGCCTCGACCTCCCCGACGGCGCGATGATCCGCAAGGGCGCCGGCTCGGCCGTCACCGCCTGGCTCGCGGACGGCGGCCCGCTCGCGGCCGCCGCGGATCTCGAGGCGCAGGTGCACCGCATCTCGGAGAGCGGCGGCACCCCGCTGGTCGTCGCCGTGAAGGACGCGAGCGGCACCGGCCGGATCCTCGGCGTCGTCCACCTCAAGGACGTCGTCAAGGAGGGGCTCAAGGAGCGCTTCGCCGACCTGCGCGCGATGGGCATCCGCACGGTGATGATCACCGGCGACAACCCGCTCACCGCGAAGGCGATCGCCGCGGAGGCCGGCGTCGACGACTACCTCGCCGAGGCCACACCGGAGCAGAAGCTCGAGTACATCCGCCGCGAGCAGGAGGGCGGCAACCTGGTCGCGATGACCGGCGACGGCACCAACGACGCCCCCGCGCTCGCGCAGGCCGACGTCGGGGTCGCGATGAACACCGGCACGTCGGCGGCGAAGGAGGCCGGCAACATGGTCGACCTCGACTCCGACCCGACCAAGCTCATCGACATCGTCCGGATCGGCAAGCAGCTGCTGATCACCCGCGGAGCGCTGACCACCTTCTCGATCGCCAACGACATCGCGAAGTACTTCGCGATCATCCCCGCGATGTTCACCGGGGTCTTCCCGGGCCTCGCGGTGCTGAACGTGATGCAGCTGCACTCGCCGTCCTCGGCGATCCTCTCGGCGATCGTCTTCAACGCGCTCGTCATCATCGCCCTCATCCCGCTCGCCCTCCGCGGCGTGGCCTACCGCGCGCTCAGCGCCTCGAAGGTCCTCAGCCGCAACCTCCTCGTCTACGGGCTCGGCGGGGTGATCGCGCCGTTCGTCGGCATCAAGCTGATCGACCTCGTCGTCTCGCTCCTCCCGGGCTTCTAACCGGACCCCGCAGTCCCAGCACTCCCAGCACTCCCCGCACTCCCAGCACTCCCAGCACTCCTCAGCAGGAAGCAGACCACCCCATGACCACCCCCCGCACCGGGCTCCGGCAGTACGGAGTCGCCCTCCGCGCCCTCCTCGTGCTCACCGTCGCCCTCGGCGTCCTCTACCCCCTCGCGATCACCGGCCTCGGCCAGCTCGCCTTCGCCCGCCAGGCGAACGGCTCGCTGCTCACCGAGAACGGCGAGACCGTCGGCTCCAGCCTCATCGGCCAGTCCTTCACCGACGCCGACGGGAACCCGCTGCCCGAGTGGTTCCAGTCCCGGCCCTCCGCCGCGGGCGACGGCTACGACGCGAGCGCCTCCAGCGGCTCCAACCTCGGCCCCGAGAACGAGGAGCTCATCGCCGCGATCCAGGAGCGCCGCGCCGCGATCGCCGCGTTCGACGGCGTCGACCCGGCCGCCGTCCCCGCCGACGCCCTCACCGCCTCCGCCTCGGGTCTGGACCCGCAGATCAGCCCGGCCTACGCCGCGATCCAGGTGGCCCGCGTGGCCGCCGCCCGCGGGCTCACCGAGGAGGACGTCCGCGCCCTCGTCGCCGAGCACACCCAGGCACGCGACCTCGGGTTCCTCGGCGACGAGACCGTGAACGTCCTCGAGCTCAACCTCGCCCTCGCGGCGCAGGCGAGCTGAGGCGGCGATGAGGACGGGGCGGCTCCGGGTGCTGCTGGGCGCCGCCCCGGGCGTCGGAAAGACCTACGAGATGCTCGAGGAGGGCCGGCGGCTGCGCAGCGAGGGCCGCGACGTCGTCGTCGCCTTCGTCGAGACCCACGGCCGCGCCGCGACCGCCGCGATGGTCACCGGGCTCGAGGTGGTCCCCCGGACCACCCTCGAGCACCGCGGCGTGCGACTCGACGAGCTGGACCTCGACGCCGTCCTCGCCCGGCGCCCCGGGATCGCCCTCGTCGACGAGCTCGCGCACACCAACGCGCCCGGCTCGGCCCACGAGAAGCGCTGGCAGGACGTCCGGACCCTCCTGGACGCCGGGATCGACGTCGTCTCCACCGTCAACATCCAGCACATCGAGTCGCTCAACGACGTCGTCCAGCAGATCACCGGAGTCCCGCAACGCGAGACGATCCCCGACGCGATCCTGCGCGGCGCCGACCAGATCGAGGTCGTCGACCTCGCCCCGCAGGCCCTCCGCGACCGGCTCGCGGCCGGCCGCGTCTACCCGTCCGAGCGGATCGACGCCGCCCTCTCCAACTACTTCCGGCTCGGCAACCTCACGGCGCTGCGCGAGCTCGCGCTGCTCTGGCTCGCCGACGAGGTCGACTCCGCGCTGAACGGCTACCGCGTCGAGCACGGCATCGACAGCACCTGGGAGGCGCGCGAGCGCGTCGTCGTCACCCTCACCGGCGGACCCGAGGGCGAGACCCTGCTCCGCCGCGGCGCCCGCATCGCCGCCCGCTCCTCCGGCGGCGAGCTGCTCGCCGTGCACGTCACCAGCCAGGACGGCCTGCGCGCCGCCCGGCCGGAGGTGCTCGCCGAGCAGCGCGCCCTCGTCGACACCCTCGGCGGCAGCTACCACCAGATCGTCGGCGAGGACGTGCCCCGCGCCCTCGTCGAGTTCGCCCGCTCCGTCAACGCCACCCAGCTCGTCCTCGGCGTCAGCCGGCGGAGCAGGCTCGCCGCCGCGCTCACCGGCCCCGGCATCGGCGCGACGGTCATCCGCGAGTCCGGGACGATCGACGTCCACATCGTCACCCACGCCTCGGCGGGCCGCTCCCCCGCGCTGCCCCGGCTCGGCGGAGCGCTGACGCTGAAGCGGCGCGTCCTCGGCCTGCTGCTCGCCCTCGTCGGCGGGCCGCTGCTCACCTGGCTGCTCGCCGCCTTCCGGAGCGACGAGTCGATCACCAGCGACGTCCTCGCCTACCAGGTCCTCGTCGTCCTGGTCGCCCTCGCCGGCGGCCTCGGTCCGGCACTGTTCGCCGCCGTGCTGTCCGGGCTCACCCTCGACTTCTTCTTCGTCGACCCGCTCTACACCGTCACGGTCGACGAGCCGCTGCACGCCCTCGCCCTCTTGCTCTACATCGCCAACGCGATCCTGGTCAGCGCCGTCGTCGACCGCGCCGCCCGCCGCGCCCGCACCGCCCGCCGGGCCGGCGCCGAGGCCGAGCTGCTCGCCACCATCGCCGGCGGCGTCATCCGCGGCCAGGACGCCCTGCAGGCGATCCTCGAGCGCGCCCGCGAGGCCTTCGGGCTGACCGGCGTCCGCCTGCTCCGCGGCTCCGAGCTCGTCGGCGCCGACGGCGAGCCCGGCGGCCAGCACGAGACCGTCCCCGTCGGCCGCACCGCCGTCCTCGAGCTGCACGGCCGCCCCGTCGGCGCGGGCGAGCGGCGCCTGCTCTCCGTCGTCGTCGCCCAGCTCGACGCCGCCCTCGAGCACGAGGACCTCAGCGAGACGGCGAGCGGCCTCGCCCCCCTCGCCGAGACCGACCGGGTGCGCAGCGCCCTGCTCTCCGCCGTGAGCCACGACCTGCGCCGGCCGCTCGCCGCCGCGACCGCCGCGATCAGCGGACTGCGCTCCACCGACATCGCCTGGAGCGCCGCGGACCGCGCGGAGCTGCTCGCCACCGCCGACGAGAGCCTCGGCACCCTCGCGGACCTCGTCACGAACCTCCTCGACGTCACCCGGCTGCAGGCCGGGGTGCTCGCGGTCTCCCTGGCGCCCGTCGACCCCTCGGACGTCGTCCTCCCCGCGATCGACGAGCTCGGCCTCGGACCGGCGGAGCTCGACCTCGATCTCGACCTCGACCTGCCGCCGGCGCTCGCCGACGCGGGCCTGCTCCAGCGCGTGGTGGTGAACCTGCTCGCCAACGCCGTCCGGCACTCCCCGGCCGACCGGCGCGTGCGGATCTCGACCAGCGGCTTCGCCGGCACGCTCCAGATCCGGGTCGCCGACCACGGACCGGGCATCGCCCCCGAGCGCCGGGCCGACGTCTTCGTCCCGTTCCAGCGCCTCGGCGACACCGACAACACCACCGGCCTCGGCCTCGGCCTCGCCCTGTCCAAGGGCTTCACCGAGGGGATGGGCGGCACCCTCGACACCGAGGACACCCCCGGCGGCGGGCTGACCATGGTCGTCACCCTCCCGCTCGCGCCGCCGCCGACCGCACCCGCACCCGCACCGATGCCCACACCGACGCCCCGGGAGGGAGACCGATGAGGGTCCTCCTCGCCGACGACGACGCGCAGCTGCTGCGCGCCCTCCGGATCACCCTCGGCGCCCGCGGCTACGAGGTCGTCACCGCCGAGAACGGCACCAGCGCCCTCGCACTCGCCGCCGAGCGGCGTCCCGACCTCGTCGTGCTCGACCTCGGCCTGCCCGGGCTCGACGGCCTCGACGTGATCCGCGGACTGCGCGGCTGGAGCACCGCGCCGATCCTCGTCGTCTCCGGCCGCACCGGCGCCGCCGACACGATCGACGCCCTCGACGCCGGCGCCGACGACTACGTCACCAAGCCCTTCGCGATGGACGAGCTGCTCGCCCGCCTCCGCGCCCTCACCCGGCGGCTCGGCACGCAGGAGACCGGCTCGCTGGTCGTCCTCGGCGACCACGTCGTCGACCTCACCGCGCGGGCCGTCACCCGGCGCACCGGCGACGGCCCGATCGCCGTCCGGCTCACCCCCACCGAGTGGCGCGTGCTGGAGCTGCTCGTCCGGAACCCCGGCCGGCTCGTCACCCGGCAGACCCTGCTGCACGAGATCTGGGGACCGAGCCACAGCACGGACACCGGCTACCTCCGCCTCTACCTCGCCCAGCTGCGGAAGAAGCTCGAGCCCGAGCCGGCCCGCCCCCGCTACCTGCTCACCGAGTCGGGGATGGGCTACCGCTTCGTCCCCGGCGACGGCCCGGGCGACGGCTGAGCACGCGCGGCGGTGTCAGTGCGGCGCGATCGGCGAGACGCCCACGCGGACCGCGCCGCCCGAGGCGCGCCGGATCCCCTCGTCGAGATCCGCCAGCGCCACCGTCTCGCCGACCAGGCCGGCGAACGGCCATGCCTGCCAGCGGTCGACGAGGTACGCCGAGGCCGCGGCGAGGTGCTCGGGCGTGTAGTTGTGCACGCCCCGCACGGTCAGCAGCCCGCGCACCACGCGCTCCGGATCCAGCGGCACCGGCTCGGTCGGGAACACACTGCCGACCAGGACGACCACACCGCCGACCGCGGCACGGGCGAGCGCCGCGCCGACGGCCGCCCGCGCGCCGGACGCCTCGAGGACGACGTCGAACTCGCCGCCCGCCTCGTCGGGTCGCCGCGCTCGGGCGCCGAAGCGCTCGGCGAGCGCGCGGCGCGCGGGATCCGGCTCGACGAGGGTGACGACCGCCCCGCGATCCGTCGCCATCGCCGCCGCGGTGAGCCCGATCAGGCCCGCGCCGCTGATCAGCACGTCGGCCCCGGCGAGCGGACGGACCGCCTCGGCGGCGGCGAGCGCGGCCCAGGCGGTGGCGGTCCCGCAGGACGCGGGCGCCAGGACGGCGGCCGGCACGTCCTCGGGCAGCCGGATGATCGGCGTGCCCGCGACGACGTGCGCGTGCGTGGCGAAGCCGCCGGACAGCGCCCAGGCGTCGCTCATCCGCTCGTGGCCGTACTTGCGCAGCGTCCGGCACTTCTGCGGCAGCCCGCCCGCGCAGCGGTCGCAGGAGCCGCAGCTCGCCGCGATCGACCACAGCACGCGGTCGCCGACGGCGAGGAGCGAGCCGTCGAGCGCACAGGGCCCGCCGCTGCCGAGCTCGACGACGCGTCCGAGCTGCTCGTGCCCGAGGACGAGCGGCGCGGGTGCACTCCGGTCGCCGTGCACCGTGTGCACATCGGAGCCGCAGATCGTCGCCAGCTCGATCTCGACCAGCACGTCGCCCGGGCCGAGCCGGACCGTGACGAACGCGACGGCCTCGTGCGGGCGGTCCGGCGCCAGCCAGACCATCGCGGTGGCGGAGGGCCGCAGCTCGACGCGCCGCGACTCCGGATCGATGCGCGGCGGCGCGGTCGCCGTCCTCATCGCAGTGACAGCGTGCGCAGCGCGGTGACGTCCTCGATCACGGCGTGCGCGCCGGCCGCGCTCAAGCGGTCGCGGTCGTGCGCTCCGCTCAGCACGCCCACCACGAGCCCGGCGCCCGCGCGCAGTCCCGAGAGGACGTCGCTGGCCGTGTCGCCGACGACCGCGACGGCGCTCATCGCGCTGACCCGCGCGCGCAGGGCGGCGGTCAGCACGAGGTCGGGCGCGGGGCGGCCCCGGCCGGCGTCGGCCGGCGAGAGGGCGATCCCGACGAGGTCGCGCCAGCCGAGCGCGTCGAGGATCGCGTCGCGGGTGACCGGAGCGAAGCCGGTGGTCAGCGCCACGCCGACCCCCGCGGCGCGCAGCTCGCGCAGCAGCTCCTCGGCGCCGGGGACCGGCGCCGCGGCGCCCTCGAGGATCAGCTCGGCGTAGGCGTCCTCGAACGCGGCGGTCGCCCGCTCCGCGGCGGCGACGTCGCCCCCGGCGAGGTGGGTGAACACGTCGATCTTCGACTGCCCCATCGTCTCGCGCACGTAGTCGAGCGCCTCGGTCCACGGCAGGCGGTCGGCGACGCCGGTGCGCTCGGCCGCGCGCTGGAACGCCTGCTCGACGACCCCGTCGTCGGTCACGGTGGTGCCCGCCATGTCGAGCACGACGAGCTCGATGCCGGCGAGGGCCGGGCCGGGACCGGCGGTGCCGAGGGGAGCGGGAGCGGGGATCGTGCTGGTCATCAGCGGCCTTCCGAGGAGACGAGGAGGGATGCGGTGCTGTCGAAGCGGTCCGCGAGGGTGGTCTCGGCGAGACCGAGCCCGGTGGTCATGCCGATGCCCGTGGTGACGGTGCGCACGAGGACGCCCGGGATCGGCTCGGCGACGAGGAACTCGTCGCGCCCGCTGGCGTAGACGCCCTGCCAGCGCTCCAGCACCCGCGGCGCCGCCCCGAACAGGCGCGCGGTCTCCTCGAGGAGGAGCTCCGCGGTGGCCTCGGACTGGAACGGCTCCGGCGTGATCGAGCGGTGGTGGGAGTCGCCGACGACGACGCTCCCGTCCGGCAGCTGCGTGTACATCTGGTTGAGGTCGATCGCCGCGAGGTCCGGCCGCTCGGCGTGCAGCCGGGCCCGCACCGCGGCGGCCTCGGGCAGCCGCGCGAAGCCGCTGTAGCGCACGAGCGACCAGCCCGTCAGCAGCGGCGCGGCCAGCGGAGCGCGCAGCGGCAGCTCCACGCGGAGCATGTCGAGGGAGCAGCGGACGACCTCGTGCGCCTCGGCGAGCTCGGGGAGGAGCTGATCGAGGTCGTGGTTCACCGCGACGACGATCGTGTCGGCGAGGATCGCGCCCCGGCTGGTCTCCACGACGCCCTCGGCGACCCGGCCCACGGCCGTGCGCATCCGGAACTCGACGCCGAGCTCGGCGAGGTGCCGGACGATCGTGGCCGCGGCTGTGCGGGGATCCGCCTGCAGGTCGTAGGGCAGCACCGCTCCCCCGACGACGACCGCGGGGTCGACCGGTGTCGCCGCCGCGGTCTGGCGCGCGTCGAGCAGCTCGATCTCGGGACCGTCGCCGAAGCCGAACGGAGCCTGCGCGGCCGCCGCCTCGAGCAGGGCGAGCTCGTCCGCGTGGCGCGCGACGATGTGCGTGCCGCGGCGGCCGAGCGCGAAGCCCGCGTCCTGCGCGAGCCGGAGCCACGCCTCCCGCGCCGCGAGCCCGTAGCGCAGCGCCTCACCGGCCTGCGGGGTGAAGCAGAGGTGGCCGAAGTTGCGGACGGTCGAGCCCATCGGCGCGGCGGTCCGGTCGAGCACCACGACGCGAAGCCCCCGGCGGACGGCGGCATAGGCGGCGCCGAGACCGACGATCCCGGAGCCGACGACGGCGACGTCGTACCGGGCGCTCATCGGAGCACCTTCCGCAGCCACATCGCCAGTCCCTCGACGACGAGCACGGTCACCAGGATCATCAGGACGATCGCGGTCACGGTCGCGTAGTTCGAGCCCTGCGCGGCGTTCAGCAGGTAGTAGCCGATCCCGCCGCCGCCGACGATGCCCAGCAGGGTCGCCGCGCGGATGTTGGTGTCGAGCAGGTAGAAGGTGTGGCCGAGCATCGCGCGCGCCCCCTGGGGCAGGGTCGCTCCGGCGTAGACCTGGAGCCGGGTGGCGCCGGTCGCGACGAGGGCGCGCTCCGGTCCGGAGTCGACCTCCTCCAGCGAGTCGGCGATCAGCTTGCCGAGCAGGCCGACCCCGCCGACCGCGAGCGCGATCGTGCCGGCCTGGGTGCCGAGCCCCGAGACGACGATCAGCAGGATGGCGAGGATCAGCTCGGGCACGCCGCGGACCGCGACCAGCAGCAGCCGGAACCCGCTGCGAGCGCCGCGGGTCGGGGCGACGTTGCGGGCGGCGAGCGAGCCGATCAGCACCGACGCGACGACGGTGAGCAGCGCCGCCGCGAGAGCGATGGCAATGGTCTCGCGCATCGCCTCGACCATCGTGCCGGCGTCGTAGCTGCCGAACGACGGCGGCCAGAACTGCGCCGCGACGGCGGGGACGCGGCCCCAGAAGGTGAGCGCGTCGCTCCAGGTGATGTCGCTGACGACGACGCCCGCGACGATCACGAGGGCCGTGACGACGCCGGCGAGGGCGTTCCGGAGGCGCGCGGGCGTCCACGGCCGGCGCAGCGCCGACTCCGGGGTCGACCGCGGCGTCGCGGCCGCCGGCCGCCCCGCGCTGCCGCTCGCGCGGTCGCCGCGGAACCGGCGCACGAGGGCGCCGACCGGGCCGGAGCCCGACGCGCCGGAGCCGGAGGCGCCGCGGCCGAGCATCGCCGCGCGCACCGAGCTCGAGACGATCTCCATCGCCACGCAGAGCGCGAAGATCACCAGCGCGATGCCGATGCCCCGTCCGTACTGCAGCGACTTGAAGGCGTAGGACATCTCGAGGCCGAGACCCGCGACGCCGACGTAGCCGAGGATCACGGAGCCGCGCAGATTGATGTCGTTGCGGTGCAGCACCGTCGCGACCCAGGACGGCAGCACCTGGGGCAGCACGCCCGAGGTGAACTCCTGCAGCCTCGTGCCGCCGGCGGCGCGGATCGCGAGGCGCGGTCCCTCGTCGATCTGCTCGATCGCGTCGGCGAACAGCTTCGAGATCATGCCGACGGAGTGCAGGCCGATCGCGAGGATGCCGGGCAGCGAGCCCAGCGAGAACATCAGCACGAAGACCATCGCGAGGACGACGTCCGGGATCGCGCGGGCCAGCACGCCGAGGAAGCGCGCGACGGCCCGGGCCGCGTGACCGGGCGTGGTGTTGGCCGCCGCGAGGTACGCCAGCGGCACCGACAGCACCGCGGCGAGCAGCGTGCCCGTGAGCACCAGCCCGAGGGTCTGCGCGGTGAGGGCGAGCAGCTCGGCCGGCTCGGGGAAGCTGATCGCGCCCACCCGGCCGAGGAAGCGCTCGGCGTTCGAGAGCGACTGCAGCATCCGCGGCACCGAGATGTCGACCTCGACCAGGGCGGCGACGGCGAGCCCCGCGAGGGCGAGCAGCGTCAGGACCGCGGCGATCCGCTCCGGAGAGCGCCGCGGCCGCGGAGCCCGCGCGGCGACGGCCGGGTCCGGGCGGCGTGCGGTGCGCGGCGGCAGGACGGCCGTCATCGGGTGCGCTCCGGCGTGAGCAGCTCGTTCTGCACGGCCTCGAGCTCCGAGGTCGTGGTGGCCACGCGGCCGTAGATCTCCATGACCTCGGCCTTGGACAGCCCCGCCGCGGGAGTGTCGAGGACGACCGCGCCGTGCCGGAGGCCGACGATCCGGTCGGCCCAGGAGATGGCGAGGTCCACCTGGTGCAGGCTGCAGAGCACGGTGAGCCCCTCCTCCGCGGCGATCTCGCGGATCAGGCCCATGACCTGGTCGCTCGACTCGGGGTCGAGGGAGGCGACGGGCTCGTCCGCCAGCAGGATCGAGGGGTTCTGCATCAGGGCGCGTGCGATCGCGACGCGCTGCTGCTGCCCGCCCGAGAGGGTGTCGGCGCGCTGGTAGGCGCGCTCGAGCAGACCGACCCGATCGAGGTGCTGCAGCGCGCGCAGCTTCTTCGCCTTCGGGTAGCTCCAGAGGCCCAGCCGCGGGCCGAGCAGCTCCGCGAGCGCCCCGGTCAGCACGTTCTCGAGCACCGTCAGCGACGGCACGAGCTCGAACTGCTGGAAGATGAAGCCGACCTTGCCGCGCAGGGTGCGCAGCCGACCGCCCCGTAGCGCGGGCACGTCCTCGCCGAGCACGCGGACCGCGCCGCTCGTCGGCGCCTCGAGGGCGTCGACGTGGCGCAGCAGGGTGGACTTGCCCGACCCGGAGAGCCCGAGCAGGACGACGATCTCCCCGCGGCGCACGGTGAGCGACACCGCGTCGAGCGCGGTCGTCGCGCCGAAGCGCTTGGTGAGGTCGGTGATCTCGACCACGGCGTCGGCCGCGGGAGGGGAGGAAGTCGTCATCGGAGTCTCCAGGTCGGGTCGGTCGGTTCAGCGCTCGACGGCGGGGCGCCGGGTCAGGCCTGGCACTGCGTGGCGTCGGTCGCCTCGCAGATCTCGCGGATCTGGTCGTAGTACGCGTCGTCGACCGGCTTGGTCTCGTAGAAGACGCTGCGGAAGCCGTCGCTGTCGGCCGAATCGATGCCCGCGGCGATGATGTCGTCGATGGTGACCTCGGAGAGGACGTCCTTCAGCTGCTGCTTCAGGTCGTCCGGGAGGGTGTCCGACTCGACGATCGGCGCGCCGGGGACCATGGTCCGCTCGATCACGGTGACGGCGTCGGACTTCTCGACCTCGCTGTCCTCCGCGAAGCCGGCCTCGCACTCGACGTTCTCGCCGACCTTCTGCACCGACACGTCGTGCTTGCCGGCGAACACCGGCGTGATGTCGGTCTCGGGGTCCAGGCCCGCCTCGATCAGGTTGTAGCTCGGGAAGAGGTAGCCGGAGGTGGAGGACGGGTCCACGAAGCAGACCTTCCTGCCCTTCATGTCGGCGATCGAGGCGATGTCGCTGCCGTTGGGGACGATGGCCTCGGAGTAGTAGCCGGGCTCCTGCCCCTCGGAGGTCACGATCGAGGAGATCGGGGTGAGCTCGGCGCCGTTGTTCGTGGCGGTGACGTAGGTGAAGCCGGAGAAGCTGGCGACGTCGATCTGCCCGGCGATGGCCGCCTCGATCAGCGCCGCGTAGTCGGTCGACTCGTGGTACTCGACGGTCTTGCCGGTCTCCTGCGCGATGTAGTCCATCAGCGGCTGGTAGTTGGTCTCGGTGTCGACGGAGTCGGGGACGACGCCGAAGACGAGGGTGCTCGAGTCGACGGCGAAGCCGCCCTCGGCGTCGCCGGCGGCGGTCGAGCCGGCCGATGCGGTGCCGGAGCAGCCGGCCAGGAGCGCGAGGGCGCCGGCGGCGGCCAGCGCGGTGAGGGCCGATCGGGAGAAGGGGGTCAGGCGGGCACGGGTCTGCATGATGGCCTTTCGGGCGGAGGGCGTCGAGGGGGACGACTGGAACTCTGCCGCACCGGGTGCCTACGTATGTACCTATCTCGCCACTGTTCACGACGTGTTCACCCATCTCCTGCGACTGCTGCGTGCGGAACTCGATTAGCCGGCGGGCCCGGTGCCGTGCCGCTCAGAAAGGAACCCTCCGCCCAGTAAGGTGCCTACGTGGCTGATGTGATGTACAAGGCGATCGCCGACGATCTGCGTCAGTCGATCGCGAGCGGCCTGCTGGCTCCGGGCGACGAGGTCCCGACCGAGGGCGAGCTCGCCGCGAAGTGGAAGACGTCGCGCGGCCCGATCCGCAACGCCCTGGCGGCACTGCGCAGCGAGGGTCTGATCGAGACCACCCGCGGGCGCCCGAGCCGGGTCATCGAGCGCAAGGCCCAGCAGGCCGTCGACGTCTCGATCCCCTTCACCCGCTGGGCGCGGACGATGGGCGCGCGCCCCGGGGCGCTCACCCAGCAGGTCTCGCTCCGGCGCTCGGACGCCGACCAGGCCGCCCTGCTCGGCATCGAGCCGGGCGAGCTCGTCGTCGACGTCCTCCGGCTGCGCTCGCTGGACGACCGGCCGACGATGCTCGAGCGGCTCACCTTCATCGAGCCGGCCGGCCGCAACCTCTTCGACGTCGACCTCGACACGGTCTCGATCACCGAGTTCCTCGACTCCCGCGGCTGGAAGTCGGCCGAGGTCGACCACGAGATCGACGCCGTGGCCGCCGACGAGACCGACGCGCAGCTGCTCGAGCTCGCGCCCGGCTCCCCCGTGCTCCGCCTGCACCGCATCACCCGCGACGCCGACGGCCGGACCTTCGAGGCCTCGGACGACCGCTACCGCAGCGACATCGTCCGATTCACCGTCTCGGCGACCGGACGGCGCCGCGACGGCGCCCACTTCATCCGCCCTGTCGGGCTCTGAGCGGCACCCCGGACTCTGACCCGCGCACTCACACCGAGAGCAGCACGATCCCGCCGGCCACCACCAGCGAGGCCGCGATCCGCCGCACCGCCGAGCCCTCGCGGAGCACCAGCGCGCCGAAGAGCGACACCAGGACCACGCTCATCTCGCGTATCGGCGCGACCAGGGCGACCGGCGCGAGCGTCACCGCCTGCAGCACCAGGATGTAGGAGAGCGGCGAGAGCACCCCGAACGCCAGCACCCGCGGCCAGTGCTGCCGGAGGACGGGCAGCAGCTCCGCCCGCCGCCGGCGCAGCGGCACGAGGTAGACCACGATCTCGACCATCGTGCAGCCGACCATGAACGCCACCGGCGACAGCCCCCAGGTCCGGAGGGCGTGCGCGTCCCAGATCGTGTACACCGCGATCGCGACGCCGGTGAGGACCCCGAAGAGGATGCCCGGATCGACGAGACGGCGCCCCGACGGGGCCTGCGCGGTCGGCCGGTCGATCAGCCCGGTGGCGATCACCCCGGTCACCACGACGGCGACGCCGAGCACCGCCACCGGCGAGATCCGCTCCCCGAGCAGCAGCACCGCCAGCCCGGCGCTGAGCGCGGGGCCCGTCCCCCGGGCGGTCGCGTAGACCGTCGACAGCCGACCCCGGGCGTAGCCCGCCTGCAGCACGACCATGTAGCCGACGTGCAGGAGTCCCGAGACGCCCGCGCCGAGCAGCAGCCCGCGCGGCAGGTCGTCACCCGTGCCGAGCCCTCCCGTGAAGGGGACGAGCGGCCCCCAGACCAGCGTGCTCGCGACCGCCCCCCACCAGAGGAAGGGCAGCCCGATGCCGCTGACCCGGTGTGCGATCACGTTCCACGCCGCGTGGCAGAGCGCCGCGGTCAGCACGAGGGCGAGGACGAAGGCAGACATGTTCGGACCTTTCCGCGCGCGCCGACGCGCGCCGCAGCGGTCCTCCAGGCTTCTGTCCCTTGAGATGACGGACTCCGATGGCGGAGATCCGTGGCGCCGCTCGAACCAGCCGGACGACGTGTCGTCCCGGAACCCTAGGCGCTATCGGGACGACGGTACCGCACGGGCGGCGGCCCCTCGTCGCTGTCGCGGAATCGTTCACCCGGCCTCGTCCGCGCCCGTCCCGACCGCCGCGCCCGGGGTGAACAGCCGCTGAACGTGTCTGCATATCCCCTTCCATCGACTTCCAGATAGGTACAGACGTGGGCAGTCTGGCGGCGCGCGGTCGTCTCCGCGCTCCACCTCGTCCCCTCTGGAGTCGTCGATGTCCCCGCCCCTCCGCGCCCTCGGCGCCGCCTGCGTCTCGGCGGTGATCGGCGGCCTCCTGCTCGCCGCGCCGTCCGCCGCCGCCGTCGGCACCACCTACAACGGCCTGCCCTCCGGCACCCGCACCGCGAAGACCCTCGTCGTCGGCATCGACGGCGCCTCCTTCGACCAGCTCGACGCGGCCGACATGCCCGCGCTCGACTCCCTCCGCGCCGAGGGACTCACCTCGACCTCGAACCTCTACGCCGCGCCGATGTCCGGCACCGTGTCCGGGCCCGGCTGGTCGACCATCGCCACCGGTGCCTGGCCCGACAAGCACGGCGTCGTCGACAACGCGTTCACCGCCCCGCGCTTCGGGCAGTACCCGGACTACCTCAGCCGCATCGAGGCCGCCGACCCGTCCCGCTCGAGCCTCGTCGTCGCCACCTGGTCGCCCGTCGCCGAGACGATCTTCGGCTCGGCCGTCGACGTCCGCCGCACCGGCGGCGGCGATGCGCAGACCACCGCCACCGCCGTCGACTACCTCGCGAACGGGAACCCCGACAACACCTTCGTCCACCTCGACGAGGTTGACGGCGCCGGCCACTCGGTCGGCACGAACGGGGCGGCCTACGCCACGGCCCTCGCGCGCGCCGACGCCCAGCTGGGCGAGCTGATCGCCGCCGTCCGCGCCCGCCCGAGCTACGCGTCCGAGCAGTGGACGATCCTGGTCACCGCGGACCACGGCCACACCCCCACCGGCGGGCACGGCGGGAACAGCCTCGCCGAGCGGAAGGTCTTCGTCATCGCGTCCGGCCCCGGCATCGCCGCGGGCTCCACGCGGAACGACGTGAAGATCGTCGACATCGCCCCCACCGTCCTCGCCGTCAACGGCCTGGCCAACGACTCCGCCTGGACCCTCGACGGCATCGCCCTCGGCGCGCCGTCGACCGACGCCTTCGACACCCTGCGGCCCGCCCTGCAGCCCCGCCTCGACGAGACGCGGCCGGCGGCCGGTCTGCTCGGCTGGACCCGCTCCGCGCCCCAGGGCTGGCGGATCGACGACTCGGCGATGCCCGCGGGCGGCGTGCGGGAGTGGTCGGGCTGGTCCTTCGCGACCGACTCGTTCTTCACGAGCGTCGAACCCGGTCAGAAGCGCGAGACGAACGTCCGCGCCCGGGACGTCTTCGCCGTGGCGGACTCCGACGAGTGGGACGACAGGACGCACGACGCGGGGCAGTTCGACTCCACCCTGATCAGCCCGGCCTACCCCCTGAACGGCAGCGCCACCGCGACCCTCTCCTACGCCACCGACTACGTGATCGACGGACCGCAGAGCGCCGTCGTCTCGGTCTCCTTCGACGGCGCCGCCCCGGTCGCGGTGAAGAGCTACACCGCGAACACGAACGCGAACGAGTCGCTCCGGATCGACGTCCCGGCCGGCGCCCGCACCGCCGAGTTCCGGTTCCGCTACACCGGCCAGAACAGCGCCTTCTGGACGCTCGACCAGGTCGCCCTCACCCAGGCCGCCGTTCCCACCGTCGCCGTCACGGCCACGGCGTCGACCCGCTGCCTCGCCGGCAAGGCCGTCGTCACCGTCCAGGCGCGCAACGATGACGCGGTGCCCGTCGCGCTGACCGCCGCCTCGGCCTTCGGCACGAAGACCTTCGCTCCCCTCGCCCCGGGCCGGACCACCTCGCACGCGTTCAGCACCCGCGCGGTCTCGATCCCCGCCGGAGCGGTCGAGGTCGTCGCGACCGCCACGGTCGACGGCGCCCCCGCGACCACGACCGTCCGCGCCCCGTACTCCGCCACCACCTGCAACTGACCCGCCCGACCCGAGGAGACCCCGCCATGAGAACACCCGCCCTCGCCGCACGCTGCGCAGCCGTCGCCGCAGGCGCCCTGCTGCTGACCGCCGTCGCCTCCGCGGCCGCCGCCGACGACGTCCTCGACGACCGGAGCGTCGACATCGGCGTCTCGATCGCCGAGCCCACCGCCCCCGGGGTGCTCGCGATGACCGTCGCCGCCGGCTCGACCACCCTGACCGAGGACGGCTCGACCGAGCTCGTCCGCCGGTTCACCGGCGCCCTCCCGACGGTGACCGTCACCGACACGCGCAACCCGGAGGAGATCCCCGCCGGAGCCGGCTGGTACGTGCTCGGCTCCGCGTCCGCCTTCACCGCGCCCGACGGCCAGCAGCCGATCGGAGCCGACCACCTCGGCTGGACCCCGCGCCTCCTGGACGGCGGCGACTCCGGTCTCGTCACCGAGGGCGATCCGGTCGACACGGTCCTGGACGAGGGCGAGGACGCCGTCGGCCTCGTCGATCAGGAGCTGCTCGCCCTGGCCCTCGACTCCGGCGCGGTCGCGGAGGAGGGCGCGTGGACCGCGTCCGCCGACCTCGTCCTGAGCACGGAGCCCGACGTCGCCGCCGGCGACTACTCCGGCTCGCTCACCCTCTCGCTCTTCGAGTAGGACCCGGTGGGCGCAGGCGTCACACGCCTGCGCCCACCACACCGGCCCGCTCCTCCGGCACGCCCCGGGCCTCGCGCTCGATACAGCATTCCGTGTATCGTCGCCGCATGCCCGACACCGTCACCGTGACCCACTCCGCCGCCCTCGCGCGCCTGGGCTCCGCTCTCGCGGACGAGACCCGGGCGCGGATCCTGCTCGCGCTGCGCGAGGCGCCGGCCGTCCCCTCCGACCTGGCGGACGCGCTCGGCGTGTCCCGGCAGGTGATGTCCAACCAGCTCGCCTGCCTGCGCGGCTGCGGACTCGTCGAGGCCGTCAAGGACGGCCGCTACACCTGGTACCGACTGGCGGAGACCCGGCTGGCCGGCGCGCTCGACGACCTGCTGCGCCTGGTCCTCGTGGTCGACCCGGACTGCTGCTCCGGCGCGGACTGCCACTGCGCATGAGCGCCCTCCCGCTCCGCGCCCCGCTCGCCCCGGCCCGCCGCCGCGTCCTGCAGCGGCGCATCCGCTGGATCGTCGCGGCGACCATCGGCTACAACGTCGTCGAGGCGATCGTCGCCCTCGCGGCCGGGACGGTCGCGTCCTCCGCAGCGCTCGTCGGCTTCGGCCTCGACTCCGTCGTCGAGGTGCTCTCGGCGGCCGCCGTGGCCTGGCAGTTCTCCGGCCGCGATCCGCACGCCCGCGAGCGCAGGGCCCTTCGCGTGATCGCCCTGTCCTTCCTCGGCCTGGCGGGCTTCGTCGCGGTCGACTCCGTCCGCGCCCTGCTCGGCTTCTCGGAGGCGCAGCACTCCCCCGTCGGCATCGTGCTCGCGGCGGTGAGCCTGCTCGTGATGCCGGCCTTCTCCCTGGTCGAGCGCCGCACCGGCCAGGAGCTCGGCTCCGCCTCCGCCGTGGCCGACTCGAAGCAGACCCTGCTCTGCTCCTACCTCTCCGCCGCCGTCCTCGTCGGCCTGCTGCTGAACAGCACCCTCGGCTGGACCTGGGCAGACCCGGTCGCCGGTCTCGTCATCGCCGCCTTCGCCGTCCGCGAGTGCCTCGAGGCGTGGCGCGGCGACGCCTGCAAGCAGCCGGTCGCCGCCCTCACCGCTGAGAGCAGCCCCTCCTGCACCTGCTGCTGACCACCCGCCCCCTCCCCGCGCTGCTCGGGCAGCCCTTGCATCGGCCGCAGAAGACAACCGTCTTCACGAGGAGGTGGATCTCGATACGCCCCTGCGGGGCCACTCGACCAGCATGTGGGCGGGCGTCTCTTACAAGGAGATCCACAAAGACGAGGACATCTGCCGCCCAACACCCGCCGCGCCCGCTCTCATGCTGATCGAGTAGCCCGCGCAGCGGGCGTATCGAGATCCACCCCGGCAAGGACCTGTGCCGCACAACACCCGTCGCTCCCGCTTTTCATGCTGATCGAGTAGCCCGTGCAGCGGGCGTATCGAGATCCACCCCGGCGAGGACATCTGCCGCAGAGCACCCCTGCACCATGCGCGCACCACGGAACCCCGTCCGCCCGCCGAGAGACGCTCCTGCGATCACGCACGAACACTCCCGCCCGCCGACGGCGCCCGCCTCTAGACTCGCAGCAGGGCGTGTCGAGGATGACGCGCACCTACGGAACGAGTGCCCCCATGGACCTGGACGTCGCGCAGCAGCGCTCCCGCGAGACCGGCGCCCCGGCGTCGACCCTCGGGAGCGCGCGCCCGCTCACGACCTTCGCCGTCCGTCACCGGAGCGGACTCGACGTCGCCTTCCTCCTCGACGGCACCGACGGCGACTTCCAGATCGGCATGGGAGCCGCCTCGGAGGACTTCCGGAGCGTCCTCACCATCGGCGTGGATCAGCAGCGCGGCCGGCTGCGGGCTGTCTCGGAGTGGATGCTCGACGGCCGCAGCATCCACGTCCCGGTCCGGATCCTGCACCGCTCGCCCACCGCGATCCTCGTCGACGCCGCGCACCTGCCGCTGGAGCGCCGCCCCGCCTCGCTGAAGTGCTGGTCGTTCCTGCGCCGGCGGTCCGTCGACCACTGCGCCGAGGTCATCGCCTGCGTGTCGCCGGAGCTGGCCGGCCTCCCTGCGGTCAGGTTCGTGACCGACCCGAGGACGACCGCGACCCGCTGACCGCCCCGGGGATCCCGACCAATCCACCGCGGCCGCCGCTGCGAACAGCATCAGGACGTCCTGGTCCCGCAGGGCGGTGCCGAACCCGATGAGGCTCCGCCCTGCAACGCCGGACGCGCCCCTCAGGCGCCGGAATCAGGCGAAGTCGGCCGTGTCGCCGACGAGGCGGGTGTTCTCGGCGGGGATCGGCTCGACCGCCGCGAGGGCGACCTCGGCCGCGAACTCGCCGACGTTGTAGAGCTTGCCCGCCGATTCGCGACGCGAGCTGATCGCACCGGGGTTCGAGCGCTCGAGCAGCGTCGCGGTGATGGTGCCCTCGATCATGTCGCCGGAGACGACGACGAACTCGACACCGCGCTCGGTCAGCGCCGGGATCCGCTCGCGGAGGGCGTCCTCACCCGCGCGCTTGGACAGCGCGACCGGCTCGTACTCCGGCATGGTCGGCGTGGTCCGGATGAAGTGCGCCTGGTGGCTGGTGACGAAGACGATGCGCGAGCCCTCGCCGAGCAGCGGCAGCGCCGCCTCGAGCGTGGCGACCTGCGAGTCGCGGTTGAGGACCATCGCGTAGTCCTCTCCCATGTTGCTCTCCATGCCGCCGGAGGCGTTCAGCACGAGGACGTCGAGCCCGCCGAGCTTCTCCTCGATCTCCGCGAAGAGCGCGGTGCGCGACTCGTCGTCGGTGAGGTCGGCGCCCACGGCGAAGGCGGAGCCGCCCGCGGCGGTGATCTGGTCGACGAGCTTCGTCGCGCGCGGCGCCTTCGAGCGGTAGTTGACGACGACGCTCGCGCCGGCCTCGGCGAAGTAGCGGACGGTGTCGGCGCCGATGCCGCGCGAGGAGCCGGTGACGAGGACGCGCTTGCCGTCGAGCGAGCCGGGAGCGAGGGGGTTGGACACGAGGAGATCCTCCAGGACGCCGGCGCAGGAGCCGGATCGGGCACGGGTGACGGGCCCACGGCCCGACGCAGGAGCCTACCAAGCCGCCGCCGCCGGCGCCGGTCCCGCGCCGCCCACTCCCCTCCCAGCCCCCCTTGCTACCGTTGACTCCCGTGCTCGTAAGGGGAAGGAGCACCGCATGGACGCAGTGACTCAGTACGCCTGGATCCTCTGGATCGCCCTCATCCTGATCTTCGTGATCGTCGAGATGATCACTCTCGAGTTCACCTTCCTGATGCTCGCGGTCGGCAGCATCGGCGGCCTCGCGACCGGACTGGTCGGCGCCCCGTTCTGGGTGCAGGTCCCGGTCGCCGCGGTCCTCGCCGTGCTGCTGCTCTTCCTGGTCAGGCCCCCGCTGCTGCGGCTGCTCAAGCGCGGCGGCGATCCGACGCCGACCGGAGCCGACGCGCTGCTCGGCCTCACCGGCAGCGTCGTCATCGCCGGGCCCGGCCCCGGCCAGGTGAAGCTCGTCAACGGCGAGACGTGGACGCTCAAGCTGTCCCCGCTCGTCGAATCCCGTCCGCTCGGTCTCGGCGAACGTGTCGTCGTCACCGCCATCGAGGGCGCGACCGCGGTCGTCGTCCCCGCCGAAAGGAGCTCCTCGTGAACACCGCAGCAGTCGTGACCACGGTGATCATCGCGGTCATCGTGCTCTTCGCCCTGGTGGTGCTGTTCAAGGCCATCCGCATCGTCCCGCAGGCCACAGCCGGGGTCGTCGAGCGCCTGGGCAAGTACCACCGCACCCTCCTCCCGGGCCTCAACCTGGTGATCCCGTTCATCGACCGGGTCCGCCCGTCCGTCGATCTGCGCGAGCAGGTCGTCTCCTTCCCGCCGCAGCCCGTCATCACCGAGGACAACCTGGTCGTCTCGATCGACACGGTCGTCTACTTCCAGGTGACCGACGCCCGGGCCGCGACCTACGAGATCGCCAACTACCTCGGTGCCGTCGAGCAGCTCACCACCACCACGCTCCGCAACGTGGTCGGCGGGCTCAACCTCGAGGAGGCGCTGACCTCCCGCGACAACATCAACGGCCAGCTGCGCATCGTCCTCGACGAGGCCACCGGCAAGTGGGGCATCCGCGTCGGACGCGTCGAGCTCAAGGCGATCGACCCGCCGATCTCCATCCAGGACTCGATGGAGAAGCAGATGCGCGCCGAGCGCGACCGCCGCGCGGTGATCCTCACCGCCGAGGGCACCAAGCAGTCGCAGATCCTGAACGCCGAGGGACACCGCCAGGCGGCGATCCTCGCGGCCGAGGGTGACGCCAAGGCCGCGGTGCTCCGCGCCGAGGGTGAGGCGAAGGCCATCACCACCGTCTTCTCCGCCATCCACGAGGGCCGCCCGGACAACGAGCTGCTCGCCTACGAGTACCTGCAGATGCTGCCCAAGATCGCCGAGGGCAGCGCCAACAAGCTCTGGATCGTGCCGAGCGAGCTCACGGAGGCGCTCAAGGGCATGGGCCAGGCGTTCGGCAAGAACTCCCCGACCCGTCCGAAGCGCGAGCAGGACGGCTCGGGAATGACTCCCCCGGCCCCGTCCTTCTAGGACGCCTGTACCATGACGACCTCGCGGCCGCCGTTCCTCTCGGGACGGCGGCCGCGGGTCATCGCCCACCGCGGCTTCGCGCCGGGCGGTGAGGGGAACACGCTGGAGTCCTTCGAGCGCGCCCTCGCCGCGGGCGCGGACCTGCTCGAGACCGACGTCCGCGCCTCGCTCGACGGCGTCGCGGTGCTCGTGCACGACGAGGAGGTCGCGGACGAGCGCGGTGTCCGCCATCGGATCGAGACCACCCGCTGGGAGGAGCTGGCCGATCTCGTCCTGCCCTCCGGGGAGAGGCTGCTCCCCCTCGCCGAGGCGCTCCGCCTGCTCCCGCACGCCCGCTTCAACATCGACGTCAAGGCGAGGACGGCCGTCGTCCCGGTGGTCGAGGCGGTCCGCGCCGCGGGTGCGCGGGACCGCGTGCTGATCACCTCCTTCTCGGAGTCGCGGCGCCGCGCGGCCGTGCGACGGCTCCCGGGGGTCGCGACCTCCGCCTCCGCTCCCCGCTTCGTCGCCGCCCTCGTCGGCGCGCACCTCGGGTCTCCGGCCCTCGTCCGGCGGGCGCTCCGCGGCATCGACGCCCTCCAGGTCCCCGAGCGCGCAGCCGGACTGCAGGTCACCGCGCCCCGGATCCTCGCCCGGCTGCGCACCACCGGCGCCGAGATCCACCTCTGGACGATCAACGATCCCCGACGGATGCGCGCCCTCCTCGACCTCGGCGTCGACGGCCTCGTGACCGACCGGACCGACCTCGCCCGCCTCGCCGTGGACGGGATTCCGGACCGCGGCGACGACTGCCCGGAGCGCACCGGAAAAGCCCCGCTCACCTGACGATCCTCTGGCAAACGGGGGCCTCTCCGGACCACCCCCAGGTCCGCGGTCGACACTTGTCGGAGCACAGCGAGAGGAGACCACACAATGGCAGATCGAAGCTTGCGCGGGATGAGGCTCGGCTCACAGAGCCTGCAGAGCGAAGAAGGCGTCGTCTTCTCACCGCGATCGACGTTCACGTACCACTGCTCGGATTGCGGCCACGACACTGACATGGTGTTCTCGGCCGACGCCGAAGCGCCCGAGACCTGGGAGTGCCGCAACTGCGGCCACGAGGCCGTGCTGCTGGTGGATTCGAAGCCCGTCGTCGTCGACCGGGGCGAGCAGAAGGCACCGCGCACCCACTGGGACATGCTGCTGGAGCGCCGCACCCGTGCGGAACTCGAGGAGCTGCTCGAGGAGCGCCTCGCCTACCTCCGCGCCCGTCGCGGAGAGCACAAGATCGGCGCTTAGCGCCCCAGGGTCCTGCTCGGCCGGCGTCCTCGCCGGCCGGCGGACCCTTCTTCGTGCCCGGACGCGGTTCGCGCGCTAGCGCCGACGCCGCGGCGTGCGCGTCCGCAGCACGAACGACACCAGCCCGATCAGGCTCGCGGCGAGGAAGTACCAGCCGAGGTTGCGCGCCCAGACCAGCGCCGGGGTCGTGACCGAGGCGAGCGGCACCTCGTCCACCATCGCACCCGGCTCGAACCACTCCAGCGAGTCGAGCGTCGAGCCGTCCGGCGCGATGATCGCGCTCGTGCCGACCGTCGAGATGTTGACCACGCTGCGGCCCGTCTCGATCGCCCGCAGCCGCGCGATCGCCAGCTGCTGGACGCTCTCGTCCGTCCGCCCGAAGTCGGCGTTGTTGGTCTGCGCGAGCACCAGCTGTGCCCCGCCGTCGACCATGGCGTTGGTCAGCGAGTCGTCCGAGATGTCGAAGCAGATCGCGATGCCCGCCAGGATCCCGTTGATGTCGAAGACGTTCGAGCGGGTGCCGATCGAGTAGTCGCGGCTGACCAGGTCCACGAGGTCGGGCGCGAACATCCGCCAGAAGGCGCGGTCCGGCATGTACTCGGCGAACGGCACCGGGTGCACCTTGTCGTAGATCTGGGTCGCGCCCGCCCCCGCCTTCCAGAGCAGCGAGCTGTTGTAGAAGACGTCGTCGGAGGGGTTCGTGATCGTCCCGACGATGAAGGGCGCGTCCATCCGGCTGCTGAGGTAGTCGAGGACGGCGGCGGACTGCGCGTTCCGCGTCGGGTCGACGTCGACGCCGTTCTCCGGCCAGACCACCATGTCGACGTCCTCGTCGATGATCGGCAGCGTCGCGGAGGTGTGGTCCTCGAGGATCTGCCCGCGGTAGCTCTGCGAGAACAGTCCCGCGTCGGAGTCGCCCTGCACCGCGGCGATCCGCGTCGTCCCCTCGGTCGGCGCGGGCCAGGCCGGGAAGACGAGCGCGACGATCGAGAAGCCGGCGACGACGGCCGTGCGGCCCGAGGCCGGCACCGAGGTCGTCCGCACCGCCTGCGCCAGCGTCGCCGCGAGGAACGCCACCACGAAGCTCAGGCCCGAGAAGCCGACCCAGGCCGCCAGATCGGCGAGCGGGCCCATCGACTGCGAGAGCGCGAGCCGCCCCCAGGCGAACCCGCCGTACGGCCACTGGATCGTGATCGTCTCGCGGCCCACCCAGAGCGCGGCGACCAGCGCGGGCAGCCCGATCATCCGGCCGAGCGGCCCGGTCCAGACCCGCTGCCCCCGCATCAGCAGCATCGCCGTCAGGCCGGAGGAGAGCGCGAAGAAGATCGCCTGCAGCCCGGCCAGCGCCGCCCACGGCACGAGGCCGAGGTAGAGCGTCAGCCACTGGATGTGCACACCCCAGAAGACCGCACCGCCGACCAGGCCCACCAGCGCACCGCTCCAGAAGCCGCGGCCGGCCAGCGCGAACAGGATCGCAGCGGTGCCGACGATCGCGAGCGGCCAGACGTCGGAGTCGGGGAAGCCGCGGTCGAGGGTCGCCCCGCCGAGGGCCGCGAGCGGGATCGCCAGCCACAGCGGTGCCGTGCGCCCGGTGGGCGCCGAGATCACCGCCCTCATGCGACCGTCGAGTAGGCGACGATGCCGTGCCGGACGAGCTCGAGCGCGGCGCGCGCGGCGCGCCCGACCTTGCCCTCCGCGACGAGCGAGAGCTGGTCGAGCAGGTCGATCGTCTGCTTCGCCCAGCGGACGAAGTCGCCGGCGGCCATGTCGGACTCGCGGAGGACCGCGTCGAGCGGCATCCCGCGCGCCCACATGTTCATCGGCAGCGCCAGGCTGGTGGAGATCGGGTTGCTGCCCGGGAGCCGGTGGTCGCGCTCGACGTCGTCGAGCTTCGCCCACAGCAGCTGCGTCTTCTCGAGCGCCTCGGGGAAGGTGCCGCGCGGGAGGTGCTTCTCGCCGAGGGTGCCCTCCTCGCGGCGGGGCTCGAAGACCAGGCAGCACGCCATCGCGGCGAGACCGGCCGGGTCGAGCTCGGTCCAAGCCTGCTTGCGCAGGCACTCGGCCACGAGCAGGTCGCGGTCGCCGTAGATGCGCTTGAGCGTCCGGCCGTTCGGGGTGAGGGACAGCTCGCCGGCCTCGTCGAGCCGGAAGTAGCCGAGCTCCCTCAGCACGTCCGTGATCCGGTCGAAGATGCGGGCGACGGCGCCGGTGCGCGAGCGGATCTGCCGCTCGATCTCGTCGGTCTCCTTGCGCAGCTTCCACCAGCGCTCCGCCCAGCGGGCGTGCTGCTCGCGATCCGAGCAGGCGTGACAGGGGTGCGCCTTCATCCGGCGGCGCAGATCGCTGAGCTGCCCCTGCCGCTTCTCGCGCTCGCTGTGCGACGCGGACTCGCCGCGGACGGCGCCGCGGCGCTCCAGCTCGCCGATCTCGCGGCGGATCGCGGCGTACTGCTCGAAGTCGCCGAGGTGGCACTGCATCGCGGTGACGTAGCCCTCGAGCGACGACTCCTGCTGCCGGACCCGGCGTGCCAGGTCGACGACGGAGCGGTCCGCCTGGAACTGCGCGAACGAGGACTCGAGGATCTCGCGCGTGCGCGCCCGGCCGAACTGGTCGATCAGGTTGGCCGCCATGTTGTAGCTGGGGCGGAAGGAGGAGTTGAGCGGGTAGGTGCGGCGCGAGGCGAGCGAAGCGACGGCCTGCGGGTTCATCCCGCCGCGCCACTGGATCACCGAGTGGCCCTCGACGTCGATCCCGCGGCGGCCGGCGCGACCGGTCAGCTGGGTGTACTCGCCCGGCGTGATCGGCACCCGGGACTCGCCGTTGAACTTCTCGAGCTTCTCGAGCACGACGGTGCGGGCGGGCATGTTGATGCCGAGCGCGAGCGTCTCGGTGGCGAAGACCACGCGGACCAGGCGGCGGAGGAACAGCTCCTCGACGACCTCCTTGAACGCGGGCAGCATGCCGGCGTGGTGCGCGGCGACGCCGCGCTGCAGCCCGTCGAGCCACTCCCAGTAGCCGAGGACCGCGAGGTCCTCGTCGCGGATCGTCCGGCAGCGCTCCTCGACGATCGCGCGGATCTCGTCGCGCTCGTGCCGCTCGGTGAGCCGGACGCCCGAGCGCAGCACCTGGCGGACGGCCTGGTCGCAGCCGTTCCGGCTGAAGACGAAGAAGATGGCCGGCAGCAGGTTCTTGCCGCGCAGGATCTCGACCACCTCGGAGCGCGGGACGAGGTCCTCGGTGCGCGTCTCGTGGAAGCGACCGCCGCCGCCACCCCGGCCGCGACCGGAGCCGCGACCGCCGCGCTCGACGCGGGTGCCGCCCTGCGCGAGGCGCGCGAGCTCGGGATTCACGCGGTTGGTCGCCGCGCGCCCGGACGAGTCGAAGAGGTCGAGCAGCTTGCCGCCGACGAGGACGTGCTGGTCGAGCGGCACCGGCCGCTCCTCCGAGACGATGACCTCGGTCTCGCCGCGGACGGTCTGCAGCCAGTCGCCGAACTCCTCGGCGTTCGACACGGTCGCGCTGAGCGACACCAGCCGGACCGACTGCGGGAGGTGGATGATGACCTCCTCCCACACCGCGCCGCGGAAGCGGTCGGCGAGGTAGTGCACCTCGTCCATCACGACGTAGGCGAGGTCGCGGAGCAGGTCGGAGTCCGCATAGAGCATGTTGCGGAGCACCTCGGTCGTCATCACGACGATCCGGGCGCGCGCATTGACGTTCGAGTCGCCGGTGAGCAGGCCGACCTCGGACGCTCCGTAGTCCTCGACGAACTCCTGGAACTTCTGGTTGCTGAGCGCCTTCATCGGCGTCGTGTAGAAGACCTTGGCGTTCGGGTCCTGCATCGCCAGGTGGATGGCGAATTCGGCCACTGCCGTCTTGCCGGCGCCGGTCGGTGCGGCGACGAGGACGCTCCGCCCGTCGTCGAGCGCGCTGCAGGCCTCGTACTGGAAGGGGTCGAGGTCGAACGCGAGGGTCGAGCGGAACGCCTCGACCCTCGCGTGGCCCTGTCGTGTGCGGAACGCCGCGAAGCGCTCGGCGGGAGTGGCGCCGGTCACGCCGGCAGGTCGGAGGGGCTGCCGTCGAAGACGATCTGCCGCTTGGCGACGCGCCTGTCGTGCAGGAGCGCGATGCCGCAGGCGGCGAAGAACAGGATCGTGATCGGGATCGCCAGCAGGAACATCGAGATCGGGTCCGCCGCCGGGGTGGCGATGGCCGTGAAGAGCACGATCACCATGATGGCGACGCGCCACGACTTGATCATCAGCGAGCCGGGCAGGATGCCGACGAAGTTCAGCAGCACCAGGAAGACCGGCAGCACGAAGGCGATGCCGACGACCAGCACGAGCTTGAGCACGAAGTCGTAGTACGTCTTCGCGCTCAGCACGCTCGCCGCGTCCGAGCCGGTGAAGCTCGTCAGCAGCTCGACGATGTGCGGGAAGACGAACCAGCCCGAGGCGCACCCCGCGAAGAACAGCGGGATCGCGGTGAGGATGAAGCCCAGGCCGTAGCGGACCTCCTTGCCGGTCAGACCGGGGACGAGGAACGCCCAGATCTGGAACAGCCAGACCGGGCTCGCGATCACGATGCCGATGGTCATCGCGATCTGGAGCTTGAGGTCGAACGCGCCGGTGATCGTCTCGAAGTTGAGCACCGCGGTCTTGTTCTGATCGCGGGCGACCTCGGCGATCGGGGCCTTGAGGGCCTCGAGCACCCAGTCCGAGAGGAACCAGCCGGCGACGCAGCAGACCGCGATCGCGATCGCCGCGATGAAGAGCCGGTTGCGAAGCTCGATCAGGTGGGACCCGAGGGACATGCGTCCCTCGGGGTTCTTCCCCGCTCGCTTCGTCCGTGGCTTCTTCGCTGCCACGGAGGTCATTACTTGAGCGGGGACTCGGGCGGCAGCGTCGTGCCGGTGCCGGTGGTCGTACCCGTGGCGGTGGTCGAGCCCGAAGCCGTGGTCGAGTCCGTCGCGTCCTTGCGCTCGGTCCCGTCCTCGTCCTTCATGGTCTTGACCTCGCTCTTGAAGATGCGCATCGACTGCCCGACGCTGCGCGCGAGCTGAGGAAGCTTGGGCGCACCGAAGAGGAGGAGGATGACGGCGAGGATGATGAGGAGGTGCCACCCCTGGAGGCCAGCGAACATTGCAGTCTCACTTCACTTGTCGGTTGCGGTGTACCAGGAGCCTACCCCGTTCGACCCGGAGTGACCGGCGATCCTCGGTCCTCTCCCGGCGGGCGTCCCGGCGGGACTCGTGACCGCGGCGGACCTCGTCGCGATCGGCGAAGAGCGAGGACGGCGGCCGGGTCGACGCCTCGGCGGGCTCCGGCACCTGCAGGGCGTCGAGCTTCGCGGTGATCTCCTCCAGCTGGCCGAGCAGCAGCCGGCCCTTCCGCCAGTAGGACAGCCCGAACAGCACGAGCACCGCCAGGGCGGCGATCGCGAGGGCGAGCCAGATCAGGATCCAGGACCACCAGGTCACGGGGTCTCCTCTCCGTTGGCCGTCAGCGCGGCGCGGGTCCACTCGGCGACGGCGGTGCGCGCCGCCTCGGGGGCGACGACGGTCACGAGCCCGGGCAGCGAGGCGACCAGGCGGGTGAGACCGGCGAGGTGCGCGACGCGGATCCGGACGAGCACTCCCGCGCCCTCGTCTCCGGCGGGAACCGACGGGAACTCGGCGTCCGCGGCGTAGTCGCCCAGCAGCGCGACCGAGCCCGGGGCGACCCGGAGGTCGATCAGGAGGTCGGAGGCGGACGCCTCGAACAGCCGGTCGGGCAGCGTGACCTCGTTGCGGCGGCGGACGATCGGCGTCCCGGTGTCGGTGAGCGCGCGCATCCGGTCCACGCGGAAGGTGCGGACGCCCTCGCGGAGGTGGTCCCAGCCGCGCAGGTACCAGTCGCGGTCGACCGACTCCAGCAGGAACGGGTCGACGAGCCGCGACTCCGTCTCGCCGCGGGCGCTGCGGTAATCGAAGGCGAGCTGCGTGCCGCTCGCGAGCGAGGTGCGGATCGTGGCGAGCGAGGCGTCGGCGCCGACGCCCCGGGCGACCGCGACGGCGGTCGGTGCCGAGGAGGCGCCGCGGGCGAGCTTGCCCATCAGCGAGGCGATGCGGTCGTTGCCCTGGTTCTCGGGCAGGGCGGCCAGGTACTGCATCCCGGCGATGAGCGCCGCGGCCTCGCGCGCCGAGAAGCGCGGCGAGTCGTCGATGGCGACCTGCTGGGTGAGGACGATGTGGTCGTTCTCCTCGAAGTCGTCCCAGCTGATGTCGAAGAGGTCGTTGGACTGGTACTGCGAGGTCTCGCCGGGGATGCCGGAGACGGCGATCAGGCGGACGGCGCGGCGGACCTCCTCCTCGGCGATCTCGAAGTGCGCGGCGACCTCGGACACGCTCACCCGGCCGCGGTCGAGGAGGTACGGGACGAGCGACAGCAGGACGGCGAGGCGGTCCCGCGCCTGGAGCGAGCGGGGCCTAGCCACGGGCGGCTCCCCCGTGCTCGGTGGCGGCGTGGTCGCCGGAGGAGTGGTCGCTGAAGGTGCGGCGCAGGCGGTCGACGACCTTGCGGCGCAGCGGCTCCGGCTCGAGGACGACGACCTCGGGTCCGTAGCCGGCGAGCTCGTCCGCGAGGACGTCGGCGTCGGTGAAGTGCAGGCGCAGCAGGTCCGCGCCCTCCCCCGCCGCCTCGGCGCGCACGCCGAGCCGGAGTGCCGCGTCGGAGTCGGGCGCGACCTGGAGGAGGGCGGTGCTGCGGGCGAGGATCTCGTCGAGCTGGGCGAGGGCGGTGGCGGCGTGGTCGCCCGGCTCGGCCGGGGCGGTGCGACCGGTGGTCGCGACGGGTCCGACGATGCGGGAGAGGAGGAAGGTGCGGGTGCCCTCGGCGGTCTCGTCCCAGCCGTGCAGGTGCCAGCGGCCCTGGTGGTTGACGAGCGCGCGCGGCCGGACGGTGCGCGTCCGCGGCTCGTCGCCGCCGGGCTTGAGGTAGGGGAAGCGGACGACCTGCCCGCGGTCGAGCGCCGCGTTGAGCGGCTCGAAGGAGGCCTCGCGCACCCGGATCGAGGGGCTGATGCCGATCACCGGGTCGACCGAGTCGACGCCGAGCGAGCGCAGCTTGATCAGGGCGCGGCGCGACTCCGCGGAGAGCGTGCCCTCGCGCCAGACCGCGCCGGCGAGGCGCAGCAGCGCCATCTCCTCCTGGTCGAAGGAGAGGTCGGCGGGGAGGTCGTAGCTGCGCTTGGCGATCCGGTAGCGGACCGTCTGGGTGTTGCCCGGGTCGCCGGGCGCGTCGACCGTCTCGATCGGGATGCCGAGCTCGCGCAGATCGTCCTTGTCGCGCTCGAACTGCCGCTCGAGAGAGGCGCGGTCTCCCGGGTCGGACCGCTGCCGATAGCCCTGCACCGTGGAGAGCACGTCGGCCTTCGTCAGCCCGTTCTCGGCAGCCACGAGCGCCAGCACCAGGTTGAACAGACGCTCCTCGGCCGGGATGCGGCTCGAGGTCGAAGCGTCGGCGGGCACGCCCTCCAGTCTAGGGCCGGGCCCCGCCGCCGCCGACGTGCCCATACATGCCTTGCGGACTGGCGGGCTGCCCGCGCGCAAGCATGCTGGTCGAGCAGCCCCGCGGGGGCGTATCGAGACCCACGCCCTCAGTCCTGACAGCGCCGGATCTCGATACGCCCGCTCCGCGGGCTACTCGATCAGCAGAGGAGAGCCACACCCCGACCATGCTGGTCGAGCAGCCCCGCAGGGGCGTATCGAGACCTCACGCCCTCAGCCCTGACAGCGCCGGATCTCGATACGCCCGCTCCGCGGGCTACTCGATCAGCGGAGGAGAGCCACACCCCGACCACGCTGGTCGAGCAGCCCCGCAGGGGCGTATCGAGACCCCACGCCCTCAGCCCTGACAGCGCCGGATCTCGATACGCCCGCTCCGCGGGCTACTCGATCAGCAGAGGAGAGCCACACCCCGACCATGCTGGTCGAGTAGCCCCGCAGGGGCGTATCGAGACCCCGCCTCCGTCAGAAGGCCGCGCCTGCAGGCCCGGCTCCGGGTAGAAGGGGATCTCGATGGGCCCCCACAGCGGGCTGCCCGATCAGCGAGGACTGAGCAGCGCGCTCAGTCGATCGCGAGGACGTCGGCGACGAAGACGAGCGTGGAGTCGGCGGCGATCTGGCCGCCCTGCGGCGGGTTGTCGCCGTAGCCCTCGTCGGGCGGGATGATCGCGATGACCTGGGAGCCGACCGGCTGGCCGATCAGGGCCTTCGCGAAGCCGGCGATGACGCCGCCCTGGCCCTCGGTCGCGACGAAGGTCGCCGGGGCGCCCTTCTGCCAGCTGGAGTCGAAGATCTTGCCGTCGGCCCAGATCCAGCCGGTGTACTGCACGACGACGGTGTCGCCGTCCTCGACGACGGCGCCGTCGCCCTTCTTGAGCTGGGCGATCTCGAGCGTCGTGGGCGCATCGCCCGAGGGCTTGGCCAGACCGGGGACGCCGTCGGGGTCCAGCGTCACGGCGGGGAAGCCGTTCGGCACGGGCTGGGCCTCGCCGTTCGCGCGGGCGAGGGAGGCCTTCTCGATGTCCGCGACGAGCACGAGGGTGTCGTCGGCCGAGATGCCGAGCTGGGCGGAGGAGTCGCCGAAGCCGTCCTCCGGGGCGATCGCGATCGCGACGCGTGAGCCGACCTGGCTGCAGAGCAGACCCTGGTTGAGGCCGACGAGCCCGGCGCCGCCCACCGTGAAGGTGGCCGTGCTCGCTCCGTCGTAGGGCGAGGCCTCGAGGACCGAGCCGTCGGCGCCGTTGACCAGCGTGTAGTCGATCGTGACGAGCTGGCCCTTCTCGAGCGGGTCGCCGGAGCCCTCGATCAGCGTGCTGACCTGGGTGCCGTCCGCCTTCAGCGGCGAGGGCACCGTCACGTCGGGCTGCTCGCCGAAGTCGCCGGTCGCCTTCACGGCCGACGACGAGGCGCCGGACGAGTAGGGGGCGTCGCAGTCGGCCTTCGACGAGGACGCGGAGCATCCGGTCAGGGCGGCGACGATGCCGATGCCGGCGATGAGCGCGGTGGTCCTGCGCACGGGTCCTCGTTTCACGAAGTGGGAGTGGTGGGGCCCGAGTGCGAGACGATCGGGACGGCGGATCGGTCCGGGGACCGGAAAGCCGGGATCAGCTTAGACGATGCCCTCGTCGTCGCCGGAGCCGGGCGCGGCACCGCCGTCGCCGTCCGCGTCGGCCTCGCCGAAGCCCCGCGCCCGCGACAGCTCGGCGCTGGTGGCCGACTCCCGCACCCGCTTGCGCAGGCTCTTCGGGCTGACGGCCCGCTCCCCGAGCGCGCCGGGAGTCCAGGCCTCGACGTCCTCGTCGCTGAAGTCCGTCTTGGACGGGCGGCGCTTGAGCTCCGGCAGGACCGCACCCGGCGCGAGGCGACGGGCGGTGATCAGGAAGCCGGTGTGGCCGATCATCCGGTGGTCGGGGCGGACGGCGAGACCCTCGACGTGCCAGCCGCGGACCATGGTCTCGTTCGACGCCGGGTTGGTGAACAGGCCCGAGGCCCGGATACCCTCCGCGACGCGCGAGAGCTGGGTGACGGTCGCGACGTAGCAGAGCAGGACGCCGCCGGGCGTGAGCGCGTCGGCGGCGACGTCGAGGCACTCCCAGGGCGCGAGCATGTCGAGGACGACGCGGTCGGCCTCGCCGGGGGCGACGGCGCCGGGCAGCTCCTCGACGAGGTCGCCGACGGTGACGCTCCAGTTGTCGGGCGTGTAGCCGAGGAAGGCCTCGATGTTGGCGCGGGCCACATCCGCGAACTCCTCGCGGCGCTCGAAGGAGGAGAGCCGGCCGCCCGGGCCGATCGCGCGCAGCAGCCAGAGCGAGAGCGCCCCGGAGCCGACGCCGGCCTCGACGACGCGGGCGCCGGGGAAGACGTCCGCGAGCGCGAGGATCTGCGCGGCGTCCTTCGGGTAGACGATCGCCGCTCCGCGCGGCATCGACATCACGAAGTCGGCGAGCAGCGGGCGGAGGGCGAGGTGCTCGACGCCGACGGTGTTGACGACGACGGAGCCGTCGGGCAGCCCGATGACCGTGTCGTGCTCGATCCCGCCGCGGTGGGTGTGGAAGACCTTGCCCGGGACGAGGGTGATGGTGTTCATCCGCCCCTTCGGCCCGGTCAGCTGCACGCGGTCGCCCGCGCGGAAGGGTCCGGAATGCTGCAGTGCCTCACCGGTCATCGGCGGGCCTCCGTCTCGGTCGTGAGCGCGCGGGAGCGGTGCTCGGAGGACACCAGCGCGAGGTCCGCGACGGTTCGGCCCGCGAGGGTGGGCCAGAGGGAATAGGGGGCGTCGGCGTCGAGCTCGAGCTGGTGCGGCACGCCGATCGCCGCAGCGCCCGAGGCGACCGCGGAGGCGAGACCGGCGTGGGAGTCCTCGATGGCGACGCAGGCGTCCACCTCGACGCCCAGGGTGCGCGCGGCGAGGAGGTAGGCCTCGGGGTGCGGCTTGCTCTGCTCGACCATGTCGCCGCTGACGACGGTGGCGAAGGCGGGGAACGGGAGGCGGTCGACGACGGCGTACGCCATCCGGCCGATCGACATCGTGACGAGCGCCTGCGGCACGCCCGCCTCGCGGACGGCGGCGAGCAGCTCGAGCGCGCCGGGGCGCCACGGGATGCTCTCGGCGAGCTGCGCGACGACCTCGTCGGTCATCCGGTCGATGATCGCCTCGATGGAGAGGTCGACGCCCTTGCCCTGCAGGATGCGGGCGGAGGCGGGGAGACCGGAGCCGACCAGGCTCATCGCGTCCTCGTGCGTCCAGACGCCGCCGAAGGAGGCGACCAGCGCGTGCTCGGACGCCATCCAGTAGGGCTCCGTGTCGACGAGCGTGCCGTCCATGTCCCACAGGACCGCGGCGGGGGCGCCCTCCGGGAGCGGGGGCTGCGGCCGGGACACGGGGAGGGAGGTGTCGGAAGTCACGAGCGACCATCGTACCGGCAGCCCCGATCGGGCCGACCGTACGCGCACAGCGGAAAGACGCGGGCCGGACGGAGGGGTCCGGGGCCGGGTCCTATCCTTGACGAACGGGTTCCGCGCACGCAGCGCTCCCCGGACATCGAGCCGAACACGGAGACCTCGCCTATGAACGTGATCAAGGGGAACGTCCTCGTCGTCGCCTTCGAGGGCTGGAACGACGCGGGCGACGCGGCCAGCGGAGCGGTGCGCCTGGTGAAGGACGCGGGCGAGTTCGTGCCCCTCTTCTCGGTGGACGCCGAGCAGTACTACGACTTCCAGTACACCCGCCCGATGCTCTCGATCGGCGAGGACGGCCGCCGCAGCCTCTCCTGGCCCGGCACCCAGATCTTCGGCCAGGCCGACACCTCGGTGGACGCGGAGAGCGCCCTCTACGTGATGATCGGCACCGAGCCCTCGCGCAGCTGGAAGAGCTTCGCGTCGGAGGTCGTCGACGCCATGCTCGCGATCGACATCTCCGCCGTCGTCTTCCTCGGCGCGATGCTCGCCGACGTGCCGCACACCCGGCCGATCTCGCTCTTCGCCTCGAGCGAGAACGCGGAGATGCGCGCCCAGTTCGAGCTCGAGCGCTCCACCTACGAGGGGCCGGTCGGCATCCTCAGCGTCATCGGCGAGGCCGCGCAGAAGGTCGGCATCCCGGCCGTCTCGCTCTGGGCCTCCGTGCCGCACTACGTGCACAACGCGCCGTCGCCCAAGGCGATGCTCGCGCTCCTCGAGAAGCTCGAGGAGGTCGTCGGACTGGCGATCCCCCGCGGCGATCTGGTCGAGGAGGCCGGCGAGTGGGAGCGCGGCATCGACGCCCTCGCCCTCGACGACGAGGAGATGGCGGCCTACATCGCCCAGCTCGAGCAGGCGCGAGACACCGTCGACTCCCCCGAGGCGAGCGGCGAGGCCATCGCCCAGGAGTTCGAGCGCTACCTCCGCCGCCGCGGCGACGGCCGCTCCGGCGAGGAGCCCTGGCGCCCGTAGCCGTTCGGCGGCCCGGTCTCGATACGCCGCCTGCGGCGGCTACTCGACCAGCATGGGTGGCACGGATCCGCTTCATGCTGATCGAGCAGCCCGCGCAGCGGGCGTATCGAGATCCACCGTCTCCTGTAGGCCGGGTCTCGATACGCCGCCTGCGGCGGCTACTCGACCAGCATGGGTGGCACGGATCCGCTTCATACTGATCGAGTAGCCCGCGCAGCGGGCGTATCGAGATCCACCGTCTCCCGCAGGCCGGGTCTCGATACGCCGCCTGCGGCGGCTACTCGACCAGCATGGGTGGCACTACAGCCCGCGCAGCGGGTCCGCATCATGCTGATCGAGCAGCCCCCACAGCGGATCCTCTTCATGCTGATCGACTAGCCCGCGCAGCGGGCGTATCGAGATCCGGCGCCGCCCGCAGGCCGGCCGCAGGCTCAGCCCAGGCGGACGCCGAGCAGCGCGTCGATCGCGTCGCGCAGGAGCTCGGGGTCGTCGACGCCGTCCGCCGTCGCCGCGTCGAGCACCGCGAGGGCGCCCGGGGTGTCGAGGTCCACCGCGAGCACGGCGCGCAGGCGCTCGAGCACGTCCGCGGCCGACGCCGGCCCGCTCGTGGCGAGCGACGCCTCCCACCGCACGAGGCGCTCCTCGGCGGCGGGCAGGTCCTCGGGCAGCCACTCCCAGTCGGAGCGGTAGTGGTGCGCCAGCAGCGCCAGGCGGATCGCGCGCGGATCCGTCCCCTGCGCCCGCAGCCGCGACACGAGGACGAGGTTGCCGAGCGACTTGCTCATCTTCTCGCCCTGATACGCCACCATGCCGGCGTGCGCGTAGGCCCGGGCGAGCGGACGGCCCGACAGCGACGCCGCGTGCGCCGCGCTGAACTCGTGGTGCGGGAAGACCAGGTCGCTCCCGCCGCCCTGCAGCGTGAACTCCGGGCCGAGGCGGTCGAGCGCGATCACCGAGCACTCGATGTGCCAGCCCGGGCGGCCGCGGCCGACGGCGGCGTCCCAGGCGGGCTCGCCGTCGCGCTCGGCGCGCCAGAGCAGCGGGTCGAGCGGGTCGCGCTTGCCGGCGCGGTCGGGGTCTCCCCCGCGCTGCGCGAAGAGGTCCGCCATCGTCGCGGCGTCGAGGTTGCTCTCGCTGCCCAGGCGCCAGACGTCGCTCTCGCCGGCGGCGATGTCGTAGTAGAGGTCCTCGCCACCGTCGACGGCGGCCTCGGGAGTGGCGACGCGGTAGGCGATGCCGGCGCTCTCGAGGCGGGCGACCGCCTCCGCGATCGGCGCGATCGTCTCGGTGACCCCGTCGTAGTGGTCCGGCGGCAGGATCCGCAGCGCGGTCATGTCGCCGCGGAACAGCTCGACCTGCTCCTCGGCGAGGTCGCGCCAGTCGACTCCGTCCCGCGTCGCCCGCTCGAGCAGCGGGTCGTCGACGTCGGTCACGTTCTGCGCGTAGAGCACCGAGTACCCCGCGTCTCGCCAGAGCCGCTGCACCGTGTCGAAGGCGAGGTAGGTCGAGGCGTGGCCGAGGTGCGTCGCGTCGTACGGCGTGATGCCGCAGACGTAGAGGCGCGCGGTGCCGTCCGCGGCGACGAGCTCGACGGGCGCGCCCGTGGCGGTGTCGTGCACGGCGGGCACGGGTCCGCGACCGGGCAGGGCCGGGACGACCGGCGCGTTCCAGGTGCGCATCTACGCGGCGAGGAGGCCCGTGCTCAGCGCGACCATGAGGACGACGCCGAGGACGATGCGGTAGATCACGAACGGCAGGAAGCTGCGGCGCGAGATGTAGCTCATGAAGAAGGCGATCACGACGAAGCCGACGACGAAGGCCACGATCGTCGCGACGAGGGTCTCGAGCCCGCCGACCTGGATCTGGTTGGGCAGGATCTCGGGGTCGCTGATGCTCTTGTACAGCTGGTAGAGCCCGCTGCCGAACACCGCGGGGATCGCGAGCAGGAAGGAGTAGCGCGCGGCCGCCTTCCGCTCGTAGCCCATGAAGAGGCCGGCAGTGATCGTGCCGCCGGAGCGCGAGACGCCGGGGACGAGGGCGAGCGCCTGCGCGCCACCGAAGATGAGGCCGTCGCGGCCGTTCAGGTCGCGCAGCCGGCGCTTCTTCGCGCCCACGGCGTCGGCGACGCCGAGCAGGATGCCGAAGACGATGAGCGTGGTGGCGACGACCCAGAGCGAGCGGAGAGTGGTCTCGATCTGGTCCTGGAAGAGCAGGCCGAGCACGATGATCGGGAGGCTGCCGATGATGATCAGCCAGCCCATCCGAGCGTTCGCGTCGGTGCGCGGGACCTTGCCGACCAGCGAGCGGCACCAGCTCGACACGATCTTCACGATGTCGCGCCAGAAGTAGATGATGACCGCGGTCTCGGTGCCCAGCTGCGTGATGGCGGTGAACGCCGCGCCGGTGTCCTTGCCGTCCAGTCCGGGGAGCAGCTCGCTCACGATCCGGAGGTGGGCGCTGGAGGAGATGGGGAGGAATTCCGTCAGACCCTGGACGAGTCCGAGGATCAGCGCTTCGAGCAGGCCCATGCGTCACTTTCGAGGAGGGCTGGGGCGTCGTCGGCCAGCAGGCGGTCGGTGGTGGTCGTCGATCTGACCATCAGGATCGCAGGAGGAGATCGGTCAGGACCTTCCTGCCAAACACTAGTGCGTCGAGCGGAACCCGCTCATCGACCCCGTGGAACAGCGCCGGGAAGTCGAGCGAGCCCGGCAGCTGCAACGGCGCGAAGCCGTAGCCGGTGATGCCGATCGTCGAGAGAGCCTTGTTGTCGGTGCCCCCGGACAGGAGGTACGGCAGCACCTCCGCCTCGGGGTCGAAGCGGCGGAGGGAGGCCGCCATGCTCTCCACGAGCGGGCCGGCGAAAGGCACCTCGAGTCCGATGTCGCGGTGCTGGACCATGATCTCGACGTGCTCGCCCGCGAGGACCTTCAGGCGCTCGAGGACGGCGTCCTCCTCGCCGGGGAGCACGCGGACGTCGATGGTCGCCTCCGCGGTGTCCGGGATGACGTTGGCCTTGTAGCCGGCGGAGAGCATCGACGGGTTCGCCGTGGTGCGCAGCGTCGCCGCGATGAAGCGCGAGGCGGTGCCGGTGGCGAGCGCGAGCTCCTCCGGGGTGCTGCGCTGCGGGTCGTGGCCGAGGATGCGGGCGACCTCGCCGAGCAGCTCGCGGGTGGTGTCGGTGAGGCGGGTGGGCCACTCCTCGCTGCCGATGCGGGCGATGGCCTGGGCGAGGCGGGTGACCGCGTTCTCGCCGTTGATCTGCGAGCCGTGGCCGGCCGTGCCGCGGGCGCGCAGCGTCAGCCAGAGCAGGGCCTTCTCGCCGGTCTGCACGAGGTAGGCGCGCTTGCCGCCGAGCTCGATCGAGTAGCCGCCGACCTCGCTGATCGCCTCCGTCGCGCCGGCGAACAGCTCGGGGCGGGTCTTGACGAGGTGGCCGGAGCCGCGGACGCCGCCCGCCTCCTCGTCGGCGAAGAAGGCGATGACGAGGTCGCGGGAGGGCTTCCGGCCACTGCCGAGGATGTCGCCGAGGGAGGCGAGGATCATCGCGTCCATGTTCTTCATGTCGACCGCGCCGCGGCCCCAGAGCATGCCGTCCTTGATGACGCCGCCGAACGGGTCGACGCTCCAGTTGTCCGCGATGGCCGGGACGACGTCGAGGTGCCCGTGCACGACGAGAGCGCCGCGCTCGCGGTCCTCCCCCGCGACCCGGGCGACGACACTGGTGCGGCCTGGATCGGAGTCGATCAGCTCGGGCTCGAGGCCGAGATCGCGCAGACGGGCGGCCACGTACTCGGCGGCCTCGCGCTCGGGCTCGGCCTTCCCGTCGCCGTAGTTGCTGGTGTCGAAGCGGATGAGGTCCCGCGCGATGATCGCGGTCTCGTCGAGGTCCGACTCGGAGGGGGCGGCGGCGCTGTCGGAGGACGTCATGCCCCCACGCTAGCGGGCGGGCTCGCGGCACCCCGCTCCCCCGGTGTCATCCGAGGCGTTCGAACCGTGCTAATGTCTTCTTCGGCCGCGGAAACGCAGGCCGGAAACAACACTCGTCCGGGTGGCGGAAATGGCAGACGCGCTAGCTTGAGGTGCTAGTGCCCGTATAGGGCGTGGGGGTTCAAGTCCCCCCTCGGACACCGGCAGAACCCCTCGATCTCATGGAGATCGGGGGGTTCTTCTCGTTGGCGGCGGCGGTCCTTTCAGCCGCGACCGCGAGAGCTGCGGTCAGAGGTCGAGAAGGCCCCGCCCACGCTCGGAACGGCACCGATCTGCCCGGTTCACGCGCTCGCCTCGAGCAGCGCCGATCGCTCCTCGTCGGGGATCAGTCCGGCGAGCGGTGACACGGAGCGCAGGTCGTGGGCGTGCTCCGTCTCCACGAGCAGGGCCTCGATCTGGGTGGAGAGCGGACTGCGGAGCAGCTCTGCCCACTCGTCCAGCCACTGGTGCGCATCCCCGCGGACCTTGCCTCGCAGCTGCTCGAGCCGCGCTTCCGCCCGAGGACGGAAGTCCGGAGAGCGGTCGAGGAGCTCCAGCGCGGCGCGGTGGAGCTGGACGGAGCGAGTGGTCTCGCGACGCAGTGACCGATCACGGTCGCGGCGATCCGCCTCGACCTCGGCCACGACCTCCGCATGGGAGGGGAGGGCGCGCCTCAGGAGACGGCGCGCGGCAAGTGCCGTCGTCCGGTCGGTCCGTCGCGCGAGCGCGGCGATGCTCAGCCCGATCGGCACCGATCCCTCGCTGACGAACGACCACCGCTCCTCGGGGACGTGATGCAGGATCACGGACGTCGATGACGGGCCGGCTGCGGCGACCTCTTCTCGGAGCTGAGCCTTCAGCCGGGTGGAGACGAGCAGCTCGAGGCGGCTGACGTCGCGCGAGCCCGCTCGGGTGTCCGATGCTCCGACGGGGAGAAGCTCCCGCTCCCCCCGCAGCTGCTCGACGAGTTCCGTGGGAAGCTCCAGCGACTCCGGCGGCAGAAGCTCCGCGGTCCATGAGCGCGTCACCGCCACGGGATCCTCCGCGCTCTCGAGTCGCTGGATCATCCGGGCGATGCGACTCCGCTCGGACCTCGTCAGGGCCGGGTCCACCGCGCCCGAGAGCGCGGCGACGAGTCCCCACGCCATCCGGTCGCCGAGCGGGCGAGACACGCGCGGCGATGAGACGTCCTGATCACCCCTGATGACATGCACGCCCCCGACCTTCTCCGCCTGGATGCGCCCCTCCGCGATGAGCTGACGGATGCGCGCCGCACTGACGCCGCGCTCCCGCGCGACATCGGCGACGGACTTCAGCTCCTGCTCGATCATGAGAAGAAGTCTATCGATGCTGCAAGGGATGTGCACCGCTCGATCTCGTGGCCACCAGTGCGGCGAAGACCATCGAGGGTCCGTTCCCTTGACCTAGGACAGCCTCGCTCCTAGGCTCTCGCCGGGTGAGAAACCGAATGAAACAGTTTCCTTATGGGGAGCATGGTCTCACCTCTCACCCGGCGTCGTGCCGGACACCTCGATCGAACGGACGCGACATGACGACCACCTCCTTCACCGCCGGCTGGATCGTCCGGGCGCCGCGCGGGCCGTTCGCCGCCGTGCAGGGCGGGTTCGACGACTCCGTCGCGGTGACGCTGCCGCACGACGCGCTCCGGGATGCCGAGCGCTCGCCGGAGGCGGTGTCCAAAGGCGGTGCGGCCTACTACCCGGGCGGTGCCTACAGCTACGTCAGGACCTTCGACGTGCCGGCCGACTGGGCGGGCAGGGTCGTCCGCCTCGAGGTGCAGGGTGCCTACCGGCACGCGATGGTCTTCCTCAACGACGAGTTCGCGGGGAACCGCGCCGACGGCTTCGCGCGCTTCTTCGTGGAGCTGACCCCGTTCCTCCGCTTCGGCGAGACGAACACGCTGCGGATCGAGGTGCGCTCGGGGCAGGACTCGCGCTGGTACGCCGGCGCCGGGCTGCACCGGCCGGTGCTGCTGCACGTGGACGAGCCCGTGCACATCGAGCCGGACGGCGTGCGGATCACGACCGTGCGCGTGGAGGACGACCAGGCCGTCGTCGAGGTCGCGACGAGCATCGTCAACCGCGGCCTCACGACGTCGTCGCTCACGGTGGCGACCGAGCTCACCGGGCCGGCCGGCGACGTCGTGGAGAGCGCGACGACCCCGGTCACCGTCGCCCCCGGCCGCACCGCCCTCGTGCGCCAGCGCCTCTACGTGCAGGAGCCCGCCCTCTGGAGCGTCGACTCCCCCGCCCTGCACAGCGCCCGCACGAGCATCGGGGTCGGCGACGACGTCGTCACCGTGCACGGCATCCGCACCGTCACCGTCGACCCGAGGAAGGGGCTGCGGATCAACGGCGAGACCGTGCTGCTGCGCGGCGCGTGCATCCACAGCGACAACGGCGTCCTGGGCGCCGCCTCGATCGCCCGCGCGGAGGAGCGCCGGATCCAGCTGCTCAAGGAGGCCGGCTTCAATGCGATCCGCATGGCGCACAACCCCGCCTCGCCGTCGATGCTCGACGCCTGCGACCGCCTCGGCATGCTCGTGATGGACGAGGCCTTCGACATGTGGGTCCGCGGCAAGACCCACCACGACCACTCGCTCGACTTCGCGCAGTGGTGGCGGGCCGACCTGGAGTCGCTGGTCGCGAAGGACTACAACCACCCCAGCGTGATCCTCTACTCGATCGGCAACGAGATCGTCGAGGTCGGCACCCCGCACGGCGCGGTGCTGGCGCGCGATCTCGCCGAGCACGTGCGCTCGCTCGACCCCACGCGGCCCGTCACCAACGGCGTGAACCCGACGCTGGCGGTGCTCGACGAGCTCGACAGCATCCTGGCCTCGGAGCAGGGGCTGAACGAGCTGATGGGCGAGGCCGGCGCCGGGATGATGGCGGCGATCGGCTCCTCCGACGCCGTCACCCGCCGCACGGCGGAGTCGAGCGCGGCGGTCGACGTGCTCGGACTGAACTACGCCGACGGGCGCTACGAGAGCGACGCGGAGCTGTTCCCGCAGCGCGTGATCGTCGGGTCCGAGACGTTCCCCTCGCAGATCGGCGAGCTGTGGCCGAAGGTGCTGGCGAACCCGAACGTGATCGGCGACTTCACCTGGACCGGCTGGGACTACCTCGGCGAGGTCGGCATCGGCGCCACCTCCTACGCGGAGGACACGGCCGCGAACGGGGCGCTGGAGCGCGAGTACCCGTATCTGACGGCGTGGTGCGGCGACCTCGACATCACCGGCTGGCGGCGGCCCGCCTCCTACTACCGCGAGATCGTCTTCGGACTGCGCTCGGACCCGGCGATCGCGGTCGTCCGGCCGGAGCGGCACGGGCAGACGGTGACGATGCAGTCGCCGTGGGCGTGGAGCGACTCGGTCGACTCGTGGACCTGGCCCGGCTTCGAGGGCTCCCCCGTCACCGTCGAGGTGGCGGCGGACGCGGACGAGGTGGCGCTGCTGCTCGACGGGGTCGAGGTCGGGCGCGCGGCCGTCGGGGCGGTGCGGCCGATGCTGGCGTCGATCGAGACGGTGTACCGGCCCGGCACGCTGACGGCGGTGGCCTACCGGTCCGGGAGCGAGACGGGGCGCAGCTCGCTCGTGTCCGCGTCAGGACCGGCGGTGCTGACCGCGACGGCGGACCGGACGTCGCTGCGCGCGGACGACACGGACCTCGCGTATGTGGCGATCGAGCTGCGCGGCGCGGCGGGAGTGCTGTTCACCGGGGCCGACCGCGTCGTCTCCGTCGGCGTCGAGGGCGTGGGCGTGCTCGCGGGCTTCGGGAGCGGGGCGCCGGCGACCACCGAGCGCTTCGACGCCGCGTCGCGGACGACGTTCGACGGCCGAGCGCTCGCCGTGGTGCGTCCGACCGGCGCGGGGCCGATCACGGTGCTCGTCTCGTCGGACGGACTCGACGACGTCCGCATCGAGCTCTCCGCGAGCTGACGATCGACAGCGCAGCCTCTCCCCTTCCGCGGGCGGCGCATCTCCTGCTGATCGAGTAGCCCGCGCAGCGGGCGTCTCGAGATCCACCGTCCTGCAAAGCGCGGGTCTCGATACGCCCCTGCGGGGCTACTCGACCAGCATGTCTGCGGGCATCACTGGGAAGTTGATCCACCAGCCGCGGACGAGGAGCCTGCAGACCGACCTCCTGACGACGGCGGGTCTCGATACGCCCCTCCGGGGCTACTCGACCAGCATTGGAGGGGTGCAGCCAGACCCGGAGCGCATCCAGTCATCCGTACACAGGGGGACGCGCCCCATGCTGATCGAGTAGCCCGTGGAGCGGGCGTATCGAGATCCACTCTCACCGGAAACGGAGTGTGCAGACCCTCCGTTCTGCAAAGCGTGGGTCTCGATACGCCCCTCCGGGGCTACTCGACCAGCATGGGTGAGCAGCCCGACGGGGACGGTGTCAGGCGGCGAGGACTCCGGCGGGCGACCAGCCGAGGGCCGGGGCGATGGACTCGGCGACGGTCTGCAGGAGGCGTGCGTTGTACTCGACGCCGAGCTGGTTGGGGACGGTGAGCAGGAGGGTGTCGGCCTCCTGGACGGCGACGTCGGCGGCGAGCTCCTCGGCGAGGCGGTCGGGCTCGCCGGTGTAGCTGCGGCCGAAGCGGGCGCGGACGCCCTCGAGGGAGGCGACCTGGTCGCGCTCGCCACGGCCGCCGAAGTAGAGGCGGTCCAGGTCGGTCGTGATCGGCAGGACGCTGCGCGACACGGAGACGCGCGGGGTCCGCTCCCAGCCGGCCTCCGCCCAGGCGGCGCGGTACTCGCGGATCTGGCGGGCCTGCAGCTCGTCGAAGGGGATGCCCTCCTCCTCGAGCAGGAGGGTGGAGGACTGCAGGTTCATGCCCTGATCGGCCGCCCAGCGCGCGGTCGCGAAGCTGCCCGCACCCCACCAGATGCGGTCCTCGAGGCCCGGCGAGCGCGGCTCGATCGCGAGCGGGCTCGACATCCCGGTGCGCGCGGGGTCGGTCTCGGCGACGGCGGCGCCCGAGAGCGCCTCGCGGAAGAGCTGCACCTTGCGGCGGGCGAGGTCGGCGTCGGAAGTGCCCTCCGAGGGGACGTACCCGAACGCCTCGGAGCCGCGGAGCGCCGTCTCCGGCGATCCCCGGCTCACGCCGAGCTCGAGCCTGCCGCCGGAGATGAGGTCGGTCGCAGCCGCCTCCTCCGCCATGTAGAGCGGGTTCTCGTAGCGCATGTCGATGACGCCGGTGCCGATCTCGATCCGCCGGGTGCGCGCGGCGATCGCGGCGAGGAGCGGGAACGGCGACGCCAGCTGCGGCGCGAAGTGGTGCACGCGGACGTAGGCGCCGTCGATGCCGATCTCCTCGGCCGCCTCCGCGAGCTCGATCGTCTGCAGGAGCACGTCGCGCGCGGTGTGCGTCAGCGACCCCTCGACGGACTGGTAGTGGCCGAAGGAGAGGAAGCCGATGCGCGAGACCATGCCTGCTCCAGCGTCGGACGCGTCCCGGCTATTCCCGGCGGCGAGCGCCGAGCGCCGACCGCTCCGCTCAGCTCGCCTCGAAGTCGGCGGAGACCGAGGCCGAGACCTCGATGTCCTCGGGCTTGAGCGCGAGCTCCTCCTGGCCCTTGAAGGCCATCGCGCGGCTCATCACGGCCGAGCCGCCCTCGATCCGGGTGTGCGGGCGGAGCCCGGGTTCGAAGAGGGTGAGCACCCGGGGCTCGCCCAGGCCGAGGGCGGACGCGTAGGCGGCGGCGCGCTCGCGGGCGTCGCGGACGGCGGCCACCCTCACCTCGCGCTCGGCACTCGCGCGCCGGGCGGCGGTGACGTCCCAGTCGACCCCGGCGACGGTGATGCCGGGGGCCTCCGAGACGGAGGCGACCCAGCGCCCGAGGGCGTCGAAGTCGCGGTACTTCACCCGGATGCTCGCGGCGGCGACGTGGAACGGCTCGGTGACGTCGGAGTCCTTGAGGTACCGCTGGATGGTCGAGACCGAGACCTGGTCGGCCGACCACCAGGTCGCCGCGCCGGAGGCCTGCTCGGCGCGGGCCTCCTCGCGCACGCGAGCGTGGAGGGCGGTCACCTCGTTCAGCGCCTGGGAGCGCGAGCGCGACTCGCGGCGGATCTCGAGGCGGACGGTGCCGCGCTCGGCCGGGTGGAAGTGCTGGGCGATCCCGGCGACGGTGATGGTGACCATGGCCTCATCGTGCCCCATCGGGCTGCGTCGGAGGTGCGGACCCGGGGATCGGAGCTGCGGACCGGGAGGTCAGCGGTGCAGGCCCAGAGCGCCGCGGAGGCGGTCGGCGAGCGAGAGCTCGATCGTGAGGTTGCTGAGGAGCTGGTCGCGGTGGGCGCCGCGCGCGGGCGGGACGACGGTGCCGGTGCGCGGGTCGGTGCCGCCGCGCAGGGCGCGCTCGCAGTCGGCGATCGTCTTCTCGATCAGCTCGAGGCGACGGGCCAGCCGGTCCGACTGGTAGTGCTCCCGCGAGATGGGGCCGTCGAAGGGGTGGCGGGTGGTGGGGGTCGTGAGGGTCGCGGTGGCGATTGCTGCTGCACTCATGCTGATCCGATCCGTCGGGGCGCGTAGTGGGCGCCGTTCGTGTGGGAGACAGACCAGCACGGGAGGCGATGCTCGCCACGATCGATGACGTGATGCGCACAGTGCTGGCACGAATCGTGCCGCTATCTGGCGCGATTCGTTTTCCGTGGCGCGATTCGACCATTCGGGCCACCTCGGCCCCTCGGGCGCCGTCAATCGCGGAAGAGGGCCAGCTGCTCGTTGCCGACGATCGCGAGGGTCCGGACGAGGCGGGTGTACCGCTCGACGAGCTCCTCGACCGCGGCACCCTGGCCGACCAGTGCGGCGATGCTCTCGGCGGGGAAGAGCGAGACGATCTCCATCGCGACCGCCCTGCCGTGCTCGAAGGAGAGGGCGCGCGCGTACTCCAGGGCACGGGTCAGCTGCGGGCGGTCGCCCTCGGAGGTGATCGCGGCGGGATCGGCGTCGGCGGCGTGCGCGAGGACGGCGACGAACACCCGGGCGATCTCGTCCACCCGCAGGGCCCGGACCAGCGTGAGCAGGCGCGAGGACACCCGCGACACCCCGCGCGCCAGCAGCTCGCCGCTGAGGGCGCGGACCTCGATCACGTCGCCGCCGACGAAGTCTCCGGAGACCCGCTTGATGCCGGACGCGAACAGGCTCGAGCCGGAGGCGATGCTGCGCTCGGCCTCGAGGTTGATCTCGACCCGGCCGCGCGAGGTCGCGACGCCGGAGATCCAGCGCTGCTCCACCGCGGGGTGCGCGTGGACGGCGCGGACGAGGGTGCCGGGGCCGGGGCCGTCGATGGCGCCGAGGATGACCTCGGGAGTGCGGGCGCCGGCGATGCGCGTCGAGACGCCGTTGTGCGCGGCGAGCTCGGCCGCCTTGAGCTTCGAGCGGATGCCGCCGCGGCCCGTCCCGCCCTTCTGCACCCCGATGCCGCGCAGCTCGGTGATCCCCAGCTCCTCGAGGTGCACGCCCTCGGCGATGCTGCCGGCGAAGACACCGGGGACGTCGGTGAGCAGCAGCAGCAGATCCGCGCCGAGGAGCATCGCCAGGCCGCCGGCGACACCGTCGTTGTCGGAGCCGGCGGAGTCGATGGTGTCGTTGCCGTTGACGATCGGCACGACGCCCGCGTCGAGGGCGTGCCGGATCGCCTCCGCGACGTGCGCCATCTGCCGGGGCGACGCGAGGTCGGACTCGCCGATCAGGATCTGCGCGACGAGCGAGCCGGAGAGCTCGGCCACCGACCGGTAGAAGCCCATCAGGACGGTCTGGCCGACGGCGGCGGCGAGGCGCGGGCTGATCGGCGCGTCCTGCGAGCGGGCGAAGAGCGCGCGGCCGGAGGAGACGGCGCCGGAGGAGACGAGGACGACGTCCCAGCCGAGCGCGCGCGCGCCGAACGCGCTCTCGAGGGCGCTGGCCAGGAGCACGGGGTCCGGTCCGGACTGCTTGGTCACCGAGCTCGAGCCCATCTTGACCACGAGGGTCCGCCGCCGTGACGGGAGGGAGGAGGGGTTCTCGGCGGCGGCTTCGGGCAGGGCGTCGGACATGGCTCCCATGGTAGGGGCGCACTCACGACGGGCCCGCCGTATTTCCCTAGTGCTGGTCGGTTTTCGGCGTATCCTTCTCGCGGAGCCGACGAGGGCTCCCCTTCGGAAGGACGCCCCCATGACATCGACGTCATCCCCCGCCGGCGAACCGCTCGACGAGCAGGTCGACCGCCGCTACCTCGACCCCCTGCGCCCCGTGGCCGAGCGGGTCGAGATCCTCCTCGGTCAGATGACGCTCGAGGAGAAGGCCGGGCTGTTCTTCCAGACCATGGTCGTGATGGGCGAGGGCGGAGCGCTCGCCGAGGACGGCGCGTTCGGTCTGCCCTCGACCGCGACGATGGTGCTCGAGAAGCGGATGTCGCACTTCAACCTGCTCGGCGGCGGGACCGCCACGGCGCGCGAGCTCGCCGAGTGGCACAACCGCGTCCAGGAGCTGGCCTCCTCGAGCCGGCTCGGGATCCCCGTGACCCTCTCCACCGATCCGCGCCACTCCTTCACCGACAACCCCGGCACCGGGGCGCAGGCGGAGGCGTTCTCGCAGTGGCCGGAGCCGCTCGGCCTCGCCGCGATCGGCGACGAGGACCTGGTCGAGCGCTTCGGCGACATCGCGCGCCGGGAGTACCTCGCCGTCGGCCTGCGGGTCGCGCTGCACCCGCAGATCGACCTGACGACCGAGTCGCGCTGGGCGCGGCAGGTCGGCACGTTCGGCGAGGACGCCGAGCTCACCGGACGGCTCGGCGCCGCCTACATCCGCGGCTTCCAGGGCGAGGCGCTGGGGGCGCAGTCGGTCGCGACGATGACCAAGCACTTCCCCGGCGGCGGGCCGCAGAAGGACGGCGAGGATCCGCACTTCCCCTACGGCCGCGAGCAGGTCTACCCGGGCGGCAACGCCGAGTACCACCTGCAGCCCTTCGTGAAGGCCTTCGAGGCGGGCACGAGCCAGATCATGCCGTACTACGGCATGCCGGTCGGGACCGAGCACGAGGAGGTCGGCTTCGGCTTCAACCGCTCGGTGATCACGGGGCTGCTGCGCGAGCGGTTCGGCTTCGACGGCATCGTCTGCACCGACTGGGGGCTGCTCTCGGACTCCGACATCATGGGCGACCACCACGTGGCGCGCGCCTGGGGCGTCGAGCACCTGTCGGTGCCGGAGCGGATGGCGAAGGCCCTCGAGGCCGGCGTCGACCAGTTCGGCGGGGAGTCGATCCCCGAGGCGCTGGTCGCCCTGGTCCGGGACGGGACGGTCGCCGAGGAGCGACTCGACGTGTCCGTGCGGCGGCTGCTGCGGGAGAAGTTCGTGCTGGGGCTGTTCGACTCGCGCGCGGTCGATCCGGCCGCCGCCGAGGCGGTCGTCGGCTCGGCGGAGTTCCGCGCGGCGGGTGAGGCCGCCCAGCGCGCGGCGATCACGGTCCTCGCGCAGGACGGCGTCCTGCCGGCGCGGCAGGGGCTGCGGCTCTACGTCGAGGGGATCGATCCGGCGGTCGCCGCGGAGTACGGCAGCGTCGTCGGGTCTCCGGAGGAGGCGGAGCTCGCGGTGGTCCGGCTGGAGGCGCCCTTCGAGCAGCGCGCGACCGCGTTCGAGAACGTCTTCCACGCCGGCTCGCTCGACTTCCCGGACGAGGTCGTGGAGCACGTCCTGGCCGTGGCGGCACAGGTGCCGACGGTCGTCGACGTGTTCCTGGACCGGCCGGCGATCCTCACTCCGCTGCTCGACTCCGCGGCGGCGCTGCTCGGTGACTTCGGCGCGTCGGGAGCCGCGGTGCTCGACGTCGTGTTCGGAGTGTCGGAGGCCCGTGGAACACTGCCGATGGACCTTCCGCGCTCGATGGCCGCCGCGGCGGCCCGCCGGCCGGACGTGCCGTTCGACACCGAGGATCCGCTGTTCCGCTTTGGTCACGGAGTGCGCGTGACGGGGTCCGCGGAGGGGTAGCGCGGCAGGCCCCGGGCTCCTCCACAGGGAGCGATCCGGGGCCTTCTCCACCTGCTCCGACACCCGGCGCGGCGGATGTCGGTGGCGATTGACATACTCGAACACATGTTCGAACATGGGTTGATGAGCCCCCCTTCACAGCACCCCTCGCCGGGGGTCGCCGACACCGCGGAACCGCTGCTGCGGCAGCTCGCGTCGGTGAAGGAGCTGCAGTCGCGGATCCGGGACATGCAGGCGACGACGCTCGAGTCGAAGAGCCTGGCGACGCTGCCGGCCTTCGCCTCCGTGCTGCCCGGCGGCTCGCTCAAGCAGGGCGCCGCCTACTCGGTCGAGGGCTCGATGAGCCTGGCCATGGGTCTGCTGGCCGGGCCGTCGTCCGAGGGCGCCTGGTGCGGCGTCGTCGGCGTCCCCGAGTTCGGCGCCGAGGCGGCGGCCGGCCTGGGGATCGACCTCGAGCGGCTCGTGCTCGTGCCCTCCCCCGCCGAGCACTGGCTCACCGTCACCGCGGCCCTGGTCGACGTCCTCACCGTCGTGCTGACCCGGCCGCCCGCCTCCGTCTCCTCGGCCGACGTCTCCCGGCTGGGCGCACGGCTGCGTCAGCGCGGGGCGGCGCTCGTCGTCCTCGGCGAGTGGCCCCAGGCCGAGGCGCGGCTCAGCATCCGCAGCAGCCGCTGGGAGGGGCTCGGCGCCGGCCACGGCTACCTGCGCACCCGCGAGGCGCTCGTCGACGTCGTCGGCCGCGCCGGGACGCGGGTGCGCACCGTGCGGATGAGCATGCCCGGCACCGGGCGGCCCTTCGGCGTGCTGGGCGGGCCCTCGCGCCTGCAGGAGCGCACCCTGCACGAGCGGGCGGTCTGAGATGACCCGTTCCGCAGGCGCTCTCGAGCTGCGCCGCACGATCCTGGTCTGGTGCCCCGACTGGCCCCTGCTCGCCACCGCGGCGGACGCCGGGCTCGACGCGGAGGCCCCGCTCGCGCTCACCGAGAAGAGCCTCGTCTTCGCCTGCTCCCCCGGGGCGCGGGCCGAGGGCGTGCGGCGCGGCATGCGGATCCGCGAGGCGCAGTCGCGCTGCACCGGGCTCGCCGTGCTCCCCTACGACCCCGTGCTCGATCACCGCGCCTTCGAGCCGCTCGTCCAGGCGCTGGAGGAGATCACCCCGGGCGTGCAGCTGATCCGGCCCGGGCTCTGCGCGATCCGCGCCCGCGGGCCGCGGCGCTACTACGGCAGCGAGCAGTCGGCGGCCGAGGCCGTGCTCCAGCGGCTCAGCGAGCTGGGCGTGCCGCTCGCGCGCGCCGGGATCGCCGACGGCCTCTTCGCCTCCGAGCTCGCGGCCAAGCACTCCGGCACCGCGGTGGCGATCGTGCCGGCCGGCGAGAGCGCCGCCTTCCTGGCGCCCCTGCCGCTCGACGCCCTCGAGACCGAGGCCGTCGGCGCCCGCACCCGCACGACCGGCAAGGGCGAGGACCTCATCGCCCTGCTGCGCCGGCTGGGTGTCCGGACCCTCGGCGCCTTCGCGCAGCTGCCGCGGGACGACGTCTCCGCGCGCTTCGGCCCAGAGGGGGCGCGCGCGCACGTTCTGGCCTCGGGCGCCGAGACCGAGACGGTCGTCCCGCGGCTCCCGCCCGAGCGGCTCGACCGGGTGCTCGAGTTCGAGCCGCCGTTGGACCGGATCGACCAGGCGGCCTTCGCCTTCCGCGTCCCGGCGGAGGAGTTCGTCGCCGGGCTCACCCGGGCGCAGCTGGTAGCGACTGCGATCAGGATCGAGGTCGTCAGCGACCGCGGCGAGGTGTCCTCCCGCAGCTGGCTGCACCCGCGCTGGTTCACCCCGGGCGACGTCGTCGACCGCGTCCGCTGGCAGCTCCAGGGCAACGGCGCGATCGACGCGGGGCTCGGCTCGCCGATCTCCCGGCTGTCGGTCGAGCCCGAGGCGGTCGACGCGATCGGGAACCACGAGCAGGGACTCTGGGGCACGGCTCCGGAGGAGCGGGTGCACCACGGTCTCAGCCGCGTGCAGAGCATGCTCGGCCACGAGGCCGTCGTCACGGCGTCGGTGGGCGGGGGCCGGTCGCTCCGCGACCGCCAGCACCTGATCCCCTGGGGGGACAGGGAGCCGGGCGACGCCCGGCCGCGCGGGCTGCCGTGGCCGGGGGCGCTGCCGCCGCCCCTGCCGCCCACGGTCTTCGCGGAGCCGGCGGCCGTCCTGGTCCGCGGTCCCCGCGGGGAGACGGTCTCGGTCGACGACCGCGGCTCCCTCACCTCCGTCCCCGCCTACTTCGCGCCCGGCTCCTCGCAGGCCCGCCTGCAGCCGGTGACGGGGTGGGCCGGTCCCTGGCCGATCGACGAGCGGTGGTGGGACGCACGAACAGCAGTCCGCTACGACCGCTTCCAGGTCGTCGACTCCGACGGCGTCGCCTGGCTGCTGCTCTGCCTCGACGGCGAGTGGGCGGCCGAGGCCCGCTACGACTGACTCCCCCGGCCGCTGACGGCCGCGATCCGATCCTCCCGAGCACGACGACCGAAGGAGCCCCCGATGGGCTGGAACAACCCCCCGATCCCCTGGTCGGAGTTCGAGCGCCGCCTCTCCAGCACGACCCGGAGCGACGGCACGACCGTCCGCGGCGACGGCGGCGACAGCCCCGCCTGGTCGCACAAGCGCCCCGCCTACACGCCCGGCGCCGACGTCCGGCCGCCGGACGAGAAGGTGCCCTACGCCGAGCTGCACGCGCACTCGCACTTCAGCTTCCTCGACGGCGCCAGCAAGCCGGAGGAGCTGATCGAGGAGGCCGTCCGGCTCGGCATCGACACCCTCGCCCTCACCGACCACGACGGGCTCTACGGGATCGTCCGAATGGCGGAGGCCGCGCAGGACCACGGCGTCCGCACCGCCTTCGGCGCCGAGCTCTCCCTCGGGCTCCGCGCCCCGCAGAACGGCGTCGCCGATCCCGAGGGCACGCACCTGCTCGTCCTCGCCCGCCGCGAGGAGGGCTACCACCGGCTCGCCCGCGCGATCACCACCGCCCAGCTCGCCGGTGCCGAGAAGGGCAAGCCGAGCTACGACCTCGACGAGCTCGCCCGGGCCGCCGACGGCCACTGGATCGTGCTGACCGGCTGCCGGAAGGGCGCCGTCCGGCAGGCCCTGGTCGCGAGCGGCGAGGCGGCGGCCGAGGAGGAGGTGCGCGAGCTCGTGGCCCTCTTCGGCGCCCGCAACGTCCTCGTCGAGCTCTTCGACCACGGCGACCCGCTCGCCTCCCTGCACAACGACCAGCTCGCCGGCATCGCCGAGCGGCTGCAGCTGCGCCTCGTCGCCACCGGCAACGTGCACTACGCCCGGCCCGAGGACCGCCCGCTGCAGACGGCGCTGGCCGCGGTCCGCGCCCGGCGGAGCCTCGACGAGATGGACGGCTGGCTGCCCGCCGCCGGCGGTGCGCACCTGCGCTCGGGCGCAGAGATGGCCGAGCGCTTCTCCCGCTACCCCGGCTCGGTCGAGAACACCGTGCTGATCGCCGACGAGATCGCCTTCGAGCTCGGCCGGGTCCGCCCCCGGCTGCCCCGGCAGGACGTTCCCGAGGGGCACACCCCGATGAGCTGGCTGCGCCACCTGGTGCAGCTCGCGGTGCCGGCGAAGTACCCGGGCGCCGACTCCGACGTGCACGAGCGCCTCGAGAAGGAGCTCGCGGTGATCGAGGCCAAGGACTTCCCCGGCTACTTCCTCATCGTCCACGACATCGTGCACTTCGCGAAGGGCAGGGGGATCCTCTGCCAGGGCCGCGGCTCGGCCGCCAATTCGGCGGTCTGCTACGTCCTCGGGATCACCGCGGTGGACTCGATCTTCTACGGGCTGCCCTTCGAGCGCTTCCTCTCCAGCATCCGCGACGAGGAGCCCGACATCGACGTCGACTTCGACTCCGAGCGGCGCGAGGAGGTCATCCAGCACGTCTACGAGAAGTACGGGCGGCTGAACGCGGCGCAGGTCGCGAACGTCATCACCTACCGGCCGAAGTTCGCCGTCCGGGACATGGCGAAGGCGCTGGGCTACAGCGCCGGGCAGCAGGACGGCTGGTCGAAGCAGATCGAGCACTGGGGCTCGATCACCGAGAGCCCCGAGCACGACATCCCGGACGACGTCGTCGCCCTGACCAAGAAGGTGCTCGGCACGCCCCGGCACCTGGGCATCCACTCCGGCGGCATGGTGCTCACCGACCGGCCGGTCGGCGAGGTCTGCCCGATCGAGCCCGCCCGGATGGAGAAGCGCACCGTCCTGCAGTGGGACAAGGACGACTGCGCCTGGATGGGCCTGGTCAAGTTCGACCTGCTCGGGCTGGGGATGCTCGCCGCCCTGCAGTACACCTTCGACCTCGTGGCCGAGCACGTCGGCGAGAAGTGGGACCTCTCGACGATCCCGCGCGAGGAGAAGGGCGTCTACGACCAGCTCTGCCGGGCCGACTCCATCGGGGTGTTCCAGGTCGAGAGCCGCGCGCAGATGGGCACCCTCCCCCGGCTCCAGCCGCGGCGCTTCTACGACCTCGTGATCGAGGTGGCACTGATCCGCCCCGGTCCGATCCAGGGCGGCGCGGTGCACCCCTACATCCGGCGGAAGCTCGGCGAGGAGCCGATCACCTACCAGCACCCCCTGCTGGTCACGCCGCTCAAGCGCACGCTCGGCGTGCCGCTGTTCCAGGAGCAGCTGATGCAGGTCGCGGTGGCGGTCGGCGACTGCAACGCGGAGGACGCGGACCTGCTGCGCCGCGCGATGGGCTCCAAGCGGGGCACCGAGAAGATCGAGTCGCTCCGGGAGCGGCTCTACGAGGGCATGGCCCGCAACGGGATCACCGACGAGGTCGCCGACGACATCTACCGACGGATCCAGGCCTTCGCCAACTTCGGCTTCGCCGAGAGCCACGCGATCAGCTTCGCGCTGCTGGTCTACGCCAGCGCCTGGCTGCGCCTGCACTACCCCGCCGCCTTCACCGCGGCCCTGCTCCGGGCTCAGCCGATGGGCTTCTACGCCCCGCACACCCTGGTCGCCGACGCCCGCCGGCACGGCGTCCGCGTCGAGTCCCCCGACGTCAACCGCTCGCTGTCGCACCCTGGCCTCGAGGCGCTCGACGGCCCACCGGCCCGGCGCCGAGGCGGGGCGCCGCACGGGCAGGACTCCTGCCTCTCCGCCGAGCAGGCGCCGACCGGCCTCTTCGACCGGTCGCAGCACTTCGACACCGACGACCACCGCCGCGACGCCGGCTTCGTCATCCGCCTGGGCCTCGCCGGGGTGAAGGGCATCGGCACGGCGCTGGCCGAGCACATCGTCGCCGAGCGGGAGCGCGGCGGGCCCTACGCGAGCATGGCCGACCTCTCGCGCCGCGTGGGACTGAACGCGACCCAGCTCGAGGCGCTCGGCGCCGCGGGATCGTTCGACTCCCTCGGGCTCCAGCGCCGCCAGGCACTCTGGGAGGCGGGCTCCGCCGCCGCCGACCGCCAGGAGTTCCTCCCCGACTCGATCGTCGCCGTCCAGCCTCCGCTGCTGCCGATGCTCTCGGCGCAGGAGCGGGTCGTCTTCGACTTCTGGGCCACCGGCATCTCGCCCGACGACCACCCGCTCCGGCATCTGAGGGAGAGCCTCACCCGGCGAGGAGCGCGGTCCACGGCCGACCTGCCCGGCACTCCCTCCGGCACCCGGATCGAGGTCGGCGGGGTCGTGATCCACCGCCAACGTCCCTCCACAGCCGCCGGAGTGACCTTCATGAACCTCGAGGACGAGCACGGGATCCTCAACGTCATCTGCTCCGTCGGAGTATGGAACCGCTACCGGCGCACCGCGCGCGAGGCTCCCGCCCTCCTCATCCGCGGGATCCTCGAGCGCTCCGACGAGGGGGTGACCAACCTCCTCGCCGACCGCTTCGAGGCGCTGTCGGTCACCGCCCGGACCACCGCCCGCAACTTCCGATGACCGCCCGACGGACCACGACCGCCCCAGCACCGCGAGCGCTTCCGCGCCCGCATCACCCGCGAGAAAGCGACACCATGACGAACACGGACCACGCCCTCCACCCCTCGGCGCTCGACGTGCCGCTGCGCGACGACCGGGACCTGCGCGAGCGCGTCTCGTCCCTCATCGGTCCCGCCTACCGGCGTGCGCTCTGGCCGATCCTGCTCGACCGGGCCGGCTACCAGCTGCCGATCCTCTACCCGGTGGACGGCCTGCCCGTCCACCCCGACGAGGAGAAGACCGAGCGCATCGTCGCGACCCTCGCGAAAGCGGTCGCACATCACGACGTGGGCTCGCTCGCGTTCGCACTCGAGCGCCCGGGCCGGGCGTTCCTCGGCGAGACCGACCGGGTGCTCGCCCGCCAGCTGAGCGCCGCCTGCCACCGGCGGGCCATGCCGCTGCGTGCCCTGCTGCTTGTGCACGACGACGGCGTGCGGATCATCGCCGACGCCGAGCACTCCGTGCCGACCCGCTGACAGGTCTCCGGCGGGCGGAGGTGAGCACGGGCTCGGGCGCGACGGGTGAGAGGAACGACACGCGCGCCGGTCCGAGTCGACTCGGACCGGCGCGCGGCGGACGACTACTCGGCGTCGCTGAGCGTGATCAGCAGCGAGGACGCGCCGAGGTCGACCTCGGTGTCGCCGGGCTGGACCGCGTACTCGCCCACGGCGAGGAGCGACTCCGCCACCTCGGGCAGCGGGACCCGCGCCGACGACTCGCCGACGTTGATCGCGATCGTCACCCGGCCACGGCCCAGGGTGAGCCAGCGCTCGTCCTCGTCGAGCTCGACACGCACCGAGCCGAAGCGCGGGTCGGTCAGCTCGGGGAAGCGGCGGCGCAGCGCCGCCAGCTCGCGGTAGACGGTGAGGATCCGCGCGCCGCGGCCCTCCTCCGCCTCGGACCAGTCGAGCTTGGAGCGCTCGAAGGTCTCGGGGTCCTGCGGGTCGGGCACGACCTCCGGGTCCCAGCCCATCTTCGCGAACTCCTCGATGCGGCCCTTCGCCGTCGCCTCACCCAGATCCTTCTCCGGGTGCGAGGTGAAGAACTGCCACGGGGTGGACGCCGCCCACTCCTCGCCCATGAAGAGCATCGGTGTGAACGGGCCGAGCAGCGTCAGCGCGGCGGCGATCGCCAGCCGGCCCTCGTCGAGGGTCGCGGTCAGCCGGTCGCCGATCGCCCGGTTGCCGATCTGGTCGTGGTTCTGGCTGCAGACCACGAGGCGCCAGGTCGGCATCCGCTCGGTGTCGATCGGGCGTCCGTGGTGCCGGCCGCGGAACGTGGAGAGGGTGCCGTCGTGGAAGAAGCCGCGGGTGAGGACCTTGCCGAGCGCGCCGAGCGGCGCGAAGTCCTCGTAGTAGCCGGTCGTCTCGCCGGTGAGGGCGACGTGCACGGCGTGGTGGAAGTCGTCGCTCCACTGCGCGTCGAGCCCGTAGCCGCCCGCCTCGCGCGGGGTGATCAGCGTCGGGTCGTTGAGGTCGGACTCCGCGATCAGGGTCAGCGGGCGCCCGACGTCGGCCGAGAGCACCGCGACCTCCGCGGCCATCTCCTCGAGCACGTGCACGGCGCGCTCGTCCGAGAGCGCGTGCACCGCGTCGAGGCGCAGGGCGTCGACGTGGTAGTCGCGCAGCCACATCAGCGCGTTGTCGAGGATGTAGCCGCGGACGACGTCCGAGCCCTCCCCGTCGAGGTTGATCGAGCTGCCCCAGGTGTTGGCCTTCTCGTTCTTGAGGTACGGGCCGAACTCGGGCAGGTAGTTGCCGCTCGGGCCGAGGTGGTTGTAGACCACGTCCTGCACGATGCCCAGTCCCGCGCGGTGCGCCGCATCGACGAAGCGCTGGTACGCCTCCGGTCCGCCGTAGGCCTCCGAGACGGCGTACCAGAGGACGCCGTCGTAGCCCCAGTTGTGCGTGCCGTTCACCGCGTTGACCGGGAGGATCTCGATGAAGTCGACGCCGATCGAGCGCAGGTGCTCCAGCCGGCCGGCGGCCGAGTCGAGCGTGCCCTCGGGGGTGAAGGTGCCGATGTGCAGCTCGTAGATGACGGCCCCCGCCAGCTGGCGGCCCGTCCAGGCCTGGTCGGCCCACTCGAACGCGCTCGGGTCGTAGCTGCGGGACAGCTCGTGGACTCCGCCGGGCTGGCGGCGCGAGCGCGGGTCCGGGAACGGCCCCTTGCCGTCCACCAGGTAGCCGTAGTCGACCTCGCCGGTCGCGGCGACCGACCCGGAGACCCGCCACCAGCCCTCGTCGCCGAAGCGGGCCATCGCGACCGTCCCGCCCGCACCCAGGGCGAGCTCGACGGAGGACGCCTCGGGCGCCCACACGTCGAAGCGCTCGGGTCCGGAGACGGGCAGGGCGTAGCGGTAGGGCGTCGTGCTGATCACGGGGTTCTCCAGGGTCGTTCGAACGGGGTCGGCAGGAAGGGACTCGCCGGGTCAGGCGACCGGCGCGAGCAGGGCGACCGGGTAGCCGCCGCCGAGGATCTCCGACACGGCGGTCGGCCCGCCGGCGAAGGTGCGACCGGTGAGGACGTTCACGACCGGGTGCCCGGGCAGGACGATCAGGGTCTCGCCCCAGCCGCCCTCGGCCGCGAGCCGCGCGGGCAGGCGGGTGGCGACCGTCAGCGCACCGCCGCGGTCGAAGGCGATCGCGTGCTCGGCGGCCGGCCCGATGGCGGGGACGGCGGCGTAGCGCGTGAACAGCTCCGGCCGGTCGCGGCGCAGGCGCAGGGCCCGCGAGGTGACGAGCAGCTTGGCCGCGCCCTCCGCGTCGATCTCCGGCAGCCAGCCGCCGTCGATCCGCTCGAGCAGCGCCCGGCGCTCGGCGAAGTCGACCGGGCGGCGGTTGTCGGGGTCGACGAGCGACGTCTCCCACAGCTCGCTGCCCTGGTAGACGTCCGGGATGCCCGGCGCCGTCAGCTGCACGAGCTTCGCCGAGAGGCTGTTCGACCAGCCGTCGGCCGAGACGCGCGCCACGGTGTCCTCGATCAGGCGGCGCACGGCCGCGTCGTCGAAGGCGGCGTCGACCGCCGCGTGCATCCGCTTCTCGAACGCCTCGTCCGGTGCGGTCCACATCGTCGAGCTGCCGGCCTCGCGCGACGCCTTCTCGGCGTAGGCGTGCAGGCGCTCGCGGGACGCGGGCCAGGTGCCGACGATCGCCTCCCAGAGCAGGTGCTCGACCGGTCCGTCGCCGAAGCCGGCGTGCTCGTGCAGCGATCGGAGCGTCTCGGCCCAGGCCTCGGCGTCCTCCGCGAGGGCGGTGATGCGCGCGCGGGTGTCCTCACCGCGCTTGGTGTCGTGCGTCGACAGCGTGGTGAGCGAGGCCGGGAAGGACGCCTGGCGGACGCCCTGGCGGCGGTGGAACTCCTCCAGGTCGATCGCGAACTCGTCCGGGTCGGCGCCGACCTCGTTGAGCGAGGTGAGGCGGCTGTAGCGGTAGAACGCCGTGTCCTCGACACCCTTCGCCATCACCATGCCGGAGGTCTGCTGGAAGCGGACCGACACGGGGGTGCCGGTCTCCTCGAGCAGCGCGGCGACCTCGTCGATCGTCGCGGCGATCTCGGGGCGGCGGTGCCGCGCGTCGAGCCGAGCGTGCTCGAGGTGCTCGGCGCCGTAGGGCAGGTAGCTGCGGTAGACCGGGAAGGTCGCGAGCAGCTCGGCGATCGCGTCGTCCGCGCCGTCGACCTGCGGGATGAGCCGGGCCAGGCGGAGCACCTCGGAGCGGAGGATGCCGTCGGCGATGCCGCGCTTGGTGTCGTGGATCAGGTCGGCCCAGTCCACCGGCTCGCCGCCGTCGCCCAGCTCCGCGTCCAGGCCCTCGAGCACCGGACGGGCGTCGGGGTCGACGAGGATGCGGTCGATGTCGGCGAGCGCGTCGTAGCCGGTGGTGCCCACGGTCGCCCAGTGCGCGGGCAGCTGCTCGTCGCCCTCAAGGATCTTCTCGACCCAGACCGGCGCGCCGCCGATGGCGCGGGCGAGGTCGTCCAGGTAGCCGCCCGGGTCGGCCAGGCCGTCCGGGTGGTCGACGCGCAGGCCGTCGGCCAGGCCCTCGGTGAACCAGCGGACGATCTCGCGGTGCGAGGCCTCGAAGACCTCGGGCCGCTCGACCGTGATCGCGGCGAGGGTGTTGACCGCGAAGAAGCGGCGGTAGTTCAGCTCGGCGTCGGCGCGGCGCCAGTTGACCAGCTCGTAGCTCTGCCGGGCGTGCACAATGCGGCCGGAGTCGCCGGGCTCGGCGGTGCCGGGCGCGATCGGCAGGCGGTTCTCGTAGTAGTGCAGCTCGTCGCCGACGACTTCGAGCGCGTCCAGCTCGCTGTCGCTGTCGCCTTCGGAGGCTCCGTCACCGAGGATCGGCACGCGCAGCTTGCCGTCACCCGCCGCCCAGTCGATGTCGAACGCCTCGGCGTAGCGGGAGTCCCGCCCGTGCTTGAGCAGGTCCCACCACCAGGCGTTCTCCACCGGCGTCGCGACGCCCATGTGGTTCGGCACGATGTCGATGAGGACGCCGAGGCCCTCCTTCCTCGCCGCCGCGGAGGCGTGGGCGAGGCCCTCGCCGCCGCCGCGGGCCGGGTCGACCTTCGAGTGGTCGACGACGTCGTAGCCGTGGTCCGAGCCGGGCTCGGCGGTCAGCAGCGGCGAGAAGTACAGCCAGTCGGCGCCGAGGGAGCGCACGTAGTCGGCCACCGTCGCGGCCTCGTCGAGATCGAAGCCGGAGCGGATCTGGAGTCGGTAGGTGGAGGCGGGCAGTCGCAACGTCAGGCTCCTGTCGAGGGGGCGGTCGCGGAGTCGGTCGACTCCTCGTGGGGGCTGGTGTGGCCCGTGGTGGTGATGATCGGGATGGCCGAGGTGGCGGCGAGCGAGGCCAGCGAGGCGGCGACCGAGTGGTCGACCTCGGGCTCGGGCGCGCTGTGCTCCTGGAGGATCACGAGCGACTTCGCCTGCACGGTGAGGATCGCGCCGGCAGGCCGCGGGACCGAGTCGGCCTCCGCTCCGGCGGTGTCGACCAGGACGGCCCACTCCACTGCGTACTCGTCGGCCGGGATCGTGAACTCCACGTCCACGTCGTCGGCGTTGAAGTAGAGCAGGAAGCTGTCGTCGACGACCGGCTGGCCGCGCTCGTCGCGCTCGCGGATCCCGTTGCCGTTGAGGTAGATGCCGACCGAGCGGTCCAGGCCCGAGTCCCAGTCCGACGGCGTCATCTCGGTGCCGTCGGCCTTGAACCAGACGATGTCCGGCAGCGGCTCGCCGGTGCCGCGCAGGACGGGGCGCCCGTCGAAGAAGCGGCCGCGACGGAAGGTCGGGTGCTCGGCGCGGAGGCGGATCAGCGCCGCGGTGAACTCCACCAGGGGCTTGTCCGCCTTCTCCCAGTCGATCCAGGTCAGCTCGCTGTCCTGCGCGTAGGTGTTGTTGTTGCCGTTCTGCGTGCGGCCGAGCTCGTCGCCGTGCAGGATCATCGGCACGCCCTGCGAGATCAGCATCGTCGCGAGGAAGTTGCGCTGCTGGCGGGCGCGGAGGCCGAGGACCTTCGGGTCGTCGGTCGGGCCCTCGGCGCCGTGGTTCCAGGAGCGGTTGTGCGACTCGCCGTCGTTGCCGTCCTCGCCGTTGGCGTCGTTGTGCTTCTCGTTGTAGGAGACGAGGTCGCGGAGGGTGAAGCCGTCGTGCGCGGTGACGAAGTTGATCGAGGCGACCGGGTAGCGGCCGGAGCGCGCGTAGAGGTCGGCCGAGCCGGTGAGCCGCGAGGCGAACTCGCCCAGCGTCGAGGGCTCGCCGCGCCAGAAGTCGCGGACGGTGTCGCGGTACTTGCCGTTCCACTCCGTCCACTGCGGCGGGAAGTTGCCGACCTGGTAGCCGCCGGGGCCGACGTCCCACGGCTCGGCGATCAGCTTGACCTGCGAGACCACCGGGTCCTGCTGGACGAGCTCGAAGAAGGTGGAGAGCCGGTCGACGTCGTAGAACTCGCGAGCCAGTGCCGAGGCGAGGTCGAAGCGGAAGCCGTCGACGCGCATCTCGGTCACCCAGTAGCGCAGCGAGTCCATGATCAGCTGCAGCGAGTGCGGGTGGCGCACGTTGAGGGTGTTGCCGGTGCCGGTGTAGTCCATGTAGTAGCGCTTGTCGTCGTCGACCAGGCGGTAGTACGCCTCGTTGTCGATGCCGCGGAACGACAGCGTCGGGCCGAGGTGGTTGCCCTCCGCGGTGTGGTTGTAGACCACGTCGAGGATGACCTCGATGCCGGCCGCGTGCAGCGCCTTCACCATGCTCTTGAACTCCTGGACCTGCTGGCCCAGGTCGCCGGTGGCGGTGTAGGTGTTCTGCGGCGCGAAGAAGCCGATCGTGTTGTAGCCCCAGTAGTTCGAGAGGCCCTTCTCGATCAGCGTCGAGTCGTTGACGAACTGGTGCACCGGCATCAGCTCGAGCGCGGTGATGCCGAGGTGCTTGAGGTGCGCGATCACGGCGGGGTGGGCGACGCCGGCGTAGGTGCCGCGCAGCTCCTCCGGCACGTCGGGGTGGCTCTTGGTGAGCCCCTTCACGTGCGCCTCGTAGATCACGGTGCTGTCGTAGGAGGTGCGCGGACGGCGGTCGCCGGCCCAGTCGAAGAACGGGTTGATGACGACGCCCATCATCATGTGCGGCGCCGAGTCCTCGTCGTTGGTCGAGTCCGGGTCGCCGAAGGTGTACGAGAAGAGCGACTGGTCCCAGTCGATCTCGCCCGAGACGGCCTTCGCGTAAGGGTCCAGCAGCAGCTTGTTCGGGTTGCAGCGGTGTCCGCCGTCCGGGTCGTACGCGCCGTGGACGCGGTAGCCGTAGCGCTGGCCGGGCTGGACCTGCGGGAGGTAGCAGTGCCAGACGTAGGCGTCCGACTCGAGCACCTCGACGCGCGTCTCGGTGCCGTCCTCCTCGAAGAGGCACAGCTCGACGCGCTCGGCGGCCTCGCTGAAGAGGGCGAAGTTCGTGCCGCTTCCATCGAAGGTGGCGCCCAAGGGGTAGGCGGTTCCGGGCCAGGTCTCCACGAGACTCCTCTGAGTTCTGGTCTCGGGCGATCCGGGGGAGGCCGACGGGCGGTCTGCGGATGCCCGACGTCGGGGGTGATGGTCCGTCACCTTCGCGACGGACCGACTGCCCAGCTTAGCGAGAGGCTCCTCCCGCGCTTCCGGGGAGGCCACGCTCAGACAGTACGGACCCCGCCGATCCGCGGCGAGGGCTGGACCCGTCGCCTCGCATCCAGTAGAGATCCGCCGTTCTCGCGGCTCAGTGCGAGCCGATCCGCTTCCGCAGCAGGTCGATCCGCGCCTGCAGCTGCGTCACGCTCGCCTGGGCGACCGCGGGCCCGCCGCAGAGCCGGCGCAGCTCGGTGTGCACCTGGCCGTGGGTCTCCCCCGTGTTGCGGGCCCAGAGCCCGACCAGCGAGTTCAGCAGGCTGCGCTGCTCCTTGAGCGTGCGGTAGAGCGGCGCGGGGATCTCGCTCTCCTTCGCCTCCACCGGAGCCTGCGCACCGTGGGCGCCAGCCCGCCCGCCCGCGCGCTTCGCCTGCCGCTGCTGGCGGTGCTGCAGCAGCTCGCGCACCTGCTCGGGCTCGAGCAGTCCGGGCAGGCCGATGAAGTCGAGCTCCTCCTCGCTCTCGACCTCCACCTCCATCCCGAACTCCGCGCCCTCGTACATCACGCGGTCGAAGGTGGCGGCCGAGCCGAGCGACTCGAAGCGGCCCTCCTCGAGCAGGTCGGAGGACGCCTTGGCCTCGCGCTCCGCGTCGGCCATCAGGTCGGCCTCGGGGTACTCCTCGTCGTCCGAGACGCGGCGGTCGAGGGCGTGGTCGCGCTGCTGCTCCATCGAGCCCGCGAGCGCGAGCAGCCCCGGCACGTTGGGAAGGAAGATCGAGGCGGTCTCGCCGCGGCGCCGGGCCCGGACGAAGCGCCCGATCGCCTGCGCGAAGAAGAGCGGAGTGGAGGCGGAGGTGGCGTAGACGCCCACGGCTAGGCGCGGCACGTCCACGCCCTCCGACACCATCCGCACGGCGACCATCCACCGGCTGTCGCCCTTGGAGAACTCCTCGATCCGGTCGCTCGCCTCCTTCTCATCGGAGAGGACGACGGTGACCGGCTCGCCGCTGATCTCGCGGAGCATCGCCGCGTAGGCGCGGGCCGCGTAGTGGTCGGTCGCGATGACGAGGCCGCCCGCGTCGGGGATCCCGCGGCGCACCTCGGTCAGCCGGGTGTTCGCCGCGCGAAGGACAGACGGGATCCACTCCCCCTTGGGGTCGAGCGCCGTGCGCCAGGCCTGCGAGGTGATGTCCTTGGTGTTGCCCTCGCCGAGCCGCGCCTCCATCTCGTCGCCGGCCTTCGACTTCCAGCGCATCTGGCCCGCGTAGACCATGAAGAGCACCGGCCGGACGACGCCGTCGGCGAGCGCGCGGCCGTAGCCGTAGGCGTAGTCGGTCAGCGAGGTGCGGATGCCCTCCTGATCGGGCAAGTAGCTGACGAACGGGATCGGCGCGGTGTCGGAGCGGAACGGGGTCCCGGTGAGCGAGAGCCGGCGGGCGGCCGGCTCGAAGGCCTCCCGGATCGCGTCGCCCCAGCTCAGCGCGTCGCCGCCGTGGTGCACCTCGTCCAGGATGACCAGCGAGCGGCCGGAGAGGGTCAGCTCGCGGTGCAGCTCGGGCCGCACGGCGACCTGCGCATAGGTGACGGCGACGCCGTGGTAGTGCTTGGCGTGCCGGCCCATCCGGTTGGTGAAGGTGGGGTCGAGCCGGATGCCGACTCGGTGCGCCGCCTCGGCCCACTGGCGCTTGAGGTGCTCGGTCGGGGCGACGACGGTGATGCGGTCGACGGTGCGGTTGTGCAGCAGCTCGGCGGCCAGGCGGAGGGCGAACGTCGTCTTGCCGGCGCCGGGCGTCGCGGCCGCGAGGAAGTCGCGCGGCTCGTGCTGGAAGTAGGCCTCGAGGGCCTCCGCCTGCCAGGCCCGCAGCTTGTTCGCGGTGCCCCACGGCGCCCTGCCGGGGAACGACGGGGACAGGTGCTCCGCGGCGGAGGTGCCGACCTGATGACCGAAGTTCGAGGGACTGTTCACGTGGACCGAGGCTAGCCGACACCTCCGACGCCGGGCGCCGGTCCGCGCACCCGCGGGGCAGGGCCCGGCGTGTCGGGATCGTCCGGGCGACGGACCCCCTCCGCCCGCTCGGAGCGCAGAATGGAGGGATGGTCGAGCAGCGTCATCCGTGGTCCCGCTACGTCGCCCTGGGCGACTCCTTCACCGAGGGGATCGGCGATCCCGAGCCCTCCAGCCCCGGCGGTCACCGCGGCTGGGCCGACCGCGTCGCGGAGGTGCTCGGCAGTCAGAACGACGACTTCGCCTACGCGAACCTGGCCGTGCGCGGGCGGCTGCTGCAGCAGATCGTCGACGAGCAGATCGAGCCGGCTCTCGCGCTGCGCCCGGACCTGATCACCATCTCCGCGGGCGGCAACGACGTGATCCGTCCCGGCACCGACCCGGACGACATCGCCCGCCGCTTCGAGGAGGGACTGGCGCGGCTGCGCTCCGACGGCGCGACGGTGGTGCTCTTCACCGGTGTCGACGTCAGCTTCTCCCCCGTCTTCGCGCGGATCCGCGGCAAGGTGGCCATCTTCAACGAGAACCTCCGCGCGCTCGCCGAGCGCTACGACTGCATCGTCGCCGACCAGTGGTCGCTGCAGGAGATCCAGGACGTGCGGATGTGGGCGCCGGATCGCCTGCACCTCAACCCGCACGGCCACCACGAGGTGGCGCGGATGGTGCTGAAGGCCCTCAACGTCGAGAACACCCTCCGCCCGTTCGCTCCGGAACCCGTGCCGACGCCGACCTGGCGGGCCGCCCGCCGCGAGGACGCGAAGTGGGCCCGCGAGTACCTCGTCCCGTGGGTGCTGCGCCGGGTGCGCCACCAGTCCTCCGGCGACTTCATCACCGCCAAGCGGCCGGACGCCGGTCCCTACCTGCAGCGCCCGCCCGAGTCGATCCCCGGCACCCCCGTCCCCGGCAACGCGACCCCGGAGGAGGTCGCCGCCGACATCGCGACGGCCGGCGTCCGCATCGTCGTCGACGACGACTGAGCGATTTCGATACGCCCTCTGCGAGGGCTACTCGATCAGCATCAGATGCATGCCGGTCGAGCAGCCGCGCAGCGGCGCACCTGCATGCTGGTCGAGTAGCCGCGCAGCGGCGTATCGAGACCCACCCTGCTGGACACGGCGGATCTCGATACGCCCTCTCCGAGGGCTACTCGATCAGCAAAAAAGCTGCACGCGTCTCAGACGCGTACTCCCCTGCTGGTCGAGTGGCCGCGCAGCGGCCACTTCATGCTGGTCGAGTAGCCGCGCAGCGGCGTATCGAGACCCACCCTGCTGAGAACGGCGGATCTCGAGACGCCCTCTCCGAGGGCTACTCGATCAGCAAGGAAGCGGCGTCTCGAGACCCGCCTACCTGAACGGCTCGCCCGGGTTCGTCACGCGCCAGCCGAACCCCGGATCCTCGATCGTCCCGTCCGCGACGAGCGGCACCGGATACGCCTGCCCGTTCACGTCCACGTTCACGGTCCCGACCTCCTGCCCGTCCGCGACGACCTCGACCGGATCCAGCGACACGCTCGTGGTGACCGTGGTCGCTCCCCAGACCAGGAGCGACTGCGCCTCGCTGCTCTCGGCCACCGCCGACTCGCCCCAGGCGCTGGTGTAGCTGCCGAAGTCCTGCCCCTCCTCGGTCAGCGTCACCGTCCGGAAGCCCGCCTCGACGGTCGGGATCAGCGTCAGGACGTCCGCCGCGAGCTGCGGATGCGTCCGCGCACCGACCACGACGCCGACGAGCGTCACCGGCCGTCCCTCGACCGTGGTGTCGAGCGAGAACAGCAGGCACGCGCCGGCCTCGTCGGTCGTCCCCGTCTTGATCCCGTCCACCCCGGCCTGGCCGAGGAGCTTGTTCGTGTTCTCGACCGTCCCCACCCCGGGGATCACCGCGGAGGGCATCGCGACGATGGGCGCGAGCACCGGGTCGCCGATCAGCAGCTCGCCGAGCACCACCATCTCGAGGGTCGTGCTGACGGTCGCCGGCGACAGCCCGCTGGTGTCCGCGACCACGGTGCCGGTGAGCCCGCGCTCGTCCAGCCAGGTGCGCGCGGCGGCGAGGTAGCCCTCCTCCGAGCCGAAGGCCCAGACGGCGAGCGACTTCGCGTAGTTGTTGGCGGAGGGCAGCATCAGCACGGTCAGCGCCTCGCGCTCCGTGAGCTCCAGCCCCGCCGACACCGGAGCGACCGAGCCGTTCTCGGCGACCGAGTCGTTGTAGTAGCCGACGTCCGTGCTCGTGAACGCGATCGTCTCGCCGTCCGTCCCCTCCGCGATCGGCTTCGCCGACAGCACGACCAGCGCCGTCACCACCTTCGCGATGCTGCCGATCGGCAGCTGCCCGGTCGAGCCGTAGCTCGAGAGCATCCCGCCGTCCGCCGGCCCCTGCACGCCCACCGCCGAGATCGCCCCGGCGCCGTAGAACGGCCACGCGACCGCGGGCGCATCGATCACCGTCGGCGGCGTCTCCTGAACGACGGCCGTCGCGACGGGCAGCTCGGCACCGGCCGCGTTCGCCGCGTACGCGCCGCCGGCGCTGACGACCGCCGCCGCGAGGACGACTCCGATCACCGCGAGCGGTCGCGGGCGCCGACGCCGGGGAGCGACTGCTGCCGCCTCCGGGGTGACGCTGCCCACGACGTCGATCGGCGAGCGGTCGGGGCCGGTGGGAGAAGTCACCCGGTCATCGTAGGCGGACCCCCGCCGGACACCGCGGAGGCTGCGCGGGACGCCCGCTCTCGGCTCAGCGCCCCCGCGTCAGCGCCCACAGTGCGACGGCGCTCGCCGAGGCCACGTTCAGCGAATCCACCCCGTGCAGCATCGGGATGGTCACCACGGTGTCGGCCGCGTCGAGCGCCGCCCGGCTCAGCCCGTCCCCCTCGGCACCCAGCACGATCGCCACGCGCTCGGGCCGGTCGGCCGCGTACTCGTCCAGCGGCACCGCGTCGGGCGCGAGCGCCAGGGCGGCGACCGAGAACCCCGCGGCGAGCAGCTCGGTCCGCGCCAGCCCCCACTCCGGGATCCGCGTCCACGGCACCTGCAGCACCGTCCCCATGCTCACCCGCACGCTCCGCCGGTAGAGCGGGTCCGCGCAGCGCGGGCTCACCAGCACCGCGTCCGCGCCCATGCCCGCCGCCGCGCGGAAGACGGCACCGACGTTGGTGTGGTCGACGAGGTCCTCGAGGATGACGACGAGCCGCGCGTCCTCGAGCAGCGACGCCATCGACGGCAGCTCCGGCCGCCGCATCGAGGCGAGCGCCCCGCGGTGCAGGTGGAAGCCGGTCAGCTCCTCGATCATCGCGTCCGGCCCGACGAACACCGGCACGTCCGGGAAGCGCTCGAGCACCTCTGCCGCGTCGGGGAGGCGCTTCTCCTGCACCAGCACCGACTTCGGCACGTGCCCGGCGTCGAGCGCGCGGACGATCACCTTCGACGACTCCGCGATGTAGAGGCCGCCCTCCGGCTCGAGCACCCGGCGCAGCGCCACGTCGGTCAGGCGGTGGTAGTCCGCCAGCAGCGGGTGGTCGAGGTCCTCGATGTGCACGATCGGCATCCCGGAACCCTAGGGCACGGCGCGGTCTAAACTGGCCGATGGAGTGCCCGCGTGCGCGGGTGTCCGAGGGAGGCGTGGATGGAGTCGGGTCCGACACCGATCGCCGACGGCCGCAGGGCCGAGGACGAGCAGAGCGACGAGCGGAAAGCCGACCAGCAGGCCGAACGGCTGCAGGCCGCGGAGGCCGATCTGCAGCGGGCCGACGCGCAGCGCTCCGCCGCCCTCGACCGCACCGTCGAGCTCCTGGCCGGCCGCCGCATCGCCGCCGTCACCGGCGCGGGCGTGAGCACCGACTCCGGCATCCCCGACTACCGCGGCGCGGGAGCCCCCGTCCGCAGCCCGATGACCTACTCCCAGTTCGTCGCGGACCCCGACTACCGCCGCCGCTACTGGGCCGGCAGCCAGCTCGGCTGGCGCCGCTTCACCGCCACGCTGCCCAACGACGGCCACCGCGCCCTCGCCCGGCTCGAGGAGCGCGGCCTGCTCACCGGTGTCGTCACCCAGAACGTCGACGGCCTGCACGTGCGGGCCGGATCGCAGCGCGTCGTCGATCTGCACGGCTCCGCCGACCGCGTCCGCTGCATGACCTGCGGCCAGTACTTCGCCCGCGACGCGATCGCCGAGCGCATCGAGGCGCTCAACCCCTGGCTCGACGACCCCGACATCTCCTCGCTCAACCCCGACGGCGACGCCGAGGTGCACGACGTCTCGGCGATGACCGTCCCCGAGTGCACGGTCTGCGGCGGGATCCTCAAGCCCGACATCGTCTTCTTCGGCGAGTTCATCCCGACCGAGCGGTTCGAGGAGGCGCGCGCCATCGTCGCGGGCGCCGACGCGCTGCTCGTGGCCGGCTCGTCCCTCGTCGTCAACTCCGGCATCCGCTTCCTCGAGATCGCCCGGCGCGCGAAGATGCCGATCGTCATCGTCAACCGCGGCACCACCAAGGGCGACTCGCGGGCCGGCATCAAGATCGACGGCGGCACGAGCGAGGTCCTCCGCGCCCTCGCCGAGCGCCTCCCGTCGCGCTGACCCACCGCTCCCCCACCACCCGAGAGGCCCTCGTGACCCAGCTCACCCTCGTCCGGCACGGCCAGACCGACTGGAACGCCGCCCGCCGCATCCAGGGCGCGAGCGACATCCCGCTCAACGACACCGGCCGCTCCCAGGCCCGGGCCGCCGCCCGGCTGCTGCGCGACCGCGACTGGGACGTCGTCGTTGCCAGCCCGCTGCAGCGCGCGCACGAGACCGGGGCGATCATCGCCCGCGGTCTCGGCCTGCCCGAGCCCGAGGTCGTCGAGGGCGTCGCCGAGCGCGCCTACGGCGAGGCGGAGGGCATGACCGGCGACGAGCTCCGCGAGCTCTTCCCCGGCGGCATCGAGGGCGCCCGCATCCCCGGCTGCGAGACCCGCGCTCAGGTCGTCGAGCGCGCCACCGCCGCGCTGCTCGAGATCGCCGAGCGCTTCCCGGAGCAGCGCGTGATCGTCGCGACGCACGGCGCCGTCATCGGCAGCCTGCTCCGCGCCCTCAGCGAGGACGAGCTGCCCGCCCAGGGCACCACGGTCGGCAACGGCTCGCGGCACGACTTCGCGATCGTCGACGGCGCCCTGCAGATCGTCGCGGTCGACGACTCCGGCGACGTGGTCGTCGTCGACGCCGACCTGCAGTCCGACCTGGACGACGTGCTCAGCCCGAGCGCCTCCGCCTGACGCCCGGCCCGGCGCAGTTCAGCGCCCGGCCCGGCGGCGCTCAGCGCCCGACGCTCGTCAGCAGCTCCAGCAGCACCCGCGCGGAGTCGCGCCACGAGTACGCGGCCGCCCGCTTCCGCGCCTTCGCCGACAGCTCCCGCCAGCGCTCCGGGTCCTCGAGCGAGCGCACGCCCTCGGCGATGCCCTTCGCGCTCGAGGGATCCACGTAGACCGCCGCGTCGCCGCCGATCTCGCGGAAGATCGGGATGTCGCTCACCACGACCGGCGTGCCGAGCGCCATCGCCTCGACCAGCGGGATGCCGAAGCCCTCGTCCCGGCTCGCCGTCACCAGCGCCGTGGCGCGCGCGAGCGCCTCGCGGTAGGAGGCGTCGTCCGCCCCCTGGTGGAAGACCAGCTTCGCCGTCGGCGCGAGCGAGCGGAGGGTCTCCACCGTCTCGTCGCTCGCCCGGCTCATCAGGTGCAGCTCGTAGTCGGGCAGCAGCCGCATCGCCCGCGCCAGCGACTCCACGTTCTTGTACGGCATGAACGAGCCCATGTAGACGAGCGAGCGCGCGTCGGAGCGGTCGGTCAGCGCCGCCGCGAGGGCCGCGCTCGCCTCGTCCGGCGCCGTCGCCGCGTTCGGCACCACGACGACCGGCCGGGTCGTCAGCCGGTGCGTGCGCAGCAGCCCGCGGGTCGTCTCGGACACCGTCACGATCGCGTCGGCGCGCTGCAGCAGGCGCCGCTGCGGCCACCACGCCAGGTGGTAGAGCCGCCAGAGCCCGCGCACCGGGAGCGGCAGGTCGCGCGGCGGCGTGCGGTGGCGGTAGTAGATCAGGTCGTGCACCGTCAGCACGAGCTTGTAGCGCCGGCCGAGCGAGCCCATCGTCTGCATCGGCGAGAACACCACGTCGGGCCGCAGCCGGTTGACCAGCAGCGCCACGAACGGCTCGAACGGCCCGGTCGGCGAGGTGACCTTCTCCCACGGCAGGTCCGGCAGCATCGTCCGCTGCCGGCGGTCGCTGATCAGCATCGTCACGTCGTGCAGCTTCGCCAGCTCGGCCACGATCTCCGCGGTGTAGCGGCTGATGCCGTCGTGGCGCTCGAGCCGGGTGTACCGGCAGTCGACGACGATCCTCATCGGTCGATCCCCTCGTCCAGGGCCGCGCGGAGGACGGCGGCCGCCTCGTCCGGCGTCTCGTAGTGGATGAGGTGTCCGACCCCGTCGATCACGTGCAGGCGACCGTGGGGCAGCGCCTCGAGCAGTCGGTACTGCGCGGCGAGCGGGGTGATGTCGTCCTGCGCCGCGGCGATCAGCAGCGTCGGCACCGCGATCCGCGCGGCGTACTCGCTGACGTCGTGCGAGACCGAGGCGCGGAACGCCTCCAGCACCGTGTCGCGCGAGGCGAAGGCGCTGAAGTAGCGGTCGTGCTGGTCGTGCACGAAGCGGCGCAGCGGCCCGTCCTTGGTCTTCACCATCGCGAGGCTCATCACCCGCACGATCAGCGGATCGCCGAGCAGGCGCAGCCCGAGCGGGCGGGGCAGCACCGCGCCGAGGCGGTAGTAGAGCACCGCGAGCCGGGTCAGCACGCCACGGGGCCCGGCGAGGGCGGGCGCGGCGATCGGATTGACGAGCACGAGCAGCGGAGTCTCCAGCCCGCCCGCGACGGCCGCCGCGGAGACGATCGAGCCGAAGGAGTGCCCGAGCACGACCGCGCTCCCCCGCAGCCCGAGCGCGTCCAGGAACTCGCCGAGCCAGGCCGCGTAGCCCTCGACGTCGTGCGCGTGCGCCGTCATCGGCGGTGACGCGCCGAAGCCGGGCAGGTCGGGCGCGATCACGCGGGCGTCCGCGCCGCCCGCCAGCAGCCGCGCGATCACCGGCTCCAGCCCGTGGTGCTCGCCGCGGAATCCGTGCACCAGGACCAGCACGGTCCCGGCGTCGGGGTCGCCGTAGCTCCAGTAGGCGGTGGTGGCCCCGGCGACGTCGACGGCGCTCTCGCTGATGGCGAGTCGCCCGAGGTCGGCGGCGTAGGGGGAGGCTATGGTCATGACGGTCCCCATCGTAGGGAAAGCCCGTCGAACTTCCCGCCGCAACGCCTTGCGGGCCCTCGATCCGAGCCGCAAGCATGAAGGCGCGTTCGCACGCGACGCACCGCCCGTCCCCCGTCCTCCGCTCCGATCCCGGCGCGGCGCCGGTCATCCGCTCAGGCAGCAGCAGAAGGAGCACCGTGAGCTTCACGTCCCCGATCCAACTCCCCGGGCTCGCCCTCGATCCGCAGTGGTACCGCAGGGCCGTGTTCTACGAGGTCATGATCCGGTCGTACTACGACTCGAACGGAGACGGCGCCGGCGACATCAACGGCCTGGCGTCCAAGCTCGACTACCTGCAGTGGCTCGGCATCGACGCGCTCTGGCTGCCGCCCTTCTACATGTCGCCTCTGCGCGACGGCGGCTACGACGTCTCCGACTTCAAGGCGATCCTCCCCGAGTTCGGCACCATGGAGGACTTCCGCGAGCTGGTCCGCAAGGCCCACGAGCGCAACATGCGCATCGTGATGGACTTCCCGCTGAACCACACCAGCGACCAGCACGAGTGGTTCCAGCAGTCGCGCTCCGACCCCGAGGGCCCCTACGGCGACTTCTACGTCTGGAACGACACCGACGACAAGTACCCGGACATCCGGATCATCTTCGTCGACACCGAGGACTCGAACTGGGCCTTCGACGCCGAGCGCCGCCAGTTCTACTTCCACCGCTTCTTCTCGCACCAGCCCGACCTCAACTTCGAGAACCCGGCCGTGCACGAGGCGATCCACGACGTCGTCAAGTTCTGGCTCGACCTCGGCGTCGACGGCATCCGGCTCGACGCGATCCCCTACCTCTACGAGTCCGACGAGGGCAACGGCGAGGGCGAGCCGCCCACGCACGACTTCATCAAGAACCTGCGCACGATGGTCGACCGCGACTACCCCGGCCGCATCCTGATCGCCGAGGCGAACCAGTGGCCGCGCGAGGTCGCCGCGTTCTTCGGCACCGAGGAGGAGCCGGAGTGCCACATGGCCTTCGACTTCCCGGTCATGCCGCGCATCTTCTACTCCCTCCGCGCGCAGACCGCGAACGAGCTGAAGAAAGTGCTCTCCGAGACCTTCGACATCCCCTCCGGCGCCGCCTGGGGCGTCTTCCTCCGCAACCACGACGAGCTCACCCTCGAGATGGTCTCGGAGGAGTACCGCCAGGCGATGTACGGCTGGTACGCCTACGACCCGCGGATGCGCTCCAACATCGGCATCCGCCGCCGGCTGGCGCCGCTGCTCGACAACTCGCGCGCCGAGCTCGAGCTGATCAACGCCCTGCTCTTCTCGCTCGCCGGCAGCCCGTTCCTCTACTACGGGGACGAGATCGGCATGGGCGACAACATCTGGCTGAACGACCGCGACGCCTCGCGCACGCCGATGCAGTGGACCCCGGACCGCAACGCCGGCTTCTCGGCCGCCGACCCGGGCAAGCTCGTCCAGCCGATCGTGCAGTCGCTCGTCTACCACTACAACCAGGTCAACGTGGAGGCGCAGCTCGCCCAGTCGCGCTCGCTGCTGCACTGGATGCGGAACGTGCTGCACGTGCGCCGCGGCCACCCGGCCTTCGGCCTCGGCTCCATGCGCGTGCTCGAGACCGACCACGAGTCGGTGCTCGCCTTCGTCCGCGACTACGCCGGCTCGGGCACTGCGATGGGCGACCAGCCGGAGGAGGTGCTCTGCGTCTTCAGCTTCAACCACAACCCGGTCTCGGTGACGATCACCGACCCCGGGAACCCCGGCTCGACGCTCACCGACCTCTTCGGCGGCGGCCGCTTCCCCGGCTTCTCCGAGGACGGCGCGCTGACGATGACGCTCGGCACCCAGGGCTTCTTCTGGCTGCACGTCGCCAAGGCCGGCCAGGCCCGCGACGGGCTCACCCGCTGACCCGGCCTTCGCCCGCTCGACCGCGCAGCAAGCCGCGGGGCCTCCCGACGATGTCGGAGGCCCCGCCTAGGCTGTCGGCGTGAGCACCACCGAGACGAACCAGGCACCGACGCTCTTCGACGAGAGCCTCCTCGACGAGTCCGGGTCCTCCGGCGCGTCGGCGGGTTCGTCGGAGGCGACAGCCGGCTCCGACGGCGCCCGCTGGTACGACCGTCTCGCCGTCTTCGACCTCGAGACCACCGGCATCGACGTCCGCACCAGCCGCATCGTCACCGCGCACGTCGGCGTGATCGACGCCGACGGCACCCCGGTCGAGGGCACCACCTGGCTCGCCGATCCCGGCGTCGAGATCCCGGCCGGCGCGAGCGCGGTGCACGGCATCAGCACCGAGCACGCCCGCGAGCACGGCCGCCCCGCCGGCGAGGTCGTCGCCGAGGTGTCGGAGGCGCTGCGCTCGCTCCTGGCCCGCGGCATCCCCGTCGTCATCTACAACGCCCCCTACGACCTCTCGCTGCTCGCCTTCGAGGCCCGCCGCTGGGGCGTCCCGGTGCTGATCGACCCGAGTCCCGTGATCGACCCGCTCGTCATCGACAAGGCGGTCGACCGCTACCGCAAGGGCAAGCGCACCCTCGTCCAGGCCGCGCTGCACTACGGTGTCCCGCTGACCGAGGCGCACGACGCCGGCGCCGACGCGATCGCCGCGGGCCGCGTCGCCCAGGCCCTCGGCCGCGCCTTCGCCGAGGAGCTCGGCGGTGGTGCCGAAGCGCTGCACGCCCTGCAGATCGACTGGTGCCGCACCCAGGCCGAGTCGTTCCAGGAGTACATGCGCCGCGTCCGCGACGAGAGCTTCGTCGCCGACGGCGCCTGGCCCGTCCGGCACTGAGCGTCCCGCACCGGCCTCTCGGCACTGACGTCGCGGCTCAGGTGAGCGTGCGACCCTCCGCCAGCAGCGCCACGTACTCCGCGATCCGCCGCTCCCGCGTCTCCGGCCGCTTCAGCTGCGACAGCCGAAACAGGAACGCGAAGCGCTTCTGCCCGCCGACCGTCGCGAAGAAGGCGGCGGCCGCCGGATCCGCGGCCAGTGCCGCCGTGAAGTCGTCCGGCACCTCCGCGTCGCGCTGGCGGTAGGCGGCCTCCCAGCGCCCGTCCGCCCGTGCCCGCTCCACCTCGGCGAGTCCGGCCGGCAGCATCCGGCCCTCCTCGAGCAGCCGCGCCACGTGGTCGCGGTTCACCTTCGACCACGGGCTCGCCCGGCGCCGCGGTGTGAACGCCTGCAGCTTGAACTGCTCGTCGAACGCGCCCGCCTGCCCGTCGATCCAGCCGTGGCAGAGCGCGACGTCGAGCGCCTCCGCGTAGGTGATGCCCGGGTCGACGGCCGCCTTCTTCCGCAGCTTCAACCGCACACCGCCCGGGTCCGGCTCACCGCGGAGGTAGGCGTCCCACTCCTCGGGCGTCGTGAGCGGCAGGATCGGCTTGTCGGCGAAGGACACCATCCCCGGACGCTACCGCCTCCCGGCCCGCCGCGTCACGGGCCCGGAACCCGTGCTCCCGTCACGAGGACATGCGGCGGCCCCCGCGCGCAACCGCTCGACCATCGCCGCGCCCTGCGCTGGGATCGGAGGACAGCGGGACCACCCGAGTCCCCGGCAAGGAGCAGTCATGCCCACCATCCGCACGGTCACCGTCCTCGGCAGCGGAGTCCTCGGCTCCCAGATCGCGTTCCAGGCCGCCTTCCACGGCTTCGCCGTCACCAGCTACGACGTCACCGACGAGGTGCTCGACGCCGCCCGCGAGCGGTTCCGCGGCCTCGCGGGCGTCTACGAGTCGGCACAGGTCTCCGGAGGGATCCCCGGCGGCGCCGCCGCGGCCCTCGAGTCGCTGCGCCTCACCTCCGACCTCGCCGAGGCCGTCGCCGACGCCGACCTCGTGATCGAGGCCGTCCCCGAGGACCTCGCGCTCAAGCAGGAGCTCTACGGCCGCCTCGGCGCCCTCGCCCCCGAGCGGACGATCTTCGCCACCAACTCCTCGACGCTGCTCCCCAGCGATCTCAAGGAGTCGACCGGCCGCCCCGACCGCTTCCTCGCCCTGCACTACGCCAACCACGTCTGGGTGCAGAACACCGCCGAGATCATGGGCACGGCCGACACCGACCCGGCCGTCGTCGACGCGGTCGTCGCCTTCGCGGTCGAGAGCGGTCTCGAGCCGATCCGCCTGCAGAAGGAGAAGGCCGGCTACCTGCTCAACTCGCTGCTGGTGCCGCTCCTGAACGCCGCGAGCGGCCTCCTGATGGGCGGCTACGCCGACCCCGAGACCATCGACAAGACCTGGCGGATCGGCACCGGCGCCCCGCTCGGCCCCTTCCAGATCTTCGACGTCATCGGCCTCAACACCGCCTACCACGTCGCCGTCGCCGCCCCCGACGAGGCCTCCCAGGCCTTCGCCGCCCACCTCAAGACCGAGTACCTCGACCAGGGCAGGCTCGGCACCGCCACCGGCGAGGGCTTCTACCGCTACTGAATCGGCCGACTGCCCGATCAGCAGAGGAAGAGGACTCGCTCCGCGAGCTGAATCGCCACCCATGCTGGTCGAGTAGCCGCGAAGCGGCGTATCGAGACCCGCCGACCAGCGCGCGGGCAGTGGTGGATCTCGATACGCCCGCTCCGCGGGCTACTCGATCAGCATGAAAGGGGGCGACTCCGGAGGGATCGGACGCACGTGCCACCCATGCTGGTCGAGTAGCCGCGAAGCGGCGTATCGAGACCCGGCGACCAGCGCGCCCGCGACGGTGGATCTCGATACGCCCGCTGCGCGGCCTACTCGATCAGCATGAAGCGACCGCCGAGACGAGCGCGCTGCACATGCTGGTCGAGTAGCCGCGCAGCGGCGTATCGAGACCCGCCCACCCCGAGGACGTCGGCCTCTTCCCCGCCCTGCGCCGGCGCCGACGACGAAGGGCCCCCGACCGCAAGGTCGAGGGCCCTTCGGAGGCAGGAGGCCGGAGCCTACTTGCCGAAGTTCTTGTAGCGCGAGTTGAACTTCTCGACGCGGCCGGCCGAGTCCATGATGCGCTGCTTGCCCGTGTAGAACGGGTGCGAGGCGGACGAGATCTCGACGTCGATGACGGGGTACGTGACGCCGTCGAGCTCGATCGTCTTGCTGCTGGTCGCCGTCGAGCGGGTGAGGAAGGTCTCACCGGAGGCGAGGTCGCGGAACACGATGGCCTCGTACTTGGGGTGGATGTCGGTCTGCATGATCGTGTCCTGTCGCTTGTGGTCCTGAACCGCGCCTGTCGTCGACGGGTGCGGGTGGATGAGTGGCGGGCGCACCGCGAACGGGCCCGAACCAGCTACCGAGAATAGCAGACGGCCGCCGCCACGGGGAGGTGCGGCACGCGGTCGCGCGAGCCCGCGTTCAGCGGGCGCGGGCCGAGTAGCGCCCGTTCTCGTGCGTCAGCGCGATGTCGAGCCCGAAGGCGTCCGCGAGGGTCGCCTCGGTGAGCGCCTCGGCCAGCGGGCCGGCGGCGACGACGGCGCCGTCGCGCAGCAGCAGCGCGTGCGTGAACCCGGCCGGGATCTCCTCGACGTGGTGGGTCACCATCACGATCGCGGGCGAGGCCGGGTCCTGCGCGAAGCCGCCGAGCAGCTGCACGAGCTCCTCGCGGGCGCCGAGGTCGAGGCTGCCGGCCGGCTCGTCGAGCAGCAGCAGCTCGGGGTCGGTCATGATCGCGCGGGCGATCTGGACGCGCTTCTGCTCACCGTCGGAGAGCGTGCCGAAGGTGCGGTCGGCGAGGTGGTCGAGCTTCCACTCCACGAGGACGCGGCGCGCGCGGCGCTCGTCGATCTCGTCGTAGCCCTCGTTCCAGCGCCCCGTGACCGCGTACGCGGCGGTCATCACGACGTCGAGCACCGTCTCGCCCGCGGGCAGGCGGCGCGCCATCGCGGTCGACGCGTAGCCGATCCGGGGGCGCAGCTCGAAGACGTCGACGCGGCCGAGCGTCTCCTCGAGCAGGTGCGCGGAGCCGGTCGACGGATAGTTCTGCGCCGCGGCGATCTGCAGGATCGAGGTCTTCCCGGCTCCGTTGGAGCCGAGGATCACCCAGCGCTCCTCCTCGGACACGGTCCAGTCGACGTGGTCGAGGATCCGCTTGCCGTTCCGGACGAAGGACACATCGACGAACGAGACAACGCTGGGCATGCGGACCAGTCTAAAGGGAGCGGGCGGCGGGCTCAGACGAGCGAGTCGTAGATCGCACGGGTGTCCCGGGCGATCTGCGTCCAGCTGAAGTCGCTCTGCGCGCGCAGGCGTCCGGCCTCGCCCATCCGCTTGGCGGCGGCCGGGTCGGCGACGACCTCGGCCATCGCGGCCGCGAGGTCGGCGACGTAGCGGTCCGGATCCACGGGCGTGCCCGTGCCGTCCGTCACCTGCTCGATCGGCACGAGGCGCCCGGTGACGCCGTCGACGACGACCTCCGGGATGCCGCCGGTCGCGGTTCCGACGACCGCGGCACCGCACGCCATCGCCTCGAGGTTGACGATGCCGAGCGGCTCGTAGATCGACGGGCAGACGAACGTGGTCGCGGCGGTCAGCACCGCGGAGAGCTCGTGGCGCGGCAGGTGGCGGTCGATCCAGACGACGCCGGTGCGCTCCTGCTGGAGCCCCCGCACCAGCGCGGTGACCTCGGCCATGATCTCGGGAGTGTCCGGGGCGCCGGCGCAGAGCACCAGCTGCACCTCCGGCGGCAGCATCGCGGCCGCGCGCAGCAGGTAGGGCAGCCCCTTCTGCCGGGTGATCCGGCCGACGAAGACGACGGACGGACGCGACGGGTCGATGCCCAGCTCGGCGAGGACGGCCTCGTCCTCCACCGGGTGCCAGGCGTCGAGGTCGATGCCGTTGTAGACGACGTGCACCTTCGCCGGGTCCAGAGCGGGGTAGGAGCGGAGGATGTCGTTGCGCATCCCGCCGGACACCGCGATCACGGCGTCCGCGCTCTCGTACGCCTCGCGCTCGATCCAGCTCGAGACGCGGTAGCCGCCGCCGAGCTGCTCGGCCTTCCACGGGCGCAGCGGCTCGAGGCTGTGCGCCGAGACGACGTGCGGGATGCCGTGCAGCAGCTGCGCGAGGCGCCCGGCCGCGTTGGCGTACCAGGTGTGCGAGTGCACGAGATCGGCTCCGGCCGCGTCCTGGGCGATCTGGAGATCGACGCCCAGGGTCTGCAGCGCGCCGTTGGCCTGCGCCAGCTCGGCGGGCACCGGATACGCGAACGCCCCCTCCTCGTCCCTCGGCGCGCCGAAGCAGCGCACCACGACCTCGATGTCGTGGCGGAGGGCCTTGGTGAGCTCGGCCACGTGCACACCGGCTCCCCCGTACACCTCGGGCGGATATTCCTTGGTCAGCAGATCGACTCGCACACCCCGAACCGTAGTACAGCGCGATCCCCCGGCGACAGCCGACTTCACGCGGGTTCGCGGACCTCCGCCAACCCCTACTGTGGAGCCATGCAGTCAAAGAAGATTTTCGGCATCGTCCTCGCGGGTGGCGAAGGCAAGCGGCTCATGCCCCTGACGGCGGACCGGGCCAAGCCCGCGGTGCCGTTCGGCGGGCAGTACCGTCTGATCGACTTCGCGCTGTCCAACCTCATCAACTCGGGTCTGACCCAGATCGTGGTGCTGACCCAGTACAAGTCGCACTCGCTCGACCGCCACGTCTCGCAGACCTGGACGCTGTCGGGGCTGCTGAACTCGTACGTCGCGTCCGTCCCGGCGCAGCAGCGGCTCGGCAAGCGCTGGTTCAGCGGCTCCGCCGACGCGATCCTGCAGAGTCTCAACCTGATCCGCGACGAGAAGCCCGACATCGTCGTCGTGGTCGGCGCGGACCACGTCTACCGCATGGACTTCTCGCAGATGATCGAGGCGCACATCAAGTCCGGCGCCAAGGCGACGGTCGCGGCCATCCGCCAGCCGATCGAGCTGGCCGACCAGTTCGGCGTCATCCAGCTCGCGGGCGACGAGGCCGGCGACGGCATCGTCCCCACCAAGATCGCCGAGTTCCTCGAGAAGCCCAAGGACGCGGTCGGCCTCGCCGACTCGCCGCACGAGGTCCTCGCCTCGATGGGCAACTACGTCTTCGACGCCGACGCCCTGATCGACGCGGTCATCCGCGACGGCGAGCTCTCGACCTCCGACCACGACATGGGCGGCGACATCATCCCCGACTTCGTCGCTCGCGGCGAGGCCGGCGTCTACGACCTCAAGCTCAACGAGGTCCCCGGCTCCACCGATCGCGACCGCTACTACTGGCGCGACGTGGGGACGATCGACTCGTTCTTCGAGGCGCACCAGGACCTCATCTCGGCGCTGCCCGTCTTCAACCTCTACAACCAGCAGTGGCCGATCTTCTCGTCGCAGCTGAACTCGCCGCCCGCGAAGATCGTCCGCGACGGCAAGGGCAACCTCGGCACGACGGTCGACTCGGTCGTCTCGCTCGGCACCGTCATCTCGGGCGCGCACATCGAGCGCAGCGTCGTGGGTCCGTGGGCGGTCATCGAGTCGAACGCCACTGTCTCCGACTCGGTCGTCTTCGACAAGGTCCGGATCGGCCCGGACGCCGTGGTCGCCCGCGCTATCCTCGACAAGGACGTCGTCGTCGAGCCCGGCGCCCGTGTCGGCGTGGACCACGACCACGACCGCGAGCGCGGGTTCACCGTCACCGAGTCGGGCATCACCGTCGTCGGCAAGGGCGTCGTCGTCCGCCCGTAGCACCCCCGCGGGTCGAGAGCACTGCGCTTCCGCGCCGCCGGTCCCACCGGCGGGCGGACCCGACCGATTGGCCCGTCCTTGAGTGAGCCGCTGCGCACACCCGCCCGCTTCCTGGTCGTCGTCGACGCCGATTCCACGCTGCTGCAGGACGAGGTAATCGAGCTCCTCGCCGCGCACGCCGGCTCCGAGGAGCGGGTCGCCGCGATCACCGAGCGCGCGATGCACGGCGAGATCGACTTCGGCGAGAGCCTGCGCGAGCGCGTCGCCACCCTCGCCGGCGTGCTCGACGGCGTCTGCGCCGGAGTGAGCGGCCGCGTCCGGGTCACCCCGGGAGTGGAGGAGCTGATCGCCGGCATCCACTCCGCCGGCGGTCGGATCGGCGTCGTCTCGGGCGGCTTCCACGAGGTGCTCGATCCGGTCGCCGGGGCGCTCGGCCTCGACTTCGTCCGCGCGAACCGGCTCGGCAGCCGCGACGGCCGCCTGACCGGCGCGGTCGAGGGCCCGGTCATCGACGCCGCCGCGAAGGCCGCGGCCCTGTGCGAGTGGGCGGCGGAGTCCGGCGTCCCGCTCCGGCGCGCGATCGCGGTCGGCGACGGCGCGAACGATCTCGAGATGATGCGGGTGGCCGGCCTCTCGGTCGCCTTCAACGCGAAGCCCGTGGTCCGCGAGCGCGCCGACCTCGTCATCGACGGGCTCGATCTCAGCCAGCTGCTGCCGGTCCTCGGCCTGCGCGGCTGACGCTGGGGCGGCGCCTCAGCTGCCCGCCGTCGCGACCAGGGCCGCCGCGCCCAGGGCCAGCGCCCAGCTGACCAGCGAGCCGACCAGGAAGTACTCCGCCTTCGAGCCGCCCTCGCCGTCGCGGGAGATCTCCGGGAAGCGCACGATGCCCTTCGCCGCGAAGACGGCGCCGGCCAGCCCGATCGCTCCGGCGAGGGTGAGCCCGGCCACGAGGAGCCGCTCCAGCGGCCCGATGGCGCGACCGCCGCGGAGATCCGGGACGCGCACCTCCTGGGGCGCCGACCGGGCGAATCGATCCCGGAGCGAGAAGCGGCTGCGGGCGGCGACCGGCTGCGGCAGCTCGCGGTAGAGCGCGGCGCGCACGACGACGTTGGCGCTCTCGAGGAGGAAGAGCGCGGCGCCCCCGGCGAGCAGCGCCTGGGCGATCGGCGGGATCGGCCCGGAGCGCCCGAGCCCCGCGTAGGCGTCGACCAGGGGGCCGGCGGCGGGGCCGGTCGCGCGATCCAGAAACGAGAGGACGAGGACCGCGACGACGAGGCCGACGGCGGGTCGGAGCCCACCGGGCGGCCGGCTGCCCGCCGCGGTCGTCGTGAGCAGCAGCCAGACTCCGGCGAGGACCGCGACGGTCGCGACACCGAGCGGCGGCGCCCCGAGGCCCAGCACGGCGGAGAGCGCTGCTCCCACCCAGAGCACGACGACAGCCCCGGCAGCGACCGGCCTGCCGAGGTGCGTCCGCGCGAGGTCGGCCAGCCCGACGAGCGCGAGCAGCAGCGCGGTCAGCACGCGTCCGCCAGCAGCCGCGCGCCGGTGAGCAGGGCGCCGGCGCCCGCGCGCTTCAGCGCCTGCGACACCGCCGACTGCGTGATCGACTCCTGCTCGGCCAGGATCTTCTGCGGCAGCCCGCGCGCGGTGCCGAGCACGAGCCGCCGGTCGCGGTCGCTCATCTCGCCGACGAGAGCGTCGCGGGCGAGGAGGTAGGCGTTCACCGCGGCCTCCTGCGCGTCCGGGGCGTCCGAGGCGATGAACCAGCCCCGTGCGGTCGGCACGGCTCCGTCCTCGAGGGCGTGCGCCCGCTCGATGGCCGCTCGCGCGCGCCACCAGCCGGACCCGTCCTGCAGGCCGCCGGCGACTCCGGAGCCGACCACCCTGATCTCGCCGCGGCCGAGGCCGACCCGGCAGTCCACCCCGGGCGGCAGCGCCAGGCGCGCCTGGAGCGTCGCCCCGAGGGCCGCGGAGACGGAGGCGTAGACCGCCTGGAACTCGTCCCCGACCGTCGGGTGCAGCGGTTCGAGGGCCGGGACCGCCGCGTCGACCGCCGCGAAGCCGCGCTCGATCTCGCGCTGCACGGAGGACCGGGCAGTGATCTCCCGGGAGTCGACCAGGTCGAGCAGCACCGCGACGACGGGGGGTTCGGTCATCGCATAAGCCTACAGCTGATATCTGTCGGATATAAGCTCTCAGCTGATACGGTCAGTGACCCATCCCGAGGCCGCCGTCGACGGGGATGACGGCGCCGGAGATGTAGTCCGCCTCGTCGCTCGCCAGCCAGCGGGTGACCTTCGCGACCTCGGCGGCCGTGCCGTAGCGGGCCAGCGGGATGCTCTTGCGGTACTCCGCCTGCTGCTCCGCCGGGAGCTCCGCCGTCATGTCGGTCTCGATGAACCCGGGTGCGACGACGTTCGCCGTGATGTTGCGGGCGCCGAGCTCGCGGGTCAGCGACCGGGCGAAGCCGACGAGTGCGGCCTTCGACGAGGAGTAGTTGATCTGGCCCGGTCCGCCGTAGAGGCCGACGACGCTCGAGATCAGGACGATGCGGCCGAACCTCTGCTTCAGCATCGCCTTCGACGCCCGCTTGACGACCCGGAAGGCGCCGGTGAGGTTGGTGTCGACGACGGAGGTGAAGTCGTCCTCCGACATGCGCAGCAGCAGCATGTCGCGGGTGATGCCGGCGTTCGCGACGACGACCTCGACGGGGCCGAGCTCGGCCTCGATCTGCGAGAAGGCGGCGTCGATGGACGCGGAGTCGGTGACGTCGGCGACGACGGTGAAGGAGCCCTCGGGGCCCGAGCCGGAGCGGGCGGTGACCGCGACCCGGTGACCGGCCGCCACGAACTCCTCGGCGATGGCGTAGCCGATCCCCCGGTTGCCCCCCGTGACGAGAACGGTGCGCGGCGTGGTCATGGTGTCCCTCTCCGCCGGTGCGCGGGCGGCTCCGGACGACCCGTACATCTTAGAGGCGCTCGGCGCAACACATCCGCGGATAGGGCCGTCTCAGCCTTCGCTTGGCGCGCACGACGTAGTCTTGTCGGGCTGTGAAATCACGCGAATCGCTCACCTCCCTCCCGCCGTCGCCCAGTGCCGCGCGTCGCTCCCGCGCGATCAAGTACTCCATCGCCATGGGCATCAGGATGGTCTGCGTGATCTGCCTGATCTTCGCCCAGGGCTGGTGGCTGCTCTTCTTCGCCCTCGGCGCGATCGTGCTCCCCTACTTCGCCGTCGTGCTCGCCAACGTCGGCAGCGCCGGTGAGAGCGGCACGGTCGAGCGTCCCGGCGCGATCGTGCTGTCCCGGCCGGTGCCGCCATACGTGCCGCCCACGGCGGACGACGCCGCTCCCTCCGCCGACGTGCCCGAGGGCGGCGACCCGAGCGAGGGACGACGGTGATCCCGCTCGGCGGCGTGCCCGATCAGCACGCCTGCTCGCGCGCCGGCTGCGCGCTGACCGCGACCTGGGCGATCGAGTGGCGGAACCCGCGCATCCACACCGCGGACCGCCGGAAGACCTGGCTCGCCTGCGGTGAGCACCTCGACTACCTGCGCGAGTTCCTCGCGGCCCGGGAGTTCCCGCTCGAGGTGAAGCCTCTGCTGACGGTGGACCGCGGAGCCGCTCTGTGAGCGCGACGGCGACGCGGCCGTCCTGGCGCTTCGCCTTCTCGCGCCGCTGGTTCGGCTACCTGGCCCTCACGATCGTCTTCGCCGTCGCCTGCGTGCTGCTCTCGCGCTGGCAGGTCGCGCGGCTCGACGAGGCGGCGAGCACCAACCGGCTCGTCACCGCCAACTGGAACGCGGACCCCGTCGCACTCGACGGGCTGCTCCCCGAGGGAGCGAGCTGGGACGACGCGCTCGAGTACCGCCCCGTCGAGGTCAGCGGCGTCTACGAGACCGACGGCGAGACGCTCGTCCGCAACCGGCCGTACAACGGCAATCCCGGCTTCGAGATCCTCACGCCGTTGCGCCTCGCGGACGGCACCGTCTTCGTCGTCGATCGCGGCTGGGTCCCGGTCGGCTCCACCCAGGACTCCCCCGACGTCGTCCCGGCCCCGCCCGAGGGCGAGGTCACGGTCACGGCCCGGCTCAAGCCCGGCGAGGGCCGCATCGAGGGCCGCGGCGCGCCCGCCGGCCAGATCGCCACGATCCAGCTCGACGACCTCTCCGCCCAGCTCGACGAGCCGCTGCGCACCGCCGGCTACGGGCTGCTGGTCCAGGAGGACCCGGCGCCGATCGAGGAGCGGCCCCTCGCCGCGATCAAGCCGGTCGCCGACGAGGGCCTGCACATCAGCTACGCGATCCAGTGGGTGCTCTTCGCGATCATGGGCTTCGGCGGTCTCGCCTGGGCGATCCGGCACGAGTACCGGATCCGCAACGCGGACGACCCCGAGGTCATCGCCGCCGAGGAGCGCCGCGAGCAGCGCCGCCTCCGCCGCGGCCGCACCGACGCCGAGATCGAGGACGAACTGCTCGACGCCCGCTGACGGAGCGGGATCCACTGGGAGGACATGCCCGCACACATGCTGGTCGAGTAGCCCCGCAGGGGCGTATCGAGACCCGCCGTCACCAGCATGGCGGGTCTGCAGACTCGACTTCTGATGGTGATGGATCTCGATACGCCCGCTCCGCGGGCTACTCGATCAGCATGAGCCGCATGCTGGTCGAGTAGCCGCGGCACGCGGCGTATCGAGACCCACGACGCCGCCGATCAGGCCAGCATGATCAGGTCGAGGTAGTCCGCGGTCCAGTGGTCCTCGGTGCCCTCGGGCATGATCAGCACGCGCTCGGGGTTGAGCGCCTCGACGGCCCCCTCGTCGTGGCTGACCAGGACGACCGCGCCCTCGTAGTGCGCGAGCGCGTCGAGGATCTCCTCGCGGCTGGCCGGGTCGAGGTTGTTGGTGGGCTCGTCGAGCAGCAGCACGTTGGCACCCGAGACGACGATCATCGCCAGGGCGAGGCGGGTCTTCTCGCCGCCGGAGAGGACTCCGGCCGGCTTGTGCGAGTCGTCGCCGGTGAAGAGGAACGAGCCCAGCACGCGGCGGGCCTCGGTCTCGGTGAGGTTCGGGCTCGAGGAGACCATGTTCTCCAGCACCGAGCGCCTGACGTCGATCGTCTCGTGCTCCTGGGCGTAGTAGCCGATGCGCAGGCCGTGGCCGGCCTCGATCACGCCGGTGTCGGGCGCGTCCACACCGCCGAGGATGCGCAGCAGCGTCGTCTTCCCCGCACCGTTCAGCCCGAGGATGACGACCTTCGAGCCGCGGTCGATCGCGAGGTCGACGGAGGTGAAGATCTCGAGCGAGCCGTAGCTCTTCGAGAGGTTCTGCGCCTGCAGCGGGGTCCGGCCGCAGGCGGACGGGGTCGGGAAGCGGAGCTTCGCGACGCGGTCCACGGCGCGGACCTCCTCGAGGCCGCTGAGCATCCGCTCGGCGCGCGCGACCATCTGGTGCGCGGCCGCGGCCTTCGACGCCTTCGCGCCGAAGCGCGCGGCCTGCAGCTGCAGTGCCCCGGCCTTCTTCTCGACGTTGACGCGCTCCTTCTTGCGGCGCTCCTCGTCGGCCGCGCGCTGGCGGAGGTAGTTCTTCCAGTTCATGTTGTAGACGTCGATGACCTGGCGGTTCGCATCGAGGTAGAAGACGCGGTTGACCGTCTCGCCGACCAGCTCGATGTCGTGGCTGATCACGATGAAGCCGCCGCGGTAGTTCTTCAGGAACTCGCGGAGCCAGACGACGGAGTCGGCGTCGAGGTGGTTGGTCGGCTCGTCGAGGATGAGCGTCTGCGCGTCGGAGAAGAGGATGCGCGCGAGCTCGATGCGGCGGCGCTGACCACCCGAGAGCGTCTTCAGCGGCTGGTCGAGGATCCGGTCCGGCAGGTTCAGGTTGCTCGCGATCGACGCCGCCTCCGCCTCGGCCGCGTAGCCGCCGAGCGAGAGGAACCGGTCGGTCAGGTTGCCGTACTTCTTCATCCCGGCCTCGCTGACGGCCGTGTCGCTGCTCGACATCGCGACGGTGGCCTCCTGCATGCCCAGCACCAGCTGGCCGAGGCCGCGGGCGTCGAGGATGCGCGTGCGCGCCAGCTCCTCCGGGTCGCCGGAGCGCGGGTCCTGCGGCAGGTAGCCGATCTCGCCGCCGCGGTCGACCGAGCCCTTCGCGGCGATGAGGTCGCCGGCGAGGACCTTGGTCAGCGTCGTCTTGCCCGCGCCGTTGCGGCCGACGAGGCCGACCTTGTCGCCGTCGCCGACTCTGAAGGACACGTTCTCCATCAGGAGTCGGGCGCCGACTCGGAGTTCGAGGTCGTGCACGCTGAGCACTGTGCTGTCCGTTCCCGCCAAGAAATGGCGTTCGGTTCGGGAGGTGTGGGGCAAGAGGCCGCGGAGCGGCAGCCCCCTAGTATATTTCCTGAGCCGCGGGGCGGATCCACGTCCGCTCACCGCGGACGCGCTCGCTCCTCGCTCTCGGGCGACACGGTCTTTGGAGAACAGACATGTCCAGCTACTCTCTCGCCCCGTCGCGACCGGTCCTGGCGGACCGGCTGCTCACCCGCTCGCTGGTCACCGATCTGGTGCTCGTCCTCGCCGCCGCCGCGTTCACCGCCGGCATGGCGCAGCTGTACATCCCGATGTGGCCGGTCCCGATCACGGGCCAGACCTTCGCCGTCCTGCTCGTCGGCACCACGCTCGGCGCCCTCCGCGGTGCCCTCTCGATGGGCGTCTACGCGCTCGTCGGCGCCCTCGGAGCCCCGATCTTCACCGAGGGCTCGAGCGGCTGGGCCGTCCTCGCCGGCCCGACCGGCGGCTACATCGTCGGCTTCGTCCTCGCCTCGATCGTCACCGGCTGGCTCGCCCAGCGCCAGTGGGACCGCCGCGTCGTCGGCACCGTCGTGACCTTCCTCGCCGGCACCGCCACCATCTACCTGGTCGGACTCCCCTGGCTCGCCACCGCGCTCGGCTCGATGGGCTACCCGGCCGACCTCGGCTCGGTGCTGACCGCCGGCCTCGTGCCCTTCCTCGTCGGTGACACCCTCAAGATCCTGCTCGCCGCCGCGCTCCTGCCCACCACGTGGGCGCTGCTCGGCCGCCGCAAGGGCTGACCCGCCCCGCAGGTACGAGGAAGGGCCCGGAGGATGATCCTCCGGGCCCTTCCTCGTACCTGCGGCCGATCGAGCGGCGCGGCTCTAGATCGAGAAGCCGAGGGCGCGCATCATGTCGCGCCCGTCCTCGGTGATCCGGTCCGGACCCCAGGGCGGCATCCAGACCCAGTTGATCCGGAACGCCTCCACGACGCCGTCGAGCGACTCCGCGGTCTGCTCCTCGAGCACGTCGGTCAACGGGCAGCCCGCCGAGGTCAGCGTCATGTGGATGACCAGGGCATCGTTCTCGTCGTCCCAGCCCAGGTCGTAGATGAGACCGAGGTCGACGACGTTGACGCCGAGCTCGGGGTCCATGACGTCCTTGAGCGCCTCCTCGACCTGGTCGAAGAGCTTCGGGTCGAGCGTGGTGACCGCCATGATCAGGCCGTCGCCGGAGCGAGGAAGCGGTCGTAGCCCTCGTCCTCGAGGCGGGTCGCGAGCTCCTTGCCGCCCTGCTCGGCGATCCGGCCGGCGACGAAGACGTGCACGAAGTCAGGCTGGATGTAGCGCAGGATCCGCGTGTAGTGCGTGATCAGCAGGACGCCGAGACCGGTCGAGGCGTGAGCGCGGTTGACGCCCTCCGAGACGATCTTCAGCGCGTCGACGTCGAGTCCGGAGTCGGTCTCGTCGAGGACGGCGAACTGCGGGGCGAGCAGCTCGAGCTGCAGGATCTCGTTGCGCTTCTTCTCGCCGCCGGAGAAGCCCTCGTTGACGTTGCGCGCCGCGAAGGACGGGTCCATCCGCAGGTCGGCCATGGCCTTCTTGACGTCCTTGGTCCAGGTGCGGATCGCCGGTGCCTCGCCCGCGATCGCGGTCTTGGCCGTGCGGAGGAAGTTCGTGTTGGTGACGCCGGGGATCTCGACCGGGTACTGCATGGCGAGGAAGAGGCCGGCGCGGGCGCGCTCGTCGACGGTCATATCGAGGACCTCGACGCCGTCGAGCGTGATCGAGCCGCCGTCGACGTGGTACTTCGGGTGGCCCGCGATCGTGTACGCGAGGGTGGACTTGCCGGACCCGTTCGGGCCCATCACGGCGTGGATCTCACCCTGGTTGATGGTGAGGTCGACACCGCGGAGGATCTGCTTGGTCCCCTGCTCGGTCTCGACACTGACGTGGAGATCGCTGATCTGGAGAACGGACATTCAGACTTCCTTCGTGACGGTCGGGTCGATGTAGACGTCGCCGTCGATGACCTCGACGACGAAGACGGGAACCGGCTCGAAGGCCGGCAGGTTCAGGGGGGCACCGGTGCGCAGCGAGAACGCCGAGCCGTGGGCCCAGCACTCGAGGGTGTCGTCCTCGACGAAGCCCTCGGCGAGGGAGACCTCGCCGTGCGTGCAGGTGTCGCCGATCGCGTGGATCTCGCCGGCCGTGTCCTGCACGATCGCGATGGCGATGCCGTCGACGACGTAGCGGACGGCCTGGTTCGGGATCAGCTCCGAGGCGGCGCAGATCCGGGCGGCGTCGCTCATGCGGACACCTCCGGGCTGTACGCGCCGGTCTGCCCGGCGCTGCCGGCCAGCTCGGCCTCGATCGCGAGCTGGAGGCGGTCCTCGAGCTCGGTCACGCCGATCTGCTGCACGATCTCGCTGAGGAAGCCGCGGACGACCAGGCGGCGCGCCTCGTCCTCGCGGATGCCGCGCGACTGCAGGTAGAAGAGCTGCTCGTCGTCGAAGCGACCGGTCGCCGAGGCGTGGCCCGCTCCGGCGATGTCGCCGGTCTCGATCTCGAGGTTCGGGATCGAGTCCGCCCGCGTGCCGTCCGAGAGGACCAGGTTGCGGTTCTGCTCGTAGCTGTCGGTGCCGTTCGCGCTCTGGCGGATCAGCACGTCGCCGATCCAGACCGTCCGAGCGCCCTGGCCCTGCAGCGCACCCTTGTAGGTGACGCGGCTGCGGGTGTCGGGGGCGTCGTGGTCGACGTAGACCTGCTGCTCGAGGTGCTGGCCGCCGTCGGCGAAGTACAGGCCGAGGAGCTCGCCGTCCGCGCCGCGCTCGACGAGGTGCGCCGAGGGGTTCACCCGGACGATCGAGCCGCCGAGCGTGACGACGATGTGCTTGACCTTCGCGTCGCGGCCGACGCGGAGGAAGTGGTTTGCGAGGTGGCGGGCGTCGTCGGCCCACTCCTGCAGCGTGACGATGGTCAGCTGCGCGCCCTCGCCGACGAGCACCTCGACGTTCTCGGCGAGAGTCGCCTCGCCCTCGTTCTGCAGCACGACGACGCCGCGCGCGTACGGCGCGGCCTCGATGATCGTGTGCGCGGCTCGGGGGGCGGAGCCGAGACCGGCGCGCACGAGCGTCGCGACCTTCTCGTCCTCGCCGGTCACCCGGATCGAGAGGGCCTGCTCGAACTGCGACCAGGCGTTCGCGGCGGCGCGGTCCTCGGGGAGGCCGGCGGTGCCGATCCGCGCGTCGTCGCGGCCGACCCAGGAGACGTCGACGCCCTCGACCGCCGCCGACTCCAGCGGAGTCGGCGAGCCGTCGAGGGGGCCGTCGATCAGGTCGCCGAGGCGGGCGACCGGGGTCAGCTTCCAGGCGATCTCGCGACCGGTGACCGTCTCGAAGGCGTCGACGTCGGTGGACGCGAAGCGCTCGGAGCGGGTCTGCACGGGCGTGAACGCCCCGTCGGAGTGCGCGGCGATGCCCAGGCGCGCGGCGGCGTCCGCGCCGTCGATCGCAGGGGACGTCGGGGCGCTCGTGGGGACCGTCATCAGGCGGTGGTTCCTTTCGAAGGGTGCTGGCCGCCCGACTCGGGCGGCCTCGGGGGCGGGTGGGGCGAGCGTCAGCCGACGCTGCCCTCCATCCCCATCTCGATGAGCTTGTTGAGCTCGAGGGCGTACTCCATCGGCAGCTCGCGCGCGATCGGCTCGATGAAGCCGCGGACGATCATGGCCATGGCCTCGTCCTCGGGCATGCCGCGCGACATCAGGTAGAAGAGCTGCTCCTCGCTGACCTTCGAGACCGTGGCCTCGTGGCCGAGCTGGACGTCGTCCACGCGGATGTCGATCGCCGGGTAGGTGTCCGAGCGCGAGATCGTGTCGACCAGGAGCGCGTCGCAGCGCACCGTGTTCGCGGAGTGGTGCGCGTTGGCGTCCACCCGGACCTCGCCGCGGTAGCCGGCCCGACCGCCGCCGCGGGCGATCGACTTGGAGACGATCGACGACTGCGTGTACGGAGCCATGTGGATCATCTTCGCGCCGGCGTCCTGGTGCTGGCCGGGGCCCGCGAACGCGACGGAGAGGGTCTCGCCCTTGGCGTGCTCGCCGACCAGGAAGATCGACGGGTACTTCATCGTGACCTTGGAGCCGATGTTGCCGTCGATCCACTCCATCGTCGCGCCCTCGTGAGCGATCGCGCGCTTGGTAACGAGGTTGTAGACGTTGTTCGACCAGTTCTGGATCGTCGTGTAGCGCACGCGGGCGTTCTTCTTCACGATGATCTCGACGACGGCCGAGTGCAGGGAGTCCGACTTGTAGATCGGCGCCGTGCAGCCCTCGATGTAGTGGACGTAGCTGCCCTCGTCGGCGATGATCAGCGTCCGCTCGAACTGGCCCATGTTCTCGGTGTTGATCCGGAAGTAGGCCTGCAGCGGGATGTCGACGCGCACGCCCTTGGGGACGTATACGAACGAGCCGCCGGACCAGACCGCCGTGTTCAGCGCGGCGAACTTATTGTCGCCGGCCGGGATGACGGTGCCGAAGTACTCCTCGAAGATCTCGGGGTGCTCGCGAAGGGCGGTGTCGGTGTCCATGAAGATGACGCCCTGCTCCTCCAGGTCCTCGCGGATCTGGTGGTAGACGACCTCGGACTCGTACTGCGCGGCCACGCCGCCGACGAGGCGCTGGCGCTCCGCCTCGGGGATGCCGAGCTTCTCGTACGTGTTCTTGATGTCGTCCGGGAGGTCCTCCCAGGTCTGCGCCTGCTTCTCGGTGGAGCGGACGAAGTACTTGATGTTGTCGAAGTCGATGTCCGACAGGTCGGCGCCCCAGGTGGGCATCGGCTTGCGCTCGAAGAGGGCGAGCGCCTTCATGCGCCGCTCGCGCATCCAGGCCGGCTCGTTCTTGAGCGCGGAGATGTCGGAGACGACCTCGGGCGAGATGCCGCGGCGCGCGGAGGCGCCGGCGGAGTCCGAGTCGGACCAGCCGAACTCGTAGACGCCCAGGCTCGCGAGCTCGGGGCGGTCGATCAGGATGTCTGACATAAGTACCTCGTTTCCTACCCACTGGTAACCGGTCGGGTTCCGGAGTCATTCCCCGAGGGGGATCCGAGGAGCACATCCGGGCCGATCACGCCATCGAGTCGATGGGCGGAGCGGAGCGGTGCGTCCCGGGAAGTCCTGAGGCTTGCGGTGGCGCTCCATCGGGCCGAGGTCCGGGTCTCGCCGTCACGGCGACCGACGCGTCCCGCGTCGAACCTGAACCAGCTACTCATCCTACGGAAGCCGTGCTCCCAGTGGAACCTCTGCACCTGGGTGTCGCCCGGGCACTGGAGCCCGCGCCGCCAGACCCGCATGACCATACCCGTGTCGGTGGTCCGTGCTGGAGTGTCCGCATGACGAACGACGACAGCATCCCGACCCTCCCCCGCCTCCTCCTCACGCTCGCGCGCACCGGCCTGGAGCCGAGGCCCGTACGCGACTTCGGCGCGCTGGCCGAGCCGCTCGCGCGGAGCCTCCCGCTGCCGCGGCTCGCGCTCGCGCTGGTCCGGCTGCGCCGCCACCTGCGGTCCGGTGGGAAGGGCCCCCGAGCCGGCCACCGTCCGAGTCAGAGCGCGGGCGCGAGCTCCTCGACGGCCTGCCGACGCTGAGCGCGCACCGTGAAGAGCCGCGGATTCACGTCGAGCAGGACCCGCAGCGCACCGACCCAGACGAACGCGGAGCCGAGGAGGTGGACGGCGACGAGCGCCTCCGGCAGGGCGAGGAGCGACTGGGCGACGCCCACGAGCGCCTGCAGCCCCACCACGACGAGGAAGGTGATCACGCGGCGCCGTGCCAGCTCGGAGCCCGGCACGCGCGCCAGCAGCACCAGCAGCGCGAGGCCGAGCACGAGCGTGGCCGTCCCGAGGACCCCGTGCACGACGGTCACGCTCTCCCAGTGGAACCGCATCCGCGGGACCTCGGCCGAGTCGCCCGCGTGCGGGCCGGTGCCGGTCACCAGGGTGCCGACGGCGATCACGGCCAGCGTCACCGCGACGAGCGCGATGCTCACCCCTCGGGTGAGTGCATCCGGCTCGAACGCGACGGACTGCGAGCGGTGCGCGCGGTGCCAGGTCAGCGCCGTGGTCGTCAGCAGGGCGATCGCGAGCATGAAGTGACCCGCGACGATGTACGGGTTGAGGCCCGAGTGCACGGTCGCGCCGCCCGCGAGCGCGTTCGCGACCACGAGCCAGAACTGCGACCAGGCCAGGCGGGTCATCGTGCGGTCGCGCGGCTTCTGCAGCCGGGCCGCGGTGATGGCCCAGCCGACCGCGACGATCAGCACGCCGGTGAAGGCGCGGTTGGTGAACTCGATGAAGCCGTGGATCCCGAGCTCGGGCGTCGAGGTCAGCGAGCCCGCGTCGCAGGCGGGCCAGGTCGGGCAGCCGAGGCCCGAGCCGGTCAGGCGCACGACGCCGCCGAAGAAGATGATCAGGATGCTCGCGACCAGGGCGGCCGTCGTCCCCCAGCGCAGGGCGCGGGGGCTCAGGGTGACCCGCTCGGCGAGGAACGAGAACGGCGTCACCATCAGAACGGCAGCAGCGGGTCGATGCCGACGGCGAGGAACAGCAGCGTGAGGTATCCGATCGAGCCGTGGAAGACGCGCATCGGCGAGACGTGCTCGTGACGGATCGCGAGGCTGTAGAGGCGGTGCGTCTCGGCGATGAACCAGACGCCACTGGCGAGGGCGACGACCGTGTAGACGACGCCCATGCCGGCGACGGGGATGAGCAGCAGCGAGCACGCGACGGTGGCCCACGCGTAGAGGATGACCTGGAGACCGACGATACTGCGCCCGCGGACGACGGCGAGCATCGGCACGCCGGCGGCGCGGTAGTCCTCGCGGTACTTCATCGAGAGCGGCCAGTAGTGCGGCGGCGTCCAGAGGAAGATGACCGAGAACAGGATGATCGGCGCCCAGTCGAGCGAGTTCGTGACCGCGGCCCAGCCGATCAGCACGGGCATGCAGCCCGCGATGCCGCCCCAGACGATGTTCTGCGGCGTGCGCCGCTTGAGGAACAGCGTGTAGAAGAGCACATAGATGAGGATCGCGGCGAGCGAGAGCGACGCGGCCAGCCAGTTGGCGGTCAGGCCGAGCCAGGCGATCGACAGCACGCCGATCGTGGTCGCGAAGACCAGCGCCTCCCGGTCGGAGACCTCGCCGGTGACGAGCGGGCGGTTGCGGGTCCGCTTCATCACGCGGTCGATGTCGCGGTCGATGTAGCAGTTGAACGCGCCGGCCGACCCTGCGCTGAGCGCCCCGCCGATGAGGACGTTGAGGACCAGCAACAGGTTCGGGATCCCGTTCTGCGCCAGGATCATCGTGGGCGCGGTGACCACGAGCAGCAGCTCGATCACCCGCGGCTTCGTCAGCGCGACGTACGCCCTCACCTTGCGCGACAGGGGCGACCGGACGGGCCCTCCCCGCTCGATCGCGGTGGTCTCTGCGACTACGTCCATTGCTCCTCTAACGATCGATGATCCCGAACGAGTGTAATGCGCGCCGGATGGGGGCGGGCCCGGAGTGCACGCTTGTCCAATCGGGGGCCGACATATGCGAGGCGCAACCCCCGATCCCCGGCGCACCCCCCTCCGTATACTCGGAACTGCTCGCCAGAGCGCCCGGCCCGCACCCGAGTTCCGCCCGACTGATCAGTCGCGCGAGGCCGAACGGGGCGTCGTCGGAAGCATCGTGTCGAAGTCGTCATGCGCGCTCCACCATGCGAGAGGGCGGACGGTCCCCGTCTGCCCCACGTCTCGAGAAGGGTCAGTACCTAGTGTCAGAACTGCAATGGGATTCCATTGACGAGAAGGCAGTCGACACGGCGAGGGTTCTCGCCGCGGACGCGGTCGAGAAGGTCGGCAACGGCCACCCCGGCACCGCCATGAGCCTCGCGCCGGCCGCGTACCTCCTGTTCCAGAAGGTCATGCGCCGCGATCCGTCCGACGCCACCTGGATCGGCCGCGACCGCTTCATCCTGTCGGTCGGCCACTCCTCGCTGACGCAGTACGTCCAGTTCTACCTGGGCGGCTACGGCCTCGAGCTCGACGACCTCAAGGCGCTGCGCACCTGGGGCTCGAAGACCCCGGGCCACCCCGAGTACGGCCACACCGACGGCGTCGAGATCACCACCGGCCCGCTCGGCCAGGGCCTCGCCTCGGCCGTCGGCTTCGCCTACGCGGCGCGCTTCGAGCGCGACCTGTTCGACCCCGAGGCCGCCGCGGGCACCTCGCCGTTCGACCACTTCGTCTACGTCATCGCCGGCGACGGCGACCTGCAGGAGGGCATCACCAGCGAGGCCTCCTCGCTCGCCGGCCACCAGCAGCTCGGCAACCTCGTCGTCATCTACGACTCCAACCAGATCTCGATCGAGGACGACACCAACATCGCCTTCACCGAGGACGTCAAGGCGCGCTACGAGGCCTACGACTGGCAGGTCCAGGTCGTCGACTGGAAGAAGACCGGCGAGTACCACGAGGACGTCGCCGAGCTGCACGCCGCGATCGAGGCCGCCAAGGGCGAGACCGACAAGCCGTCGCTCATCATCCTGCGCACGATCATCGGCTGGCCCTCGCCGAAGAAGCAGAACACCGGCAAGATCCACGGCTCCGCCCTCGGCGCCGACGAGCTCCGCGGCCTCAAGGAGGTGCTCGGCTTCGACCCCGAGAAGACCTTCGACGTCGCCGACGAGGTCCTCGAGCACACCCGCAAGGCCGTCGAGCGCGGCCAGGCGCAGCACGCCGAGTGGAACGAGACGCTCGAGGCGTGGGCGACCGCGAACCCCGAGAAGAAGGTCCTCCTCGACCGCGTCCTGAGCGGCGACCTCCCCGCGGGCGTCCAGGAGGCCCTCCCGGTCTTCGAGCCCGGCAAGGAGGTGTCGACCCGCGCCGCGTCCGGCAAGGTCATCAACGCCCTCGCCGGCGTCGTGCCCGAGCTCTGGGGCGGCTCCGCCGACCTCGCCGAGTCGAACAACACGACCATCGAGGGCGCCGGCTCCTTCGTGCCGAGCGAGTTCTCGACCCACGAGTGGACCGGCAAGAAGGGCGGCCGCGTGCTGCACTTCGGCATCCGCGAGCACGCCATGGGCGCGATCCTCAACGGCATCGTCCTGCACGGCAACACCCGCCCCTTCGGCGGCACCTTCCTGATCTTCTCCGACTACATGCGCCCGGCGGTCCGTCTCGCCGCGCTCATGAAGGCGCCGGCCATCTACGTCTGGACCCACGACTCCGTGGCGCTCGGCGAGGACGGCCCGACGCACCAGCCGGTCGAGCAGCTGGCGGCCCTCCGCGCGATCCCGGGACTGGACATCGTCCGCCCCGGCGACGCCAACGAGGTCGCCTACGCCTGGAAGACGATCCTGGAGCGCCGCGAGGGCCCGGCCGGCCTCGCGCTGACCCGCCAGAACATCCCCGTCTTCGAGCGCGGAGAGGGCGACGCCACCGGCGAGACCTTCGCCCACGCGTCGAACGTCGCCCGCGGTGCGTACATCCTCGCCGAGGCGCCGAACGGCACCCCCGACGTGATCCTCATCGCCACCGGCTCCGAGGTGCAGATCGCCGTCGAGGCGCGCGAGCTGCTCAAGGGCGAGGGCGTCAACGCCCGCGTCGTCTCGGCCCCGTCGCTCGAGTGGTTCGAGGAGCAGGACGCCGAGTACCGCGAGAGGGTGCTGCCCTCCGCCGTGAAGGCGCGCGTCTCGATCGAGGCCGGCCTCAGCCTCGGCTGGCAGAAGTACGTCGGCGACGCCGGCCGCTCGGTCTCCATCGAGCACTTCGGCGCCTCCGCCGACTACAAGACCCTGTTCCGCGAGTTCGGGATCACCACCGAGGCGGCCATCACCGCCGCCAAGGAGTCGCTCGCGGCGTCCTGACCACGAAGGCCGCGTCCACCCGGGCGCGGCCTTCGCCATCGGGCCCACGACTCCCCACCGACCCGCACCATCTAGCGAGAAGAAGAGACATGACCGAGAACACCCCCACCGCAGACCTCTCCGCCGCCGGCGTCAGCATCTGGCTCGACGACCTGTCACGCTCGCGCATCTCGAGCGGCGGCCTGCAGAAGCTCATCGACGAGAAGAACGTCGTCGGCGTCACCACCAACCCCACGATCTTCGCCGCGGCCCTCGCCAAGGGCGAGTCCTACGACGAGCAGGTCGAGGAGCTCGCCGCCGCCGACACCTCGGTGACCGACGCGGTCTTCGCGATCACCACCGACGACGTGGCCGCCGCCTCCGACGTCTTCCGCCCGATCTACGACGCGACCAACGGCTACGACGGCCGCGTCTCGATCGAGGTCGAGCCGGGCCTCGCGCACGACGCGCAGGGCACCATCGAGCAGGCCAAGGCCCTCTGGGCCAAGGTCGACCGCCCGAACGCGATGATCAAGATCCCCGCGACCGTCGAGGGCCTCGAGGCCATCACTGAGGCCATCGGCTCCGGCATCTCGGTCAACGTCACGCTGATCTTCTCGCTCGCCCGCTACCGCGCCGTCATCAACGCGTATTTGGCCGGCCTCGAGAAGGCCAAGGACGCCGGCATCGACCTGTCGACGATCCACTCCGTCGCCTCGTTCTTCGTGTCGCGCGTCGACACCGAGATCGACAAGCGCCTCGAGGCCGTCGGCACCGACGAGGCCCTCGCGCTGAAGAGCAAGGCCGGCGTCGCCAACGCGCAGCTCGCCTACGAGGTCTTCGTCGAGGCGTTCGCCACCGAGCGCGCGCTGCTCCTGCAGGAGTCCGGCGCCAACCGCCAGCGTCCGCTGTGGGCCTCGACCGGCGTCAAGTCGACCGATCTGCCCGACACCCTCTACGTGACCGAGCTGGTCGCGGCGGGCGTCGTCAACACCATGCCCGAGAAGACCCTCGAGGCGACCTTCGACCACGGCGTCATCGCCGGCGACACGGTGACCGGCTCCTACGCCGACGCCAACGCCGTCCTCGACGCCGTCGCCGCGCAGGGCGTCTCCTACGCCGAGGTCACCGAGCTGCTCGAGAAGGAGGGCGTCGAGAAGTTCGTCGTCTCCTGGAACGAGCTGCTCGACACCGTCACCGCCGCGCTCGAGGGCGCGAAGGCGAAGGCCTGATCATGGCGATCCAGATCCACCTCAGTGGAGACGCCGAGAAGGCCGCCGACCGCGTCGTGCCGGAGCTCGTCGCCGACGAGGTCGCCTCGGGCATCACCGCCCAGGTCCCCACCCTCTGGGGTGCGGCGGCCGAGGAGGAGTCCGCGAAGCGCCTCGGCTGGACCGAGTCGACCACCGTCTCCCGCCCGCTGATCCCCGAGATCCTGGCGCTCCGCGAGGAGTTCCAGGCCAAGGGCATCGACCACATCGTGCTCGGCGGCATGGGCGGCTCCTCGCTCGCGCCCGAGGTCATCACCCGGACCGCCGGCGTCGAGCTCACCGTGCTCGACTCCACCGCGCCCGGGCAGGTCCTCGCGGCCCTGAACGACCGCCTCGCGTCGACCGCGGTCGTCATCTCGTCCAAGTCCGGCTCGACGGTCGAGACCGCCAGCCAGAAGAAGGCCTACGAGAAGGCGTTCACCGAGGCGGGCATCGACCCGCTCGACCGCATCGTCATCGTGACCGACCCCGGCTCGCCGCTCGACTCGTCCTCGCGCGAGGCCGGCTACCGGGTCTTCAACGCCGACCCGAACATCGGCGGCCGCTTCTCGGCGCTCTCCGCGTTCGGCCTCGTGCCGTCCGGGCTCGCCGGCGCCGACATCGAGGCCCTCCTCGACGAGGCGGCCGAGGCCTCCCTCGGCCTGGCCGTGGACACCCCGGAGAACCCGGGTCTGCTCCTCGGCGCCGCGATCGCCGCCACCAGCCCCCGTCGCGACAAGCTCGCGATCGTGGCTGACGGCACGCACATCGTGGGCTTCGCCGACTGGGCCGAGCAGCTCATCGCCGAGTCCACCGGCAAGGACGGCACGGGCATCCTCCCCGTCGTCCTCGGCACCCTCGCCCCCGAGCTGTCGGAGGACCTCGCCGACGTGCAGGTCGTCCGCCTGGTCGAGGACGCGAGCGCGCTGCACCTGTTCCCGCGCGACCGGCACGAGGGCGAGATCCTCCTGTCCGGCTCGCTCGGCGCGCAGATGCTGACCTGGGAGTACGCGGTCGCGGTCGCCGGGCGCCTGCTCGGGATCAACCCGTTCGACCAGCCCGACGTCGAGTCGGCGAAGGTCGCGACCCGGGCCCTGCTCGAGAAGCGTCCCGAGCCCGCCGCACCGGCGTTCACCGACGCGGGCATCGAGGTCACCGGCACGTCGGAGGTGACCGAGGGCGTCTCGACCGTCGCGGCCGCTGTCGATCGCCTCCTCGCCCAGCTGGGCGAGGGCGGCTACGTGTCGATCCAGGCCTACGTCGACCGCCTCGCGCTGCCGCAGCTGGAGGGCGTCCGCGACCTCCTCGCCGCGCAGTCGAAGCGTCCGGTGACCTTCGGCTGGGGCCCGCGCTTCCTGCACTCGACCGGTCAGTACCACAAGGGCGGAGCGCCGACCGGCGTCTTCCTCCAGATCGCCGAGCGCGCGAGCACGGACCTCGAGATCCCCGAGAGCCCGTTCACCTTCGGCCAGCTGATCCAGGCCCAGGCCGCGGGCGACGCGAGCGTGCTCGCCGAGCACGGCCGCCCGGTCCTGACGCTGACGCTGACGGACCCCGAGGCCGACCTCGAGGCCCTCTTCGAGGCGCTCAACACCTGATCCGCCGGGCGCGGCGTCCCGTCCTCCTCGCGGAGGCGGGGCGCCGCGCCCGCGGTCGTCCGCGCGGTCCGCCGAGGCCGCGCTCGCAAGCCCTCAGCGGAGCGGGCAGGCGTCACCACTCCCCCTCCGTCACCGATAGCAGTGCGCCGAGGCGCCGGCCCCGCCGGACCGCGGCACACAGAAGGACACTGCACATGTCTGTGGACATCACTCCCGAGTTCAATCCGCTGCGGTTGAGCTTCGACCGCCGGCTGAACCGGATCGCGGGGCCGAGCGGCCTCGTCATCTTCGGCGTCACCGGCGATCTCTCCCGCAAGAAGCTCATGCCGGCGGTCTACGACCTCGCCAATCGCGGCCTGCTTCCTCCCGGCTTCGCGCTCGTCGGCTTCGCCCGGCGCGACTGGGACGACCAGGACTTCGAGAAGGTCGTGCACGACTCGGTCAAGAAGCACGCCCGCACCGAGTTCCACGAGGAGGTCTGGACGCAGCTCGCGCAGGGCATCCGCTTCGTGCAGGGCGAGTTCGACGACCCCGAGGCCTTCAGCCGCCTGAAGACGACCGTCGACGAGCTCGACCGCGAGCGCGGCACGAACGGCAACTTCGCCTTCTACCTCTCGATCCCGCCGAAGTCCTTCCCCCAGGTCACCGAGCAGCTGCGCAACTCGGGCCTCGCGGAGCAGAAGGACGGCCAGTGGCGCCGCGTGGTCATCGAGAAGCCCTTCGGCAGCGACCTGAAGACCGCGCGTGAGCTCAACGCCGTCGTCGAGTCGGTCTTCCCGCCGGACTCCGTCTTCCGCATCGACCACTACCTCGGCAAGGAGACGGTCCAGAACATCCTGGCGCTGCGCTTCGCCAACATGATGTACGAGCCCCTCTGGAACTCGAACTACGTCGACCACGTGCAGATCACCATGGCCGAGGACATCGGCGTGGGCGGCCGGGCCGGCTACTACGACGGCATCGGCGCCGCGCGCGACGTCATCCAGAACCACCTGCTCCAGCTGCTCGCCCTCACGGCGATGGAGGAGCCGATCTCGTTCGACGCCGCGGACCTCCGCGCCGAGAAGGAGAAGGTCCTCGCGGCCGTCCGCCTGCCGAAGGACCTCTCGACCGTCACCGCCCGCGGGCAGTACTCCGGCGGCTGGCAGGGCGGCGAGAAGGTGCTCGGCTTCCTCGAGGAGGACGGCATGAGCCCCACCTCGACGACCGAGACCTTCGCCGCGATGCGCCTGGACATCGGCACCCGCCGCTGGGCGGGCGTGCCGTTCTACCTGCGCGCGGGCAAGCGCCTGGGCCGCCGCGTCACCGAGATCGCCGTGGTCTTCAAGCGCGCGCCGCAGCAGCTCTTCGCCGAGAGCCAGACCACCTCGCTCGGCCAGAACGCCCTGGTCATCCGCGTCCAGCCCGACGAGGGCGTCACCATGCGCTTCGGCTCGAAGGTGCCCGGCGCGGGCATGCAGGTCCGCGACGTCACGATGGACTTCGGCTACGGCCACGCCTTCACCGAGGCGAGCCCCGAGGCCTACGAGCGCCTGATCCTCGACGTCCTCCTCGGCGAGCCGCCGCTCTTCCCGCGGCACGAGGAGGTCGAGCTCTCCTGGAAGATCCTCGACCCGATCGAGGAGTACTGGAGCACGCAGGGCCAGCCCGAGCAGTACCGCCCCGGAACCTGGGGCCCCGATTCCGCCGACGAGCTCCTCGCTCGCGACGGCCGCACCTGGAGGCGCCCGTGATCGTCGATCTGCCCGACACCACGACGAGCGAGGTCTCGAAGACCCTCGTCAAGATCCGCGAGGAGGGCGGCGCCGTCGCCCTCGGCCGCGTGCTCACCCTCATCATCGCGACCTCCCGGGGCCACGAGGAGGAGGCGATCGACGCCGCCAACGACGCGTCCCGCGAGCACCCGATGCGCGTCATCGTCGTCTCGAAGGACGACGGGCTGACGACGGTCCCCGTCGACGCCACCCCGCGCGTCGACGCGCAGATCCGCGTGGGCGGCGACGCCGGCGCGAGCGAGGTCGTCGTGCTCCGCCCCTTCGGCGACGCGGCGACGGACGAGGAGAGCCTCGTCACCGGGCTGCTGCTCCCTGACGCCCCCGTGGTCGCCTGGTGGCCGAACAGCGCACCGGACAGCGCTTCGAAGTCGCCGATCGGCCGCATCGCGACGCGCCGGATCACCGACGCCTCCGCGCAGTCCAACCCGGCCGAGGCTCTGCACCACCTGGCCTCGACCTACGCCCCCGGCGACACGGACTTCGCCTGGACCCGCCTCACCCTCTGGCGCGCTCAGCTCGCCGCGGTGCTCGACCAGCCGCCGTACGAGCCGATCACGGCCGTCGAGGTCTCCGGTGCGCCGGACTCCCCCTCGACGATCCTCCTCGCGGCCTGGCTGCAGCTCGAGCTCGACATCCCCGTCGACCACGAGCTCACCATCAGCGCGACCGGGTCCAGCGGGATCCACGGGGTGCGCCTCTTCCGCGAGTCCGGCGTGATCGAGCTCGAGCGCTCGATCCCGAACGTCGCGACGCTGACGCAGCCGGACCAGCCCGTTCACGACATCTCCCTGCCGCGACGGAGCCTCCGCGACTGCCTGGCGGAGGAGCTGCGCAGGCTCGACCCGGATGACCTGTACGGTGAAGTGATCTCGCGCGGTGTGGACATGCTCACCGAGAAGAACGACGCTCGCAGCGCGTCCTGACACCGCCGCACTCCCCGGCCGCCGCTCCCTGCACGCCAGGCGCGGCGGCCGGGGGGACGGCCATCCGCCGATGGCGACCGACCCGAAGGAGACCCCGATGACCACTGACCGCCGTGTGCTCGTCCACCGAGACAAGCAGACCCTCGCAGGCTCGGTCGCCGCGCGCTTCCTGACGAAGACGATCGACATCCTCGACGACCTGGGCACGGCGAACGTGGTCCTCACCGGCGGGACGATGGGGGCGGCGACTCTCAAGGAGATCGGCGGCTCCTCCGCCGCGGGCAACGTCGACTGGACCCGCGTGCACTTCTGGTGGGGCGACGAGCGCTGGGTGCCCCGCGGCCACGAGGACCGCAACGACGTGCAGGCGGGCGATCTCTTCGAGCGCCTCGAGGTGCCGGCCGAGAACGTGCACTCCTACCCCGCGTCCGACGAGGGCCTCGACCTCGACGGCGCGGCCGCCGCCTACGACGCGGAGCTCCGCGCGCACGCCACCGAGGGGCGCGACTACCCGCGCTTCGACATCACCTTCCTCGGCGTCGGCCCCGACGGCCACATCGCCTCGCTCTTCCCGGAGCGCTCGGCCATCCGCCACCCGCAGCCGGGCGTGCTGGCGGTCCGCAACTCCCCGAAGCCGCCGCCCGAGCGCCTCACGCTCACGCTGCCGCTGATCAACCAGTCGGACCGGATCTGGATGGTCCTCGCCGGCGCCGACAAGGCGTCCGCCCTCGGGCTCGCCCTCGCGGGCGCGAGCACGAACGAAGTGCCTGCAGCCGGCGCGTTCGGCCGCAAGCGCACGGTGTTCTTCGTCGACCAGGAGGCCGCGGCCGAGGTGGCGGAGTCGCTGATCGCGCCGAGCTACTGAGCTCTCCCCCGGCTCGTCCGGCAACGACGAAGGGCCCGCCTCCTGGGAGGACGGGCCCTTCGTCGTTGCTCCGGCCGTACGGCCGGCGGTGCTCAGGAGGGGGTCGCGGTGCCCCGGCGGGCGCGCAGCTGCTGCAGCGCCTCCTCGAGGAGCTGAGCGGCCTCGGCCTCGGTGCGGCGCTCCTTCACGTACGCGAGGTGCGTCTTGTAGGGCTCCGACTTCGCGACCTGCGGCGGGTTCGCCCGGTCGCGTCCCGCGGGGAGACCGGACTGCGGGGAGTCGATCACCTCGGGGATCTCGTCCTCGGGGAGGGCCGCCGAGAAGTGGCGCACCGTCTCGTTGCCGAGGGCGTCCCAGTAGGAGACCGCGACGCGCTCGGCGTGGTAGCCCCGGTCCTGCTCGCCCATGGGTCCCGCGCCGACGCGCGAACCGCGGATTGCACTGCCGCCTGATGCCATTCCGTTTACCCCTATGCTCCGGTGTCGAACTTGGTGAGAAGACCGAGCACCACGATGCACGCCAGCCAGACGAGGCCGAGGATCACGGTGATGCGGTTCAGGTTGCGCTCTGCGACGCCCGAGGCACCGAGGTTCGAGGTGACTCCACCGCCGAACATGTCGGACAGTCCGCCGCCGCGCCCCTTGTGGAGCAGGATCAGCATGGTGAGCAGGAGGCTCGTGATGCCCAGGACGACCTGGAGCACGACCTGGAGGATGTCCACGCGGTACCTTTCGAAGTTCTGGCGCGTTGCACGCCTCGACGAGTATAACGGCGCCTGCGAACCCCCGGGGAATCGCGACGCCCTGTGTTCTGTCCGCTGTATACGCAGGGGCTTCGACTTCTGGTGAGGGGCGGAGGGGATGGCCTCGTCGCGGCGCCTTCCCGCGCTCCTGCGGAGCGCCCGCCAGACCCGAGCCTGTCGCCGCGACGAGGCCATCCCCTCCGCCCGCGCCGGCGCGAGGCTCCCCACCAGCTGGCGAGTGGGCCACGCTCCGCCAGTGCACGGTGAGCAGGATGGCGAGACGCGGAAACACTGAAGGGGTGGGCCCGTGTGGACCCACCCCTTCAGAGACTCAGAGCGTCAGACGCCTACGTGGTTGCGGAAGCGCGCGATCGCAGCGAATTCGTCGACCTGGAGGCTGGCGCCTCCGACGAGGGCGCCGTCGACGTCGGGCTCGCGCATGAAGCCGGCGATGTTGCCGGACTTGACGGAGCCGCCGTAGAGGATGCGCGTCTTCGCCGCGGTGTCGGCGCCGAGGATGTCGGCGACGACGTCGCGGAGGGCCTTGCAGACCTGCTGGGCCTGCTCGGGCGTGGCGGCCTGGCCGGAGCCGATGGCCCAGACCGGCTCGTACGCGACGACGAGGTCGGCGTCCGCGGGGAGGCCGGTGAGGGCCTCCTTCAGCTGCGCGACCGGCACCGCGGACGGGCCGTGCTTCTCGAGGTCCTCGGCGGTCTCGCCGACGCAGACGATCGGCGGGACGCCGTGCTTGACGGCCGCGGCCGTCTTCGCAGCGATGTCCGCGTCGGTCTCGCCGTGGAGCGTGCGACGCTCCGAGTGGCCGACGATGACGTAGTCGCAGTCGAGCTGCTTGAGGAACTGGCCGGAGATCTCACCGGTGTAGGCACCGCTGTCGAACTTCGACAGGTCCTGCGCGCCGTACTTGACTGGCAGCTTGTCGGAGTCCACGAGGATCTGCACGGGACGCAGATCGGTGAACGGCGGGAACACCGCGACCTCGACGCCGTCGAAGTCGTGGTCGGCGTCCTTGAGGCTCCACGCGAGCTTCTGCACGAAGGCGATGGCCTGGAGGTGGTCCAGGTTCATCTTCCAGTTGCCGGCGATGAGCGGGATGCGGGATGTCACTGCCATCCGAGGACCTCCAGTCCGGGGAGGCGCTTCCCCTCGAGGAATTCGAGGCTGGCTCCGCCTCCCGTCGAGATGTGGCCGAACTGCCCGTCCTCGAAGCCGAGGGCGCGCACCGCGGCGGCCGAGTCTCCGCCGCCGACGACGCTGAGTCCGTCGACCTCGGTGAGGGCCTGGGCGACGGCCTTCGTGCCGGCCGCGAACGGCTCGAGCTCGAAGACGCCCATCGGGCCGTTCCAGAACACGGTCTTCGAGGCCGCGACGACCTCGGCGAACCGCTTCGCGGTGTCGGGCCCGATGTCGAGACCGAGGCCGTCCGCGCCGAAGGCGGTGTCCTCGATCGCGTCGGCGGGGGCCGTCACGTACTCGGCGTCGGCTCCGAACTTCGAGGCGACGACGACGTCCGTGGGGACGACGATCTCCACCCCGAGCTCCTTCGCCTTCGCGAGGTAGCCGAGGACGGTGTCGATCTGGTCGGCCTCGAGCAGGCTCTTGCCGACCTCGTGGCCCTGGGCCTTGAGGAAGGTGAAGAGCATGCCGCCGCCGATCAGGATCGAGTCGACCCGCGGGAGCAGGTGGTCGATGACGCCGAGCTTGTCCGAGACCTTCGAGCCGCCGAGGACGACCGTGTAGGGGCGCTCGGGCTTCTCGGTCAGGCGGTCCAGGACCTCGAGCTCGGCGGCGATCAGGGTTCCGGCGGCGCTGGGCAGCAGCTGGGCGAGCTCGTAGACGCTCGCCTGCTTGCGGTGCACGACGCCGAAGCCGTCGGAGACGAACGCGTCGCCGAAGGCGGCGAGCTTCTCGGCGAAGGCGCGGCGCTCGTCCGCGTCCTTGCTGGTCTCCCCCGGGTTGAAGCGGAGGTTCTCGAGCACGACGACCTGGCCGTCCTCGAGGGCGTCGACCGCGGCGGAGGCCGCATCGCCGACGGTGTCCTCGGCGAACGAGACGGGGGCGTCGAGCAGCTCGCCGAGGCGCTCCGCCACCGGCGCGAGGCTGTACTTCGAGTCGGGGGCGCCGTCGGGGCGGCCGAGGTGGCTCACGACCACGACTCGGGCGCCCTCGGCGACGAGCCGCTGGAGCGTGGGCACCGACGCGCGCACGCGGCCGTCGTCCGTGATCGTTCCGTCCTTCAGGGGGACGTTCAGATCGCAGCGGACGACGACGCGCGTGCCGGCGAGGGAGCCCAGTGAGTCCAGAGTGCGGAGCGTCACGGTGTCACTCGTCACGGAGTCGTGACTCAGAGCTTGCCGGCGACGAGCTCGGCGACGTCGACGAGGCGGTTGGAGTAGCCCCACTCGTTGTCGTACCAGGAGGCGACCTTGACCTGGTTGCCGATGACCTTGGTCAGGCCGGCGTCGAAGATCGAGGAGTGCGGGTCGGTGACGATGTCGCTCGAGACGATCGGGTCCTCGGTGTACTTGAGGATGCCCTTGAGGTCGCCCTCGGCGGCGGCCTTGTAGGCCGCGTTGATCTCCTCGACCGTGGCCGACTTCGACAGCTCGACCGTGAGGTCGGTGATCGAGCCGGTCGGGACCGGGACGCGCAGCGCGTAGCCGTCGAGCTTGCCGACGAGCTCGGGGATGACGAGGCCGAGGGCCTTGGCGGCACCGGTCGACGTCGGGATGATGTTGACCGCGGCGGCGCGCGCGCGACGGAGGTCGCTGTGCGGGCCGTCCTGCAGGTTCTGGTCGGCGGTGTAGGCGTGGACCGTGGTCATCAGACCGCGCTCGATGCCGAAGTTGTCGAGCAGGACCTTGGCGAGCGGCGCGAGGCAGTTCGTGGTGCACGACGCGTTCGAGACGATGTCGTGGACCTGGGGGTCGTAGGTGCCCTCGTTGACGCCGAGGACGATGGTCGCGACGTCGTCGCCGGTGGCGGGAGCCGAGACGATGACCTTCTTGGCGCCGGCGGTGATGTGCTTGCGCGCATCCTCCGACTTGGTGAAGCGACCGGTCGACTCGATGACGACGTCGACGCCCAGCTCGCCCCAGGGGAGGTTCGCGGGGTCGCGCTCCTCGAGCACGATGATCGGCTTGCCGTTGACGACGATCTTGTCGCCGTCCAGCTCCACGGTCGCGTCGAGGCGGCCGGTGATGGAGTCGTACTTCAGGAGGTGCGCGAGCGCCTTGTTGTCGGTGAGGTCGTTGACCGCGACGATCTCGAGGTCGCTGCCCTTGGCGAGGGCCGCACGGAGGAAGTTACGGCCGATACGGCCGAAGCCGTTGATGCCGATCTTGACGGACACAGATATCTCCTGGAGAGGAAGGGCACCTCGACGGTGCAGTGGAGGGTGTGGATCGCTGCGAGAGCGGCGTCCCGGATCGGGACCCGGGACGCCGGAATCGCTACGACAGTAGCAGGAGGCCGGAAGTGTTCTGGCGGGCCTTCTCGAAGCGCGCGGAGACGTCCGCCCAGTTCACGATGTTCCAGAACGCCTTGACGTAGTCGGCCTTCACGTTGACGTAGTCGAGGTAGAAGGCGTGCTCCCACATGTCCAGCAGCAGGACAGGCACGGTCGCGGCGGCGTGGTTGCTCTGGTGGTCGTAGAGCTGCTCGATGAGCAGCTTCTGGCCGAGGGAGTCCCAGGCCAGGATCGACCAGCCGGAGCCCTGGATGCCGAGGGCCGAGGCGGTGAAGTGCGCCTTGAACTTGTCGAAGGAGCCGAAGTTCTCGTCGATCGCCGCGGCGAGCTCGCCGGTCGGCTTGTCGCCGCCGTCGGGCGAGAGGTTGTTCCAGAACACGGTGTGGTTCACGTGACCGGCGAGGTTGAACGCCAAGTCCTTCTGGAGCTTGTTGACGTTCGCGAGGTTCTCGCTGTCGCGAGCCTCCTGCAGCGCGGCGAGGGCGGTGTTCGCCCCGGTCACGTACGTCGCGTGGTGCTTGTCGTGGTGGAGCTCCATGATCCGTCCACTGATGTGCGGCTCGAGAGCCGAGTAGTCGTAGGGCAGTTCGGCGAGCGTGTAGTCAGCCATGTGCGATCTCCTGTTCGTGGTCGTCGACCTCAGTGATCCGCCGGGTCTCACGGCCCCTCACCGCTGTGCGGGAGGGTGTGCCGGGGTGTCCTGAGCGACCTTTCCAGTCTAGTGAGAGCCGCCCTCCGCACTCGGAGCGTTTCCTCCGTTCAACCAGGAGACACTCAGCGTTCGCGCGTCTGACGGCCCTTCGGATCGCGCGGGGCTCAGAGGTCCTGGAGCTCGGCGGGGAGGTTCGCGTCGGTGCCGGGGATGTCGAGGTCGGTGGCGCGCTTGTCGGCCATCGCGAGCAGGCGGCGGATGCGGCCGGCGACCGCGTCCTTCGTCATCGGCGGGTCGGCGTGGTGGCCGAGCTCGTCGAGGCTGGCGTCGCGGTGGGCGAGCCGGAGCCGGCCGGCGTAGCGGAGGTGCTCGGGGATGTCCTCGCCGAGGATCTCCATCGCGCGCTCGACCCGGGAGCAGGCGGCGACGGCGGCCTGGGCGGAGCGGCGGAGGTTCGCGTCGTCGAAGTTGACCAGGCGGTTGGCGGTCGCCCGCACCTCGCGGCGCTGGCGGAGCTCCTCCCAGCTGGCGACGGTGGAGGTCGCGCCCATCAGGGTGAGCATCGCGCTGATGCTCTCGCCGTCGCGGACGACCACGCGGTGCACGCCGCGCACCTCGCGCGACTTGGCCTGGACGCCGAGGCGGCCCGCCGCCCCGACGATCGCCATCGCCGCCTCGTTGCCGGGGCAGATCACCTCGAGCGCGGCCGAGCGGCCGGGATCGGTGAGCGAGCCCTGCGCGAGGAAGGCGCCGCGCCAGACGGCGGCGAGCTCCTCGCGGGTGCCGGTGGTCAGCCGGTTCGGCAGGCCGCGGACGGGACGGCCGCGCTGATCGAGCAGACCGGTCTGGCGGGCGAGGGTGTCGCCGCCCTCGACGACCCGGACGAGCCAGCTGGTCGTGCGGCGCGAGCCGCCGGCCGACACGATGCTGCCCTCGCTGCGGACGCCGTAGAGCTCGGCGAGGTCGCGGCGGACGCGGGTGGCCAGGGGGGCGGAGTCGAGCTCGACCTCGACCGCGAGGCGGTTCGAGATGATGTGCAGTCCTCCGGAGAAGCGGAGGATGGTCGCCAGTTCAGCGGCACGGACGGTGTTCTTGCGCGAGACGATCGCGACCAGTTCGCCCTTGACATCTGCAGTGAGGGCCACGGAGTCTTCTTTCCTTACGTCGGGTGCGCGGCGGAGCGCGCGGGGATCATTCTCGGCCGAGGTCGCGGTGCGCCACGTTGACGGCGACACCCGGCAGCTCGGCCAGTCGGGCCGCGACGCGGCCGGCGACGGCGACCGAGCGGTGCTTGCCGCCGGTGCAGCCGATGGCGATGGTCGCGTGGCGCTTGTTCTCGCGCTGGTAGCCGTCGAGCACCGGCCGGAGGGCGCGCGAGTAGGAGTCGATGAACTCCTCCGCGCCCTGCTGGGCCAGCACGTAGTCTCTCACCTCTTCGTCGAGACCGGTGTGCGGGCGGAGCTCCGGGATCCAGTACGGGTTGGGCAGGAAGCGCGCATCCGCGACCATGTCGGCGTCGGTCGGCAGGCCGTACTTGAAGCCGAAGCTCATCACGGTGATCTGCAGCCCCGCGCGGCCGGCTTCGGCGAACCGCGTGGTGATCGTGGTCGCGAGCTGATGCGGATTGAGGTCGGAGGTGTCGATCACGATGTCGGCCGACTCGCGCAGCTGCGCCAGGCGGGTCCGCTCGGCGGAGATGCCGTCGAGGAGCGTGCCGCGCCCCTGCAGCGGGTGCGGGCGGCGGACCTGCTCGAAGCGGCGGACGAGAGCGGCGTCGGCGGCCTCGAGGAAGACGACGCGCAGATCGACGCCGACGCGCAGCTCGCGCACGATCTCGCCGAGGTCGGCGAAGAAGTCCCGCCCGCGGACGTCGACGACGGCCGCGACCTTGGGCACGGTGTCACCCGCGCGCTGGGCGAGGTCCACCAGCGGGCGCAGCATCTGCGGCGGGAGGTTGTCGACCACGTACCAGCCGAGGTCCTCCAGCGCGTTGGCGGCGGTGGATCGTCCGGCTCCGGACATCCCGGTGACGATCAGCACGTTCTGCTGCTCGCTCTCGGTGCTCATGGGGTCTCCGTGCTCGTGTGGGGTGGTCGCGGACCCTCCTTCGGGGAGGGCGGGCCTCCAGCCTAGGGTGTGGCCCTGAGCGGAGCACCCGGCGGAGGGGGGATCTCGATGCGCCCGCTGCGCGGGCTGCTCGATCAGCATGAAGCGGCCGCTGCGCGGGCCACTTGATCAGCATGAAGTGGCCGTAGGTCGTGGAGCCGCCGCTTCATGCTGGTCGAGTAGGCCCGCAGGGCCGTATCGAGACCACCCACGCCTGGACCGCGGTACTTCAGGGATGCAGGTGCCCGTGGATCGCGGCCGCGAGCGTCGGCCCGATGCCCTTCACCTCCGCGATCTCGGCGTCGCTGGCCTCCCGCAGCCGGGTGACCGAGCCGAAGTGCTTCAGCAGGTCGCGCACCCGCGTTCCGCCGAGCCCCGGGATCTCCGCCAGCTGCGAGGAGATGTCGCGCTTGCGCCGCTGGCGCTGATGCGTGATCGCGAAGCGGTGCGCCTCGTCCCGGATCCGCTGGAAGAGGAACAGCGCGTCGCTGTTGCGCGGCAGGATCACCGGGAAATCGGAGTCCGGCAGCCAGATCTCCTCCAGCCGCTTGGCGATCCCGCACAGCGTGATCCCGGTGACGCCGGACTCGTCGAGCGCGCGCTGGGCGGCCGCGACCTGCGGCTGCCCGCCGTCGACGATGAGCAGGTTCGGCGGGTAGGAGAACTTGCGCCGCTTCGCCTCCCCCGTCTCCGGATCGATCTCGGCGGGCTCGGTCGGCTCCTTGAGGTAGGCGAGGCGCCGGGTCAGCACCTGGTGCAGCGACTCGGTGTCGTCGGTCGACTCGGCGATGCTGAAGCGGCGGTACTGGTCCTTGCGCACCAGGCCGTCCTCGAAGACGACCATCGACGCGACGATGTTCGTGCCGCTGAGGTGCGAGACGTCGTAGCACTCCATCCGCAGCGGGGCCTCGGCCATGCCGAGCGCGTCGCGGATGTCCTCCAGGGCCTGCGTGCGGGCGGTGAAGTCCGCCGACCGCCGGGTCTTGTAGAGCATCAGCGAGTGCTTGGCGTTCTGCGTCGCGGTCTCGAGGAGGGCCGCCTTGTCGCCGCGCTGCGCGGCGCGCAGACGCACGTTGGCACCGCGGAGGGAGCCCAGCCACTCCTCGAGCGCCTCGGAGTCGTCGGGCAGCTCGGGCACGACGACCTCGCGCGGCGGGATGTCGCCGCCCTCGTAGGCCGCCTGCAGCGCTGTGTCGACGAGCTCGGCGGTGCTCATGTCGAGCTCCTTGTCGACGACCCAGCCGCGCTCACCGCGGATCCGGCCGCCGCGCACGCGGAACTGCTGCACCGAGGCGGCCAGCTCGTCGTGCACGATCGCGTAGAGGTCGACGTCGACGTTGTCCTTCAGCACGACCGCGCTCTTGGCCAGCACGGCGTCGAGCGCCGCGGCCTGGTCGCGCAACTTGCCGGCGCGCTCGTACTGCATCGCCTCGGCGGCCTCGCGCATCTCGCGCTCGAGCTCGCCGATCATCTTGCGGTCGTGGCTGCCCATGAACGCGACGAAGCGGTCGACGATCGCGCGGTGCTCCGCGAAGGTCACCCGGTGCGAGCACGGACCGCCGCAGCGGCCGATCTGCGAGGCGAAGCAGGGCTTCCCGCTCTGCATCGCCCGCTTGTAGTTGGAGTCGTTGCAGGTCCTGATCGGGAACGCCTTGATCATCAGGTCGATCGTCTCGTGGATCGCCCAGATCTTCGGGTACGGACCGAAGTAGCGCGCCCCGCGGATCTTCGAGTTGCGCGTGACCATCACCCGCGGCGCCTCGTCCCCGAGGGTCACCGCCATGTACGGGTACGACTTGTCGTCGCGGAACTTGACGTTGAAGGGCGGATCGAACTCGTTGATCCAGGTGAACTCGAGCTGCAGCGCCTCGACGTCGGTGCCGACCACGGTCCACTCGACGCCGGACGCCGAGGTGACCATCCGCCGGGTGCGCTCGTGCAGGCTCGGCAGCGGAGCGAAGTAGTTGCTGAGCCGGGCGCGGAGATTCTTCGCCTTGCCCACGTAGAGGACCCGGCCCCGGGCGTCCTTGAAGCGGTAGACGCCCGGGAGGGTCGGGATCTCGCCCGGCTTCGGCCGGAAGTCGACGGTCTGCGTCATGCCCGCGCCCCCGCTCCCCCGGCCCTCCGGGGACGACCGGCGAGGCGGAGCCGCGTCACGGCAGGATCTCGGCGAGGAAGGTGCCGGTGTGGCTCTCCTTGACCTTCGCGACGTGCTCGGGGGTGCCGATGGCGACGACCTGGCCGCCGCCCGCGCCGCCCTCGGGACCCATGTCGATCAGCCAGTCGGCCGACTTGATGACGTCGAGGTTGTGCTCGATGGTGATGACCGTGTTGCCCTTGTCGACGAGGCCGTTGAGCACCAGCAGGAGCTTGCGGACGTCCTCGAAGTGCAGACCGGTGGTCGGCTCGTCGAGCACGTAGACGCTGCGCCCGTTCGAGCGGCGCTGCAGCTCGGTGGCGAGCTTGACGCGCTGCGCCTCGCCGCCGGAGAGCGTGGTCGCGCTCTGCCCGAGCCGGACGTAGCCGAGGCCGACCTCGACCAGCGTCTTGAGGAACCGGTGGATCGAGGTGATCGGCTCGAAGAACTCGGCCGCCTCGGCGATCGGCATGTCGAGCACCTCGGCGATGCTCTTGCCCTTGTAGTGCACGGTCAGGGTGTCGCGGTTGTAGCGCGCTCCCCCGCAGACCTCGCACGCGACGTAGACGTCGGGCAGGAAGTTCATCTCGATCTTGATCGTGCCGTCGCCCGAGCAGGCCTCGCAGCGCCCGCCCTTGACGTTGAAGCTGAACCGGCCGGGCAGGTAGCCGCGGGCCTTCGCCTCGGTGGTCTCGGCGAAGAGGTTGCGGATTCGATCGAACACGCCGGTGTAGGTCGCCGGGTTGGAGCGCGGGGTGCGGCCGATCGGGTTCTGGTCGACGTGCACGACCTTGTCGAGGTTCTCGAGCCCGGTGACGCGGGTGTGCTTGCCCGGCACCTTGCGGGCGCCGTTGAGCTGGTTGGCGAGCACCCGGTAGAGGATGTCGTTCACCAGCGTCGACTTGCCGGAGCCGGAGACACCGGTGACCGCGACGAAGGTGCCGAGCGGGAACTCGACGTCGACCTTCTGCAGGTTGTTCGCGTTGGCTCCGACGACCTTGATCACGCGCTTGCGGTCGATCTTGCGGCGCTTCTTCGGCAGCTCGATCGAGCGGCGACCGGCGATGTAGTCGCCGGTGAGCGAGTGGGTGTTCTCGAGCAGCGACTCGTAGGAGCCGGAGTGCACGACCCGGCCGCCGTTGACGCCGGCGCCGGGCCCGATGTCGACGATCCAGTCGGCGGTGCGGATGGTGTCCTCGTCGTGCTCGACGACGATCAGGGTGTTGCCGAGGTCGCGCAGCTTGATCAGGGTGTCGATCAGCCGGCGGTTGTCGCGCTGGTGCAGGCCGATGCTCGGCTCGTCGAGGACGTAGAGCACGCCGGTGAGACCGGAGCCGATCTGGGTCGCGAGCCGGATGCGCTGCGCCTCGCCGCCGGAGAGCGAGCCGGCCGCACGGGAGAGGTTGAGGTAGTTGAGCCCGACCTCGATCAGGAAGTCGAGGCGCGCGCGGATCTCGCGGAGCACCTGCGCGGCGATGGTGGCCTCGCGCGGGGTGAGCTGCAGCTCGCTCATGAACGACTGGGCGTCGCCGAGGCTGAGGTCGGCGACGTCGGCGATGCTCGCGCCGTGCACGAGCACGGCGAGCACCTCGGGCTTGAGCCGCGAGCCCTTGCAGACGGGGCAGGCGACCTCGCGGAGGAACTCGGCCCAGCGCGAGCGCTGCACGTCGGTCTCCGCCTGCACGTACTGCCGCTCGATGTAGGGCACGACGCCCTCGAAGCCGGAGGTGTAGCTCATCTCCCGGCCGTAGCGGTTCTTCCACTTGACCTTGACCTCGAAGTTGTCGCCGTGCAGCACGGCCTGCTGCACCTCCGAGCTGAGGCGCTTCCACGGGGTGGTCAGCTTGAAGCCGAGGTCGCGGGAGAGGCCGTCGAGCAGCTTCTCGTAGTACTGGAAGAGGCCCTTGCCCTGGGTGGTCCAGGGGATGATGACGCCCTCGGCGATGCTGAGGTCGGGGTCGCCGAGCAGCAGCTCGTCGTCGACCGACATCCGCGTGCCGAGGCCGGAGCACTCGGGGCAGGCGCCGAAGGGGGCGTTGAAGGAGAAGGTGCGCGGCTCGATCTCGGTGAGCGAGATCGGGTGGTTGTTGGGGCAGGACAGCTTCTCGGAGTACGTCGTCCACGCGCCGTCGCCCTCGCCGTCGACGAAGTTGATCTGCACGATGCCGTCGGTGAGGCGCAGCGCCGTCTCGAGCGAGTCGGTCAGGCGGCCGAGGATGTCCGGGCCGGCGACGAGGCGGTCGACGACGACGGAGATGTCGTGCTTGTACTGCTTCTTCAGCACCGGCGGCTCGCTCAGCTGGATGAGCTTCCCGTCGACCATGGCGCGGGAGTAGCCGCCCGCGGTCAGCTCCTTGAAGAGGTCGACGAACTCGCCCTTCTTCTGCGAGACGACCGGGCTGAGGATCTGGTAGCGGGTGCCCTCGTCGAGCTCCATCAGCTGGTCGGCGATCTGCTGCACGGTCTGCGCCGAGATCGGCTCGCTGCAGACGGGGCAGTGCGGGATCCCGATGCGCGCCCAGAGCAGGCGCATGTAGTCGAAGATCTCGGTGATCGTGCCCACGGTCGAGCGCGGGTTGCGGTTGGTCGACTTCTGGTCGATCGACACCGCGGGGCTGAGGCCCTCGATGAAGTCGACGTCCGGCCGGTCGACCTGGCCGAGGAACTGCCGCGCGTAGGCGGAGAGCGACTCGACGTAGCGGCGCTGGCCCTCGGCGAAGATCGTGTCGAAGGCGAGCGACGACTTGCCCGACCCGGACAGTCCGGTGAAGACGACCATCGAGTCACGGGGGATCTCGAGGTCGACATCGCGCAGGTTGTGCACTCTGGCCCCGCTCACCACCAGCTTCGACACCGATTCGTCCAGCGAGGAGACGAAGCGGTGGAAGGAGGGTGAGGGGGTGGTGGAAGGGTCCGTAACGGCGTTCAGGATCGACACCTCGAAAGTGTATGCGGAGCCACCGACATCGCCCGGGGCGTTCGCTGGCCGCTGATCCCGGAGCCCGCGACTTGCGCTCCTCGACGCCGCCCGCACCGGCGGGCCGGCCCGCGGGGGCCGACCCGGATCGATCAGGACAGGTGCCCGGCCTTCTCCATCTGCCGCAGCTCGCGCTTGAGCTCGGAGACCTCGTCGCGCAGGCGCGCGGCGAGCTCGAACTTCAGCTCGCCGGCGGCCTGCAGCATCTGGCCGTTGAGGTCGGCGATGATCGCCTCGAGGTCGTTGCCGCCGTTCGCGGCGAGACCCTGCCGGCGCAGGTTGGGCGTCGGGCTCTTCTTCTTCGCGTCGCGGCCGGCCAGGAGCTTCGCGGTGTCGGCTCCCTCGCGCGCGAGCGCGTCGGTGATGTCGGCGATCTTCTTCCGCAGCGGGGTCGGGTCGATGCCGTGGTCGAGGTTGTAGGCGACCTGCTTCTCGCGGCGGCGATCGGTCTCGTCGATCGCGAGCTTCATCGAGTCGGTCATCTTGTCCGCGTACATGTGCACCTCGCCCGAGACGTTGCGCGCGGCGCGGCCGATGGTCTGGATGAGCGAGGTCGACGAGCGGAGGAAGCCCTCCTTGTCGGCGTCGAGGATCGCGACGAGCGACACCTCGGGCAGGTCGAGGCCCTCGCGGAGGAGGTTGATGCCGACAAGGACGTCGTAGACACCGGCGCGCAGCTCGGAGAGCAGCTCGACCCGTCGCAGCGTGTCGACGTCGGAATGCAGGTAGCGCACCCGGACGCCGGCCTCGGTGAGGAAGTCGGTGAGCTCCTCCGCCATCCGCTTGGTGAGGGTGGTGACCAGCACGCGCTCGTCGCGCTCGGTGCGGAGCTTGATCTCCTCGAGCAGGTCGTCGATCTGGCCCTTGGTCGGCTTGACGACGATCTCGGGGTCGATCAGTCCGGTCGGGCGGATGATCTGCTCGACGATGCCGTCGGCGATCCCCATCTCGTAGCGGCCGGGGGTGGCCGAGAGGTAGACGGTCTGGCCGACGCGGCCCTTGAACTCCTCCCACTTCAGCGGGCGGTTGTCCATCGCCGAGGGCAGCCGGAAGCCGTGCTCGACCAGGGTGCGCTTGCGCGAGGCGTCGCCCTCGTACATCGCGCCGATCTGCGGCACGGTGACGTGCGACTCGTCGATGACGACGAGGAAGTCGTCGGGGAAGTAGTCGAGCAGGCAGTGCGGCGCCTCGCCGGACTCACGGCCGTCGATGTGGCGCGAGTAGTTCTCGATGCCGGAGCAGAAGCCGATCTGCTGCATCATCTCGAGGTCGAACGTGGTGCGCATCCGCAGCCGCTGCGCCTCGAGGAGCTTGTTCTGCTTCTCGAGGTCGGCCAGGCGGACCTCGAGCTCCTGCTGGATGGTGTCGATGGCGCGGTGCATGACGTCCTGGCTGGCGACGTAGTGCGAGCCCGGGAAGACGGAGACGGACTCGAGCTTCTTCACGACGTTCCCGGTGAGCGGGTGCAGCGTGTAGAGCGCCTCGATCTCGTCGCCGAACATCTCGATCCGGATCGCGAGCTCCTCGTACATCGGGATGATCTCGATCGTGTCGCCGCGGACCCGGAAGGTGCCGCGGGCGAAGTCGACGTCGTTGCGGGCGTACTGCATCGAGACGAACTTGCGGATCAGGCGGTCGCGGTCGACCCGCTGGCCGACCTGGAGCGCGACCATCGCCTCGAGGTACTGCTCCGGCTGGCCGAGGCCGTAGATGCAGGAGACGGTCGAGACGACGATGACGTCGCGCCGGCTGAGCAGCGAGTTGGTCGTCGAGTGCCGCAGGCGCTCGACCTCGGCGTTGACCGAGCTGTCCTTCTCGATGAAGGTGTCCGTCTGCGGGACGTAGGCCTCGGGCTGGTAGTAGTCGTAGTAGGAGACGAAGTACTCGACCGCGTTGTTGGGGAAGAGCTCGCGGAACTCGTTGGCGAGCTGCGCGGCGAGCGTCTTGTTGTGCGCGAGCACGAGGGTCGGCCGCTGGACGGCCTCGACGAGCCAGGCGGTGGTCGCCGACTTGCCGGTACCGGTGGCGCCGAGCAGGACGACGTCGGTCTCGCCGGCGTTGATCCGGGCGCTCAGATCGGCGATGGCTCCGGGCTGGTCACCGCTCGGCTGGTATTCGCTGATGACCTCGAAGGGGTGCACGGCACGGGTTGGCTCCATGCTCGAAGCGTAACCGCGACCACCGACATCGGGGCGGCCCTGCGCCGACGGCGAACGAGGCTCGTGCCGGACCCGTCGGCAGACCGCCCGGCTTCGGGCGCCGGGTCTCGATACGCCCCTGCGGGGCTACTCGACCACCATGGGCGTCCAGCACGTGGCGAACGCATGTCCTCCCACTTGCATGCTGATCGAGTAGCGCGCGCAGCGCGCGTATCGAGATCCACCAGGCCCGAAAGCCGAGTCTGCAGACCGACCGGCAGGAGGGCGCCCGATCAGAGCCGGGAGACGCGCAGGTCGCGCAGGTGGAGGCGGTCGCCCGCGGCCATGCCGTCGGTGCACACGCGGAGCACCGCGCAGACCGCCCACTCCGGCGCGGGGAGGGAGTAGGCGTCGTCGAGCCGGACGCCGGCGAAGGAGTCGCGGGCCGAGACGTCGGTCGCCGAGTACCAGTCCCGCCCCAGGCCGTCGGACCGTCGCGCGGTCGAGAAGCCCAGGTCGATCGCGACGGATCCGGAGCCCTCGTAGAGCGCGTCCAGCGACGCGAGCACCCGCGCTCCCGCGGCGATCGGCACGAAGAGGTGGACCGCGCCGGAGCCCGACCCGTCCTCGACTGCCAGCGCGCGGAGTCCCGCGACCGGCGAGTCCACCGGCGCGACGGACGCCCCGCCCTCGGCCGTCCAGTCGTCGGCGAGCACCGAGCGCGAGCCGTGCGGATCGAGCACACCGCGGATCCGCTCGGCCGCGTGGAACCGCAGGGCGGTCGAGGGCAGAGCCGACGTGTCCGAGATCGTCAGGACGCCGTCGCCGCGCGCCAGGAAGGGCAGCCGCGAGTTGCCGCCCTGGAACTGCCCGCCCCGGACGACAGCCCGCTGGCCCCCTGCCCCGGAGAACTGGATCAGTCCGCGCTCGGCGTCACCGTCGACCTCCTTCCGAGCCCTGACCAGGAAGCGGCAGTCGGTGAGCGAGAGCAGGGCGCCCCAGCCGTCCAGCTCGAACCAGCCGTGGTTGTCGGGGATCTGCATCTCGAAGTGGCAGTGCGAGAAGTGTGCCTGGCCGCGCGAGATCGTGACCGCGCGGCCCTGGTTCGTCGAGAAGGTGTCGAACGAGCACTGGTCGACGAAGAACTCCTGGTCGCCGTGGATCTGGAGCGCGCTCTCGGTGTTGCTGGTCAGGTCGCAGCCCTGGAAGGCGATGCGCTCGCCCGAGTCGACGGCGTCCTCCACCGCCACGACTCCCACGCGGTTCCCCTGGAACGAGCACGAGCGGAACTCGAGCAGATAGGCGTGCGACCCGAGCTCGACCGCGGTGTCGAAGCTCCGTGCGACGACGTTCGCGAACGAGAGGTAGGCGGGCTTCGGCCCGGGCTCGCGCAGGTGGGACGGTGCGCTCACGGCGATGCCGGTGTTCGAGCCGTCGCCGATCAGGTGCAGATCGCTCAGCACGGTCTGGTGCTGGCGGGTGTAGCCGGCGGCGGAGGACTGCAGCACGGGGCCGACGGTCTGCAGCGCAGGGCCCGCGCCGACGTAGCGGATCTCGCAGTGGCCGTCGATGCTGACCCTGGCGTCCCAGGAGAGCGTCTCGTCGACGACGAAGCTCCCGCCGGGCGCGGTGACGACGGCGTGGTGCTCGGCCGGGTCGACCCCGTCCTCCGGCACGGCGGCGGAGGCCAGCGCCGCCTGCCACGCGGCGGTGTCGCGCGCGGCTCCCGCGGGGAGCGACTCGTCGAGGTGGTCGTGCACGTCGACGATGCGGGACGTGCCGGCGGGACGGCTGATCACCTGGACCGGCGCCGGTCCGGTCCGGCCGGTGAGCGCACCCGCGGCGGCTCCCGCACCCGCACCGAGCAGGACGCCCGCCCCGGAGGCGAGCAGGAGGCGCCGGGAGTCGGAGGCGGGTGGGCGTGCTCCGGAAGCGCTCATGCGTCGTACCCCTCGACTCGGCGATCGTGCTGGGGCCGTCCCCCGTGCTGCGGCCCTCCCACTGTAGGAGCAGGGCCTGACGGTCTCCCGCCGCCGGGTGCGCTCAGACTGAGGGGCGGCGCAGCCGCTCCCAGAGCGCGTCGACCTGGCTCAGGGTCTCCTCCAGAGTTCCGGAGGCGTCGATCACGGCGTCCGCGAGGGCCAGGCGGTCCTCGTCACTCGCCTGCGCGGCGACGCGAGCGCGGGCGTCGGCCTCAGTCATGCCGCGCAGATGGATGAGGCGCTCGACGCGCGTCTCCTGCGGGGCGTGGACGACGATCACCTCGTCGAACTCCCCCGCCCCGCGCGACTCTGCGAGCAGCGGGACGTCGTAGACGACGATCGCGGCGGGGTCGGCGGCGGCCGCCGCGGCGAACAGCTCCTGCGAGCGGAGCGACACCGCCGGGTGGGTGATCGCGTTGAGGTCCTCGCGGGCGGCGGAGTCGGAGAAGACGATCGCGCCGAGCGCCGCCCGGTCGAGCGAGCCGTCGGCGCGCAGGGTCTCCGGGCCGAACCGCTCGACGATCGCGGCCAGCGCGGGCTCCCCCGGCTCGACCACCTCGCGGGCGAGCCGGTCGGCGTCGACGACGACGGCTCCCAGCTCGGCGAGACGGCGGGCGACGGTGGACTTGCCCGAGGCGATGCCTCCGGTGAGGGCTGCGAGATGCACCCGGCAAGCCTAACGAGCGGCGCTGCGCACCGGGCGGGGGCGGATCTGGATACGCCCGCTCCGCGGGCTACTCGATCAGCATGGAGGCAGGGGCGCGGCTCCGACCATGCTGGTCGAGTAGCCGCGCAGCGGCGTATCGAGACCCACGCGTCCGTACGGGGGTGGATCTCGATACGCCCGCTCCGCGGGCTACTCGATCAGCATGAAGAGGCGCCTTCGCGGTCGGGAACATGCTGGTCGAGTAGCCGCGCAGCGGCGCATCGAGACCCGCGCCGTCGGCTCCTGCTGCAACGCCGAACGGCCGGCCCCCCGAGGGGACCGGCCGTTCGTCGTGATGGTGCCGCAGATCAGTTGTTCGAGGACAGCTTCTCGCGCAGTGCGGCGAGCGACTCGTCGTCGGCGAGAGTTCCGCCGCCGGCAGCCGACTCGGTGTTGGTGAAGCCGCCGCCGACCGAGACGCCCTCGGAGACCGTGGCGGCCTCCTCCTGCGACTTGGCGACCTGGGCCTTGTGGGCCTCCCAGCGAGCCTGAGCAGCGGCGTACTCCTGCTCCCAGGCCTCGCGCTGGGACTCGAAGCCCTCGCGCCACTCGTTGGTCTCCGGGTCGAAGCCGTCGGGGTACTTGTAGTTCCCCTGGTCGTCGTACTCGGTGGCCATGCCGTAGAGCGCCGGGTCGAACTCGGTGCCCTCGGGGTCGACGTTCTCGTTCGCCTGCTTGAGCGAGAGCGAGATGCGACGACGGTCGAGGTCGATGTCGATGACCTTGACGAAGACCTCTTCACCGACCGACACGACCTGCTCGGCGAGCTCGACGTGCTTGCCCGAGAGCTCGGAGATGTGGACGAGGCCCTCGATGCCGTCCGCGACGCGGACGAAGGCACCGAACGGGACCAGCTTCGTGACCTTGCCCGGGGCGACCTGACCGATCGCGTGGGTGCGGGCGAAGACCTGCCACGGGTCCTCCTGCGTCGCCTTGAGCGAGAGCGACACGCGCTCGCGGTCGAGGTCGACCTCGAGGATCTCGACGGTGACCTCCTGGCCCACCTCGACGACCTCGGAGGCGTGCTCGATGTGCTTCCAGGAGAGCTCGGAGACGTGGACGAGACCGTCGACGCCGCCGAGGTCGACGAACGCACCGAAGTTGACGATCGAGGACACGACGCCCTTGCGGACCTGACCCTTGTGCAGGTTGTTCAGGAACGTGGTGCGGCTCTCGGACTGCGTCTGCTCGAGGAGCGCGCGACGCGACAGGACCACGTTGTTGCGGTTCTTGTCGAGCTCGAGGATCTTCGCCTCGATCTCCTGGCCGAGGTACGGCGTGAGGTCGCGGACGCGGCGCAGCTCGATGAGCGAGGCCGGGAGGAAGCCGCGGAGGCCGATGTCGACGATGAGCCCGCCCTTGACGACCTCGATGACCGAACCGGTGACGACACCGTCGGACTCCTTGATCTTCTCGACGTCGCCCCACGCGCGCTCGTACTGCGCGCGCTTCTTGGAGAGGATCAGGCGACCCTCCTTGTCCTCCTTCTGCAGGACGAGGGCTTCGACGCTGTCGCCCACGTTGACGACCTCGGAGGGGTCGACGTCGTGCTTGATGGAGAGCTCACGCGAGGGGATGACGCCCTCGGTCTTGTAACCGACGTCGAGGAGGACCTCGTCGCGGTCGATCTTCACGACGGTGCCTTCGATGAGGTCTCCGTCGTTGAAGAACTTCAGAGTCTTTTCGACCGCGGCAAGAAAGTCTTCAGCAGACCCGATGTCGTTGATCGCGACCTGCTTGGTTGCCTTTTCGGTCGTTGCGGTTGTCATTAAGGGATGCTCCAGGATGGATGGGTATCGGGCGGCGGGCACCGACACGCCCGAGGGCGTGACGCGGTGGTGACCACTGCGGAGGTGATGGGGATGCCGCGACCCGGGAGAGCTCGACACCCGGGACCGTGATCCTGGACCTCGAGCGCACCGTGGGCACGGCGGCGCCACGAATGTGACGTTCCAGACTATCGAACCCACCGGGGTGAGAGCAATCTCGACCGGCCCCGTTCCGCGTGTCCTGGCGGGTTCCATCGGTCCCCGCCGGCCCGCCGGAGGTCAGGCCCCGGCGCCGAGGCTCGCGCGCAGCGTGTCGAGCCCGACGCCGCCGAGATCGAGGGCGCGGCGGTGGAACGACGCGAGCGAGAAGTCCGCCCCGTCGCGCGCGCTCGCCTCGTCCCGCAGCTCCTCCCAGATCCGCTGGCCGATCTTGTAGGAGGGTGCCTGGCCGGGCCAGCCGAGGTAGCGGTTGACCTCGAAGCGGACGAAGGCGTCGTCCATGTTGACGTTCGCGCGCAGGAAGGCGAGGGCGGACTCGGCCGTCCAGACGTCCGAGGAGCCGGGCATCCGCTTCTGCAGGTGCACGCCGATGTCGATGACGACGCGGGCGGCGCGCATCCGCTGCCCGTCGAGCATCCCGAGGCGGTCGGCCGGGTCGTCCAGGTAGCCGAAGCGCTCCATCAGACGCTCGGCGTAGAGGGCCCAGCCCTCGGCGTGCCCGGAGCTGCCGGCGAGCTGGCGGCGCCAGGTGTTGAGGCTCGCCCGGTTGTACACGGCCTGGCCCACCTGCAGGTGGTGGCCGGGGACGCCCTCGTGGTAGACGGTCGTCAGCTCGCGCCAGGTGGCGAACTCGGTGACGCCCGGCGGGACGGACCACCACATCCGGCCCGGGCGGGAGAAGTCGTCGCTCGGGCCGGTGTAGTAGATGCCGCCCTCCTGGGTCGGCGCGATGCGGCACTCGAGGCGGCGGAGCTCGTCCGGGATGTCGAAGGCGGTGCCCGCGAGCTCGCTCACGGCCCGGTCGCTGGTCTCCTGCATCCAGCGCTGCAGCGCGTCGACGCCGTGCAGGGTGCGGGCGGGGTCGGTGTCGAGGTGCGCGATCGCCTCGGCGACGCTCGCGCCGGGCAGGATCTCGCGGGCGATCGCCTCCTGCTCGGCGGTCATCCGCGCGAGCTCCTCGATCCCCCACTCGTAGGTCTCGTCGAGGTCGACCACAGCGCCGAGGAAGCGGCGCGACTGCAGCGCGTAGTGCTCGCGGCCCACCGCGTCCTGCTCCGTCGCGGCCGAGGCGAGCTCGGTGCGGAGGAACCGGGCGAGGCCGCCGTAGGCCGCAAAGGCGCGACGCGCGCCCTCCTCGAGCCGCAGCGAGAGGGATGCGGGCAGCGATCCGGTGGCCGGAGCCGCGTCGGCGGCCAGTGCCGCGAAGAACCCCCGCGGGCCGGCGATCGTCTCCGCCTGCTCGGCGACGAGGCCGACCTGGCGGCGCGCCGGCGTCACTCCGGCGCCGATGCCCGAGCGGAGGGTCTCCGCGTAGCCGGCGAGGGCGGCCGGGACGGCGAGGAGCCGCTCCGCCACGTCCTCCCAGTCGCTCACGGAGTCGGTCGGCATCAGGTCGAAGACGTCGCGCAGCTCCTGCGCGGGCGAGGCGATCACGTTCAGATCGCGGAGTGGCAGCTGCGCCGCGTGCGCCTCGAGCGACAGCCGCAGATCGGCGCCGAGATCGGCGACCGTGACGGCGTCGACGGCGTCGACCGGCACGGCGGACTCGAGCTCGGCCAGCGCGGCGGCCGTCGCCGCCCGCGCCCGCTCCACGCCCTCCGGCGACAGGTCGCCGAGGCGGCGGTTCGCCTCGGCGCGGCCGATCGAGGTGCCGAGGGTGGGCTCGAGCTCGACGAGGGTGTCGACCCACCGCTCGGCGACGAGGTCGACGGCGGTGGGCTCGCGGGAGATGTCGGAGGTCATGCCTTCGAGCCTAGCCAGCGGTCCGGAACGGCCCGGGCCGGCGGGCGCCGCGCGACGTCAGTGCGCCGCGACGTCCCAGTCGGAGCCGTGGCCGACCTGCACCTCGAGCGGGACGGAGAGATCGACGGCGCCGGCCATCCGCGCGCGGACGACCTCCTCGAGCACGTCCTCCTCGCCGGGAGCCACGTCGAAGATCAGCTCGTCGTGCACCTGCAGCAGCATCCGCGACTCCAGGCCCTTCTCGCCGATGTCGGCCTGGACGCCGATCATCGCGATCTTCATGATGTCGGCGGCCGAGCCCTGGATCGGCGAGTTCAGCGCGGCGCGCTCCGCGTTGTCGCGGAGGACGCGGTTGCCGCTCTGCAGGTCGGGGAAGGGGCGGCGGCGACCGAAGATCGTCTCGGTGTAGCCGGTCTCCCGCGCCTGCTCGACGACCGTGCGGAGGTAGTCGCGGACCGCGCCGAAGCGGACGAAGTAGTCGGTCATCAGCTGCTTCGCCTCGTTGCTGGAGATGCGCAGCTGCTTGGAGAGGCCGAACGCGCTCAGTCCGTAGGCGAGCCCGTAGGACATCGCCTTGACCTTGTTGCGCATCGCCGAGGTGACGTCCGACGGCTCGACGCCGAAGATCCGCGCGCCGACGAAGCGGTGCAGGTCCTCGCCGCTGTGGAAGGCCTCGATCAGGCCGGCGTCGCCGGAGAGGTGCGCCATGATCCGCATCTCGATCTGCGAGTAGTCGGCGGTGATCAGGGTGCTCGCCTGCTCGCCGTGCACGAACGCGGTGCGGATGCGGCGGCCGACCTCGCTGCGGACCGGGATGTTCTGCAGGTTCGGGTCGTTGGAGGAGATCCGTCCGGTCGCGGTGCCGGTCTGGTCGTAGCTGGTGTGGATCCGGCCGTCGGCGGCGACCGACTTCTCCAGCGTCTCGATGATCTGCTTGAGCTTGGTCGCGTCGCGGTGCTCGAGCAGGAGACCGAGGAACGGGTGCGGGTGCGACTCCTGCAGGTCCGCCAGGGCGGACGCGTCGGTCGTGTAGCCGGTCTTCGTCGCGCGGGTGCGCGGCATCGCCAGCTCCTCGAAGAGCACCTGCTGCAGCTGCTTGGGCGAGCCGAGATTCATCTCGTGCCCGATCTCGGCGAAGGCGCGGTTCGCGAGGTCCACCGAGGTGGCGGTGAGCTCGCCGCGCAGGCGTGCGAGGACCTCGGCGTCGATCGCGACGCCGGTGAGCTCCATCGTCGCGAGCACCTGCACGATCGGCAGCTCGATGTCGACGAGCACCGAGAGCATGCCCTCGCCGAGCAGCTCGGTCTGCACGCCGACCAGGCGGTGCGCGTACCAGGCCTCGGTCGCGGGACCGATCGGCGGGGCGGTCGGGACGAGCTGGTTCGGGTCCCCCTGGATCATCGCCTCGTCGAGGTACTGCTGGACCTGGGCCGGCAGCGTCGCCGCGTGACCGGTGGGCTGCAGGAGCCACGCCGCGATGCGGGTGTCGAAGGCGAGTCCGGCCACCGGGAGCCCGGCCCGGCGCAGCGCCTTGACCTGCGGCTTGGCATCGGCGAAGTACTTGGGGGCGTCGCTCGCGAGCCACTCCTCGAGCGCGGTGTAGTCGGGCCGGCCCGCGGCCCAGGGCACGAAGGCCGACTCGGCCTCGACCGACAGGCCGACGCCCTCGAGCCCGCTCTCGCCGAGCTGCACCTGCACGGCGACGGGCACGGTGCCGTCCGCGGAGACGCGGGCGAGCCAGTGCGCGAGCTCCTCGTCGACCAGGTTCCGCACGGCCGGGGCCGCGGTGACGACGGTGTCGCCCGCGAGCGCCTCCGCCGCGCCCTCGACGCCCTCGTCGGCGGCGATCGTGAGCACGCGCTCCTGGAGCGTCCGGAACTCGAGCCGGCTGAAGATCTCGCGGACCGCGTCCGGGTCGATCGGACGGCGGTCGAGGTCGTGCGGGCCGAGCGGCAGCTCGACGTCGGTGATCAGGCGGTTGAGCCGGCGGTTGCGGAGCGCGTTCTCCTTCTGCTCGCGCAGCTTCTCGCCGACGACGCCCTTGATCTCGTCCGCGTGGGCGATGATGTCGGCGACGGTGCCGTACTGGTTGACCCACTTCGCGGCCGTCTTCGGGCCGACCTTGTCGACGCCGGGCAGGTTGTCGCTCGTCTCGCCGACGAGCGCGGCGATCTCGGGGTACTGGTGCGGCTCGACGCCGTACTTCTCGAAGACCTTGTCGCGGTCGTAGCGGGTGAGCTGCGAGACGCCCTGGGTCGACGGGTAGAGCAGCGTGACGTCGGGCGTGACCAGCTGGATGGTGTCGCGGTCTCCCGAGACGACCAGCACTCGGAAGCCCGCCTCTGCGCCCTGGCGGGCGAGCGTGGCGAGGATGTCGTCGGCCTCGAAGTCCTCCTTCGAGACGGTGCGGATGTTCATCGCGTGCAGCGCCTCCTCGAGGAGGGGGACCTGGCCCTTGAACTCGGGCGGGGTCTCGCCGCGGGTGCCCTTGTACTCCGGGTACTCGCGGGTGCGGAACGAGTAGCGGGAGATGTCGAAGGCGACGCCGAGGTGCGTCGGCTTCTCGTTCTTCAGCAGCAGGATCAGCATCGACAGGAAGCCGTGGATGGCGTTCGTGTGCTGCCCGTCGCGGGTCTGGAAGCTGTCGACCGGGAGGGCGTAGAACGCCCGGAACGCGAGGGAATGACCGTCGATGAGCAGGAGGGTAGGCTGTTCCGGATCTGACACAGGGCAAGACTACACAGCGCCTCCGACACCGGTTCGGGCCCGGTCCCGCCCGTCGGCGGAGGGCCTCCGGGAGGCCCAGCACGAGGAGCACCGTGACCGAATCCGCCCCCGCCGCCGCGACCGCCGCCCCCTGGGTCCGCCCGCCCGCCCTCGACCTCGAGGCGCACATCGGGCGCGGCATGGGCGAGCTCGCCGAGCGGATGGGCATCGTCTGGCACGAGCTCACCCCCGAGCACTCGGTCGCGTCGATGCCCGTCGAGGGCAACCGCCAGCCGGTCGGCATCCTGCACGGCGGCGCGCACGTCGTCCTCGCCGAGTCGATGGGCTCGATCGCCGCGAACGTGCACGCCGGCGCGGGCCGCCTCGCGATGGGCATCGAGCTGAACGCGAGCCACAGCCGCTCGATCACCCACGGCCACGTGATCGCCACCTGCGACGCCATCCACCTCGGTTCCACCCTCACCACGCACGAGATCGTCGTCCGCGACGAGCAGGGCCGCCGCCTCAGCACGGTCCGCATCACGAACATCCTCCGCGACGCGCGCTGACCGCTGCGCTCAGCCCGCGCCGGGAACGACGGCGACGACGACGCAGCCGAGCACGAGGACCGCGCCCGCCGCCGCGACGAGGGGCTTGGGCGAGTCCACGGCGACCGCCAGGAGCGCCCCCGCGAGACCGACCGCCACCTCCGCGGAGCACGCGACGATCATCGGCCGCGCCGCCGTGCGCTCCAGCAGCCACGAGTCCTCGACGACCGGGAAGGCGCGAGGCAGGAGCGCGAGGAGGGAGACGACGAGCGGGAGGAGCACCAGCGGCGGTGTCCGCCACAGCTCCGGCAGGCAGGCGCCCAGCATGAGCTGGAGCACGACGGTCGCAGAGACGAGCAGCAACGCGAGCCGGGACCGGGACGCGCGCCGGGTCGGCTGCCGTGATCGGTTCGCAGGGCGCAACGATCGACTCCCTCATCTGCGGACGGGTCCTGCACCCGCGCCTCGTCCGTTCTAGCGGCGGCCCGCCTCAGCCGTACCGCCCTGTCGCCCGACGTGAGCTGAATGGCGCGAGCCGCCCGCCGGCCGGCGGGCGACGAGCTCCGGCGGGGCGTGCCCGCGCCGCCGGCCCCGGCCGGCGATTTCGACGGGTGACGCGTGAGCGTGCGCGATTTCACACGCTGGCCGTTCCGTTCAAGGCGCGGCGGGAACGGTCACGACGACGACCGACCCGATGAGAAGCATCAGCCCCGCAGCGACCAGGTTCGGCGTCTGAGAATCGACGAGGGGCGCCAGCGTCGCCCCCACCAGCCCGACCGCACCCTGGGAGTAGTACGAAGCAGATGTCACTCGTGGAGCCGTCCGTTCGAGCAGCCACGATCTCTCGACCAGCGGAATCGCTCGGGGAACGAACGCCAGCAGCGGGACCATGACGAGAAGCGTCACCAGCGGAGAGGAGTGCCGCACCTCGGGGAACGACGCCCCGATGATGAAGAACGAAACCAGGCACACCGTGAAGACGATCAAGCCGAGCCTCGATCGAGGTGCACCCCACCGTGCCTCGGGTGTCGTCGACGTCTTCCTCACGGAATCACTCCTTGCAGGGCTCGCTGACGGGGAACGAAGCCACCGCCACATAGTGCAGATGACGGATGCCGACGCACTTCCCCTCGTCCTCTGCACGATTGGCGGCATCGATCGCGACCGCCGCCCCCAGCTCACACGCCCAGCTGGCGCCACCGCAGATGAAGGCCAACACGACCGTCACGGCACCGGACTGGCTAGCCAGACGGTGAGTGTCGGAACGGCTCAGCAGAAAGGTGCAGAAGGCCGCATCGCATTCCACACTCGGATCCGCGACGACGGGATAGGTGGCTCCCGCGTGCTGCACGTGCTGGACGACGACGGCGCCGTCGATCTCGTACCAGGTGTCGACAGGAGCACCGTCGGCGTCGACCGCCCACGGTTCCGCGATCGTGTTGACGACGTTCCCGAGCGAGTCGGAGACGGTGATGCCGCCACTGCTCGTGAGCTCGAGGTGCGCGTCAGCGCCTGCAGCGGTGACCGCGAAGCGGTACTCCTCCGGCGCCTCCGCTCCCTTGACGACCACGTAGCCGGCGGCGGCCGCGGTCTTCTCGGAACTGGTGAGCACGTAGTCGGCGTGCTCGCCCTCGTAGAGGAGGACACCGGGCTGCACCTCCTCGCCGGTCGACTCCGTCACCGGTGCCAGCGAGAGGGACCCCTGCGAAGTGGACACCGTCAGTCCGTCGACGTCGTCGAGTTCCTCAGAGGCGAGGTCACGCGCTCCCTCCGAGTGGATCCCCTCGCCTGAGGGCGCGGACTCGTCCGCGACGATGCCCGCCTCGGGTCCCGTCACTCCGGAAGCCAGGAGGTCGCGCTCAGCCAGGGCGTTCAGCGCAATCCTGCTGTCCTCGGCGGTACTCGCCGCCGACGACTCCGACAGCGACCGTGGACTCGCCTCAGCAGGGGCGCTCCCGAGCGCAGCGGCCGCGAAGACGAGAGCGGTGAGAAGAACGGAGGAAGGCCTGGTCAGTGTTTTCATCGTGCGCTCCATTGCGTCGACATCGCACGAGAAAGCTTGCACCTGCGGTCGCTGGGCCTCGTCGAACTCGAACGATGATCTCTCCACCCGGATGCCTCGGTGTCTTCATCGGAGAAGGCGGACCATCTCAGCGAGACCCGACGACCATCCTGGTATGGCATTGATAGCAACGAGATCCGACCGGGTGCAACCGCTGTCGCCCTGTGCCGGTCGTCACGCGACAGAGCCGGCGCAGGTCGATGGTCAGCCGCTCCGGACGAGGAGGCCGGGACGAGTCCGCAAGCCCCCGCGATCGCGGGGCGGGCGACCTAGGCTCGGGGCGTGACCTTCCGCGATCTGCTGCGCTCCCTGCCGTCCATGCCCTCCGAGCTGCCCGACTTCGATGCGGAGGCGGCTCCGGCCGATCCGGTCGAGCTGTTCGGGCAGTGGCTGGAGGCGGCGAAGGACGCCGGCCAGCTCCTCCCCCACGGCGCGACGCTGTCGACCGCCGACGCCGACGGGACCGTCTCGGCGCGCGTGCTCGTGCTCCGCGACATCGACGACGCCGGCTGGGCGTTCTCGACCCACGCCTCCAGCCCCAAGGGGCGCGCGATGGCGGCGAACCCGCACGCCGCGCTGACCTTCTTCTGGCCGGTGCAGGGCCGGCAGGTCCGGGTGGAGGGCCGCGTCGAGCGCGCGTCCGCCGAGGAGTCGAAGAAGGACTTCCAGCGGCGCTCGGTGGCCGCGCGCACGGCGCTGCTGGTCGGCCGGCAGAGCGAGCCGATGAAACGCGCCGAGGACTTCGACCTGGTGACACTGCAGACCGGCGTCGCCGTCGCCTGCTCCCCCGCGACGCTCGACCGCGACTGGGCCGTCTACCGCGTCGTGCCCGAGCGGATCGAGTTCTGGCAGGGCTCGACCAGGGCGGAGCAGGACCACACCCGCCTGCTGTACAGCGCCACGGACGCTGCGGGAACGACGGACGCAGGAACGACAGAGGCGGGCGGCTCCCCGTGGGAGCGCACCCGCCTCTGGCCGTGACGGCGCGGCCCTCGGGCCGCCGCCGCCCTACTTCTTGGGGCTGAGCTGCTCGATGATCGCCTGGGCGACGTCGTGCATGGTGAGGCGGCGGTCCATCGACGCCTTCTGAATCCAGCGGAACGCCTCGGGCTCGGAGAGGCCCATCTTCTCGTTGAGCAGGCCCTTGGCCCGGTCGACGAGCTTGCGGGTCTCGAAGCGCTCGACCATGTCGGCGACCTCGGCCTCGAGGGTGAGGATCTGGGCGTAGCGGGAGAGGGCGATCTCGATCGCCGGCAGCAGGTCGTTCGGCGTGAACGGCTTGACCACGTAGGCCAGCGCGCCTGCCTCGCTCGCACGCTCGACCAGCTCCTTCTGGCTGAAGGCGGTCAGCAGGACGACCGGGGCGATGTGCGCCTTCGAGAGGCGCTCAGCGGCGGAGATGCCGTCGAGCTGGGGCATCTTCACGTCCATGATCACCAGATCGGGGCGCAGCTCGGTGGCGAGGGCCACGGCCGTCTCGCCGTCGCCCGCCTCACCGACGACCTCGAAGCCGTTGTCGCGGAGGATCTCCACGATGTCCATGCGGATGAGCGATTCGTCCTCTGCGACGACGACCCGACGGGGTGCGGTCTGCGGAGTTTCCTGGTCTGTCACGCCGAAGAGCCTACGGTATTCTCGACAGGCTCGTGATGAGCCGGTGTGGCGGAATGGCAGACGCGGGGCACTCAAAATGCTCTGTCCGAGAGGGCTTGTGGGTTCGAGTCCCACCACCGGTACCGCAGGCGCCCCGCGCGCGTCGCCGCTTCGCTAGCGTCGTCGGATGGACGATTCCTCCGCGGCCTGGCCGCTCTTCTCCCTCGTGCTGCGCACGCCGCGCCTCGAGCTGCACGCGGTCCGCGACGCCGATCTGCCGGCCCTCGCCGCGGCCGCCGTCGCCGGGATCCACGAGCCCGGCCGCTCGCCGTTCCCCGCGGCCTGGGCCGAGGTGCCCGCCGAGCAGCTGCCCGCCGATCTCGCCCGCTACCAGTGGTCGCTCCGGGCGGCGACGCGGCCGGACTCCTGGCGCGTGGCCTTCGCGATCGTCGAGGACGGGGCGGTGATCGGCTGCCAGGACCTGCTCGCCGACGAGTTCGCGGCGCGGCGCACCGTCTCCTCCGGCTCGTGGCTCACCCGCGCGGCTCAGGGCCGCGGCCTCGGCCGGGAGATGCGGGCGGCGGCCCTCCTGCTCGCCTTCGACCACCTCGGTGCGGAGGTGGCGGAGAGCAGCGCGCTGGCGTGGAACACGGCGTCGATCCGGGTGTCGACCGGGCTCGGCTACGAGCCCAACGGCACCCAGCGCACGGTCGGCGCCGACGGAGTGGCGGTCGAGGAGGTCCGGTTCCGCGTCACGCCCGACACCTTCCGCCGCCCGGAGTGGGAGCTCGAGGTGTCCGGTCTCGAGGCGGCCCGTGCGTTCCTGATCGCCGGGCCGGCGGCGGACTCCTAGCGAGAGACCGACCGGGCCGAGCCGCTCAGAACTCCGCGAGGCTCCCGCGCAGACCGCCCCCGGGGTACTCCCGCCGCAGGATCCCGCGGCGGCGCAGGATCGGCACCAGCTCGTCGAGCATCCGGTGCAGCGTCACCGGGTGGAAGTCGCCGGAGAACGCGACGCCGTCGTTGTCCGCGTCGTCGCCGAGCTCCTGGACGAAGTCGGCGACCTCCTCCGCGGTGCCCACCACTCCGCCGCGGTCGGCGATCAGGCCGAGCCGCGCCTTCGCGGTGAGCAGGGCGCGCAGCGGGGCGTCCTCGTCGGCACCGCCGTAGAGGCCGGCGATGCTGCCGCGCGAGACGTGCTCGCCGAAGACGGACGGGTCGATCGGGCGATCGAGGTCGAGCGCGGTCAGATCGGTCTCGAGGTCGCTCGACCAGGCGGCCGCGGCGGTGAGCAGCGCCGCGTCGTCGGGGTGGGCGGAGGCGTCGACGAGACGCTGCGCCTCCTCCCGGCTCGACACGATGATCGGCTTGAAGACGAAGAGGATCGTGAGGTCGTCGGGGTTCCGGCCGTGCGCGGCGGCCGCGGCGCGAGCCCGCTCGCGGTAGGCGCGGACCGTCGCGGTGTCGAGCGAGGCGAGGGCCAGCTGGATCTCGGACTGCGCGCCGGCGAAGTCGATACCGCGCGGCGAGCCGCCGGGCGAGACGATGACCGGCTCGCCCGGGCCGGCGGCGGCCGAGGAGGACCCGGTGCCGAACGGCAGCGCGTTCAGCGGGCCGTCGAAGGAGTAGTGCGTCCCGCGGTGCTGCAGGGCGTGCAGCCGGTCGCCGTCGGCGAAGCGGCCGGTCGCCTCGTCCTGGATGAGCGCGCCGTCGTCCCAGCTGCGCCAGAGCTCGCGCAGGGAGTCGAGCCACTCGTGCGCGCGGTCGTAGGCGCCGTCGTGCGGCAGCGGCTCGAGGCCGAAGTGCCTGCTGCTGCCGACGTCGGTGACGACGTTGAGCCCGAGCCGGCCGCCGCTGAGGTGCTGCAGCGTGGCGAACTGGCGCGCCGCCTGATACGGGCTGTAGGCCATCGGGTTCACGGTCGGCGCGACGCCGAGGTGCTGCGTCGCCTCGAAGAGCGAGGGCGCGAGCAGCAGGGGATCGTGCTTGGGTCCGCCGTAGGCCCGGCGGATCCGGAGGTCGAGGGTGCTCGCGTTCCCGAGCGACAGCGCGTCCTCGATGATGACGAGGTCGAAGCCGGCCTGCTCGAGCTCGCGGGCGCTGCGCCGGTAGACCTCCGCCGTCGTCCAGGAGTGGTCCCACTCCCAGCCGGGCTGCCCCCAGGCCTGCGGCCCGAAGCCGCGGGAGAGGAACCAGGCGAAGTGCTGCGGCCGGCTCACGACGCCTCCGCCAGCACGAGCGGCCGGACGGCTGCGGCGCGCAGCCCGAGCTCGAGGTCGGCGAGGAGGTCCTCGACGTCCTCGATGCCGATGGAGAGCCGCAGCAGACCGGGGCCGATCCCCGCGGCCTCGAGCTGCTCGGCGGTGCGGCCGACGTGCGTGGTCGAGGCCGGGTGCAGCACGAGCGAGCGGACGTCGCCGAGGTGGGTCATCCGGGTGAAGAGGCCGAGGGCGTCGGAGAAGCGGCGCGCCGCCTCCTCGCCGCCGTGCAGGGTGAAGGAGAAGACCGAGCCCTGCCCGCGCGGCAGCAGGCGGCGGGCGAGCGCGTGCGAGGGGCTGGAGGCGAGTCCGCTGTAGTCGACGCTCGCGACCTCGGGCCGCTCCTCCAGCCAGCGCGCGACGGCGAGGGCGCTGCGCGACTGGTGGCGGACCCGCAGCGACAGCGTCTCGAGCCCCTGCTCGAGCAGGAACGCGGTGAGCGGCGAGACGGTCGGCCCCATCCGGCCGGCGACGACGTGGCGGGCGTAGTCGGCGAAGGCCCGCTCGGGGTCGCCACCGCGCTCGATCGCGGCGGCGAGGTGCGGGTACTGCGTCGTGCGCCAGTCGAAGCGGCCGCCGTCCACGATCACCCCGGCGATCACGGCGCCGTGCCCGGCCAGGAACTTGCTCGCCGAGTGCACGACGATGTCGGCGCCGTGCTCCAGCGGGCGGAGGAGGTACGGGGTCGCGAAGGTGTTGTCGACGACCACGGGGACGCCGGCGCGGTGCGCGACCTCGGCGACGAGCCGGACGTCCACCACGTCGTTGCGCGGGTTCGGGATCGACTCGATCAGGACGGCGCGGGTGCGCGGGGTGATCGCGGCGGCCCAGGCGAGCGGATCGTCGGCGTCCTCGACGAACGTGGCGCCGACGCCGAGGCGGGCGAGGTTCTCCAGCAGGAGGTTGCGGGTGCCCTCGTAGAGGCTCGCGGCGGCGACCACGTGGTCTCCGGCGGAGGCGAGCGCGAGCAGCGCGACCGAGACGGCTGCCTGGCCGCTGCCGACCAGGAGCGCCTCGACGCCGCCCTCGAGGGCGGCGAGGCGGCGCTCGACGGCGTCGGTGGTCGGGTTGCCGACCCGGGTGTAGGTGTAGCCGTCCGCGCCGGCGAAGCGGTCGCGCGCCTCGTCGAAGGAGTCGAAGCTGAAGCCGGCCGTGAGGTAGATCGGAGTGCGCCGCGCGTGCAGCGCGTCCTCGACCGCTCCGGCGTGCAGCTGCCGGGTCGAGAAGCCCCAGCCGTCCTCGCTCGCGTGCCCGTGCCGTGCCATGATCCGCCTCCCTCGTGCCCGCCCTCCGGCAGTGGGCACCACCGTGGCAGAGGAGGGGGGCGGCGCGTCGGGCGGTTACCCGGCGTTACGCCGGAGCCGCCGGAGCGTCACCAGAACATCGTCCCCGGCGCGCCCTTGAACGGACCGACCACGCGCGAGGTGATCCAGCCGCCGTAGAAGTCGCCCGGCTGCGGCTGCACGGTCTCCCCGTCGACGGTGCAGGAGTCCATCCGCCCCGGGTAGAGCGCGACCGTGTCGACGAGCTGCTCGAAGCCCGGCATCGGCTCGGGGTAGATCCAGCCGGCCGCCTCGGCGACGGCCTCGCCGCCGCGGACCGTCAGGTAGGAGGCCGCGCCCTTGAACTCGCAGATGCTGCGACCGGGGGCGGGCTCGAGCGCGCCGTCGGCGAACGCGCTGCGCGGCAGGTAGTAGACGGGCGGGTGGCTGGTCTCGAGGACGCGGAACGCCTCCCGGGTGTCGGCGACGACGACGCCGCCGAGCCGGACCACGACGTGCTCGGAGGTCGGCTCGACCCTGGGCGGTCGCGGGTAGTCCCAGACGGATTCCTGTCCCTCAGCGGGGGGTGTGCGCTTCATCCGGACCACGCTACGCGGGCGGGCGGCGGCGCCTCTCCCGCTCCCAGGCGATGCGCGGCCGGGCACGTCGGAGGTCCGCGGATCACCGCCGGGACGGCACGGGGTCGCCGCGGTCGCGTAACGTCGACCTTGCGCCGGAATCCCGAGACCGCGCGCAGAAGGATTACACGCGTGCCCGAAGAATGCATCCACGGTCTGGACATCGCTCTCTGCGACGTCTGCTCCCCCGCCAAGCTCCCCGAGCCGCAGGGCCGCACCCGGGCTCCGGTGCGCGTGCCCGGCACGTCCCGCGCGGCCACCGCTCGCGCCGCCGCCCGCGGCACCGCCCGCGAGAAGCCGCTCCCGCAGGTGGACATCACCGCGCAGCGCATCTACCACGTGACCCACCTCGACAACCTCGAGGCGATCGTCGCCGCCGGCGCCGTCCTGGCCGACCAGTACCTCGAGGGCCGCCCCGCGGTCGACGTCAGCGCCGAGACGACCCGCGAGCACCGCCGCGCCGTCCAGGTCAAGGACGGCGTCAGCGTCGCCGGCTACGTCCCGTTCTTCCTCTCCCCCGACGCCGCGCTCTGGGCCGACCTCCGCGGCGACCGCGTCCTGCCGCACTGGTCGCCCCGCGCGCACACCACCACGGCGTCGCAGTTCGTCGTCCTGGTCGGCTCGCTGTCCTCCGCCCCCGTGCTGAGCGACGGCGACGCGTCGCACGTGCTCACCCGCTTCACCGAGGGCGACGCGCTCGTCCGCACCTTCGCGCGGCTCCTCGTCGACGAGCCCGCGCTGCGCAGCGCCGAGGCACTCGTGCCGGACCGCTTCCCGATCGAGGAGATCGCCGTCGTCGGCGTGCCGTCGGTCACCATGAAGAACAAGGTCAAGGCGATGTTCGAGAACAGCGGGGCCACTCCCCGCGTCGCGGTCTACCCGCCCTGGTTCCACCCGGTCGCCGAAGAGGAGTGACTCTGCGGGGTGACGCGGCGGAGCCGGCCGGAGCGGTCGGCTCCTACGCCCCCTCGAGCAGGTCGAGCCGGTCGGCGAGGTAGCGCTCGAGGGGCATGAGGCCCTGCTCGCCCAGGCCGGGCGCCCAGCGGACCACCACCCGGTCGCCGCGGAGCGACAGCGGCTCCTGACCATCGGCGAGGCTCTCGGCGTCGATCGCCAGGCGGCGCCAGCCGTGGTTGACGATCTCGCCCTGCTGGAAGGGTCCGTCGAAGGCGGCCTTCCGGATCTCCCGGCGCGCCTCCTGCGACTCCGACTGGTTGTTGGCGTGCAGCGGGGCCACGGAGCGGGTGACCGAGCCGGTCGCGAAGACGTCGCCGTCGTGCCCGAGCAGCAGGACACCGAGTCGCCAGGCCCGGGTGACCGGGGCCATCACGGGCGCGCGGCGGAAGCCGAGGATCGCGCGCGGCCGGCGGAGCTCGGCGAGGGCCTGATCGGGCACACCGCGGAGCTCGAGCTCGACGACGGTCTGCGCGAGCAGCTCCTGCAGCGCGGCGGCGGCGCTCATCGCCTCGTCCGATGCCGTCATCGACCCGCGCTCCCGTCCGCTCCCCTGCACGCGACCGCGTCCGGCCGGCTCCACCAGCCTAGGACGGCTGACGACGGCGGCGAGCCGGGGTCCGGAGACGCCGACGGCGCGCCCGCCCCGGAGGGTGGACGCGCCGTCGGGGCGGATCAGATCGCCGAGGCGAGGACCTCGTCGAGCTTCGCGGAAGCCTCCTCGTCGGTGGCCTTCAGCGCGAGCGAGAGCTCCGAGACCAGGATCTGGCGGGCCTTCAGCAGCATGCGCTTCTCGCCGGCCGAGACTCCGCCGGCCTGCTCGCGGCGCCACAGGTCGCGGACGACCTCGCTGACGCGGTAGACGCTGCCGCTCGCCATCTTCTCCTGGTTGGCCTTGAACCGGCGCGACCAGTTGCTGGCCTCCTCGGCCACGTCGCTGCGGAGCACGTCGTAGACGGCCTGCACACCGGCGTCGTCGATGATCTCGCGCACGCCGACGAGCTCGGCGTTCTCGACGGGCAGGGTGATCGTGAGCTCGCTGGTGTGCACGTTCATCGTCATGAACGTCTTCTCGACGCCCTTGACCGAGCGCTTCTCGAGCCCGGTGATCGTCACCGCTCCGTGGTGCGGGTAGACCAGGGTCTCGCCGACCTCGAATGTCATCATGTCGTGCCTTTCATCGTGGGGCGTGGTGGGAGGGAGGAGGAGTCCGGGGCCCGCAGCGGCGCGTCGGCCAGCCAGGGCGGGAGGAGGGCGACGAGCTGCTCGACGAGCTCCTCGTCGGTGCCGTCGAGGCCGCCAGCGAGCCAGGCGCCGACCACGGCGAGCACGCCGCCGGCCGCGAAGGTCGCCGTCAGCTCGGGATCGACGCCGGCGGGGGCGTCGACGCGGGCGAGCACCTCGCGGTGGAGCGCGAGCACGGTGTCGAGGACGGCGTCGTCCGAGGCGACCCGGGCTGAGGCACGGGCGCGGAGCCGGGCGTGGAAGGCGTGCCGGTCGACCAGCCGGTCGACGAGGCGGACGTAGCCGCGCCGGAGCGCGCGGGCGCCGGTGCGGTCCGCGGGGTCGGGAGCGGCGACGTCCGCGACGACGAGGTCCTCGCGGAGGAGGGCGGAGGCGACGGCCGCCGCGTCCTCGAAGTGCGAGTAGAACGAGCTGCGGCTGATGCCGGCCTCGCGGACGATGTCGCTGACCGCGATGCCCTCGGCACGGCCGCCGTCGGTCTGCATGACGAGCCGCTCGACCGCGTCGAAGACCCGGCGGCGGGTGCGGCGCGTGCGCGGATCGGCCGACGCGGGCCCGGGGGTGACGGGTGCCTCCACTCCGTGCGGAGAGGCGGCTCGAGCGGAAGACATCTCCGGCAGTCTACCACTTCCCGGACAGGTGTTCGGAAAGCCCGGAGAACTGGTGCGGGGTCGGCTCCGGCTCGCGAGAAGCGGTTCGGCACGCGGGATCCGATGGCTCCGACGTGCGGACGCGTTTCTGCGTGCCGGAGCCGTGCGCGGCTGCTCGCGCCATCACCCGTGGCACGCGGAACCGGCTTCGGCACGCAGAATCGAGCAGTTCCGACGTGCCGGACGTGATTCGGCGAGCCGAACGTGTGCCCGGCCGCTCTCCGGGCCACCTCCGGCTCGCGAGACCGGCTTCGGCACGCGGGAACGAGCTGGTTCGACGTGCCCGACGTGATTCCGCGAGCCGAACGGGTACGCGGCCACTCGCCGCACCACCTCCGGCTCGCGAAACCACGTTCGGCACGCGGAAACGAGCCGATCCGACGTGCCGGACGTGAATCCGCGAGCCGAACGGGCAGTCGGCTGCTCCGCGCGCCACCTTCGGCCCGTGGAAGCGGCTTCGGCACGCGGGGACGAGCGGTTCCGGCGTGCCGGGAGCGATTCCGCGAGCCGGAGGTGCACGGAATGGGCCGCGGCAGAACGGCGGAGTCCGAGCCCGCGGTCAGCTCGCGGCGGTGCGCGTCGCGGCGAGGCGACCGAGGCGGGTACGTGCCGCGCGCTCGCTGGGCGAGACGCGGCCGAGGTACAGCTCGAGGGAGCGCATCAGCAGGCGGGTCGCGGTGATCGCGGGCCACCACGGGCGGCGGAGGCCGAGGAGGCGGCGCACCTCGGGCGACAGCGAGGCGGTGGCGCCGGCGAAGAGCAGCGGGTAGACCACGCCCGCCTCCCCGGGGAGCTTCACCGTCCGGAGGAACTCGACCGCCTCGTGCACGCGCTCGTCGGGGCGCAGCTCGCCCGCGAACCCGGCCAGCTGCTCGCGCAGCTCGGCGACGCTCTCGGGCGGGTTCTCCACCCCGAGCAGGCGGCCCGACGCGGCCCACTCGCGGACGTAGGCGTCGGCGCCGCCCGGGATCGGACCGCCCCACAGCTCGTGCGCGCCGAGGAAGGCATCGGTGAAGGCGTCGTGCACCCAGAGCAGCAGCCGCGGATCCTGGGCCGAGTAGTGCCGCTCGACGTCGGCCGCGTCCTGGTAGGTGCCGACGATCCGCTCGTGCACTCCGGTCACCCAGCGGGCGGCTCCGGAGGCGGTGGCGGTGTCGCCGAAGCTGGTGGTGAGCACCCAGCGCACGGTGTTGTCGAGGCGGCCCATCGGGTCCTCGCGGTAGCGGGAGTGGTCGTGCACGCCGGCCATCGCGCCCGCGTGCAGTGTCTGCATCAGCAGGGCGCGGACGCCGGCGACCATCGTCGGCATCGCGCCGTTCACCGCCCAGACGGCGCTGCCGGGGCCGAAGAGTCCCGCGTCGTCGCCCGTCTCGAGGGCGGCGACCCAATCGGGGCGGGGGCGGGGACGGCGTCGACTCATCCGTCGAGTCTGCGCTCGGATCCTGGGTGCGACCGTCTCTTCCCTCACTCCGCCAGGGGTGCTACAGGGCAGGAGGTTCCCGGCCGCCGGGCTCGTCCGAGGTCCTCGGATCACGCCGGGTGTGCCGGGCCCGCCTCACTCCCCCAGCAGCTCGCGCAGGTCGTCGGCGGTGAGCGCCTGCGCGAACAGGTCGCCCTCGTCGAGGACGGCGGTGCTCAGACGAGCCTTGCGCTCCTTCAGCCGGACGATCTTCTCCTCGATCGTGTCCTTCGCCACCAGCCGGTAGACGTTGACCCGGCGCTCCTGGCCGATCCGGTGCGCGCGGTCCACTGCCTGGGCCTCGGCGGCGGGGTTCCACCAGGGGTCGAGGATGAAGACGTGGTCGGCCTCGGTCAGCGTGAGTCCCGTCCCGCCCGCCTTCAGGCTGATCAGGAACACCGGCGCGGCTCCGGAGCGGAACTCGTCGATCACCGCGCCCCGGTCGCGGGTGGAGCCGTCGAGCTGCACGAACGGGATCCCCCGCCGCCGCAGCCGCTCGGCCGCCCGCTCGAGGTACGAGGTGAAGGTGCTGAAGACGAGCGCCCGGCGCCCCTCGGCCAGCACGTCGTCGAGCTGCTCGATCAGCGCGTCGAGCTTGGCGGAGGGCACGTGCCGGTACGCAGGATCGACCAGCGAGGCGTCCAGGGCGAGCAGCCGGAGCAGCGTGAGGGAGCGGAACACGGTGAAGCGCTGGCGGTCGAGGTCATCGACGAGCCCGAGGAGCTTCCGCCGCTCGCGCTGCAGATAGCCGTCGTAGAGCACGCGGTGGCTCGGGGCGAGGGTGACCTCGAGGGTCTGCTCCTGCTTCTCCGGCAGCTCGGGCGCCACCGCCTCCTTCGTCCGGCGCAGGAGGAACGGGCGGATCCGGCGGCGCAGCCGGTCGAGGCGCCGCCGCGCTCCCTCGGAGTGCGAGACCGTGCGCCCCGCCGACAGGTCCGGCGAGACGATGCCGACCGGCTCGTCCGCGTGCACGATCGGGCGGGTGAACTCCTCCCGGAAGCGCCGCAGCGACGGCAGGAGACCGGGCGCGGTCAGCGCGAGGACCGCCCACAGCTCGTCGAGCGAGTTCTCCAGCGGCGTGCCGGTGAGGGCGAGGGTGATCGGCGCGCCGACGCCGCGGGCGGCCCGGTGCGCCTGCGAGGACGGGTTCTTCACGAACTGCGCCTCGTCGAGGACGAGGGCCGACCACTCCCGCTCGGCCCACTGCTCGCCGGCCAGGCGGAGCACCGCGTAGCTGGTGACCACGACGTCGACATCGGCCGGCGGGGCGGCGAGGGTGTCGCCGCGCCCGTCCCGGGTGCTGGTCACCGCCGCGACCCGGAGCGACGGGGCGAACCGGGCCGCCTCCGAGAGCCAGCCGGGCAGCACCGAGGTCGGCGCGACCACGAGGAAGGGCGCGGCGCGGACTCCGGCGGCGCGCGCCTCCTCCACCGCCTGGAGCATCATCGCGAGGGTCTGCAGCGTCTTGCCCAGCCCCATGTCGTCGGCGAGGATCCCGCCGAGCCCGTGCCGGCGGCGGTGCACGAGCCAGGAGTAGCCCTCGCGCTGGTACGAGCGCAGCTCGCCCGTGAGGCCGGCCGGCGGCTCGACGTCGACCGGCGCACCGGCCGCCAGAGCGTTCTCGAGCACGTCCTTCCAGGCGTCGGAGGCGGTGCTCGCATCGGCGAGCTCGTCCAGCTCCTCCCAGAGCGCGGTCTGGTGCCGGCCGATCCGCGGGCCGGTCTCCCACTCCTCCAGCTCGTCGGCGCGCTGCAGCAGCTCGCGGAGCCGGTCGAGGCCCGGGTGCGCGAGCGAGAGGTAGGAGTGGTCCACGAGCCGGATCCGGTCGCCGCCGTTCGCGAGCGCGCGGAACAGCGGGCCGAAGGGGACGCTCGCGTCGCCGATCGTGACGACGACACCGAGGTCGAACCAGTCGGCGCTCTCGGTGTCGGCCGCGGTGAGAGTGAGGGTGAGCGGTCCGTTCAGCAGCCGGTAGTCGGGCTGCTTGCCCTCGCGCTCGATCCGCACGCCGCCGACGCCCTCCAGGAGCGGCAGCTGCTCAACGACGAAGACCGCCGCCGCCGCGCCGCGCAGGACCGCGGGCCGGTCGACGTCGGGGACGACGTCCGACTGCGCGGCGGCCAGGACGGTCCGGGCGCGGCGGAGGATCGAGTCCTCGAGCACGTCGTCCCCGCCCCCGTCGAGCTCGCGCGCCCGGTCGGGGCGGCGCCGCCAGTGGAAGCCGACGCGGACGACGCGGCGCGGCTCGAACGAGACGGTGCAGACCAGCTGGGGCGGCTCGGGCTCGTCGAGCTCCATCCCGGCGTCCGCGCCCCGCACAGCGACGCGGCCGCGCAGGGTCGGCAGGTGCTCCGCCAGGAACTCGGCGACGTCCTCCGCCGGGATGCCCGTCGGCTCGGGATGGCGGAGCAGCCGCAGCTCCTCCTCATCGAGCGGCTGCGGGGTCGGCGCGAGCAGCAGCGCGGTCGGGTCGCCGGACTCCACCAGGTAGACGCCGTGCCGGGCGATCGGCCGGGCGGCCTCGAGCGGTCGCTCGCCGGCGTCGAGCCGGAGGACGGGGGTGAGCTCCAGGGCGCCCGCCTGATCGGACGCGACCAGGGCGACGTGCGCCGAGGCGGAGCGCGCGAGAGCACCCGCGCCGGTGGTGAGCAGCGGGATGCGCAGGCCCTCCGCCTGCTCGAGCAGCCGCCAGAGCAGCGGGCTCTCGTAGTCGTCGAGGTGGATCCAGTCCGGGTCCTGGCCGAGGTGCACGGTGCGGGTGGCCCGGTGCAGTGCGGCGAACTCGGCGAACCAGCGCTGGTGCGCCGGATCGAGCGAGAGCCGGTGGGTCTGGAAGTTCAGCGACTTCCAGGTGAGGGTCGAGCGGTTCCAGGCGCCGCCGCGGCCGGGCACGACCGGGCGGGTGGCGAGGCGGTGGTCGTCGCGCTCGGCGGGGACGTAGGTCGCGGCGGTGACGCGCTCGCTCGTCGGCGCGCGCCACGGGTCGTCGGCGCGCCGGACCACGCGGCGCAGCTCGAACTGCAGGCCGATCGGCGTGAGCGTCGGAGTCGGCTCTCCGGGCTCGCCACCGCTGAGCTCGCCCACGCGGGCGCGCCAGGAGGCGGCGGACTTCTCGGGAGGCATCGCCCCATGCTGTCACGCCGGTCCGGCACCGATCCGCGGTCGGTGCGGCGCCGGTCACCGCGCCGGCCCGGGTCAGCGGCAGAATCGGAGGATGAGCAGCAACGACTCCCCCGAGCCCACCGTCCTCGCGATCGGCAGCGACGAGCTGCGCGTGGCGCTGACGACCGCGGGCGCCGAGATGACCTCCCTCCGCGACGCCGAGAACCGCGAGTACCTCTGGCAGGCCGGCCCCGAGTGGCGACGGCACGCTCCCGTGCTCTTCCCCATCATCGGGCGGCTGCCGGGCGACACCCTGCACCACGACGGCCGCGACCACCCGATGGGCCAGCACGGCTTCGCGCGCGACCGCGTCTTCGAGCTGGCCGGCGTCGGCGGCGACGAGGCCGTCTTCCGGCTGCGCAGCGACGACGCGACCCGCGCGGTGTTCCCCTTCGACTGGTCGCTGCTGATCGCCTACGCGGTGACCGGATCGACGCTGCGGATCACGCAGACCGTCGAGAACCGCGGCACGCAGCCGCTCGGCGCCTCGGTCGGCAACCACCCGGCGTTCGCCCTGCCGCTGCCCGGCGCGACCGGTGAGCACCGGATCCGCTTCGCGCAGCCCGAGCCGGAGGGGTTCCGCCGGGCTCCCGAGAACCTGCTCGTCGCCGAGCGGCACCCGGCGCCGCTCGAGGACGGCGTGCTCACGGTGGACGACGCGCACTTCGAGGAGGGCGTGCTGATCTTCGACGAGCCGCGACGCCGCACCCTGACGCTCGAGGCCGAGGGCGCGCGCTCGATCGCGGTCGACAGCGGCGACTTCGACGTCGTCGGCGTCTGGAAGCCGGTCGGCGCGCCGTTCGTCTGCATCGAGCCGTGGCGGAGCGTGCCGACGCCGGAGGGCTGGGACGGCGACATCGTCGACAAGCCGCGGCAGTTCGTGCTCGCCCCGGGCGAGCAGCGCGCCTTCTCCTACAGCATCACGCTCAGCTGAGGCTCCTCGCGCTGCAGCTGCGCGTCGAGGAGCTCGAAGCGGCGGATGATCAGGCCCTCGCGGGTCGCCCACGGGCAGATCACGAGCGTCTCGACGTGCAGCGCCTCCATGGCCGCCTCGGCGACGAGCGCGCCGGCCAGCAGCTGCGGGGCGCGGAGCGTCGAGACGCCGGGCAGCGCCGAGCGGTCGGCCGCACTGATCGCGGCGAGGCGGGAGGACCACAGCCGCAGGTCGACGAGGTGCAGCTCGCGGCGGGCGAGCGGGCCGGCGGCGCTGGGAGCGGCGCCGGCGATGCGGGCCAGGGAGCGGAAGGTCTTCGAGGTGCCCGCGACGAGGTCGGGGGTGCCGAGGGCGAGGAAGGCGCGGACGGGCTCGGCGAGCACCTCGCGGGCGTGCCTGCGGGCGGCCTTGACGCTCGTGGCGGAGGCGGGGTCGCCGTCGAGGAGGTCGCGGGTGACGCGGCCGGCACCGAGCGGCACCGAGACGGCGAGCTCGGGCACCTCGTCGACGCCCATCGACAGCTCGAAGGAGCCGCCGCCGATGTCGAGGTCGAGGATCGAGCCGGCGCCCCAGCCGAACCAGCGGCGCACGGCGAGGAAGGTCGCGGACGCCTCGGCCTCGCCGCCGAGCTCCTGGAGGTGCACGCCGGTCTCGGTGCGGACTCGCTCGAGCACCGCGGCGCCGTTGCCGGCCTCGCGGATCGCGGAGGTGGCGAAGGCGAGCAGGTCCTCCGCGCGGTGGCGGCGGGCGACCTCGTGCGCCTCCGCGACGAAGGCGATCAGCTCGCGTTGCCCCTCCTCGGTGATGTCGCCCGCGGCGTCGAGGTAGGCGACCAGCGCGAGGCTGCGCTTGTGCGAGCGGTACGGCACGGGCCGCGCCCCCGGGTGCGCGTCGACGAGCAGCAGATGGACCGTGTTGGAGCCGATGTCGAGCACGCCGAGTCGCATGCCCCCACGCTAGCGCGGCCCGCGGCCGCCCTCGGACCGGCGGCGACGCCCCGAGGATCGGCACCGCACCCGTGGGCGTGAGCACGCCGATCGAGTAGCCCGCGGAGCGCGGCGTATCGAGATCCACCACGCCCGAAGACGAGTCTGCAGACCCGCCCTGCTGACGACGCCGGGTCTCGATACGCCGCTGCGCGGCTACTCGACCAGCATGGAAGGCGCGGCTGCTCGATCAGCAGGAGCGGAAGCCCCCACCCCCGCTCGGGAGCGTGGCGCCCCGGAGGGGTCGCCACCCCGGCAGACCGGCCGCCGCTCCGCAGGGTCACCGGCGATCCGCGTGCCAGCGGATCGTCGTACCCGGAACGCGACCGGCCCCTGCCAGCGCGACCCGTCGCGAAGCCGACCGCCGACGGACGACGAGGAACGAGGAGTCCGTCGCAGAAGGGCCCGGTCGCGCTAGCGACCGGGCCCTTCTGCAGAGACTCAGTGGTCCCAGTTCTCCACCGGCTCGGAGGAGCTGGAGGAGCCGACGACGTGCACGCGCATGTCGTTGGTGGTGCCGGCGCGTCCGGGGGGCGATCCGGAGACGACGACGACGGTGTCGCCGGCCTTCGCGAGGTTCTCGCGGAGGAGGACGGCGTCGACCTGGGCGAACATCGCGTCCGTGTGGTTCACGCGGGGCGTGACGTAGGACTGGACGCCCCAGTTGAGCGCCATGCGGCGGCGGACCGAGGGCTCGGGGGTGAAGCCGATGATCGGGATGCCGTGGCGCAGGCGCGTCATGCGGCGGACGGAGTCGCCGGACTCGGTGAAGACGCAGAGGAACTTGGCCTCGACGAACTCGGCGACCTCGGCGGCGGCGAGGGTGACGGATCCGCCCTGGGTGCGCGGCTTGCTGCCGAGCGGGGGGATCCGCTCGAGTCCGTGCTCCTCGGTGGACTCGACGATGCGGGCCATGGTCTGGACGGTGACGACCGGCCAGGCGCCGACGCTGGTCTCGCCGGAGAGCATGACCGCGTCGGCTCCGTCGAGGATGGCGTTCGCGACGTCGGAGGCCTCGGCGCGGGTGGGGCGCGGGCTCTCGATCATCGACTCGAGCATCTGGGTCGCGACGATGACGGGCTTGGCCCAGCGGCGGGCGAGCTCGACGGCGTGCTTCTGCACGATCGGCACGGCCTCGAGGGGCAGCTCGACGCCGAGGTCGCCGCGGGCGACCATGATGCCGTCGAAGACGTCGATGATCTCCTGCAGGTTGTCGACGGCCTGCGGCTTCTCGATCTTGGCGATGACGGGGGCCTTGCGGCCCTCCTCCGCCATGATCTCGTGCACGCGGACGATGTCGCTGGCGTTGCGCACGAAGGACAGCGCGATGATGTCCGCGCCGAGGCGGATGGCCCAGCGGAGGTCGTCCTCGTCCTTCTGCGACAGCGCGGGCACGTTGACCGCGACGCCGGGCAGGTTGATGCCCTTGTTGTTCGAGATGTTGCCGGGGACGACGCACTCGGTGATGACGCGGGGGCCCTCGACGGCGGTGACGCGGACCGCGACCTTGCCGTCGTCGATCAGGAGCATGTCGCCGGGGTTCACGTCGTCGGGCAGGCCCTTGAACGTGGTGCCCGAGAGCTCCTTGGTGCCGAGGACGTCCTCGGTGGTGATGGTGAAGACGTCGCCCTCGGCGAGGGGGTACGGACCGCCCTCGAACTTGCCGAGGCGGATCTTGGGACCCTGCAGGTCGACCATGATCGCGACGGCGCGACCGGAGTCCTCGGCGGCCTTGCGCACGAGGCGGTAGATGCCCTCGTGCACGTCGTAGCTGCCGTGGCTGAGGTTCATGCGGGCCACGTCCACGCCGGCGTCGATGATCGCACGAATGGTCTCGTACGACGACGTTGCCGGGCCGAGGGTGGCGACGATTTTCGCTCGTCTCATTGAGGGGGTGCTCCGTTGTTCTGCGCCCGAGGGCGCGTCGATAGCGGGGAGGGTGAGCTGTGAAGCTGGCGCGCGAAGACTATCGCGTCCGTGGGACTAGAGCGTGAAGCCCCGGTCGTTGGGCCCGACGGGCGCGGGCAGCTGGGTGGTGCCTTCGAGGTAGCGGTCGATCTCGGCCGCGACGGAGCGGCCCTCGGCGATGGCCCAGACGATCAGCGACTGGCCGCGGCCGGCGTCCCCGGCGACGAAGACGCCCGGGACGCTGGTCTCGAAGCGGTCGCCGCGGACCACGTTGCCGCGGTCCGTGAAGGGGACCTCGAGCTGGCCGGCGAGGTGCTCCGACTCGGGGCCGGTGAAGCCCAGGGCCAGGAGGACCAGGTCGGCCGGGATCTCGCGCTCGGTGCCCGCCTTGGGCACGCGGCGGCCGTCGAGGTACTCGGTCTCGGCCACGCGCACGGCGCGGACTTCGCCGACCTCGTTCGCGAGGAACTCGACGGTGGAGGCGAGGTAGACGCGCTCCCCGCCCTCCTCGTGGGCGCTGGCGACCTCGAAGACGGTCGGGTCCATCGGCCAGGGCTGGCTGTCCGGACGCTGCGACGGCGGCTGGGTGCCGATCGCGAGGTTGGTGACCGAGGCCGCCTTCTGGCGGTGCGCGGTGCCGATGCAGTCCGCTCCGGTGTCGCCGCCGCCGAGGACGACGACGTGCTTGCCCTCGGCCGAGATCTGCTCGAACACGCGGTCGCCCGCGATGGCGTGGTTCGACTGCACCAGGTACTCCATGGCGAAGTGCACGCCGGCCAGGTCGCGGCCGGGGATCGGCAGATCGCGCGGGACCATCGCGCCGGTGGCGACCACGACGGCGTCGTAGCGCGCGCGCAGGTCGTCCCAGGTGATGTCCGTGCCGATGTCGACGCCGGCGCGGAAGCGGGTGCCCTCGGCCTTCATCTGGTTCAGGCGCAGCTCGAGGTGCTTCTTCTCCATCTTGAAGTCGGGGATGCCGTAGCGCAGGAGGCCGCCGATGCGGTCGTCGCGCTCGTAGACCGCGACGGTGTGGCCGGCGCGGGTGAGCTGCTGCGCGGCGGCGAGACCGGCGGGGCCGGAGCCGACGACGGCGACCGTCTTCCCGGTCAGGCGCTCCGGCGGGTGCGGCTGCACCCAGTCGTTGCCGAAGGCCTGATCGATGATCGAGACCTCGATCTGCTTGATCGTGACCGCGGGCTGGTTGATGCCGAGCACGCAGGACGACTCGCAGGGCGCCGGGCACAGGCGGCCGGTGAACTCCGGGAAGTTGTTGGTCGCGTGCAGGCGCTCGATCGCCTGGCGGCCCTCGCCGCGCCACATCAGGTCGTTCCACTCGGGGATCAGGTTCCCGAGCGGGCAGCCCTTGTGGCAGAACGGGATGCCGCAGTCCATGCAGCGGCCGGCCTGCCGGCGCAGCACGGCGGTGTCGCCCTGCTCGTACACCTCTTTCCAGTCCATCAGTCGCACGGACACCGGGCGCCGCTTGGGCAGCTCCCGGTCCTGCACCTTCAGGAATCCCTTGGGATCAGCCACCGGTCACCTCCAGAATCCGTCCCCAGACGACGTCGCCGTCGGGGTCGAGCCCCTCCTCCACAGCGGATGCTCGCGTCGCGAGCACCGCGGCGAAGTCGCGGGGCAGTACCTTGACGAAACGCGAGACGGTTCCGTCGAAATCGTCGAGCATCCCCTGGGCCAGGGTCGACTCGGTCTCGGCCACGTGCCGCTCGAGCAGGTCGCGCAGGATCTCCACGTCGGCGCTGCCGAGCTCGGAGAGCGTCAGCTCCCCGGTGGCGATCGCGTCGCGGTTGACGAGCTCGCGGCTCAGGTCGTGGATGTAGGCGGTGCCGCCGGACATGCCCGCGCCGAGGTTGCGGCCGGTGGCGCCGAGGATGACGGCGAGCCCGCCGGTCATGTACTCGAGCGCGTGGTCGCCCACGCCCTCGACGACCGCCGTGGCACCGGAGTTGCGGACCAGGAAGCGCTCGCCGACCATCCCGCGGATGAACATCGTGCCCTGGGTCGCGCCGTAGCCGATGACGTTGCCGGCGATGACGTTCGCCGACGCGTCGAAGGTGCTGCGGCGGTCGGGCCGCACCACGATCTGGCCGCCGGAGAGGCCCTTGCCGACGTAATCGTTCGAGTCGCCCTCGAGGCGGAGCGTGATGCCCGCGGGCAGGAACGCGCCGAGCGACTGCCCGGCCGAGCCGCGCAGGTTCACCGTGATGGAGTCGGCCGGCAGCCCGTTCTCGCCGTAGCGGACGGTCACCGCGTGGCCGAGCATCGTGCCGACCGCGCGCTCGGTGTTCTTGATCTCGCGGTCGATCACCACGGTGCCGCGGTGGTCGAGCACGTTCGCGGCGAGGCGGATCAGCTCGTTGTCGAAGTGCTTCTCCAGCTCGTGCTCCTGCGCGCGACCGTGGCGGCGCGGCTCCTCGGCGCGGAAGACCGGGCCGACCAGGATCGGCGTCAGGTCGAGCCCGCTCGCCTTCCAGTGCTCGATGGCGCGGTTGACGTCGAGCAGCTCGCGGTGGCCGACGATCTCGTCGATCGAGCGGAAGCCGAGCTGGGCGAGGTACTCACGCACCTCCTGGGCGATGAACTCGAAGAAGTTGACGACGAACTCGGGCTTGCCGTTGAAGCGCTTGCGCAGCTCCGGGTTCTGCGTCGCGACGCCCACCGGGCAGGTGTCGAGGTGGCAGACGCGCATCATGATGCAGCCCTCGACGATCAGCGGGGCGGTGGCGAAGCCGAACTCCTCGGCGCCGAGCAGGGCGCCGATCACGACGTCGCGGCCGGTCTTCATCTGGCCGTCGACCTGCACCACGACGCGATCGCGCATGCCGTTGAGCATCAGCGTCTGCTGGGTCTCGGCGAGACCGAGCTCCCACGGCGTGCCCGCGTGCTTGAGCGAGTTGACGGGGCTCGCGCCGGTGCCGCCGTCGTGGCCCGAGACGAGGATCACGTCGGCGAGGGCCTTGGCAGTGCCGGCCGCGACCGCGCCGATGCCCGACTGGCTGACGAGCTTCGCGTGGATGCGCGCCTTCGGGTTCGCCCGCTTGAGGTCGAAGATCAGCTGCTTGAGGTCCTCGATCGAGTAGATGTCGTGGTGCGGCGGCGGCGAGATCAGGCCGACGCCGGCGGTCGCGTGCCGGGTGCGCGCGATCCACGGGTAGACCTTGGTCGGCGGCAGCTGGCCGCCCTCGCCGGGCTTGGCGCCCTGGGCGAGCTTGATCTGGATGTCGTCGGCGTGGGTCAGGTACATGCTCGTGACGCCGAAGCGACCCGAGGCGACCTGCTTGATCGCGGACCGGCGCTCCGGGTCGAGCAGTCGCTCGGTGTCCTCGCCGCCCTCGCCGGTGTTCGACTTCGCGCCGAGGCGGTTCATCGCGATGGCGAGCGTCTCGTGCGCCTCCGGCGAGATGGAGCCGTAGCTCATCGCCCCGGTGGAGAAGCGCTTGACGATCGACTCGACCGGCTCGACCTCGTCGATCGGGACGGGCGTGCGGCCCTCCGTGTCGAGGGTGAACATGCCGCGCAGGGTCATCAGCGAGAGCGCCTGGTCGTCGACCATCTTGGTGTACTCGCGGAAGACGTCGTAGCGGCGGTTGCGGGTGGAGTGCTGCAGCCGGAAGACGGTGTCCGGGTTGAAGAGGTGCGGCGCGCCGTCGCGGCGCCACTGGTACTCGCCGCCGACCGCGAGGCGCTCGTGCGCGACGACCGCGCCGTCCTCGGGGTACGCGGCGCGGTGGCGCGCGGCGTTCTCCTCGGCGACGACCTCGATCCCGATGCCGCCGAGCTTGGAGGCGGTGCCGGTGAAGTACTGGTCGACGAAGACCTGGCTGAGGCCGACGGCCTCGAAGGTCTGCGCGCCGGCGTAGCTGGACACGGTCGAGATGCCCATCTTGGACATGATCTTGAGGACGCCCTTGCCGAGCGCCTTGATCACGTTCTTGACGGCCTTCTCGGGCGAGAGGTCCGAGATCATGCCGCTGCGGACGAGCTGCTCGCAGGTCTCCATCGCGAGGTACGGGTTCACCGCGGAGGCGCCGTAGCCGATCAGCGTCGCGACGTGGTGCACCTCGCGGACGTCGCCGGCCTCGACGACCAGCCCGACGCGCATCCGGTTCTCGGTGCGGATCAGGTGGTGGTGCACGGCGGCGAGCATGAGCAGCGAGGGGATCGGCGCGAGGTCCTTGGTGGAGTCGCGGTCCGAGAGCACGAGGAACTGCGCTCCGGCGGCGATCGCCTCGTCGGCCTCGGCGCACATCGCGTCGAGACGGTCCTGCATGGCGCGGGGACCGGCGTCGACGCGGTAGAGACCGCGGATCGTCGTGGTGATGTGGCTGAGCGGGCGCGGCGCGATGTGCTGGATCTTGGCCAGCTCGTCGTTGTCGATCACCGGGAAGTCGAGGACGACCTGGCGGGCGTGCTCGGCGCCGGCCGAGAGCAGGTTGCGCTCCGGGCCGAGGCCGAGGCGCAGCGAGGTGACGACCTCCTCGCGGATGGAGTCGAGCGGCGGGTTGGTCACCTGCGCGAACGCCTGGGTGAAGTAGTCGAACAGCAGCCGCGGGCGCTTGGAGAGCACCGCGACGGGCGTGTCGGAGCCCATCGCGCCGAGCGGCTCGGCGCCCGCCTTCGCCATCGGCAGCAGCAGCAGCCGCACCTCCTCCTCGGTGTAGCCGAAGGTGCGCTGGCGGCGGTTGACCGACGCGGGCGTGTGCACGATGTGCTCGCGCTCGGGCAGGTCCTTGAGGTTGATGCGGCCCTTGTCGAGCCACTCGTCGAAGGGACCGGAGTCCGCGAGCTGCGCCTTGATCTCCTCGTCCTCGACGATGCGGCCCTGCTCGGTGTCGACCAGGAACATCCGGCCCGGCTGCAGCCGGCCCTTGCGGACGATCTTCGCGGGGTCGATGTCGAGGACGCCGATCTCGCTGGCGAGCACGACGAGGCCGTCGTCGGTGACGACGTAGCGGCCGGGGCGCAGGCCGTTGCGGTCCAGCGTGGCGCCGACGAGGTCGCCGTCGGTGAAGACGATCGCGGCCGGGCCGTCCCACGGCTCCATGAGCATCGAGTGGTACTCGTAGAAGGCGCGGCGCTTCTGGTCGATCGCGGCGGCCTGGTTCTCCCACGCCTCCGGGACCATCATCATGATCGCGTGCGGCAGCGAGCGGCCGGCCAGCGTGAGCAGCTCCACCGTCTCGTCGAACGAGGCGGAGTCGCTGCGGCCGGTCGAGACGATCGGGAACAGCGGCGAGAGGTCGCCGAGCTCGGCGCTCTTCAGCTGCGACTGGCGCGCGCGCATCCAGTTGCGGTTGCCCTGCACCGTGTTGATCTCGCCGTTGTGCGCGATCATCCGGAACGGCTGCGCGAGCGGCCAGGACGGGAAGGTGTTGGTCGAGTAGCGCGAGTGCACCAGCGCGAGCTTGGAGGTGAAGCGCTCGTCGGAGAGGTCCGGGTAGAACGGCTCGAGCTGGAGCGTGGTGACCATGCCCTTGTAGACGAGCGTGCGGCTCGAGAGCGACATGAAGTACACCTCGAGCTCGCGCTCGACGCGCTTGCGCAGGCGGAAGGTGAGGCGGTCGAGGCGGAGCCCGGCCAGCGGCACGCCGGCCGCGTCGGTGAGCTCGCTCGAGACGTAGAGCTGCTCGATCGCCGGCATGGCGGCGCGGGCGAGCGTGCCGATCTCGTCCGGCTGCACCGGGATCGAGCGCCAGCCGAGGACGGTGAGGTTCTCCTCCCGCGCCATCTCGGCGATGGTCGACTTGACCCGCTCGCGCTCGAAGACGTCGACCGGGAGGAAGGCGTTGCCGACCGCGTACTGCCCGACGGGGGGCAGTTCGACGGCCGCGACGGCGCGCAGGAAGTCGTCGGGGATCTGGGTGATGATCCCCGCGCCGTCCCCGGTGCCGGCGTCGGAGCCGACCGCGCCGCGGTGCTCGAGGTTGCGCAGCGCGTCGAGCGCGGCGTCGATGATGTCGTGCCCGGCCGTCCCGCGCATGGTGGCGACCATGGCGAGACCGCAGGCGTCCTTCTCGGCCGCCGGGTCGTACATCCCCTGCGCGGACGGGGTGCCGAGGAACGGCACGGCGGGGACGCGGGGCGAGGGCTGAACGGGAGCCATGGGGACCGTCCTCACGAGAGTCGTAGCGGATCGGGACGTCGCTGGCCCGCGGTGTGGTGGTGGAGGAGCGGCTCCCCGATCGGGAGGGCCGTGCATTCGGTGGTCGCGGAGCGGAGGTCTGGCGCCGTCGTCGGGGTCGTGCGCTCGCTCCCCCGCGGCAGCGCTTGTGGCTGAGCCGCGGTGGGGCGGACGGACGGAGAGGTGAGCTGGATGCGGGGCCGCGGGGGTGCCGCGGACCGCGTCAGCTGCGGGAGACCGTCGACTTCTCGGCGTCGGTGCCGGAAGAAGGAGTGGTGGCGTCGGAGTCGGACTCGACGTCCTCGAATTCTACCGCAGCCGGGGCGGGCGTCCACTCGCGGCCGGGCCGATAGGCCGAGGTCTCGCGACCCGGGTGCTCGCGCCGCTGGATCACGACGAGGATCAGGCCGACGACGACGGCGGCCAGCGCCGCCCAGACATTGGTGCGGATGCCCCAGAAGAACTCGCTCGGGTCGATCCGGATGGACTCGAACCAGACGCGGCCGATGCCGTACCAGATCAGGTAGGCGGCGAAGACGGTGCCCCACTGCAGCTTGAGGCGGCGCTCGAGCAGCAGGATGACCGCGATGCCGACAACGTTCCAGAGGATCTCGTAGAGGAAGGTCGGGTGGAAGAGCGTGCCGGCGGGCAGGCCGACGGGGAAGGCCGGGTTGCTGCTCTCGATCTCGAGGCCCCAGGGCAGGGTCGTCGGCAGGCCGAACAGCTCGTGGTTGAACCAGTTGCCGAGGCGGCCGATGGCCTGCGCGGCGAGCATGCCGGGCGCGAGCGCGTCGGCGAAGGTCCAGAACCGGACGCCGGTCCAGCGGCAGCCGATCCAGGCGCCGACGGCGCCGCCGATGAGGCCGCCGAAGATCGCGTTGCCGCCGTTCCAGATCCGGATGATCTCCCACGGGTCCGCGCCGGCGTAGAAGTAGTCGCCGGGGTGCGTGAGCACGTGGTAGAGCCGCGCGCCGATGATGCCGAGCGGCACGGCCCAGATGATGATGTCGAGGACGACCCACGGCTCGGCGCCGCGGCGCTTGAGGCGGGCGTTCGTCATGATCGTGGCGACCACGATGCCGACCAGGATGCAGACGGCGTAGGTGTGGATCGAGAACGCGCGATCGAAGAGCGTGAAGTCGTACTGACTCCACGCCTCGGGCGGACTCGGGATGCTCAGCGGTACGGACACCGGTACGTCGACCTTTCGAAGGAGGGATCCCGCGGTCGCGGCGGCGCCGCGCCCCGACGGGCATCCCGAGTGTACTGGGAGGCGTCAGGCGCGCGGACGCGTGCCCTCTGCCAGACCGCGAGCCGTCTCCGCCACCGCGGCGACTCCCCCGGAGGCGAGCGCGCGCACGAGGGCCGAGCCGACGATCGCGCCGTCGGCGTAGGCGAGGATCTCGGCGACCTGGTCGCCGGTCGAGACGCCCACGCCGACGCAGGCGCTGTCCGAGCCGGCCGTGCGCAGGCGCTCGACGAGCGTGCGGGCGGCGCGGTCCACATCGGCGCGCGCTCCGGTGATGCCCATCGTCGAGACGGCGTAGACGAAGCCGCGGCTCGCCTCGACGGTCGCGCGCAGGCGCTCGTCGCTCGAGGAGGGGGCGGCGAGGAAGACCCGGTCGAGGCCGAGGCGCTCGGAGACGGCCATCCACTCGGCTCCCTCGTCGGGGATGAGGTCGGGCGTGATCAGACCGGACCCGCCGGCCTCGGCGAGGTCGGTGGCGAAGCGCTCGACGCCGTACTGCAGCACGGGGTTGTAGTACGTCATCACCAGCACCGGCACGTCCACGCGGGCGCGGATCTCGCGGACCGCGTCGAAGCCGTGGCGCAGCCGGAAGCCGCCGGCGAGGGCGGCCTGGGTCGCCTCCTGGATGACGGGGCCGTCCATCACCGGGTCGGAGTAGGGCAGGCCGAGCTCGATCGCGTCCACGCCGTTCTCGGCGAGGGCCACTGCGGCGTCGATGCTCGTCGCGAGGTCGGGGAAGCCGGCGGGCAGGTAGCCGATCAGGGCGCCCGCGGCCTCCTGGTTGCGGCGGCGGACGGTCTCGGCGACGCTCGGGCCGACGCCGCTCACGACTGCACCGCGCCCTGGTCGACGAGTCCGAAGTAGCGCGCGGCGGTGGTCATGTCCTTGTCGCCGCGGCCGGAGAGGTTGACCAGGATGGTCGCGTCGGGGCCGAGCTCGCGGCCGAGCTCGAGCGTGCCGGCGAGGGCGTGCGCCGACTCGATCGCGGGGATGATGCCCTCGGTGCGGCTGAGCAGCATCAGTGCGTCCATCGCGGCGGAGTCGGTGACCGCGCGGTAGTCGGCGCGGCCGATGCTGGAGAGCCAGGCGTGCTCGGGGCCGACGCCCGGGTAGTCGAGACCGGCCGAGATCGAGTGCGACTCGACGGTCTGGCCGTCCTCGTCCTGGAGCAGGAAGCTGCGGGCGCCGTGCAGCACGCCGGGGCGGCCCTTGCTGATGGTCGCCGCGTGGCGCGGGGTCTCGATCCCGTCGCCGCCGGCCTCGAAGCCGACCAGCCTGACCTCGGGGTCGTCGAGGAACGCGTGGAAGATGCCCATCGCGTTGGAGCCGCCGCCGACGCAGGCGGTGACCGCGGTGGGCAGGGCGCCGGTGAGGGCGAGGACCTGCTCGCGCGCCTCCTCGCCGATGATCTTCTGGAAGTCGCGCACCATCGCCGGGAAGGGGTGCGGGCCGGCCACGGTGCCGAAGACGTAGTTCGTCGTCTCGACGTTGGTGACCCAGTCGCGCATCGCGTCGTTGATCGCGTCCTTGAGGGTGCGCGAGCCGGTGGTCACCGAGACGACCTCGGCACCGAGCAGGCGCATCCGGGCGACGTTGAGCGCCTGGCGCTCGGTGTCGACCTCGCCCATGTAGACGACGCAGTCGAGCCCGAAGAGCGCGGCGGCCGTGGCGGTGGCGACGCCGTGCTGGCCGGCGCCGGTCTCGGCGATCACGCGGGTCTTGCCGATGCGCTTGGTCAGCAGCGCCTGGCCGAGCACGTTGTTGATCTTGTGCGAGCCGGTGTGGTTGAGGTCCTCGCGCTTGAGGATGATCCGCGCACCGCCCGCGTGCTCGGCGAAGCGCGGCACCTCGGTGATGATCGAGGGCCGGCCGGTGTAGCTGCGGTGCAGCTCGGTCAGCTCGGCGCGGAACGCCGGGTCGACCTTGGTGCGCTCGTACTCGGCGCTCAGCTCGTCGAGCGCCTTCACGAGCGACTCGGGGACGTAGCGTCCGCCGAAGTCGCCGAAGTAGGGACCGAGTTCGTCTCGGAGTGCCATGGCAGTGCCGCCTATCGGTGGATCGTGATCAGTGCGCCAGGAAGCCGGCGAGGGTGGAGACGGGGTCGCCGCCGGTGACGAGGGCCTCGCCGACGAGGACGACGTCCGCGCCGGAGCGGCGGTAGTGCGCGACGTCGTCGGCCGAGAGGACCGCCGACTCCGCGACCTTGACGGCGTCGGCCGGGAAGCGCTCGGAGAGCCGGCCGAAGAGGTCGCGGTCGAGCTCGAAGGTGGAGAGGTCGCGGGCGTTGACCCCGATCAGGCGCGCGCCGAGGTCGGCGGCCCGCTCGAGCTCGTCGCCCGAGTGCGTCTCGACCAGCGGGGTCATCCCGAGCTCGAGGACGAGGGCGTGCAGCTCGGCCAGCACGGGCTGCTCGAGCGCGGCGACGATGAGCAGGACGAGGTCCGCTCCGGAGGCGCGCGCCTCGAGCACCTGGTAGGGCTCCGCGATGAAGTCCTTGCGCAGGACCGGGATCGACACCTTCGCGCGGACGGCCTCGAGGTCGGCGAGGGAGCCCTTGAAGCGGCGCTCCTCGGTGAGGACGCTGATCGCGCTCGCTCCCCCGAGCTCGTACTGCCCGGCGAGCAGCGCGGGGTCGGGGATCTCGGCGAGGGCGCCGCGGGACGGGCTGGACCGCTTGACCTCGGCGATGATCCTGACGCGCTCGGCCGGAGCCAGCGCGGCGAGGGCGTCGAGGGCGGGCGGGCGCTCGGCGGCACGCCGCTCGAGGGCGGCGAGCGGGACGGTCTCGCGACGCCGGGCCGCGTCGGCCAGGGCGCCGGCGGTCAGATCGCCGAGCACTCTACGCGCGCGCCTTCGGGTTGGCCTTCGCGCCGTCGACGCCGTAGCCCAGGCGGGCCAGGATCACGCCGACGAGGAGGCCGACCACGACGAGCCCGGCGGACAGCCAGACGACGAGGGGCAGGTCGAACCAGAAGGCGATCGTGCCGACCGTGAAGCCGACCAGCATGATGACGACGGCCGTCCACGCTGCGGGCGAGTGGCCGTGGTTGTCGTCGTCGTGCTCGGTGCTCATGGCTCTCCTCCTGGACGTGCGTGGGAACCAGAGCAGTCTAGCGGCTCGGGGCCGAAGGGCTCCGCCGCCGGGCGGGGTCTGCGGAGGGCTTGCTCAGCGGGCCGACGTGGGGTCGTCGCCGCGGGACAGCTCGTCCCAGGAGACGACGGGATCGATGTCGCCGTCGTCGGTCCGCACGGTCGTCGCGCCGTGGCCGTAGCCGTCGGCGGGCTCGAACCGGGAGACGCGCTTCTTCTTCGCGCCGGGCCAGCGCCGGACCGTGACGAGCACGAGCACGCCGATGACCGCGGTCAGCACTCCGGCCACCAGCGCGACGACCGGCCAGGCGGTGACGGAGGACGAGGCGACGAGCGCCGCGACCGACTCCCGGCCCGCGATCGCGGTCGCATCGGTGACCAGCGACGAGCCGGCGCGCACGGGATCGGCGAGCGCGGTCGAGGCGGCCAGGACGACCGAGCCGCCGAGGACGATCTGCAGCAGCCCGAGGACGATCCGGAAGGCCGGCCCGGCGATGGCGAGCGCGGCCGCGAGAGCGAGCCCGGCGAGGGCCAGGGCCGACAGGGCCGGCGCGGCGACGGTGCCGACGACGGAGAGCGCCCGGCCGTCGCCGACGCCCGGGGTGAGCACGAGCGTCGCCCAGGGCTGGGTGGAGGCGGTGAGCTCGAGCGCGGCGAGCAGCACGATCCCGAGGATCGCGGAGTACTTCAGGCGCCGGCCGCTCACGCCTGCGGCCCGAGGTCCGTCACCGGGGCGAGCGGATCGACGTCGAAGCAGGAGTGCTCGCCGGTGTGGCAGGCGGCGCCGATCTGCTCGACCTGCACGAGCAGCGTGTCGGCGTCGCAGTCCAGCGCGGCCCCGCGGACGTACTGGGCGTGCCCGGAGGTGTCGCCCTTCCGCCAGTACTCCCGGCGGGAGCGCGACCAGAAGGTCACCCGGCCCTCGGTCAGCGTGCGGCGCAGCGCCTCGCGGTCCATCCACCCGAGCATCAGCACCTCGCCGGTGTCGTGCTGCTGGATGACGGCGGGCAGGAGGCCGCTCGCGTCGAAGGTCGCCCGGTCGAGGACCGCGGTGAGCTCGTCGGGGGTCGTCGTGCCGGGGGTCGTCGTGCCGTCGGTCGTCGTCTCGGTGCTCATCGGCGGATCTCGATCCCGGAGTCGTCGAGGGCGCGCTTCACGTCGCCGATCGTCAGCTCGCGATTGTGGAAGACGGAGGCGGCGAGCACCGCGTCGGCGCCCGCCTCGATGGCGGGGGCGAAGTGCTCGACGGCGCCGGCGCCGCCCGAGGCGATCACCGGCACGGTGCTCAGCTCGCGCATCGCCGTGATCAGCGGCAGGTCGAAGCCCTGCTTGGTGCCGTCGGCGTCGATGGAGTTGACCAGCAGCTCGCCCGCGCCGCGCTCGACAGCCTCGGCCGCCCAGGCGAGGGCGTCGAGGGTCGTCTCGCGGCGACCGCCGTGGGTGGTGACGACGAAGCCGGAGGGCGTGGCGTCGCTCCGCTTGACATCGAGCGAGAGCACCAGCACCTGCGCGCCGAAGACGTCGGCGATCTCGCCGATCAGCTCGGGGCGGGTGATCGCGGCGGAGTTGACGCCGACCTTGTCCGCGCCGTGCGCGAGCAGGCGCGAGACGTCCTCGACGGAGCGCACTCCCCCGCCGACGGTGAGCGGGATGAAGACCTGCTCGGCGGTCGCGCGGACGACCTCGTAGGTGGTGGAGCGGTCGTCGACGGTGGCGGTGACGTCGAGGAAGGTCAGCTCGTCGGCACCCTGCTCGAAGTAGAGGCGGGCGAGCTCGACCGGATCGCCGGCGTCGCGCAGGTTCTGGAAGTTGACGCCCTTGACGACGCGGCCGGCGGCCACGTCGAGGCACGGGATGACGCGGACGGCGAGACTCATCGCTCCCCCTCCTAGAGGCGTGCGGCGTGGATCGAGGTGACCAGGATCGCGCGGGCGCCGAGGTCGTACAGGCGGTCCATCACCTGGTTCATGTCGGCGCGCGGCACCATCACGCGCACGGCGACCCACTCGGGGTCGTGCAGCGGCGAGACCGTCGGCGACTCGAAGCCGGGCGCGAGCGCGGTGGCGGTCTCGAGCAGGGCCACGGGGCAGTCGTAGTCGAGCAGCACGTACTCGCGGGCGACGAGGACGCCCTGCAGGCGGCGCAGCAGGACCGGGATGCCCTCGGGCTCGCCCGCGCCGGAGACGAGGACGGCCGTGGACTTCAGGATGACGGGCCCGAAGATCTCCAGGCCCGCCTTCCGCAGCGTGGTGCCGGTCTCGACGACGTCGGCGATCACGTCGGCGACGCCGAGCTGGATGGCCGACTCGACCGCGCCGTCCAGGCGGATGAGGGTGACCTCGACGCCGTGCTCGCGGAGGAAGCGGCCGACGAGGCCGGGGTAGCTGGTCGCGACGCGGAGGCCGTCGATCTGCTGCAGCTCGGTGTAGCGGCCGGCCGGACCGGCGAAGCGGAAGGTCGAGTCGGCGAAGCCGAGGCTGGCGATCTCGCGCGCCTCGGAGCCGGAATCGATCAGCAGGTCGCGGCCGGTGACGCCGACGTCGAGCGCGCCGGAGCCGACGTAGGTCGCGATGTCGCGCGGGCGGAGGTAGAAGAACTCGACCCCGTTGCGCACGTCGACGACGTGCAGCTCCTTGGGATCGCGACGGCCGGTGTAGCCGGCCTCGGCCAGCATCTGGCCGGCGGTCTCGGAGAGCGAGCCCTTGTTCGGGACGGCGACGCGCAGGAGCGCGGGCGGAGCGGTGGTACCGGTGGTGTCAGGAGTGGTGGGGGTGGTCGTGGTCACGACGGGACGTCCTCTGGAGGTCGAGGGTGATTCGGTGAGCGGAGGCGCGACGGCGCCTCGGAGAGCGTGGGAGCGCGCGGCGACGTGGCGGCGGCGCACTCCGGCGATCGGGGGGACGCTCACAGATGTCGGTAGACGTCGGCCGTCGTCAGGCCCTTCGCGAGCATCAGCACCTGCAGGTGGTAGAGCAGCTGCGAGATCTCCTCGGCCGTGCGCTCGTCGCCCTCGTACTCGGCGGCCATCCACACCTCGGCGGCCTCCTCGACGATCTTCTTGCCGATGAAGTGCACACCGGCGTCGAGCTCGCGGACCGTGCCCGAACCCTCGGGACGCGCGGCGGCCTTCTCGCCCAGCTCAGCGAAGAGGTCGTCGAAAGTTTTCACCGGGGAAGTCTATACGCGGCGGCGGACCGGCGAGGGCGGCCGGGTCAGTGGCGGTGCAGGAGGGAGGACGCGGTGTCGCGGAGCGCGGCGATGGCCGCCTCCGGGTCGTCGGCGCCGAAGACGGCGGAGCCGGCGACGAAGGTGTCGGCGCCCGCCTCGGCGGCGATCTCGATCGTGCCGGGGGCGATGCCGCCGTCGACCTGGAGCCAGACGTCGAGGCCGGTGCGGTCGACGACCTCTCGCAGCGCGTGCAGCTTCGGCATCGTCTCCGCCATGAAGGACTGGCCGCCGAAGCCGGGCTCGACCGTCATCACGAGCACCTGGTCGAACTCGGGCAGCAGGTCGAGGTAGTCGTCGACGGCGGTGCCGGGCTTGAGCGCGATGCCGGCGCGCGCGCCGATCTCACGGAGGCGGCGCGCCAGCGCGACGGCGTCGCGCGCGGCCTCGGCGTGGAAGGTGACGGAGTAGGCGCCCGTCTCGGCGTAGCCCGGCGCCCAGCGGTCCGGGTCGTCGATCATCAGGTGCACGTCGAGCGGGCGCGGCGACACCTCCTGCAGGCGCTGCACCATCGGCAGGCCGAAGGTGAGGTTCGGCACGAAGTGGTTGTCCATCACGTCGACGTGCACGAGATCGGCCCCGGCGATCCGCTGCAGCTCGGCCTCGAAGTTGACGAAGTCGGCGGACAGGATGCTGGGATTGATCCGTGCGGGCATGCTCCCCAGCCTAGGCGCGGCGGACGGAGCGCTCAGGCACCCCGGGTGGACTGCCTGGAGCGCCGAGTGGAGTGCTCAGGCCTCCGTGCGGCGCAGCAGCTGGATGAACATCGCGTCCGTCCCGTGCCGGTGCGGCCAGAGCTGCGCGTGCAGTGCGCCCTCGGCGAGCGGCAGCGGCTCGCGGGTGATGCCGTCGAGGACCGCGGGGGTGTCGACGAGCTCGAAGCCGCCGGGGTGGCGCTCCGCGGCGAGGGCGAGCACGCGCTTGGTCTCACCGAGGTGCGGCGAGCAGGTGACGTAGGCGAGCAGACCGCCGGAAGCGAGAGCGGCGAGGGCGGAGTCGAGCAGCTCACCCTGCAGAGCGGCGAGCGGGGCGACGTCGTCGGCGCTCTTCCGCCAGCGCGCCTCCGGACGGCGGCGGAGGGCGCCGAGTCCGGTGCACGGCGCGTCGAGGAGGACACGGTCGAAGGCGCCCGGCTGCTCCTCGCCGAGCGTGCGTCCGTCACCGGTGCGCACCTCGACGGTCGGGTCGACCGCGGCGAGGGCCTGGCGGACCAGCCCGGCCCGCGCGGGGACGACCTCGTTGGCCAGCAGCGTCGCACCGCCCGCGCGCGCCTCGGCGGCCAGCAGCGCCGCCTTGCCGCCGGGTCCGGCGCAGAGGTCGAGCCAGCGCTCGCCCGCGCGGACGGGCTCGGCGCGGGAGAGCGCGAGCGCGGCCAGCTGCGAGCCCTCGTCCTGGACGCGCACCCGGCCCTCGTGCACGGGCGCGATCGCCTCGGGGTCGCCTCCGGTGCTGACGAGACCGACCGGCGAGTAGCGGTCGGGCTCCGCGTCGGGCAGCTCCGCGGCCTCCGCGAGACCGGGCAGGGCGACGAGGTTCACCCGCGGCGCCGCGTTGTCGGCGGCGAGCAGGGCCTCGAGCTCGTCGGCGGCGCCCTCCGCGGCGAGGGCGCGGCGCAGGGCCTTGACGATCCAGACCGGATGCGAGGTCGCCGCGGCGATCCGGTCGTCACCCGAGGTCGCCGCGTCCGCGACGCGCTGCTGCCACTCCTCGGCGCTCGAGCGGGTCACCGAGCGCAGCACCGCGTTCGCGAAAGCGACGGCGCCGCGGGAGGAGCCGCCCGCGACCAGCGCGACGCTCTCGTTGACGGCGGCGTGCGCGGCGACGCGGGTGCCGAGCAGCTGGTGCACGCCGAGCCGGAGCGCGTCGAGCACCGGGGCGTCGATTGTCTCGACGGCGCGGCCGGCGGCGAGGGCGATCACCCGGTCGTAGTAGCCGGAGAGGCGGAGCGTGCCGTAGCAGAGCTCGGTGGCCAGGCCCGCGTCGGCCGGCGAGAGCTCGGCGGCGCGGATCCGGGCGGGCAGCACGAGGTTGGCGTAGGCGTCGCCGCCGCTGACCGCGAGCAGGACGTCGTAGGCGACTTGCCGCGCCGGCGCGACGCGGGTGCGGCCGCTCACGCGAGCACCGTGCTCTCGCGCAGGCCCCGGGCCCAGGCGGCGCCGGGCATCGGGGTCTTGCCGGCGGGCTGCACCGAGACGAGCTCGACGGCGCCGTCGCCCGTGCCGACCAGGGCGCGCCCGGCGTCGAGGAGCACGGCGCCGGGCGCGAGGGGAGCGTCCGTGAGCGCCTCGTCGACGGCGAGCACCTTGAGCCGCGCGTCGCCGACCGTCGTGGACGCGCCGGGTTCAGGAGTCACCCCGCGGACCAGCGCGAGGATCCGGTACGTCGGCCGGGTCCAGTCGATCCGGCCGTCGGTCACGTCGAGCTTGGGCGCGAGGGTCACCTCGCCCGACTGCGGCACGGCCACCGCGGTGCCGGCGGCGAGCCCGTCGACGACCTCGCCGGTCAGCCCGGCGCCGCGCTCGGCGAGCACCTCGAGCAGCTCGCCGGCCGAGCGCCCGGCGACCTCCTCCTCGATCGCGGCGAAGACGTCGCCCGCGTCGAGCTCGGCGACCAGCTGGAAGACGGCCGCGCCGATCCGCTGCTCCCCCGCCATCAGCGCGCGCTGGACCGGCGCCGCGCCGCGCCAGCGCGGCAGCAGCGAGAAGTGCAGATTGATCCAGCCGAGGCGCGGCACCGCCAGCAGCCGCGCTCGGACCAGGCCGCCGTAGGCCACGATCACGCCGAGGTCCGGCTCGAGGGTCGCGATCCGGTCGGTGACCTCCTCGTCGAGGCGGTTCGCCTTGAGCACCGGCAGACCGAGCTCCTCGGCGACCGCGCCGACCGGCGAGGGCGTGAGCACGCGCTTGCGGCCGACGGGCGCGTCCGCCCGGGTGACCACCGTGACGATCTCGTGCTCGGAGGCGGCGAGGGCGCGCAGAGTGGGGACGGCGGCGGCCGGCGTGCCGGCGAAGACGAGGCGCACGAGGAGCTCCTGAGCGTGGGGGTCGAGCGGAGAACGGGTCCGGGAGGGACGGGTCTAGAGGATGTCGGGGTCGTCCAGCCGGACGCGCAGCTTCGGCGCCGGCCGGAAGCGGCCCGGCGTGGTGGGCGGCCGGCGGCGGCGGGTCGCGTTGCGGATCACGGCGGACCGGAGGCGGGCGGCGACCTCCGCCCCGCGAGCGTAGTCGAAGCGCACGATCGCCCGGACGGAGCCGTCCTCGAGCCCGACCGGGCCGAGCACCTCGTGCCGGTCCGCCTCGTCCAGCGCGTCGAGCGCCTCCGTCACCGCGTGCGCGTCGCCGCTGACGGTCGCGAGCCGGACGGCGGGCGGGAAGCGCAGCTCGCGCCGCTCGATCAGCTCGGCGCGGAGGTACTCGTCCTGGCGCCAGGTCGCGAGGGCCGTCGCGAGGCGCCCGGCGACGCCGACCAGCAGCACGGGAGCGCCGGGGCGGGCCAGCGCGGCCGCGTTGGACCAGGTGCGCAGGGCGTCGTCGGCGACGCGCAGGCTCTCCCGCGCGAGCATCCGCTCGCCGTCGAGCAGCAGCACGGCGTGGTAGCCGCCGTCGGCCCGGGGCTCGCCGCCGCGGGTGGCGACGACGAGCGCGGGCGTGCCGGGCACGGTGAGGATCGGATGCGCGCCGTCCGCGACGACGACCTTGACTCCCGGGAACGCGCGACCGAGCTCCTCCGCCGTCCGTCCCGCGCCGAGGCTCACCAGGCGCAGCGCCGTCGCCTCGCAGACCGAGCAGTGCCAGTCGGCGGCGATCAGGCCGCACCAGCCGCAGCTCGGCCGCGCGCCGGCGGAGTGCACGGCGAGCGGACCCTGGCAGCGGTTGCAGCGCGCCACGGTGCGGCAGCGCGCGCAGGCGACCACCGGCGCGTAGCCGGGACGGGCGACCTGGACGAGCACCGGGCCCGAGTCGAGGGCGATCCGCGCCTGCCGCCAGGCGGTGGACGGGATGCGCGCGGCCTGGTCGTGCTCGTCGGCGGCCGTCTGCTGCGCGGTCGGCACGACGTGCGGGCGCCGCGAGGGCCGCGGCTGCACCGGCGCGGCGAAGCCCAGGCCGACCAGCCGCTCCACCTCGACCGTGCGGGTGTTGCCGAGCAGCACCAGCCCGGCGCCGCTCTGCTCCTGCCGCACCAGCGCCACGTCGCGGGCGTGCGCGTAGGGGGCGAGCGGCTCGGCGAAGAGCGGATCGCCGTCGTCCCAGAGCGCGATCAGGCCGAGCGCCGACGAGGGCGCGTAGAGCACGGAGCGGTTGCCGACGATGACCCGCGGCCCGGGGGTGAGGCAGCGCAGGAACGCGGCGTAGCGGCCCGCGCCCTTCTGCCGGGCGTCGAGGCGGACGACCGCGTCCTCGGGGACGTGCTCGGCGAGGGCCTGCTCGAGCTGCTCCTGGTCGCGGTAGTCCGGCACTGCCAGGATCGCGTCGCGTCCGGCCGCCAGCGCGGTGCGGGCGAGCTCGGCGAGCGTCACCGCCCAGCCGCCGACCCAGGCTTCCGAGGCGAGCTGCACCGGCGCGGGCACGGCGTTCACCGCGAGGCGGCCGCCGTCGAGGAGGCCGTCGAACGTCTCCACGGGGTAGCCGGTCACCGCGCCGGGCCCGGGGCCGTCCGCGACCGGCTCGGCCGGGCCGGCGTCCGCGTCCGCCTCGGACGAGGTGGCGGTCGCCGCCGCCTCGGCGAGGGCCGCGAGGTGCGCCCGCTCGACCCGCACGTGGCGCCGCGGCACGGCGAGGCGCAGCACGTCGCTCGCTCCCCCGGCGGCGCGGTCGGCGACCCGCCGGGCGAGTGCCCAGACCTCCGGGGTGAGCACGACGAGCGGCGAGACGAGCTCCTCGAGCTCGCTCAGGGCTCCCGCGTGCTCGGAGCCCTCGCCGACCTCGACGACGAAAGCGTCCGCGATCCGCCCGCCGGTGCGCAGCGGGACGCGGACCCGGACACCCGGCTGGACGCCCTCGCGGAGCGCCTCGGGGATCGCGTAGTCGAGCAGCCGGTCGAGCTGCGGGAGCGGCGAGTCGAGGAGCACGCGCGCGACGCGCCCCGCCGGACCGGTCACCGCCTCCCCCGCCGCGTCGGCGCCTACGAGAGACCCGCGGCGGAGCGGAGGTCGTCGACGCGGTCGAGGCGCTCCCAGGTGAAGTCGGGCAGCTCGCGGCCGAAGTGCCCGTAGACCGAGGTCTGCGAGTAGATCGGGCGGAGCAGGTCGAGCGCGTGGATGATCGCGGCGGGACGCAGGTCGAAGACCGAGCGGATCGCCTCGGTGATCTGCTCGTCGGGTAGCGTGCCGGTGCCGAAGGTCTCGACGTAGAGGCCGACCGGGGCGGCCTTGCCGATCGCGTAGGCGACCTGCACCTCCATCCGGCGGGCGAGCCCTGCGGCGACCGCGTTCTTCGCGACCCAGCGCATGGCGTAGGCGGCCGAGCGGTCGACCTTCGACGGGTCCTTGCCCGAGAAGGCACCGCCGCCGTGGCGCGCGGCTCCGCCGTAGGTGTCGACGATGATCTTGCGGCCGGTGAGCCCGGCGTCGCCCTGCGGGCCGCCGATCTCGAAGCGGCCGGAGGGGTTGATCAGCAGGCGCACACCGGAGGAGTCGAGGTCGACGCGCTCGAGCACGGGGCGGATCACGTGCTCCTCGATGTCCGCGTGGATCGTGGCGGTGCTGACGTGCTCGGCGTGCTGGGTGGAGAGCACGACCGTGTCGATCGTCGCCGGCGTCGTGCCGTCGTAGCCGATGGTGACCTGCGTCTTGCCGTCGGGCCGGAGGTAGTCCAGCTCGCCGGTCTTGCGGACCTCGGCGAGGCGCTCCGCGAGGCGGTGCGAGAGCCAGCTCGGCAGCGGCATGTACTCGGGGGTCTCGTCGGTGGCGAAGCCGAACATCAGGCCCTGGTCGCCCGCGCCCTGGCGGTCGAACGCGTCCTCGTCGGAGGCGTCGCCGCGCACCTCGAGGGCCGTGTCGACCCCCGCGGCGATCTCGGGCGACTGCTGCCCGATCGAGACGGAGACGCCGCAGGAGCGGCCGTCGAAGCCCTTGAGCGAGGAGTCGTAGCCGATGTCGACGATCGTGTCGCGGACGATCGCGGGGATCTCGACGTAGCCCGAGGTGGAGACCTCGCCGGCGACGTGCACGAGCCCCGTGGTGACGAGCGTCTCGACGGCGACCCGGCTGCGCGGGTCCTCGCGGAGGAGCGCGTCGAGGATGCGGTCCGAGATCTGGTCGCAGATCTTGTCCGGGTGACCCTCGGTCACGGACTCGGAGGTGAACAGGCGGAGGGGGCCGGAGGTCATGTCGAGCGTCTCATTCCGTAGGGCGCGGCAGCCGGAGCTGTCTCGATCCGGTGCAGTCCCGCACCGGGCTCGCCCTCTCACCGGGGGCGGACCGGGCCAGGGAGGCGCCCTAGCGCGCGACCACGTCGAGGACGCGATCGGCGACCGACGCCTTGCTGCCGGAAGCCTCGATCACTATATCTCCGGCCGGATCGAGGACCACCACGGTGTTGCTGTCGCTCTGGAAGCCCTCGGCCCAGCCGACCCTGTTGAGGACGAGCAGATCGCAGCCCTTGCGGGCGATCTTGGCGCGGCCGAGCGCGAGCATCGCGTCCCGGTCGGGCTCGGTCTCGGCGGCGAAGCCGACGATCAGCTGCCCGTCGGTCTTCGCGGCGGAGATCTCAGCGAGGATGTCGGGGTTCTTCACGAGCTCGAGGACGAGGCGGTCGCCCTGCTGCTCCTTCTTGATCTTGGCCTCGGAGACGTCGGCCGGCCGGTAGTCGGCGACGGCCGCGGCCATGATGACGATGTCGGCGTCGCGGGCGGCGGCCAGCGCGGCCTCGCGCAGCTCGAGGGCGGTCCCGACGGGGATCACCGTGACGCCCTGCGGCGCCTCGATGTCGAGGTTCGCGGCGAGGAGGGTGACCCTCGCTCCGCGCGCGGCCGCGGCGACCGCGAGCGCGACGCCCTGCCGGCCGCTGGAGCGGTTCCCGACGAAGCGGACGGGGTCGAGCGGCTCGCGGGTGCCGCCGGCGGTGACGAGGACGCGCAGGCCCTCGAGGTCGCGCCGGGCGGCGGTGGCGCGGGCGTGGACGGCGAGGGCCTCGGCGACGATCGTCGCGGGCTCCTCCATCCGGCCCGGGCCCGAGTCGGCGCCGGTGAGCTGGCCGACGGCCGGGCCGACGAGGTGGACGCCGCGGGAGCGGAGCGTCGCGACGTTCGCGACCGTGGCCGCGTTCGCCCACATCTCGGTGTGCATCGCCGGAGCGACCACGACCGGAGCGGTGCTGGCGAGCACGGTGTTGCCGAGCAGGTCGTCGGCGAGGCCGGTCGCCAGCTTGGCCAGGGTGTGCGCCGTCGCCGGGGCGATTACGATGAGGTCGGCCGCCTGGCCGATCGCCACGTGCCGCACCTCGGCGACGCCCTCGTAGAGCTCGGTGTGCACCGCGTTCCGCGAGATGGCCTCGAGCGTCGGCTTGCCGACGAAGCGCAGCGCCGCCTCGGTGGCCACGACGTGGACGTCGTGGCCCTCGAGGACCAGCGCGCGGACGACTCCGACCGCCTTGTAGGCGGCGATGCCGCCGGTGATCCCGACGACGACGTTCAGCCGTGCGGCCCGTCTCGATGACCGCATGTCGCGGAGCGCCCCCGGTCGGGACTACTCGTCGAGGGGCTCGGCGACCGGACGGGCGACGAGCTTGTCCTCGTTGATCTCGTGCAGCGCGACGGAGAGCGGCTTGTCGTCGATGGTGGAGTCGACCAGCGGGCCGACGTTGTCGAACAGGCTGCCCTCGTGCAGGTCGGCGTAGTAGTCGTTGATCTGGCGCGCGCGCTTGGAGGCGAAGATGACGAGCGCGTACTTCGAGTCGACCTTCGAGAGCAGCTCGTCGATGGGCGGGTCGATGATGCCGAGGTTGTTGGCCATGGTGTCTCCTAGCGTGGCGCGAAGCGCCGATCTGCGGCTCCGGAGCGGCACGGCGCGCGATCACCGGGGAGGGCGATCGGGGCAAGGCCCGGAGGTGGTCGGTGGTCTCGGTCTCAGCGGCCCGGATCGGCGGGCGTGCTGTCGGCACGAGGCGACATCAATTGTACGACCTCGCGGGCCGCTTCGGGCACGGTGCTGTTCACGACGCAGAAATCGAACTCGTCCTGCGCGGCCAGCTCGACCTTCGCGGTGGCCAGCCGGCGCTCCTGCTCCTCGGGGCTCTCGGTGCCGCGGCCGACCAGGCGGCGCACCAGCTCCTCCCAGCTCGGGGGCAGCAGGAACACCAGCCGGGCGTCGCCCATCCGCTCGCGGACCTGCCGGGCGCCCTGGATGTCGATCTCGAGCATGACCTGGCGGCCGGCGGCGAGGGCCGCGTCGATCGGGCCGCGGGGCGTGCCGTAGCGGTACGCGTTGTGCACCGTCGCGTACTCGAGGAACTCCCCCGCCTCGACCATGCGGTCGAACTCGGCGTCGTCGACGAAGTAGTAGCTGACGCCCTCGATCTCGCCGGGGCGCGGTGCGCGGGTGGTCGCCGAGACGGACAGCAGGACGTCGGGGTAGTTCTCGCGGATGTAGCCGGAGACGGTGCCCTTGCCGACCGCGGTCGGACCGGCCAGCACGACGAGCCGGTTGCGCTCGCCGCGGCGCTGGCGCGACTCGCGCTCCTCCAGGAAGGCGCCGAGGCCCTCGACCTGGCGCCGGCCCAGACCGCCCAGGCGCTTGGACGGCGCGATGCCGAGCTGCTCCATCACCCGCGGGGTCTTGACCACGCCGAGGGCGGGCACCGCGCGCAGCAGCTCGCTGACGCGCATCCGGCCCTCGACGCCGGTCGGGTCCTCCTGCGCGGCGGCGAGCACGGCGGTGGCGGGCCGGTCGCCGGCGGCGACGCCCTTCTTCACCTGGGCGCGGGCGCGGCGGGCGGCGATCGCGGCCTCGGAGGCGGCGCGGCGGTCGACCGCGGGCGGCGCGGGGCGGCGCGCAGCGGACGGCGCCTCGGCGGCGGGATCGATCGGGCTGACGGCTTCAGCGGACAAGGGTCTCCTGGAGGTGTGCGGCTCGGCGGTCGATCTCGGCGGCGATCCCGTCGGGTCCGGCGCCGAGGACACTGCGCGATTCGCTCACGATCGTCGAGGCGGCCAGCGCCCCGAACAGCCTCGACGCGTCCGCGGTGTCGGCGCCCTGGTGGCCGAAGCCGGGCGCCAGCACCGGCAGTGCGGGGCGGAGCGGAGTGCCCGTGCCGATGCCGTAGTCGCCGAGTGCGACCGTGGCCCCGAGCACGACGCCGACCGAGCCGATCGACGAGCGCGCGTGTCCCGCGTTCCAGGATGCCACGTCGGCCAGCACCGCGTGCGCCACGGTCGAGCCGGCGGCCGGCCCGTCCTGCAGCAGCGCCCGCTGCACCGGCCGCGCCTCGGCGTTGGAGGTCGCGGCGAGGACGAAGACGCCCTTGCCCGCCTCCTCGGCCAGCGCGAGCATGCCCTCGAGCGAGCCGACGCCCTGGTAGGCGGCGGCGGTCATCGCGTCGGCCTCGAGCGGCGAGCCCGGCCGGAGCCACGCCTCGGCGTAGGCCGTGACGCTCGTGCCGATGTCGCCGCGCTTCGCGTCCGCGATGACCAGCAGGCCCGCGGCGCGCGCGTCGGCGAGGACGCGCTCGAGCGCCGCGTAGCCCGCCGAGCCGTGCCGCTCGAAGAACGCGACCTGCGGCTTGACCAGGCCGACCCGGCCGGCCGAGGCCTCGACGACCCGCCGGCCGAAGGACTCCAGGCCCGACGCGCTGTCGTCCAGGCCCCACGCGTCGAGCAGGAACGCGTGCGGATCGATCCCGACGCAGAGCTGCCCGAACGCGTCGAACGCGGCCTCGAGCCGGGCGCCGAAGGACTCGGCGCCCGGCGGCGCGACGGCGTCCGTCACGCGGTGCGCTCCGCCCGGCGGATCGCGTAGTCCTGCAGGCTCGTCACCTCGAACGGCTCGGCGGCGGCGTCGAGCGAGGCGACGGCCGCGGCGAGCTGGGCGATGGTGGTGAACAGCGGCTTGTCCGCGGCGACCGCGGCGGCGCGGATCTCGTAGCCGTCGGCGCGGGAGGCGCCGCCGCTCGGCGTGTTGATCACCACGTCGACCTGGTCGCGGTTGACCAGCTCCACGATCGAGGGCGCGTCGTCGACGGCCTCCTCGCTGTACTTGCGGACGACCCGGGCCTGGATGCCGTTGCGGTTGAGCACCTCGGCCGTGCCCTCGGTGGCGAGGATCTCGAAGCCGAGCTGGCGCAGGCGCAGGGCCGGCAGCACGATCGAGCGCTTGTCGCGGTCGGCCACCGAGATGAACACGGTGCCGCTCGCGGGCATGCCGCCGTAGGCCGCCTCCTGGCTCTTCGCGAACGCCCGGGGGAAGTCGCGGTCGATGCCCATGACCTCGCCGGTCGAGCGCATCTCGGGGCCGAGCAGCGAGTCGACGATCTTGCCCTCCTTGGTGCGGAAGCGCTTGAACGGCAGCACCGCCTCCTTCACCGCGATCGGCGAGTCCATCGGCACGTCGGAGCCGTCGCGCTCGGGCAGCAGGCCCTCGGCCTTGAGCTCGGCGATCGTCTCGCCGACCATCAGCCGCGAGGCGGCCTTCGCGAGCGGGATGCCCAGCGCCTTCGAGACGAACGGCACGGTGCGCGAGGCACGCGGGTTCGCCTCGAGGACGTAGAGCACGCCCTGGCCGATCGCGAACTGCACGTTGAGCAGGCCGCGGACGCCGACGCCCTCGGCGATGGCGAGGGTCGCCTCGCGGACCTTGTCGATCTGCTGGCGGCCCAGAGTGACCGGCGGCAGCGTGCAGGCCGAGTCGCCGGAGTGGATGCCGGCCTCCTCGATGTGCTCCATCACGCCGCCGATGTAGAGCTGCTCGCCGTCGTAGAGCGCGTCGACGTCGATCTCGATCGCGTCGTCGAGGAAGCGGTCGACCAGCAGCGGGTGCGTCGCGTCGATGATCCCCTCGTCGGCCATCCGGGCGAAGTAGTCCTCGAGCTGCGGGGAGCCGTAGACGATCTCCATGCCGCGGCCGCCGAGGACGAACGACGGGCGGACGAGGACGGGGTAGCCGATCTCGACCGCGACCTCGAGGGCGCCCTCGAGGTCGGTCGCCGTGCCGTTGCGCGGGGCGAGCAGGCCGGCCTCGTCGAGGATCCTGGAGAACGCGCCGCGCTCCTCCGCGAGGTCGATGTTGGCGGGGGTGGTGCCCAGGATCGGCACGCCCTCGGCCTCGAGGCCGGCGGCGAGGCCGAGCGCGGTCTGGCCGCCCAGCTGCACGACGACGCCGACCAGCTCGCCCGACTGCGACTCCGCGTGGATGACCTCGAGCACGTCCTCGAGCGTCAGCGGCTCGAAGTAGAGGCGGTCGGAGGTGTCGTAGTCGGTCGAGACCGTCTCCGGGTTGCAGTTGATCATGATCGTCTCGAACCCGGCGGCCGACAGCGCGAACGACGCGTGCACGCAGGAGTAGTCGAACTCGACGCCCTGGCCGATGCGGTTCGGGCCGGAGCCGAGGATGACGACCTTCCGGCGGTCGGCCGCGACGACCTCGGTCTCCTCGTCGTAGGAGGAGTAGTGGTACGGCGTCAGCGCCGGGAACTCGCCGGCGCAGGTGTCGACCGTCTTGTAGACCGGGCGGACGGCGAGGTCGTAGCGGGTGCGGCGCACCTCGGCCTCGTCGAGACCGCGCAACTGGGCGATCTGCACGTCGGAGAAGCCGTGGTCCTTCGCCAGGCGCAGCACGCCGGCGTCGAGGCCGTCGTGCTCGCGCACCAGCTCGGCGATCTCGTTGATCAGCACGATCTGGTCGAGGAACCACGGGTCGATCTTGGTCGCCTCGAAGGCCTGCTCGACGCTCGCGCCGAGGCGCAGCGCCTGCTGCACGGTGACGATGCGGCCGTCGGTCGGCGTCTTCGCGATCTCGAGCAGCTCCTCGACCGAGCGCGACTGGTCGCCCCAGTGGAAGGACGAGCCGCGCTTCTCCAGCGAGCGGAGCGCCTTCTGCAGCGCCTGCGCGTAGTTGCGGCCGATCGCCATCGCCTCGCCGACCGACTTCATGGTCGTGGTCAGCGTCTTGTCGGCGGCGGGGAACTTCTCGAAGGCGAAGCGCGGCACCTTGACCACGACGTAGTCGAGGGTCGGCTCGAAGCTCGCCGGCGTCACCTTGGTGATGTCGTTCGGGATCTCGTCGAGGCGGTAGCCGATCGCGAGCTTCGCGGCGATCTTGGCGATCGGGAAGCCGGTCGCCTTCGAGGCCAGCGCCGAGGAGCGCGAGACGCGCGGGTTCATCTCGATCACGATGATCCGGCCGTCGGCGGGGTCGATCGCGAACTGGATGTTGCAGCCGCCGGTGTCCACGCCTACGTCGCGGATGATCCGGATGCCGATGTCGCGCAGCTTCTGGTACTCGCGGTCGGTCAGGGTCAGCGCCGGGGCGACCGTGATCGAGTCGCCGGTGTGCACGCCGACGGGGTCGACGTTCTCGATCGAGCAGACGACGACCGTGTTGTCGGCCGTGTCGCGCATCAGCTCGAGCTCGTACTCCTTCCAGCCGAGGATCGACTCCTCGAGGAGCACCTCGGTGGTCGGGCTCTGGTGCAGGCCGTCGCCGACCATCCGCACGAGCTCGTCGACGGAGTGCGCGAAGCCGGAGCCGAGGCCGCCCATGGTGAAGGAGGGGCGGATGACCAGCGGGTAGCCGAGGTCCTCGGCGAAGCCGATCGCCTCCTCCACGGTGTGCGCGATGTACGACTTGGCGACGTAGGCACCCGCGTCCAGCACGAGCTGCTTGAAGATCTGGCGGTCCTCGCCGCGGTTGATCGCCTCGAAGCTCGCGCCGATCAGCTCGACGTCGTACTTCTCCAGGATCCCGAGGTCGTGCAGCTGGATCGCGGCGTTGAGCGCGGTCTGGCCGCCGAGGGTCGGCAGGATCGCGTCGGGGCGCTCCTTGGCGATGATCGCCTCGATCGCCTTCGGGGTGATCGGCTCGACGTAGGTCGCGTCGGCGAAGTCCGGGTCAGTCATGATCGTCGCCGGGTTCGAGTTGACGAGGATGACGCGGACGCCCTCCTCGCGCAGCACGCGGCAGGCCTGGGTGCCCGAGTAGTCGAACTCGACCGCCTGGCCGATCACGATCGGGCCGGAGCCGATGACGAGGACGCTTCTGATGTCTTCCCTGCGGGGCATTACTTCTGCTCTCCGGTGGTCGAGGCGGTGGTGGTGGTCGAGGTGGTGGAGTCCGCGGTGGCGGGCTCGGCGCCGCCCTGCTCGGCCGTGCGCTGCACGACCATGGCGCGGAAGCGGTCGAAGAGGTGGTTGGAGTCGTGCGGTCCGGCCGCCGCCTCCGGGTGGTACTGGACCGAGAACGCGGGGATGTCGAGGCAGCGCAGCCCCTCGACGACCGAGTCGTTGAGGCTGTAGTGGCTGACCTCGACCCGGCCGAAGCCCTCGGGCGAGTCGAGCTCGCCGTCGATCGGCGCGTCGACCGCGAAGCCGTGGTTCTGCGAGGTGATCTCGACCCGGCCGGTCAGCTTGTCGAGCACCGGCTGGTTGATCCCGCGGTGGCCGAACGGCAGCTTGTAGGTGCCGAAGCCGAGCGCGCGGCCGAGCAGCTGGTTGCCGAAGCAGATGCCGAAGAACGGCAGGTCGGCGCGGAGCGTGGTGCGCAGCAGGTCGACGTGGCGGTCGGAGGCCTCGGGGTCGCCGGGCCCGTTCGAGAAGAACAGCGCCGAGGGGTCGAGCGCGAGCACCTGCTCGGCGGTCGTCGACTCGGGCAGCACGTGCACGTCGAAGCCGCGCTCGGAGAGGTAGTTGACCGTCGAGGTCTTGACGCCCAGGTCGATCACGGCGACCGAGCCGACGCGCTCGCCCTGCGCGGGCACGGTGTAGCGCTCCTCGGTGGAGACGGAGGACGAGAGGTTCAGGCCCGCCATCCGCGCGCCGCCGAGCACCAGCGCGAGCTGCTCCTCCTCGGGGAGGGCGAGGTCCTCGCCGGAGAAGACGCCGGAGCGCATCGAGCCGAGCGAGCGGATGTGCCGGGTGATCGCGCGGGTGTCGACCCCGGAGATGCCGACGATGCCGTCCTTCTCCAGGTCGTCGTCGAGCGAGCGCTGCGAGCGGAAGTTCGAGACCACGCGCGAGGGGTCGCGGACGACGTAGCCGGCGACCCAGATGCGGCGCGACTCCTCGTCCTCGTCGTTCATCCCGGTGTTGCCGATGTGCGGGGCGGTCTGCACGACGATCTGGCCGGCGTAGGACGGGTCGGTCAGCGTCTCCTGGTAGCCGGTCATGCCGGTCGCGAAGACGATCTCACCGAGCGTGCGGCCGCGTGCGCCGTAGGCCTGACCCGAGAATCGTCGCCCGTCCTCGAGGACGAGGACGGCGGTGGGTTCGGTGCTGAGGCGTGTGGTTGGCACGGACTAGGAGCCCTTCTGGGTCGAGTCGGAGCCGCCGTCGGCGGTCCCGGGGTGGGAGGGGGAGGAATCGGGGCCGGCGAGCCGGCGGAGCTCGTCGACCAGTCGTCGTCGGAGCGCGGGGTCGGCGACGCGGAGGTAGCTGTCCACGACCTCCTCGCCGCGCGGCGACCAGGAGAGCACGAGCAGCCCGCCCTCCTCGACGGCGCGGTCGATGGCGTAGGAGCCCTCGCCGGTACCGCGGAGGAGCGCCGCAGGGATCACGGTCTCGCGCTCGCCGACCGGGGCGATCACGACGCCGCGCTCGTGCAGCCGCAGCGTCGCCCGGCCGCGGAAGCCCAGGCCCGGCAGCACCACGCGCTCGAGCGGCTGCTCGAAGCGGGTGGTCGCGACGTAGGGCAGCTCGACCGCCTCGCGCTCGGCGCCCAGCGACGCGGCGGGGATGGCCTCGGGGGCGAGCGCGGCGGACCGGCGCCGGCGCGCGCGCCAGGACAGCGCCATGCCGATGAAGACGAGGGCGACGGCCGCGGCGATGACGATCGCGATGGCGGTCCTATCCACGGGCGCCCCTCGCTGCCGCGGCGACCGTCGCCGCGTCGACGAGCTCGCCGTCGAGGACGGTCGGTACGCCGCGGTGCAGCGTCGCGACGACGCGGCCCGGCAGCTCCCTGCCGAGGTACGGCGAGTTGGTGCTGCGCCCGCGCAGGTCGCCGGTGGAGAAGCGGCGGCGGACCTCGGGGTCGTAGAGGACGACGTTGGCCGCGGCGCCGACGGCGAGGCCGTGCTGGTAGCCGTCGAGCCGGCCGATCCGCGCGGGGGCGGAGGAGAGCACGCGGCTGACGTCGGCCCAGCTCAGCCGGCCGTCCTCGACGACCGCGGCGTGCACGACGCTCAGGGCGCTCTCGAGGCCGACCATGCCGAACGCGGCGGCGTCCCACTCGCAGTCCTTCGCCTCGACCGGGTGCGGGGCGTGGTCGGTGGCGACGATGTCGATGGTGCCGTCGGCGAGGGCCTCGCGGAGGGCGAGCACGTCCTCGTCGCGGCGCAGCGGCGGGTTGACCTTGTAGCGGGCGTCGTAGCCGGCCGCGCCGTCGACCCCGGCGATGAGCTGCTCGGTGAGGAGCAGGTGGTGCGGGGTGACCTCGGCCGTGACGTCGATGCCGCGGGCCTTGGCCCAGCGGATCACGTCGACGGAGCCGGCGGTCGAGACGTGGCAGACGTGCAGCCGCGAGCCGACGTGCTCGGCCAGCAGGACGTCGCGGGCGATGATCGCCTCCTCCGCCACGGCCGGCCAGCCCTGCAGCCCGAGGGCGCTGGAGACGGCGCCCTCGTTCATCTGCGCGCCGACGGTGAGCCGCGGCTCCTGCGCGTGCTGGGCGACGACGCCGTCGAAGGCCTTCACGTACTCGAGCGCGCGGCGCATCAGCAGCGCGTCCGAGACGCACTTGCCGTCGTCCGAGAAGACGCGCACCGCGGCACGGCTGCGGGCCATCGCGCCGAGCTCGGCGAGCGACTCCCCCGCGAGGCCGACGGTGACGGCGCCGATCGGGCGGACGGTGGCGTAGCCCGCGTCCTCGCCCAGGCTCTGGACCTGCTCGACGACGCCGGCCGTGTCCTGCACCGGCGAGGTGTTCGCCATCGCGAAGACCGCGGTGAAGCCGCCCGCCGCCGCGGCGCGCGTGCCGGTCAGCACGGTCTCGCTCTGCTCGAAACCGGGCTCGCGGAGGTGGGTGTGCAGGTCGACGAGACCCGGCAGTGCCAGGAGCCCGTCGGCGTCGATCACGCGCGCGCCGCTCGAGTCGACGTCGGTGCCGATCTCGACGATCGTCCCGCCGTCGATCAGGACGTCGGCCGTCGTCTCGTCGGCGAGCGTCGCTCCCGAGAGGAGGATCCTCGTACCGGTCATCACAGGACCTCCCTTTCACCGGACAGCAGCAGGTACAGCGCCGCCATCCGCACGGACACCCCGTTCGCGACCTGCTCGAGCACCGTGGAGCGGCTCGAATCGGCGGCGGCCGAGGAGATCTCGACGCCCCTGTTCATGGGTCCGGGGTGCATCACGATGGTATCCGGGCCGAGGCGGGCGAGCCGCTCGTCGTCCAGGCCCCAGATCCGCGCGTACTCGCGGCCGTTGGGGAAGAACCCGCTCGACATCCGCTCGAGCTGGATGCGCAGCAGCATCACCACGTCGGGCAGCCCGGAGTCGATCGCGTCGTCGAGGTCGAAGCGGATCGTGGCAGGCCAGTCGAGGGTGTCGACGGGGACGAGCGTGGGCGGGGCGACGAGGGTGACCTCCGCGCCGAGCGCGGTCAGCAGCCAGACGTTCGAGCGGGCGACCCGCGAGTGCAGGATGTCGCCGACGATCGTGACGGCGACGCCGTCGAGGCTCTTGCCGCGGGAGGCGGCGGCGCCGTGCAGCCGGCGGCGGATGGTGAAGGCGTCGAGCAGCGCCTGGGTGGGGTGCTCGTGCGTGCCGTCGCCGGCGTTGAGGATGGCGGCGTCGATCCAGCCGCTGGCCGCGAGCACCGCCGGGGCGCCGGACGCGTGGTGGCGGATGACGACGCCGTCCGCGCCCATCGCCGCGAGGGTCTGCGCGGTGTCCTTGAGGCTCTCGCCCTTCGAGACGCTCGAGCCCTTGGCGCTGAAGTTGATCACGTCGGCCGAGAGCCGCTTCGCCGCGGCCTCGAACGAGATGCGGGTGCGGGTGGAGTCCTCGAAGAAGAGGTTGACCACGGTCTTGCCGCGCAGGGTCGGCAGCTTCCTGACCTCGCGGTTCTGCACGTCCGACATGTCCTCGGCGATGTCGAGGAGGCCGATCGCGGTGGCGCGGTCGAGGTCGCGGGTGGAGAGCAGGTGCCTCATCGGGTGCCTCCGTCCGGTGCGGACTCGATCGCGACGAGGTCCTCGCCGTCGGTCTCGACCAGGCGGACGTTGATCCGCTCGCTGAGGCTGCTGGGGAGGTTCTTGCCGACGAAGTCCGCGCGGATCGGCAGCTCGCGGTGGCCGCGGTCGACCAGTGCGGCGAGCCGCACGGCGCGCGGGCGGCCGATGTCGCTGAGGGCGTCGAGAGCCGCGCGGATGGTGCGGCCGGAGAAGAGCACGTCGTCGACCAGGACGACGGTGCGGCCATCGATGCTCGCCGGGACGGCGGTGCGTGCGGGCGTCCGCGTCGGGTGGTGGGCGAGGTCGTCGCGGTACATCGTCACGTCGAGCGAGCCGGAGAACACCGGGTCGGCTCCGGGCTCGATCCTGGCGATCGTGTCGGCGATCCGCCGCGCGAGCGCGACTCCGCGGGTCGGGATCCCGAGGATCACCAGCGACTCCGCGCCGCGATTCGACTCGAGGATCTCGTGAGCGATGCGCGTGAGAGCGCGCGTGATGTCAGCGCTGCTGAGCACGATTCGTGCCGTCACACCGACCTCCTTCCCCGTCTCTCTGGACGGCCTTAAAGGAAATGCCTCCCCGAGTATAGGGGTCCGTCTGCTCCCGCCCGGCGACGGCGGATCTCGATACGCCCGCTCCGCGGGCCACTCGATCAGCATGCGAAGAGGACGCACCGCAAGCGGCCGACTCCGCATGCTGCGAAGCATGCTGGTCGAGTAGCCGTCCGCAGGACGGCGTATCGAGACCCACCTTTGTCGGAACGCCGGTCTGCAGCCGCACCTTCCGACGGTGGTGGATCTCGATACGCCCGCTCCGCGGGCTACTCGATCAGCATGAAAGGGAGCCGCCATGGCGGCGGCTCCCTCGCTAATCGAGTAGCCGTCCGCAGGACGGCTTCCTTGCTGGTCGAGTAGCCGTCCGCAGGACGGCTTCCTTGCTGGTCGAGTAGCCGTCCGCAGGACGGCTTCCTTGCTGGTCGAGTAGCCGTCCGCAGGACGGCGTATCGAGACCCGCGGGCGTCAGGCCGTCGCGTGCGACTCGGCGACGGAGGCGAGCAGGCCGTTGATGAAGCCGGCCGAGTCGTCGGTCGAGAGCAGGGTCGCCGCCTCGACGGCCTCGGAGATGGCGACGCCGTCCGGGACAGCGTCGTTGTGCAGGATCTCCCAGACGCCGATGCGGAGGATCGCGCGGTCGACCAGCGGCATGCGCGAGAGCGTCCAGCCCTTCGCGAGCTGCGCGATCAGCGCGTCGATCTCGTCGGCGTTGTCGATGACGCCGTCGACGATCTCGCGGGCGTACAGCCAGGAGGCCTCACGCGCCGGCTCGTTGGCCGCGCGCTCCGCCTCGGAGCGCAGCGACTCCGAGAAGGAGATCTGCCGCACGTCGGCGTTGTAGATGATGTCGAGGGCGCGCTTGCGCGCCTTCGTCCGAGCGCTCACAGAAGACCCGGCTCAGCTGACGCGGCCGAGGTAGTCGCCCGTGCGGGTGTCGACCTTGACCTTGGTGCCCTGCTCGAGGAAGAGCGGGACCTGGATCTGGTAGCCGGTCTCGACGGTCGCGGGCTTGGTGCCGCCGGTCGAGCGGTCGCCCTGCAGGCCCGGCTCGGTGTAGGTGATCTCCAGCACGACGGAGGCGGGGAGCTCGACGTAGAGCGGATCGCCGTCGTGCAGCGCGAGGGTGAGGTTCTGGTTCTCGAGCATGAAGTTCGCGGCGTCGCCGACGACGGCCTCGGGGACCGTGATCTGGTCGTAGTCCGAGGTGTCCATGAAGACGAAGTCCGCGCCGTCGCGGTAGAGGTACTGGAAGTCGCGACGGTCGACGTTGGCCGTGTCGATCTTGGCGCCGGCGTTGAAGGTCTTGTCGACGACCTTGCCCGTCAGCACGTTCTTCATCTTGGTGCGCACGAACGCGCCGCCCTTGCCCGGCTTCACGTGCTGGAAGTCGATGACGTTCCAGAGCTGACCGTCGATGCTGAGGACGGTGCCGTTCTTGATGTCGGTGGTAGAGGCCATGCGAAGGGGGATCCGTTTCGTGGAAGTCTGCTGATCGGCCGATCCGGCCAACCCATCGAGTGTAGTCGGTCCGGCCCGCGAGCGGCCGGGCCGCCTCCCCCGGCCGGACGATGCGGGCACGGAGGCACCCGGAGCAGACTGGAGGGACGCCCACGACCGAGGAGGTCGCATGACCCTCAGCACCGCTCACTCCGGGATCGTCTCCGCGGCGGCCCGCTCGGACTTCTTCGCACCGACGCTCCCGGGCCAGAACATCGTTCCGCCGTGGTTCGCGGTCGTCTTCGCGATCGTGCCGATCGTCATCGTCGCGGTGATCGTCCTGATCATCGTGCTGATCGTCCGCAACACCCGCCGGGCGAAGCAGCTCGGCATGGACCCGACCACGATGCAGACGGACATGGCCGCCCGCTACCTCCGCCACGGCATCGGCCCGGCGGGCTCCTCGCTCACCGATCGCCTGGCCGAGCTCGACCGGCTGCGCGCGGCCGGAACAGTCAGCGCGGAGGAGCACGCCCGTGCCCGCGAGGCCGCGCTCACCGGCGACCGCGGGCCGGACGACCGGCGGGGCTGACCCCGCCAGGTGCCGCTACGCGCCGATCTCCTGGTACGCCGCGAACAGCAGCGACGTCTCCGGTCCCTGCAGGATGCTCGGCCGCGCGAGGTCGTCGAGCACCACGAAGCGGAGCATGCCCGCGCGCGACTTCTTGTCGCGCTGCATCGCGGCGAGCAGCGTCTCCCAGCGGCCGAGCGGGTAGCTCGTCGGCAGCGTCAGCGACTCGAGGACGCTGCGCTGGCGATCGACGACGGCATCGCTGAGCGAGCCGGTGAGCCGGGACAGCTCCGCCGCGAACATCATGCCGACCGAGACCGCCGCGCCGTGCCGCCACTGGTAGCGCTCGGCGTGCTCGACCGCGTGGCCGAGGGTGTGCCCGTAGTTCAGGATCTCGCGCAGGCCCTTCTCGGTGAAGTCCTCGCTCACCACGCGCGCCTTGATGCCGATCGACAGCTCGACCAGGCTGCGGAACTCCTCCGACGTCGGGTCGGTCGCGAGGTCCACGTCCGACTCGATGATGTCGAGGATGCGCGGCTCGGCGATCATGCCGTACTTCACGATCTCGCCGAAGCCGGCCAGGATCTCGTTGCGCGGCAGGCTCGTCAGGACGTCGAGGTCGGCGACGACGGCGCGGGGTGCGTGGAAGGCGCCGACGAGGTTCTTGCCCTCGGCCGTGTTGATGCCGGTCTTGCCGCCGACGGCCGCGTCGACCATGCCGAGCACCGTGGTCGGCACCTGCACGAGGTCGACCCCGCGGAGCCAGGTCGCGGCGACGAAGCCGGCCAGGTCGGTGATCGCACCGCCGCCGAAGCCGACGACCGCGTCGGTCCGAGTGAAGTCGGACTGACCCATCACCTGCCAGCAGAAGGCGGCGACCTCGACGCGCTTGGCGGCCTCGGCGTCGGGAACCTCGGCGAGCAGCACCTCGTAGCGGTCGAGCAGGCTCTCCCGGATCTCGGCGGCGAGGACCGCGAGGGTCGGCGGGTGCACGATCAGCACCTTGGCCGCTCGCGGGCCGATCGCGTCGGCGAGGCCGTCGAGGAGGCCGCGGCCGACCGTGATGTCGTAGCCGTTCTCTCCGGTGACGGTGAGGGCGGTGGCGCCGTCGTTCATGCTCTTCTTCCGGTCGGGCGGCCGGTGGGGGCCGCCGGTTCTGTGGTGCTGGTGGATTCGGTCGTGCCGGTGGACTCGGTGGTGCCGGCAGCGGGCTCACCGGACGCCGCCTCGCGCTCGCGCACCCAGGCGGTCACCTCGGCGGCCAGGGTCGTGATCGGGCGGCGCGAGGAGTCGACGACGGTGTCGGCGAGCGACTCGTAGACCGCGCGTCGCGACTCGTAGATGCGCGTCCAGTCCGCGACGCCGCCGCGCACCAGCGGGCGGCCGGAGCCGAGCCGGTCGCGCACGGCCTCGGCGGTCGTGGTCAGCAGCACGACGGGGACGCCGGCCAGGTCGGCGCGCGTGCCCTCGTCGAGCACCGCTCCCCCGCCCAGGCTCAGCACGACGGCGCGGCGGACGGCCTGCTCGACGACGCGGCGCTCCTCCACTCGGAAGGACGCCTCGCCGTGCAGGTCGAAGTACGCGGCGATCGGTCCGTGCCGGCGCACGAACTCGGCGTCGGAGTCGACAAAATCGGCCGCGAGGGCCTTCGCGACCCGCTTGCCGATCGTCGTCTTGCCGGCCCCCATCGGGCCGATCAGGACGACGCGGGCGCGGGCCGCGCCGGTATCGTGACCCGCCATCAGCGGGTCCGCCCAGGTAGGTGCTCGGGCATCAGACGAGACCGAGCGCCGGATCGCTGGCGGCGAGGGTGCGCAGCTCCTCCGGGATCGCGTCGAGGTAGCCCTGCAGATTGCGGCGGGTCTCGGTGACGCTGTCGCCGCCGAACTTCTCCAGCACGGCGTTCGCGAGCACCAGCGCGACCATCGCCTCCGCGACGACGCCCGAGGCGGGCACCGCGCAGACGTCGGAGCGCTGGTGGTGCGCGCCCGCGGCCTCGCCGGTGGCGACGTCGACCGTGCGCAGCGCGTGCGGGACGGTGGCGATCGGCTTCATGCCGGCCCGGACCCGCAGGACCGTGCCCGTGCTCATGCCGCCCTCGGTGCCGCCGGCGCGATCGCTCGAGCGGCCGATGCCGCCCTCGGCGACGAAGAGCTCGTCGTGCGCCTCGGAGCCGCGGCGGGTGGTGGTCAGGAAGCCGTCGCCGACCTCGACGCCCTTGATCGCCTGGATGCCCATCAGCGCGGCGGCCAGCTGCGCGTCGAGCCGGCGGTCCCAGTGCACGTAGGAGCCGAGTCCCGGCGGGAGGTCGTAGGCGAGGACCTCGACGACGCCGCCGAGGGTGTCGCCGTCGTCGTGCGCGCGGTCGACCTCGGCCACCATCAGGGCGCTGGTCGCCGCGTCGTGGCAGCGCAGCGGATCGGCGTCGAGCGCGTCGACATCGGCGGGGGTCGGCAGGGCCGAGCCCTCCGGCACGCGGACCGGGCCGATGGCGAGGGTGTGGCTGACGAGGGTGATGCCGAGCTCGCCGAGGAAGCGGCGGGCGACGGCGCCGAGCGCGACGCGGGCGGCCGTCTCGCGGGCCGAGGCGCGCTCGAGGACGTTGCGCGACTCCTCGAAGCCGTACTTCTGCATGCCGACCAGGTCGGCGTGACCCGGGCGCGGGCGGGTGAGCGCGGCGCCGCGGCCCTTGGGCAGCGTCTCGGGATCGCGCGGCTCGGCCGCCATCACGTCGACCCAGCGCGCCCACTCGGTGTTGCCGATGCGCAGCGCGATCGGGCCGCCCGTCGTGCCGCCGTGGCGGATGCCGGACGAGACGTTCAGCTCGTCCTGCTCGAACTTCATCCGGGCGCCGCGACCGTAGCCGAGCTTGCGCCGGGCGAGGTCGGCGCGGACGTCGTCGAGGGAGACGGGGACACCCGCCGGCAGTCCTTCGAGGACGGCGACGAGTTCGGGGCCGTGGGATTCCCCGGCCGTGAGCCAACGGAGCATCCTCCGATTCTCGCACACGCGCCCCACCGGACTCGCGCCCCGCGGGCTCAGGCGGTGGAGTCGGCCGGCAGCGTCGCGCGCATCGCCGCGAGCACCGCGTCCTCGTTCGGCAGCGGCACGGCCGGGTCGCCGCCGGCGAACACCCGCACCTGCAGCAGCGCCTGGTGCAGGAGCATCCCCAGCCCCGACACGACGGGCGAGCCGGCCGCGCCCCAGCGCAGCGCGAGCGGGCTCGGCCAGGGCGAGTAGGCCACGTCGAAGAGCGTCGAGGCCGCGACCACCGCATCCGGCACGGCCAGCTCGGCCGACGCGCCGCCCGGCAGCGTCGAGACGAGCAGCGGCGCCGCGTCCGCGCCGTCCCAGTCCGAGAACGGGCGGACGTCGAGGGCGACGCCGACGGCGGCGGCGATCGCGGCCAACGGGGCGGCCTTCTCCGGCGAGCGGAGCGTGACCGTCACCCGCCCCGCGCCCAGCTCGGCCGCCGCGGCGAGGGCGGAGGCGGCGGTCGCCCCTCCCCCGAGGATCTCGACGCGCTCGGCCGAGTGCACGCCCGCCTCGCCGAGCGCCCGGACGATCCCGGCCACGTCGGTGTTGAAGCCGCGCAGGCGGGGTGCGCCATTGGAGCGGTCGATCAGCAGGGTGTTGACGGCGCCGGTCGCCCGCGCGACCAGGTCCTCCTCGTCGAGCAACGGCCGCACCGCGTGCTTGAGCGGCATCGTCAGCGACAGGCCGTGCCAGAGCGCGACCGGATCGGCGACGACGGCGGCGAGCGTCGCCTCCGTCGCCTCGACCGCCGTGTAGCTCCAGTCGAGCCCGAGCACCCGGTAGGCCGCCGCGTGCAGCTCGGGCGAGCGCGAGTGCGCGATCGGCGAGCCGAGCACCGCCAGCCGGCGCCCGCCCGGCGCCGGCTCCGCGGTCACTGGTACTCCGGGTGGTCCCGCATCCACGCCTGCCACTGCGCCACCGCGGCGTTGTGCTCCGCATCGGTGGTCGAGTACACCGTCTCGCCGGTCTCGAGGTTCACCGTGACGAAGTAGAGCCAGGTGCCGTCCGCGGGCTGCAGCACCGCCTGGATGGCGACGTCGCCCGGGTTCGAGATCGGCGCGGGCGGCAGGCCGTCGCGCTGGTACGTGTTGTAGATGTTGTTCGCGTCGTTGCGCTCCGCGTCGGTCGTGGTCACCCGGTCGGTCGCCCCGGTGCCGTAGGCGACGGTCGCGTCCGACTGCAGGCGCCAGCCCTGGTCGAGGCGGTTCTGGAACACCCGTGCGACCTTCGGGAAGTCGTCCGCGACGCGTGCCTCGCGCTGCACGAGCGAGGCGAAGACGACGGTCCGGTAGCGGTTCTCGACCGGCACGCCCGCCGCGTCGAGCGACTGGTACATCCGGTTCACGAGCGTCTGCAGGATGTCGTGCGCCGACGTGCCCGGGTCGATGTCGTAGGTCGCCGGGAACAGGAAGCCCTCGAGGCTGGTCGCCTCGGCGGGGAGCCCGTAGGAGCCCCAGTCCGCGGCCGCGGCCTCGAGGTCGGCGAGGGCGACGCCCGAGCCGTCCGCGATCAGCGGCAGCGCGCCCTTGAGCGAGGTGCCCTCCGGGATGACGAAGGTGTTCGCGAGCCGGGTCGAGTCGGAGTCGAGCAGCGCCGACAGTGCCGCCTTCGCGCTCATCTCCGCCTTCAGCGAGTAGGCACCGGGCTGGAAGACGGGCTCGGGGTTCTCCGCGAGGAGCAGCTCGTAGAACGGCGTGTAGGACTTGATGACGCCGTCCGCGACGAGGTTCTCGGCGATGGTGCTGCCGCCGTCGCCCTGGTGGATGGTGAAGACCACCTCGCTGGTGCCGGTGCCGGTGAAGTCGGTCGGCTCCGGCTCCGCGAACAGCGCGCGGACGGGCTCGACGAAGATCGTCACCGCGATCGCGACCAGGGCCACGAAGACGCCGAAGGCGAGGAGCCCGCCGATCAGCCCGCGACGGCTGCGCCGGGGCCTGTTCTCGCGCTTCGCGCGGCGGCGGCGGGTGGAGGGGGCGGCGTCGGGGTGTGCGGCGGCGACGGCTTCTCCGCGGTCGCGCGGGGCGCCGACCTCGGGGCCGGCGAACAGGTGGTCGATCGAGTCGGGCGCCGTCGGCTCCGTCTCAGAGGCGAGGTGCTGCTCCGGGTCGTGCGGGAGCTGACTCTGCTGATCGGCCTCCGCGGCGCGGGCGGCGCGGCGGCTCGGGGGGACGTCGGTCACGGCTGGGTCGTCCTTCGTTCGGTTCGAGCGCGGATCCGGCGGGGGTACCGGACGAGCGCTCGGAATCGATGGCGTGCTGCAGGATCACCACGGCGGCGACCTGGTCGATCACGGCGCGGGAGCCGCGGGTGCTGCGTCCCGAGCGGTGCAGCGCGCTCTGGGCGCTCACCGTCGAGAGCCGCTCGTCCACGAGCCGCACCGGGGCGGTCGGGACGGCGGAGGCGAGGCGCGCCGCGAAGGCGCGGGCGTCGTCCGTCGAGGCCGTCTCTGCGCCCGACAGCGACAACGGGAGGCCGACGACGATCGCCGACGCGCCGAACTCTGCGGCGAGGGCCGCGATCCGGGCGACGTCGGCGCCGTCCGGCGCCTCCGCGACGCGCGCGACGGTCTCCACCGGCACGGCGAGGAGGCCGTCGGCGTCGCAGCGCGCGACACCGATGCGGGAGCGGCCCACATCGATGCCGAGCCGGACGCCGAACCTCTCCATCTAGCGCGTCGCCTCCTCGACGACGGCGTCGAGCGCCGCGCCGATGGCGGACACGTCCGAGCCGCCGCCCTGGGCGAGGTCGTCCTTGCCGCCTCCGCCGCCGCCGAGGACACCGGCCGCGCGACGGGCGAGCACGCCCGCCTTCCGGCCGAGCTCGCGGGCAGCGGGGGTGGTCGCCACGATCACGGCGGGCTTGCCGGCGACGTCGGCCGCGAGGGCGACGACCGCCGCGTCCTGGCCGAGGCGCTCGCGCACCGAGATGACGAGCGAGCGGAGCTCGTCGCCCGAGCCGGCCGTGCCGACGTTCTCGGCGACGATCGTCACGCCGTTGATCGAGCGCTTCGTGGCGGCGATCGCGGGGACCCGCTCGGCGAGGGCGCGGGCCTCGAAGGTCGCGATCCGCTTCTCGGCGGCCTTGAGGCTCGCGACGAGCTCGGCGATCCGGTCGGGCAGCTGCTCGCGCGGGGTCTTGAGCGAGGACGAGATGGTGCTGACCAGGGCGCGCTCGGCGACGAGCTCGCTCAGCGCCTCGCGGCCGACCAGCGACTCGACGCGGCGGTTGGTCGAGCCGACCGAGGACTCGCTGATCAGGCTGATCAGCCCGATCTCCGCGGAGGTGCCGACGTGGGTGCCGGCGCACAGCTCGCGCGACCAGGGGCCGCCGATGTCGACGACGCGGACGACCTCGCCGTACTTCTCGCCGAAGAGCGCCATCGCGCCGAGCGCCTTGGCCTCGTCGAGCGGGAGCTCGCGGGTGACGACCTCGAGGTTGTCGCGGATGGCGCCGTTGGCGATGTCCTCGATCTCGCTGCGGGTCTCGAGCGAGAGCGCCTGGTTCCAGGAGAAGTCGAGGCGCAGGTAGCCGGCCTTGTTGAACGAGCCGGACTGGTGCGCCTGCGGGCCGAGGACCTGGCGGAGCGCCGCGTGGATGAGGTGGGTGCCGGAGTGCGCCTGGCGCGCGCCACGGCGCCAGTCGCGGTCGACGACGGAGGTGGCGGCGTCGCCGACCCCGACCTCGCCGCTGGCGACCTGGACCTTGTGGCTGATCAGGCCCTTGACGGGCTTCTGCACGTCGAGGACCTCGAGGTCGAAGCCGTTGCCGACGATGCGGCCGGCGTCGGCCTCCTGGCCGCCCGACTCCGCGTACAGCGAGGTCGCCTCGAGGATCACCTCGGCGATGTCGCCGGCGACCGCCTTCTGGACCGCATGGCCGCCGACGATGAGGCCGAGGATCCGGGACTCCGTGTCGAGGACGTCGTAGCCCGTGAAGAGCGTCTCGCCCTTGGCGCGGAAGTCGGCGTAGACCGAGAGGTCGGCCAGGGCGTTCTTCTTCGACTTCGCGTCGGCCTTCGCGCGGGTGCGCTGCGCCGTCATCAGCGAGTCGAACGCCTCGCGGTCGACGCTGAGCCCCGACTCCTCGGCGATCTCGAGGGTGAGGTCGATCGGGAAGCCGAACGTGTCGTGCAGGAGGAAGGCGGTGTCGCCTGGCAGGGTCGCCGCCTCGGCCTTCTTGGTCTTCAGCACCGCGAGGTCGAGGATCTCGGTGCCGGCCGCGAGCGTGCGCAGGAACGCCTCCTCCTCGCCGTACGCGCTGGTCGAAAGGCGCTCGAACTCGGTGGAGACCTCGGGGTAGGCCGAGGCCATCGCGTCGCGCGAGGCGGTGAACAGCTCGGGGAACGTCGCGGTGTCGACGCCGAGCAGGCGCATCGCCCGCACGGTGCGGCGCATCAGGCGGCGCAGGATGTAGCCGCGGCCCTCGTTGGACGGCGTCACGCCGTCGGAGAGCAGCATCAGCGAGGAGCGGACGTGGTCGGCGATGACGCGCATCCGCACGTCGTCCTCGTGCACGGCGCCGTAGCGGCGGCCCGAGAGCTCGGCGGCGCGGTCGAGGACCGGGCGCACCTGGTCGATCTCGTACATGTTCTCGACGCCCTGCTTGAGGAACGCGACGCGCTCGAGTCCCATGCCGGTGTCGATGTTCTTGCTCGGCAGCTCGCCGAGGATGTCGAAGTCGACCTTGCTCGTGCCCTGCCCGCGCAGGTACTGCATGAAGACGAGGTTCCAGATCTCGACGTAGCGGTCGTCGTCGGTGGCCGGACCGCCGTCGACGCCGTAGGCGGGCCCTCGGTCGAAGAAGATCTCGGAGCAGGGGCCGGCGGGGCCGGGCTGGCCGGTGGACCAGTAGTTGGTGTCCTTGTCGAGGCGCTGGATCCGCTCGTCGGGCAGTCCGGCGATCTTCTTCCAGAGCGCGATGGCCTCGTCGTCGTCCTTGTAGACGGTGACCCAGAGGTCCTTCTCGTCGAAGCCGAGGTTGCCGTCGCTCTCGCTGCCGGTGAGGAGCTCCCAGGCGTAGCCGATCGCCCCCTCCTTGAAGTAGTCGCCGAAGGAGAAGTTGCCGTTCATCTGGAAGAACGTCCCGTGGCGGGGGGTCTTGCCGACCTCCTCGATGTCGTTCGTGCGGATGCACTTCTGCACGCTCGTCGCGCGGTCGAACGGCGCGGGGACGACCCCGGTGAGGTAGGGCACGAAGGGCACCATGCCGGCGACGGTGAAGAGGAGGCTCGGGTCGTCGCTGACGAGGGAGGCGGAGGGGACCACGGTGTGCCCGCGGCTTCCGAAGAAGTCGAGCCAGCGGTTGCGGATGTCTGCGGTCTGCATGGGTTCCGTTACGTTTCGGTCGACCGGGTCGACGCGGGTGTCTGTCGGGTGGTGCGGTTCCAGGGGGTCGTTCGGGTCTGTCGGGTGCGCCGGGACGGGAAGGGCCTCAGCCCTCGCCGATGGCGGCCTTGAGCTCGGCCTCGCGCTGGTGGTAGCCCTCGGAGACGGCGTCGCCGAGCTCCTTCGCCGTGCGGTTGAGGTCCTCGAAGAGACGGGCGCCCGCCTCGGTGCGCGCGACCTGGTGCGCGACCGCGAATCCGAGACCGATCCCGATGACGATCAGCACGATGTTCTTCACAGCGATTCCTCCCACAGCTTTTCCTGCTCACGGCAGCCGGCCCGAGGGCGCGACGACCCCCTCGATTGTAGGGCGCAGGCAGGGGCCTACCTGGAGGACGACCTGCGGGTGCGCCGAGAGCGGCGCGCGGCGCCGCGTCCGACCGCGGCACCCGCCTTGTCGGCGGTGCGGCCGGCGACGAGGACGGCGCGGACTCCGGCGGTGAAGCCGGCGAGCTTGATCAGCGGTCCGCCGATGGTCGCGGCCGTGAGGGCAACGAGCGCGTTCACGTTGCCGGTGACCTCGGCCACGTCCTTCGTGATGGTGTCGACGCGGGCCAGCTGCTGGTTCGCCTCGCGCAGCGTCGACGCCGACTCGTCGAGGATCGGGGTCAGGCCGTCGCTGGCCTGCTTGATGGCCTCGCTCGTGCTGTCGAAGACCCGACCGAGCTTCCAGAGCGGGATCGCGGCGACCGCGACCAGGATCGCGAACACCCCCGCGGCGATGAGCCCTGCGATGTCTCCACCGGACACGATGACCTCCGTTTCGGCGCCGCCGGATGCGGCACCCCAGCCTACCGACGGCGCACGGCGGCCCCGGCTCCCCCGGCGACGGCCGGCTCGAGCGCACCTCGGGCACGCTGAACCATCCCCGGCACGCCGAAAAACGCGGATCCCACGAGCCCGAGCACGAATCACGAGCCGAACCCGAGTCCGGCGGACCTCCGGCACGCGGAAACTCCTCCGGCACGCCGGAGGACGCGGATCCCACGAGCCGGAGCTCGAATCGCGAGCCGAACCTGCGTCCAGCGAACCTCCGGCACGCGGAAACACCCCCGGCACGCCGGAGGACGCGGATGCCGCGAGCCGGAGCTCGGATCGCGAGCCGGACCGGCGCGGCCGCACGGCGGCGGCCATGCGCCGAACGGGTCCGGGAACGAGGAAAGGCCCCGGCAGGAGCCGGGGCCTTTCCAACGGGGGTGCGCTGACTAGCGGGCCGCGTAGTACTCGACGACGAGCTGGACTTCGCAGGTCACGGGCACCTCGGCGCGCTTCGGGCGGCGCAGGAGCGTCGCCTGGAGCTTGTCGATCTCGACCTCGAGGTAGCCCGGGGTCTTGGGGAGGACGTCGACGTGTCCGCCGGCGGCCGCGACCTGGAAGGGCTCGGTGCCCTCGGAGCGGGTCTTGACGTGGATGACCTGGCCCGGCTTCACGCGGAAGGAGGGACGGTCGACCGTCTGGCCGTCCACCATGATGTGGCGGTGGGTGACGAACTGGCGGGCCTGCGCCGTGGTGCGGGCGAAGCCCGAGCGCAGGACGAGGGCGTCGAGGCGCATCTCGAGGAGCTCGACCAGGTTCTCACCGGTCAGGCCCTGGGTGCGGCGCGCCTCCTGGAAGGCGATGCGCAGCTGCTTCTCGCGGATGCCGTACTGGGCTCGCAGACGCTGCTTCTCCCGCAGGCGGACCGCGTAGTCGGAGTCGGCCTTGCGCTTCGAGCGGCCGTGCTCACCGGGAGCGTAGGGACGCTTCTCGAGGTAGCGGGCGGCCTTCGGGGTCAGGGGGATGCCGAGGGCGCGCGAGAGGCGCGTCTTCGAACGGGTACGTGAGGTGGTCGACACTGTGGTCCTTCCAGGGTCTGAGAGGTTCGGTCGCAGTCCTCGTCCGCCGGCTCCGGGAGGAGGGCGGGCGCCGAGGTCGTGTCCCCCCGCGGGTGCGGGAGGCAGGGTGACCGCGGTGGCGGACTGCGCGATTCAGAGGGATGCGCTGCTCCGCTCGGCTACAGAGCGGTGGGCAACCTCGCAAGACTACCAGGCGCGGGAGCCGGCGTCACGCACGGTTCCGGGTCCGCCGTCCCTGACCGTCAGCCGCGGCCGCGGATGATCCGGAGCAGCTTCGCCAGCCGGGCCGACACGTCGCGCTCGTTGCCGTGCTCGGTCGGCGCGTAGTAGCGCGCGCCGCGGAGCTCGTCCGGCAGGTACTGCTGCTCGAGGACGCCGAGCTCGGCGTCGTGCGGGTAGCGGTAGCCCTTGCCGTGGCCGAGCCGCTTGGCACCGGGGTAGTGCGCGTCGCGCAGGTGCGGCGGCACCCGGCCCGCCTTGCCCGCACGGACGTCGGCGATCGCCCTGTCGATGGCCGTGTAGGAGGCGTTCGACTTGGGCGCGGTGGCCAGGTGGACGACGGCCTGCGCGAGCGGGATGCGCCCCTCCGGCATGCCGATGAACTGGACGGCGTCGGCCGCGGCGATCGCGACGACGAGCGCCTGCGGGTCGGCCATCCCGATGTCCTCGGAGGCCGAGACGATGATCCGGCGGGCGATGAAGCGCGGGTCCTCCCCCGCCTCGATCATCCGGGCCAGGTAGTGCAGCGCCGCGTCGACGTCCGAGCCGCGGATCGACTTGATGAACGCGCTGATGACGTCGTAGTGCTCGTCGCCGTTGCGGTCGTAGCGCAGCAGCGCGCGGTCGACGGCGCGGGCGACCACCTCGACCGTGATCAGCGGGAGCTCGGGCTCCTCGACGACGGCGGACTCGGCGGGGTCGCCCTCGTCGTCGTCCTCCTCGTCCTCCTCGTCGCTCTCGCCTGCGGTCGCCCGCGCGATGCGGTCCGCCTCCCGCGCCTCCGATCTCGCGGAGGTGGCCGCGGCCTCGAGCGCCGTGAGCGCGCGTCGGGCGTCCCCGGAGGCCAGCCGGACGATGCTCGCGCGGGCCTCGTCGTCGAGCCGCACCGAGTCGCGGAGCCCGCGCTCGTCGTGCAGCGCGCGGTCGACGAGCAGCCCGAGGTCCTCGTCGTCGAGGGTGTTCAGCGTGAGCAGCAGGGAGCGCGAGAGCAGCGGGGCGATCACCGAGAACGACGGGTTCTCGGTCGTCGCCGCGATGAGGATCACCCAGCCGTTCTCGACGCCGGGCAGCAGCGCGTCCTGCTGCGCCTTGGTGAAGCGGTGGATCTCGTCGAGGAAGAGGACGGTCGACGTGCCGTAGAGATCGCGGGTGGAGAGCGCCTCCTCCATCACCTGGCGGACGTCCTTCACGCCGGCCGTGACGGCGGAGAGCTCGACGAAGCGGCGGCCGCTGGAGTGCGCGACGGCCTGGGCGAGCGTCGTCTTGCCGGTGCCCGGCGGGCCCCAGAGGATGACGGAGACGGCGCCGCGCTCCCCCGTGGTGTCGGCCGCGAGGGCCACCAGCGGCGAACCGGGCGTCAGCAGGTGCCGCTGTCCCGCGACCTCCTCGAGGCTGCGGGGACGCATGCGCACGGCGAGCGGGGTCGCCCCGGAGCGGAGTCCGGCCTGCTGCATGGTCATCGCACCAGCGTAACGACGGCCTCCGACAGTCGGCCCCGGCGCCCACCCGGCACCCGGCGCCGCGGCGTCCGGCGAGGGCGCGGCGATTCTCGTAGGCTCGACGCGCTCCGCGCTCGCGCGGGGCCGCGCCGGACGCAGGCGCGACGCACGACGGCGGAGGAACACGTGGCCCAGGGCAGGACGAACGATCGCGAGGCGCGCACCCGACTGAGGGCCTACCAGGCGCGGCAGACCCTGCACCGCACGCGCGCCAAGCGCCGGGTCCGCGACAACGTGATCGCGGCCGTCGCGGGCGTCGTCGTGATCGCCCTCGCGGTCGTCGCGCAGCTCCTCTACTTCTCCGGCGGCCCGGGCACCCCGGTCGCCGAGCCGACGTCCTCCGAGAGCGCGACGCCCACGCCGACACCCGAGGCGACCGGCCAGAACACCGGGGACGTCCCCTCCGCCGACCTCGCCGAGGGCCGCGACTGGACCGGCACGATGTCGATCAACAGCGACGAGCTGGGCATCACCCTGGCCGGGGCCGCAGCACCGCAGGCCGTCTCCTCCTTCCTCTCCCTGTCGCAGTCCGGCTTCTACGACGGCGTCTCCTGCCACCGGCTCACCACCGAGGGCCTCTACGTCCTGCAGTGCGGCGACCCGAACGGCGACGGCACCGGCGGCCCCGGCTACAGCTACGGACCCGTCGAGAACGCGCCCGCGGACGGCGTCTACCCGGCCGGCACGATCGCGATGGCCCGCCAGGGCGGCAACGGCTACAGCCAGGGCAGCCAGTTCTTCGTCGTCTACCAGGACACCCAGCTCCCCGAGGACGCGGCGGGCGGCTACACGGTTGTCGGGCAGGTCACCTCGGGTCTCGATGCGCTGGTCGCCGACGTGGTCGCGAAGGGCACGGCGGACGGCTCCGGCGACGGCGCTCCCGCTGAGCCGGTCACGATCGGCGGCATCTCGCTGCAGTAGCCCTCGTGCGCGCCGCCGACGAGCGGCGCGCGCGACCCGCGGGACCGCGGACGAACGGGGGCGCGGGGAGTGCAATAGGCTTGTCGTCACTGCCCGTTCGCGGCTGAGCGCGGTCGTCGGCCTCCGGCTGTCGAGCACCGAGGCCGAGGGGCGGGACGACAGCGAAAGGCGGCACCCGATGCTGACTCCAGACGGCGACATCGACACCGTGTCCACCCCCGGCACCGTGTCACCCGACGACAGCGCGTCCTCCGAGACGACGGACGCTCCCGAGAGCACCGGCGCCCCCGAGGGCGCCGACGCCCCGGCCGAGACGGACGCTCCCGAGACGGGAGAGGACTCCCCCGAGACGGCGACGTCCGGATCCGAGACGGCGACGCCCGACGAGGTGGCGGCCCCCGAGGAGGCAGCGGCCTCGGACGAGACGGCGACCTCCGGCGGCGAGACGGCGACCTCCGATGAGGCAGCGACCTCCGACGAGGCGACGACTCCCGAGGACGCGGCGCCTCCCGTCGTCCCGACGGCTCCCCGCCCGCAGGCGGGCGCCCGGCAGCCGTGGGGCCGCGTGGGCGACGACGGCACGGTCTACGTCCGCGTCGGCGACGAGGAGCGCGAGGTGGGCCAGTACCCCGACGCGACTCCCGAGGAGGCCCTCGCCTACTACGAGCGCAAGTACACCGAGCTCGCCGGGCAGGTCTCCCTGCTCGAGCAGCGGGCCAAGCGCGGCGCTCCGGCGAACGACGTGTCGCGTGGAGTGCAGACGCTCACCGCGGCCATCTCGCAGGCGCACGCCGTCGGCGACCTCAACGCCCTGCAGGCCCGCGTCAGCGCGCTCAGCGGATCCGTCGAGGATCTGACCGAGCAGCAGGCCGCCGAGACGAAGGCAGCCCTCAGCGACGCCATCGCGCACCGTGAGGCGATCGTCGCCGAGGCCGAGGCGCTGGCCGCCGTCGACCCGGCGAAGACGCAGTGGAAGCAGGCCAGCGCCGCGATCGACGACCTCTTCGCCCGCTGGCAGAGCCACCAGCAGCAGGGTCCGCGTCTCCCCAAGAACGACGCCAACGAGCTGTGGCGCCGCTTCCGCGGAGCGCGCACGACGATCGAGCAGAACCGCAAGGCGTTCTTCGCCGACCTCGACTCGGCGCACCGCGAGGCCAAGCAGGCCAAGCAGTCGCTGATCGATCAGGCCGACGCCCTGGTCTCGCGCGGTGCCGAGGCGATCCCGGAGTACCGGGCCCTCCTCGAGCGCTGGCGGGTCGCCGGTCGCGCCGGCAAGCGGTTCGACGACGCCCTCTGGGCGCGCTTCAAGGCCGCCGGCGACGCGATCTACGGCGCGAAGGCCGAGGTCGTCGCGCAGGAGAGCGTCGAGTACACCGAGAACCTCGACCTCAAGCTCGCCCTCCTCGAGGAGGCGGAGCCGCTCCTGCAGGAGCAGGACCGCGAGAAGGCCAAGCGCGTGCTGCTCTCCGTCCAGGAGCGCTGGGACGCCGTCGGCCGCGTGCCGCGCGAGCAGGTGCGCACCGTCGAGGACCGCCTCCGCAAGGTCGAGGCGCACGTGCGCAAGCTCGACGAGGAGCACTGGAACCGCAGCAACCCCGAGCGCAAGGCGCGCTCGGAGGGCCTGGCCTCGCAGCTGACCGCCGCCATCCAGAAGCTGCAGGACGAGCTCGACGAGGCGAAGGCCCGCGGCGACCGCGCGGCCATCGCCCAGGCGCAGGAGGCCCTCGACGCCCGCAAGGTGTGGCTGGACGCCCTCGGCTGATCCCGCGGGTTCGGACGGCGGATCTCGATACGCCCGCTGCGCGGGCTGCTCGATCAGCATGAGCACGCGTCCGTGACCGGCATGCTGGTCGAGTAGCCGCCGCAGGCGGCGTATCGAGGCCCACCCCTCGGAGGATGTGGATCTCGGTACGCCCGCTGCGCGGGCTGCTCGATCAGCATGAACGAGCGTCCGTGACCCGCATGCTGGTCGAGTAGCCGCCGGAGGCGGCGTATCGAGACCCACCGCTCGCCGGCGGGAACCGCACGACGCCGGCTCGGGCGGATCCGTCCACAGATGTGCTGCGGCTGTCCCGCGGGGACGGCGGCTCGGCCAGCATGGGCGGATGAAGCGCCTCCTCCCCTCCGTGCTGCTCCCGGGGCAGCTGCCGCTCGCGGAGCTCTGCGCCGCCCGTCTCGACGGCGAGGTCGTCGCGCTCGACGAGGGCTTCCTCCTCGCCGATCTGCCGGTCGGCCCGGCCGAGCGCGGGGCGGCGCTGCGGGCGGTCGTCCCGTCGAAGGCGGTGGCGGACCGGCTGTCGGCGGCGTGGGTGCACGGCGCGATGTCCGCCGCTCCCCCGGTGCACAGCGCCTCCATCGACCGACGGAACCGGCTCCACCCGCCGATGCTCGCGCGGGTGCGCTTCCACGAGGTCCGGCTCACCGACGAGGACGTCGTGCTCCTCGGCGGCTGCTCCGTCACGACCCCCGAGCGCACCCTGATCGATCTGGCGCGCACCCGCAGCACCTGCGACGACGATCTCCTGCGCAGTCTGGCGGCCGTCACCGGTGTCTCGCTCGAGCGGGTGCTCGAGCGATTGGACAGCGGCCCTCCCGTCTCGAGCCGCCGGATCGCCCTGCTCCGCCTGACCGCGGCGCTCGGCTGACCCGGCCCTGAGCCCGGGTACTGCGCCGCCTGCGCCGGGCGATCAGCCCGCGTTCACCCGGTAGACGTCGTAGACCGCGTCGATCCTGCGGACGGCGTTGAGCACCCGGTCGAGGTGCGTCGTGTCGCCCATCTCGAACACGAACCGGCTGATCGCCAGCCGGTCGCTGGAGGTGGAGACCGTGGCCGACAGGATGTTCACGTGGTGCTCGGAGAGCACGCGCGTGACGTCGCTGAGCAGGCCGGACCGGTCGAGAGCCTCGACCTGGATCTGCACCAGGAAGATGCTCTTCGAGGACGGCGCCCACTCGACGTCGACGATCCGCTCCGGCTCCTTGAGCAGCTCCTGCACGTTGTGGCAGTTGGCCTGGTGCACCGAGACGCCGGCGCCACGGGTGACGAAGCCGACGATCTGATCGCCCGGAACCGGGGTGCAGCACTTCGCGAGCTTGACCAGGATGTCCGGCGCGCCCTTGACCAGGACCCCGGACTCGCTGCTGCGGCTGCGCGGACGCGGGGAGCGCGGGAGGGTGACCTCGTGCTCGTCCGACTCCGGGTCGCCCTGGATGGTCGCGACGACCTTCTCCAGCACCGACTGGGTGGAGACGTGCCCCTCGCCGACGGCGGCGTAGAGCGCCTCGACGTCGTTGTAGCGCAGCTGGCTGGCCACCTCGGTGAAGGTGTCCTGGCTCATCAGCTTCTGCAGCGGCAGGTTCTGCTTGCGCATGGCCCGCGCGATGGAGTCCTTGCCCTGCTCGATCGCCTCGTCGCGGCGCTCCTTGGTGAACCACTGGCGGATCTTGTTGCGGGCCCGCGGGCTCTGGACGAAGTTCAGCCAGTCCTGGCTCGGGCCGGAATCCGGGTTCTTCGAGGTGAAGACCTCGACGACGTCCCCGGTGGTCAGCGAGGACTCGAGCGGCACGAGGCGCCCGTTGACCTTGGCGCCCATGGTGCGGTGGCCGACCTCGGTGTGCACGGCGTAGGCGAAGTCGACCGGGGTCGCGCCGGTCGGCAGGCCGATGACGCGCCCCTTGGGCGTGAAGACGTAGACCTCCTTCGCACCGATCTCGAAGCGGAGGGAGTCGAGGAACTCGTTCGGGTCGGTCGTCTCGGACTGCCAGTCAGAGAGGTGCGCGAGCCAGGCGAGGTCGGTGTCGTTCGAGCCGGAGGCGACCTTGCCCGTCGCCATCTGCTCCTTGTACTTCCAGTGCGCCGCTATGCCGAACTCGGCGTGCTGGTGCATCTCGTTGGTGCGGATCTGGATCTCGACCGCGCGGCCCTTCGGCCCGATCACCGTGGTGTGCAGCGACTGGTACAGGTTGAACTTCGGCGTCGCGATGTAGTCCTTGAAGCGGCCGGGCATCGGGCTCCAGCGCGCGTGGATCGAGCCGAGCACGGCGTAGCAGTCGCGCACCGAGTTGACGAGGACGCGGATGCCGACCAGGTCGTAGATCTCGTCGAAGTCGCGGCCACGGACCACCATCTTCTGGTAGATCGAGTAGTACTGCTTCGGCCGGCCCACGACGCGGCCGCGGATCTTGCCCGCCCGCAGGTCCTCGCCGATGAGGTCGATGATGCTCTGGACGAACTCCTCGCGCTGCGGGGTCCGCACCTTCACGAGGCTCTCGATCTCGTTGTAGATCTTCGGGTAGAGCACCGCGAAGGACAGGTCCTCGAGCTCCCACTTGATCGCCTGGATGCCGAGGCGGTTCGCCAGCGGCGCGTAGATCTCGAGGGTCTCGGTCGCCTTGCGGGCCGCGGACTCGGCGGGGACGAAGCCCCAGGTGCGCGCGTTGTGCAGACGGTCGGCCAGCTTGATGATCAGAACGCGGATGTCCTTCGACATCGCCACGATCATCTTGCGGACGGTCTCGGCCTGCGCGCTGTCGCCGTACTTGACCTTGTCGAGCTTGGTGACGCCGTCCACCAGCATCGCGACCTCGTCGCCGAAGTCGGCGCGCAGCTCGTCGAGCTTGTAGTCGGTGTCCTCGACGGTGTCGTGCAGCAGCGCGGCGGCGATGGTCTTCGAGCCGATGCCGAGGTCGGCGAGGATCTGCGCGACGGCCAGCGGATGCGTGATGTACGGCTCGCCGCTGCGGCGCTTCTGGTTCGCATGCGCGCGCTCGGCGACCGAGTAGGCCCGCTCGATCAGCGCGATGTCGCTCTTGGGGTGGTGCGTGCGCACCGTCCGGACGAGCGTGTCGACCGCCCCGGACGGCTGTGCGCGCGAGAAGATCCGAGGGACCAGCCGGCGCAGGGCGGCGGTCGAGGACGTGGTCGTGGTGTCGCTCACGCGGAGATCTCCATCGCCTCATTATCGCCCGTCGCGGGGCGCCTCGTGACCGGTCCGCCGGGAGCGGACAGGCCCGCGGTCAGTCGATCCGGCCCGGACGTCCCTCATCGTCGACGACCTCGCCGCCGGCGGCCGCCCAGGCGGTCATCCCGGCCTCGATGTTCGCCGTCTCGTAGCCGGCACCGTCGAGTGCCTGGACGACCATGGCCGAGCGGACGCCGGAGTGGCAGACGACGAGGATCGCCGCGTCGCGCGGGAGCTCGTCCTGCCGCTCGCCGATGCTGCCCATCGGGATGTGGTGCGCCGCCGGCGCGTGACCGAGCGCCCACTCGTGCGGCTCGCGCACGTCGAGCAGCCAGACCTCGTCACGCTCGACGAGGCCGATCGCGTCAGCGGCGGTGACCTGTGCGTAGTCGGCCACGATCAGCCCTGGACGACGGGGGTCGCGGCGCGCTCCCGGGCCGAGACGACCCGCTTGTCGTGCTTGCCGATCTCGGCCTCGCCGCTGCGCAGCTGCGCGTAGAGCGGGGCGGCGACGAAGATCGTCGAGTAGGTGCCGACGATGATGCCGATCAGCAGGGCGAGCGAGATGTCGCGGAGGGTGCCGGCGCCGAGGACGAAGGCGCCGATCACGAGGATCGCGGCGACCGGCAGGGCCGCGACGATCGAGGTGTTGATCGAGCGCACCAGCGTCTGGTTCTCGGCGAGGTTGACCGTCTCGGAGAAGGTCTTGGTGGTGCTGCCGAGCGCCTCCGCGGTGTTCTCGCGGATCTTGTCGAAGACCACGACGGTGTCGTAGAGCGAGTATCCGAGGATCGTGAGCAGTCCGATGACCGCCGCCGGCGACACCTCGGTCCCGGTGATGCCGTAGACGCCGGCCACGATCACGAGGTCGTGCAGGAGCGCGACGATCGCGGCGAGGGACATCTTCCAGGTCCGGAAGTAGGCCCACATCGCCAGGGCGGCGAGGATCACGAAGATGATCAGGCCGCGGACGGCCTGCTGCGTGACGTCCGAGCCCCAGGCGGCGCCGATGAAGGACGACGCGACCTGCTCCGTCGGGACGGAGTACGCCTCGGACAGCGCGTTGCGGACCTGGGTCGACTCGTCGGTCGACAGCTGGCTGGTCTGCACGCGGATCGAGTCGTCGCCGACGATCGAGACGCGCGGGACGGCGTCGGGCGAGACCGAGGTGACGGCGTCCGTCGCGGCGGTCTGGTCCAGGTTCTCCGGTGAGGTGACCGTGAACTCCGAGCCGCCGGTGAACTCGATGCTGAAGTTGAAGCCACCGCGCGCCGCCGTGCCGAGCACGGTGAGCAGGATGATCGCGATCGAGATGAGGTACCAGGTGCGCCGGCGGCCGACGAAGTCGACCGAGCGCTTGCCGGTGTAGAGGTCGTTTCCGAACTGCGAGAAGCTGGCCATCACGCGTCCTTCCCGTTCGAGTCGTTCGAGGAGCTGCGCGCGGCGGCCGCCTCGGCGGCCTTGCGCTCGGCGATGGTCTGGCGGCGGGCGGCCTCGCGGGCGGCGGAGGAGCCCTTGCCCGAGGCGCCCTTGCCGGCGAGCACGGCGTCCTGCGGACGGAACGCCGCTCGGCCGCGGTAGACCGCGCCGAGTGCGCGCGGATCCAGTCCGGAGGCCTTGTGCCCCTCGGAGAAGAACTTGGTCGTCGCGAGCAGCTGCAGCATCGGGTGGGTGAAGAGGATCACCACCACGAGGTCGATCAGCGTCGTGATGCCGAGCGTGAGCGCGAAGCCGCGGACGCTGCCGACCGCGAGGGCGAAGAGCACGACGGCGGCGAGCAGGTTCACCATGTCGGAGGCGAAGATCGTGCGCAGCGCACGCCGCCAGCCGGCCTCGACCGAGGACTCGAGTCCACGACCGTCGCGCAGCTCGTCGCGGATCCGCTCGAAGTAGACGATGAACGAGTCCGCCGTGATGCCGATGGCCACGATCAGACCCGCGACGCCCGCGAGCGAGAGGCGGAGTCCCTCCCGCCAGGAGAGCAGGGTGACCACGAGATAGGTGACGATCGCCGCCACCATCAGCGACGCGATGGTCACCGCGCCGAGCACGCGGTACTGGGCGATCGAGTAGACGACGACGAGGATGAGGCCGATCAGGCCCGCGAGCAGGCCGCTGGCGAGCTGGGTCGAGCCGAGCGTCGCGGAGATGCTGTCCGAGCTCTGCACCTGGAAGCCGATCGGCAGGGCGCCGTACTTCAGCTGGTCGGCGAGGGTCTTCGACGTCTCCTGGGTGAAGGAGCCGGAGATCTGAGCGTTGCCGTCGGTGATCGCCGCGTTGGTGGACGGCGCCGAGATGACGCGGCCGTCGAGGACGATGGCGAACTGGTTCTGCGCGCCCTGCAGGCCGACGAGGCGCGAGGTGACGTCGCCGAAGGCCTGGGTGCCCTGGTCGTCGAAGGAGAGGTTGACGGCCCAGGTGCCGGTGCTGGCGCCGGAGGACGTCGTCATCAGGCCGTTCGAGGCGTCGGCGATGTCCTCGCCGGTGATCTCGACGGGTCCGAGGATGTACTTCGCCGTGTCGTTGTCGTCGCAGGTGATCAGGGGCTGATCGGCCGGCGCGAGATTCGGGTCCTGGGCATTGAGGAACGCGCAGTCGAAGGAGGTGTACTGCGCCTCGAGCGCCGGCGTGATGTAGGCGAGGTCGCTCGCGCTGGTCGGCGCGGCCGTCGGCTCGGTGGCGAGCGACGGGTCGACCGGGGTCGGCGTGGGCGACGCGGTCGAATCGCCGCCGACCGAGCTGTTGGTCGCCTGGCTGGCGACGAGCACCGGACGGAAGTCGAGCTTCGCCGAGGCCTCGATGCGCTGCAGCGTCTCATCGTCCGGCGTGCCCGGGATCGAGACGACGATGTTGCTCGAGCCCTGGGTCGTGATCTCGGCCTCGGAGACTCCCGACGCGTTGATCCGCTGGCGGATGATCGAGACGGCCTGCGTCAGCTGCTCGGACGAGACGGTCTCGCCGCCCGCGAGCTGGGGCTGGAGCACGATCTGGGTGCCGCCCTCGAGGTCGAGCGCGAGCTTCGGCGTCCAGGAGCCGCCGCCGAAGGCGACGGCGGCGGCGTTGAGGCCGACGAGCGCGAGGATCAGGACGCCGAGCCAGCTCAGCGAGCGCCGAGCCTTCCGGACGGGGGTTGATGCGGCCACCCAGGGCTCACCTTCTTCTTCGGTCGGCGCCGGCTCTCCGGCCGACGCTGGCTCTGCGGTCGACGTCGATCCTCGCGCAGGCGCCGACCCCGGGGGCCGCGCCTGTCGTCCGATCGACGGTCTTGGTCCGGGGCGCACCCCGGACGTGGAAGGGCGGGCGGGGTGCCGATGCACCCTGCCCGCCCTGGAGACTACTGCGCGTCGGGCCTGCGGTCGCGCTCGATCGGGTCGACCAGCGGGTCGGACGTGTGCGCGGCGTCGCGCTCGCCGAACGCGGGCGACTCGACGGCCGCCACGGACTCGGCCTCGTCCTCGTCGGCGACGACCGCGTTCTCGGTCGGGTCGATGAGGCGGGCGATGGCCTGACGGTGGATCGTCAGGAGCGTCCCGGGGGTCGACTCGATGACGATCTTGTTCTCGTCGTCGTCGATCGAGACGACGGTGCCGAACAGGCCGGAGCCGGTCATCAGCTCGACACCGGGGACCAGCCCGGACTTCATCTTCTCCGCGTCGCGCTGCCGCTTCTTGTTGTTGCGGAACATGAAGATGATCATCACGGCGAGAAGCAGGACGAGCAGGATGATCGTCGGATCCATGGGTGAGCCTTCCGGAGTTGAGGGTGATCCGCCGCGCGCACAAGGGGTGGCGCATGCGGATCGAGCGGCCCGTCGGGCCTTGAAGATTATAGGTCATCTCCGAACAGGGGCCGCTGGGAGGCCGAGGCGGCTCCCCCGCGCGGATCCACGCCGAAGTGCCGGTACGCGGCCGGGGTCGCGACGCGGCCGCGCGGCGTGCGGGTGAGCAGCCCGATCCGGACGAGGAACGGCTCGACGACCGCCTCGACCGTCTCCGCCTCCTCGCCGACGGAGACCGCGAGCGTGTTGAGGCCGACCGGTCCGCCGTCGAAGCGGGTGAGCACGATGTCCATCACGGCGCGGTCGAGGCGGTCGAGGCCGAGCTCGTCGACGTCGTAGAGGTCGAGTGCGGCGCGGACCGCGGTGACGTCGGCGCGGCCGCCGTGCACGAGCGCGAAGTCGCGGACCCGGCGCAGCAGGCGGTTCGCGATGCGCGGGGTGCCCCGGCAGCGGCCCGCGATCTCGGCGACCGCCTCGCCGTCGATGTCGAGGTCGAGCAGCCGCGCGGCGCGGGTGAGCACCTGGCGCAGCTCGTCCTCGGCGTAGAACTCGAGGTGGGCGGTGAAGCCGAAGCGGTCGCGCAGCGGATTCGGCAGGAGGCCCGAGCGCGTGGTCGCGCCGACGAGGGTGAACGGCGCGAGATCCAGGGGGACGGAGGTCGCGCCGGCGCCCTTGCCGACCATGATGTCGATCCGGAAGTCCTCCATCGCGAGGTAGAGCATCTCCTCCGCGGAGCGCGCCATCCGGTGGATCTCGTCGATGAAGAGGATCTCGCCGGGCAGCAGCGAGGAGAGCACGGCGGCCAGGTCGCCGGCGTGCTGGATCGCGGGGCCGCTGGACATCCGCAGCGGCGAGGAGCTCTCCTCCGCCACGATCATCGCGAGGGTGGTCTTGCCGAGGCCGGGCGGGCCGGCCAGCAGGATGTGGTCGGGCGTGCGGCCCTGCATCGCCGCCGCCTTGAGCAGCAGCTCGAGCTGGCCGCGGACCTTGCGCTGGCCGACGAACTCGCCGAGGTTCTTCGGGCGGAGCGCGCCCTCGAAGGCGATCTCGGCCTCGGAGGCGACCTCCGGGCCCATCACGTCGTCGCCGCTCACGAGCGCGCCGCCGGACCGAGCCGGGCGAGGGCGAGGCGGAGCAGGGACTGCACGCTCGCGGCGTCGGACGCCTGGGCGTCGAGCAGGATCTCGTCGACGACCTCGGCGGCGACGCGCTCGGGCCAGCCGAGACCGACCAGTGCCGAGAGCACGCTCTGCGCGGCCGTCGCACCCGGCCCGGAGCCGCGGGCGGCGCGCGGGCGGACGGCGAGCTTGCCCGCGAGCGACAGGATGATGAGCTTCGCGGTCTTGGGGCCGATGCCGGAGACCTTGCGGAAGACGGCGTCGTCCTCGTCGGCGACGGCCTGGGCGATGCGCTCGGGCTCGACCGACCCGAGCACGCCGAGCGCGGACTTGGGACCGACGCCGGTGACGCCGATCAGCAGCTCGAAGATCTCGAGCTGCTCCTCGTCCGGGAAGCCGTAGAGGGTCAGCGAGTCCTCGCGGACGATCAGCGTCGTCGTCAGCACGGTCTCGTCGCCGACCCGCAGCTCGAGCGCGTGCTGCGGCGTCACGTTGACCGCGTAGCCGACGCCGTGGACGTCGACGACGGCGAGGCTCCCGCGAGCGGAGAGGACGGTGCCGCGGAGGGAGGAGATCACCGCGTCAGTCTAGAGGCTCGAACAGGCGTTCGAGTGGCGGCCTCCGCGGCGCGCCAGGCCAGCTGCGCCGCGGTCTCCCCCTCGGCGGCGGCGGGGCCCGCGGCGAGGGGACCGCGCCAGGCGTGGCAGACGGCGAGGGCGAGGGCGTCGGCCGCATCGGCCGGCTTCGGCGGGGCGTCGAGCCGGAGGATGCGCTGGATCATCGTGGTGACCTGGCGCTTGTCGGCCGATCCGTAGCCGGTGACCGCGGCCTTGACCTCGCTGGGCGTGTGCATGCCGACGACGAGATCGCGGCGGGCGGCTGCGACCAGGGCCACGCCGCTGATCTGGGCGATGCCCATCACGGTGCTGACGTTGTTCTGCGCGAAGACGCGCTCGATCGCCACGGCCTCGGGCCGGTGCTCGTCAAGCAGCGCCTCGATCCCGTCGCCGAGGGCGAGCAACCGGCGCTCGAGCGGAGCGTCGGCGGGGGTCCGGAGGACGCTCACGTGCACGAGCGTCGCGCGCCGGTCGCGGCCGACGTCGACGATGCCGACGCCGCACCGGGTGAGCCCCGGGTCGATCCCGAGGACGCGCATCAGCGCGCCCGCCCGGGACGAGCCGGGGTCACCGGGTCACTCCTCGTCGTTCTCGAGCTCGGCCCGGACCTCGGGCGTGATGTCGAGGTTCGTGTAGACGTTCTGCACGTCGTCCGAGTCCTCGAGCGCGTCGATCAGGCGGAAGACCTTGCGCGCCGTCTCGGCGTCGGCCTCGACCTGCAGCGAGGCGACGAACTCGACGTCGGCGGCGTCGTAGTCGATGCCGGCCTCCTGGAGCGCCGTGCGCGCCGGGACGAGCTCGGCGGCCTCGGTGCGGACCTCGAAGGACTCGCCGTGGTCGATGACGTCGTCGACGCCGAAGTCGAGGACTGCGCCGAGCACGTCGTCCTCGGTCACGCCGTCGCCGTGCGGGACGGTGATGACGCCCTTGCGCGCGAAGTTGTAGGCGACGCTGCCCGGGTCGGCCATCGTGCCGCCGTTGCGGGTCATCGCGGTGCGGACGTCCGCCGCGGCGCGGTTCTTGTTGTCGGTCAGACACTCGACGAGCAGAGCGATGCCGTTCGGGCCGTAGGCCTCGTACATGATCGTCGTGTAGTCGATGACCTCGCCGGTGAGGCCCGCGCCGCGCTTGATCGCGCGGTCGATGTTGTCGTTCGGCACCGAGGTCTTCTTCGCCTTCTGCACGGCGTCGACGAGCGTCGGATTGCCGGACATGTCGGCGCCGCCGATCTTGGCGGCGACCTCGATGTTCTTGATCAGCTTGGCGAAGGACTTCGCGCGGCGCGAGTCCTTGATCGCCTTCTGGTGCTTGGTCGTGGCCCACTTGGAATGCCCGGACACGGTGCTCCCTCGGAAATCTCGTTCGTGCGACTCCCGCGGGCGCCGCTGATGGCTGGTCCAGTGTAATCGAGCGCCGGGCGGGGCGGCCCGAGCCGCGCCCGAGGGAGGAGCGCCGCTGCGACTGCGCACAACGGGTGCGAATCGGACAGATCGGGCGATCCGTGCCACGGACTCGCCGGATCCGGCCGGCACCCGGAACGCTCACCGGGACGACCCCGCGGCCGCCGCGGGCCCGCTGCGGCCTCACGGTGGTCGACGACCCGAGGAGAGACGATGACAGCTCAGAACCGCACCCAGGGGCCCGGTCCCGCGGCCACCGTGGCCGGCGTCGGAGGGAGCGCGCTGCTCGAGGTCGCGTGGACCACCCCCCTGGTCGCCGCTGCCGTCGCGGCACCGGGCGCCGCCGCGTCGACCCCGAGTCCCGTCGCCGACGAGAGAGTCGTCCTCGGCCTGCTCGTCGGCTCCTACAACCCGCGGGAGGTGGCGGTCAATCTCTCTGTGACGCGCTTCCGGACCAGCGGACCGGGCAAGCCGCCCCTGCTCTCCGATGTCGATCAGCCGACCGGCACCTTCCCGGTGTCGGCGAAGGTGACCCGCGGACCGATCGACACCGGATCGGCCGCACTGCTCGGCTCCTTCGGTCAGTCGTCCGTGACGAGCACGGTCAGAGTGTGACGGCCCGCCGGCACCCGCAGGACGACCCCGGCCCGTCCATCCAGCCGCCGGGGGTCGCACGTCGCGCAGCGCTGGCGGCCGCCTGGTCCACCCCGGTGATCGCCGCCGCGGTCGCCGCGCCCGGCGCCTCCGCCTCCCCGGTCGCGGCCTCCGTGTTCGCCGGAGTGTCGATCGGCGCCGGTGGCGGTGACGGCCGGTTCGTCGTCCTCGTCCTCCTCTCGACGACGGCGACGACCACGACGACGACGACGGACGTGGTCTTCGGCGAGGACGTCCGCGTGGACATCACCGCCGACCACGACGTCGCCTCCTGGGGTGAGGGGGTCGTGGCCGACGGTCCGCGCGCCGGGCACGTCTCGATCCCGGCGGGCTCGCACCCGGTCACCACCACCTACGAGACCGAGGGGAGACTCGCCGCGGTCGCCAGGAGCGCGTTCTTCTGCCGACTCACCGCTTCCCCGATCGGCGCCTTCACCGTCTCGGCCGCCGTCACTCGCGGGCCCCTGTACCTCGGATCCGACCCGATCGTGAAGGCCTTCTACGGGAGCCCGTCCTCCCGAGGAACCGTGACGATCTGACGGGCGAGGTCCGTGCGCTCGGGATCGTCCGATCGAGCCACCGGCACGATCTCCGCCAGTGATTCGGCGCCGGCCGCTCCTCGTCGACAGAGTGGCCGGCGAGCCGGGCAGTCCACTGCCATCCGATCGATGCGAACGAGAACGAGGACACCGATGACAGCCGATGAGCGCCACCCGCACGACGACGAGCTCCGATCACCCCCTCCGCCGGGCGTCGCGCGGCGGACCGCGGTCACGGCAGCATGGACCACCCCGGTGGTCGCCGCCGCGGTCGCCGCGCCCGGGGCCTCGGCGTCCCCCGCGCCGGTGGGAAACGGAGCGTTCCTGGGAGTGACCGTCCGAGACTTCGGCTCCGGCGTCTTCGTGACGGCGGTCCTCCTCAATGCGCCTCAGACGTCCGCGTCGTCGATCGTGCTCGAGCGCGATGCGGAGATCAGGATCACGGCGGGGCACGACGTCGACTCCTGGGGATTCGGGATCGCCGCCGACGGTCCCCGAGCGGGCCGCCTCCTCGTCCCAGCGGACTCGTACTCGGTCATCAACAACTATGAGATCGCGGGAAGACCCATCTCGCTCGCGAACCCGCTCGGCCAGCAGCTCTCCAACTTCACTTCTTCCCCGACCGGCTCGTTCCCCGTGACCGTTGCGGTGGCGAGCGGACCGGTCTACCCCGGTTCCGACCCGTCCGTCACGCAGGGAAATGGGCTTCCGTCGCAGACCATCATGATCACGTTCTGACGATCGCCGGTGGTCAGCGCAGCAGGCGGGAGGGACGCGGTCGGCGGCGGGCTTCTCGCCGGTCCGGCAGGTCGGGCGGAGCGGGCAGTCCTGCGGCGTCGATCGGAAGAGATCCGGTCCTCCGCGAAGGGGCTGTGGGCGGACGGCCGGAGGCGCCGCCGAGACCGCGCTCCGCGGCGATCCCGCCAGGCGGCACGATCGATGCCACAGATTCGCCCCTCGCCCCCTCATGCCGAGAAGGTGATGCATGCGCAGGACCGTGCAGCCGAGACGGGAACGAGGACCGCGATGACGAACGACCCGCAGAGGGACGACACGACCGGACAGGACGGGGCTCGTCCGCCGGGAATCGGGCGCCGGTCGGCGCTCGCGGTCGCCTGGACGGTCCCGGTGATCGCAGGCGCCGTGGCGGCCCCCGCGGCCTCCGCCTCCACGCCGCCGAAGGAGAACGGCACCTTCCTCGGCGTCTGGCTCGTGTCCGACGGCCTGGCGTCCCCGCGCGACTTCCGCGTCGAGGTGTACCTCAACGGGACCGGGACCCCGGGCACACCGGTCGTCCTCCCCCAGGACGCGGTGGTGCGCGTCACCTGCTCCAACCACGACATCGCGGTCTGGCCGGTCGGTGTCCTTCCCGAGAGTCCGCGGGCCGGCACGATCTCGATCCCCGCGGGGGTCTATCCCACGGTCGCGAGCTACACCGTCCGCACCAGGAGCGTGGTGGTCACCGCCCCGTATCCGGGGCCGGGCACGGTGTGCGAGCTCGCCGCCGAGCCGAGGGGACGCTACGAGGTGGAGGCGAAGGTGACTCGCGGGCCCACCTACCGGGGTCCCGACCCGTACGGGACCGGCATCTACGGCCGCCCGACCGCGGTCACCGTCCTGGAGTTCTGACTGGAGTCCGCCCCAGAGAGGACTGCCGCCGGCTCGGCGGGCGGACGGGCCGCGCCGAATCGAGCCATCCGGCACCGTTCACGCCAGGCATTCGGCACTCGCGACTCCTGGTCGACAGAGTGTCGTCGGCGAAGCAGCCCCTGAGTCCAGTCGACGCGAACGAGAACCGAGGACACCGATGACACCCGATGAGCGCCGCCCGCACGACGACGAGCTCCGATCGCCCCTTCCGCCGGGCGTCGCACGGCGGACCGCGGTCACGGCCGCGTGGACGACCCCGGTGGTCGCCGCCGCGGTCGCGGCCCCCGGCGCCTCGGCGTCCCCCGCCCCGGTGGTCACCTCCACCTTCGTCGGGGTCAGCGTCGATACGTACGCCGTCGGCAGCTTCGGCGTCACCGCCTACATCAACATGACCGGGATCACCGGGTCGACCGTTCAGCTGAAGGAGGAGACGTGGGTGGACATCGTGACCGACCACGACGTCTCGCACTGGAACAGCAGATTCATCACGATCGGCCCCCGGGCCGCGCGCCTGGTCGTTCCCGTCGGTCCCTACATCGTGGACCGGACCTACAGGATCGGCGGCCAGACCGTCTCGGTCTCCTTCTACGAGACGTTCACGTCGCAGCTCAGCGCAGAGCCGAAAGGCAGATTCACGGTGACAGCCACCGTGACCCGCGGTCCCGTCTACCTCGGGCCCGACCCCGGCGCCGCCCAGCAGTTCGGAGCGACATCCGCGACGACGACAGTGCCGAACTGACGGCGCGCTACTTGAGCAGGCGGGAGAGGACGCGGTCGGCCAGCGGCTTGCCGCCGGTCTGGCAGGTGGGGCAGTACTGCAGCGTCGAGTCGGAGTAGATCACCTGGCGGATCGTGTCGCCGCAGACCGGGCAGGCCTCGCCCGTGCGGCCGTGCACCCGCATCCCGAGCTTCTTCTCGCGCTTGAGATCGGCTGCGTGCAGGCCCTCGGCCCGGCCGAGCGCCTCCTCCAGCGTGTAGTGCAGCGCGGTGTACAGGCGATCGAGCTCGTCCGGCGTGAGCGTCGCCGGCTTGAACGGCGACATCTTCGCGACGTGCAGGATCTCGTCGGAGTAGGCGTTGCCGATGCCCGCGATCCGGGACTGATCGCGCAGCACGCCCTTGAGCTGGGCGCGGCCCGCGGTGGCCAGGATCGCGCCGAGGATCTCGCGGGTGAACTCCGGGTCGAGCGGGTCCGGCCCGAGCCGCTCGACGCCCGGCACGTCCCGCGGATCCGCCACGATCGAGATCGCGAGGCTCTTCTTCGTGCCGGCCTCGGTGATGTCGAAGCCGGAGCCGTCGTCGAGGATCAGGCGCGCGGCGAGGGGCCCGCGGCCCGGCTTCACCGGCGCGGTCGGCCGCTCGGGGCGCCAGCGCACCCAGCCCGCGCGGGCCAGGTGCAGCAGCACGTGCACGTCGCCGATCGCGAGATCGAGGAACTTGCCGTGCCGGCTCACCCCGTGCACCGTCTCCCCCGCGAGCGAGGACGGCGGGATCGCGACGGTCTTCAGCGCGGAGATCGCGAACACGTCGAGGCGCTCCAGCACGCGGCCGCCGAGGCGCTCGTCGAGGTCGCGGGCGAGCGCGTGCACTTCGGGGAGTTCGGGCATCCCCCTACTGTGCCGTGCCGAGGCGATCGGCGGCCACTGTCCCGAGGGCGAGCGGGCGCACTCGGCACGATCGGCGCCATGCGGCACGGATCACGACACCGATGCGTCGCCTCTGCGCCCGCACCGGCAGCCTCCGGGGCCTCTCCGGACGGGAACACAGGCGTGCTCGACGGTGGGCTCGTGGAGCTGTCGCCCTGGAACCGCTCCCTCACGAAGCCGGCTCCGACACCGAGCGGCGCCTACCGCGTGACGGCGACAGTTCCCCGGCACGCCGATCAGGGGCACAGCGCTCCGGGGTTCGCAGCTCCGACCTCGAGCACGGTCGTCCATGGCTGAGAGACGGCCGCGACCCGCCGGAGGAGCCCCGGATCGGTGCAGCAGAGGAGCACGGCCCACATCGATGTGTCGGAACCCGCCAGAGCGCGTCGTCCACGCCACGGATTCGTCGTCGCAGCCGCTCCGCCGTCAGGCTCTCGGTGGCCCGGAGCGCCCGCACCGCGCCGAAGACGACCCATGACGACGACACACGACGAGGAGCACCGCGATGATCGGCCGCCACCACGACCACCCCGACCACATCTGCCGAGGGACGTCCGATCCGGACGGCTGCGAGGGCGGCGTCGACCGCAGGGCTTCGCCCCGGGTCGCGCGGCGCTCCGCGTCGGCGGCCGCCTCGACGACCCCGGGGATCGCCACCGCCGCCGCACCCGGCGCCCCCGCGTCCGCCCCGACCACCCCGCTGTCGGGCGCTTCGTCGGGCCGCCGCTCGGCCCGGTCAGCGACGCGGGGACACTCCTCCGGAGACGTCGGGGACACCAGGGGATTCGGCCTCGCAGCGACGGACGCGAGCGTCGAGGTCTGAGCAGTCCCTGCGGACCCGCTCTCCCTGCGAGCGGGTCCGCAGCCGAGGAGACCGGTGCCGTCTAGACGTCGACGCCGAAACGGGTCGCCGCGACCTTGCGCAGGAACAGCTCGTGGAAGCGGTAGTCGCCGGTGATCTCGGGGTGGAACGAGGTGCCCAGCAGGGCGCCCTGCTCGACGGCGACGACCCGGCCGTCGGCGAGGGCGGCGAGGGCGTGCGCCCGCTCCCCCAGCTCCTCGACGACGGGGGCGCGGATGAAGACCGCGTGCATCGGCGGATCGCCGATGCCGTCGATGTCGAGATCGGTCTCGAAGGAGTCGAGCTGGTTGCCGAAGGCGTTCCGGCGGACGGTCACGTCCAGGCCGCCGAAGCTGCTCTGGCCGTCGATGCGGTCGAGCACGCGATCGGCGAGCATGATCAGCCCGGCGCAGGTGCCGTAGACCGGCAGACCCGCGGCGATCGCCTCCTTCACCGGCTCGGCGAGGCCGAACAGGCGCGAGAGCTTGTCCATCACCGTGGACTCGCCCCCGGGGATCACGAGACCCGCGACGGACGAGAGCTCAGCCGGGCGGCGCACCAGCACCACCTCGGCGCCGAGCTCCCGCAGCACGTGCGCGTGCTCGCGGAAGTCGCCCTGCAGGGCGAGGACGCCGACCCGGAGCCCCTCCAGGGACTCCCGCGTCTCGCCCTCGCCCGCGACGGGCGCGCTCTCGCTACCAGCCACGCTCGGAGAGGCGGTGCGGCGCGGGCACGTCGGCCACGTTGATGCCGACCATCGCCTCGCCGAGTCCGCGGGACGCCTCGGCGACGACCTTCGCGTCGTCGAAGAACGTCGTCGCCTTGACGATCGCGGCGGCGCGCTTCGCGGGCTCGCCCGACTTGAAGACGCCCGAGCCGACGAAGACGCCGTCGGCGCCGAGCTGCATCATCAGCGCGGCATCGGCCGGGGTGGCGACGCCGCCGGCGGTGAAGAGCACGACGGGGAGCTTGCCGGTCTGCGCGATCTCGGCGACCAGCTCGTAGGGAGCCTGCAGCTCCTTCGCGGCGACGTAGAGCTCGTCCTTGGTCAGCGACTTGAGGCGGTTCACCTCGGCGGAGATGGTGCGGATGTGCTTGGTGGCCTCGGAGACGTCGCCGGTTCCGGCCTCGCCCTTCGAGCGGATCATCGCGGCGCCCTCGGTGATGCGGCGCAGGGCCTCGCCGAGGTTGGTGGCGCCGCAGACGAAGGGGACGGTGAACTTCCACTTGTCGATGTGATTCACGTAGTCGGCGGGCGAGAGGACCTCGGACTCGTCGATGTAGTCGACGCCGAGCTCCTGGAGGATCTGCGCCTCGACGAAGTGGCCGATGCGGGCCTTGGCCATCACGGGGATGGAGACGGCGGCGACGATCCCGTCGATGAGGTCGGGGTCGCTCATCCGCGCGACGCCGCCCTGCGAGCGGATGTCGGCGGGGACGCGCTCGAGCGCCATCACGGCGACGGCTCCGGCGTCCTCGGCGATGCGCGCCTGCTCGGCGTTGACGACGTCCATGATGACGCCGCCCTTGAGCATCTCGGCGAGCCCGCGCTTGACGCGGCTCGAGCCGAACTGCTCCGAGGCGGAGGAGGACGTGGGGGTGGTGTCGGTCATGTTCGCGAGTCCTGTTCTGTGCGGCGACTTCCGCCGACGGCAGCGTCCAGTCTACGAGACGGGGCTGCTCGACATCGGCGCTGGACAAGGCGGGCGGGGCGGGTCTCGAGACGCGGCAGTGGAGGTGCTCGACCAGGATGGGGCGCCGCTGCACAGCCGCAAGACCAGCAGGGGCGGACCATGCTGATCGAGTAGCCCGCGGAGCGGGCGTATCGAGATCCACCGGCGCCGGACGGCGGGTCTGCAGACTCGGCCTGCTGACGACAGTGGGTCTCGATACGCCCCTGCGGGGCTACTCGACCAACATCGGTGGGCGCTGCGCGACTACTCGAGAGGCAGCGGGCTAGGGCCGGGGCCAGGCGGCCGCGAGGCTCGCGCGGACCTCGCCGAGGAGCTGGGGCAGGGCCTTGGTGCGGGCGATGATCGGGAAGAAGTTGGCGTCGGTCGCCCAGCGCGGCACCACGTGCTGGTGCAGGTGGGCGGCGATGCCGGCGCCGGCGACGGCGCCCTGGTTCATGCCGAGGTTGAAGCCGTCGTTGTTCGAGACCTCGCGGAGGACGCGCATCGCCGTCTGGGTGAGCGCGCCGATCTCGGCCACTTCCTCGGGAGTGGCCTCGTCGTAGAGCGGGATGTGCCGGTACGGGCAGACCAGCAGGTGGCCGGAGTTGTACGGGAACAGGTTCAGCAGGACGAAGGCGTGCTCGCCGCGGGCGACGATCAGCGCCTCCTCGTCGCTCAGCGTCGGCGCGACGCAGAACGGGCAGTCGTCGTCGCCGGGCTGGCCCTTCTGGATGTACACCATCCGGTGCGGAGTCCAGAGGCGCTGGAACTCGTCGGGGACGCCGGCGAGGTGCGCGGAGGACTCGGCGCCCTCGGGGACGGCGTCGTCGAACGGCTCCCCCACCGCTAGACCTGGGCCTTGGTCGCGATGGCCTCGCGGATGCGGGCGACGGCGTCGGCGACGGGGATGCCGTTCTCCTGGGTGCCGTCGCGGAAGCGGAAGCTGACCGCCCCCGCGTCGCGGTCCTTCTCGCCGACGATCAGCTGGAACGGGACCTTCTGCAGCGTCGCGTTGCGGATCTTCTTCTGCATCCGGTCGCTGGAGTAGTCGATGTCGGCGCGGACGCCCGCCTTCTTCAGCTGACCGACGACGTCCTCGAGGTAGGGCAGGTACTCGTCGGCGATCGGGATGCCGACGACCTGCACCGGCGAGAGCCAGACCGGGAACGCCCCGGCGTAGTGCTCGGTGAGGATGGCGAAGAAGCGCTCGATCGAGCCGAAGAGGGCGCGGTGGATCATCACCGGGCGCTTCTTCGAGCCGTCGGAGGCGGTGTACTCGAGCTCGAAGCGCTCGGGCTGGTTGAAGTCGAGCTGGATCGTCGACATCTGCCAGGTGCGGCCGATCGCGTCGCGCGCCTGGACCGAGATCTTCGGGCCGTAGAACGCGGCTCCGCCCGGGTCGGGGACCAGCTCGAGGCCGGACTCGACGGCGACGGCGCGCAGCGACTCGATCGCCGACTCCCACTGCTCGGGGTCGCCGACGAACTTCGGGTTCCCCTCCTCGTTGGTGGAGAGCTCGAGGTAGAAGTCGTCGAGGCCGTAGTCGCGCAGCACCTGGAGCACGAACTCGAGGTTGCGGGTCAGCTCCGCCGACACGTCCTCCTGGGTGACGTAGATGTGCGCGTCGTCCTGGGTGAGACCGCGGACGCGGGTGAGGCCCTGCAGGGTGCCGCTCTTCTCGTAGCGGTAGACGGTGCCGAACTCGGCCAGGCGCAGCGGCAGCTCGCGGTAGCTGCGCCCGCGCGAGCGGAAGATCAGGTTGTGGAACGGGCAGTTCATGGGCTTCAGGTAGTAGTCCTGACCCTGGCGGGTGACGGTGCCGTCCTCGTCCTGCAGCTCGTCGAGGTGCATCGGGGGGAACATGCCCTCGGCGTACCACTGCAGGTGGCCGCTGGTCATGAAGAGGTCGCCCTTGGTGATGTGCGGCGTGTAGACGAGCTCGTAGTCGTGGGCGAGCAGCTGCTCGCGCATGTACTGCTCGATCTCGTAGCGGATGATGCCGCCCTTGGGGTGGAAGACCGCGAGACCGGAGCCGATCTCGTCCGGGAAGGAGAAGAGGTCGAGCTCGTGGCCGAGCTTGCGGTGGTCGCGGCGGGCGGCCTCCTCGAGGCGGGCCTGGTGCGCGCGCAGCTCGTCCTTCGTGGGCCACGCGGTGCCGTAGACGCGCTGCAGCTGCGGGTTCTTCTCCGAACCTCGCCAGTAGGCCGCGGCGTTGCGGGTCAGCGCGTAGCCGTTGCCGATCATCCGGGTGTTGGGCAGGTGCGGGCCGCGGCAGAGGTCCTTCCACACCGTCTCGCCGGTGCGGGGGTCGACGTTGTCGTAGATGGTGAGCTCGGCGCCGCCGACCTCGACCGACTCGCCGTCGGCGCCCGCGCCCTTGAGGCCGATCAGCTCGAGCTTGTACGGCTCGGCGGACAGCTCGGCGCGCGCCTCGTCCTCGGTGACGACGCGGCGCACGAAGCGCTGGCCCTGGCGGATGATGCGGTCCATCGCCTTCTCGAGCGCCTTCATCGCCTCGGGCGTGAAGGGCTCGGTGACGTCGAAGTCGTAGTAGAAGCCGTCGGTGACGGGCGGGCCGATGCCGAGCTTCGCCTCCGGGTTGCTCTGCTGCACGGCCTGCGCGAGCACGTGCGCGGCGGAGTGGCGGAGGATGCTCAGGCCGTCGGGCGAGGAGATCAGGACGGGCTCGATGCTGTCGCCGGGGACGACGTCGGCGGCCAGGTCCTTCAGCTCGCCGTTGACGCGGATCGCGACGACCGCCCGGTCGGTGAAGTGCGTGAACCCCGTGCCGGCCTCGGTGACGACGGCGGCGTCGGCGGTGGGACGGGACGATTCGGGGACGTTCGACGATGCGTTCGACACGCGCGGGTGCTCCTCTGGGGCTGGGGGACCCCTCGACTTTAGTCTCCGGCGCGGCCGGCTCGACGCGGCGACGCGGCCCGGGAGGTGACCTCCCGGGCCGCGCAGGGATTCCCGCGCCCCGTCTCGATTCCTGGCGATCGGGGGCGGCAGTGCTCCCCTGGCACCGGGGCGCGACCCGATCGCGCTCCCGGCACCGGGACGATTCTAGGAGGATCGCTGAGGAACGCCCGGGAGACGGTCGAGGATGTCACTCCTTCTACGACCCCCTTACTGGGGCCACGCACCGGGTTGCCAGGAGCGCTATGTTCGGCTGAGAACCACCCGACCACCGGGACCGGAGCGCACGAACCCTGTCGTGCCGCGCCGCCCCGACGCGAGGCCCCGCCTCGACCGATCTGCTCATCCTGGGAGCACGACGGTCACAGCGGTGCCGACGTGGCGACGATGCATCGCGGCCCCGAAACCGCGACGTCCTCCGAGCCCGCCCTGCAGTACCCCCCTTCCCTGTAAACCCGAAATGCAGGTTGATCCTTTGTATGCACCACTGGTGCGCGCCTCCAGCGCGCCCACACGGCTCCCTCCCTCCTCGAGACCCCGTCGCCTCCCCCCGGCGACCCGGCATACGAGCGGCGGTGAGAGCAGGAGACCGCGGTGACCGCCGTCTCCACCGCGGCCCCGACTCCTCAGCGCGATCCGCGCGCCCTCGTCCTCGTTCCGGCACCGCCGGCGGAGGCCTCGAGCTGGCGACGCCGTTTCTCGCGGAGGGTCCTGGCCGCGGACGTCTTGGTCGTGCTCGGGGCCGTGTCGCTGGCCGCCGGCCTGCGCTCGACCGCCGAGGCGCGATCCGCCGAGGCGCGCTCGGCCGACCTCGTGGTCGCCGGCGTCCTCGGCGCCCTCTGGGTCTGCTCCGTCCTCCTCGCCCAGCGGCGCCTCGCGCACCGCATCGGAGCGGGAGCGGACGAGTTCCGCCGTCTGCTCTCGGCGACGGTCGCGACGTTCGGCCTCGCCTCCGTCGCCTCGGTCCTCACCCACGTCGACCTGCCGCGCGTGCATGTGCTCATCGCCCTGCCCGTCGGGCTCGGCGGCATGCTGGCGGCGCACGCCCTCAGCCGCGGTCACCTGGCCCGGGAGCGACGGGCCGGTCGCGCCCTGTCCCGGGTGATCGTCGTCGGCAGCGCCGGTGACGTGACGCACATCGTCACGCAGATCGACCGCCGGCGCGGCCGCGTCGAGTACGACGTCGTCGGCGTCGCGCTCTCGACCGGCGGTGAGCGCACGCTCCTCGCCGACCCGCGGCGCTCGATCACCGTGCGGGGCCGCTCGATCCCGGTCGTCGGAGCGATCGACACGATCGCCCAGGCGGTCGTCGAGCAGCGCGCCGACGCGGTCGTCGTGGCCGGTCAGGTGGACGGCGGCGACGCCTACCTCCGCCGGCTCTGCTGGGCGCTCGAGCCGTTCGCGGTCGAGCTGGTGCTCGCACCGGGACTCAGCAGTGTCGCCGGACCGCGCATCCACTGGCGCCCGGTGGACGGACTCCCGCTGATGCGGGTCGAGCCGCCGCGCTACTCCGGTCCGCGCCACGCGCTCAAGCGGGTGCTCGACGTGAGCGTCTCGGCCCTCGCGCTGCTGGTGCTCTCGCCGCTGCTGGCCGTGCTCGCGGTCATGATCCGGCGCGACAGCACCGGGCCCGCGCTCTTCCGGCAGCAGCGGGTCGGCCGCGCCGGGCACCTCTTCACCATGCTGAAGTTCCGCTCGATGAGCATCGACGCGGAGTCGCGGCTTGCGGAGCTGAGTGCGGCGAACGAGGGCTCCGGCCTGCTGTTCAAACTGCGCGACGATCCGCGGGTGACCCCGCTCGGCCGCGTGCTGCGGCGGTACTCGCTCGACGAGCTGCCCCAGTTCTGGAACGTGCTGCGCGGCAGCATGAGCCTGGTCGGCCCGCGCCCGCCGCTGCTCAGCGAGGTGGAGCGCTACGACGACGTCGTGAACCGCCGCCTCTACATCAAGCCCGGCATCACCGGGCTCTGGCAGACCGGCGGCCGCTCCGAGCTCGACTGGGAGGACGGGATCCGACTCGACCTCTACTACGTCGAGAACTGGTCGCTGGCCGGCGACCTGCTCATCCTCTGGCGGACCCTGCGCGTGATGCTGCGCCCGGTCGGCGCGTACTGACGCACGGCTGCTCCTCCCCTCTCCTCTCTCTCCTCCTCCGGCGCTCTCCCCGCCGTCCCGTCCCCGGGCGCGCCCTGACGCGCCGTCCCCCTCGTCCGCGCGCTCCTTCTCCCTGGTGGGAGCGCCCGGTCCCCTCGGCGTGCCCGCATGCCGCCCTCCTCACCCGAAGGAACCCACCATGACCACCACCATCCCCTCCCGGAGGCTCCGCGTCGCGCTCGTCGGCGCCGGCTACTGGGGCCCGAACCTCGCCCGGAACTTCTCCGCCAGCGCCGACTGGGACCTGGTCGCGATCTGCGACCTCGACCCGGTCCGTGCGGAGGCCGTCTCCCGCGCCAACGGCTCCGTGCCGGTGCTGCGCTCGCTCTCGGACGTCCTCGACCTGCCCGGGCTCGACGCGATCGCCATCGCCACGCCGGCGCGCACCCACCACGCGATCGCCATGGCGGCGATCGCCGCGGGGCTGCACGTGCTGGTGGAGAAGCCGCTCGCCGACTCGAGCGTGCTCGGGATCGACATGGTGAACGCCGCCGAGCGCGCCGGCGTGGTGCTGATGGCCGACCACACCTACTGCTACACGCCCGCCGTGCTGAAGATGAAGGAGCTGATCGCCGCCGGCTCGCTCGGCGACGTGCTCTTCGTCGACGCAGTGCGGATCAACCTCGGTCTGATCCAGCCCGACGTCGACGTGTTCTGGGACCTCGCCCCGCACGACCTGTCGATCCTCGACTTCATCATCCCCGGGGGCCTGCGCCCCGGGAACGTCGCCGCCCAGGGCTCCGACCCGCTCGGCTCCGGCCGCGCCTGCGTCGGCTACCTGACCGTCCCGCTCGGCCAGGGCGCCATCGCCAACGTGCACGTCAATTGGCTCAGCCCGACCAAGATCCGCCGGATGGTGATCGGCGGCTCGAAGCGCACGCTGGTCTGGGACGACGTGAACCCGCAGCAGCGCCTCAGCGTCTTCGACCGCGGCGTCGACCTCGGCACTTCGCTCCGCGGCGGGACCTCCCGCCACGACGCGGCGATCTCCTACCGCCTCGGCGACACCTGGTCGCCCGCCCTGCCCGAGCGCGAGCCGCTCGCCGACATGGTCACGGAGTTCGCGACCTCGATCTCGGAGCGCCGCGCGCCCCGCACCGACGGCCGCGCCGCCCTGCGCGTCCTCAGTGTCCTGGAGCAGGTCAGCGACCGGCTGCTCGACGCCGGCCAGGTCAGCCGCACCACCGCTCCGGCGGTCCGCCTGGAGGAGGCGTCGTGGCTGAGCTGACCCCCTCCCCCGTCTCGCTCGAGGGCGCCGAGGTCCTGGTGACCGGCGGTGCCGGCACCATCGGCTCGACGATCGTCGACCGCCTCCTCGACACCGGCGTCAGCCGGGTCGACGTCCTCGACAACCTCGTCCGCGGACGCCGGCAGAACCTCGAGCACGCGCTCGCGGACGGCCGGGTCCGGCTGATCGAGGGCGACATCCGCGACCGCGCGACGGTCGACTCGGTCGTCCGCGGCAAGGACGTCGTCTTCCACCAGGCGGCGATCCGGATCACCCAGTGCGCGGAGGACCCGCGCCTGGCCTTCGACGTCCTCGCCCAGGGCTCCTTCACCGTCTTCGAGGCGGCGGCGGCGCACGGCGTCGGCCGGGTCGTGGCCGCGTCCAGCGCCTCCGTCTACGGACTCGCGACGCAGTTCCCCACTCCGGAGAGCAACAACCCCTACGCCAACGACACGATCTACGGCGCGGCGAAGGCCTTCTCGGAGGGCATGCTCACCAGCTTCGGCGCGATGAACGGCCTGCGCTCGACGGCGCTGCGCTACTTCAACGTCTACGGACCGCGGATGGACGTGCACGGCCTCTACACCGAGGTGCTCGTGCGCTGGATGGAGCGGATCGAGGCGGGCGTCCCGCCGCTGATCATGGGCGACGGCGCGCAGACGATGGACTTCGTGCACGTGGACGACGTCGCGCGGGCCAACGTGGTCGCGGCGACGGCGGGCCGCGACGGCGCGTTCAACATCGGCACGGGGGTCGAGACCAGCCTGCTGGAGCTCGCCCGCACGCTGCTGCACGTCATGGAGTCCGACCTCGACGTCGTCTTCGCCCCGGCGCGCTCGGTCAACGGCGTCACCCGCCGCCTGGCCGACACCCGGGCGGCGCGCGACGAGCTCGGCTTCGTCACCGCGTACGACCTGGAGAGCGGTCTGCGCTCGCTGGTCGAGTGGTGGCGCGCCGAGCGGCTCGACGCCGCCGTCCTGAGCGGAGCGACCCGATGAGCGCGGTGAGCACCGGCGCGGCGAGCACCGGGCGCATCGACGTGATGCGCCCCTGGCTGGGCACCGAGGAGAGCGACGCGCTCGCCGAGGTGATCGCCTCCGGCTGGATCGCGCAGGGCCCCCGGGTCGCGCGCTTCGAGGCGGCCTTCGCCGAGGCGATGGGCGTCGGCCAAGCGGTCGCGCTGTCCAGCTGCACCACGGCCCTGCACCTCGGGCTGGTGGTCGGCGGCGTGAGCGCCGGGGACGACGTCGTGGTCCCCTCCTTCTCCTTCATCGCGACCGCCAACGCGGTCGTGCACGCCGGCGGCCGGCCGGTCTTCGCCGACGTCGACCCGGTCACGGGCAACGTCACCGCGGAGACGATCGCCGCGGCGCTGACCCCGGCCACCCGCGCGGTGATCGCGGTCGACCAGGGCGGCGTGCCCGTCGACCTCGAGCCGATCCGCGCGCTCTGCGACCCGCTCGGGATCCTCGTCCTCGAGGACGCCGCCTGCGGCGCGGGCTCGCGGTACCGCGGCCGCTCCGTCGGCGCCGGCGCGGCCCTGACCGCCTGGTCGTTCCACCCGCGCAAGCTGCTCACCACCGGTGAGGGCGGGATGCTCACGACGGACGACGCGGACCTCGCGGCCCGCGCCCGCCGCCTGCGCGAGCACTCGATGTCCGTCTCCGCGGCGGACCGGCACGGCAGCGTGCTCGCCGCACCGGAGCACTACGACGAGGTCGGCTTCAACTTCCGGATGACCGATCTGCAGGCCGCCCTCGGCCTCGTGCAGCTCGGCCGGCTGCCGGCGCTGATCGAGCGCCGCCGGGCGCTCGCGGCCCGCTACGCGGCGGCCTTCGCCGACGTCCCGGGCCTGCGCACGGTGACCGACCCGGAGCACGGCACGGGCAACTTCCAGTCGTTCTGGATCGAGGTCGGCGACGACTACCCGCTCGAGCGCGACGGCCTGATGGCCGAGCTCGCCTCCCGCGACGTCTCCGCCCGCCGCGGCATCATGGCGGCCCACCGCCAGCCGCCGTACCGCGCGCACCCGAACGCGGACCGGCTGCCCGTCACCGAGCGACTGACCGACCGGACGCTGATCCTGCCGCTCTTCCACGCCCTCACCGAGCAGGACCAGGACCGGGTGATCGAGGCCGTTCTGGCCCCGTCGCGCCTGGCCCGCGAGCACGAGACGGCGGTCCTCCGTGCGTGAGCTGATCCTGGTCGGCGCGAGCGGACTGGCGCGGGAGACCCTCGCCCTCCTCTCCGTGAGCGGCAGCCACCGCGTCATCGGCGTGGTCGACGACGGCGCCGCGCGCTGGGGCACCGAGATCTCGGGAGTCCCCGTGATCGGCGGCCTCGACGCGATCGCCGAGCACCCCCGCGCCGAGATCGCCGTCTGCGTCGGCCACGGCAGCGGCCGAGCGCGCATCGTCGACCGCCTCCGCGCGCTCGGCGTGCACGACCACCGCTACGCGCGGATCGTGCACCCGGCCATCCACGTGCCCGACGACTGCCGGATCGGCGCGGGGAGCATCCTGCTCGCCGGCGTCGTGCTGACCGCCGATGTGGCGATCGGCCGGCACGTCGTGGCCATGCCGAACGTGACCCTCACCCACGGCGACCGCATCGGCTCGTTCGCCACCCTCTGCGCCGGCGTCACCCTCGGCGGCGGGGTGCGGGTGGGCGAGGAGGCGTACCTGGGCATGGGCGCCTCCGTCCGCGAGCGCTCGCGCATCGGCCGCCGGGCGACGCTCGGCATGGGCGCGGTGCTGCTGCGCGATCAGCCGGCCGGCGAGACCTGGCTCGGCGTGCCCGCGGCTCCGCGGATCGAGCCCGACGCCGTCCGGCGTGCGGACAGCACTCTCGAAGGAGCGTCCGCATGAGCGCCGTCCGCGGGCACCGGTCGCCGGTGCTCCCCCTCTCCGGCCCGGCGCCGCTCGTCTCGGTCGTGATCGCGGCCGTCGACGGCGCGTCGCCGACCGCCGCGCTGGCGAGCGTCCTCGCGCAGCGCGGCGTCCGGCTGGACGTCGTCGTCGTGACGGACGCGGATCCGGTCGTCGACGACGAGCGCGTGCGCGTGCTCGAGGTGCCCGCCGGCCTCGGCACGATCGCCGCCCGCAACGCCGGCCTCGCGCTCGTCCGCGGCGAGTCCGTGCTGGTGCTGCCGAGCACCGACGCGCTCACCGCCGGGGCGCTCGAGCGGGCGGCGGCCCTGCTGGCCGCGCACCCGTGGGTGGGCGCCGTGCACGGCGACGCCGAGATCTCGGTCCGGCCCGCGACCGCGGCCACCGGGCGCGTGGAGTGGACGCTGTGGAGCGGGGCCGACTGGATCGAGCGCACGAGCCGCCACGGCTCCGACCTCCTGGTCGACCACGCCGTGCTGGTCCGCCGCTCGATCGCCGACGCTCTCGGCGGCTACGCCGAGGACCTCCCCCGCACCGCCGACCTCGACTACGGGCTGCGACTCGCGGCGCTCGGCGGGATCGGCCGGATCAGCGGCGTCGTCCAGACCCGCTGCCACCCGCAGCCGAGCACCGACCCACTGGCGGAGCTGCGCGAGCGCCGGGGCACGATCGAGCACTTCTTCACCAGCGCCGGGCACGACTCGTCCGGCCGCCGGGCGCAGGGCGGGGACCGCCGCGCGAACGCCGGCCGCGCCCTCGCCCACGAGGCGATGGGGCGGGCGCTGCGCAGCCGTGCCTCGGCGCGCCCCGAGGATCAGGCCGAGGGCGCCCGCTTCGCCTCGATCGCCGCCGAGTGCTGGCCGGCGGTCGTGGACACGGCCGAGTGGCGGCGCTTCGTCCGCGCCGGCGAGCGCGCTCGGAGGCCGCTCTCGTGACCGCCGTCGAGTCCGCTCCGGTCTCCGCGGGCCGGAACCGCATCGCGTCGGCGCTGGGCTGGAGCGCGCTCAGCACGATCGCGCTCCGGCTCGGCAGCCTGGCCCTGGGCGTCGTGCTGGCCCGGCTGCTCGCTCCCGAGGCCTTCGGCGTCTACGCGCTCGCGCTCACCGTGCAGTCCGTGCTGATGGCGCTGTCCGACTTCGGACTCAGCACCGATCTGATCCGCTCGAGCGAGCCCGAGCGGCGCGCACCGACCGTGGCCGTGCTCGGCCTGGTCCTCGGCGGGACTCTCGGCGCGGCGATGGCGGCCTCGGCGCCGATGATCGCCGCGGCGACGGGCTCGCCCGAGACGGCCGGCGTGCTGGCGGTCCTCGCGATCACCCTGCCGCTGGCCGGGGCCGGAGTGGTCCCCTACGCCGCGCTGCAGCGCCGCTTCGCCCAGCGGCCGCTCTTCCTGATCGCAGCCGTCGACTTCGTCGTCTCCACCGCGATCACCCTCGCGCTGCTCGCCGCCGGGACCGGGGTGCTGGCGCTCGCCGTCGCCCGCGTCGTGGCGCAGACCTGCACGATGGTGCTGCTCTTCGTCGCCGCCCGCGAGCGGCCGCGCCTGGGCTGGGACCGCTCGATCGCCCCCTCCGCGCTGCGCTTCGGCCTGCCGGTGGCGATCGCCAACCTGATCTCCTGGGGCGTGCTCGGCACCGACAAGGTGGTGATCGCCGGGCTGATCGATCCGGTGGCGCTGGGCTACTACGTCCTCGCCTTCAACATCTCGACCTGGCCGATGACCGCGGTGGGCCAGGTGGTCCGCTCCGTCGCTCTGCCCGCGTTCTCCCGGGCGCACGAGGACGGCCGCCCCCTGCCCGTCGCCGCGGCGACCGGGCTGACCTGGGCGCTCGCCGCTCCGCTCGGCGCGCTGCTCGCCGCCCTGGCCGCCCCGCTCGTGCACGTCGTCTACGGCGAGCGCTGGGCTCCCGCCGCGGCGGCGCTGGGGCTCCTCGGCGTCGTCGGCGCGCTGCGGGTGGTCGCCGACCTCTTCAGCTCGGCGGCGCTCGCGAAGGGCGGCTCCGGTCGCGTCGCGATCGTGCAGGGCGTCTGGTTCGCGGCGCTCACGCTCGCGCTCGTCCCGGCGGTGCTGGGCGGCGGCTTCGTCGGCGCGGCCTGGGCGCAGATCGGGGTGGCCGCGCTCGTGGTCGGTCCCGTCTTCGCCTGGCTGCTGCGCTCGATCGACGTCGACCTGCGCGCCGTCGGCCGCTCCCTGCTGCCGCCAGCGCTCGCCGCGGCGGCCGCGGCCGGTGCCGCGCTGCTCGTCCCGATCGGCCTCGCCGCCGTCGGGCTCGACGCCGACTGGCTCGCCCTCCTCGGGGGCGGCGCGATCGGCGGCGTCCTCTACCTCCTCCTCCTGCGGACCTGGCTGCTGCGCCGGGTCCGCGAGCTCACCTCCGACCGAAGGAACCCGTCATGACCACCGAGCCGATCGTCCCGCTCGCCGATCTGCACCTCCAGCACCTCGTCGTCGCCGACGTGATCCGGGAGGGCTTCGACCGCGTGCTCGCGGACTCGTCGTTCGTCCGCGGTCCGGACGTGTCCCGCTTCGAGGAGGAGTTCGCCGCGTACTGCGACGTGCGGCACACCATCGGGGTCGGCAACGGGACCGACGCGCTCGAGCTCGCCCTCCTGGCGCTCGACCTCGCACCCGGCGACGAAGTGCTCGTCCCCGCGAACACCTTCGTGGCGACCGCCGAGGCCGTCGTCCGCGCCGGCGCCCGGCCGGTGTTCGTCGACTGCGACGACGACTACCTGATCGACGTCGACTCGGCCGCGGAGGCCGTCACTCCCCGCACCCGCGCGGTGATGGCCGTGCACCTCTACGGGCAGTGCGCCCCGGTGGAGCGGCTCTCCGCCGCGCTCGGCGAGGAGGTGCGGATCGTCGAGGACGCGGCGCAGGCCCAGGGCGCCCGGCGCTTCGGCGCCCGCGCGGGCTCGCTCGGCGCCATCGCCGGCACCAGCTTCTACCCGGGCAAGAACCTGGGCGCCTACGGCGACGCGGGCGGAGTGATGACCGACGACGACGAGCTCGCCGCGGCCGTCCGCCGGCTCGGCAACCACGGCGGCCTCAGCGCCTACCGGCACGACGTCGTCGGCACGAACTCCCGGCTCGACTCGCTGCAGGCGGTCGTGCTGAGCGCGAAGCTCGCGCACCTGGACGAGTGGAACCAGCAGCGCCGCGACGCCGCCGCGCGCTACGCCGAGCTCCTGGACGGCGTCGACGGGCTGGTCCTCCCCCGCACCGCGCCGGGCAACGAGCACGTGCACCACCTCTACGTCGTGCGCACCCCGGAGCGGGAGCGCCTGCGCGCCGCGCTCGCGGACGCGGGCGTCGCGACCGGCGTGCACTACCCGACCCCGGTGCACCTGCTGGCCCCGTTCCTCCCCGCCACCGGCCGCCCGCGCTCGCTGCCGCGCGCCGAGGCGTTCGCCGGGCAGCTGCTGACGCTGCCGCTGTTCCCCGGCATCACCGCGGCGCAGCAGGAGTACGTGGCGGAGTCGCTGATCGCCGCGCTGCGGAGCACGACCTCCGCGGCCCCGAGCCCGGCGGGGGTGCTGTCGTGACGACCGCCGTCGCTGCGGGGACCCGGCGCGGTCGCACGGTGCCGGTCGAGGACGTCGACACCTCCGACGCCACCGTCTCGGTCCTCATCCCGCTGCACGACTACGCGCAGTTCCTGCCCGCCGCCGCGGCGAGCGCCCTCGGCCAGACGGGCGTCCGCGTGCAGCTGGTGATCGTCGACGACCGCTCCACCGACGACTCGCTCGCAGTGGCCCGCTCGATCGCGGCCGGCGACGACCGCGTCCTGGTGCTGGCGAACCCGCGGAACCTCGGCCCCGTCGGCAGTGTGCTCGCCGCGCTGGCCGTGGCGACCGGCGAGTTCTCCTGGTACCTCGACGCCGACGACGTGATCGCCCCGGGCGCCCTGGCCCGCGCGGTCGCCGTCGCCCGCGCGCACCCGTCGGTCGGGCTGGTCTACGGCCACCCCGTGCACTTCCCGGACGGGTCGGTGCTGCCGACCGCGCGGACGACTCCGACGTCGTGGCTGCTCTGGTCCGGCGGCGACTGGCTGCACGAGCGCTGCCGCACCGGGCTCAACGTGATCACCTCGCCCGAGGTGCTCGTGCGCCGGTCCGTCCTCGACCGCGTCGGCTGGCCCCGGCCGCTGCCGCACACCTACGACATGGAGCTCTGGCTGCGCCTCTCGGCCGCGTCCGACGTCGCCTACATCCAGGGCGTCGACCAGGCCTGGCACCGCGAGCACGCGGGCAGCCGCTCGGACACCGTGACGCCGCTGCACGACCTGCGCGAGCGGCTGCTCGCCTTCGAGACCTTCTTCGCCGATCCCGGTGGACCGCTCGGGCGGCGCGACGAGCTCGAGCACCTCGCCCGGCGGGCCCTCGCCCGCGACGCCCTCGTCAAGGGCGCGCAGCGCTTCGACAGCGGCGGCGCCACCGCGGCGGACCTCGAGGAGCACCTCGGCTTCGCGCACCAGGTCTACGGCGACGCGGCCCGGCTGCCCGAGTGGGAGCGCCTGCAGTCGCGGCTGCTGAGCGCGCCGAGCGACCGCTTCTCCCCGCGCTTCCTGCTGGAGCGGGTGCTGCGGCGCCTGCGCACCGACCGGTCCTGGCGCCGCTGGCACCGCGAGGGGAGCTTCTGATGCGCGCCTCCCGCGTCCCCCGCGAGCTCGTCCGGCGCCTGCGGAGCACCGGCGGCCGCGATCTGCTGCAGCGCGCCGTCCGCTCGCTCGGCGACCGGGTCGGCGTCCGCGAGCTCGACATGCCGCTGCTCCCCGGCGACATCGCCGACTCCGGTCTCCTCCACCTGCCCGGCGCCCCGGCCCGCGCCGAGGGCCCCGCGTCGATCGGCTGGATCTGCACCCCGCCCGACCGCGGCTCCGGCGGCCACACCACCCTGTTCCGGATGGTGCAGGGCCTGGTCGAGCGCGGCCACCGCTGCACCCTCTTCCTCTACGACCGGCACGGGGCCGACTTCGAGACCCGCGCCGCGATCATCCGGGCCGGCTGGCCGTGGCTCGACGTGGACATCCGCAGCGCCGACGACGGCGTCACGGGAGTCGACGCGGCCGTCGCGACCTCCTGGGAGACCGCGCACGTGCTCGCCACCCGAGGAACGGCGCCGATGGCCCGGCTGTACTTCGTGCAGGACTACGAGCCGTTCTTCCACCCGCGCGGGACCCTCGCGGCCCTGGCGGAGGACAGCTACCGGTTCGGCTTCCGCACCATCGCCCTCGGCGAGATGGTGCGCTCGCACCTCGACGCGCTCGGCGTCGGGAGCGACCTCGCGCCGTTCGGCTGCGACACCACCACCTACACGCTGGACAACCCCGACGGCGAGCGCTCCGGCGTGGTGTTCTACGCCAAGCCCGCCGCCGACCGGCGCGGCTACCTGCTCGGCAGGCGGGCGCTCGCGCTCTTCCACGCCGAGCACCCCGAGGTGCCGATCCACGTCTACGGCACGGCGCCCGGAGCGTGGGACGTGCCGGTGATCGAGCACGGCACCCTCGCGCCGAGCGAGCTCGCCGCCCTCTACAACCGCTGCTCGGCCGGCATCGCCCTCTCCTTCACCAACATCTCGCTGGTGGCGGAGGAGCTGCTCGCCTGCGGCGCCGTCGCGGTGGTGAACGACGCCGTCGACGCCCGCGCGGACCTGCCGCACCCCGGCGCGAGCTGGGCCCGCCCGACTCCGGCGGGCATCGCGGAGGCGCTCGGCCGGGCGGTCGTCGCCGCCCGGCCCGGCCGCGAGGTCGCCACCGGCGTCCGGCACGGCTGGGGCGTCGCCCAGGAGGTCGTCGAGCGCGTCGTCCTCGACGAGCTCGCCCGGACGACCCTCGCCGGCCCGGCACGCACCGCGGCCCCGGTCCCGGCCCCCGCACTCGTCCCCTCACTCGCCCCCGCTCGATCGGAGAGCTGACCCATGACCCTCGAAACCCACCGCCGGGTCGTCCTCGGCGGCAGCCCCGTCGATCTCGCCCGGCACGAGGAGGCGGTCCGCACCATCGCGGACCGCGCCGCCGCCCTGCACGACGCGCCGCTGGGCGTCCTCTCCGTGAACGTCGACCACGTCAACCACTTCGGCCACGGCGGACGCTGGCAGCACGTGCTCGAGCGCCGCGCCCTGCCGGTCGCCGAGGCGCCGACCCTCGTCCTGGTCCCGGTGGCCGAGGGCGAGACCGAGTGGACCGACGCGCCGCTGGACGTCCCGGCGCGCCCGGTCGAGTGGCTCTCCCTCATCGACGGCAGCCCGATCGCCAAGCAGGCCGAGCGCCTCACCGGCGTCTCCTGGCCGCGCCTGGCCGGCAGCGACCTGATCGGGCCGCTGCTGGACCGCGCCGCGACCGACGGCGTGCGCGTCGGCGTGCTCGGCGGCTCCGAGGCCGCGCAGTCCCGGCTGCGCGCCCGGCTCTCCGAGGAGCGGCCCGACCTGGTGATGGCCGGACTCTGGTCGCCGTCCCGGGCCGAGCTCGCCGACCCCGCGGCCAACGCCGCGCTGGTCGAGTCGATCCGCGGCGCGCGGGTCGACCTCCTCATCGTCGGACTCGGCAAGCCCCGCCAGGAGCTCTGGATCGACGAGCACGGCCCGCGCACCGGCGCGCACGTGCTGCTGGCCTTCGGCGCGGCCGTCGACTTCCTCGGCGGCTCCGTCCGCCGGGCGCCGCAGTGGGTCGCCGACCGCGGCGTGGAGTGGCTCTGGCGCCTCGCCCTCGAGCCGCGCCGCCTCGCGCGCCGCTACCTCGTCGAGGGCCCGCTCGCCTACGCGAGCCTGCGCCGGCACAGCTCGACCACCCCGCAGCGCGGCCCCGTGCTCGGCAGGGCCGCGCAGCCCGCCGCTCCGTCCCCCGTGCTGCCCGTGGTCCTGCCCGGCGGGAGCGCCCGCTTCGTCGGAGCCGGCGAGCGCGCCGACGTCGCCGCCCTCGTCATCAGCTACCGCTCGGCCGCGACGATGGAGCGCCTGCTGACGAGCCTGCGCGCCGAGGCCGCGACCGGCGTCCGGATCCGCGTGGTCGTCGTCGACAACGCCTCCGACGACGGCTCGCTCGCCCTCGCGGCGGCGCACCCCGACGTCGTCGCCGTCGATGCGGGGGCCAACGTCGGCTACGCGGCCGCGATCAACATCGCCCGGCGGCACGCGGGCGACGCGGGCGCGCTGCTCGTGCTGAACCCCGATCTGGTCGTGCTGCCCGGCGCCGTCTCGACGCTGCTGGCGCGGATGGACTCCTCCTCCGCGGGCATCGTCGTGCCGCTCCTGCTCGACGCCGCGGGCGCCCCGTCGCGCTCGCTCCGCCGCGAGCCGACCCGGCTGCGCGCCCTCGGCGACGCACTGCTCGGCGACAAGGTCCTCGACCGCCCCGCGTTCTCCAGCGAGACCGACAGCGACCCGGAGAGCTACCGGCACGCCCACCGGATCGACTGGGCCACCGGCGCCGCGATGCTGATCGACGCGCTGGTCGCCGCCCGCCTCGGCGACTGGGACGAGCGGTTCTTCCTCTACTCCGAGGAGACGGACTACTTCCGCCGCGCCCGCGACCTCGGCGCCGAGGCCTGGTTCGAGCCCGCCGCGCAGGTCGTGCACGACGGCGGCGGCTCCGGCTCCTCCACCGCCCTCGCCGCGCTGCTCGCCGTGAACCGGGTGCGCTACGTGCAGAAGTTCCACGGCGCGCTGTACTCGAGCACCTTCCGTCTCGTCGTGCTGGCGGCGGAGTCGGCCCGCAGCGCCCTCCCCGGCGCCCGAGGCCGCGAGCACCGGCACGCGGCCCTCGCGGTCGCGGTCGGCGCCCGGCTCGCCTCGCTCCCCTCCGGCGCGCTCGCCCGCCCGCTCGCCGCACCGCACCCGAGCGGCTCGGTCGTCGTCCCCGCGCACGACGAGGAGGCGGTGATCGCCCGCACCCTGGCGCCGCTGGCCGCCGCGGCCGCGAGCGGCGCCCTCGAGGTGATCGTCGTCTGCAACGCCTGCACCGACGCCACCGCCGAGATCGCGCGCAGCTTCGCCGGCGTCACCGTGGTCGAGATCGCCGAGGCGTCCAAGACCGCGGCCCTGAACGCGGGCGACGCGGCGGCCGCCACCTGGCCGCGCCTCTACCTCGACGCGGACGTCGGTGTCACGCCGGACGCGGTATGGAACGTCTTCGACGCCGTCACCCGCGGCGGGCTGCTCGCCGCCCGGCCGACCGCGGTCTACGACGCGACCGGAGCCGACCCGCTGGTCCGCGCCTACTACCGCGCCCGCTCGCGCACGGCCTCGCTGCACACCGCGCTCTGGGGGGCCGGCGGCTACGCCGTCAGCGGCCCGGGACACGAGCGGATCGGGACCTTCCCCGCGCTGATCGCCGACGACGAGTTCGTCGACGGCCGGTTCTCCGTCGCCGAGCGCGCCGTCGTCGCCACCGCCCCAGCGGTGGTGCAGGTGCCCCGGAGCGCGACCAGCCTGCTCGGCGTCCTGCGCCGCACCCAGCGCGGCAGCGCGCAGCTGGCGGCGGCGACCCCCGGCGGCGAGCGCCGCTCGTCCCGCACCGCCGTGCAGGTGCTGCGGGCCGCCCGGGGTCCGCTCGCGCTCGCCGACGCCGCCGTCTACCTCTGCTTCGCCCTCGCCAGCCGGCTGCCGGAGCGGCAGACGGCGGGCTGGACCCGCGACGAGACCACCCGCCGGGCCTCCTCCGCGCAGTCGGGGGCCTGACCCGTGGCCGTCATGATCGAGCGGACCGGGCCCCCGACGCTGCTGCGCCTGGTCGCCTACGCGCTGTTCCTCTTCCCCGCGGATCAGGTGCTCGCTCCCCTGGGCGCGTCCGGCTCGGTCGCGATGGTGCTCGCGCTGCTGCTGACCGGCGCGTGGGCGGCGTCGGCCCTGCTGGGGCTGCACGACCCGATCCCGATGCGCCACCCGGGGCGGGCCGCGCTCACCCTGCTGCTGCTCGTGAGCATCGCGTCCTACGTCCGCTACGCCGTGAACGACACCATCCCGCGCACCGGCGAGGGGCAGCTCAGCGCCGACCGCTGGCTGCTGCTGCTGCTCGCCTCCGCCGGGATCGCCCTGGTCACCACCCAGAGCGTGCGCACCCTCGAGGACGCGCGGGTGCTGCTCGGCTCCCTCGTGAACGCGGCGTCGCTCTGCGCGATCGTGGCGATCATCCAGTTCACCGCCCACGTCGACCCGGTCGAGTGGATCCGGAGCGTCATGGTCGGCTTCGTCGACAACGGCGGCAGCACGCCGTTCCAGGACCGGGACGGGCTCACCCGGGTCGCGGGCACCACCTTCCACCCGATCGAGCTCGCGGTCGTCTCGGCGATGCTCCTGCCGCTCGCCGTCTGGCGGCTGCTGTACGACCGGACGTCTCCGCGGTTCCTCCGCGCCGCCTCCTGCGTGCTGCTGGTCGTCGCCCTGGCGCTGACGGTCTCGCGGTCGGGGGTGCTCTCCCTGGTGGTGGGCGCGGTGGTCTGCGCGGTCTTCCTCCCCGCCTACGCCCGGAGGTGGGGCTACGTGATCGCGCCCGTCGCCGTCGCGGCGTTCTTCGTCACCACGCCGGGCCTGCTCGGCACTCTCACCGGCTCGATCGGCGCGGGCACCAGCGACTCCTCGATCACGAACCGCCTCGACAACTACCCGCGCGTGGCGGCCCTCGTCGCGCACCAGCCCCTGCTGGGCACCGGCCCGGGCACCTACCTCCCGGACAGCGCCCTGCTCATCCTCGACAACCAGTACCTCGGCGCCGCCATCACGCTCGGCCTCCTCGGCGCCGTCGCGGTGCTCGCCTACTTCGGCGTCCCGGCCCTCTTCGGGCTGATCGCCGCCCAGTTCGCCCGGGACCCGCGCCTGCGCGCCCTGACCGGGAGCGTCGCCGCCTCCGCGACGGTCGCCGCGGTCGCCTCCGCCACCTTCGACTCACTGGGCTTCCCGGTGTTCGCCCTGCTGTACCCGTTCGTGCTCGGCCTGTCCGGGAGCTGCTGGCTCCTGGTCCGCGCCGAGCTCGGACTCCCCTCCGCCCTGAGCACGGACGCCTCCGTCCCCGCCCGCGGCGCGATCGATTACGTCCAAGAAAGGCTGTCCTGATGGACCCCGTCTCCGTTCTCCGCACCCTCTGGCGCCACCGGCTCCTCGCCGGCGTCGTCCTCGTGCTCACCGTCGCCGCGATGGCGTACGTCCTCGTCCTCTCACCGCGCACCTACGCCTCGACCGCGACCTACGCGCTGGTCAATCCGAAGCTGCCCTCCACCGCGGAGCTGGAGGCCGACCCGGCCCTCGCCGCCCTGAACTCCGACAACCCGTACCTGCGCTCCTCGGACAACTCGCTCGCCGCCCAGGTGCTCGTCACCGTGATGAACAGCGACGACACCGCGGACGCGCTCGCCGCGCAGGGTCTCAGCACCCAGTTCGCGGTCGAGCGCTCGGCCTGGGCCGGCCAGGGGCTGCTGCTGAGCGTGACCGCCGACGCCCCGACGGCCGACGGCTCGCTCGCCACGACGACGGCGCTCGGCGACCGGCTCGTCGACACGCTGCGCAGCATGCAGACGATCAACGGCGCGGACGACCGCTACCTCTTCACCGCGCTCGAGGTGCAGACGCCCGGCAAGGCCGTCGAGCAGATCTCGGACCGGCTCCGCGCGGTGATCATGGTCGCCGTCGGCGGCGTGGTGCTGCTCTTCGGCGCGATCTCGATCGCCCGCGCCGTCGACGGCCGGCGCGCCGGACGACGGGGCGCCCCGGCCGGCACCTCGACGGCGGCGGCACCGTCTCCGCGCCTCCCGATCGCCGCGCCGAGCGCGGTGACCTCCGCGCACGACGCCCCGCCCGCCTTCCGCGCCGCCCCGCACTCCGGGCACGGCACCCCGCCCGCCCTGGTCCGGCACCGCGACCCCGTCCCCGACCGGAGCGGGCTCACCCCGCACCGCAGCTGAGCGAGCCGCGGCGCCGGACGCCGTGCGGGCCGGGCCCGGTACGGGGCAGGCGCGGGCCTCAGACCCGGCTCAGCACCCCGTCGCGCTCGACGTACTCCTCGCCGGTCTCCGGGCAGCGCCAGAGAGCGCCGTCCGCACCGTCTCCGGCCGCCTCGAGTCGCGCACCGGCCCGCCCGACCCAGCCGACCCGCCGGGCGGGCACGCCGACCACGAGGGCGAAGGGCGGCACGTCGGCGGCCACCACGGCGCCGGCCGCGACCATCGCCCAGGCGCCGATCCGCACCGGAGCGACGCAGACGGCCCGGGCGCCGATCGCCGCGCCCTCCTCCACCACGACCCCGACGGCGTGCCAGTCGTCCGCCGACTTCAGCGTCCCGTCCGGAGTGACGGCGCGGGGCCGCAGGTCGTTCGTGAACACCACTGCGGGGCCGACGAACACCCCGTCGCCGAGCACGGCCGGCTCGTAGACGAGCGCGTGGTTCTGGATCTTGCAGCGGTCGCCCACGACGACGCCCGGGCCGAGGTACGCGCCCCGGCCGATCACGCAGTCCCGGCCCACCCGGGCCTGCTCGCGCACCTGGGCCAGGTGCCAGACCAGCGTCCCGTCGCCGACCTCGGCCCGCGGATCGACGTCCGCCGACGCCTCGATGCGCGCCGGCCGCAGCGAGCGCCCGAAGCAGACCGAGTGCTCCGAGCCGAGGTACGAGCCGAACAGCGGGATCGGCGCGTAGCCCTGCCGCGTGTAGAACCGGATCGCGTCCGGCTGCAGCGTGCCCGTCTCCAGCACCAGGCGGACCGTCCCGCGCTCGCGGGCCCTGTCCTCCAGCGCGGCGAGCACGGCCCCGGCGACTCCGGAGCCGCGGGCGGCCCGGTCGACGAACATCCGCTTCACCTCGACGACGTCCGGCCCGAGCAGCGAGTCCGGCAGCGGGCGCAGCCCGCCGCAGGCCACGGCGGCGCCGCCCTCGTCGACGGCGACGAGGAACACCGGCACGTCCTCGGCGGACGGCGGCGTCCCCGGCTCGTGGTCGTCCGAGCCGTAGCGCTCGTCCAGCTCGACCCGCTGCGCCGACCGCAGGCTCTCGGCCCGGGGGTCCGCCCACTCGACCTCGACGATGCTCCAGCCCATGGCTCCTCCTCCGGCGGCCGCGCGGCGAACCCGCTCGACGGGTCCATCCTGCCGTGCGCCGCGGTCCCGCACCCCGCGGCGACCGGGCGGGACCGCGCTCCCGGTCCCGCCGCCCGGCCGCGCTGCTCCGCGCCGCCGTCCTAGAATCAGCGCATGCCCGACGACTCCGCCCCTCTTCCCGCGCCCGGCTGGTACCCGCACCCCGCCGACCTCGGCGCCGAGCTCTACTGGGACGGAGCGGCCTGGACGGATCGCTCGCGCCCCGCCGTGCCGCCCGCTCCCGCCTACGGGACGCCCGAGCCCGAGCAGCCCGCCACCCCCGGTTACGGAGCCGCGCCCGGCTACGGGGCCGCCCCCGGCTACGGAGCCGCCCCGCAGTACCCGGTCACCCCGGGCTACAGCCCGGCCCCCGGCTACGGCCCGGCCGCCGGCTACGGCGCCGCCCCCGCGCGCCGCAACTCCCTCGCGATCGCGAGCCTCGTCCTCGGCATCGCCAGCATCGTGATCAACCCGCTGCTCGTCCCGTCGATCCTCGCGATCGTCTTCGGCGTCCGCGGCCGGGCCGCCTCCGCGCAGCTCGGCGGCCGCGGCTTCGCCACCGCGGGCCTGATCACCGGTGTCATCGGCATCGTCTTCGGAGTGCTGTCCTTCCTGGCACGCGCCGCCGGGCTCTCCAGCTGACCGGCGTGACGCGGCGGAGCGCCCCCTGGCTCTTCGTCGTCGCCGTCGCCCTGGTCGCGCTGGTCCTCCGCGGCCCGATCGTGGCCGTGGCTCCCGTCATCGACGCGATCCGCGGCGACCTCGCACTCTCCTCCGGCCAGGCGGGCGTCCTCACCAGCATCCCGGTGCTCTGCTTCGCCCTGGCCACGCCGCTGGCCCTGCTCGTGATCCGCCGGGTCGGGCCGGACGCCGCGGTGACCGTCACCGTGCTCGGCGTCGCCCTCGGCACGATCCTGCGCTCGGCCGGCGACGTGGTCTCCGTGGTCGCCGGCACGATCCTCATCGGCGTCTTCATCACCATCGGCAACGTCGTGGTCCCCGTCGTCATCCGCCGCGACGTCGCACCCGAGCGCGTCGACCTCACGACCGGCGTCTACACCGCCGCGCTCAACATCGGCTCGACCATCACCTCGCTCGGCACCGCGCCGCTCGCCCTCGTCCTCGGCTGGCGCGGCGCACTGCTCGCCTGGCTGGTGCTCAACGTCCTGGCCCTCGCCGGCTGGCTGCTCGCCCGCGGACCCGCCCGCGCTCTCCGCCCCGCCCCGCGCCCGCCGGCCGCGCGCGGACCGCAGGAGCCGGCGCCCCGGATCTGGCGCAGCGCCACCGTGCTCGCGCTCGCGGTCTGCTTCGCCAGTCAGGCCTTCTCCTACTACGGCGTCACCGCCTGGCTGCCCTCGCTCCTGGTCGACCGCAACGGCTTCTCGATCGAGGCGGCCGGAGCGAGCTCCTCCGTCTTCCAGATCGCCGCGATCATCGGCGCGATCGGCGTCCCGCTGGTGGTCCGCCGGGTCCGGCCGCTCGGCAGCATCGTCCTGATCGGCGCGCTCTGGTGCACTGTTCCTCTCGGACTGCTGCTCGCCCCGTCGCTCTGGGCGCTCTGGTGCCTCCTCGGCGGCGCGGCGCAGGGCGGCGGCATCACCGTCGTCTTCGTCCTGCTCGTGCGCCTCTCCCGCTCCGACCGGCACGCCTCGCGGCTGTCCGCCACCGTGCAGGGCCTCGGCTACGCCGTCGCGGCCACCGCCCCGACCGTGGTCGGCCTCGCGCACGACGTCAGCGGCGGCTGGGACGCCCCGCTGCTGATCGTGCTCACCGCGACCTGCTCCTTCCTGGCCTTCGGGATCCTCGCCGCGAGCCGCCAGGGCCGCAGCGCCTGAGGCACCGCCTGAGGCACCGTCCGAGGCGCCGGCGCGGGAGCACGGCCCGCGGGCACTGGGTCGACGGCGCTGTCTGAGAGCGCTCCCCTCCCGGATCGGGCGGCTCGGCGTCAAGGGGCCACCGTTCTCTCGCCCAGGGCAATAGCGTGGCGGCATGGCCGAGAAGAGCACGACCCGCGAGAAGACCGCGCCCGAGCCCGACGACGCGCGCAAGCCCGACGACGTCACCGACATCACCAAGCGCTCCTGGTTCTACGTCCTGAAGAAGACCGGACGCGAGTTCGGCGCCGACCAGTGCACCGACCTCGCCGCCGCGCTCACCTACTACGCCGTCCTGGCGCTGTTCCCGGCGCTGCTCGCCATCGTCTCCGTCCTCGGCCTCTTCGGCCAGGCGCAGGCGACCACGCAGACCGTGCTCGACCTGGTCGGCAACCTGGCCTCCGCCGAGGTCGTCGACCTGCTCCGCGACCCGATCCAGTCTCTGGTGAACTCCCCGGCCGCCGGCGTCGCCTTCGTCACCGGTCTCGTCGGCGCGCTCTGGTCCGCCTCCGGCTACGTCGGCGCCTTCGGCCGCGCGATGAACCGCGTCTACGAGATCGACGAGGGCCGCCCGTTCTGGAAGCTGCGCCCGACCATGCTCGGCGTCACCGTCGTCACCGTGATCCTGATCGTCGTCGCCGCGCTCATCCTGGTGCTGAGCGGCCCGGTCGCCAGCGCCGTCGGCGACGTCGTCGGTCTCGGCCCCGCCGCGCTGTCGGTCTGGAACATCGCCAAGTGGCCGGTGCTGGTGATCATCGCGGTGCTGACCATCGCGATCCTCTACTACTGGGCGCCGAACATCCGCCAGCCGAAGTTCCGCTGGATCAGCGTCGGGTCGATCCTGGCGCTCGCCATCTGGCTGCTCGCCTCGGTCGGCTTCGCGTTCTACGTCGCCAACTTCTCCAACTACAACAAGACCTACGGCTCGCTCGGTGGCGTGATCGTCTTCCTGCTCTGGATCTGGATCACCAACATCGCCCTGCTCTTCGGCGCCGAGTTCGACGCCGAGCTCGAGCGCGGCCGTGAGCTCCAGGCCGGCATCGAGGCGGAGGAGACCATCCAGCTGCCCCCGCGCGACACCGCCGCGAGCGACAAGAAGGCCGCCGTGCACGAGAAGGACGTCCGCGACGGCCGCTGGCTGCGCCTCTCCAGCGAGAACCGCGGCCAGAAGGGCCCGTCCCAGGACGACGACGCCGCCAAGGACTCCGAGAAGGCGGCCGCGAAGGACTGACCCCGAAAAGGACGCGGCAGCGCCCCCCATGCTGGTCGAGTAGGCCCGCAGGGGCGTATCGAGACTGCAGACCCCTGTTCCGATGCCGGCGGATCTCGATACGTCCGCTCCGCGGGCTACTCGATCACCATGGCCGAGCTCCCGAGTCGCACTCGGCTCAGGACTCGAGCCCCCACAGCTCCCGGTAGTACCGCGCCCGCTCCTCGTCCGGCTCGATCCCGTACTCGCGGAGCAGCAGCGGCCCCCAGCCCTCGCCGTAGTTCCAGCCGAGGCTGACCACCGCGACCGCGAGGTCGGCCCAGCGGTCGCCCACGCCGAGATCGCCGACGTCGACGGAGGCGCACCAGCGCCCGTCGACACCGATCAGGGTGTTCGGCGCGCAGGCGTCCCCGTGCACGACGACGGGCTCGTCCATCGCCGGAGCCGCGCCGAGCGCCGCGGGTCGCCGGTCGAACCACGAGTCCCCGCGCAGCGCCGCGGGCACCTCGGCCACGGGCAGCGCGTGCACCGCCCGCAGTCCCGCCGCGATCGCCCGCACCGCCTCCTCCGGCCGCGCGATCCACTCCGGAGCGACAGCGCTCGCGCCGTCGAGCGGCGCCGTCAGCAGCCACTGCGCCTCGGCGTCCTCGCCGCGCTCGAGGATCCGCGGCACCGGATGCCGTCCGGCGAGCCACTTGAGCCGCGCCGCCTCCCGCCCGAGATCGACGCCGCTCGCCCGCGGATTCCACTTCAGGTACCCGTCCCGCACCCGGAAGGTCAGACCGTCCAGCTGGTTCCGCCACACCAGCTCCGGCGCGACTCCCCCGTTGAGCGCGCTCGCCACCTCGGGCACCCGCACCCCCGCCATCGACGTCTGCCTGCTCAGATCCGGCCCGCTCATCCCTCCACCCTCCCGCGAGATGCCACGTGTGCACGCTCTCCTCGGCGTGTCGCGTGCACAAGTGGCATCTCGCGAACGGTCAGCGCAGGTAGCGGAGGAGGAGGGTGTCGCCGGCAGCCAGCACGTGAGCCAGGCGCAGGTCGCGCGGAGTCGCGACGCCCCGGGCGATGCGGCCGGCGTCGCCCGACTCGAGGGACGGGCTGATCGTCAGGCACAGCTCGTCGAGGGCGTCCGCGGCCAGCAGTGTGCCGAGGAGGCCCGGTCCGCCCTCGCAGTGGATCCGGCCGAGCCCGCGCTCGACGAGTGCCGCGCGCATCCGTCCCGCGTCCAGCGCGTCCTCGCCGCAGACCAGCACGTCCGCGACCTCGGCCAGCTCCGCGCGCCGCCGCTCCGGCGACGCCCCGGTCGTCACCACGATCGGCCGCACCGGCGCCTCGGTGAAGATCCGCGACCCGGGATCGAGGTCCAGCGACCCCGACACGATCGCGAACACCGGATGCGGAGGCAGCCCGGCCGCCGTCCGCGCCGCCGCGGCCTCGTCGCCGAGCACCATCGGCCCGTAGCCCTCGGTCCGCACCGTGCCCGCCGCGACCAGCACCACGTCGGCCAGGCGCCGCAGCAGATCGAAGACCCGCAGATCCGCCTCGCCGCCCAGCACCCCCGAGACGCCCTCGCGCGTCACCGCGCCGTCGATGCTCGAGACGAAGTTCACCCGCAGCCACGCGTCACCCGCGCCGTCCGCATAGGCCGCGAGCAGCTGCTCGTCGTCGAGGTCCTGGGCGGGCGCTGGCCGGAGCCGGTCGATCGCCGTGCTCACGCGCGATCCGCCGTCTCGTCGGCCGCGATGTTGTGCCGCAGATACGCCGGCTGCCGCCAGCCGAGCACCGCCTCCGTCAGCCGCACCGCGTCCACCGCCTGCCGCACGTCGTGCATCCGCACGATCCGCGCGCCGTTCAGGATGCAGATCACCGCCGCCGCCAGCGACCCCTCGAGCCGCTCGCCCTGCGGCCGGTCGAGGGTCTCGCCGATGAAGTCCTTGTTCGACACCGCCGCGAGCACCGGCAGCCCGAGGACCGACAGCTCGCCCAGCCGCCGCGTCAGCTCCAGCGTGTGCAGCGTGTTCTTGTTGAGGTCGTGCCCCGGGTCCACGATCAGCCTCTCGTCGGGGATCCCCGCCGCCCGCGCGCGCTCCACGCGCACGCGCAGGTGCTCGATCACCTCCGCCACGACGTCGTCGTACTGCGGCGCCGCGGGCTCGCTGCGCGGCGCCCCGACGCTGTGGGTGACGACGAGCTGGGCGGAGGAGCTCGCGAGCACCGCGAGCATCCCGGGATCGTGCAGCCCGCTGGTGTCGTTGACGACGGAGGCGCCCTCGGCGATGCTCGCCCGGGCCACCTCGGCGCGGGTCGTATCGACGGAGATCACCACGTCGCTGCGCCCGTGGATGGTTGCGACCACCGGCACCACCCGGTCCAGCTCCTCCTGGAGCGAGACGGCGGGCCCGCGGCCGAACGGCACGCCGCCGATGTCGACCCAGTCGGCGCCCTGCTCGGCGGCTCGCACCGCGGCGTCGACGGCGCGGTCGAGCGCGAAGGTGGAGCCCTTGTCGTAGAAGGAGTCGGGCGTGCGGTTCACGACCGCCATCACCGCGACCTCCCGCTCGAAGTCGAACCCGCGTCCGCCGATCGTGCGCTTCATCGTCCGTCGTCCCTCCGGCTGCCCGCGCCGAGCGAGCGTCGGCGCGCTCACCCTAGACGAGCCGCATCGGCGACGGCTGCGGCGGCACGAGCGGTGTCGGCCCGCCGTCCTCCAGCAGCACCTGGAAGAGCAGGTGGTCCTGCCATTGCCCCGCGATCCGCAGGTAGCGGCGGGCCACGCCGATCCGCTCGAAGCCGTTGCGCTCGAGCACCGTCTGCGAGCCGACGTTGTGCAGCAGCGTCCCCGCCTGAACCCGGTGCAGGCGCAGCTGGTCGCGCGCGAGCCCGAGGGTCGCCCCGACCGCCCGGGTCATCACCCCGCGCCCCTCCAGCTCCGCGTCGACCCAGTAGCCGAGATCCGCGCTGTCGAAGGCGCCGCGCACCACGTTCGAGAGGGTCACCCGCCCGACGAGCTCGTCGCCGCGCTCGAGCACCAGTGGGAGGAGCGCTCCGGACCGGTGCCCGTGCAGCGCGTCGGCGATCGCGTCGGTCTGCCCGCCTGACTCGAAGAACCGCGCCGACCGCAGCGGCTCCCAGGGGGCGAGGCGGCGCCGGTTTCGGCGGTACGCCTCGGCGAGCGCGGGACCGTCCTCCCGGGTGACCAGGCGGAGGACGGTGCCGTGGCCGACGGCGATCGAGGCTGACACCCTGCGAGGCTAGACCGAGCGGACCCGCCGACGCACGTGGTCCTCGACGATCCGCCCCGTTAACGCACGACACCCCCGGCCGGAGCCGGGGGTGTAGTCGTGGTGGGCGATACTGGGATCGAACCAGTGACCTCTTCCGTGTCAGGGAAGCGCGCTACCGCTGCGCCAATCGCCCGCTGCTCCCGGAGGAGCGCCTCGCTCGGTGAACGATCGAGGTGGATACGGGATTCGAACCCGTGTATACGGCTTTGCAGGCCGCTGCCTCGCCTCTCGGCCAATCCACCGTGTACGGGATTCGGTGTCGGCGGCCCCTCGGAGCGTGAGCTCCTCGGGCCGACCAGGTGAAAAACCGGCCCGGGGGCCGGTTCTTCGAGCGGATGACGAGATTCGAACTCGCGACCCTCACCTTGGCAAGGTGATGCGCTACCACTGCGCCACATCCGCATGATGTGTGTGTTACCACACGGTCTTGCTGCCACTTGCTTGTCTTGCCTGTCTCCCCGGCGCTTTCGCTGCCCGGCTCGACCTAGAAGACTGTATCCGAACGCCGCGCGAACTTCCAAATCGACGGCGGCCCGATTCGCGCACCGCGACGCCGGACCCGCGTCTTTCCGCGCGAAACCGCCCCGCAATGCGCTGTTCACCCGGGCGTGGCGCGCCGTTCCCGGTGCATCCGAGCGCCGCGGATCCGCTACGATCGTTTCTCGGGTCGTCCACAAGACGGCCGTCAGGGCGATTGGCGCAGTTGGTAGCGCGCTTCCTTCACACGGAAGAGGTCATCGGTTCGAGTCCGGTATCGCCCACCACCAGAACCCCCGGTCCGCCGGGGGTTCCCGCGTTTGAGGCGATGTCGATCGCGAAGCATGTCACGGCCGTGCCGGAGGCACCGTGCGCCCCCGGACGCGCCTTCCCACCACCGTCGCGGAGCGCCGATCTAGACTGTCCCTCATGCGTGCGGCGGAAGAAGTGAAGCAGCCCCTGGTCCTGCGGGACCTTCCGACCGTCGAAGCGGACGGCAAGACGGTCGTGCCCGACGAGGTCGCGGCAGCACTGGCCGCCCGGATCATCGCACGAGAGAGCGAGCTCCTCGAGCGTCTCGCCGGCGAGTGACCGTCTACCTCACCAGCGAGCAGGTCGTCGCGATCAACGCGACGATCAAGGGCAGTCAGGCCAGGTGCGACGACCCGGCCGGCATCGACGCCGCCGTCGGACGCGCGTCGTCGACCTTCGGCGGACTCGATCTCCTCCCGACGATCTGGCTCAAGGCCGCCTCGCTCCTGCACGGCATCGCGAGCACGCAGTACTTCGCTGACGGCAACAAGCGGACGGCGTTCGTCGCCGCGACACTGCTGCTCGAGCTCAACGGTGCGCCGCTGAAGCCGATGGAAGTGGTGGCGAGGGAGGTGCTGGTCCTCGGGGCCGCGGTGAGTCTGCTCAGCGTCGAGCAGGTCGTGGAGTGGTTGGAGGTGCACGCGCTCGCGGCGGACAGCCGCGTCTTCATCGACGAGGACAGGACGACCATCGTCGGCGGGACGCTCCATCTGATGGAGTTCGCGCACGGCGCGAGTGTTCTTCGCAACGTCCACGCGACGGATGTTCGGTTCCTCGGGCCGGCCGTCGTCACCTTCCTCGGCCGGACCGCGCTCCACAGTCCGTTCTGGGAGTACGGAGAGCAGCGGGAGTCGATGCTCTACGAACGTCCGCCCGGCACGTCGATCGTCGGGGTCACGGTCTTCGAGAACAGCGTCTTCGAGCGCTGCCTCTTCTCCGACATCGGCATCGCGGGCACTGCCGGGATGCTGAGCGACTTCCGACGCGAGAGCGGCGACCTGGGTCCCATCGGCTTCACCCTGTGATCGGCGGCATTCGCTGCCTGAGGCCCCCGCTGTGTCGACCGGAGACCGAGCACTCGCCCGCAGCGGAGGCACTCTCGTGATGGGTCGCTCCCACGCCGTCTCCGGCGCGCTCGCCTGGTCCGTCGTCACGGCCGTCCCGGACCTCGCCGCACCGCTCGGTCTCGCCGGCCTCCCGCTCGACCTCCGGCTGGTCGGCCTCGGCGTCGCCGCCGGCTGGGCGCTCGTCCCGGACGCCGACCACGCCCGGGCGACGATCTCGCGCTCGGCACCCGGTGCGTCCCTCCTCACCGCGACCGCCGGTCGCATCAGCGGCGGCCACCGGCACGGGATGCACTCCCTGCTCGCCGTCGCCGTCGTCTGGTACCTGATCCCGCTCCTGGTCGCCCTGCGCTTCCCCGTGCCGCTGGTCGGCCCGGTCTCGCTGGCCGCCGTGCTCACCCTGCCGGCGATCGCCTTCGCCGCGAAGGCGGTCAGGGCGGCGCCCTCCTGGCCGATCGCCTGGGCCGGAGCGCTCGTCGTGACCGTCCTCCTGGTCACCCTCGCCGACGGCACCTGGGCTTGGCTGCAGGTCGCCGCGACCCTCGGCTACCTCGTGCACGTCGCCGGCGACGCCCTCACCACCGAGGGGATCAACTGGCTCTGGCCGCTGCGGATCCGCTCTCCGCGCTGGGTGCGCCGCACGCCCGTGCTGCGGCGGCTCTGGACGTCCGGCGGCTACGCCGCGATCCCCGTGCTCGGCTCGGCCGGCTCCTGGCGCGAGACGATCCTCTACTGGCTGATGTCGGCCGCCACGATCGTGCTGACGGCCTGGCTGCTCGCCGAGGAGCTCCTCTGACCCCGGGCGGGAGCCCTCAGTACACCGCCCCCGGGTTCATGATCCCCAGCGGATCGAACACCGCCTTGATCCCGCGCTGCAGCGCCATCGAGTCCTCGCCGAGCTCCTCCGCGAGCCAGCGCCGCTTCAGCAGCCCCACCCCGTGCTCGCCCGTGAGAGTGCCGCCGAGCGCGAGCGCCGTGCGGAACAGCTCGCCCGCGGCCGCCCAGACCTCCTCGCCGACCCCGTCGGACCCTGCTGGCACGACGAAGTTCGGGTGCAGGTTGCCGTCGCCCGCGTGGGCCACGGTCGGGATGCTCAGCCCGGTGCGCTCCTCGATCCCGCGGATCGCGGCGAACATCGCGGGCAGCGCCGAGCGCGGCACGCAGACGTCCTCGATCAGCACCTCGCCCTCGGCCTCGAGCGCGGGATGGAAGGCCCGCCGCACCGCGAGCAGCGCCTCACCCGCCACCGGGTCGTCCGTCGACTCGGCGTCCCCGCCGGCCCCGGTGACGATCGCGAGGATCCGGCGCGCCTCGTCCTCCGCTCCCCCGCCGTCCGTCTGCACGAGCAGGTAGGCGGCGCCGCGGTCGAGCGACGCGCCCGTGTAGCGGCCGATCGCGGCGAGCGCTCCCTCGTCCATCAGCTCCATCACCGCCGGTCGGAGGCGGGCGGCGGTGATCGCGGCGGAGGCGGCCGCCGCCGCCACGACGCTCGGGAAGTACGCGCCGACGGTGACCACGCGGCCCGCGGGGATCGGCCGCAGCTTCACCGTCGCCTCGACGATCACGCCGAGCGTCCCCTCCGAGCCGGTGAGCAGCGCCGTGAGGTCGTAGCCGGCGACGCCCTTCACGCTGCGCCGCCCGGTCCGCACCAGGCGCCCGTCGGCCAGCACGACGGCCAGACCGAGCACCGCCTCGCGGGTGACCCCGTACTTCGCGCAGAGCAGCCCGCCCGCGTTGGTGGCGATGTTGCCGCCGATGCTCGAGATCGCCTTGCTCGCCGGGTCGGGCGAGAAGATCAGCCCGTCCGCGGCGACCGCGTCGGACAGCGCCTGATTGAGCACGCCCGGCTCCACGACCGCGAGCTCGTCCTCGAGCGAGATCTCGAGGATGCGGTTCATGGCCGCCGTCGAGAGGACGATCGCGCCGTCCCGGCCGACGGCGCCCGCGGCGAGCCCCGTCCCCGCGCCGCGCGGGACGACCGGCACCCGGTGCTCGGTGGCGATCCGGAGCGTCGCCTGCACGTCGGCGACCGAGCGCGCGCGGACCAGCGCGAGCGCGCGACCGCCGGCGGTCCAGCCGGACTTGTCGGTGTGCGCGGACTCGAAGTCCGGCCCCTCGGTCGTCACCGGGGCGCCGAGCTCCTCGCGCAGCCTCCGGAGGACGAGCGCACGGCCGGTCGTCCCGGTGCTCGTTCCGATGCCGGTCCCGGTGCGGACGGTCTCGGCGCCGCTGGTCACGGCGCCGCTGGTCTCGGTGCGGCTGGTCTCGGTGCGGCTGGTCTCGGTGCTGCTCATGCGGGTCACTCCGGGCGGATCGCGGGTCGGCCCCTCGATCCTTCCACGGCGGCCCGGGCAGGCGGCAGGATGGGCGGATGAGCGCAGCGATGACGGAACTTACGAGCGCGGGCATCCTCCTGCACCGGCTGCGGGGCGGCGAGCGCGAGGTGTTCCTCGGCCGGATGGGCGGCCCGCTGTGGACGAGCCGCCCGCGGGCCTGGTCGATCCCCAAGGGCCTGCACACGCCCGAGGAGGCGCCGCTCGACGCCGCCCGGCGCGAGTTCGAGGAGGAGATCGGCGTCGCCGCCCCTGTCCTCGACTACGCGCTCCTCGGCGCCTACCGCCAGCGCTCCGGGAAGACCGTCACCGTCTTCGCCGCCGAGTGCGCCGACGAGATCGCCTTCGTCGCGAGCAACACCTTCGAGCTCGAGTGGCCGCGCGGCTCCGGAGTGCTCCGCGCCTACCCGGAGATCGAGCGCGCGGAGTGGCTGCCGCTCGAGCGCGCCCGCGAGGAGATCACCGCCGGCCAGGTGCCCGCCCTCGACGATCTCGAGCGGGCCCTGACCGCCGCGAACCGACCGGCGGCCCGGCGCCCGGAAGCGCGGGACTCCGCTCAGTAGTCGAGGACGTCCAGCGGGATCGCCAGGTCGTCGTCGGTCGCCATCGGCACGGGCCGTCCGAGCCGGCGGGCGCGGTCGGCCAGGTCCGCGACCAGCGCCTCGTCGACGATCTCCGCGGCGTCCTCGGGCTCGTCCTCGACCAGCATCTGGCTCGACGGCCCGAGCAGCAGCCGGGCCGTCAGCACGCCCTCGCCGCGCCGGACGGGGATCTCCACCGTGGCGGCGGTCGCCGTCGAGGCGAGCATCCGGGCGTACTCGAGCACCGCGTCCGCGATGTCGTCCCCGGTGAGGACGCTCCCCTCGGCGTAGTGGATGCGTCGCACGGCGGACTCCTTCAGTCGGCGGAGCGGCCGGCTGCAGGAGAGCCCGGCCGGCTCCCTCCCCAGGGTGGCACGCGCTCCGCGGCGCGCAGGCTGATCGGCGGACATCCGCCGGGGGCTTTACTTCCCGGCCCCGCCCTCGCCGTGCCCGCGGTCGTCGGCCGCCGAGTAGACCCGCAGGGCCAGCGGCACGATCCGGACCCTCGCCTCGTGGAAGCCCTCCGGCTCGCCGTCGAACACCTCGCTCTCGCCGTCGTGCGCCCACTCCGGGTCCACGCCGGCCGGTCGCCGCGCGCCGACCACGACGCCCGCGGTGCTGGCCGACTCGACCACCGGCGCGCGCCAGCCGGGCACCCGCCCGACCACCGGCGTCGCGCCCCGCCCGAGCGCCAGCGACACCGCGCCGCGGGTCCGGGGCGTCCGGCCCGAGTGCAGCACGCGGATGTCGAGCTGCCCGTCGTCCAGGCGCCGGCGGGCGAGCGGCGTCGCGGTGCGCGGGTGCTCCCGGTTCACCCCGACGAAGTACGACCAGACCAGCTCCGTCCGCCCGTCGCGCCGCAGCTCGAACGGATCGGTCGAGCGCACCACCTCGAAGGCGGCGAGGACCGCGGCGAGCGGCTTGCCGATCACCTTCTCGCGCTTCTCCCGCGCGGCCACGAACTCCGGGTACAGCCCGATCGAGACGGTGTTCAGCACCGTGACCGGCTCGGCCTCCCCGGCCGTCACCTCGGCCACGTCGACGTCGCGGCGCTCGCCGTGCGCCGCCGCGTCGAGCGCGTCCTGGATCGTCACCAGGCCCAGCGCCTTGGCGAAGTGGTTCATCGTCCCGCCCGGCAGCACCAGGAGCGTCATCCCCTCGGCCCGCGCGAGCCCCGCGCCGACCGCCATCGTCCCGTCGCCGCCGTAGACGCCCAGCACCTCGGGCGGGGCGCCGCCGGCGCGCGCCGCACGCAGCACGTCGCCCAGGTCCTCGCCCTCGCTCAGCCGGTGCACCCGCGCCGCGGGGAAGCGCTGCAGGATCAGCGGCTCCGGATCCGGCCGGTGCGAGTCGCGCCCGGCGCTCGGGTTGAGCACCACCAGCAGCCCGGCTCCGTCGCCGAGCGGACGCACGTCGACCGGCGGCCGGCTCGTCCGCTCCGAGACGGGGACGTGCCGCGGGCGCGCCGGCACCAGCACCTTCCCGAGGCCCGCGACGGCCGCGCCGAGCGCCGCTCCGCCGACCACGTCGGAGAGCCAGTGCACCCCGACGTGCAGGCGCGAGAAGGAGACGGCCGCGGCGAGCGGCGCGACGGCCAGTCCCACCCGCGGGTTCTCGAGCGCGACCCCGGCGGCGAAGGCGGCGGCGCTCGCCGCGTGCCCGGAGGGGAAGCTCGGCGAGGTGGGCACGTGGGCGAGCCGCCGCCCCACCGGCACGTCCACCACGAGCGGCCGGACGCCGCCGAAGAGCTGCTTGCCGACGAGATTCGCCGCGGCGCTCGCCACCGCCAGGGAGGCCGCACCCCGTGCGGCCTCGCGGGGCCGGCCGGCCAGGAGCAGCAGCGCCCCGAGCCCGAACCAGAGCACCCCGTGATCGGCGGCGCGCGAGAGCCCGACCAGCGCTCCGTCCACGAGCGGCACCGCACGGCGCGCGTTGAGCTTCCGGGCGGCGCGGGCATCGGCCCGGCGCACGGCGCGCGGCACGGCGAGGACGCGCCGGAGCAGGACGGACGGGGGTCGGGTTCCGCGCAGAGGCATGCCTCCAGGGTAGGAGGCGCCTTCCGCGACTCCCTGAGCCCTGGGCGGCTAGACCTCGCCGAACCCCGACTCGACCAGGTCGGCGAGCCGCCCCACGGCCTCCTCCGCCTCGGCGCCGGTCGCCGAGATCGCGACCTCGTCGCCGCGATCGAGCCCGAGCGACATCACGCCGAGCAGGCTCGTCGCGTCCTTGCCGTTCACGTCGATCCGCGCGTCGAAGCGGGTGGCGAGGGTGACGAAGTCGGCCGCCGGCCGGGCGTGCAGCCCGTTCGGGTTGATCAGCCGCACCGTCCGCCGCACGCTCGCCGACTCGGCGGGCGCCGCGGGCGACTCGGCGAGGAGTGCGCCCCGCGCCGACTCCGCCGCCGCGAGCACGTCCGCCAGCGCGGCACCGGCGCCCGCCGCCACGGCCGCCGCCACGGCACCCTCCACGAGCGGCGCGTCCGCGATCCGGACCCGCTCCCGCGCCTCGTCGTCCAGGAACTCCACCGCGGTCTCCGCTGTCATGATCGCCGAGCCGAGGTCGCAGAGCACCACGGCGCCTTCGCCGGAGTCCGCCTCGGCCAGCGCCGCGGTGATCCGCTCGAAGCTCGTCCCGATCCCGCCGTCGTCCGTGCCGCCCGCGGCGACCAGCGCGACGTCGGGCGCCATCTGCGCCGCCAGCTCCACGAGTCCCTCGGCCAGTCGCGCGCTGTGCGAGACGAGGACGAGCCCGACGCTCACGCCGCCGCCTCGGCCGCGGCGCGCAGCAGCAGGACACTCGACACGCTGCCCGGATCGCGATGCCCGACGGCCCGCTCGCCCAGGTAGCTCGCTCGGCCCTTCCGCGCGACGAGCGGGTCGGTCGACTCCGCTCCGCCCTGTGCCGCATCCGCTGCCGCGGCGAGCACGGCGGCCGCCGAGGAGCCGTCGGCCGAGGCGGCCTGCGCGGCCTCGACCGCCGGCGTCCAGGCGTCCACCATCGTCTTGTCGCCGACCTCGGCCTTGCCGCGCAGCACGATCCCGTCGCGCGCCGCCGCGAGCAGTGCCGCGACCGCGGCACCGTCGAGCGACTCCTGCCCGGTGACCGCGCCGGACGCCTTGAGGAACGCGGTGCCGAACAGCGGACCGGAGGCTCCGCCCACCGTCGAGATCAGCGTGGTCGCCACCAGCTTGAGCACCTCGGCCGGAGTCGCGAGCTCGGCAGCTGCGTCGAGCTTCGCGACCACGGCCTGGAAGCCGCGGTCCATGTTCTCGCCGTGGTCGCCGTCGCCGATCGCGCGGTCGAGCGTGATCAGCTCCACCCGGTGCTCCGAGACCGCCTGCGCCGCGGCCCGGATCCACGCCACAGCCCATGCCGCGTCGAGCCCCAGTGCTCCCTGTCCGTCCTGCATCGATCCGTCCTCTTTCCTGTGTCGCCTCTGCGACCGTCGTGTCGTCGTGCGGTCGTGTCGTCGTGTGCGCGCCGCTGTCCGGGCCGGGCGCCCGCCCTCTGCTCGGGGCCGCTCAGCGTCCCCAGCGCAGCGCCGCGGTCTGCACCGGTGCGTCCCAGAGCTCCGTCAGCGCGTCGTCCAGCTTCAGCAGCGTGATCGAGACCCCCTGCATCTCCAGCGAGGTGACGTAGCTGCCGACCAGGCTGCGCCGCACCGTCACGCCCTTCTCGGCCAGCACCTCCGCGGCGCGCCGGTAGACGAGGTAGAGCTCGACCTGCGGGGTGCCGCCCAGTCCGTTCACGAAGAGGAGCACGTCGTCGCCGGAGGAGAGGGGCAGGTCCTCGAGGATCGGCGCGAGCAGGCGGTCGACGATCCGGTCGGCCGGCTCGAGCGGGATCCGCTCGCGGCCGGGCTCGCCGTGGATGCCGATGCCGATCTCGATCTCGTCCTCGGCCAGCTCGAAGCTCGGCTCCCCCGCGTGCGGCACCGTGCAGGGCCGCAGCGCGACGCCCATCGAGCGGACGTTCGCGACGACCGTCTCGGCGATCGCCGCCACCTCGTCCAGCGAGTCGCCGCGCTCGGCGGCCGCTCCGGCGATCTTCTCCACCATCACCGTCCCGGCCACCCCGCGGCGCCCCGCCGTGTAGAGGGAGTCCTTGACGGCCACGTCGTCGTCGACGATCACCGAGCGGACCTCCACGTCGTCGGCGAGGGCCAGATCGGCCGCCGTCTCGAAGTTGAGCACGTCGCCGGTGTAGTTCTTCACGATGTGCAGGACGCCCGCACCGCCGTCGACCGCCTTCGTGGCGGCGACGATGGGATCGGGAGTGGGCGAGGTGAACACCGGCCCGGGCACCGCGGCATCGAGCATGCCGACGCCGACGAAGCCGGCGTGCAGGGGCTCGTGCCCGCTGCCGCCGCCGCTGACGATGCCGACCTTCCCCTGCCGAGGAGCGTCGACGCGCACCACGAACAGCGGATCGGGCTCGACCCGCACCAGGTCGGCGTGCGCGAGGCCGAATCCGGCCACGGACTCCGCGACGACGTTCTTCGGGTCGTTGATGAGCTTCTTCATCGAGGTCTCCTCCAGGGCGCTCCGCTCCGTCGCGGACAGCGGCTCCACGTTACGCCCGCCGTCCCGGCTCGCGCAGGCCCGGCCGCGCGGCTCAGGCGCCGCGCCGGGTCTCCTCGACCCACTGGTCCAGCTTCGCCGTCGCGGCACCCGAGTCGACCGCCTGCGCGGCGCGGTCGAGCGCCGAGCGGAGGCGGTCGAGGATCGCCGTCCGGATCAGCCCCGGGTCGCGCGCCAGATCGAACGCGATCAGTCCCGCCGCCGCGTTCAGCAGCACGATGTCCCGCACCGGCCCCTCCTCGCCGGCCAGGACCGAGCGGACGACCTGCGCGTTGTAGGCGGCGTCGCGCCCGCGGAGCTGGTCGATGCTCGCGCGGCGCAGGCCGAGGTCGCGCGGGTCGAGGTCGTGCTCGACGACCGAGCCGCGCGAGACCTCCCAGATGTGGCTGTGACCGGTGGTCGTCAGCTCGTCGAGCCCGTCGTCGCCGCGGAAGACCAGCGCGGTCGCGCCGCGGGTCTGGAACACCCCGACGAAGAGCGGGACCCGGTCCAGGTGCGCGACCCCGACGGCGGACGCCTCCGGCCGCGCCGGATTGCAGAGCGGCCCGAGGAAGTTGAAGACGGTCGGCACGCCGAGCTCGGCCCGCACGGGCCCCGCGTGGCGGAAGCCGGGGTGGAACATCGCGGCGAAGACGAAGGCGATCCCCGTCCGGCGGAACACCTCGGCCACCCGGTCGGCGGAGAGCGTCAGATCGACGCCGAGCGCCGCGAGCACGTCCGAGGAGCCCGAGGAGGAGGACGCCGCACGATTCCCGTGCTTGACGACCGGCGTGCCCGCGGCCGCCGCGATGATGGACGCGGTGGAGGAGATGTTGACCGTGCCGAAGCGGTCCCCGCCGGTCCCGACGATGTCGAGGGCCATCGGATCCACGTCCAGCGGCACCGCGTGCTCGAGGATCGCGTCGCGGAAGCCGACGATCTCGTCGACCGTCTCGCCCTTGGCGCGCAGCGCGATCAGCAGGCCCGCGAGCTGCGCCGGCGTGGCCTCGCCCTGCATCACCCGCTCCATGGCCCAGGTCGCCTCCGACACCGAGAGATCGGAGGAGTCGAGGAGGGAGCCGAGAATGAGCGGCCAGGACAGGGTTTCCGACATGGCTCTCAGATTATGCGACTACGAAGGCCCCACGGGAAGTGCGAGTTCCCCCCCTTGCGATCGTCCATAATGGTCTGTGTGACGAGCACCTCTCTCTCCCCCACGGCCACCGTGCCCGCAGTGAACCGACCCAACCCGGTCGCGGTCGGAACGATCGTCTGGCTGGGCAGCGAGGTCATGTTCTTCGCGGGCCTGTTCGCGATCTACTTCACCCTCCGCAGCACCTCACCGGAGCTGTGGTCGGCCGAGACCAGCATCCTGAACGTCCCCTACGCGAGCGTCAACACGGTGATCCTGGTCGCCTCGTCGTTCACCTGCCAGTTCGGCGTCTTCGCCGCCGAGCGCCTGCAGCCCCGGTCCACCGGGCTCAGCCCGTTCAAGTGGGGCATGGTCGAGTGGTTCTTCCTCACCTACGCCCTCGGCGCTGTCTTCGTCTGCGGCCAGGTCCTCGAGTACGCGACCCTCGTCTCGGAGGGCGTCACGCTCTCGAGCAACGCCTACGGCTCCGCGTTCTACCTCACCACCGGCTTCCACGCCCTGCACGTGACCGGCGGGCTCATCGCCTTCCTGCTCGTCATCGGCCGCGCCTTCGCCGTCAAGAACTTCGGCCACAAGGAGGCGACCAGCGCGATCGTCGTGTCCTACTACTGGCACTTCGTCGACGTCGTCTGGGTCGGCCTCTTCGTCGTCATCTACTTCCTGAAGTGAGGCCAGCCGCCTCCATGCCCCACCACACTCCCGAACCCCGCAGGAAGGTTGCCTCGATGGCCTCCCCGAAGACGAAGAGCCGCGCCAAGAAGGGTCGCCGTCACCCCCTGGCCACGCTGGCCCTGATCGCGATCGGCCTCGGCCTCACCGGCGGCACCTACGCGGCCGTCGGCGTCGCGACCTCCGCCTCCGCGGAGACCTCGGCCACCAGCCAGCAGACGATCGACGAGGGCTCGAAGCTCTTCGCCGCCAACTGCGCCACCTGCCACGGCCTCGACGCCGCGGGCACCGACAACGCCCCGTCGCTGATCGGCGTCGGCGCCGCCTCGGTCGACTTCCAGGTCGGCACCGGCCGCATGCCGATGCAGATGCACGGCCCGCAGGCCCTCGAGAAGCCGGTGCAGTTCACCGATGACCAGGTCGCCGAGCTGGCGGCCTACGTCGCCTCGCTGGCGCCCGGCCCCGCCATCCCCACCGGCGAGGTCCTCGACGCCCAGGGCGACTCGGCCAACGGCGCCGAGCTCTTCCGAATCAACTGCGCGATGTGCCACAACGTCGCCGGAGCCGGCGGCGCGCTGACCGAGGGCAAGTTCGCTCCCCCGCTGGGCGGCGTCACCGAGGCGCACATCTACGAGGCGATGGTCACCGGCCCGCAGAACATGCCGGTCTTCAACGACCTCAACATCTCGCCGGAAGACAAGCGCGACATCATCTCCTACCTCAAGTACATCGAGGCCAACCCCTCCCCGGGCGGATTCGCCCTGGGCTCCCTCGGCCCCGTCGCCGAAGGCCTCTTCCTCTGGATCTTCGGACTCGGTTCCATCGTCGCCCTGACGGTGTGGATCACCGCACGATCCAACTAGCAGACACCGGCGCCCTGGCGGGCGCTCGACCCCCACGACGCCGAGCGGCGTCGACACGGCGTGAAAAGGAGAACCATGGCAGAGCACGATGAGGGTGGCACCGACCTCGCCACCTCGTCGGCCACCGGGCACGGGAGTGCTCCGGCCGGCACCGCGGTCGTGACGCGGGACCGCGTCCAGGACCCGGGCCTCCCGCCGCACCGCCCCCGGATGACCGACGTCGACCCCAAGGTCGCGAAGCGGGCCGAGCGCACGGTCTACACGCTCTTCTACCTCTCCTTCGCGGGCTCGATCTTCGCGGTGGCCGCCTACATGGCGTTCCCGATCACGGAGAGCATCGAGTCGGTCCGGCTGAACACGCTGTTCATCGGCCTCGGCATGTCGCTGGCGCTCCTGGGCATCGGCATCGCCGCCGTCCACTGGGGCAAGCAGCTGATGTCCGACCACGAGGGCATCGACATCCGCCACCCCGTCCGCAGCGCGGAGGACACCCGTGCCCGCGCGCTCGAGATCTTCGACCAGTCCGACAAGGAGTCCGGCTTCGGCCGGCGCTCGCTGATCCGCAACAGCCTCATCGGCTCGCTGATCGTCTTCCCCCTGCCCGCCGTGATCCTGTTCCGAGGCCTCGGACCGCAGGACCAGAACCCCGTCGCCCTCCTCAAGACCACGATGTGGCGCGAGGGCACGCGGCTCACCCTGGACCCCTCCGGAGCGCCGATCCTCGCATCGGACGTCACGCTGGGCTCCGCCTTCCACGTCATCCCCGAGGGACTCGACGAGGTCGAGGGCAAGCTGGAGGAGAAGGCCAAGGCCGCCGTCCTCCTGATGCGCCTGAAGCCCGAGGACCTGACCGTCAGCGAGGGTCGCGAGACCTGGAACTACGACGGCATCGTCGCCTACTCCAAGATCTGCACGCACGTCGGCTGCCCCGTGGCGCTGTACGAGCAGCAGACCCACCACCTCCTGTGCCCGTGCCACCAGTCGCAGTTCGACATCAAGCGCGAGGCCGAGGTCATCTTCGGTCCTGCGAAGCGCCCGCTTCCGCAGCTCCCCATCACCATCGACGCCGACGGATACCTGGTCGCCCGCAGCGACTTCACGGAGCCGGTCGGACCATCCTTCTGGGAGCGATGACACACATGTCCACCACCACACCTTCCCGCCCCGCGGCATCGCCCGCGGAGCCCGGCGACGGCGTCATCCTCGGCAGCGGCAAGCTGCAGAAGGGATACGTCGGCAAGGCCTCCAACTACATCGACGAGCGCACGAGCATCTCGGCGGTCGTCAAGGAGTTCGGCCGCAAGATCTTCCCGGACCACTGGTCGTTCCTCCTCGGCGAGGTCGCGCTCTACAGCTTCGTGATCATCCTGCTCTCGGGCACCTTCCTCACCTTCTTCTACCAGGCCTCCATGGTCGAGACGCACTACGAGGGCAGCTACCTGCCGCTCAAGGGCATCGAGATGTCCGCGGCGATGGCCTCGTCGCTCGACATCTCGTTCGACATCCGTGGCGGCCTGCTGATGCGCCAGATCCACCACTGGGCGGCCCTGCTGTTCGTGGCCTCGATCGGCCTGCACATGCTCCGCATCTTCTTCACCGGTGCGTTCCGCAAGCCGCGCGAGATCAACTGGGTCATCGGCTTCGTCCTCTTCATCCTCGCGATGGCCGAGGGCTTCACCGGCTACTCCCTCCCGGACGACCTGCTCTCGGGCAACGGCCTCCGCATCATCGACGGCATGGTCAAGGGCATCCCGATCGTCGGCACCTGGGTCTCGTTCCTCCTCTTCGGCGGCGAGTTCCCCGGCACCGACATCGTCGGCCGCCTCTACACGCTGCACATCCTGCTGCTGCCGGCGCTGGTGCTCGCGTTCATCGCCCTGCACCTCGTGTTCGTGGTCGTCCACAAGCACACCCAGTTCCCCGGTGCGGGCAAGACCGAGCAGAACGTCGTCGGCTACCCGGTGCTCCCGGTCTACGCGGCCAAGGCCGGTGGATTCTTCTTCATCGTCTTCGGTGTCGTCGTCCTCATCGCCTCGCTGTTCACGATCAACCCGATCTGGAACTACGGCCCGTACGACCCCTCCCCCGTCTCCGCCGGCACCCAGCCCGACTGGTACATCGGCTTCGCCGACGGTGCCCTGCGTCTGGTCCCGCCGGGACTCGAGTGGGCGATCCCGGGCCTGGGCACGATCTCGTTCAACATCCTCCTGCCGCTCTCCGTGGTCGGTCTGTTCATCGTCGTCGTCCTGCTCTACCCGTTCCTCGAGGCCTGGATCACCGGTGACAAGCGCGAGCACCACCTGCTCGACCGCCCGCGCAACGCCGCCACCCGCACCGCGATCGGTGCCGCCGGAGTCACGTTCTACGCCGTCCTCTGGGCTGCGGCGTCCTCCGACATCATCGCGACGCACTTCCACCTCACGATGGAGGGCGTCATCCACGCCCTGCAGTTCCTCCTCTTCGCCGGTCCGGTCATCGCGTACTTCGTCACGAAGCGCATCTGCCTGGCCCTGCAGAAGAAGGACCGCGAGATCGCCCTGCACGGCTTCGAGTCCGGCCGCATCGTCCGCCTCCCCGGCGGCGAGTTCATCGAGGTGCACCAGCAGCTCGACGCGTACGAGCGCTGGAAGCTGGTCGGCCAGGAGGAGTACGAGCCCCTCATGATCCGCCCGGACTCCCGCGGCCGCATCACCGCCCCGGAGCGCGTGCGCGCCGGCCTCTCCCGCTGGTTCTTCGAGGACCGGATCACCCCCGTCACCCAGAAGGAGCTCGAGAGCTCGCACAGCGAGCACTGACTCCTCCCCCGAAGGGCCCGGACACACAGCGTCCGGGCCCTTCGTCGTCCCCTGTTCGACCATCCCTCCCGAAGCACGGACCCCCGCTGATCCAGCGGCGCCCTCACACAGCGGAGGCACCCCTCCATGCTGATCGAGTAGCCCGCGACAGCGGGCGTATCGAGATCCACCACCGTCAGGACACGAGCCTGCAGACCCGCCCTCCTGAGGACCCCGGGTCTCGATACGCCCCTGCGGGGCTACTCGACCAGCATGGACAGCACGGCCGCCCTCATGCTGATCGAGTAGCCCGCGCAGCGGGCGTATCGAGATCCACCACTGTTCGAACACGACTCCACAGACCCGCCCTCTTGAGGACGCCGGGTCTCGATACGCCCCTGCGGGGCTACTCGACCAGCAAGAACAGCACCGCCGCGCTCATGCTGATCGAGTAGCCCGTGCATCGGGCGTATCGAGATCCACCACCGTCAGAACACGACTCCACAGACCCGCCCTCTTGAGGACGCCGGGTCTCGATACGCCCCTGCGGGGCTCCTCGACCAGCAAGAACAGCACCGCCGCGCTCATGCTGATCGAGTAGCCCGCGCCGCGGGCGTATCGAGATCCACCACCGTCAGAACACGACTCTGCAGACCCGCCCTCCTCAGGACGGCGGGTCTCGATACGCCCCTCTGGGGCTACTCGACCAGCACGGACAGCACAGCCGCCCTCATGCTGATCGAGTAGCGACCGCAGGTCGCGTATCGAGAACCACCACCGTCAGAACACGACTCTGCAGACCCGCCTTCCTGAGGACGCCGGGTCTCGATACGCCCCTCTGGGGCTACTCGACCAGCAAGAACAGCACCGCCACGCTCATGCTGATCGAGTAGCGACCGCAGGTCGCGTATCGAGATCAACCCACGCCAGAAGACTCAGTCCGCAGACCCGCACTGCGGAGAGAGACGGGTCTCGAACCGCCGCTGCGGGACTACTGGACCACCGCGTCAGCGTGCCTCTGTCGAACGCCCTCGTCGCGTGGAGTCGATGATGCTGATCGAGTAGCCCGAGAAGCGGGCGTATCGAGATCCACCACGCTCAGAGCACAAGCCTGCAGACCCGCCCCGCTGAGGAAGCCAGGTCTCGATACGCCCCTGCGGGGCTACTCGACCAGCATGAAGAGAGCTTCCCCCTCCGGATTCCACCGGAGAGGACGCAGGCCGCCGCCTGAGGGCCGTTGCGGGCCCACTCGTGACCCAGCGCCGGCTCGAGCGGACCTGGATCAGCCTCAGGACGCCCCTCAGAGCCCACACAGCGTCCGCTCGCGGCCGGCTTCCGTTCCTGCGGGTACGCCCGCCCTGCAGGCTCACCCGCCCCATGCGAAAGGGCCGGGTGCCGGAGGTCGAAACCTCCTGCACCCGGCCCTCGGAGCCGTGCCGTCCGCCTAGCGGGCGAAGTACCCGCGGTAGTACTCGTACACCCAGCCGGCGATGGCGACCAGGAAGAGGCCGACCGCGATGTAGGTGATCCAGAAGCCGACCGCGAGGCCGAGGAAGGCCAGTGCGGCGGAGCCGCCCAGGATCAGCGGCCACCAGCTCCACGGGCTGAAGAAGCCCAGCTCGGGGTCGCCGTCGTCGATGTCGGCGTCGAGGCGGTCCTCGGGCAGCTCGGCGCCCTGGGCCTTGTGCACCCGGCCGACGTAGAAGGCGATGAAGCCGCCCAGCACCGACGAGAGCGCGATGCCCACGGTGCCGACCCACTCGACCTGGCCGGTGTCGATCAGCGACCAGAGGATGTAGGTGACGTCCGCGAGGAGGAAGAACCCGGCGAGCAGCCAGAACAGATTGACGTTGGCGCGCATGGCCCTACTTCACCGTGCCTTCGGACTTGTCGTACGTGGGGGCGTCCGGAGCGTCCTTCGCCGGACCGATGCCGACGGGGATGCCGGCCTCGGGGTGGTTGAGGTCGAAGGCCGGAGCCTCGCTGCGGATGCGCGGGATGGAGGTGAAGTTGTGCCGGGGCGGCGGGCAGGAGGTCGCCCACTCGAGCGAGCGGGAGAAGCCCCACGGGTCGTTCACGGTGACCTTCGGCGCCTTGCGGGCCGTGATGTACACGTTGAGGAAGAACGGGATCAGCGAGACCGCGAGGATCATCGCGCCGATCGTCGACAGCTGGTTCATCCAGGTGAAGCCGTCCTCGGGCAGGTAGCTCGCGTAGCGGCGGGGCATGCCCACGACTCCGAGCCAGTGCTGGATGAGGAAGGTGGTGTGGAAGCCGATGAACAGCAGCCAGAAGTGCCACTTGCCCAGGGTCTCGTTCAGCATCTTGCCGGTCCACTTGGGCCACCAGAAGTAGAAGCCCGAGAACATCGCGAACACGACGGTGCCGAACACCACGTAGTGGAAGTGCGCCACGACGAAGTACGAGTCGGACACGTGGAAGTCCAGCGGCGGCGAGGCGAGGATGACGCCGGTGAGGCCACCGAAGGTGAAGGTGATCAGGAAGCCGATCGCCCAGATCATCGGGGTCTCGAACGTCACCGATCCACGCCACATGGTGCCGATCCAGTTGAAGATCTTCACGCCGGTCGGGACCGCGATGAGCATCGTCATCAGCGAGAAGAACGGCAGCAGGACCGAGCCGGTGACGTACATGTGGTGCGCCCACACGGTCACGGACAGGGCGGCGATCGCGATGGTCGCGTAGATCAGCGTCTTGTAGCCGAAGATCGGCTTGCGGCTGAAGACCGGGAAGACCTCGGAGACGATGCCGAAGAACGGCAGCGCGATGATGTACACCTCGGGGTGGCCGAAGAACCAGAACAGGTGCTGCCAGAGCAGCACGCCGCCGTTGGCCGCGTCGTAGATGTGCGCGTCGAACACGCGGTCGGCGCCGAGGGCGAACATCGCGGCGGCGAGGACCGGGAAGGCCAGCAGCACGAGGATCGACGTCACCAGGATGTTCCAGGTGAAGATCGGCATGCGGAACATCGTCATGCCGGGGGCGCGCATCGTGATGATCGTGGTGATGAAGTTCACCGCACCGAGGATCGTGCCGAAGCCGGACAGCGCCAGGCCGAAGACCCAGAGATTGCCACCGAGCCCTGGCGAGAACGTCGTGCTCGAGAGTGGCGCGTAGGCGAACCAGCCGAAGGACGCGGCGCCCTGCGGGGTGATGAAGCCGGCGACCGCGATCAGCGAGCCGAAGCTGTAGAGCCAGTAGGCGAACGCGTTGAGCCGCGGGAACGCGACGTCCGGAGCGCCGATCTGCAGCGGCATGAGGACGTTGGCGAAGCCCGCGAAGAGCGGCGTCGCGAACATCAGCAGCATGATCGTGCCGTGCATGGTGAAGAGCTGGTTGTACTGCTCGCGGGTCTCGACCACGGCGAGGCCGGGCTCGAAGAGCTGGGCGCGGATGACCAGGGCCATCACGCCCGCGATGCAGAAGTAGATGAACGAGGTGATCAGGTACATGTACCCGATGACCTTGTGATCGGTGGACGTCATCCAGCGAACGAGGACGTTCGCCTTGCGCTCGACCGGCGGTGTGCCGAATGAGCGGGACGGGGCGGGTGCTGTGGCGGTGCTCATGCTCCCTCTACTCCTCGTTCTCGGTGCGGGCCGGCGCGCCGGTGCCTGGCAGGTTGCTGTTGCGGTCGTACTCGGCACCGAGCTGGCCGGTCTGGCCCGCGTCGCGCAGCGACTGGATGTAGTCGTCGTACTCGCCCTGCGAGACGACCTTCACGTTGAAGAGCATCGCGGAGTGGTACTCGCCGCAGAGCTCGGCGCACTTGCCGGCGTAGGTCCCCTCCTTGAGCGGCGTGACGTACATGTAGTTCGTCTTGCCGGGGATCATGTCCTTCTTGTAAAGGAAGTCGACGACCCAGAAGGAGTGGATGACGTCGCGGGCGTCGAGCTGGATCTTGATCTTCTGGTTCACCGGCAGGTAGAGCGTCGGGACCTCGGACTCGACCAGCGAGCCGGCGCCGTCGGCGCTGTCCTCGTACTGGCCCTGGATGCCCGCGGAGTAGACGTCCTCGTCGACGTAGTTGAAGTCCCACGCCCACTGCTTGCCGTACACCTGGATGGTCTCGTCCGGGTCGTCGTAGGCCTGCTCGATGGCGGCCTGGTCGCGCGCGGTGAAGGCGAAGAAGCCGATCACGAGGATCAGCGGCACGATCGTGTAGAAGATCTCGATCGGCATGTTGTAGCGCAGCTGCACCGGGAGGCCGGTCTGGCCCTTCCGGCGGCGGTAGACGACGACCGCCCAGATCGTCAGGCCCCAGGTGATGACACCCACGGCGAGCAGGACGATCCAGGAGGTGACCCAGAGTCCGATGACCCGGTCGACGTGGTTCGTCGTGCCGGGTTCAGTGGGGAGCCAGCCCTGCAGCTGCTCCTGCGTGCAGCCCGCGAGGACGAGGGCGAGAGCTCCTGCGACGGGTACTGCGACCCATCGGCGGAGACGGCGATTGAAGCGCACCGGTGACCTTTCGGAAGACTGGGGACCAGTTCACACGAAACTGTATTAGACCGGCCCTAGCCTACCCGCCGTCGTCGGCAGGGAGTGCACCGGCACCCGCTCTTGACCTCTCGCCGAAGTGGTGCTGCAACGGCGAACGGCGCCCGGCCGCCCGCCGGAGCGAGGAGTCGGGCGCCGTTCGAGCGGGCCGTGCGGCGTGTCGCCGCGGTCGATCAGTGGAAGCTGTCGCCGCAGGCGCAGCTGCCGCCGGCGTTGGGGTTGTCGATGGTGAAGCCCTGCTTCTGGATGGTGTCCTCGAAGTCGATCGAGGCGCCGTCGAGGTAGGGGACGCTCATCTTGTCGACGACGAGGCCGACGCCCTCGAACTCGACCGCCGCGTCGCCGTCGAGCGTGCGCTCGTCGAAGTAGAGCTGGTAGATCAGGCCGGAGCAGCCGCCGGGCTGGACGGCGACGCGCAGGCGCAGGTCGTCGCGGCCCTCCTGCTCGAGGAGGCTCTTCACCTTCGCGGCGGCGACGGGGGTCATCGAGACGCCGTGCGCCGCGGTGGTGGTGCTGGCGGTCAGTGTCGTGTCGGACATGTCACTCCTCGGTGGGATCGGTCGGAACGGAGCCGAGCGGGAACAGAGCTGGCGGGATCGGACGGCGTGCTGCCGACGATTCTACGGTGGCAACCCGGGCGCGGGCCGGGCTATTCCGAATCGCTCAGGCCCGGTGCTCGGCGGCGCGCAGCAGGAACAGCGCCTCCGTCTGCGCCGCGCGCTGGAAGACGCCGAGGTGGAGGGACTCGTTCGGGCTGTGCGCGCGCGAGTCCGGGTCCTCGACGCCGGTGACCAGGATCTGCGCGTCCGGGAACTCGCGCACGAGGTCGGCGATGAAGGGGATGCTGCCGCCGACGCTGGTCTCCAGCGGCGCGCGGCCCCAGGCGTCGGCCATCGCCTGCTCGACCAGGCCGACGGCCCAGCCCGAGGTGTCGACCAGGAAGGGCTCCCCCGTGTCGACGTCGGCGATCTCGAGGTGGGCGCCGAACGGAGCGTGCGCCCGCAGGTGCCGCTCGAGGGCGGTGAAGCCCTCCTGCGCCTCCTGGCCGGGAGCGATGCGGGCGCTGATCTTGACCCGCACGGACGGGCTGAGGGTGTTGGAGGCGTCCACCACGCTGGGTGCGTCGATGCCGGTGACCGTGATCGACGGCTTCGACCAGATCCGGGAGAGGAGGGGACCGGAGCCGATCGGCGAGACCCCGTCGAGGAGGCCGGAGTCGCGGCGCAGGTCCTCCTCGGTGGTCTCGGGGACCACACCGTCGTGCTCGGTGAGCCCGGCGACCGCGACCGAGCCGTCCTCGTTCCAGAGCGTGTCGAGGAGGCGGATCGTCGCGAGCATCGCGTCGGGCACCGCGCCGCCGAGCATGCCGGAGTGCGAGGCGTGGTCGAGGGTGCGGACGGTGAGGGTCAGCGTGACGTTGCCGCGCAGGCCCACGGTGAGCGAGGGGGTGTCGATGTCCCAGTTGTCGCTGTCGGCGACCACGATCACGTCGGCCCGCAGCGCGTCGTGGTGCTCGCGGAGGAAGGTCGGGAACGAGCGGGAGCCGAACTCCTCCTCGCCCTCGATGAAGAGCACGAGGCCGAGGTCGTGGTCGTCTCCGGCCACCCGGCGCAGGGCCCGGACCGCGGCGAGGTGCGAGACCACGCCCGCCTTGTCGTCCGCGGCACCGCGGCCGTAGAGGCGGTCGCCGCGCACCGTCGGCTCGAACGGCGGCGTCTCCCACGCCTCCTCCGCCCCCTGCGGCTGGACGTCGTGGTGGGCGTAGAGCAGGACGGTGGGTGCGCCGTTGCGGGCGGCCCGCGTCGCGAGGACGGCGGGCTGACCGAGGAGGTCGGAGTCGTAGATGGTGGAGCTGCGGATCGAGACCTCGTCGAAGACACCCGTCTCCCGGGCGAGCTCGGCGATCGCCTCGGCGCTGGCGGCGACGCGGGTGGCGTCGAAGCCGTCCCAGGAGACGGAGGGGATCCGGACGAGCCGGCCCAGCTCGCCGAGCGAGCGGGGCAGGTCGTCGCGCACGGCGGCGAGCACCTCCTCCTCGGCGGCGGACAGGGTGGAGGACGGAGTCGGAGCGTCGTGAGCCATGGAGGTAATCTTAAGAGACCCTCGATTCCAAGGACGTTCCCCTGTGGCCAAGCACCCGATCGCACCCGACACCCCCGACGACGCCGACGTGACGGCCATCGGGAAGGGCCGGCCGACCCCGACGCGCCGCGAGCAGGAGCTCGCCCGCAAGCGTCCGCTGGTCGTGACCGACCGCAAGCAGGCCGCGCGGGACGCCCGCGTGAAGACCGCGGAGCTGCGCGAGCAGGCCCGCGTCGGCATGGCCGCCGGCGACCAGCGCTACCTGCCGGTCCGCGACAAGGGCCCGCAGCGCAAGTACGTCCGCGACTACGTCGACGCGCGCTTCAGCTTCGGCGAGTTCCTCATCCCGGTGATGGTCGTCGTGCTGCTGATCAGCTTCTTCCCGCAGCCCGAGCTCGCCTCGCTCACGCTGATCATCCTGTGGGCGTTCTTCCTGCTCGCCGTCCTCGACTGCATCCTGCTGGGCCGCCGCCTGAAGAAGAAGCTCGCCGAGCGCTTCGGCGGCGCCGACAAGGTCGAGAAGGGCATCCCGTGGTACGCCGCGATGCGCGCCCTGCAGCTGCGCGTGATGCGCCTGCCCAAGCCTCAGGTCAAGCGCGGCGCGTTCCCGGCCTGACCCGGCGGCGCGAACCGGGCCGGCAGAGGCCGGACCGGTCCGGCGGCGTCGGACTACGCGGCGCGCAGCCTGGCGAGCCCGCGGTTGATCCGACGGCCCCAGAGCGGGCCGCGGAAGACGAACGCCGAGTAGCCCTGCACCAGCGTCGCGCCGGCGTCGAGCCGCTCCTGCACGTCCTCCGCGGTGTCCACTCCCCCGACGGAGACGACGCAGAACTCTTCGGGGACGACGCCGCGGATGACCCGCAGCACCTCGAGTGCGCGCGCGGCGAGCGGAGCGCCGGAGAGCCCGCCCGCCCCCGCACGCTCGACGACGGCGCGGTCGGTGCGCAGCCCCCCGCGGGACAGGGTGGTGTTCGTGGCGATGACACCGGCGAGGCCGAGTCGCACCGCGAGCTCGGCGACGCGGACGACCTCCTCGTCGGAGAGGTCCGGAGCGATCTTGACCAGCAGTGGCGTCGTGTCGGCCGCCTCGGCGACCGCGGCGAGCAGCGGCTCGAGCTTGTCGATCTCCTGCAGGCCGCGCAGGCCCGGGGTGTTCGGCGAGCTGACGTTGACGACCAGGTAGTCGGCGAGCGGCGCGAGCATCCGGGCGCTGACCAGGTAGTCCTCGACCGCGTCGTCGACGTCGACCACCCGGCTCTTGCCGATGTTGACGCCGATCACGGGGCGGCCCCGGGCACTGCGCAGGCGGGCGAGGCGACCGGCCGCCGCGCGGGCGCCGTGGTTGTTGAAGCCCATCCGGTTGACCAGCGCGCGGTCGGCGATCAGCCGGAAGAGCCGCGGGCGGTCGTTGCCGGGCTGGGCGCGGGCGGTCAGCGTGCCCACCTCGACGTGGCCGAAGCCGAGCGCGCCGAGACCGAGCACGGCGGTCGCGTCCTTGTCGAAGCCGGCGGCCACGCCGAACGGCGTCCGGAAGCGCAGGCCGAGCGCCTCGACCGAGAGGTCGGTGCGCGGCACGGTGAGCCGGCGGACGAGCGGGGCGACCGGGCCGAGCGCCTGGATCACCGGGAAGGCGAGGTGGTGCGCCCGCTCGGGATCGAGGCGCTTGAGCACGGTGGAGAACAGCAGCGGGTACACGGCGGCCCTCACAGCTCGTCGGCGGTGTGCAGGGCGGCGGGGCGCTCGGCGCGCAGCAGGGCGATCGCCGACTCGAAGTCGTCGAGGGAGTCGAACGCCTGGTAGACGCTCGCGAAGCGCAGGTAGGCGACCTCGTCCAGCTCGCGGAGGGGGACGAGGATGGCGAGCCCGATGTCGTTCGCGTCGATCTGCGAGGCGCCGGTGGAGCGGAGGTTCTCCTCGACCCGCTGGGCGAGCACGGCGAGGTCGGTGTCGGTCACCGGGCGGCCCTGGCAGGCCTTCCGGACTCCGCTGACGATCTTCTCGCGGCTGAACGGCTCCACGACTCCGCTGCGCTTGATCACGACGAGGCTCGCCGTCTCGGTGGTGGAGAAGCGGCGGCCGCAGGACGGGCACTGGCGGCGGCGGCGGATGGAGAGGCCGTCGTCGCTGGTGCGCGAGTCGATCACGCGGGAGTCGGGGTGCCGGCAGAAGGGGCAGAACATCTCGGGTGCCTCTCGAGGTCAGGCGAAACGGGCGTCGACGGCGTCGCCGTGCGCGGGGAGCGCCTCGGCGTCGCTCAGCGCGCGGATGTGCGGGGCGACCCGCTGCAGGGCGGCGCGGTCGTAGGAGACGAGCTGCTGCGGGCGGAGGAAGGTGTGCGCGCCGAGCCCGGAGGAGAAGCGCGCCTGCCCGAGGGTCGGCAGCACGTGGTTGGAGCCGGCCAGGTAGTCGCCGAGGCTGACCGGGGTGGTCGGGCCGAGGAAGACGGCGCCGGCGTCGTGGATCCGCTCGGCGGTGGCCTCGGGATCGACGGTGTGCAGCTCGAGGTGCTCGGGGCCGTAGGCGTCGCTGAAGGCGCAGGCGATCTCGAGGTCGTCGACGATCACGAGGGCCGACTGCGGACCGGAGAGCGCGATGCCGACGCGCTCGGAGTGGTGGGTGCGCGCGGCCTGCTCGACGATCTCGCGGCCGACGGCCTCGGCGAGGGCCGGGTCGTCGGTGACGAGCACGGCGGAGGCGGCCTCGTCGTGCTCGGCCTGGCTGACCAGATCGGCGGCGATCAGGCGCGGGTCGGCGCTGGAGTCGGCGATGACGAGGATCTCGGTGGGTCCGGCCTCGGAGTCGATGCCGACCTGGCCCAGCACCTGGCGCTTGGCGGTGGTGACCCAGACGTTGCCGGGGCCCGTGATGATGCTGACCGGGTCGAGGCCGAGGGAGTCGACGCCGTAGGCGAGGGCGGCGACCGCTCCCGCGCCGCCCATCGCGTACACCTCGTCGACGCCGAGGAGGCCGGCGGCGGCGAGGATCGTCGGGTGCACGGAGCCGCCGAACGCCTTCTGCGGCGGCGAGGCGATCGCGACGGAGCCGACGCCGGCGGCCTGGGCGGGCACGGCGTTCATGATCACGCTGGAGGGGTAGACGGCCTTGCCGCCGGGGACGTAGAGGCCGGCGCGGCCGACCGGCTGCCAGCGCTGGGTGACCGTGGCGCCGTCGTCGAGCACCGTGGTGCGGGCCGGCGGGATCTGCGCGGCGCTGGCCTTGCGGACGCGGACGATCGCCTCCTCGAGGGCCGCGCGGATCGCGGGGTCGAGGTCGCGGACCGCCGCGGCGATCTCCTCGGCGGGCACGCGCAGGTGCGGCGGGCGGACGCCGTCGAGGCGCTCCGCCTGCTCGAGCAGCGCCTCGGCGCCGCGCGCGCGGACGTCGGCGATCAGCTCGGCGACGACGGGCCCGACGGCGGCGGAGGTGCCCGGATTGCGCGGAACGAGGGCGAGGAGCTCGGCGGCGGACGGACGTCGCCCCCGCAGATCGAGAGTCTGAATCATGGCCGCCCCAGCCTACCGGCCGCGCTCGCGCCGCTCCCCCGCGGGCGCCTCCCGCGCCGCCGACGCCGGGTCTCGATACGCCGCTGCGCGGCTACTCGACCAGCATGGCGCTCATGCTGATCGAGTAGCCCGCGCAGCGGGCGTATCGAGATCCACCACCGCCCGCACGCCGGTCACCGGGTCTCGATACGCTGCTCCGCGGCTGCTCGACCAGCATGTGCGGCGCGGCCTAGTACAGGCAGTTGGGGCCCAGCAAGGACTTCAGCTCGCCGAAGAGGTCCGGCGTGATCCTGACCGGGAAGGGCACCTCGAAGACGCGGGCCGTGTCGCCCTTGATCAGCTTGAGGCGGACCTCGGTGCGGCCGGAGTGGCGGATGAGCACGTCGCTGAGCTGCGAGACGGTGTCGGTCGTCGCGCGCGACTCCGGCATCGAGACGGTCAGCGGGCCGGAGTCGCCGTCCTGGCTCATCTCGGGGGCGAAGAGGCTGAACGCGTGCAGGTTCATCCCGTCGTCGCGCATGCTGACGCGGCCGCGCACGACGACGATGGAGTCGTTCGTCAGCGCCGGAGCGAACTCCTGGTACGCCTTGCCCATGAACATGCAGGTGATCTCGCCGCCGAAGTCCTCGACCTGGATCATCCCGTACTGGTTGCCGGAGGCCTTCGCCATCCGGTGCTGCACGCTCGTGACGAGTCCGGCGACGACCACCGTCTCGCCGTCGCCGATCGACTCCGAGACCAGGAGGTCGGCGATCGTCGTGCTGTAGTGCTTGGCCAGCTCCGTCTCGAGCCCGGCGAGCGGGTGGTCGGAGACGTAGAGGCCGAGCATGTCGCGCTCGAAGGCGAGCTTGTCCCGCTTGGCCCACTCCGGCCGGGTCGGTACCTGGATCGCGGCCTGCGGCTCGTCCCAGAGGCTGTCGAAGTCGAAGCCGACCTGGCCGTTGGCCTCGTTGCGCTTCTCGCCGACGGCGGCCTCGACCGCGTCCTCGTGCACCTCGACGAGCGCGCGCCGGGTCGAGCCGAGCGAGTCGAACGCGCCCGCCTTGATCAGCGACTCGATGGTGCGCTTGTTCGCGACCGGGAGCGGCACCTTGCGGAGGAAGTCGTGGAACGACTCGAAACGCCCCTTCTCCTCCCGGGCGACCCGGATGCCCTCGACGACATTGGTGCCGACGTTGCGGACGGCACCGAGGCCGAAGCGGATGTCGGGCCCCACTGCGGTGAAGAAGCCGATCGACTCGTTGACGTCCGGCGGCAGCACCTTGATGCCCATCCGCCGGCACTCGTTGAGATAGGCGGCCATCTTGTCCTTGGAGTCGCCGACGCTCGTGAGCAGCGCCGCCATGTACTCCGCGGGGAAGTGCGCCTTGAGGTAGGCGGTCCAGTAGGAGATGACGCCGTACGCGGCCGAGTGCGCCTTGTTGAACGCGTAGTCGGAGAAGGGCAGCAGGATGTCCCAGAGGGTCTTCACCGCGGCCATCGAGTAGCCGTTGTCGGCCATGCCGCCGGAGAAGCCCTCGAACTGCTTGTCCAGCTCGGACTTCTTCTTCTTGCCCATCGCGCGGCGGAGCAGGTCGGCCTGCGCCAGCGTGAAGCCCGCGAGCTTCTGCGCGATCGACATCACCTGCTCCTGGTAGACGATCAGCCCGTAGGTGCCGCCGAGCACCTCGGCGAGCGGCTCCTCGAGCTCCGGGTGGATCGGCGTGATCTCCTGGACGCCGTTCTTCCGCAGTGCGTAGTTGGTGTGCGAGTCGGCGCCCATCGGGCCCGGCCGGTAGAGCGCGAGGACCGCGGAGATGTCCTCGAAGTTGTCGGGCTTCATCAGGCGCAGGAGCCCGCGCATCGGCCCGCCGTCGAGCTGGAAGACGCCGAGCGTGTCGCCGCGGGCCAGCAGCTCGTAGGCGGCCGGGTCGTCGAGCGCGAGGTCCTCGAGGACGAGGTCCTGACCGCGGTTGGCGCGGATGTTGTCGAGCGCGTCGTCGATGATCGTGAGGTTCCGCAGCCCCAGGAAGTCCATCTTGATCAGGCCGAGCGACTCGCACGCGGGGTAGTCGAACTGCGTGACGATCTGGCCGTCCTGCTCCCGCTTCATGATCGGGATGATGTCCTTGAGCGGATCGCTCGACATGATCACGCCGGCCGCGTGCACGCCCCACTGGCGCTTGAGGTTCTCCAGGCCCAGGGCCGTCTCGAAGACGAGCTTGGCCTGCGGGTCCTCGGCGATGACGTTCCGGACGTCGAGCGCCTCCTTATAGCGCGGGTGCTCGGGGTCGTTGATCCCGGTCAGCGGGATGTCCTTGCCCATGATCGCGGGCGGCATCGCCTTGGTGAGCTTCTCGCCCATCCCGAACGGGAAGCCGAGCACGCGCGAGGCGTCCTTGAGCGCCTGCTTCGCCTTGATGGTGCCGTAGGTGACGATCTGCGCGACGCGCTCGTCGCCGTACTTGTCGGTGACGTAGCGGATGACCTCGCCGCGGCGACGGTCGTCGAAGTCGACGTCGAAGTCGGGCATCGAGACGCGGTCGGGGTTGAGGAAGCGCTCGAAGATCAGGCCGTGCTTCAGCGGATCGAGGTCGGTGATCTTCATCGCGTAGGCGGCCATCGAGCCGGCTCCGGAGCCGCGGCCCGGGCCGACGCGGATGCCGTTGCGCTTGGACCAGTTGATGAAGTCGGCGACGACGAGGAAGTAGCCCGGGAAGCCCATCTGCAGGATGACGCGGGTCTCGTAGTCCGCGCGGTCGCGCACCTCCTGGGAGATCCCGTCCGGATAGCGCTCGTTCAGCCCGGCCTCGACCTCCTTCACGAACCAGGTGTCCTCGGTCTCGCCCTCGGGGACGGGGAAGCGCGGCATGTAGTTCGCGGAGGTGTCGAACTGCACGTCGCAGCGCTCGGCGATCAGCAGCGTGTTGTCGCAGGCCTCGGGATGGTCGCGGAAGACCTGGCGCATCTCGCGCGGGGACTTGAGGTAGAACTCGTCCGCGTCGAACTTGAAGCGCTTGGGGTCGTCGAGTGTGGTGCCGGACTGCACGCAGAGCAGCGCCGCGTGCGAGGTGGCGTCGTGCGCGTGGGTGTAGTGCAGGTCGTTCGTGGCGACCAGCGGCAGATCGAGGTCCTTCGCCAGCCGGATCACGTCGCCGATGACGCGGCGCTCGATCTCGAGGCCGTGGTCCATGATCTCGGCGAAGTAGTTCTCCTTGCCGAAGATGTCGCGGTAGTCCGCGGCCGCCTGGCGCGCCTCCTTGTACTGCCCGAGGCGCAGGCGCGTCTGCACCTCGCCGCTCGGGCAGCCGGTGGTCGCGATGAGGCCCTCGGAGTGCTCGGCGAGGATCTCCCGGTCCATCCGGGGCTTGAAGTAGTAGCCCTCGATCGAGGCGCGCGAGGACAGCCGGAAGAGGTTGTGCATGCCGGTCGTCGTCGAGCTCAGCAGCGTCATGTGCGTGTAGGCGCCCGAGCCGGAGACGTCGTCTCCGCTGCCGTCGCCCCAGCGGATCCGGGTCTTGTCCGAGCGGTGCGTCCCGGGGGTGATGTACGCCTCGGTGCCGATGATCGGCTTGATCCCCGCCGCGGTCGCGGTGCGCCAGAAGTCGAAGGCGCCGAACACGTTGCCGTGGTCGGTGACGGCGATCGCCGGCATGCCCTCCTCCACCGCCGCGTCGATCAGCGGCTTGACCCGGGCGGCACCGTCGAGCATCGAGTACTCGCTGTGCACGTGCAGGTGGACGAAGGAATCGTTACTCGGCAAAGGATGCGCCTCCGACGGACTGCGGGTAGGGAGACCGAAAGTCTACCCGCGTCACTCCCCGCGGAGGACGTCCAGCGCGTGCGCGAGGTCGTCCGGGTAGGTCGCCTCGAACTGCACCCACTCCCCCGTGCCCGGGTGGGTGAAGGCCAGCCGCACGGCGTCCAGCCACTGCCGGGTGAGGCCGAGGCGCTTGGAGAGCGTGGGGTCGGCGCCGTACATCGCGTCGCCCACGCAGGGGTGGCGCTGGGCCGCCATGTGCACCCGGATCTGGTGCGTCCGTCCGGTCTCGAGCCGGATCTCGAGGAGCGAGGCGAAGGGGAACGCCTCGATCGTCTCGTAGTGCGTGACCGAGGGCTTGCCGTCGGCGCGGATCGCGAACTTCCAGTCCGAGGAGGGGTGACGCCCGAGCGGCGCGTCGATCGTGCCGGTCAGCGGATCGGGGTGCCCCTGCACGACGGCGTGGTAGATCTTCTCGACCAGCCGGTCGTGGAAGACGCGCTTGAGGTGGGTGTACGCGCGCTCGGACTTCGCGACGACCATCAGGCCGCTCGTGCCGGCGTCGAGCCGGTGCACGATGCCCGCCCGCTCAGCGGCGCCGGAGGTCGAGATCGTGAAGCCGGCCGCGGCGAGGGCGCCGAGCACGGTCGGGCCCTCCCAGCCGACGGCCGGGTGCGCCGCGACCCCGACGGGCTTGTCGATCACCACGATGTCATCGTCGTCGTGGACGATCCCCAGGTCGGGGACCGCGATCGGGACGATGCGCGGCTCCTCGCGGGGACTCCACTCGACGCTCAGCCAGGCACCCGCGGCGACGCGGTCGCTCTTGTCGAGGACCCGGCCGTCGGCGGTGACGCCGCCGGCGTCGATGACCTCGGCGGCGAAGGTGCGCGAGAAGCCGAGGAGCTTGCCGACGGCCGCGTCGGCGCGGAGGCCGGCGAGTCCGTCGGGGACGGGCAGCGCGCGGGACTGCACCATCAGGCGCCGCCGCGTGGCTCGGAGTCGATCGCCGCGGTGCTGTCGGTGTCCGCACCGTCCTCCGCGGCGGCCTGCTCGGCCTTGCGCGAGGTGCGCGTGCCGTCGAGGTTCACGCCGCGCAGGCTGAGGATCACGAAGAGCCCCATCGCCGTGCAGATCGCGATGTCGGCGACGTTGTAGATCGCCGGCAGCAGCCACGGCGTGTAGAGGAAGTCGACCACGTGGCCGAGACCGAACGACGGCTCGCGGAAGAGCCGGTCGAACAGGTTGCCGAGCGTGCCGCCGAGCAGCAGCCCGAAGAACAGCGCCCACGCCGTCGAGCGGATGCGCCGGGAGAACCAGATCACGGCGACGACCACGCACGCGGCGATGATCGAGAAGATCCAGGTGGAGCCGCTCGCGAGCGAGAACGCGGCTCCGGGGTTCTTCACGTAGTGCAGGATCAGCACGTCGCCGAGGACGTGCACGTCCTCACCGAGCGTGAGCCCGGTGCTGACGAGGTGCTTCGCGGTCTGGTCGATCGCGAACACCGCGAGCGCAACGAGGCCGAGGGTGACGAGCACCCTCGGCCTGACGTTCGCTGCGGTGGTGCTACGCCCCAAAGCCGGGGAACGAGGACGACTCGGCCGACACCGGCTGGGTGTCGAGGTCGCGGAGCTGGCCCTCGATGTAGCTCTTCAGCTTCTGGCGGTACTCGCGCTCGAAGGTGCGGAGCTCGTCGATGCGGTGCTCGACCGTCGCGCGCTCCTCCTCGAGCTTCGCGACCTGGGCACGCTGCTTGGCCTCGGCCTCGGCGACGATGCGCGCGGCGGTGGCACGGCCCTCGGCGACGAGAGCGTCGCGCTTGTCGGCACCCTCGCGGACGTGCTCCTCGTGGAGACGGCGCGCGAGCTGCAGGAGTCCGCTGGAGCTCTCGGCCTCGTCGACCGGAGCCGACTGCGAGGCGGCGGGAGCGGCCTGGGCGGGAGCCGGGGTGGGCTCCGGCTCGGGCTCGGGCTCCGGCTCGGGAGCCGGGGTCTCGTCGACCACGGGAGCGGGGGCCGGCGTGGACGCGACGGGGGCGTCCATCGGCCGCGAGTCACCGGAGGAGAGGCGCTGGCGCAGCTCCTCGTTCTCCTGGTTCAGGCGGCGGAGCTCCACGACGACCTCGTCGAGGAAGTCGTCGACCTCGTCCTGGTCGTATCCCTCGCGGAACTTCGTCGGCTGGAACCGCTTGTTGACAACATCTTCGGGAGTGAGCGCCATGGCTTTCCACCTTCGATTTCAAGTAGGTACACGTTCAAGAACGTTCGGCTGGAGCTAGCAACGACTAAAGCTAGCAACTGGGAGCGCGCGGCGCAGTGCGGGCACAGCGGAGCACGTCCGATCGACGCCAACGATACAGGGGACGCGGGCGACCCGTGCACCGCCGGGCCTCAGACGCGCTGGAGCCAGGTGGCGATGTACATGCCCACGATGACGCAGAGCATGGTGAGGCTCCAGCCGAAGTCGAGGGCGATCGGGCCGATCGAGACCGGCTTGATCACGCGGCGGAAGAAGGAGATCGGCGGATCCGTGACCGTGTAGACGGTCTCGGCCGCCACGAGTCCCACGCCGCGGGGGCGCCATTCGCGGCGGATCACCCGGACGAGATCCAGGACGAACCGCGCCCACATGGCGAAGAAGTACAGCAGGAGCGCGAAGTAGAGGACGCTCGCGAAGAGCGAGATGACGGAGCTCACCGAACGACAGGGCTCCCGGGATCAGGACTTCGCGAAGAACGACGCGTCGGCGTCGCTCTCGGCGGAGGCCGAATCGCCCGCGACCGTGATGTGCGACGGGGAGAGGAGGAACACCTTGCTCGTGACGCGCTCGATGCGGCCGTAGAGGCCCTGCGAGAGGCCGCTGGCGAAGTCGATCAGGCGGCGCGCGTCGGCGTCGCTCATCTGCGAGAGGTTGATGATGACGGGGATGCCGTCGCGGAAGTTCTCCGCGATCACCTGAGCGTCGCGGTACTGCTTGGGGTGGACGGTGAGGATCTCGTTCATCTCAGCGTGTGCCGTCGCCTTCGGGGTCTGGGGGGTGGGCTTGCGGAGCGGGGTGACCGTCGCGCGGGGCTGCTGCGGGGTCGGCTCGACCGGCGGAACCGGCTGGACCGGGGAGACCGGGGCGCGGTGCGCTGTCGCGGGGGCCGCCTCGACGGTCTCGGCACGCTCGTACTCGACCTCTTCGTCGGCGAGTCCGAGGTACACCATCGTCTTCTTCAGCGGGTTGGCCATCAGTGTCCTCCGTGTTGTCGTCGCACCCACAGCTGGGTCACGACGAGGCTACGGGCGGGCGGGCCGATTGCCGGTGATTGCCGACCCGATTCGCAGGTGTGTCGCACCCTCGGCGATCGCCTCGGCGAAGTCGTTCGACATGCCGGCGGAGATGTCGGTCGCTCCGGGGTCGATCGACCGCACGCGCTCCGAGATCGCGCGCAGCCGCGCGAAGGCCGGGCGGGGCTCCTCGCCCAGCGGAGCGACGGCCATCACGCCGCGCAGGGCCAGCCCCGGGGCGGCCGCGAGGGCCTCCGCGAGCGGCTCGACCTCGTCGGCTGCCGCTCCCCCGCGGTCGGGGTCGTCGGTCAGGTTCACCTGCAGGAACACGTCGAGCGGCGCCTGCCCGGGCTCGGGCGGGCCGGCGTCGAGGAGAGGCACCAGGGCGAGCCGGTCGACCGAGTGGATCGAGCTCGCGTAGCGCTTCACCTGCCGCGCCTTCTTGCTCTGCAGCTGGCCGATGTAGTGCCAGCGCGCGGGCGTGCCGGCGAGCTCGGCCGCCTTCTCCTGCGCCTCCTGGTGGCGGTTCTCGCCGAAGTCGGCGACGCCGAGCTCGAGGAGGTCACGCAGGAGGGAGACGGGGTGGTACTTGGTGACCACGATCGTGGTCAGCTCCGACGGGTCGCGACCGGCCGAGCGGGCGGCGTCGGCGACCTGCTCGGTCACCGAGGCCCAGCGCTCGGCCAGCTCGCGATCCACCACGGCGGCGACTACTTGAGGAAGTCGGGGATGTCGAGGTCGCTCTCGTCGTCGTCGAACGACGGGTCGGCGACGGGAGCCGGCGCGGCGACGGGGGTGCTCGACCAGATCGACCCGGCCGACGGAGCGGCGGCGGGGGCCGGGGCGGGCTCGGACGACGCCTCCACGGGCAGGCTCTGCTGCGGGCGCGGCGCGGCGACGGCCGCGGGACCGGTCGCGCCGGGCTCACCGCCGTCGAAGCCCGCCGCGATCACGGTGACGCGCACCTCGTCGCCGAGGGTGTCGTCGATCACGGCGCCGAAGATGATGTTCGCCTCGGGGTGCACGGCCTCCTGGACCAGGCGCGCCGCGTCGTTGATCTCGAAGATGCCGAGGTTCGATCCGCCCTGGATGGAGAGCAGCACGCCGTGCGCGCCGTCGATGCTCGCCTCGAGCAGCGGGGACGCGACGGCCAGCTCGGCCGCCTTGATCGCCCGGTCCGCCCCGCGCGACGAGCCGATGCCCATCAGCGCGGAGCCGGCGCCCTGCATGACCGACTTGACGTCGGCGAAGTCGAGGTTGATCAGACCGGGGGTGGTGATCAGGTCGGTGATGCCCTGGACACCGGCGAGCAGCACCTGGTCGGCCGTGGCGAAGGCCTCGAGCATCGAGATGCCGCGGTCGCTGATCTCGAGCAGGCGGTCGTTCGGGACGACGATGAGGGTGTCGACCTCGTTCTTCAGGGTCGCGACACCCGCCTCGGCCTGGGTCTGGCGGCGGCGGCCCTCGAAGCCGAAGGGCTTCGTGACGACACCGATGGTGAGCGCGCCGATCGACTTCGCGATGCGCGCCACGACGGGCGCGCCGCCGGTGCCGGTGCCGCCGCCCTCGCCCGCGGTGACGAAGACCATGTCGGCGCCCGCGAGCACCTCCTCGATCTCCTCCGCGTGGTCCTCGGCGGCGCGGCGGCCGACCTCGGGGTCGGCGCCGGCGCCGAGTCCGCGGGTCAACTCGCGGCCGACGTCGAGCTTGACGTCCGCGTCGCTGAGCAGCAGCGCCTGCGCGTCGGTGTTGATCGCGATGAACTCGACGCCGCGGAGGCCGAGCTCGATCATGCGGTTGACGGCGTTGACGCCGCCACCGCCGATGCCGACGACCTTGATCACGGCGAGGTAGTTCTGGTTTGAAGTCACGTGTCCGGCCTCCGGGCTGAACCTTAAACCTGTAGTTGAGGCTTAAAGTTATGCTGAGTATGCATTTGGGGTGTGGGCTCGACGGTAGGCGGAGTGCGCGCCGCGCTGCGACAGACACGCCCGCAATCGGAAAAGAGCCGTGTGGATCCGTCCGGCGCGCCGCTCACCGCCGGGCGACGACGGCGGCCTCGGGCGAGGAGACGTCGTAGGAGGCGACCGCCGCGGGATCCGTCGCCGCCATCAGCTTCTCCAGGACGACGGCCTTGAGCGCGGAGTCGTCCGACCCGCCCCAGAAGACGACGGCGCCGTCCGCGAGGGTCAGGGAGACGTCGTCCCCCGTGGTCGCGGCCGCCGAGGCGACCTGGCTCTCGAGCGACTCCGGCAGGGTGAGCAGCACCCGTGCGGTCGCGCGGAACGCCGCTCCCGAGGCGGAGCCGGTCGGCGTGCTGAGCAGCGGGTAGCCCTCCTGCGCGGCGGGCGCCGTCTCGATCACCACGCCCGCCGGGTCGACGAGGTCGAACTCGGCACCGTCGGCGATCACGCCGACCGGGGTCCGCTCGACGACGCTGACGATCAGCGTGCTCGGCGGTCGCGTCTGCACGGAGTAGCTGCGCACCAGGGGGTAGCTGCCGAGCACCCGCCCGACGGCGGCGCGGTCCACCAGCGTGAGCGGCACCCCGACCTGGTCGGCGAGCGAGTCCTGGATGTCCTGGGCGCTGACGCGCTGGGTGCCGGTGATCTCGATCGTCTTCACGGCCATCAGCGGCGAGTAGGCCGCCGCGGCGACGACCAGCGCGAGGAGGACGAGCGAGCCGGCCGTGACCAGCGCGATGGTGCGGCGGCGGCGCGCGCGCTTGGTGAAGCGGCGGACCTCGCCGCGCTCGAAGCGCCGGCGCTCCCGAGCCGCCTTCGCGAGCGCGCGGCCCTCCGACCCGGGCAATGGGAGTCCTCGGAGCCGGGACAGCGGCGTCCTCCGCGACTCGGCCGCCGTGTCGGGCGGAGTCCTCTCCGACTCGGCCGTGGTGGGCTCCGCCTTCGCGGGTCCCGCCTTCTCCGGCTTCGCCTCCGCGGAAGCGGACTTCGTGGGTGCGGACTCCGTGGGTGCGAACTTCGTGGGCGCGGCGATCGCCGCCTTCGCCGATCTCCCGGCCTCCGCCGCCTTCTCCGCCTTCAGCCGCTCGGCCTGCAGCTTCCCTGCCGCACTCCGGGGAGCGGACGGCACCCGCAGCGACGCCGGCGTCGTCAGCCGGATCGGCTCGGTGGGGTGCTCGTCGTGACTGGACGGACGCGGCTCCACCGGCGGAGGGCTCGCCGGACGAGCGGGGGCTGAGCGCACTCCGCTCGGCGGCCGCACGCCGTCCGGCCGCTTCATCGCGCGACCGGCGCGACCTCGCTCGCGCCGAGCGACTCGAGCAGCTGCGGGATGATCCGGTAGACGTCGCCGCAGCCGAGGGTGATCACGAAGTCGCCCTCGCGCGCGATCTCCGCGGTGCGACGGGACGCCTCCTGCCAGTCGGCGAGGAACGAGACGTGCGAGGGATCGGCGAACTTCTCGCTCACCAGCGCGCCGGTGACGCCGGGCTCGGGGTCCTCGCGAGCGCCGTAGACGTCGAGGACGATCGTCTCGTCGGCGTAGGTCTCCAGCGCCTCGGCGAACTCGCGGGCGAAGAGCCGGGTGCGGCTGTAGAGGTGCGGCTGGTGCACGGCGATGATCCGGCCGGAGCCGACGACGGTCCTCGCGGCCGACAGGGCGGCGGCGACCTCGGTGGGGTGGTGCGCGTAGTCGTCGTAGACGCTCACGCCGCGCACGGCGCCGTGCAGCTCGAAGCGGCGCTCCGTGCCGCCGAACCCGGAGATCGCGGCGAGGGCCGGAGCCGGTTCGAAGCCGAGGCCGACGAGCACGGCGAAGGCGCCCGCCGCGTTGATCGCGTTGTGGCGGCCCGGGATGCGCAGTCGCGTCGTGTAGCGGCGGCCCTCGTACTCGACGGTGAAGCCGACCGGGCCGACCAGCTCGAGGTCGACGACGCGGACGTTCGAGCCCTCCGCCTCGCCGAAGGTCAGGACCTTCGGTCCGTCGATGCGGCGGGTGACGCTGACGGCGCCGGGGTCGTCGGAGGAGATGACCACCAGCTCCCGGGCGCTCGAGGTGAAGGTGACGAACGCCTCCTCGAACGCCTCGAGCGAGCCGTAGTGGTCGAGGTGGTCGGGGTCGACGTTGGTGACGAGCGACACCGCGGTGTCGTAGAGCAGGAAGCTGCCGTCCGACTCGTCCGCCTCGACGACGAAGACCTCGCCGGAGCCGGCCGCGGAGGAGGTGCCGAGGCCCTCGATGATGCCGCCGTTGACGAAGCTGGGGTCGGCGTCGAGACCGAGCAGACCGGTGACGATCATGCCGGTCGAGGTGGTCTTCCCGTGTGCGCCGGCGACGGCGACCAGGCGCTTGCCGCGGACGAGCCAGGCGAGCGCCTGCGAGCGGTGCAGGACGGGCAGGCCGCGCTCCTTCGCCAGCAGGTACTCGGGGTTGTCCGGCCAGAGTGCCGACGTGACGACGACGGCCTCGGCATCGCCGAGGTGCGCGGCGTCGTGCCCGATGGCGACCGGGATGCCGAGCTCGCGGAGCTGCTCGATCGGGTGCGACTCGCGCACGTCGGAGCCGGTGACGCGGTGACCGGCGCGGTGGAACAGCCGCGCGATCCCGCTCATCCCCGAGCCGCCGATGCCGATGAAGTGGACCGAGCCGAGCTCGTCGGGGACGGTGATGCCGAGGTCGGGCTTGATCACGGGGCTCTCGCTTTCGGGTGGTCGGCTCGGCGTGCGGGGTGCCGCAAGCCGGGCGAAGGGATCAGTTTAACCGCGGAGCGATCAGTGCGGACGGAGACCGGACCCGATGAGGTCGACCAGCCGGCCGGAGCCGTCGCGCACGCCGACGGACGCGGCACGGCGGCCCGTCTCGGCGAGGCGCGGAGCGTCGTGCAGGAGCGGCACAAGGTCGCTCGAGACCCACGCCGGGGTGAACGCCGCGTCCTCGACGAGGAGCGCGCCGCCCGCGTCGACGACACCGCGCGCGTTGAAGCGCTGCTCGCCGTTGCCGACCGGGTAGGGCACGTACACCGCGGGCAGGCCGAGCGCGCTGAGCTCGCTCACGGTGGCCGCTCCGGCGCGGGAGACCGCGACGTCCGCGGCGGCGAGAGCGAGGTCCATCCGGTCGCAGTAGGCCAGCAGGTGGTACCCCGCGACGCCGGGGTCGGTGATCTCGGCGCGGTCGCCGGTGATGTGCAGCACCTGGAACCCGGTCGCGACGAGCGCGGCGGCACTCGCGTGCACGGTCGCGTTGATCCGCCGGGCGCCGAGCGAGCCGCCGGTGACGAGAAGGGTGCGGCGCGCGGGATCGAGACCGAAGGCGGCCATCGCCTCGTCGCGCACGGCCGCGCGGTCCAGCTGCGCGATCTCGCGGCGCAGCGGCATGCCGACGACCTGCGCGTTCCGCAGCGGCGTCCCCTCGAAGGCGACGCCGACGTACGGCGTGAAACGGGCGCCGAGCCGGTTGGCGAGCCCCGGCCGGGCGTTGGCCTCGTGCACCACGAACGGGATCCCGGCGCGCCGGGCGGCGAGGTAGGCGGGTGCGGCCGCGTAGCCGCCGAAGCCGACGACCGCGTCGATCCGGCGCTCGCGGAGGGTGCGGACGATGCCGTCGATCGTCGCGCGGAAGGCCGACGGAAAGCGCAGGGCGGCGCGATTGGGACGGCGCGGGAACGGCAGGCGCGGGATCACCGACAGCTCGTAGCCGCGGAGCGGGACCAGTCGGGCCTCGAGTCCCTCGGCCGTTCCGAGGACGAGGACCTCGTCGTCCGCGTTCCGCGCGCGGATCTCGTCCGCGGTCGCGAGCAGCGGATTGACGTGGCCGGCGGTGCCGCCGCCGGCGAGCAGGAAGCGGGTCATCGGGCGGCGGCCTTCTTGGCGGCGCGCGCGGCGGCGCCGTCGCTCGGCGAGGTCTGGTGGCGTGCGAAGGAGAGCACGACGCCGATGGCGAGGAGCGAGCTGAGCAGGGCGGTGCCTCCGGAGGAGATCAGCGGCAGCGGCACTCCGAGCACCGGGAGCACCCCGAGCACCACCCCGATGTTGACGAACGCCTGGCCGATCAGCCAGACCATGACCGCGCCCGTGGTGATGCGGACGAACGGGTCGGTGGACGCGTGGATGATGCGGAAGAACGCGATCGCGAGGACGACGAAGAGCGCGAGTACCACGATCGCCCCGATCAGGCCGAGCTCCTCGCCGATGATCGCGAAGATGTAGTCGTTGTCGGCCGCGGGCAGCCAGGACCACTTGGCCTTGGAGTTGCCGAGGCCGACGCCGAAGATGCCGCCGGAGGCCATCGCCCAGGTGCCGTGCACGGGCTGCCAGCAGGAGGTCTCGTACTGCTCCGAGCCCGAGCAGTCGCCGAGGAAGGACATGATCCGGGTCAGCCGGTTCTCGCTCGAGACGGCGAAGAGCACGGCGCCGACCGCGCCGACGAGCACGATCGGGATCAGCACCTTCATCTGCACGTTCGCGTAGAAGAGCGCGGCCAGGACGATGCCGGCGAGGATCAGGACGGTGCCGAGGTCGCCGCCGCCGAGGACGAGGCCGATCGAGCCGCCCGCGACGATCAGGACGGGCATCAGCGCGTCCTTCCAGTCCTTGGGGCCGCGGTAGCGGCGGGCGAGCAGCAGGCCGAGCCAGAGCGCGAGCGCGAGCTTGATGATCTCGGACGGCTGCATCGTGAAGCCGCCGATCCGCAGCCAGTTGCGGTTGCCGCCGACCTCCCAGCCGAGCGGCGAGAACAGCACGAGCAGCTGCAGGACGCAGCCGGCCCCGAGCAGGAGCGGTGTGGCCTTCTTCCAGAAGCGGATCGGCACCCGCGACACCACGAGCATCAGCGGCACGCCGAGCAGGGCGAAGCCGCCCTGGCGGAAGAAGCCGCCGAAGGAGTCGTCGCTCCGGACGTAGGAGGTGACCGACGAGGAGGAGAGCACCATCGTCAGCCCGAAGAGCACGAGGAAGAGCGTCGTGCCGAAGAGCAGGAAGAAGTTCGGCGATCCCGAGGCGAGGACGCGGGCGAGCACGATCCGCGCGGTGCGCAGTCCGCCGCGCTCCCTGTGCTGTTCGCCCTCGGTCGCCTCGGCGCGCGAGCGGTCAGTGCGCGAGCGGCCCGGGCTGCGGTTCGTCGTCGGAGCGGTCATCGGCTCCCCCTCCCAGATACGTCGCCACGGCGGCCGCGAAGAAGCGGCCCCGCTCCGCGTAGTCGCGGAACTGGTCCATCGACGCCGCAGCAGGTGCGAGCAGGACGACGTCGCCCGTGCGGGCGAGCACCGCGGCGGCCTCGACGGCCGCCTGCATCACCGCCCCAGTGTCATCCGGGACCACCTCGGTCACGGGGAGGGCGGGCGCGTGTCGCCGGAATGCCTCGAGGACCTCCGCGCGGTCCGCGCCGATGACCACGGCGCCGCGCAGGCGGCCGACGTGGGCGCCCACGAGAGCGTCGATGTCGACGCCCTTCAGCAGCCCGCCGACGAGCCAGACGACGGACGGGTAGGCCCGGAGCGAGGCGTCGGCGGCGTGCGGATTGGTGGCCTTGGAGTCGTTCACCCAGACCACGCCGGAGCTCTCCGCGACCACCTGGATGCGGTGCGCGTCGAGCTCGAAGGTCGCGAGGGCGCGGCGGACGGCGGCGGGCTCGATGCCGCAGGCCCGCGAGAGCGCGGCGGCCGCCAGCACGTTCTGCACGATGTGCGGGGCGGCGAGTCCGCGGGCGGCGAGCTCGTCGACGGTCGCGATCTCGATCGCGCTCGTCGCGCGGTCCTCGAGGAAGGCGCGGTCGCAGAGGATGCCGTCGACGACGCCGAAGTCGCTCGGCCCGGGGACCCCGAGGCCGAAGCCGATCGCGCGCGCGCCCTCGATCACCTCGGCGTCGACCACCATCTGCTCGGTGGCGGCGTCGGCGCGGTTGTAGACGCAGGCGACCCGGGTGTTCGCGTACACCTTCGCCTTCGCGGCGCGATAGGCCTCGAAGGTGCCGTGCCAGTCGAGGTGGTCGTCGGCGATGTTCAGGCAGGTGCTCGCGAGCGGCTCGATCCGACCGAGGTAGTGCAGCTGGTAGCTGGAGAGCTCGACGACCAGCACGTCGAAGCCCTGCGGGTCGCGGACCGCGTCGAGCACCGGGATGCCGATGTTGCCGCAGGGGGCCGCGCGCAGCCCGCCGGCGACGAGCATCGTCGCGGTGAGCTGCACGGTCGTCGTCTTGCCGTTCGTGCCGGTGACCAGCACCCAGTCGGCCGGGCTGCCGTCGGCGCGGACGACCTTGTCGCGCACACGCCAGGCGAGCTCGACGTCGCCCCAGAGTGCGATGCCCGACTCCCCCGCCCACGCGACGATCGGATGCGTCGGCGCGAAGCCGGGCGAGACGACGACGAGCTCGGGGTCGAACGACGCCAGCTCCTCCGGGACGCGGTCGAGCCGCTCGGCCCGATGCAGGCGCGCCCCGATCACCTCGAGCAGGCGCTCGCGCTCCTCGTCGGCGCGGTCGGCCAGGACGAGCACCTCGGCGCCCAGCTCGGTCAGCGTGTCGGCGACGGAGAAGCCGGTGACCCCGAGGCCGAGCACGGCGACGCGAAGGCCGCGCCAGTCGGCGTGCCAGCTGGTCAGCGACTCGGGGCGGGCGGACGAGGCGGGAGCGGTCATGCCAGGGAGAGCCATTCGAGGTAGAAGAGCCCGACGCCGGCCGCGACGAAGATGCCGGCGATGATCCAGAAGCGGACCACCACCGTGATCTCGGCCCAGCCCTTGAGCTCGAAGTGGTGATGGAGCGGGCTCATCAGGAAGATGCGCTTGCCCCGGGTGAGCTTGAAGTAGATCCGCTGCACGATCACCGAGCCGGTGACGATGACAAACAGGCCGCCGATCAGGATGACGAGCAGCTCGGTGCGGGTGAGGATCGCGAGAGCCGCGAGGGCGCCGCCGAGGCCCAGCGAGCCGGTGTCGCCCATGAAGATCTGCGCGGGCGAGGTGTTCCACCAGAGGAAGCCCACGAGCGCGCCGGAGATCGCCGCGGCGATGATCGCGAGGTCGAACGGATCGCTCACCTGGTAGCACTTGTCGGCCACCTCGGGGTTGAGCTGCGCATCGAAGCACCACTGGTTGGACTGCCAGAAGCCGATGATGACGTAGGAGCCGATCGCGAGGATCGACGAGCCGGTCGCGAGGCCGTCGAGGCCGTCCGCGACGTTGACGCCGTTGGACGTGCTGGTCACGATCACGCAGATCCAGAGCACGAACAGCCCGATGCCGATCCAGCCGAGCGCGGCGAAGTCGAAGGGCAGGTCGCGGATGAACGAGATCGACGTCGAGGCCGGCGTCAGTCCGTTGGAGTCGCGCACCATGATCGCGATGACCGCGAACGCCGCCGCGACGATGATCTGCCCGGCGATCTTGGCCCAGCCGCCGAGCCCGAGGCTGCGCTGATTGCGGGTCTTCAGGAAGTCGTCGATGAAGCCGACGAAGCCGAGCCCGACCATCATGAACAGCACCAGCAGCGCCGACGGCGCGAGCGCCCGGTTGCCGAAGAGCGAGCCGAGGAAGTAGCCCGCCACGGTGGCGATGATGATGACGATGCCGCCCATCGTCGCCGTGCCGTGCTTGACGTGGTGCGACTTTGGTCCGTCCTCGCGGATGAACTGGCCCCACTGCAGGCGGTGGAACAGCCGGATGAACAGGGGCGTCAGCAGCAGCGTGAAGGCGCCGGAGAAGGCTCCGGCCAGAAGGAGTGCTCTCATCGGTGGCGCTCTCCCAGTCGGTCGCCGAGGAATCGCAGCCCGGCGGAGTTGGACGACTTCACCAGGACGGTGTCGCCGCTCCGAAGATAGCCGTCGAGCAGGTCGTAGGCCTCGTCGGCGGTCTCGACGAAGACGGACTCGCCGCTCCACGAGCCCTCGCGCTCGGCGGCGACGTGGATCCGTCGCGCCTTCGCGCCGACCACCACGATCTGCGCGATGTTGAGCCGGACGGCGAGCAGGCCCACGCGGTCGTGCTCCTCGTCGGCCCACTCCCCCAGCTCGCTCATCTCGCCGAGGACCGCGACGGTGCGCCCCTCCGGCTTCGCGATCTGGGCGAGGGTCCGCAGGGCGGCGGCGGTGGAGTCGGGGCTGGCGTTGTACGCGTCGTTGACGACCGTGACGTCGGCGCCGCCGAGCACCTGCATGCGCCAGCGCTCGGCGAGCGTGACGGTGCCGAGCGCGTCGACGATCGCGTCGAGCGGGACGCCGACGGAGAGCGCGGCCGCGGTGGCCGCCAGCGCGTTCATCACGTGGTGCTCGCCGAGGACGCGGAGGAAGAGCTCGGCGCGGGCGGCCTCGCGACCCTCCCCCGCGCTGATCTCGACGGTGAAGCGCGTGCCCTCGGCCGTCGGCTCGATGTCGACGGCGCGGACGTCGGCCTGCTCGCCGTGGCCGAACCACAGCACCCGGGCGGCGGTCCTCGCCTGCATCGAGGCGACGCGGCCGTCGTCGGCGTTGAGCACCGCGACGTCGTCGGCCGTCAGGTCGGCGACCATCTCGGTCTTCGCCTCGAGGGTGCGCTCGATGCCGCCGAACTCACCGGCGTGGGCGAGGCCCACCGCGAGGACGATCCCGACGTCGGGCTTCGCCATCCGGACGAGGCGGCGGATCTCGCCGACCGCGCTCGCGCCCATCTCGGCCACCAGGAAGCGCGTCGAGGGCGACACCTTCAGCATCGTGATCGGCGCGCCGACCTCGTTGTTGAACGAGCCCTGCGGGGCGACGGTCTCGCCCTCGCGCTCGAGGATCGTGCGGAGGAGGTTCTTGGTGGTCGTCTTGCCGTTGGAGCCGGTGACCGCGAGGACGGTGAGGTTTCCGAGCGCGCGCACGCGGCGGACGACCTCGGTCGCCAGGGCGCCCAGCGCCTCGACGGAGTCGTCGACGAGCACCTGCGGCACGTCGAGGTCGAGCGGCCGCTCGACGATCAGCAGGGCGGCGCCGCGCTCGACGGCGACGGGAGCGAAGAGGTGGCCGTCGGTGTGCTCGCCGCGCTTGGCGACGAAGATGCCGCCGGGCGCGATCTCGCGCGAATCGGTCTCGGTCGCGCCGTCGACGACGGTGCTCGCGTTCGCGGAGGAGCCGGCGAGGTGCAGCCGGCCGGAGACGGCCGCGGCGATCTCGGTGAGGGTCAGGGCGATCATCTAGAGCCAGCCCGCCTCGCGCAGGGCCTGCCGGACGTCGTCTCTGGCCGAATACGGCATGTGCACTCCTGCAATCTCCTGATAGTCCTCGTGGCCGGGTCCGGCGTAGAGGATCGCATCGCCCTCGTCCGCGAGGGCGACGGCCGCCCGCACGGCGGCCCGCGGGTCGGGGATCTCGTGGATCTCCCGGCCGGGCGCGGCCTCGGTCGCCGCGGCGAGAAGGACGGCGCGGATCGCCGCCGGGTCCTCCCAGCGCGGGTGGAAGTCGGTCACGATCACGACGTCGGACAGCTCGGCGGCGATGCGCCCCATGTCGGCGCGCTTCGTGGTGTCGCGGTCGCCGTCGGCGCCGAAGACCATGATCAGCCGGCCGGGCGTCAGCGCCCGCAGCGCCTCGAGCGCGTTCGAGAACGCGTCCGGGGTGTGGCCGTAGTCGACGTAGACGCGGGGGCCGCGGTCGCCGGAGACGCGCTCGGCCCGCCCCGGGATGTAGACGTCGAGCACGCCCTCCTCGAGGGTGTGCGCGATCGCCTCGAGGTCGAAGCCGGACTCGACGAGCATGACGATCGCGAGCGCCGCGTTGGCCGCCATGTACCAGCCGATCAGCGGGATGCTCACGACGACCGAGCGGTTCTCGGGCCCTTCGAGGCGGAAGGTCGTGCCGTCGGCGGTGCCCTCGACGACGGTCATCGACCAGTCGGCCGGCGTGCTCGGAGCGACTCCGACGACGGGCGAGCTGGCGAGCGTCGTCACGGGGATGCGGCTGCGCTCGACGAGCTCGCGGCCCCAGCTGCTGTCGACGGTCACCACGCCGCGGCGCGCGCGGTCCGGACCGAACAGGTCGGCCTTCGCCTCGAAGTAGTGCGCCATGTCGGTGTAGTCGTCGAGGTGGTCGTGCGTCAGGTTGGTGAAGCCGACGACGTCGAAGACGAGGCCGTCGATCCGGTGGCGGGTGAGCGCCTGCGCGGAGACCTCGATGGAGACCGCGCGGACCGCGGACTCGCGCATCCGGGCGAGCAGCGCGTGCAGCTCGCTCGCCTCCGGGGTGGTCAGCGAGCTGACGACCGCCACGTCGCCGATGCGGCGCTCGGCGGTCGAGCTGAGACCGGAGACGACGCCGAGGCGGCGCAGCAGCGCGTCGAGCAGGTAGACCACGCTCGTCTTGCCGTTGGTCCCGGTCACGCCGAACAGCGTCGGCGCGTCCTCGCGGGTGCGGTGGATCCAGGCCGCGACGTCGCCGAGGGCGGCGCGGGGGTCGGGCGTGACGAGCACGGGGAGGCCGCTGCCGGCGGCCAGCTCGGCGCCCTCGGGATCGGTCAGCACCGCGACCGCTCCCGCGGCGGCGGCACCGGTCGCGAAGGCGGCGCCGTGCGCGGCTCGGCCGGCGACGCCGACGTAGAGGTCGCCCGGCTGGACGCAGCGCGAGTCGAGGGTGACCCCGCTGACCTCGACGCCGTCGATCCCGCGGACGGGCCCGAGCGAGAACTCGGCGACGAGCTGCGCGAGCGCGCGCGGTGCCGGGTGCTCGGGCCGGAGGGAGGACTGCGGGCGAGTGTCGTGCAATGCCCGCCCTCTCTCTCCTGCTGGTGCTGTCTCTCGTGGCCGTGCTGTCTCTCGCGCCGGTGCTGTCTCTGGTCTGCTGCGTCTGGTCCCGGGGAGGGCGGTCACCACGTGGTGGGGTACTCGACCGGCGGGACCGTGGACGGCTCCACCCGGTTGGTCTTGAGCACCTGGGTCATGACCTGCTGGAACACGGGGGCCGTCGCCTGGGACGTGTTCATCTTAACCGGATCGGCGATGGTGACCGTCACGACGTACTCCGGGTCCTCCGCGGGGGCGAGGCCGGCCAGCGAGACGGTGTAGCTCTTCGAGTAGCCGCCTTTGCCGTCCGGCTGCTGCGCCGTGCCGGTCTTGGTGGCGATGTTGTAGCCGTCGACGTGGATGTCGTTCGCCAGCCAGCCCTCGTTGTAGTGGGTCTGCAGCATGTCCACGACGTCCTTCGCGGCACCGGCGGAGACCACCGGGGTCCCGGTGCTGTCGGGCACGTCGATCACGGAGCCGTCGGGCGTGGTGCAGCCCTCGACCAGCTGCGCGGGCAGGCGCACCCCGCCGTTGCCGAGGGTCTGGTAGATGCTCGCCACCTGGACCGCGGTCGCCGAGACGCCCTGGCCGAACATGGTCGTGTAGTTGGTCTGGTTGTCCCAGTCGTCGGAGTCCGCGAGGAGGCCGCCGGACTCGCCCGGGAAGCCCACGGCGGTCGAGGCGCCGAGGCCGAACTTCGTCAGGTAGTCGTAGCGCTGCGAGGCGGAGAGCTTGGAGCCCATCATCGCGATACCGACGTTCGAGGAGTCCTTGAGGATCCCGGTCAGCGTGTAGTTCGTGGGCGTGTGCGCGAAGTCGTCGCTGAAGGAGGCGCCGTCCTTCTCGAAGGTGTCGGGGACGACGACCTGGCTCGTCGGGCTCGCGAGGCCCTGATCGATCAGCATCGCCGCGGTCATCGGCTTGAAGGTCGATCCCGGCTCGAACGGAGCGCGGAACGCCCGCGAGCTGCGGTCGTCTGGCGCGCTGGCGGCGACGTTGTTCGGATCGACGGTCGGCGTCTCGGCGACGGTCAGGAGCTTGCCGGTCTTGACCTCCTGCACCACGACGATCCCGTAGCTGCCGCCGACCTCGGCGACCCGCTGCGCGAGCACCTGCTGCGAGTAGTACTGCAGGTCGGCGTCGATCGTGAGCTCGAGCGTCCCGCCGTCGACCGCGGGGGTCTCCGCCACGGTGCTGCCGGGGATGCGGACGTAGTCGGCGCTGCGCTCGTAGCTCTCGGAGCCGTTGGCCCCGGCGAGGCAGGCGTTCTCGGCGTACTCCATGCCCTCCTGCGCGGCGCCGTCGCCGCCCACGTAGCCGACCAGGTTGCCGGCGACCGCGCCGTTCGGATACGTCCGGCCCTGCTGCGTCTCGAAGTAGGTCCACGGGATGTCGAGGGCGACGAGCTTCTGGTACGCCTCGAGGTCGAGGCCCTCGGAGAGGATCAGGTAGTTCGCCTTCGGGTCCTTCGCGACCGCGTCGCTCACGGCCGTGACGATCTGCGGGACCGTCTGCCCGGTGATGGCGCCGATCTCGGAGGCGGCCTGCTCGACGCTGACCATCACCTCCTGGCCGTCGGGCATCTCGCGCAGGAACTCCGCGACGTTCTTCGGCGAGGTCGTCAGCCGGTACCGGGTCGTGGCGTCGGCGAGCACCGTGCCGGAGCGGTCGACGATCGAGCCGCGGGTGCCGTAGGTGATGACGCTGTTCGACTGGTTCTGCGCCGCCTCGTCGGTCAGCTCGTTGGCGCGGACGACCTGGATGTCGACCAGCTTGCCGATGAACAGTCCGACGACGGCGGCGATGACGAGGAAGGTGACGGCGGTGCGTCGCCTGCTCGAACGGTGGTGTCTCACGGCGCTAGGGGCCCTTCGGTGCGTGGTCGGAGCGGCTCAGTGCGTGCTCGGGCGGAGTCAGTGCGTGATCGGGGCGGGCAGCTCGCCCTGCAGCGGTGCAACCGCCGTGGCGGAGCCCGGTGCGGCCGCGGCGGCCGGCGGTGCGATCAGCGCGTTCGGCACGGCGGAGGCGGTCGCGGCGGTGCCGACCTCGCTCGCGGCGGCGGTGGCGGGATCGCCCAGCACGGCACCGTCGGAGAGGCGGAGGTAGACGGGCGCGGTGTTCGCGACCATGCCCAGACCCTGCGCGGCGGTCGCGAGGTTCTGCGGCGAGCTGAGGGTGTCGACAGCGTCCTGCTTCTCCGCGTTGCCGCGGGTGAGCGTCTTCTGCTCGCCCTGCAGCGTCGCGATCTGGTAGGCGCCCTCGGAGAGGCCGACGCTGACCAGGAGCTGGATCACGATGATCGCGAACAGCCCCGCGACGGCGACGATCCCGTAGACGAGCTTCGGCCGGGCCTGGCGCACCGGAGCGGGGACCGCCTCGATGCGGGGTCGCTGGGCCGGCTCGGCGGGCTGCGCCGGTCGTGCGGTGCTGCGGTCGATGACGGGGTCGATGACGGCGGTCGCGCTCATGCGGTGCTCCTGATCCTCTCGGCCGCGCGCAGTCGCACGGGTGTTGCTCGGGGGTTGGCGGCCTTCTCGTCGTCCGAGGCGAGCTCGGCGCCGCGGATGACGAGCCGGAACTCGGGTCGGTGCTCGGGCAGCTCCATCGGCAGGCCGACCGGCGCCGTGGAGGAGGAGGCGGCCTGCAGGGCGCGCTTGACGATGCGGTCCTCGAGCGACTGGTACGCCTCGACGACGAGGCGCCCGCCGACGGCGATCCGGCCGAGTGCGGCGGGGATCGCCCGCTCGAGCACGGAGAGCTCCTGGTTGACCTCGATGCGCAGCGCCTGGAAGACGCGCTTGGCCGGGTGCCCGTTGCGCTGGATCGCGACCGGGGTCGCCGCCTGGATGATCTCGACGAGCCGGCCGGAGCGCACGATCGGCGCCGACGCGCGGGCCTCGACGATCTTCTTGGCGTAGCGCGCCGCGAGCCGCTCCTCGCCGTACTCGTGGAAGATCCGCCGGAGCGCGATCTCGTCGTAGTCCGCGAGGATGCTCGCCGCGGTGAGCGGCGCCGACGCGTCCATCCGCATGTCCAGCGGAGCGTCCTTGGAGTAGGAGAAGCCGCGCTCGGTCTCGTCGAGCTGCAGCGAGGAGACGCCGAGGTCGAAGAGGGCGCCGTCGATCGTGTCGATGCCGAGCTCGTCGAGGACGTCGGGCAGCTCGTCGTAGACGGCGTGCACGAGGTCGATCCGCGCGGAGTGCGCGGCGAGCCGGGCACCCGCCAGCTCGAGGGCCTCCCGGTCGCGGTCGAGGCCGACGAGGTGGAGGCGCGGGAAGCGCTCGAGCAGCGCGAGCGAGTGGCCACCCATGCCGAGCGTCGCGTCGACGAGCACGGCGCCGTCGCGCTCGAGCGCCGGAGCGAGCAGCTCGACGCAGCGCTCGAGCAGCACGGGGAGGTGCCGCTCCTCGGTCGGGCGCGCGTCGGCGCGGGTCGCGTCGTCGGGGCGCACGTCGGCGCGGTGCGCAGGGGTGCTCTCGGTATTCTCTGTCATGGCGGTCCCGCCGTCCTGTTCCTGCCGTCCGATCCCCATCCAGCTCACGACCGGACACCGGGGAAGGTGCGTCCGGGCGCCGAGTGGCTGGGAGTCGCGCGGCAGGAGCTAGAACAGTCCGGGGATCACCTCCTCCTCGGTGTCGGAGAACACGGACTCCTGCTCGGTGAGGTAGCTGTCCCAGGCGTCCTGGGCCCAGATCTCGGCGCGATTGCCCGCACCGATGACGGTGAGGTCGCGGTCGAGACCGGCGTAGGCCCGCAGCGGTGCCGGGAGGGTGATGCGGTTCTGCTTGTCCGGCGTCTCGGCGCTGGCGCCGGAGAGGAACACGCGGAGGAAGTCGCGGGCCTGCTTGCTGGTGACCGGCGCCTGGCGGATCTTCTCGTGCATCGCCTCGAACTCGCGCTGGCTGAAGACGTAGAGGCACCGCTCCTGGCCGCGCGTGACGACGACTCCGGAGGAGAGCTCGTCGCGGAACTTGGCGGGAAGGATGACGCGGCCCTTCTCGTCGAGCTTGGGGGAATGAGTGCCGAGGAACAACGGACTGCCCCCACTTCTCTCCGGCCAAGGTTGGTGTGGGCCCCACAGTACTCCACTTCCCCCCACCCACAACCCTCCGAACCGCCGCGGCGCGCCGCAGTCACCCTGTTGATCCGCGTCGTTCCGCGGATCCGCAGCGGTGGAGCGCAGTGGAGGGGAATCGCACTCCCGGGGAGCGTCCGGGCACGAAAAAAGGGCCGATCCGTGAGGATCGACCCTGTGGGTGGTGCGGGGTGGAGGACCCGCGCCGTGGAGCGCTAGGAGCGGCCGTCGCCGCGGTTGTCCCACCGGTCGTTCAGACGGTCAATGAAGTTGGACCCCTGGCGTCCGCTTGCGGAGCGCGGCTTCGAGGGCCGACCCGCCTCGGGGATTCCGGAGGTGGTGGAGCCGCCGGGCGCGGGGCGCATCGCGACGACCACGCCGGCCAGCATCAGCGCGAAGCCGGCGACGCCCACGAGGGGCTGACGGACGATCACGCCGGCGACGAGGACTCCCAGGCCGACGATGGCGAGGAGGATGCCGAGCACGAGCGCGCGGTAGTTGGTGCCGCCCCGGCCCTTGCTGACCGCCGCGACGAAGTCGGCGTCGTTCTGATAGAGATTGCGCTCCATCTCGTCGAGGAGCCGTTGCTCGTGTTCCGAAAGCGGCATCGGGACCCCTTCAGGGTGTGGCGTCGACCCGGCGGGGACGGCACCGAGGGTGGGCGGGCGGTCTGCTCGACCGGGCTGGTGGCGCTTCAGTGTAGACCGCGGCCCGCCGAGGCGCCAGGCGCCATCGGTGCATAGGCTGGTCGGGTGAACCACAGCACTCGTCTGGTCGATCGCGTCCAGTTCCGAATCGATGAATTCCTCACCGGGCGCACGCCAATTCTGCGCTCCATCGGAGAGGACGTCTCCGCCCTCGGCGACCTTTCGCGGGACTTTCTCAGCGGGGGCAAGCGCTTCCGGGCGCGCTTCTGCGAGGCGGGCTGGACGGCGGTCTCCGCGGTCCCGAGCGACGCGCACCGGAGCGCCTCGGATCCGATCGCCCGGGTCGGCGCGAGCCTGGAGCTGTTCCACGCCGCGGCCCTGGTCCACGACGACGTGATCGACAACTCCGACACCCGCCGGGGCGCCCCCTCGGCGCACCGCCGCTTCGCGTCGCTGCACGCGGGCGGCGGCTGGTCGGGCGACGCGGACGAGTTCGGCCGCTCCTCGGCGATCCTCCTCGGCGATCTGCTGCTGGTCTGGTCCGACGAGATCTTCGCGGACGCCGAGTGGGCGCTCGAGGACCGCACCGCCGCGGCGCGGGCCCGGGCGGAGTTCAACCTGATGCGCACGGAGGTGACCCTGGGCCAGTACCTCGACATCCTCGAGGAGAGCGCCTGGGTGCGGCACCCCGAGCACGAGCACCTCGAGCGCTCGGAGCGCGTGGTCGTCTTCAAGAGCGCGAAGTACAGCATCGAGGCGCCGCTGACCATCGGCGGCTCGCTCGGCGGCGGCGACGACGCCCAGATCGACGCCCTGCGCCGGTTCGGCCTGCCGCTCGGCATCGCCTTCCAGCTGCGCGACGACGTGCTGGGGGTCTTCGGCGATCCGGCCGTGACCGGGAAGCCCGCCGGCGACGACCTCCGCGAGGGCAAGCGGACCGTGCTGCTCGGCCTCGCCCGCGCGGCCGCCTCGGCGGGCGAGCGCGACGAGCTCGACGCCGTGGTGGGCCGTGCGGACGCGAGCGCCGACGACATCGCCCGCGCTCAGGAGATCGTGGCGGGCTCCGGGGCGCTCGACCGGCTCGAGGAGCGCATCGCCCGCGACGTCGAGGCCGCGCTGGCCGTGCTGCCGGACGCGCCGCTGCGCGAGGAGGGCGTCGCGGAGCTCCGCGAGCTCGCCGACCGGGTCACCGCCCGGACGGCGTAGAGCGGATCAGCCGGACCGGCTCGGTCCGGTGCCGGCTCGGCTCAGGCGAGCGCCTGGGCGACGCGGCGCACCTCGGCCTTGCGGCCGGCGAGCAGCGCCTGCACCGGGCTGGTGCCGAGGCTGTCCTCGTCCGAGAGCAGCCAGTCGATCGCCTCGTCGTCCGAGAAGCCCTGGTCCGACAGCAGGATCGCGGTGCCGCGGATCTCGCTGAGCGGCTCGCCGTCGCGGAGGAAGACGGAGGGGACGACGAGCTTGCCGTCGCGGCGGGTGCCGAGCAGGTGGCGCTCCTCCAGGAGGCGGCGCACCCGGCTGACGCCGAGACCGGTGACCTCGACCAGGTCGGGGACGGTCAGCCACTCGATCTCGGGAGTGGGCGGGGAGGCGGAGGCAGCGGACGAGTCGGTCACCCGTCAAGAGTGCCACGAGCCGCCTCCGCGTTGCACGCCGGTTGTCCGGAGCGTCTTGCCTAGACTCGTCGCGTGACCACCAGCCAGCTCGACCCTCTCCTCGGCCGTCTCGTCGACGGCCGGTACGAGGTGCGCTCCCGCATCGCGCGGGGCGGCATGGCCACCGTCTACCTGGCGCACGACCAGCGTCTCGAGCGCCGGGTCGCCATCAAGGTGATGCACGGGCACCTCTCCGACGACGCGACGTTCAAGAACCGCTTCGTCCAGGAGGCGCGCTCCGCCGCCCGCCTGGCCCACCCGAACGTGGTCAGCGTCTTCGACCAGGGCCAGGACTCCGACATGGCCTACCTGGTCATGGAGTACCTCCCCGGCATCACGCTGCGCGACCTGCTCAAGGAGCGCGGGCGGCTGACGGCCCAGCAGGTCGTCGACATCATGCACTCGGTGCTGTCCGGCCTCGCGGCCGCGCACCGGGCCGGGATCCTGCACCGCGACCTCAAGCCCGAGAACGTGCTGCTCGCCGACGACGGCCGGATCAAGATCGGCGACTTCGGCCTCGCCCGGGCGGCGAGCGCGAACACCGCCTCCGGCCAGGCGCTGCTCGGCACGATCGCGTACCTCTCCCCCGAGCTGGTCACCCGCGGCACCGCCGACACCCGCAGCGACATCTACGCCATCGGCATCATGATCTACGAGATGCTCACCGGCGAGCAGCCCTTCACGGGCGAGCAGCCGATGCAGATCGCCTACCAGCACGCGAACGACTCGGTCCCCTACCCCAGCGCGAAGGTGCCCTCGGTGCCGACCTCGCTCGACGAGCTGGTGCTCTGGGCGACGGAGCGCGACCCGGACATGCGTCCGCGCGACGCCGGCGTGATGCTGGCGCAGCTGCTCGAGGCCGAGCGCCTGATGGGCATCACGCCGACCGACCGCCGCGGCGCGGACACCCAGGCCGTCACCCCCCTTCCGGTGGCGGAGCCCGCCACCGCGCTGCTGTTCGACGAGGCGGTGACCGGGCACACCTCCGTGATCGAGGGCTCGGCGGCGGAGCTCGAGCAGCGCGACGACGACGACGCGGTCGCGCGGCTCGCGACCAAGCGCCGCACGCGGCGCCGCCGAGGCGTGCTGCTGACGGTGATCGTGCTGCTGCTCGCCCTCATCGGCGGCGGGACGGCGTGGTGGTACGGCGAGGGCCCGGGCGCGATCGTGAACGTGCCGGACGTGGTGAGCCGCTCGCAGGACGAGGCGACGGCCGCGCTGGTGAGCCAGGGCTTCGAGGTGTCGCCGCAGCAGGCGAATGACCTGACCGTCCCGGCCGGGACCGTGCTCAGCACCGATCCGCCCGGCGGCCAGGGGCTGCACAAGGGCGAGGTCGTGACGCTGGTCGTCTCCAGCGGCCCGCGGCAGATCGAGGTGCCCGCACTGGCCGGTGTCTCCGAGGAGGAGGCGACGGCCGCGATCCAGGCCGCGCCGTTCACCGTGGGCGATGTGACGCGGATCTTCGACGCCGACGTCCCCGCGGGCGTCGTCGTCTCGGCGTCCCTGCCCGACGGCGGCGAGCTGCCCGCGACGATGTCCGAGACGAGCACGATCGCGATGACGGTCAGCCTCGGGGCGATCCCCAACGTCGTCGGCCTGACCGTCGACGAGGCGACCGCCGCGGCGAAGGACGCCGGGCTCGCCCTCGACCGCGAGCGCGAGGACTGGAGCGACACGGTCGCCGCCGGCGTCGTCCTCACCCAGATCAACCCGGAGGCGCCCGCGACCACCGGCGACACCGTCTCCGTCGTCGTCTCCAAGGGCCCGCAGCCGGTCGCCGTCCCCAACGTCGTCGGCATGACCCGCGACCAGGCCAAGGCCGCGCTCAGCGCCGTCGACCTGAAGTGGAGCTACGGCCTGACGACCCCGCTGATCGACCAGGTGCCGGACGAGGTGACGAAGGTGACCAACCAGTCCGACAAGGAGGGCGCCCTCGTGCAGCGAGGCACCACGGTCCAGCTCTCGATCACGATCACGATCTGACCGCGGAGCACGGCGGCCGAGCGCGGCACGCCGCGTCGGCACGCCGCGAATGCATGCCGCGTGGGCATGCCGCGTGGGCATGCTGGTCGAGTAGCCCCGCAGGGGCGTATCGAGACCCACCCATCTGACGACCGTGGATCTCGATACGCCCGCTCCGCGCGCTACTCGATCAGCATGGGAGGGCCCGCTGCGCCGGCCACTCGCTCAGCGAAGACTGCCGCGGGCGTACGACCAGCGGCGGAAACATGTTGGTCGAGTAGCCCCGCAGGGGCGTATCGAGACCCACCCGTCCGACGACGGTGGATCTCGATACGCCCGCTCCGCGGGCTACTCGATCAGCATGAGGGCGCCCGCTCCGCGGGCTACTCGATCAGCATGAGGGGGACCCGCTCAGCGGGCTCCTCGATCAGCAGGACGAGCCCGCCCAGCGGGCTCCTCGATCGGCAGGACGGGCCCGCCGGCGGGCAGCAGCCGGCTCAGCGCTCGCGCAGCTCCTCGGCGACGAGGAAGGCCAGCTCGAGGGACTGCATGTGGTTGAGGCGCGGGTCGCAGACCGACTCGTAGCGCGTCGCGAGGGTGGCCTCGTCGATGTGCTCCGAGCCGCCGAGGCACTCGGTGACGTCGTCGCCGGTGAGCTCGACGTGGATGCCGCCGGGGTGCGTCCCCGCGGCGCGGTGCGCCTCGAAGAATCCCTTGACCTCGTCGACCACGTCGTCGAAGCGACGGGTCTTGTAGCCGGTGGGCGTCGTCAGTCCGTTGCCGTGCATCGGGTCGGTGACCCACAGCGGCAGAGCGTCGCTCGCCTTGACCGCCTCCAGCAGCGGCGGCAGGGCGTCGCGGATCCTGCCGGCGCCCATCCGCGTGATGAAGGTGAGGCGGCCGGGCTCGCGGTCCGGGTCGAGCTTGTCGATCAGCTCGAGCATCGTCTCGGGCGTCGTCGACGGGCCGAGCTTGACGCCGATCGGGTTGCGGACGCGCGAGAGGAAGTCGACGTGCGCGCCGTCGAGCTCGCGGGTGCGCTCGCCGATCCAGATGAAGTGGCTGGAGGTGTTGTACGGCGTGCCGGTGCGCGAGTCGATCCGCGTCATCGGGCGCTCGTAGTCCATCAGCAGGCCCTCATGGCCGGTGTAGAACTCGGTGCGCTTCATGCCCTCGAAGTCCGCGCCGCAGGCCACCATGAACTTCACCGCGCGGTCGATCTCGCGGGCGAGCTGCTCGTAGCGCTGGTTCTGCGGGTTCTCGGTGAAGCCCTTGTTCCAGTAGTGCACGAGGCGAAGGTCGGCGAAGCCGCCCTGGGTGAAGGCGCGGATGAGGTTCAGCGTCGAGGCGGCCGTGTGGTAGCCCTGCACGATGCGGCGCGGGTCGGCGGTCCGCGACTCCGGCGTGAAGTCGTAGCCGTTGACGATGTCACCGCGGTAGGCGGGCAGCGTCACGTCGCCGCGGGTCTCGAGGTCGCTCGAGCGGGGCTTGGCGAACTGGCCCGCCATGCGGCCCATCTTGATGACGGGCATGCTCGCGCCGTAGGTGAGCACGACGGCCATCTGCAGCACGGTCTTCACCCGGTTGCGGATCTGGTCCGCGGTCGCTCCGGCGAAGGTCTCGGCGCAGTCGCCGCCCTGCAGCAGGAAGGCCTCGCCGCGGGCCGCGGCGCCCAAGCGCTCGCGCAGCTGGTCGACCTCGCCCGCGAAGACGAGCGGCGGCAGCGCGGCGACCTCGGCGGACGCGGCGGCGACCGCGGCGGCGTCCGGCCAGTTCGGCTGCTGCTTGACCTCGAGCTCACGCCAATAGTCCAGGCCGGCGACCACGGAGGGGGCGGCGAGGACGTACGGTTCGTTCGGATCGATGACCACGAGGGTTCCTGGTTCTGACGGGCGCGCGGCGCGCGCAGTGATCGCCGCCCGGTCGGACGGCGACGGTTGACGAGCTTATCGGCTCGGCGGAGCGTTCTCCGGAGGTGCGCGCAGTCGCCCACCTGTCCGGGGCCGTGCAGCCGGCTCGGCCCAGCGGGTTCAGCGCAGCAGGGCCGCGCGCTTCTCCTTGACCGAGGTCGCGTAGACGTCGAGGTACTCCTGGCCGCTCAGTGCCAGCAGCTCGTACATGATCTCGTCGGTGATCGAGCGGAGGATGAAGCGGTCGCCCTCCATGCCCTCGAAGCGGCTGAAGTCGAGCGGCTCGCCGAAGACGATGCCGATCCGCCCGAGCTTCGGGAGCCGGCTGCCGATCGGCATGATCCGGGCGGTGTCGATCATCGCCACCGGGACGACGGGCACCCGCGCCTCGAGGACCATCCGCGCGACGCCGGTGCGGCCGCGGTACATCCGTCCGTCGGGGCTGCGGGTGCCCTCGGGATAGATGCCGAGCGCCTCACCGCCGGCCAGGACGCGGAGCCCCGTGTTCAGCGAGGCCTCCGACGCCTTGCCGCCGGAGCGGTCGATCGGCAGCATGCCGGTGGCGGTGAAGAACAGCTTCGTCGCCCAGCCCTTGAGGCCCTTGCCGGTGAAGTAGTCGCTCTTGGCGAGGAAGACCATGTTGCGCTCGATCACCAGCGGGAGGAACACCGAGTCGATGAAGGAGAGGTGGTTGCTCGCCAGGATGACGCCGCCGGTGGCCGGGACGCGGTCGGCGCCGACCACCCAGGGCCGGAAGATCGTCTTGAGCAGGGGCCCCGCGACGATGTGCTTCATGAACCAGTAGAACAAGGGGCGCTCCTCAGCGGTCCGCGACCGGGGTCACAGCGAGCTCGCGTGCAGGCGGGCGAGGTCGGCGGCGCCGACGACCCCCGCGTCGTTGACGAGCTCCGCGATGCGGAACTCGGGCTCGGGGTGGTACCCCCGGGCGGGCAGGTTGTCGAGGTAGGCCTGGCGGATGGGGTCGAGCAGGAGGTCGCCGGCCTGCGCCACTCCCCCGCCGATCACGAACATCTGCGGGTCGAGGACCGCGCTCAGGCTCGCCGCCGCCTCGCCGAGCCAGTGGCCGAGCTGGCGGAGGGCCGCGAGGGCGCCCAGGTCGCCGGCGCTGATCAGCTCGGCGATGACGCCGCCGTCGAGCTCGCCGCCGTTCCTCGCACGCGCGTCGGCGATGCCCTGGCCGATCCCGCCGGCATCGGCGAGCTCGGCGGCGAAGCGCTGCAGTGCGCGGCCGGAGCCGTACTGCTCGATGCAGCCGCGAGCACCGCAACCGCAGGGCAGGCCGCCGGGGACGACCCGCATGTGGCCGATCTCCGCCGCCGCGCCGAAGCCACCGCGCAGGAGCCGGTCGTTGATGACGATCGCGCCGCCGACGCCGGTGCCGATCGTCAGCATCAGCATGTCGCTCACCAGTCGGCCGGCGCCGTAGCGGAACTCGGCCCAGCCGGCCGCGTTGGCGTCGTTCTCGATGATGATCGGCAGGTCGATCCGCGCCGAGAGCTTCTCGCGGAAGGGCTCGTTGCGCCAGTTGATGTTGGGGGCGTAGTAGACGATCGACTGCGAGGCGTCGATGAAGCCGGCCGCGGCGACGCCGACGGCCGAGACGTCGCCCGCGGGGAGGCCCTCGCGCAGGCGCGCCACCATCTCCACGACGACGTCGACGATGAGCTCGGGGTGACCGGCGGGCGTCGGCTGGCGGTCCTCGCGGACGATGCCGCCGAACTCGTCGACCAGCGCTCCCGCGATCTTCGTGCCGCCGATGTCGATACCGATCGCGTGCACGCGAACCGCCTTCCGCTAGCCTCCGACGCCGCTGCGCCGCGGGTCCGCCCTGGAGCGGCGGCCACATCGAGTGTAGTGACCCGCCGAGAACCGACGTGCGGATCGTTATCCTGAGTGGATACACAGTCGGGATGCGCCGGTAGGCTGGACCCGACAATCATTCAGGTACCGAAGGAGTTGCCGTGGAGCAGTTCGATTCCCCCCTCGTGGTCGCGCCGGATCCGCAGGCCAACACGACGGCGCTGCTGCTCGACCGCGTGCGGGAGACGCCCGACCGGGCGCTGTTCGCCCTCCCCGAGTCCGGTGGCTGGCGCGACGTCACCGCCCGCGAGTTCCTCGACCAGGTGACCGCGCTCGCGAAGGGACTCGTCGCGGCGGGCATCGAGCCCGGCGACAAGGTCGGCCTGATCTGCAAGACCCGGTACGAGTGGACGCTGATCGACTTCGCCGTCTGGTTCGCGGGCGGCGTGCTCGTGCCGGTCTACGAGACCTCCTCCCCCGCCCAGGTCCAGTGGAACCTGTTCGACTCCGGGGCGCGGGCCGTCATCGTCGAGACGGCGGACCACTTCGCCCGCTTCGACGAGGTCCGCCCGGATCTGCCGGACGTCCGGCTCGCCTGGCAGATCGGCCTGGGCGACCTCGACAAGCTGGCCGCGCGCGGGGTCGACGTGCCGGACGCCGAGATCGAGCGCCGCCGCTCGATCGCCACCGGCGCCGACATCGCGACGATCATCTACACCTCCGGCTCGACCGGCCGACCCAAGGGCTGCATCATCCGGCACTCCAACTTCGTCGAGCTCAGCCGCAACTCCGCGGTCGCGCTCACGGAGCTGATCCACCAGCCGGGCGCCTCGACGCTCCTCTTCATCACGACCGCGCACGTGTTCGCCCGCTTCATCGCGATCCTCTGCGTGCACGGCGGAGTCAAGGTCGGCCACCAGGCCGACACGAAGCAGCTGCTCCCCTCCCTCGGCTCCTTCAAGCCGACGTTCCTGCTGGCCGTGCCCCGGGTGTTCGAGAAGGTGTACAACTCGGCGGAGCAGAAGGCCGAGGCCGGCGGCAAGGGCAAGATCTTCCGGCGCGCGGCCGATGTCGCCGTCGCCCACTCGATCGCCGTCGAGGCCGGCTCGGTGCCGCTCGCGCTGAAGCTGCAGTTCCTGCTCTTCGACCGGCTCGTCTACTCGAAGCTGCGGACGGCGATGGGCGGCAACGTCCGCTTCGCCGTGTCCGGGTCGGCGCCGCTCGGCGACCGGCTGGGCCACTTCTTCCACAGCCTCGGCATCAAGATCCTCGAGGGCTACGGTCTCACCGAGACGACGGCGCCCGCGACGGTCAACCGGACGGAGCGGTTCAAGATCGGCTCGGTCGGCCCGGCGATGCCCGGCTGCTCCATCCGGATCGCCACCGACGGCGAGATCCAGGTGCGCGGCATCGACGTCTTCGGCGGCTACTGGAACGACGAGAAGGCGACGGCCGAGGCCTTCGACGGCGAGTGGTTCAAGACCGGCGACCTCGGCTCGCTCGACGAGGAGGGCTACCTCCGCGTCACCGGGCGCAAGAAGGAGATCATCGTCACCGCGGGCGGCAAGAACGTCGCGCCGGCCGCGCTCGAGGACCCGATCCGCGCCAACCCGCTCGTCGGCCAGGTCGTCGTCGTCGGCGATCAGCGCCCGTTCATCGCGGCGCTGGTGACCCTCGACTCCGAGATGCTGCCGACCTGGCTCGCGAACAACGGCCAGGACGCGAAGCTCTCGCTCGATCAGGCGGCCGTGAACCCGGCCGTCCTCGCCGAGGTGCAGCGCGCCGTCGACGCCGCGAACGCCCGCGTCTCGCGCGCCGAGTCCATCCGCAAGTTCGTGATCCTGCCCACCGAGTTCACCGAGGCGAGCGGACACCTCACCCCGAAGATGAGCATCAAGCGGAACGTCATCCTCGACGACTTCGCCGCGACCATCAGCAGCGTCTACAGCGCCGCCCCGGCCACGGAGGGCATCAGCCTCCGCTGACGGGTCCACGTCTGCACCACGGTGGATCTCGATACGCCCGCTCCGCGGCCTACTCGATCAGCATGGGCAGGCCCACGCTGGCCTACTCGATCAGCATGGGCACGCTCATGCTGGTCGAGTAGCCCCGCAGGGGCGTATCGAGACCCACCGTCGCCAGCAGGGCGGGTCTGCACACTCCACTCCTGACGCTGGTGGATCTCGATACGCCCGCTCCGCGGCCTACTCGATCAGCATGCAGCGCCGCTCCGTGGGCTACTCGATCAGCACGGACCGCGGAGACCGCAGGTCCTCCGCCGGTCGAGCAGCCCGCAGGGCGTACCGAGACCCACCGTCTGCGCCACCGTGGATCTCGATACGCCCGCTCCGCGGCCTACTCGATCAGCATGCAGCGCCGCTCCGCGGGCTACTCGATCACCATGGAGCGCGAGCTGCGCTTTCAGCATGCGTTCGGGCACGATGGCCGAAGGCCGAGCCGTATCCGGCGAAGCGCGTTCCAGCGCTTCGCCGTCGGCGGACGCACGACGCTCTGCGGAACCCGGCCACCTCGGAGAGCCGACCGCGCCGAGCCGGGCAGGGACCGGCTCGGAATCGACTCAAAACCAGGAGCTCTCGCGGACTTCCTTCATGGCGGCTCGGCGGTCGTCCTTGGAGAGGCGGTCGAGGTAGAGGCGGCCGTCGAGGTGGTCGCACTCGTGCTGGAGGGCCTGGGCCATCAGGCCGTCGCCCTCGAGGACGACCTCGTTGCCGTCGAGGTCGGTGCCGCGGACCTTGGCGTGCGGGTAGCGGATCGCGGGGTACCAGAGGTTGGGGACGGAGAGGCAGCCCTCGTCGACGGGCTCCGGCTCGCCGCTGAGCTCGACGATCTCGGGGTTGAGGATGTAGCCGACGACGCCGTCGACGTTGTAGCTGAAGGCGCGGAGGTTGACGCCGATCTGCGGGGCGGCGACGCCGGCGCGGCCGGGGGTGCGCACGCTGTCGACGAGGTCCTCGACCAGACCGCGGATCCCGTCGTCGACGGTCTCGATCGGGGCGGACACCGTCTTCAGGACGGGATCGCCGAAGATCCGGATCTGGCGTTCGGTCATGCGGTGCGCTCCCTCAGTGCCTCCTCGGCGGAGAGGAGGGCGTTCTCGACGACTTCGCTCGCCGCGGGGTGCGGCCAGTACTGGCTGCGGGCGAGACCGCGGATCCCGACCCCCGCGCTGGCGGCCTGGACGAGCGGCTGAATGAGGATACTCGCCTGCGGGCCCATCAGGTGCGCGCCGAGCAGCTCGCCGTCGAGTCCGACGACGAGGGTGCAGATGCTCGAGTCGTCCTCCATCGCCCAGCCGTAGGCGGTGGAGCCGAACTCCTCGGTGACGGCGACGACGTCGATGCCGCGCTCCCCCGCCTCCTTCTCGGTGAGGCCGAAGTGCGCGATCTGCGGGTGCGCGAAGATCGCGCCGGGCACGGGGGCGAGGGTGTTCGAGAGCATCTCGCCCGGGTGCAGGAGGTTGTGCGCGACGAGCCGCGCCTCGTGGTTGGCGACGTGCTTGAGCTGCCACTCCGAGGAGACGTCGCCGAGGGCGAAGAGCCCGGGCACGACGCGTCCGCCGGAGAGGACCCGCTGCTCGTCGTCGACGACGACACGGCCGTCCGGGTGCAGGTCGATGCCGACGGAGGCCGCGGCGATGGTGTCGCTGTTCGGGTCGCGCCCGGTGGCGACGAGGATCGTGTCGGTCTCGACGCGGGAGCCGTCGTCGAAGGTCGTGACGAGTCCGGTCGGAGTCGCCTCGACGCTCTCGGCGGAGACGCCGGTGCGGACGTCCCAGCGCTCGCGTGCCAGCGCTGTGAAGCCGCGGGCGATGCCCTCGTCGAGCGAGCGGAGCAGACGGTCACCGCGGACGGCCACCGTCACCGCGGTGCCGAAGGCCGAGAAGATGTGGGCGAACTCGACGGCCACCGCACCGCCGCCGAGGACGAGCATCCGTGCGGGGAGCTCGTCGATCCGCATGATCGAGTCGGAGTCGTGGATCCGCGGATCGGGCTCGTAGGCCGCGAGGAGCGGACGCGGACGCGAGCCCGCGGCGACGACCACCTGCGGTGCGCTGATCCGGACCCCGCTCGCGCTGACCAGCACGTGCGGCCGGTCGCCGTCGCCGAGCGACTCGAAGCCGAAGCTCTCGCGCAGCACGGTGACGTTCTCGGAGCGGTTCGCCCGATAGTCGAGGCCGCCGGCGCTGATGGCGTCGGTGCGACCGAACACGCGGTCGCGCACCTCGGCCCACTCGGGTCGGGCGACGCGGCTGTGCACGCCGACCCGGTCGCCCTGGTCGACGTCGGTCACGATGTCGGCGACGTGCACGAACATCTTGGTCGGGATGCAGCCGGCGTTGAGGCAGGTGCCGCCGAACCACTCGCCGTCGTCGAGGATCGCGACGCGGGAGCCGGCCCACTCGGGGCCGACGATCGAGTTGCCGGAGCCGGCGCCGAGCACGATCAGATCGAACGCGAGGGTCTCCGTGGAGTCGGCCGCCACGGCGCCCTGCAGAACCGCGTCAGGCACGACGGACCGGGATGCCCTCGACGACGAGCGCGGCGAGCAGGCGCGCCGCCTCCTGGGTCGCCGGGCGCAGCTGCTCCCACTTGACGACCGAGCCGGCGGCGAGCACCGGGTCGTACGGGATGCGGACGATGTCGCGCACGCGCGAGCGGAAGTGCGACTCGATCTCCTCGAGCTTCACCAGGCTGGTGCCCTGCGTCGCGGTGTTCAGCGCGACGACGGCGTTCCGGACGAGATCGCCGTAGCCGTTGGCGTCGAGCCAGGTCAGGGTCTCGGAGGCCAGGCGCGCCTCGTCGACGCTGCCGCCGGAGACGATCACGACGCTGTCCGCGCGCTGCAGCGTGGCGCGCATCACGGAGTGCACGATGCCGGTGCCGCAGTCGGTGAGCATGATCGAGTAGAAGCGCTCGACGAGGTCGGCGACGACGTTGTAATCGTCTTCGTCGAAGGCCTCGGAGAGCTGCGGGTCGGTGTCCGAGGCGAGCACGTCGAGCCGGGTCTCGTCGCGCGAGACCATCGTCGAGAACTCGGTGAAGCCGGTCACGCCGGAGGCGCGGTTGACGACGTCGCGGACGGTCGAGCGGGTCTGCTTGGGGACCCGCTCGGCCAGGGTGCCGCGATCGGGGTTGGCGTCGACCGCGATGATGCGGTCCTCGCGCGAGTCGGCGAGGGCCATGCCGAGCAGGGTCGTGACGGTCGTCTTGCCCACGCCGCCCTTGCGGGTCATCACCGGGACGAAGCGGGTGCCGCCCTCGAACTGGCGGCCGATCCGCTCGTCCATCGCCTTCCAGGCCTGGACCTTCGCGGAGTCGCCGAGATTGACGGTGTGGAAGGTGAGTCCGTAGACGAAGCGGTTCCAGCCGCCGGTCGGCGCGGGCCGGGTCTTGCGGTTGACCTCGAGGAGCCGGTCGGGCGTCAGCATCGACGCGGACTCGGGCGCGGAGGACGACCCGCCGGTGCCCGACTCCGCGCGGAGGCGGTCGCGCCGGGTGACGCCGGGAGCCGGATCCGCAGCAGCCGTCTCGGACTCGCGCTCGATCTCCGGGGCGGACTCGGCAGGACGCTGCTCGCCGCGACCGCGCGGCCGCTCGCCCGCGTCCTCGGGGAGCACCGACACCTCGTCGCGCGAGGCGACGCCGGCCGAGACGGGCCGGACGGCGCCCGGTGCGTCCGGGATGCCGAGGCGTCCGACGTCGATCGTCGGGTCCTCCACGGGTGCCGGAGCGCTCGACCGACGGCGCGCCGGGGCCGGGGACTCCAGCCGGATGCCGTCGGGGATGCGGGTCGGAGCGGTGTCGCTCGCACGCGGGGCGTACTGCTCGGAGTCCCGCGCCGCGTCGAGCGCCGTCCGCGGAGTCGGGCCGGTGTCGAGATCGGGCTGGTCGTCGTTGCGCTCATCCATGCGAACGAGCCTCCTTCCGCTTGCCGCCAGTGTACCGACGGGCCCGGCGGCGCACGGGGGCTCGGTTCCCGCCCTCGCGCCTGCTAGGTGCCGAGTGGAACCCTGTGCAGGGAACGGTTAGGTTCTCCCACCCGGAGGAAAGTAAAGTACTCAGCCATGCATGTACTCAGCGTGAGCTCCCTCAAGGGCGGCGTCGGCAAGACCACCGTGACGCTCGGCCTTGCATCCGCGGCGTTCTCGAAGGGCCTGCGAACGCTGGTCGTCGACCTCGACCCGCAGTCCGACGTCTCCACCGGCATGGACATCAACGTCGCCGGTCACCTCAACATCGCCGACGTCCTCACGTCGCCCAAGGAGAAGATCGTCCGCTCGGCGATCGCGCCCTCCGGCTGGACGAAGGAGCGCCAGGGCACGATCGACGTCCTGATCGGCAGCCCGTCCGCGATCAACTTCGACGGACCGCACCCCAGCATCCGCGACATCTGGAAGCTCGAGGAGGCGCTCGCGAGCGTCGAGGCCGACTACGACCTCGTCCTGATCGACTGCGCGCCCTCGCTCAACGCCCTCACCCGCACGGCCTGGGCCGCGAGCGACCGGGTCGCCGTGGTCACCGAGCCGGGCCTGTTCTCGGTGGCCGCCGCCGACCGCGCGCTGCGCGCGATCGAGGAGATCCGCCGCGGTCTCAGCCCGCGCCTGCAGCCGCTCGGCATCATCGTCAACCGCGCGCGCGTGCAGTCGCTCGAGCACCAGTTCCGGATCAAGGAGCTGCGCGACATGTTCGGCCCGCTGGTCCTCAGCCCGCAGCTGCCCGAGCGCACCTCGCTCCAGCAGGCGCAGGGCGCCGCGAAGCCGGTGCACGTCTGGCCGGGCGAGAGCGCGCAGGAGATGGCGCACAACTTCGACCTGCTGCTCGACCGCGTCATCCGCACCGGTCGCATCGGCGAGCAGGCGGTTCCGGCGGCGACGAGCTAGCCCGGCGAGGTCCGCGGACGGCGTCGCAGCCTCGGCTGCGGCGCCGTCGCTGTGTGCGGCGGTGGGTCTCGATACGCCCCTTCGGGGCTACTCGACCAGCATGAGGGGCGCGTCTCGATCGAACGCAGTGCCGGTACGGCACAGCATGCTGATCGAGTAGCCCGCGACGCGGGCGTATCGAGATCCACCGGTGTCAGAGCAGGAGTCTGCAGGCCCGGCGTGCTGGGGACGGTGGGTCTCGATACGCCCCTCCGGGGCTACTCGACCAACATGTGGTGCGGGCGCCGCGCGGCAGGGAGCGATCGACCGGCAGGAGGGGTGGGTCAGCCGACCTTGCGGGAGGCGCGGCGGCGGGCGAGCTCGTCGGAGGGGTCGACGGACTGGTGGTCGAGCTCGACGAGGCTGGTCTCGACCTCGCGGAGGACCTTGCCGACGGCGATGCCGAAGACGCCCTGGCCGCGGCTGAGGAGGTCGATGACCTCGTCGTTCGAGGTGCAGAGGTAGACGCTCGCGCCGTCGCTCATCAGCGTGGTCTGCGCGAGGTCGTCGACGCCGGACTCGCGGAGCTGGTTCACGGCGGTGCGGATCTGCTGGAGGGAGATGCCGGTGTCGAGGAGTCGCTTGACGAGCTTGAGCACGAGGATGTCGCGGAAGCCGTAGAGGCGCTGGGTGCCGGAGCCGGAGGCGCCGCGGACGGTCGGCTCGACGAGCTCGGTGCGCGCCCAGTAGTCGAGCTGGCGATAGGTGATCCCGGCGGCCCGTGCGGCGACGGCGCCGCGGTAGCCCGCGTCGGCGTCGAGGTCGGGCAGTCCGTCGGTGAAGAGGACGAGGTCGCGCTGGCCGCTGACGTCGCGGCTGACTTCTCTCATCCCTGTGCCTTCCGGATACGAACGCCGGTCGCTCCGAACGCGCTCCCTAAGCTACCGACCCGGGGATGCCGAGTAAACGACATCCGCTCTTCCGGGAGGGCGTGTCGTCCGCGTCGGCCGCGGATCACGAGCGCGCGATCCGCGAGAGGGCGCTGCGCACCATCGCCTCGCGGATGGTGCCGAGGTGCGCGGCGAGGCCGATCGCGTTCTCGGCGGCACCGGCCGAGCCGGACGCGTCGCCGCGGCGGGTGCTCGAGGCGACGACGCTCTCGATCAGCGACATCTCGCGCTCCACGGCGATGCGGAGCGGACGGAGGTGGCGCGGCTCGATCCCCGAGCGGCCGAGGTCGACGAGCGCCTTGAGCGTCGTGACCGCCTCCTCGCCGAAGACGTCCCCGCCGCGGACCAGCCCGGCGGCGATCGCCTCGCGCACGAGCGCCGGGCTCGCTCCCGACTCGCTCGCGAGACCGTCGCGGGTGAGCCGGGTGGCGGGAGCCAGCAGCGAGGGTGCGGCGCCGCCGGCACCGGCGGGGAGGGACGGCTCGCGTCCGGCGTCGACGTCGTCGAGGTAGCCGCGGATCACCTTGAGCGGCAGGTAGTGGTCGCGCTGGAGCGCGAGGATCATCCGCAGGCGCTCGACGTCGCCGTTGGAGAACTTGCGGTAGCCCGAGTCGGTGCGGGCGGGCGAGACGAGCCCCTGCTCCTCGAGGAACCGCAGCTTCGACGGCGTGACGTCGGGGAACTCGGTGGTGAGGTGCGAGAGGACCTGGCCGATGCTCAGGAGAGCGGCCGGGCCGGACGGGAGTGCGCGAGCGGTCGAACGACCCACGGCTACGCGTCCGGAGCGGCGACGAGGTCGGCGCGGGACGCGTAGAAGGTGAGGCGGAACTTGCCGACCTGCACCTCGGAGCCGTCGGTGAGGATCGCGGACTCGATCCGGACACCGTCGAAGTAGGTGCCGTTCAGCGAGCCCAGGTCGCGGACCTCGAACGAGGTGCCGCGGCGCACGAACTCGGCGTGCCGGCGTGAGACGGTGACGTCGTCGAGGAAGATGCCCGCATCCGGGTGCCGGCCGACAGTCGTCGAGTCGATGTCGAGCAGGAAGCGGGCCCCGGTGTTGGGGCCCCGACGGACGACGAGCAGGGCGGAGCCGGAGGGCAGAGCGCCGACGGCCTCGGCCTCCTCGCGGGACGCCCGGTTGTCGAGCGCCGCCAGCTGGGCGCCGATGTCGTCGGTGAACGTGAGGGTCGTCTCCGTCGACGGCTCGACGGGAACGGACGGATCTGCGGATGACGCTCCGCGCACGGACTCGACCAAGACGTACCTCCTCGCTATCCCCTCAGCGTATCGGAATCGGAGGGCCCGCCGGTCGCCCCTGACGCTCCGTCGACCCCCAGGACGAGGCCTCGGGTCTGCACCGCATAGACGATCCCCGCCCACCAGTAGAGGAACGCGCCCCAGAGCGCGAAGGCCCAGGCGACGGGGAGGGACGCCGGGGCCAGCGCCGGGAAGGCCTGCCCGAGCATGATCAGCGGCAGCGCGTAGAAGAGGCAGAACGTGGCGAACTTGCCCAGGTGGTGCACCGGCAGCGGTCCGTAGCCGTGGTTCGCGAGGACGACCGCGAGCACGACGAGCATCAGATCCCGCGCGACCAGCACGGCCACCAGCCACCACGGCACCAGCTCGCGGACGGCGAGGCCGATCACCGTCGCGAAGATGTAGAGGCGGTCGGCGGCCGGATCGAGGACGGCGCCGAGGCGCGTGATCTGGTCGAAGCGGCGCGCGATCCAGCCGTCGAGGTAGTCGGTGAGGCTGGAGAGGACGAGGGTCAGCAGGGCGAGCGCGTCCTCGCCCTCGATGATGAGCACGAGGAACACCGGCACCAGTGCGAGCCGCACCATGCTGAGGATGTTCGGGACCGTCCAGATGCGGTCCTCCGCCGCGCGCGCCATGCCGTGAGCCTCGTCAGCGCTTGTCGCGCCAGACCCGCTCGAAGGGGAGCCGCCAGGCGTGCGGGGCGATCAGCTGGTGGATCGCGTTCGGGCCCCAGGAGCCCGGTGCGTAGAGGCGCACGGGCGGCGGGTCCTGCAGGAGCGGCGCGGACACCTCCCAGAGGCGCTCGATGCCCTCGGCGGTGGTGAAGAGCGTGTGGTCGCCGCGCATCGCGTCGAGGATCAGCCGCTCGTAGGCCTCGAGGGCGTCGCCGGCGCGATCGGTCTCCTGCAGCGCGAACTGCATGCTCAGCTTGTCGAGCCGCATGCCCGGGCCGGGGCGCTTGCCGTAGAAGGACAGCGACACCTTGGAGGCATCGGCCAGGTCGAAGGTGAGGTGGTCGGGGCCGTGCGCGCCGACGCCGGAGCCCTGCGGGAACATGCTCTTCGGCGGCTCGCGGAAGGCGATGGAGATGATCCGCTGCCCCTCCGCCATCCGCTTGCCGGTGCGCAGGTAGAACGGCACCCCGGCCCAGCGCCAGTTGTCGATCTCGCACTTGAGGGCGACGAAGGTGTCGGTCTCGGAGTCGGGCGCGACTCCCGGCTCCTCGCGGTAGCCGATGTACTGGCCGCGGACGACGTTCTCGGGGTTCAGCAGCCGCATCGAGCGGAAGACCTTGTTCTTCTCCTCGCTGATCGCCTTCGGCTCGAGGGCGGTCGGCGGCTCCATCGCCATGAAGGCGAGGACCTGGAAGAGGTGGGTGACGACCATGTCCTTGTACGCGCCGGTCGACTCGTAGAACTCGGCGCGGCGGTCGAGGGTGAGCTTCTCGGGGATGTCGATCTGGACGTGGTCGATGAAGTTGCGGTTCCAGATCGGCTCGAAGAGGCCGTTGGCGAAGCGGAAGGCGAGGATGTTCTGCGCCGGCTCCTTGCCGAGGAAGTGGTCGATCCGGAAGATCTGCTCCTCGTCGAACGTCTCGTGCAGCTCGGCGTTGAGGACGACGGCGCTCTCGAGGTCGACGCCGAAGGGCTTCTCCATGATGATCCGCGAGCGCTCGACGAGGCCGGCCTCCGCGAGCATGCGGACGACCGAGAGGGCGGCGCGCGGCGGGACGCTGAGGTAGTGCAGGCGGCTGACGTCCGGGCCGAGCACCTTCTCCGCGTCGGTGACCGCCTTCGCCAGCGCGGCGGGACCGGCGGACTGCGGGACGTAGCGGAGCTTGGAGGCGAACTCGTCCCACTGGGCGGGGGTCAGCGAGCGACTGCCGAACTCGTCGTAGGCGAGCTTGGCGAAGGCGCGGAAGGACTCGTCGTCGTGCTCCTCGAGCGAGGTGCCGACGATCTGCAGGTCGGGCGCGAGCGAGGACAGCGCCAGGTGCGCCATGCCCGGGATGAGCTTGCGGCGGGACAGGTCGCCCACGGCCCCGAAGAGGACGACGACGTGAGGGGCGGCCTGCTCGGTCTGGACGGCGGGGGCGGGAGGTGCAGCGGTCACGGTCACCCCTCGATCATTCCATTCCGCCGCGTGACAGTGGCGTCATCCGCCGGACACGCGCCGCCGCTAAGGTCGTGCCGTGCCTCCGATCTCCGACGCGCCAGCCGCGACCGCAGCACCCGCCTCCTCCGCCTCCTCCGCCGACGGGACCGTCGCGCCGCCGATGGACGACCGCATCCGCGGCGACGTCCATCTGCTGGGCGAGCTCCTCGGCCAGGTCCTGCGGGAATCGGGCGACGACAGCCTCTACACCGACGTCGAGCGGCTCCGCGCCCTGACGATCGGCGCCTACGACAGCGGGCACCCGGACGAGCTGGCCGCGGCGGAGGAGTTCGTCGCGTCACTGACCGCCGAGCGCGCCGAGGAGGTGGCGCGGGCCTTCACCTGCTACTTCCACCTCGTGAACGTGGCGGAGGAGTTCCACCGCGTGCGGGTCCTGCGCCGCCGCGACGCCGACGCCGGCGCCCAGCGGCCCGAGGACTCGATCATCGCGTCGATGGCGACCCTCACCGACGAGCTGGGCGAGGAGGAGGCGTTCGAGCGCCTCTCGCGCCTGGAGTTCCGCCCCGTCCTCACCGCGCACCCGACGGAGGCGCGCCGCCGCGCGGTCTCCTCCACCATCCGCCGGATCAGCGCCCTGCTCGAGCAGCGGGACGACCCGCGCACGGGCGGCGTCGTGCTGGTCGAGAACCGCCGGCGCCTGCTCGCCGAGGTCGACACGCTCTGGCGCACGGCACCGCTGCGCGAGTCGAAGCCCAGCCCGCTCGACGAGGTCCGGACCGCGATGAGCGTGTTCGACGAGTCGCTGTTCTCCGTCCTGCCGCGGGTCTACCGCCGGCTCGACGACGCGCTGCTCGGCGAAGCCTCCGGCACCCGCAAGCCGATCGCCCCCGCGTTCGTGCGCCTGGGCACCTGGATCGGCGGCGACCGCGACGGCAACCCGTTCGTCACCGCCGAGACGACCCTCGAGGCCGTCGACATCGCTGCGGAGCACGTCCTGATCGGGCTCGAGCGCGTCGCCCGCCGGGTCGGCCGCTCCCTCACGCTGGACGCCGGCACCACTCCCCCGTCGGCGGCCGTCGAGGCGCTCTGGGCCGCAGGGGTCGGGAAGGCGCCCGAGCTCGCCGCGGTCATCGCCGAGCGCTCACCGAGCGAGACCCACCGCCGCGTCCTGCTCTTCACGGCGGACCGGCTCGCGGCGACCCGCTCCGGCGGCGCGCTCGCCTACGGCTCCGCGGCCGAGCTGCTCGCCGACCTGCGGACCCTGCAGGACTCGCTGATCGAGGCGGGCGACGTCCGCTCGGCCTACGGCGACCTTCAGGACCTGCTCTGGCAGGTGGAGACCTTCGGCTTCCACCTCGCCGAGATCGAGGTGCGGCAGCACTCGAAGGTGCACCGCGAGACCCTCGCGGCGGTCCGCGCCGGCGGCGAGCTCGACGAGCGCAGCATCGAGGTCCTCTCGGTCTATCGCGCCATCGCGACGATCCAGGAGCGCTTCGGCACCGACGCGGCCCGCCGCTACGTCGTGTCGTTCACCCAGTCGGCCGAGGACCTCAAGACGGTCTTCGACCTCGCCGAGGCGGCGACCGACGGGAACCCGCCGATCATCGACGCGGTCCCGCTCTTCGAGACCTTCGCCGACCTCGACGCGTCGACGGACATCCTGGCCGAGATGATCGAGCTGCCCCAGGTGCGCGCGCGCCTCGCGGCGACCGGGAACCGGCTCGAGGTCATGCTCGGCTACTCCGACTCCTCCAAGGACGTCGGCCCGGTCTCGGCGACGCTCGCGCTCTACGACGCGCAGGCGCGCATCGCGAAGTGGGCCGAGGACGAGGGCATCGTGCTCACGCTCTTCCACGGCCGCGGCGGCGCCCTCGGCCGCGGCGGCGGACCGGCGAACCGCGCGGTGCTCGCGCAGCCGCCCGGCTCGGTCGACGGCCGCTTCAAGCTGACGGAGCAGGGCGAGGTCATCTTCGCCCGCTACGGCAACCCGGACATCGCCACTCGGCACATCGAGCAGGTCGCCGGCGCGACGCTGCTGGCCTCCTCGCCCTCGATCGGCGAGCGCAACGCCGGCGCCGCGGACCGCTTCCGCGACGTCGCCGCGACGATGGACCGCGAGTCGCGCCGCCGCTTCTTCGAGCTGGTCAAGGCCGACGGCTTCGCGCCCTGGTTCGCCCGGGTCACCCCGCAGGAGGAGGTCGGCCTGCTCGCGCTCGGCTCGCGGCCGGCCCGCCGCGGCCTCTCGGTCGAGTCGCTCGAGGACCTGCGCGCGATCCCGTGGGTCTTCGCCTGGACCCAGGCCCGCGTCAACCTGACCGGCTGGTTCGGACTCGGCAGCGCCCTCGAGGCGGTCGGCGACCTGGACGAGCTGCGCACCGCCTACGAGACCTGGCCGCTGTTCACCACGATGATCGACAACGTCGAGATGTCGCTGGCGAAGACCGACGAGGGCATCGCCCGCCGATACCTGGCGCTCGACTCCCGCGACGACCTCGCCGGCCTCGTGCTCGACGAGATGGAGCTCACCCGCCGCTGGGTGCTCTCGATCACCGGCGAGGAGAGCCTGCTCACCGGGCACCGCGTGCTCGGGCGGGCCGTGCGGCTGCGCACGCCGTACGTCAACGCGCTGTCGCTGCTGCAGCTGCGCGCGCTCCGGGCGCTGCGCACGGATCCGGGCGGCTCGGGCACCGAGCAGAACCAGCGGCTGCTGCTGCTGGCCGTGAACGGCGTGGCCGCCGGCCTCCAGAACACGGGCTGATCCCGCTCGCCGCGGGACTCGCGCACGAACGACGGAACCCCCGGCGGCCTGAGCGGCTGCCGGGGGTTCCGTCGTCGTGCGGGTGGTGCGGATCAGATCTGCGCGCCGTGGTCGAACTTCTGCGGGGCGCCGGACTCCTGCGCGGCCTTCGCCTCCTCGTACTGCTTGCGGACGGCGACCATGTCGAGGCCGCGGACCTGCTCGAGCAGGGAGTCGAGGGCCGGGGCGGGGAGGGCGCCGGGCTGCGCCATCAGCGGGATGCCGTCGCGGTAGACGACGAGGGTGGGGATCGAGGAGATGCCGTAGCTGCCGGCGAGCTGCTGCTGGTCCTCGGTGTCCACCTTCGCGAAGGTGACATCGGGGTTCTTCTCGCTGGTCGCCTCGAAGACGGGGGCGAACTGGCGGCACGGGCCGCACCACTCCGCCCAGAAGTCGATGAGGACGATGCCGTCGGAGACGGTCTGGTCGTGAGTGTCGAGAGTCATCGCTGTCGTGGCCATGAGGGATGCAACCGACCCGATCCGCGCGCTATTCCCGGGCTGCCGGAGGGGTGGTCGGCGCCGCGGAGTCCAGCAGGTCGAGCAGGGTGCGCGGGCCCAGAGCCGTGGCGCCGAGCTCCTCGATCCGGGCGACGAGGCCGCGGTCGGCGGTCACGACGCGAGCGGTCGATCCGATCGCCGCGACGTGCTCGACGATCGCGTCGTCTCCCGAGCCGGCGGCGCTCTCGACGCTCAGCCGCCCGCGCGGAGCCGCGCCGACCGCGTCGGCGGTGCGTGCCGCCCGGGCGTCGCCCTCGAGGACGACGGCGATCCGCGGCCAGACCGTGTCGGCCTCGACGGCGAACAGCGAGCCTGGGACACCGAGTGCCGCGAGGCGCCCGAGCGCCGCGACGAGGCGCTCCGCCGCGCCGGCGCGGTCGCGCCACCAGCCGTCCGGACGCGAGCCGACGACGTTGGCCGCGTCGACGACGAGGACGCACGGCTCGGTGTCGAGGGCGCGCAGCTCGCGCCAGGAGGCCTCGAAGCCCGGGTGCAGCGGGAGCGCGTCGACCTCGGCCGGCGGGACCCAGCGCAGCTCCTGGCTCTCGGCGTCGGCGATCCGCGGGGTGAAGTGCTCGAGGGCCCGGGCGACGACGGTGGTGTAGCTCCAGGGGCCGATGGTGACGACGCGGGAGAGGACGGGCACGACGATCCCGTCGGGCACTCCGGCCTCCTCGACCGACTCCCGCAGGGCGCCCTCGAAGGCGGTCTCCTCGGGGTGGCGGGCGCCGCCCGGGAGTCCCCAGGTGTCGCCGAAGTGGCTCCAGGTGGCGCGGTGCTGGAGCAGGACGCGGCCGTCCGGGTCGCGCAGCAGCAGCCCGGCGGCGCCGAAGCGGCCCCAGAAGCGGCGCCCGTCGCCGATCTCGACCCAGCCGTCGCCGAGCGCGGCGTCGAAGGGGTGGCGCGGAAGCGCTCCGCCGTCGGCCGGGCCGTCGCTCGTCATGCGCTCCAGCCTTCCACATCGCGCCGACCGTCCCGGACCGCCCGCCGGACGGCACCGAGTCGCTCACCGGCTCGAATCGAGCACCTGGCAGAATCGACGAATGCGCCGCTCGAGGATCCTCCTGCCCGCGACGCTCGCCTGGCTCGGCGTGATCGCGCTGATCACCCTGACGCCGGCGCCGTACCCGGCCGGTCAGCCCTCGGCGCTCGTCCGCGGGATCATCGCGTTCCTGGCCTCCACGCCGCTGACCGCCTGGTTCACCTTCGACGTCGCCGAGTTCGTCGCCAACGTGCTGATGTTCGTGCCGCTCGGCGCGCTGGTCGCGATGCAGCTGCCGCGGCGGCGCCGGCTGCTCGCCGCGCCGATCGGCCTCGGCGTCTCGGTGATCGTCGAGACGATCCAGCTGCTCGCACTGCCCTCGCGCGTCGCGGACGTGCGCGACCTCGTCTCGAACGGCACCGGCGCGCTCCTCGGTGCGCTGCTGGTCGTCGTGCTCGCCCGTCTCCCGCTCCGCCCCCGGAAGGACCGCACCGCCCATGCCCGCTGACACCCTCGTCGTCCTCGGCCGCCCCTCGCTCGACGCTCCGGCGCACGACGGAGGCTCCGCACCCGTGCTCGATGCGACCGGTCGGGGCGGGCTGGACGTCACCGATCTCGGCTTCACCCGCGGCGACGGGGTCTTCGAGACGATCAACCTCGTCGACGGGCGGCTGCAGGCGCTCGACGCGCACCTCGACCGGTTCGAGACCTCGGCGCGGATGCTGGACCTTCCCCACCCGGACCGCGCCGCCTGGCGGACGGCGATCGACGAGGCGGTCGCCGCTCACCCGCGGGTGCCCGAGGCGATGGTGAAGACGATCCTGAGCCGCGGGGTCGAGGGCGACGGGCGGCCGACCGGCGTCGTCTTCGTGCAGACGAGCCCGGACTTCGGGCCGGCCCGCCGGGACGGCGTGCGGGTGGTGCTGCTCGACCGCGGACTGCGCTCCGACGTGCAGCACACGTCGCCGTGGCTGCTCGCCGGCGCGAAGACGCTCTCTTACGCGGTCAACCGGGCGGCCTCGCGCGAGGCGCTGCGGCGCGGAGCGGACGACGCGCTGTTCGTCTCCAGCGACGGCTTCCTGCTGGAGGGGCCGACCTCGAATCTGGTGCTGCTCGCGGGCGGCGAGCTGGTCACTCCGCCGCCGAGCCTGGGGCTGCTGCCGGGGACGACGCAGGCGGACCTCTTCGAGCTGGCAGGCGGGCTCGGGCTCGGCACGGCCGAGCGCCCGCTGCGGGCCGAGGACCTCGCGGCGGCCGAGGCCGCCTGGCTGGTCTCCAGCGCGCGGAACGCCGCGCCGATCCGCGCGGTGGACGCGCAGGAGCGCCGCGTCGACCACGAGCTCACGGCCCGGATCAACGCGGCGCTCCTCGCGCGCTAGGGGCGGTCGCTCGGACCGGCCCGCTCAGGCGCGACCGCTCAGACCTGGTCCTCGATGTCGGCCGTGCCGTGGTGCATGAGACCGCCGCGGGTGTAGTCCAGGGCGGGGTCGGGGCTGCCCTGGACGCGCTCGTCGGCCGCCTCGTCGTTGATCACGGCGGTGACGATGCCGCGCCAGTCGGTGCCCTCGGCGACGGCCTCGTCGGAACCGACACGGCGGGTGACGAAGACCGCCTCGCCCTCCTCGCCGCTGTGCGAGATGATCGCGAGGACGCCGACCGCGCGGCCCTCGGGGTGGCGGACCTGCCACTCCTCGTGGCCCGACGGGACCAGGGTGAACTCGAGTCCGGCGTGCGGGAAGGGGCTCTCGCGCAGCTCGGACGGCGAGCCGCTGTGCTCGGGCGCTCCGCGGGTGGGGACGCCCTCGCCGGTGTCCTCGCCGTAGCTGTGGTACGTGCTCATGGTGAACCTCCTCGGTCGGCGGCCTGTGCGGCCGCGGATCCCTCGTCGATGGGACCACCCCCATCATGGCTTCGTAGACTGGGCGGATGCAGATCCCGGTGACCGGCTCCGTCCGGGTCGACGCGTGGCTGTGGGCGGTCCGCGTGTACAAGACCCGCTCGGCCGCCACGACGGCCGCCCGGGCCGGTCACGTCCGGGTGAACGGCGAGCGGGCCAAGGCCGCGCAGACCGTGAAGGTCGGTGACGAGGTCCGCGCCCGCATCGGCGGCTTCGACCGCGAGCTCGTCGTCCGCGGCCTGATCGTGAAGCGCGTCGGCGCTCCCGTCGCGGCCGAGTGCTTCGAGGACCGCACTCCCCCGCCGCCGCCGCGCGAGGCGGCACCCGCGATCATCGAGCGCGACCGCGGCGCCGGCCGCCCGACCAAGCGCGATCGCCGCGAGATCGAGCGGCTGCGCGGCTTCTGACGGCCGGCTCTGCGCCTCAGGGAGCGAGCGCGCGTGCCCGCTCGAGGAGGTCCTCAGCGACCTCGTCGAGGAAGCGCTGCTGCAGGGCGTCGCCGACCTGGACGAAGGCGATGTCGGTGAAGCCGGCCTCGATGAAGGGGACGACGCTCTGGGCGAGCTCGTCGAGGTCGGGGCCGCAGGCGATCGACTCGGCGACGTCCTCCGGGCGCACGAACTGGCTGGCGCCCGCGAAGCCGGCCGGGGTGGGCAGGTCGGCGTTGACGGACCAGCCGCCCGCGAACCAGCGGAACTGCTCGTGCGCCAGGGCGATCCCCTGCTCCTTGTCCGGCGCCCAGCAGATCGGGATCTGCCCGATCGAGCGCGACGGAGCGGCGTCGGCCCCGCGGACGGCGGTCCACTGCGAGATCAGCTCGGCCTCGGGCTCGGTGGTGATCAGGTGGTCGCCGAGCGGGGCGAAGCGCTCGATCGACTTCTCGCCCGAGACGGCGAGGCCGATCGGCACGGGCTTGTCCGGGAGGTCCCAGATCCGGGCGGAGTCGACGCGGAAGTAGTCGCCCTCCCAGGTGACCAGCTCGCCGGTGTGCAGCGCGCGGATGATGTGCACCGCCTCCTCGAGCATGTCCTGGCGCGCGGAGACGGCGGGCCAGCCCTCGCCGACCACGTGCTCGTTCAGGTTCTCGCCCGAGCCGAGGCCGAGGAGGAAGCGGTCGTCGGAGAGGATCGCGAGGGTCGCCGCCTTCTGCGCGATCACGGCGGGGTGGTAGCGGATGGTCGGCGCCGTCACGTAGGTGGCGAGCTCGATGGTCGAGGTCGCCTGCGCGACCGCGCCGAGCATCGTCCAGGCGTAGGAGGCGTGCCCCTGCTCGGTCAGCCAGGGCGAGTAGTGGTCGCTCGAGACCGCGAACTCGAAGCCGTGCCGCTCGGCATCGACCGCATAGCCCACCAGCTGCTTGGGGCCGCTCTGCTCGGTCATCAGGGTGTAGCCGAATCGCACCATCGTCCGCCTCGTTCCGCTCGTCGTCGTCGCCGTGCCGGAGGGCAGGCGTCCATCGTTCGGCTCCATCGTCGGGCGGGGACGGGTGGCGCCGACAGCCCCTTGCCCGCCGGGCGGGGGCGGGCTAGCGGCGCCGTGCGTCAGACGAAGCGGACGCGGTTCTGGACGCGGGTGCGGACCTCGAAGGACTCGCCGTAGCCGCCGAGGCGCGGGTCGTCGGTGCCGGAGCGCAGCAGCTGCGGGAGGAGGGAGCGGCGGAGGAGCACGTCTCCCGCGTGGCGACCCCGCTCGACCTGCTCGTAGGGCTGCTCGAGGGCGTCGTCGGGGACGACGATCACGCTCGCGGAGAAGCGCACGCCGAGCTCGCGGCCGAGGCGGCGGGCGGCCTTCGAGAGCGAGGCGAGCGGCTTCTCGTCCTCGGCCAGGCCGGCACCCTCGACCTCGCCCTTGCGCAGGCGGACGGGCTCGCCCCAGTCGGCCGAGGTCAGGGCGAGGAGACCGGACGGGCCGAGCACGAGGTGATCGATCTTGACTCCGCCGTCGCCGACCGCGACGTCGTTCCAGATCGTGAAGGCGATGCCGAGGGCGCCGACCAGGGACGCCGTCGCCTCCTCCGCGTGGGCCTTGGCCAGCCAGGAGCGGACCTCGCGGGGGGCGGAGCGCACCAGCGCGGGGTCGAAGGGGTCGTCGATCTCGACGCCGCGGCCGACCCACTCGCGGACGAGGCGGAGGTAGTACTCGCGGGCGGCGCCGCCCGGGTGGCCGTAGGAGCGGGCGCGCACCGAGGACGCGGTCTGCTGGCGGGGCGCACCGGTGTACGGCGCGTGCGAGGAGGCTCCGGGGGCGGGCGCTCCGCGGTCGTAGTCGACGCGGGCGCCTGCGCTGCCGATCCGCTCCCAGGCGACCTGCACGGCGTGGAACGAGGCCGCGTCTCCCCCGGTGTCCGGGTGGGTCTCGCGGAGCAGGCGGCGGTAGGCGCGCTTGAGCTCGTCCTCCGACGCGCTCGCGGGGACGCCCAGCACCTCGTAGGGGGTGCGGGCGGCGTGGCTGTCTGGCATGTGCTTCCGGAGGGTCGGGGGCGGCGGGTGAACGCCCGGTCTCCGAGCATATCGACGCCGCCCGGGCGCCCGGTGGGAGCGCGCAGTGCGCACGCTCCACGGCGCCCGGATGCGGGTCGGCAACCGGACTCGGGTCAGCGGTCCGCGAGCAGCTCGCGGACGCGCGGGATCACCTGGGTGCCGTAGAGCTCGATGTTCCGCATGATCGCGGCGTGCGGCAGGGTGCCGGCGCTGTACTTGAGGTCGAAGCGGTCGATCCCCAGGGCGCCGACGGTGTTCGCGATCTTCCGGGCGACCGTCTCGGGAGAGCCGAGGTGCAGGGCGCCCTCGGGGCCCGCCTCCTCGGCGAAGCGCTCGCGGGTGAGCGGGGCCCAGCCGCGCTCGCGGCCGATCGAGTCGAGCATGCCCTTGTAGTGGCCGAAGTACAGCTCGTGCGCCTCCTCGTCGGTGTCGGCGATGAAGCCGGGCGAGTGCACGGCGACGGGCAGGCGCGGCTGCTCGAGCTGGTCGAGGGCACGGCCGAAGAGGTCGACGTAGGGGCGGAAGCGGGCGGGGGCGCCGCCGATGATCGCGAGGACCAGCGGGAAGCCGAAGCGCGCGGCGCGGACGACCGACTCGGGGCTGCCGCCGACGCCGATCCAGGTGCGCAGGCGGCGGTCGCCCTCCATCGTCGGGTAGACGCTCTGCTCGGTCAGGGCCGGGCGGACCGTGCCCTGCCAGGTGACCGGGCCGCCCTGCACGAGCTCGTGGAACAGCTCCAGCTTCTCCTCGAAGAGGACCTCGTACTGGGAGAGGTCGAGGCCGAAGAGCGGGAAGGACTCGGTGAAGGAGCCGCGGCCGAGGATGACCTCGGCGCGGCCGTTCGAGAGGCCGTCGAGGGTGGCGAAGCGCTGGTAGACGCGCACGGGGTCGTCGGAGGAGAGGACGGTGACCGCGGAGCCGAGGTGGATGCGCTCGGTCTTCGCGGCGATCGCGGCGAGCACGACGTCCGGGGCGCTGACGGCGAAGTCGGCGCGGTGGTGCTCGCCGACGCCGAAGAAGTCGAGGCCGACCTCGTCGGCGAGGACGCCCTCCTCCACCACGTCGCGGAGGACCTGGCCGTGCGACTGGAGCGAGCCGTCGGGGGCGGTCGTGACGTCGCCGAAGGTGTCGACACCGAACTTGATTTCATGCGTACTCATGGACTTTGCAACCTCCGAGGGTCGGGGACTATTCCGGCGGCGACGGCCGGCTCGCGGTAGGCCAGCCCCAGCGACGCGACGGTGTCGTGCGCGTTGAGTCCGCTGGGGTTGGGCAGCACCCAGAGCGGGGCGCCGGCGATCGGCTCGTCCTGCCTGCCCTGGCGCGCCTTGGTCCGGCCGAAGGCGGCGCGGTAGGCGGTGATGCCGACCATCGCGACGGCGGCGGGGCGGACGCGCTCGACGGTGCGGACCAGGCGCTCGGCGCCGGCGCGGAGCTCCTCCGGCGTGAGCTCGTCGGCGCGGGCGGTGGCGCGGGGCGCGAGGTTGGTGATGCCGACGCCGCGGTCGGCGAGGGCGCGGCGGTCCTCGGCGGTCATCCCCTCCGAGACGCGGAGCACGCGGTCGAGGATCCCGGCGGCGGCGAGGGCCGGGTAGAAGCGGTTGCCCGGGTGCGCGAAGTGCGCGCCGGTCGCGGCCGTCCAGAGGCCGGGGTTGATGCCGACGAAGAGGAGGCGGACGTCGCCGTCGAGCAGGTCCTCGACGGTGCGGTCGCGGTACGAGGCGAGCTCGGCGCGGGAGAACGGCATGCGGCCATCCTGCCGTGCGGGCCGCGCGGACGGTGGCAGCATGGGGACATGACGAACGCATCGCAGGACCACCCGATTCAGCACGGCAGCGACGACGCACCCCTGGACGAGAAGCTCCGCGGCATCCTGCTGCAGGTCGCCGGCGATGCCGAGCTCCGGCCCGAGGAGGACGTCGAGGCCCTGCTGCGCCAGCGCCTGCGCGACACCCGCATCGAGATCGCGGAGGAGCACATCGCCGGGCTCGCGCGGCGGATCCCCGGGCTGACGCAGCGCGGCGGCGGCGACCTGAGCCCCGGAGCGCACTGAGTCCCGGCACGAACTGAGTCCCGGAGCGCGCTGAGCGCACCGCGTCACTCCGGCAGCGCCGGTCCCTTCCGGTGGTGGTCGAAGACGAGGCTCGTCCGGGTCGAGGCGACCGCCGGGTGCGCCGAGAGGTTCGACACCACGAAGTCGCGGATGTCGTTCGAGTCGCGCACGGCGACGTGGAGGAGGAAGTCCTCCGAGCCGCCGAGGAAGAACAGCTGCACGACCTCGGGCAGCGCGCGGATCTCCTCGGCGAACCGGGTGATCGCCTGCCGCTGACCGGCGCGGATATTGACGCTGATCAGTGCCTGCAGGGTCAGCCCGAGGGCCGCGGGATCGAGCTCGGCGGTGAAGCCGGTGATGATGCCGCGCTCGACGAGGGAGCGCACCCGCGAGACGCAGGTGGAGGGCGCGATGCCCGCCTGCTCGGCGAGGCGGCTGTTCGGCGTGCGGGCGTCGGCGCGGAGCAGGCGGACGAGGGTCCGGTCGATCGGATCGAGGTCGCCGAGGTCGTGCAGATCCTGCGGTCTCATGGCGGCACGGCTCCTTCTGATCGCGGATCCTGCGGTGAACACTCCGATTCTCGGCGATCCTGCGGATGTTCTCCCGTTCGAAACATGATCTTCGCACGATAGGGGCAGTCCACCGCGAAGGAGCAGTCATGCGCATCGGCATCCCCACCGAGATCAAGAACAACGAGAACCGCGTGGCGGCGACGCCCGCCGGAGTGCACGAGCTGGTGCGGCGCGGGCACGAGGTGCTGGTCGAGGCGGGCGCCGGGTTGGGCTCGCGGGTCTCGGACGAGGACTTCGCCGCCGCCGGCGCCCGCATCGTCGCGGGGCCGGACGAGGTCTGGGGCGAGGCCGACCTCGTGGTCAAGGTCAAGGAGCCGATCGAGGCGGAGTACCCGCGGATGCGCTCCGGGCAGATCCTCTTCACCTACCTGCACCTCGCCGCCTCCCGCGCGTGCACCGATGCGCTGCTCGCCGCCGGCACCACCGCCATCGCCTACGAGACGGTGCAGCTCCCCGATCGCCACCTGCCCCTCCTCTCGCCGATGAGCGAGGTCGCCGGGCGGCTCTCGATCACCGTCGGCGGCTACCACCTGATGCGGGCGGCCGGCGGGCGCGGCACCCTCCTCGGCGGAGTGCCCGGGACGCCGAAGGCCAAGGTCGTCGTGATCGGCGGCGGCGTGGCGGGTGAGCACGCCGCGGCGAACGCGCTCGGCATGGGCGCCGACGTGACCGTCGTGGACCTGTCGATCCCGCGGCTGCGCGAGCTCGAGGCGCGCTTCGACGGGCGGATCCAGACGCGCGCGTCCTCGACCTACGAGATCGCGGCGCAGATGGCGGAGGCCGATCTGGTGATCGGGTCGGTGCTGATCCCGGGTGCGCGGGCGCCGAAGCTCGTGACGGACGAGATGGTGGCGACGATGAAGCCGGGCTCGGTGCTGGTCGACATCGCGATCGACCAGGGCGGCTGCTTCGAGGGATCGCGGCCGACGACGCACGACGACCCGGTCTTCGCGGTGCACGACAGCGTCTACTACTGCGTCGCCAACATGCCCGGCGCGGTGCCGGAGACGTCGACGCGGGCGCTGACGAACGCGACGCTCCCCTACGTCGTCGCCCTGGCGGACCGCGGCTGGAAGGCGGCGCTCGCGGCGGATCCGGCGCTCGCGAAGGGGCTCAGCACGCACGACGGGCAGGTCGTGAACGCGGCGGTCGCCGAGGCGTTCGGGCTGCCGGCGGCGAGCCTCGAAGGGCTGCTGGGCTAGGCGGCCTGCAGGCCCAGGGTCTCGACGATCTGCGCGATCTCGTCCTCGGGAGCGGCCGCGAGGTCGACGGTGACGTGCCGCTCGTCCTCGCCGAGCGGCTCCAGGGCCTCGAACTGCGAGTTCAGCAGGGCGGGCGGCATGAAGTGGCCGGTGCGCGCGCCGAGACGGTCGGCGATGAGCTCCCGGGTGCCGGCGAGGTGCACGAAGACGAGGTCGTCGCGGCGGAGCACGTCGCGGTAGCGCCGCCGCAGGGCGGAGCAGGTGACGACGACGGAGTCGCCGCCGCTCACGAGGGCGTCCACGCGGGCCGCGATCGTCGCCAGCCAGGGGGCGCGGTCCTCGTCGTCGAGCGGGACGCCCTCGGCCATCTTCGCGACGTTCGCAGCGGGGTGGAGCTCGTCGCCCTCGACGAACGTCCAGCCGAGGCGGTCGGCGAGCAGGGTGGCGATCGTGGACTTGCCGCTGCCGGAGACGCCCATCACGACGAGGGCGCGGACGGGAGTGGTGGAGGGACTGGCCGATGCGGTCATGACCTCGATTATGTCCGACGAATAGCTGGCCGGGCGAGGCGTGCGCCGGAATACTGAGGGCATGGACGGACCCCGCTCGCTGCACGAGGTGGTGCTCGACGAGCTCGGGGCGCAGATCGTGCAGGGCGCGCTGGCCCCCGGCAGCGCCTTCAGCGCGGACGAGCGGGCGGAGCGCCGCGGGGTCTCCCGCTCGGTGATGCGCGAGGCGGTGCGGGTGCTGGAGTCGCTCGGGCTGGTGGTCTCGCGGCGGCGAGCGGGGACGCGGGTGCAGCCGCCGGAGTGCTGGAACGCGCTGGATCCGCGGGTGATCGGCTGGAGCCTCGACGGGCCGGATCGGCAGGTGCAGCTGCACCGGCTGAGTCAGCTGCGCCTCGGTGTCGAGCCGCTGGCGGCGCGGCTCGCGGCGGAGCACGCGACGGCCGGGCAGCGGATCGCGCTCGCCGAGGCGGCGGGCGGGATGTCCGAGCACGCTCGGGCGGCCGATCAGGCGGCCTACCTCGCCGCCGACGTCGTCTTCCACCGCACGCTGCTGGCGGCGTCGGGGAATCCGATGCTCGCGCAGCTCGGCGACCTCGTCGCGGAGGTGCTCGCCGGGCGCACGCGGCACGCGCTGATGCCGCGCGAGGCGGATTCGGAGGCGGTGGGGCTGCACCGCGCGGTCGCCGCCGCGGTGGCCGAGGGCGACGGCGAGGCGGCGGAGGCGGCGATGCGCGCGATCGTCGAGGAGGCGGACCGGGCGGTGCAGGCGGGGTGAGCGCGGGGGCGGGTGGTGGCGGGCGGGTCTCGATACGCCCTGCGGGCTACTCGACCAGCATGCACGGCAAGCGGCTCCCGGCGGCGCGGGTCTCGATACGCACTGCGGGCTACTCGACCAGCATGCGGCGGGACGCCGTCCGTCGGCTCTGCAAGCAGGGCTCTCTGCATGCTGATCGAGTAGCCCGCGGAGCGGGCGTATCGAGATCCACCAGCGTCAGTCGGCCTGTCTGCAGACCCGTCCTTCGGGTGACGGTGGGTCTCGATACGCCCCTGCGGGGCTACTCGACCAGCATGTCCGCGGGCGCCTCTTCCCAGTGGATCCACCAGCGTCAGTCGATCTGTCTGCAGACCCGTCCTTCGGGTGACGGTGGGTCTCGATACGCCCCTGCGGGGCTACTCGACCAGCATGGGTCGGGCGGCTCGCCCAGCATGACTCGGGCTACTCGACCAGCATGGCTCGGGCTGGTCGACCAGCGTGAGGCGGACACCCTGCGCGCCTGGGGTGCTCCGAATCAGGTGGGGGCGGTTGCCGTGGGGGCGGGCGGGGCGCAGAGTGGAGGGATGGCCGAGGGATACTCCTCCGCGCAGGTGCGGGCCGCCGAGGCGCCGCATCTGGCGCGTCGAGAGCCGCTGATGCAGCGGGCAGCGGACGGGCTCGCGCGGGAGCTGCGGGCCGCGCTCACGACGCGCCGGGACCGGCGCGGCGCGGGCAGCGTGCTCGTGCTGGTCGGGCCGGGCAACAACGGCGGGGACGCCCTGTACGCGGCGGCCGAGATCTCCTCCTCCGGCAGTGACGTGTCGCTCGTGCTGACCGCCGACCGGGCGCACCAGCGCGGACTCGCCGTCGCGCTGGACGACGGCTGCGGCCGCGTCGCTGACGACGACCCGGCCGCGCTCGCGGCGGCGGTCGCCCGCGCGGACGTGATCGTGGACGGCATCCTCGGCATCGGCACGGCGGACCCCGCGCTGCGCGGGCGGCCGCGCGAGGTGGTGGCGACGGTGATCGAGGCGCTCGGACGACGCGAGGACGCGCCCGTCGTGGTCGCCGTCGATCTGCCCAGCGGGATCGGGCCCGACGACGGCGCGGTACCGGACGAGACCGTCCTGCCCGCCGACGTGACCGTGACCTTCGGGGCGATCAAGGCGGGGCTGCTGCTCGAGCCGGCGCGCTCCTACGTCGGGCGGATCCGGCTCGTGGACATCGGGCTCGGGCCCGACCTCGCCGGGGTCGAACCGATCGTCAGGACCTAGAGCCTCGGCCTACGCCTGCGCGCCGCGAGTGAGCAGGTGCGCCCGCTCCGGGTGCTGGTCGAACCACTGGCCGACGTACCAGCACATCGGCACGATGCTGCGGCCGCTCGACGCCTCGATGTCGTCGACGGCGAAGGCGACCAGCTCGCCGGCCAGCCCCTGGCCGCGGTGCGGCGGCGAGGTGAAGGAGCGCACGAGCGACACGCTCTCGTCGTTCTCGTGGAAGTCGAGGACGCCGACGAGCGCGCCGTCCTGGTGCAGCTCGTAGCGGGACGCGTGGTCCGCGCGGCGGAAGTCCTTGGCCATCTCCCCAGGGTAGGCCGCTCGCGTGCTGGATGGCCGGGGCGGTCAGGATCCGTCGCCGAGCAGATCGCCGTCGACGTAGTACCAGCGGCCGTCCTCGCGGAGGAAGCGGCTGCGCTCGTGCACGAGGCCCGGCCCCTCCGACGAGCGGTAGGAGGCGCGGAACTCGACGAGCCCCTCCGCGTCGTCCTCGCCTCCGAAGGAGGTGTCGACGATCTGCAGGCGCCGCCAGCGGACGTCGTCGTCGAGGTCGACGCGCTTCGGGCGGGTGGACGGGTGCCAGCTGGACAGCAGGTAGCCGGCGCTGCCGAGGACGTTCGCGCTGTAGCGGCTGCGCATCAGGCGCTCCGCGGTCGGCGAGGGCGTCTCGCCGAGGTGGGCGGGGCGGCAGCAGTCGGCGTAGTGGCGGCGGCTTCCGCACGGGCAGGCGTCGGCGGGGTGCATCCGGACAGTCTCGCAGGGCGGGCGACCGGCTACTCCCCGCTACTCCCCCGCTCCCGCCACTCCCTCCACCAGCGACACCGCGAGCAGATCGCCGGTCGGCCCGGAGCCGACGGCGTGCAGCGAGAACTCGACCAGGCCGTCCTCGCCCGTGGACGGGGTGATCGCGTACTCCACCTCGACGGCGTCGTCGAGCGTCCGGACGGCGAGCAGCTCACCCAGCGGGCGGCCGTCGATCCGGAGCTCGTGCTCGCCGCCGCCGTCGCGGTCGCGCAGCAGGACTCGCAACACCGCGGCGCGCTGCGACGGATCGACGAGGGTGTAGCCGAACCAGCCGTCCGGGCCCTCGGCGCTGCGCCAGTGCACGCCGTCGGCGCCGCCCGCGCGGCTGCGGTGCCCGACGAAGGCGTGGTCCGACTCGGGCTGCTGCTCGCCCGCGGTCACGGAGTCGATCACCGCGGCTGCGGAGGCGGCCTCGCGGTCGAGCGCGGCGAGCTCGGCCCGGCGCGCCGCGGCGTCGGAGCCGATGGGCCAGTAGAGCGTGTAGCGACTGTCGTGCAGTGCGGAGAACGGCTCGAGGCGGACCGGACCGGCGTCGGTGCGGAGCTCGGCGGTCAGGGTCGCGCGGTCGAGGAGGGCGACGGCGCCGACTCCCCCGGTCACGACCGGGGTCGCGGCGAGGTCGCGGAGCGGGCCCGCGGCGACGTGCGCCATCCGCCGGCCGTCGGCGATCAGTCCGTCGAGGTCGGCGTCGTCGGTCCTGGCCGCGAGCACGACGGGGCCGTAGGAGAACGCGGACCAGGCGGAGCCGTCGGGCAGCGGCTCGGCACGGAAGCCGAGCGCGAAGACGACCCGGATCTCGTGGCGGCCGGGCTCCAGGACGGCGGTGCGGACGAAGCCCTCGGCGGCCGCGGTGTCCAGCGCTGCGCCGTCGACCGTCACGGTCATCGACTCCACCCACGACGGCCGGCGGAGCCGCACGGCGGCGGCGCGCTCCAGGTCCACGGTGATGGTCGCGTCGTCCGCCTGCGGGAAGGCGGTGTCGATCAGCGCGCGCAGCCCGTGCTCCGGGGCGTCGAGGGTCGAGGGCAGGTAGAGGGCGATCAGCAGGTCGCCGCCGGTCCGTGCGCGGTCACCGTCGCGCGACTCGTCGCCGACGAGGGCGTAGACCAGCTCGCCGTAGCGGGCGTGGTTCTCGAGCCCCGTGCCGACGCAGCACCACATCCCCTCGTGCGGCGCGGAGTAGACCCGGTAGTGCGCCGGCCGCAGCGGGGTGAAGTAGACGAAGCCGCCGTCGGGGTGCTGCGAGGAGAGCAGGTGGTTGTACTGCGCGCGCTCGACGTAGTCCAGGTAGCGCTCCTCGCCGCTCGACTCGAAGAGGACGCCGCTCAGCTCGATCATGTTGGCCGTGTTGCAGGTCTCGGGGCCCTCGCGGTCGAGGATCATCGGCGTGAAGTCGCTCGCGCGGTGGAAGTGCTCGCGCACGCTGTTGCCGCCGATCGCGACGGTGCGCTCGCCGGTGACCCGCTCCCAGAAGAAGCGTGCGGCCGGCAGCTGCTCGCCGCCGAGGCGCGCGTAGCCGACCGCCTTCGGGATCTGGGTGTTCGCGTGCAGCCCGTCGAGCGCGTCGCGCCGCTCGATCAGCGGGTCGAGCAGCGCGCGGTGCGAGAAGCGCGCGCCCTCGGCGCGGTAGGCGGCGGCGCGCTCGGGGTCGCCGGGGTCCGCGGCGGCCACCTGCTCCGCGAGATCGGCGAACGCCTCGTTCATCCCGCCGAACTCGGCGTGCAGCATCGCCTCGAAGGCGTCGTCGTCGAGCCCGGCGGAGACGCCGAGCCACCAGTCCGCGAACCGCACGGCCATCGCGAGCGCCCGCTCCGAGCCGCCGGCGGACGCGGCGTCGAGCAGCCCCGAGAGCGTCTTGTGCAGGTTGTACAGCGGCACCCAGCGGCCGTTGAGGGTGAAGAGGTCGGCGTCGACCTCGCCGCCGGCGAGCTCCTCCCCCAGTGCGCGCCCGCCGGGGACGCCGCCGAGGTAGCCGGTGCCGACCGCGTCCTGGGCGCGCTCGAATCCGTCGAGCAGGGTCTCCATCCGCTCGCGCGCGGCCGTGTCGCCGGTGGCCGCGAGCATCAGAGCGCTCGCCGAGAGTGCGTGCCCGCCCACGTGCCCGTCCAGCCCGTCCGACTCCCAGTTGCCGTAGCCCTCCCCCGCGGGCAGGCCGGCCTCGCGCAGGAACGGCGCGAGCAGGCGGTCGGGGTCGAGCGCGAGGAGGTAGCGCAGGCCCGTGGCCTGGGCGTCGGCGAAGGCGCTCGGCAGCAGGCGGACGGAGCGCAGCGGGAAGCGGCGAACCGGGCGGACAGCGGGGGCGGTGCGGGGCAACGGGAGACCTCTCAGCCCTTGACGGCGCCCGCGACGAGACCGCGGACGTAGTACTTCTGGATGGCGGCGTAGAGCAGCAGGCACGGGATCATCAGCAGCACCGCGCCGGCGATGACGTAGCCGAAGTCGGTCTGGCCGAAGGCGCCGGAGGAGATGTTCTGGATGGCGACCGGCAGCGTGAAGAGGTCCTGCCGGGTGAGGAAGGTCAGCGCGCCGAGGAAGTCGCTCCAGGCGCCGAGGAAGGCGAAGAGGAAGACCGTGGCGACCCCCGGGACGATCATCGGCCGCAGCACCGAGAAGAGGATGCGGAACGGCCCGGCCCCGTCGATCCGCGCGGCCTCGGTCACCTCGCGCGGGATCTGCGCGAAGGAGTTGCGCATCAGGAACACCCCGAACGGCAGGTTGAAGGTGAGGTAGAAGAGGATGATCCCGAGGTGCGTGTCGGTGAGGCCGAGCGCGTTCATCTCGAGGAAGAGCGGGGTGAGCACCGCCTGGAACGGGACCATCATCGTCAGCAGGATCAGGCCGAAGGCGACGTTCGAGCCGCGGAACGGGAAGAGCACCAGCGCGTAGGCCGCGAGGGTGGTCACGACCACGCTGAGCACCGCGGTGCCGAGCGCGATGATCAGCGAGTTGACGATGTAGGTCCCCGCGCCGATCGAGCCGAGCAGGCCGGTGTAGTTGTCGAGGGTCAGGTTCGAGAAGGACTGCTCGGCGGCGGGCGCGACGATCTGCGCGCCGGGCTGGAACGAGCGCAGGATCGACCAGGCGACCGGCGCGACGAACGCGACCGAGACGAGCGTGCCGAGCACGACGTAGAGGACGGTGCGGAGCCGGGCGGCGGGGGTGCTGCGGCGCCGAGCGGGCATCGGGGCAGCGGCGGGCGTCGGCGGGCGGGTGGGTGTCGGAGTGCGGGTGGGCATCAGTCGTCCTTCATCACTCGGAACTGGAGCAGGGTCAGCACGGCGGCGATGACCACCACCACGAACGACAGCGCGGTGGCGTAGCCGACCTGCAGATCGCCGAAGGCCTTGTTGTAGACGTAGAGCATCACGGTGAGGGTGCCGGTGCCCGGCCCGCCGCCCGTGATCACGTAGAACTGGGTGAAGGCGAGGATCGCGCCGACGAAGCCGAGCACGCTGAGCAGCCCGAGGTAGCGCTTCACCAGCGGCACCGTCACCAGGAACTCCTGCTTCCACCGGCCCGCGCCGTCGATCGCCGCGGACTCGTAGAGGGCGTCGTCGATGCCCTGCATGCCGGACATCAGGACGATCATCGTGAAGCCGGAGCCGACGTAGGCGCCGAGGAGGACGATCAGCGTCGTCGCGCTCGTCGCGTCGAGCAGCCAGGCGGTGGGCGCGTCGGTGAGGCCGACGGCCATCAGCACCTGGTCGAGCGCGCCGCTGTCGGGACGGAATTCGAGCAGCGCGACGAAGCTCAGCGAGGTGAGTCCGATCACGTAGGGCACGAAGACGGCGGTGCGGATGATCCCCGCCCCGCGGCGGTTGGAGCGCACCAGCACGGCGAGCAGGTAGCCGACGACGATGCCGAACAGCGTCGAGACGACGGCGAAGCCGAGCGTGTAGAGCACGGACGCCCAGAACGTGGTGTCCGAGAAGGCCGTCGCGTAGTTGTCGAAGCCGACGAAGCCGACGGTGCCGACCAGCGGCCAGTCCGTCACCGAGATCACCACCGCGAAGATCAGCGGTACGACGACGAAGACGACGACGAGCACGAGGGCGGGCAGGATCATCAGGAGCCCGGTGCGGGCGTCCTTCTTTCCGAGGGCGACGCTCATGCCTGGTTCACCTCCAGGACGCGGGCCGTCTCCTCCTGGCCGCGGTCGAGGACCGCATCGAGGTCGTCGTCGCCGAAGACCGCGCCGCGGAACATCGCGAGCCACGGGGACTGCACGGTGTTGGTGAGCTGGGTGTACAGAGTGGTCGGGGCCGCGAAGCCCTCGTTCATCCGCTCCATCCCGGGGACCATCAGCGGGAACTCGTCGACGAAGCCGGTCTCGAGCACGTCGTCGCGCACCGGGTACCAGCCGAGCGCGGCGAGCTCGGACTGCTGCTCCAGCTCGGTGACGAAGCGCATGAAGTCCCAGGCCGCCTCGGGGTTCCTCGCGCCGCGCGGGATGGAGAGCACCGCGCCGCCGGAGAACTGCGAGACGCCGCCGTCGGGGCCGGGGAACGCGCTGACGCCGAGGTCGCCGAGGAACTCGGGGGTGGCTCCGCCGACGATCAGGTCGTAGGAGCCGGGGAAGAGACCGACGGTGCCGTCGAGGAAGTCCTTGCCCCAGGCCGTGCCGCTGTCGGCCGAGGCGCCGGGCTGGGCGAGGCCCTCCTGCTCGAAGGTGCGGTAGAGCTCGAGGGTGCGCCGCAGCGGCTCGTTGCCGGAGACGGTCGCGCGCTGGCGGCCGACGACGCCGTCGTAGAAGGGGCTCTCGTCGGCCCAGAAGTGCGGCTGGATCACGTAGCCGAGGATGCCGGCGGAGTTGCCGGTGAAGGTCACCCCGGAGACCCCGTCGAGCTGCTGGAGTGCCCGCGCGTGGGTCAGGTACTGGTCGAAGTCGGTCGGTCCCTGCTCCGGGTCGAGGCCGGCCTGCTCGTAGAGGCGCTTGTTCCAGAACAGCTGCGACACGTTGGAGAGCGCGGGCAGTCCGTAGACCTTGCCGTCGTAGGAGGCGACGTCGAGCAGCGGCCGGTTGAGCCGGTCGGCGTAGGGCAGCGCCTGGATCAGCGGGGTGAGGTCGGTCAGCGCCTCGCGGGAGCTGAAGACAGGGGTGGTGACCGAGTCGGGAGCGACGACGTCGGGCACGGCGTCCGCGCGGATCGCCGTGGCGAGCTTGGTGACCATCTGCCCCTCGGGCAGCACGGTCAGCTCGACCCGGACCGCGCTCTGCGCCGCGTGGTACTTCTCGACGATCAGCTGGGCCGGCGTGAAGGCGACGCTGCGGCACCAGAACCGGATCGTGCCGCTCGGGGCGGCGGCGAACGAGGGCGCGGAGACGTCGGCCTCGGGCAGCACGGCGGAGCAGCCGGTCAGGCCGAGCGCGGCCGTGAGACCCGCGCCGCCGAGGGCGAGCGCGCGGCGGCGGGTCAGGTCGGGCAGGTGCGGGTCGAGCAGGCGGAGAGGAGAGTGCATCGTCGGTCCCTCGTCGTTCGGTCGGTGCGTGCGGTCGGGTGCGCGCGTGCGGTCGGTGCGTGCGTGCGGTCGGTGCGCGCGTGCGGGCGGGTGCGGGCGGCGCTGGTGAGCGCCGGATCAGGTGGAGTCGCGGACGATCAGCTGGCAGGGGTGCGCCTCGATCCCGGCACGCGCGCGGCCGTCGATCGCCTCGAGCGCGCGGGCGCCGGCCGCCCGGCCGAGCTCCTCGAGGTTCATGTCGACCGTGGTGAGCGCGGGACGGGAGTTCATCGCCGCGGCGGCCCAGTTGTCGAAGCCGACGATCGCGACGTCGTGCGGGACGCTCACGCCGGCCTCGCGGAGGCCGTCGGCGACGCCGCGGGCGATCTCGTCGCTGCCGCAGAGCACCGCGTCGACCGGCTCGACCCGCTGGCGCAGCATCTGCGCGGCCTGGCGGCCCCAGGTCTCGGTCCAGTTGCCGTAGAGCGAGCGGTCGCCGACCAGGCGCAGGCCGAAGGAGGGCGCGTGCTCCTGGACCGCCTCGGCGCGGATCCGGGCGGAGTAGTCGAGGCGGGGCCCGGCGACGTAGGCGATGTCGCGGCGGCCGAGCGCGGCGACGTGCTCCAGAGCGAGCAGGATGCCCTGGGTCTGGTCGACGACGACCGACATGTCGGCCGGGTCGTCGGACGAGCCCATCACGTAGACGATCGGCACGCTGGTCGCGGGCAGCGCCGCGCGCGGGCCGGTGAGGTTGGTCATCACGACGATCGCGTCGACGCCGCGGGCTGCGAGGATCTCGACGCAGTGCCGCTCGCGGACCCGGTCGCCGCGGGAGTTGCTGAGCAGCACCGAGGCCTGCTCGGCGGGGAAGGCGTCCTCGAGGCCCCACATCACCGGGATGCTGAAGCGGCCGATGTCGTCGGAGGTCACCAGGCCGATGGTGAGCACCCGCTGCTCCGGGGCCGGCCCGCTCGCGGCGGCCGGCAGCGCGAAGCCGAGCTCGGCCGCGGCGGCGAGGATCCGCCCGCGGGTGTCGCCGCTCAGCTGGCCGCGGTTGTTCAGCGCCTTCGAGACGGTGCCGACCGAGACGCCGGTCGCCGCGGCGACGTCGCTGAGGGTGACGCGGCGGGCGGGGAAGCTCATCGGGGTCGTCCTCTTCTCGTCGTCGAGAGCGCGGGTGCACGTGACGGCCACGGTAGCTTGCGGCAACTTTCCGCGTCAAGGCAAACCTTGCCGTGGCTTGCGGTGAGGGACGCGGAGGTGTGCATCCCCTCCACGTCCGCGGCTCCGGGTTGAGACGGGCCGGGGATCTCGGCATCGTGGCTCCCTCATCGATCACGGACGGAAGGAACGACCCGATGCTCACGCTCACCGACAACGCCAGCACCGTCGTCAAGACCATCACCGGTCAGACCGAGACCCCCGTCGAGGGCGGACTCCGCATCAGCGGCGACGACCTCGACGCCCGCAACTTCGCCGTCGCCGTCGCGCCGGCCCCGGAGACCACCGATGCGGTCGTGGAGCAGGACGGTGCGCGGGTCTTCCTCGACGTCGCCGCCTCCGTGGCCCTCGGCGACAAGGTGCTCGACGCGCAGGTGGACGAGGGCGGCTCCGTCACCTTCGGCATCACGCCGCAGGGCTGACGCTCAGCCTCGCGAACGACGGAGGCCGCCCTCCCGCTGCTGCGGGGAGGGCGGCCTCCGTCGTATCGGCGGTGCTTCCGGCTCAGGACAGGACGTCGCGGGTGGTGAAGCGCGCGATGGCCAGCGAGCCGAAGACGGCGACGTAGGCGAGCTGCAGGAGCGCGTTCTCGCCGAACGAGCTCCAGGCGATCGGATCGCGCAGCAGATCGGCGAAGTCGAACCAGCGGTCGGTGAACAGGAACGAGTGCAGGGCGTCGAGCTGCGAGAGCGAGCCGACGATCTGCGCCGCGATCGAGACGACCACCGTGGCGGCCATCGCGCCGACCGGGACGTCGGTGAGCGTCGAGATGAACAGGCCGATCGCCGCGAGGCCGACCAGCGAGAGCGCCGCGTAGACCGCGATCGCGAGCGCGCGGCCGACGGCGTCCGCGAGCGGGACGGTCGTGCCCGAGAGCAGGGTGACCGGGCCGGCCGGGAAGAGCGCCAGGCCGATCAGGATGCCGACGACCATCACGGTCAGCGCCGCGGCGAGGCAGAACGCGATCGCGGCGGCGAACTTGACCGCGAGCAGCCGGATCCGGCCGACCGGACTGACCAGCAGGTAGCGCAGGGTGCCGAGCGACGCCTCCCCCGCGATCGCGTCGCCCGCGACGACGCCGACGGTCAGCGGCAGGAAGAGCGGGACGGCGACCGTGATCGCCGCGAAGCCGGTGAAGAGGCCGTTGCCGGCGATCGCGCCGACGAAGGAGGGCCCGCCGCCGTCGCCGCCGGACAGCCGGACGGCGACCGCCAGCAGGATCGGGATGGCCGCGAGGGCGGCGAGCAGCGCCCAGGTGCGGCGGCGCCGGAAGAGCAGCGCCAGCTCGGAGACGAGGAGCGAGCCGATGCCGAGGCGGCGCCCGGTGCGGGCGGGGGCGGCGGCGGTGGTGGCGGTGGTCTCAGCGCTCGACATCGAAGCCCTCCCCGGTGAGCTGGACGAAGCGCTCCTCGAGCGAGGGGCGGCGGACGGAGAAGCCGCGCACGCGGACGCCCGCGGTGACGAGGGATGCGACGACGGACTCCGGAGCGGCGGTCGTCGGCATCGCGGCGACGACCAGCGGCGGATCGATCGGGTGCTCGGCGGGGACGAGCCGAGGTGCGAGCCCCAGCTCGACGAGGGCGCGCTGGGCGTCGACGACATCGGGAGTCAGCAGCTCGAGGGAGGCCGCGTCGCCGCGGAGCTCGTCGAGCCCGCCCTGCGCGACGAGGCGGCCGGTGCGCATCACGGCGGCGTGGGTGCAGAGCTGCTCGATCTCAGCGAGCAGGTGGCTGGAGACGAGGACCGTCGTGCCGTCGGCGTTGAGGCTGCGCACGAGCGAGCGGACCTCGCGGGTGCCCTGCGGGTCGAGCCCGTTGGTCGGCTCGTCCAGGACGATCAGGTCGCGCGGCGACAGCAGGGCGACGGCGATGCCGAGGCGCTGCTTCATCCCGAGCGAGTAGGAGCCGACCTTCTTGCCCGCCGCGGCGGACAGGCCGACGCGGGCGAGCGCCTCCTCCGCCCGGCTGTCGCGGCTGCGCGCGGAGGTGCCGGCCTCGGCGGCGTCGAACCGGCGGAGGTTCGCGCGGCCGGAGAGGAAGGGGTAGAAGCCGGGCCCCTCGACGAGCGCGCCGACCCGCGGCAGCACCTCGGCGGCGCCGCGCGGCATCGCCGTGCCGAGGACGGTGATGTCGCCCTCGGTCGGCGCGGCCAGGGCGAGGAGCATCCGGATGGTCGTGGTCTTCCCCGAGCCGTTGGGCCCGAGGAAGCCGAAGACGGCGCCGCGCGGGACGGCGAGGTCGAGACCCGACACCGCCTCCTGGCGCCCGAAGCGCTTGGTGAGGCCCCGGGTCTCGACCGCGAGCTCTCCGGTCGTCACCGACCGGCGGCGGCGGTCAGCGCGTCGACCGGGACGGCGCCGGCGAGGACGCGTCCGTCGTCGGTGAGGAGGACCGTGAACAGGGCGGAGGAGAGCACCCGGCCGCCGTCGACGGCCGTGGTCACGGCGTCCAGCTGGGCGAGCGGCTCGGCGTCGCCGGCCGGCAGCTCGACGATCGAGCCCCAGCCGGTGCCGGTGGTGGTGACGCCGGAGTCGCCCTCGGGCGCGGCCGGGACGTCGGTGGCGTCGGTGGACGCGTCCTGCTCGTGCGTCGGTGCGGCCTTCTCGGTGACCTCCGCGCCGACGGGCGGCGTGAAGGAGAACATCGCGGCGTCGGGCGCCGAGACGTCGATGCTCGTGTAGGCGACGCTGAAGGCGGGCGCGGTGCCGCCGACGGGAGTGACGGCCACGCCGAGGGGCAGGCCGGTCTCGCCGTCGATCGAGACGGTGACCGAGCCGACGAGGGTGCTGCTGTCGCGCGGGGTGAGCACGAGCTCGTAGGCGTCACGGCCGGCGACGCGGACGTCGGAGCCGACGGCGACGGTGGTGGTCGGGTCGATCGAGGCGAGCAACTGCTCGGCGACCGAGGACGGGGTCGGGATCTCGCCGGCGGGAGCCTCGGTCGGCGGAGCGGAGGTGTCGCCGGTGGGCGGCAGCAGGTGGGTCGCGGAGTTCTCGGCGGAGTCGTAGATCCAGACGCCGTCGGCCTTCGTGGCGACGACGTCGCGCTCGGCGAGGCGGTCGAGGACCTGCAGGCGCGCGCCGTGCTCGGCGTCGACGAAGACGCGGGCCTGGTGCGAGCCGGTCGCGAGCTCCATCAGCGCGCTCGTCGCCGAGGCGTCGTCCGCGCCCTGCGCGCTGGAGCCGGTGCCGCCGAGCGCGGAGAGGTCGGGGAGCCCGAGGGCGGAGGTCTGCTGGACCTCGCCCGAGAAGGCGGTGGTGTCGCTCTCGGCGACGAAGGTCAGGAGGTCGGCGGCGGACTTCTCCGGGAGGTCCCCGGCCGCGCTCGCGGACAGGGGCAGGGTGACGGCCGCGGCGACGACGACCAGGGGGACGGCGGCGGCGGGGACCCAGCGCTTCCAAGAGGTGCTCATAGTCCTCGACGCTACGCCTCGAAACGGCGCGCCGCCTCCGAGTCGGGCGCCGTCACGGCGGACCGTCAGGCGATGCGGTCGGCCGAGACGACGACGTTGTCGACGTAGTGGCCGTAGGAGTCGTCGAACACTCCCCCGCAGGTGATCAGCCGCAGCTGCGGAGTGGGGCTCGGGCCGTAGACGTCCTCGGTCGGGAAGTCCTCCTTGGGCACCGAGACGGAGCCGGTGACGGAGAAGGTGCGCGTGCTGCCGTCGGAAAGGATCACGTCGACCGTGTCGCCGGGGACGAGGGCCGTGAGGTCCAGGAAGACGCCGGGGCCGATCCGCGAGTCCACGTGACCCGCGATGACGGAGGGGCCGACGTCGCCGGGGACGACGCCGTCCCGGTACCAGCCGGCCTCGTCGACCTGTACGGGCGGCTGGATCCAGCCGGTGTCGTCGCGGGTCAGCGACTCGAGGGTGGAGTCGACGCCGATCGCGGGGATCACGACGCGGACCGGGGTGACCGCCGAGCGGGCGGGAGCGGCGGCGGCGACCGGGTTCTGCAGCGCGCCCGCGTCACCCGGGGACGGGGTGGCCGGCGCCGTGGTGGCGGGGGCGGCGGAGGAGGCGGCGGGCGTCGCCGCGGGGGCGGCCTCCTCCCCCGCGGTGGCGCAGCCGGCCAGGAGCAGGAGCGCCGCGAGGGCGGCTCCCGCTCCGGCGAGGCGGCGCATCAGCTCGCTCGGCCGGTGCCGACCGAGGAGCGGCGCGCGATCAGGGCGAGGGCACCGGCGACCGCGGCGAAGACGCCGAGGACCGAGAGCACGCCGAGGAGTCCGTCGACGAGCGGCGCTGCGGCGGACGTGGTGGAGGCGACGTGCACGGCGGTGGCGCCGCCTCCGGTCTGGATGCCGCCCGTGGGCAGGTCGCCGATGGCGGCCGAGTCGAGCACGGGCGAGACGACGAGGCCGTTCGAGGCGTCGTCGAGGACGAAGAGCGAGGCGACGGAGCCTGGCGCGAGGTCGAGGTCGGCCTTCGCGGTCACGGCGCCGGCCGAGAGGTCGAGGCTCCACGGGCCGGCGGGGACGCTGGTGTAGCCGGTGGCGGTGCCCTGGGCGGCTCCGGTCGCGAGCAGCGTGCCGGTCGTGGTGGCGACGTCCACCTGGCTCGCGGTGGTCGAGGCCTGGACGACGCGGACCCGGGCCTGGCCGTCGGCGGGCGGGGTGAGGTCGTCGGTGAAGACCGTGGTGCGCAGCACGGCATTGCGACCGAGGGCGGCGACGGTCAGCGGGGTGCCGGCCGAGACGTCGACGGACTGCTCGATGACCGGGGCGGTGCCCTCGGGGGCGTCGGACGGGACCATCGCGACGACGTAGGTGCCCGGCTGCAGCGTCCAGTAGGGCGAGACCGCGCCGTAGGCGACGCCGTCGAGCTCGAAGCTCGCCCCGCCGCCGCCGAGGGCGGTCAGGGTGACGTCGACCGACTTGGTGTCGGGCGAGAGGTGCGCGACCCGCACCCAGCCGGTGGCCGGCGGCGCCTCGGCCGCCGAGGCGGGCGCGGCGCCGAGGGCGGCGAGCGCGGACACCGCGGCGAGGGCGAGCGCGGCGCGCGCGAGACGGAGGGGGCGGATCGGGTTCATGGCGGGTCCTTCGGGTGGGTCGTGCTACTGAGCGCCCGGGAGCAGCCCGGTCGGCTCATCGAGGTCGAGGGTGACGAGGAGACCCTCGGGGGTCGACTCGACGGAGGTCGGGACGAAGTCGCCCGACTGGCTGCCGAGCCAGGTGGTCGCGCTCTGCAGCGCGGCGGCGTCGGCCGGGAGCGCGGCGCCGTTGTAGCCGGACAGGATCATCCGGTGGCGGACGCCGTCGACCTCGCTGGTGCCGACGGGGAAGTCGGCGACCGAGAGCGGGGTGAAGGCGAGCTGCTGGCCGAGCAGGAGGAGGAGCCGCGAGTCGACGCGGCCCCCCTCGAGCAGGGCGCGGGCGGCGTCGGTCGTGGTCAGCGCGGGGTTGGCCGCGAGCTGGCCGCCGGCCGAGGCGCGCGCGGCGGTCAGGACGGTGGCCGCGGCGGCGGCCTGGTCGGTGCCCTGGTCGAGGACGCGGCGCACCTCCACGGCGGTGTCGCCGCTGCCGAAGCTCGCGACGGCCTCCGAGTTGTCGAGCGCCGTCTCGGTCTCGCCGGTCGCGCTCGCCCGCAGGCTCGGCGTGACGAGGATGTAGTCGGCCGCGCGCCAGGCCGAGTCGGGTGCCGCCGCGGAGAGCGTCGACTCCGACACGACGGTGTCACCGGGGAAGCCGGCGTCGGTGACGTCGCCGACGAGGTCGTCCTGCACCAGGAGCACCGAGGCGGGGTCGATCGTGTCCGCGACCCAGGCGACGGCGGCCTCGGTGGTGCCGGGAGCGGCGGCCGCGACGGGGCCGGTGGCGCTGCCGCCGTCTCCGCCGCCGTTCGTGATCAGCGGGACGGCGACGAGCGCGCCGCCGATGAGCAGCACGGCGGCGCCGATGCCGGCGACGATCAGGACGGTCTTCCGGCGGGGGCGGGGGCTGCCCTCGTCGTCCGCGGCCTCCGCGGAGACGGGAGCGCCGTGCCACTGGTGCGCTGTGGCGGGCACGGGCGGCGCGAGGAAGCCGGGGGCGTCGTCGTCGTCGCGGGTGTCGCCGTCGGAGTCGCTGCGGCCGGGGAACGGCGCGGGAGCGAGGAAGCGCTCGCCGAAGAGGTCCTGGGCGGGGTCCTCGGTGCGGTGCTGCGGGGCGGTGTGCAGCTCGGGTTCCTGCGCGAACCGCTCGGGTGCGTCGTACTGCGGCGGTGCGTCGTACTGGTCCGGCTCGACGTACTGCTGCGGCGCGACGTACTGCTCGGGCTCGTCGTACTGCTCGGGCGCGTCGTACTGCTCGGGCTCGTCGTACTGCTCGGGCGCGTCGTACCGCTCGGGCTCGACGGGCGCGGAGCGGCGGGCCGGATCGGGCAGGAGCAGTCCGAAGGCGCCGCGGCTGCGGCCCTGGACCGGGACGAAGGAGGCGGCGTTCGGGTGCGGGAACTCGAGGTGCTCGGTGTCGAGCTCACAGACCTCGCCGATGACGGGCGCGAGGGCGGGGCCGTCGGTGTCGGTCGGCGCGAGGGCGAAGCCGCGGAGGAGCGCGGCGTCGACGATCGGTGCCGGCGGGAGCGGCGGCGCGACGGGCGGCACCGGCGGAAGCGGAGGCGCGACGGGCGGCGCGGCATCGACGGGGTCCGGCGGCTGGAGGGCGGACGGCGCGGAGGTCGGCGGCTCGAAGAACTGCGCGTCGACCGGCTGCGCGTCGGCGGGCGGAGCCGCGGGCGGCCGGGGCGCGGCGAGACGGGTGCCGTCGAACTCGAGGTCCGCGGGCTCCTCGGCCCCGGACCACTCGGTCTCGTCGGTCTCCTCCGCGGCGGGCTCGACCGGCTGCTCGGCGAGCGGCGGGGCGAGGACGGGCGGCGCCGGCGGCGCGTCGAAGACCTGCGCGTCGACGGGCTGCGGCTCGAAGCGCGACGGCGGGGCCGGCGGCGCGAACTCCTCGGCCTGCTGCTCGCGGGTGTGCGACTCCTCGATCTCCTCGGAGGGCGCGAAGTCGCGCGGGAGGTCGATCATCGGCGACGGCGCAGCGGGCGCCGGGGCGGGCGGCGGCGGGCTGCGGAACGCACTGTGCGATCCTCCGCCGCGGACCGGGCGCGAGAGATCGGGGACGAAGGAGGCGACCCCCGGATGGGGGAATTCGAGAGCATCCGCGTCGAGTTCGCAGTACTCGCCGATCGCGGGCGCAGGCACGTCGAAGACGAACCCGGCATCCGCGTGCGCCGGAGGGGCGTGCTGCTCGAGGAGGGCGTCCCGGCGGGGAGCCTCCTCGTCGCGCGCCGGAGCCGGCAGGTACTCGGTCACGTCGGGTTCGACTCCGTACGGGGGTTCCCCTTCCCCGGGGGAGTCGCTGCGCCGCGAGCGCGAGAACAGCTGCCGGGCGGCCGAGACGGCGGTGCGCGCCATCAGCGGCGGCTCCGTCCGGCGTCGTTCCGACATTCGAGGGTCACAGCTCCTCTTCGGAGCGGACGCGCCGATCGGTCTGGTCTGGCGCGCGTTCCGGAGTGCTGTCCCCACATGCTCATGAGGCGCAGTCTTCCGTATCCGCTGGCGCGAAAGGTACCGGGAGTGGCGCTTGTGATCTGTTCGTCACGCGCTCGACCCTGGGGAGGAGCCTCTGCGGGAGGGGTGCGCCGGGGCGGCCGCGGCGAGGATGATCGCAGGATGGACCTCCCGTTCCCCCTCCCCCTCGCCCCGATGCTCGCCAAGGCGGTCGCCGCCGTGCCCGCGCAGGACGCGGTCGACGGCGGCTACTCCTACGAGCCGAAGTGGGACGGCTTCCGCGCCATCGTCTCCGTCTCCGGCGGAGTCTGCGAGATCGGCAGCCGCGGCTCCAAGCCGCTCACCCGCTACTTCCCCGAGCTGGTCGAGGCGTTCCTCCGGCTGCTGCCCGACGGCTGCGTCCTCGACGGCGAGATCGTGCTGGCGACCGGGCCCGGCGGCGCGCAGCGGCTCGACTGGGAGCTGCTCTCGCAGCGCATCCATCCGGCGGCCAGCCGCGTCGCGATGCTCGCGGCCGAGACCCCGGCGATGCTCGTCGCCTTCGACCTGCTCGCCGTGGACGGCCGGAGCCTGCTCGACGAGCCGTACTCGGCGCGGCGCGAGGCGCTCGCCGCACTGCTGGACGGAGTGACTCCGCCGGTGCACCTGGGCCGGACCGCCGACGACGAGGCGCTCGCCCGCGACTGGCTGGAGCGGTTCGAGGGCGCGGGGCTGGACGGCGTGATCGCCAAGCCGCTGGCCGCGCCCTACGCGCCGGGCAAGCGGACGATGCTCAAGATCAAGCACCACCGCACGGCCGACGTGATCGCGATCGGCTACCGCGAGCACACCTCGAAGCCCGGGCTCGGCTCGCTGCTGCTCGGCCTGTACGACACCGACGGGACGCTGCGGCAGGTGGGCGGCGCCTCCGCCTTCACCGACGCCCGGCGGGTCGAGCTGATCGACGAGCTCGCCGCCGTCGTGGAGCGGGACGCGGACGGCGAGACGGTGCGCGGCGACGGCGAGCGCAGTCGCTTCTCCGGGAGCCGCGACACCTCGTTCGTCCGGCTGCGGCCGGAGACGGTGCTCGAGGTGCGCTACGACCAGATGGAGGGATCGAGGTTCCGGCACACCGTGCAGTTCGAGCGCTGGCGGCCGGACCGCGACGCCGGCTCGTGCACCTTCGAGCAGCTGGAGCAGCCGACGGCGTACGACCTGGGCGACGTGCTGGGCTGACGCTACTCGGCGGCGTCCTCCGCGGACGCCGCCGCCGGCTTCTTCGCGCGGCTGGGCTGGACGCGGGGCGGCTCGCCCGGCATCTTCGGGAAGTCGGGCGGGAAGGGCAGCTCGCCGAGGCCCGCGGAGAGGTCGCGCTCCCACCAGCCGAGCAGCGCGTCGAGCGTGCCGGGGGCGTCGTGCATCCGCGCCCAGGGGTCGCCGGTCGTGCTCAGGCGCTCGGGAACGGTGCGGATCGTGAACGCGGTCGGATCGATCCCGTCGAGCTCCTCCCACTCCACCGGGCAGGAGACCGGAGCGTGCGCGAGCGGCCGCGGACTGTAGGCGCCGGCCATCGTGCGGTCGCGGTTGGCCTGGTTGAAGTCGACGAAGATCCGCTCGCCGCGCTCCTCCTTCCACCACGCCGTCGTGACCTGCTCGGGCATCCGCCGCTCGAGTTCGCGACCGGCGGCGATCACCGCGTGCCGCACGTCGAGGAACTCGTGCTCGGCCACGATCGGCGCGAACACGTGCAGCCCGCGGTTGCCGGAGGTCTTCACGAACGACTCCAGGCCCGCCTCGCGCAGCACCTCGCGGAGCGCGTGCGCCGCGACGACCGCGTCGGCGACATCGGTGCCCGGCTGCGGGTCGAGGTCGATGCGGAGCTGATCGGGCCGGTCGGAGTCCTCGGCGCGGGACGCCCACGGGTGGAAGACGAGGGTGTTCATCTGCGCGGCCCAGACGGCGACGGCGGGCTCGTCGATCACGAGCTGCGGGTGCACGCGGCCGCTCGGGTAGGTGACGGGGACGGAGCGGACGTACTCCGGCGCGCCCTTGGGCGGGTTCTTCGAGAAGAACTGGTCGCCGTCGATGCCGGAGGAGAAGCGCTGCAGCGAGATCGGCCGGTCGCCGTTGGCGGCGACGAAGGCCTCGCCGACCGCGATCAGGTACTCCGCCACCTCGCGCTTGGTGATGCCCGGCTCCGGGAACAGCACGCGGCCCGGGCTGGAGACGCGCACCTCCCTGTCGCCGTGCGGTCCGGGGACGGTGAGGACGACGGCGTCGCTGCTGGGCATGTCAGCGAGGCTAGCGGGCGCCGCCGTCGGGCGACAGCGGTCCCCCGGGTCGGCGGCGCAGGCGGATCGGGCCCTTCGCGCGGGACGGGTCGACGATCTGCCCGCCCTGGACGATGTCGATCTCGCCGCGGTCGACGAGGCGGCGGGCGGCGCGGCGGACCGGCTCCATCAGCGGCCGCCACTCCTCTCCCCCGACGCGGCGGGCGACCTCGGACGGGCACGCGGTGGACGACGCGGCGCGGGCGAGGAGGACGGTGCGGATCTCCTCCTCGAGGCGCGCCTCCTCCGGGCCGACGCCGCGACGGCGGCAGGCGTCGGAGCAGTAGCGGACGTTCTCCCAGTCGCGCGCCCACTTCGCGCGCCACTCGATCTCGCGGCCGCAGGAGGCGCAGGTCTTGTTCTCGGGGCGGGTGCTCGATTCGCGGGGGCGGTGGGCCATGGTGTCGAGTCTGCGCGCGTGCGGGCGGGGGTGCCACGGGTTGCGCCTCGAGCGGACGCGGGGGTGGGTGTTCGATCTGCAGGCGATCCGGGGGTTGTGCCGCCCCCGTGCGCGGGTGGGAGGGCTCTCGCCGTCGCGTCGCCTGCAGATCGGACGAGCGGTGCGGGCTTCGGGGGGGGCGGGGGGGACGGAGGCGCGGGTGTCATACTCCGCAATGAGGCGAACGGACTCCGCCCGGTGCGACAGGCTGGAGGGGCCGTGCTGCGGCGGGATGACGGGCCCGTTCCGCGCCGCATCCCCGATCGATCTGGAGTCTCCGATGAGCCGTGAGAACCTCGCCACCGCGTCCGATCCTGCTGCGTCCGCACCTGCCGACGGCCGGCCGCACGCCGCCTTCGCCGGGCTCTCGCCCGCGGACTTCAAGCTCGCGTTCCGCAACCACGCCGCGGGTGTGGCGCTGATCACCGCCGATCCGGGCACCGGGCCGGTCGCGCTGACCGCGACCTCCGTCTTCTCGGTGAGCGCCGAGCCGCCGCTGTTCGTCTTCTCGCTGTCGTCGGCCTCGTCGAGCTCGCCGGCCATCCAGGCGTCCGAGACCCTCGTCGTGCACCTGCTCGGCGCCGAGCAGCTCGATCTCGCCCGCCTCGGCTCGACCAGCGGCATCGACCGCTTCGCCGACACCTCGATCTGGTCGCGGCTCCCCACGGGCGAGCCGTACTTCCCCGGCGCGTCCGCGTGGATCCGCGGCACCGTCATCAACCGCATGGAGGCCGGCTCGTCGACGATCGTCGCCGTGCACGCCCTCGAGGCGCACGTCCCCGACGACTCCGACGCCACGGCGCCGCTGGTGTACCACAACCGGACCTGGCACCACCTCGGCGAGCACTCCCGCCTGGGCTGACGCCCGGCGGCCGGCCCCCACTCCGCAGAAGTTGCGGTAGTCGAACGCGACCACCGCGACTTCTGCTGAGTCAGCGGCGGAGCCGACTCGACGCGGGCGCACGCGGCACCGGCGAGTACGCAGAAGTCGTGGTATCCGGGCGCGACTACCGCAACTTTCGAGGAGTCGACGGCGCTGACCGCGCCCGCGGGCGCGGGTGCGCAGAAGTCGTCGTCCTCGAGCGGCCGCTGCGACAAGTTCTGCGGAGTGATGACCGGTGAGCAGGGCTCTCGGCTGATGTTCTGGTCGGGGGCGGGTCTCGATACGCGCAGAGCGCTACTCGACCAGCATGGGGCGGCCGCGTCCTCGGCCAGCACGGGGCGCCCGCGGCCTTGTAGAAGCGCGACGCCCGACGCCGACGCCCACGCGCAGGGAGTTCATGCTGATCGAGTAGCGCCCGCAGGGCGCGTATCGAGATCCCGTGTCGGCTCGTCGCGATGACGACGTGCTCACGGGTGTCGGCCCTCCCCCGGAGGGTGGGTCTCGATACGCGCTGCGCGCTACTCGACCAGCATGGGGTGCGCCGCGCGCTACTCGACCAGCCTGCGGCGCCCTACGCGTCCGGGCCCGTGGCGACGGGGCGGTCGGCTGTGGTCGACCACTGGGACCAGGAGCCGGGGTAGAGGGACGGGGCGAAGCCGGCGAGGGTGAGGGCGACGGCGTCGGCGGCGGCCGTGACTCCGGAGCCGCAGTAGACGCCGACGGGGGCGTCGGGGCGGACGCCGAGGGACTCGAAGCGGGCGCGCAGGGCGGCGGCGTCGAGGAAGCGGCCGTCGGCGTCGACGTTGCCGGTCGCGGGGGCGTTCAGAGCGCCGGGGATGTGGCCGGCACGCGGGTCGATCGGCTCGACGTCGCCGCGGTAGCGCTCGGGGGCGCGGGCGTCGAGGAGGACGCCGGTGGACGGCAGCGCGGCGGCCTCGTCGATGTCGAGCACCGGCAGGGCGCCGTAGGCCAGCTCGACGTCGCCCACGACCGGCGAAACGGGGCCCGACTCCAGCGCGCGGCCCGAGCCGGTCCAGGCGCGGAGCGAGCCGTCGAGGAGGCGCACGTCGGCGACTCCGGCGGCGCGCAGCAGCCACCAGGCCCGCGCGGAGGAGAGGTTCTTCAGGTCGTCGTAGACGACGACGGCCTGACCCTGACGCAGGCCCCAGCGGCGCGCCGACTCCTGCAGGGCCTCGATCGGGGGCAGGGGGTGGCGGCCGTCCTCGGGGGCGCCGTGCGCGGCGAGCTCGTGGTCGAGATCGACGTACACGGCGCCGGGGAGGTGGCCCTCGAGGTACGCGGGGCGGCCGTCGGGCCGGTCGAGGCGCCAGCGCACGTCGAGGACGAGCGGCGGCTCGGGCGAGGCGAGTGCCGCCTCCAGCTCGTCGGGGGTGACGAGCACGTCGGAGCGGAGGGTGGTGGTCATGTCGGTCCTCTCGAGGGGTGCGCTCACAGCGCGGTACCGGGATTCAGGATGCCCTGCGGATCGAAGACCCGCTGCACCGCGCGCTGCAGGGCGACGACGTCGGGGCCGAGCTCGCGGCGGGCCCACTCGCGCTTGAGGGCGCCGACGCCGTGCTCGCCGCTGACGGTGCCGCCGAGCTCGAGGGCGAGGGCGAAGACGGCCTCGGCCGCGGCGTCGGCCTGGCGGCGGGACTGCTCCGAGTCGTCGCGCAGGCGGATGATCGGGTGCAGGTTGCCGTCGCCGGCGTGGGCGAAGACGTAGACGTCGGCGCCGGTGTCCGCGGCGATGGCGTGCACGCGGCGGATCGCCTCGGCGAGGCGGGAGCGAGGCACGGCGATGTCCTCGATCAGCACGCGGCCGCGGGCCTCGATCGCGGGCAGGGCGTCGCGGCGGGCGCTCGCGAGAGCGAGACCCTCGGCCGGGTCGAGGGTGGTCTCGACGCTGAGCGCGGTCGCGGCGAGCACCGCGCGCATCTCGGCGATCTCCTCGGCGGCGCCGAAGCCGTCGGTCTGCACCAGGAGGAAGGCGCCGCCGCGGCCGGCCAGGGTGGAGCCGCGCAGGGCGTCGATGGCCTCGAGCGTGCGGTCGTCGACCAGCTCGAGAACGCTCGGGCGCAGGCCGGCGCGGGCGAGGGCGACGGCGGCCTCGGCGCCCGCGGCGACGTCGGCGAAGAAGGCGGCCGCGGTCGCGGTCGCCCGCGGCCGGGGCAGGAGGCGGAGGGTCGCGCCGACCACCACGCCGAGGCTGCCCTCGGAGCCGACGACGAGCGCGGTGAGGTCGAGGCCGACGACGCCCTTCACGGTGTCGCGGCCGAGGTGGACGAGCGAGCCGTCGGCCAGGACGACGTCGAGCGCGAGGACGGCGTCGCGGGTGACTCCGTACTTCGCGCCGCGCAGGCCGCCGGCGTTGGTGGCGATGGTGCCGCCGATCGTCGCGATCTCGACGCTGCCCGGGTCCGGGGCGTAGAGGAGGCCGTGCACGGCGGCGGCGCGATCGAGATCGGCGGTGATGACGCCCGGCTCGACGCGGGCGACGCCGTCGACGGGGTCGATCTCGAGGATGCGGTCCAGGCCCGAGACGTCGAGGACGAGCACGCCCTCTCCCGCGCTCGCGCCGCCGGCGAGTCCGGAGGCGGCGCCGCGGGTGACGACGGGGATGCCGTGAGCGGAGGCGTGCCGGAGCGCGGCGCGGACGTCGTCGACCGTGCGGGCGCGCACGACGCCGAGCGGGGTACCGCCGGGTGACCAGCCGGAGCGGTCGGCGGTGGGGACGTCGGCGGTGATCTCGACGGGGGTGGGGTCGACGGCGGTGTCGTCGGTGGAATCCGCGGCGGGGGCGAGCGCGCTCACTCCGCGATCCGCTCGATGATCGGCGCGGCGGCGGCCGACGCCTTCACCCGCTCGAGGAAGAGGACCACCGTCGCGGCGGCCGAGCGGTGCGTCGCGTCGTTGAGCGCGTCGTGGCGGCCGTCGGCGAGGACGTGGATCTCGGCCCGCGGGGCGGTGCGGTAGACGGCGACCGCCTCCGCGAGCGGGCTGATCGCGTCGGCCGCGCCGTGCAGCGCGAGCAGCGGGACGGTGATGGCACTGGCGGCGACGGTGAGCAGCTCGGGCGGCGGTGCGGCGTAGCGAGCGGCGGAGTCGGTCTCGCGCTCGAGGACGCCGGCGTGGTTCGGGCAGGCGGTCCGCTCGCCGATCCCCTCGCCGCCCTCGGCGCGGACGGGCAGGCCGGCGAGGACGACGGCGTCGACCGGCTCCGTCGCGGCGAGCTCAAGGGCGACCGCCGCGCCGACGTCGGAGCCGACGAGCACGAGCGGCGCGATGGTCGCGGGGTCGCGGAGGACGGCGAGCGCGGCGTCGCGGACGCCGGGGGCCGTCGCGTCGCCGAAGGCGCGGACGCGGTAGGCGTCGCGGGCGATGCGGGTGCCGAAGCGCTCGTAGACGGCCGGGGTCTCGCCGCGGCCGCCGAGGACGACGAGGGTGCCGCGCTGGGCGATGCCCTCGGGCTCGTCGAAGGCGCGGGCTGCGGTGGGCGGGTGGGTGAGGGGCATGGGGGGCTCCTTGGTAAGGCGGAAGGACGGGCGGGTGAGTGTTCGGAGGGGGGTGGGTCTCGATACGCCCCTGCGGGGCTACTCGACCAGCATGAGGACCGGGCTGCTCGACCAGCAGGAGGACGGCGCTACTCGACGAGCACGGGGACGGGGGCGAGCAGATCCGCGAGCGGGAGGGGCGCGGCAGCCGCGGCGCGGCCGTGCCGGCCGAGCAGGAGCTGCAGGCGCTCGTTCAGAGGGGTCGGCACGCCGGCGCGGCGGGCGAGCAGCACGATCTCGCCGGTGAGGTGGTCGATCTCGCTGCTCGTGCCGCGGGCGGCGCTCTGCCAGGTCGACAGCCGGCCGGCGGTGTGGCCGGGCACGGGATCGACGGCGAGGCGGGTGCCGTCGTCGGGAGCGACCGCGAGGCCGTTCGCGGCGAGGGCGGCGCGCGCCTCCGCGACGAGCAGCTCGCGCGCGGCGGCGTGCTGCTCGGCCGGGCCCTCGAACAGGTCGAGGCCGTTGGCCGCGTTGGCCAGCAGCTTGCGGGCCTTCCAGGCGCCGATGTCGGGCACGGCGCGGGCGGCGAAGCCGGCACCGCGGAGGATCGCGGCGTACTCCTCCGCCCGCGGGTCGGCGGCGTCGGGGTGCCGGCCGATCCAGAGCACGCCGACCGTCGGGAAGGAGGGCGAGACGACCTCGCCGGGCACCAGGAAGCTGGCGGCGATGCCGATCGACACCCCGTAGACCGTGGCGAAGCGGCGCAGCGCGCTGTCCTCGGTGGCGAGTCCGTTCTGCAGGGTCAGCACCGGCAGCCCGGCGCCGGCCCCGCCCCCGGCGAGCGGGGTCCAGGCCCATTCGGCGAGCGCCGCCTCCGCGTCCTGCGCCTTCACCGCGAGCACGAGGACATCGCCGCGCGCGGGCGCCGCCTCCGCCGGGCCACCGGCGACGGGCAGCCGCACGATCTCGTCGCCCGCGGGCCGGCGAACGCGCAGCCCGTTCTCGCGGAGGAGCCGCAGGTGCTCCCCGCGCGCCACGAGCACGACCGGCTGCCCGGCCAGATGCAGCTGCGCGGCGAGGACGGAGCCGACGGCCCCGCCGCCGATCACGAGGAAGCGGCCGCTCACGGGCGCACCGCCGCTCGGCCGGGGATCGCCGCGAGCAGGGTGCGGGTGTACTCCGCCGCGGGCGCGCCGAAGACGCGGGCGGTGGTGCCTGCCTCCTGCACCCGCCCGCGGTCGAGGACGACGACCTCGTGGGAGACCTCGGCGACGACGGCGAGGTCGTGCGAGACGAAGAGGTAGGCGACGCCGAGGTCGCGCTGCAGCTCGACCAGGAGCTCGAGGATCTGCGCCTGCACGGACACGTCCAGCGCGGAGACCGGCTCGTCGAGGAGCACGAGGTCCGGGCCGAGGGCGAGCGCGCGGGCGATCGCGACGCGCTGGCGCTGACCGCCGGAGAGCTCGGCCGGCAGCCGGGAGAGGAAGGAGCCGGGCAGCCCGACCCGGTCGAGCAGCTCGCGGGCGCGCTCCAGCCGCGAGGCGCGGTCGCCGATCCGGAAGGAGACCAGCGGCTCGACGACCGACTCCAGCACCGTGAAGCGCGGGTCGAGCGCGGCGAACGGGTTCTGCTGCACCAGCTGGATCCGCCGGCGCAGCGGCCGCCACTGCCGGTCGCTCGCCGCGGTGAGGTCCTCCCCCTCCACGAGCACCCGGCCGCTCGACGCCCGCTCGAGGCCGAGAGCGATCCGCAGCGCGGTCGTCTTGCCCGAGCCCGACTCCCCCACCAGCGCGAGGGTCTGCCCCGCGCGGATCGAGAAGGAGACGTCGTCGAGCGCGCGGTACGGCGGGCGGCGGCCCGGCAGTTCGAAGTCCTTGACGACGTTCTCGACCCGGACGATCTCCGGAGCGGGCTCGACGTGCTCGAAGCGCGGCACGAGCTCGCCGCCGAGTCCGGGCGCCGCCGCGAGCAGCTCGCGGGTGTACTCCTCCCTCGGCGCGACCAGGATCTGCGCGGGCGGGCCCTGCTCCACCACCCGTCCCTCGCGCAGCACGAGGACGCGGTCGGCCCGGTCGGCGGCGACGGCGAGGTCGTGGGTGATGATCAGCAGCGCGATGCCCTGCTCGCGGACGAGCGACTGCAGGTGGTCGAGCAGGCGCTTCTGCACGGTGACGTCGAGGGCCGAGGTCGGCTCGTCGGCGATGATCAGCCGCGGGCGCCCGGCCAGCGCGATCGCGATCAGCGCCCGCTGGCGCAGCCCGCCGGACAGCTCGTGCGGGTACTGCCGGGCGCGCAGCTCCGGATCGTCGATGCCCGACTGCCGCAGCGCCTCGAGCACCTCGGCGTCGACGGAGCGGCGGTCGACGCCGCGCAGGCGCACCGCCTCCGCCACCTGGGCGCCGATGCGCAGCGTCGGGTTCAGCCCGACCATCGGGTCCTGCGGGACGAGGCCGACGAACCGCCCGCGCAGGTGCCGGAGCCGCTTCTCCGCCGCGTGCGTCACGTCCTCGCCGGCGAGCGCGATCGACCCGCCGGTGATCCGGCCGCCGGAGGGCAGCAGGCCGAGCACAGCGTTCGCGGTCGTCGACTTGCCCGAGCCGGACTCGCCGACCACGGCGACGATCTCGCCGGGCGCGATCTCGAGCGAGACCTCGTGCACGACGGTGCGCTCGCCGTAGGCGACGCTGAGCCGGTCGAGCCGCACGAGCGGGCCGGCCGCGGCGGGCCCTGCGGAGGGGACCACGCCGGCGCTCATCGCTGCACCTCCTCGAGGCTCTTGGCCACGTGGTTGAGCGCGAAGACCAGCAGCCCGACGAAGAGCCCCGGCAGCAGCGAGAGCCACGGGCTGGTGACGAGGTAGTTGCGGCCGCTGGAGATCAGCGTCCCCCACTCCGCTGCGGGCGGCGCCGCGCCGAAGCCGAGGAAGCTCAGCGCGGCGATCGCGATGATCGCGGTGCCGAGATCGAGCACGGCCAGCACGGCGACCGGCCCCCAGGAGTTGGGCAGCACGTGCCGCACGAGCACGCGCAGCCGGCTCGCACCTCCGGTGCGCGCGGCCTCGACGTAGGGCAGCGTGCGCACCCGGAGCACCTCGGCGCGGGTGGTGCGCGCGAAGCCGGGCAGGATGCCGATCCCCACGGCGAGCGCCACCGGCAGCGTGCCGAAGCCGATCGCCGTCACGATCGCCAGGGCGAGCAGCAGCCCGGGGATCGCGAGCAGCACGTCGACGATCCGCATGATCACCGCGTCCACCACTCCACCCGCGGAGCCGGAGACCACGCCGAGCGTCAGCCCGCCGACCAGGGCGATCGCGAGGGCGATCACCGTCGCCTGCACCGTCAGCGCCCCGCCGTGCAGGACCCGCGCGAACAGGTCGCGGCCCAGCTCGTCGGTGCCGAAGAGGTGCACGAGGCTCGGCACCTGCAGCTTGTCGGCCGGCGCGGTCGCCGTCGGGTCGACGCCGGTGAAGAGCGCGGGAGCGATCGCCGAGGCCAGGACGAACAGCACGAAGACCAGCGCCAGGACGAAGCCCGGGCGGCGCAGCAGCAGGCGGAGGATCCGCACGCGGCGGGCACCCCGGCCGTGCGCCGCGCGGGTGAGCGGCTCGGGGACGACGAGCGCCTCGGGCCGGGTGAGTTCGAGAGTCATGGTCGGCTCGCCTTCGGTGTCGAGGTGATGCGCGGATCGAGGAGGGGGTAGAGCAGGTCGACCAGGAGGTTGATGCCGACGAACACGACGGCCGCCAGCACGACGATCGCCTGGACGACCGGCACGTCCTGGGTGAGCACCGACTCCTGGGCGAGCGTGCCGATGCCCTGCCGGGCGAAGATCGTCTCGGCGACGATCGCTCCCGTGACGGTGTTGCCGGCCAGGATCCCGAGGATCGTCAGCGTCGGCAGCGAGGCGTTGCGGAAGGCGTGCCGCCACTGCACCGCGCCGCGGGAGAGGCCCTTGGCGCGGGCCGTGGTGATGTAGGCCTCCGCCTCGACGTCCGCGAAGCTCCGGATCAGCACCTGGGCGAGCATCGCCGAGGTCGGGATCGCCATGGTCACCGCCGGCAGGATCAGGCTCGCCGGGGTCGCGCTGCCGGTGGAGGGCAGCAGGTGCAGCGAGAAGGCGAAGAACTGGATGAGCAGCAGGCCGATCCAGAAGCCGGGGAACGCCACACCCGCGGAGGGCAGCCGGCCGAGCACCGTCTTCAGCGGCGCCCAGCGGACGTACGCCGCCAGGTAGGCGAGCACGGTGCCGCCGATCAGCGCGAGGCCGATCGCCAGGGCGCTGAGCTGCAGGGTGCCGGGCAGCTTCTCGGCGATCAGGTCGGTGACCGGGATCCCCTTGGTGATCGAGGTGCTGAAGTCGCCCCGCAGCGCATTGCCGAGCATCGTCGCGTACTGCTGCCAGACCGGCTGGTCCAGTCCGTAGCGCGCCTGAGCCTCCGCGAGCTGCTGCGGGGTGAGCGAGTCCACCTCGACGTTGTTGGCCGAGAGCAGGAGCGCCAGCGGGTCGCTCGGCAGCAGCCACAGCACCGCGAAGGTCACGGTGTAGGCGGCCCAGAGCACCAGCACCGCCTGGCCGAGCCGGCCGAGGAGGTAGCGGCCGAGGCCCGAGGGGGCCGAGCGGGTGCCCGGCCTCCCCGGTGCGATCCCCGGTGCCGCAGCCGGGGCCGAAGCCGAGCCGAGCGCGGTCACGGCTGGATCCAGGCGTCGGCGAAGTCGCCGAACGCCTCCGAGGTGAAGCGGAAGCCGTGCACCGCCGACGAGACGCCCGCCAGCTGCACCCGCTCGGCGAACGGGAAGACCAGGGCGTTGTCGATCAGGTAGTCCTGCAGCTCGCCGTAGACCTCGGCGCGCGCCGCGGTGTCGACCGTCTGCACGCCCTCGTCGAGCAGGGCCTGCACGGTCGCGGCCTGCTCGGCGTCGAGGCCGTTCGTCGCCTGCGCCTTCGACCCGGCGTAGCGGGAGTCGATGATCCACTGGATCACTCCCGGATCGGCCCGCGTGTAGTAGGTCGAGATCAGGTCGTAGTCGCCGTCGTTCAGCACGTCGGCGCGCTGGGCGTTGGTGATCACGTTCAGCTCGAGCTCGATGCCGACCTGCTTCAGCTGGTCCTGGATCAGCTGATCGCCGGCGCCGAACTGGGTGACGATCGGCACCGAGAGAGTCAGCCGCTGCCCGTCCTTCGAGCGGTAGCCGTCGTCGCCGAGCTCCCAGCCCGCCTCGTCCAGCAGCTCGCCCGCGCCCTCGGCGTCGAAGGCGAGCTTCGACGACTCGTCCGTGTAGAACGGCGTGGTCGTGTTGTAGATGCTGGTCGCGGCCGGGTAGCCGGCGCCGAAGACCGTCGTCGCGTACGTCTCGCGGTCGATCGCCTTCTGCACGGCCTGCCGCACCTTCTCGTCCGAGAGGATCTTCCCCTCGGCGACGTTCGGGTAGTAGTTGCTCGCGGGGCCCGGCAGCGAGCGGCTCTCGACGGTGTCGCCGGAGCCGGTGATCACGGCCTGGTCGTTCTCCGAGATCGGGTTCCGCGGCCAGGCGATGTCGACCTCGTCGCTGGTCAGCTGCCCGACACGGACGCTGTCCTCCGCGACGTAGCTGATGTCGATCCCGTCGAGGTGCGCCTCCCCGGTGTTCTCGCGCAGGGCCGAGCCCCAGGCGTACCCGTCGCGCTTGTCCAGCGTGATGCCGGTGCCGGGGGTGTACTCGGTCAGCGTGAACGGGCCGGAGCCGACGATCCCGCCGAGGCAGCGCTCCTCGGGCGTCCTCTCGTAGGAGGAGGCGGCGAGGATGGCGAGGTTGGTGGTCGAGGTGCCCTGCAGGAACGCGGCGTTGGGCGTGGAGAAGACGACCTTCACGGTGTCGGCGTCCACGACCTCCGTGCCCGAGTAGCCGGCGAGGTAGACGCCGCCGTAGGCCGAGGGCAGCTGCGCGAGGGTCGCCTTGTCGTTGTCGAACGAGGTCTTCACGCTCTCCGCGGTGAAGGGCGTGCCGTCCGAGAAGGTGACGTCGGTGCGCAGGTCGAAGGTGTACTCCGTGCCCGCGTCGTTGACACTCCAGTCGGTCGCGAGCCAGGGCTGGATCTCGCCGGTCTCCGGGTCCTGGTCGGTGAGCGAGTCGGCGACGTTGCGGATCACCGTGCGGTGCTCGATCCAGTAGGTCTGGAACGGGTCGACGCAGGAGAACGCGGCGTTGTCGGGGAAGAAGGCGAGCGAGAGCCGGCCGCCGTCGACGGGGGTCGCGTCGTCGGAGACGGCGCCCGCGCCCGAGGCGCCCGAGCAGGCGGAGAGGGCAAGCGCGGAGGCGAGGGCGAGCGCGGCGGCGGCGGTGCCGGATCGTCGGAGGGGGCGTGAGCGGTGGAACGTCATGAGGGTGGTCTCCCGTGCAGAGAAGTCGAAGTGCGGATGTGCCGGAGTGCGGGGGTGTCGGAGCGCGGCTGTCAGAGCGCGGCGGCCGCGAGCGAGCGCGTACCGGCGATCAGGAGGGCGGCGTCGTCCTGCGGCGGGTGCACCCGGGAGGCGAGGACGTCGCGGAGGTGCCGCTCGAGCGGGTGGTGCCGGGTGAGGCCGGGGTTGCCGAGCGCGGCGACGGCCGTCTCGACCGCGGTGACGGCCGAGCGGGTGGCGAGCAGCTTGCCGACCACGAGGCGCTCGGCGGCGCGCGGATCGCCCGCGTCCACTCGCGCGGCCAGCGAGAGCAGCACCTCCTCGGCCTGCACCAGCTGAGCCTGGATCTCGCCGGCGACCGAGCGGATCCGCTCCGTCGTGGCGATCGGCCGGCCGAGCGAGGTCGGGACCCGCTCGTTCGCGAAGCGGACGAAGAAGCTCTGCGCCGCCCGTCCGACGCCGACGTAGAGGGCCGCGACCGCGAGACCGAAACCGCCGGCCGCTCCGGCCTCGGGCGCGAGCTGCGAGCGGGGCGTCCCGCGGAAGTGCTCGAACGGCAGGCGCACCTGCTCGTAGAGCACGTCGTGCGTGCTCGAGGCCCGCTGGCCCAGGTGGTCCCAGGTCCGCTCGATCCGGACGCCGGGGGCGTCGCCGGGCACGATCGCGTGCGCGAGCTCGGGCTCGCCCGACGCCCCGCCGTGATCGACCGCCCAGACCAGGTGGTACGCCAGCCCCTCCGAGCCGGTGGCGAAGCCCTTGCGGCCCTCGAGCAGCCAGCCGTCGCCGTCGCGGCGGATCGTCGTTGCGGGCAGGCCGCCCCGGGCCGGAGCGCCCCACTCGGGCTCGGCGCGCACCGCGTTGAGCAGCACGGGGCGCTCGGCGGAGTCGGCGAGCACCGAGCGGTAGAGCTCCTCCGGCCAGAGCGCGGCGCGGTCCTGCGCGGCGTGCTGCAGCACGGTCATCGCCGAGATCAGCGCGACCGCCGGGTCGCCCTGTCCGAGCGCGCCGAAGACGCGGACGAGGTCGACGGTGGAGGCGGGCGTGCCGCCGTAGCGGGTGCCGACTCCCAGGGAGAGCAGTCCCGCCTCGTGCACGGCCTGGATCCCCTGCCAGGGGAACTCGGCGGTGCGGTCGTAGTGCTCGGCGGTCTCGGCCAGGCGGGCCGTGATCCGGGCGAGCGCGCGGTCGGAGAGGTCGGGCGCGGGGAGGACGGCTACGGCGGGGCGGACCGCGGCGGCGGGCGCTCCGGTGAGCAACGTCACGCGATCGCCCCGGCGAGCTCGGCCTCGAGCGGCGGCTGCGCGACGACCTGGCCGCGGCGCCCGGTCGCCCCGCGGTGCGCGAGCTCCTCGCGGACCAGAGGGATGACGTACCGGCCGTAGTCGACCGCGTCGTTCAGGTTGTCGTAGCCGCGGATCGAGATCAGGTCGGCACCGAGGTCGACGTAGTCGAGGATCGCCGCGGCGACCGTCTCCGGCGTGCCGACGAGCGCCGTGGAGGCGCCGGCCGCCCCGGTGGCGGTCGCGGTCGGCGTCCAGAGCGCCCGGTCGTGCAGGTCCTTCCGCCGCGCGATGTCGAGGAGGCGCTGCGAGCCGACGTTCGCCGGGCCGGTGGCGCTCGGCGTCTGCACCCAGAGCCCCTTCTCGCCCTTCCGCGGGCTCGTCGTGCCGCCGCGGCTCTGCAGGATGCCGAGGATCCGGTGCGCCTTCTCCCAGGCGAGCTCCTCGGTCGGCGCGATGATCGGCCGGAAGGTGACCCAGGTGCGCGGGGTGTCGGCGCGGCCGGCGGCGAGCGCCGCGTCCGCGATCCGGTCGATCTGCTGCTGGGTGTCGGCCAGCGGCTCGCCCCACAGGCCGAAGATGTCCGCGAGCGCGCCGCCCTGGCGGTAGGCCTCGTCGCTCGAGCCGCCGACCGAGATGGGGATGGTGCCGCGCACCGGCCGCACCCGCGAGACGAAGTCCTCGAAGCGGTAGTACTCGCCCTCGTGATCGAACGGCTCGGTCGCCGACCAGACCTTCCGGAGGATGCGGAGGTACTCCTCCTGCCGCGCGTAGCGCTCGGACTTGCTCAGCCGGTCCCCTTCGCGGGCCTGCTCGTGGTCGTTCCCGCCGGCGATGAAGTGCACGACGGCCCGTCCGCCCGAGAGCTGGTCGAGGGTGGCGAGCGCCTTCGCCGCGACGGTCGGGTAGACGGTGTTGGGCCGCAGCGCGACGATCGGCCTCAGGCGCTCGGTGTACTGGGTCACGGCGGCGGCGATCGTGAACGGGTCGTGCCCGGCCGAGCCGTAGGGCACCAGCGTGTAGTCGAAGCCGCCGTCCTCGAGGATCCGGGAGTAGCGGCGCAGGTAGGCCACGTCGATGGCCGGGTCCGCGAGGCCGTTGACCTCGTTGGAGTGGTTGACGTTGATCGCGGAGATGAACTCGACGGTCATGGGAGGTCCTTTCGAGAGGGTGCGGAGGCGCATCGGAGGCGCGCGGGCACGCCGGAGGAGCGCGGGACGGCGCGGAGAGAGGGACGCGCGGCGGCCGCGGAGGCGGGCGGCGGCGCGCAGAGGCCGGGACGGGAGCGGCGAGGGCCGGCCGTCGGGCGGAGGAGTCGGGCGACGCGGAGGCGTCAGCGGGAGACCGGACAGGAACATCCGCGCACCGGCGCGAGGGGGTTCCCGTCCGAGGACATTCGAGTGCCGATGCTCCCGCGGCTCGCTGCACCGGTCGCGCCGAGCGGCGCAGCGGCGGTGAGGGCGGGCGGGAACGTCATGGCTCCGACGCTACGGCCGGGGTGCTCCGGGCGTCCAACGATGATTCCGGATGCGTTCCGATCGGCGATCCCGATCGTTGGTAACGATTCGTCACACCCGCGCTGGCGGCCGGCGACGGAGGTCACACTCGCGCGCCCGCGGGCACCGCGACCGGCCTCGCGCGCACCGTGCCGAAGACCCCGGCGAGGGCGGCGAGCGCCGTGTCCTCGACGTCCGGGGCCAGGCCGCGCCGCGACACGAGGCGGAGGTTGACCGAGCCTAGGGCCGGCAGGTCGTGGCGCTCGACGAGTCCCTCGGCGACCGCGCCGCGGTGCGCGGTCGGCAGCACCGCGACTCCGACACCGGCGCGGGCCGCCGCGATCACGCCCTCCAGCCCCGTCGACTCGGCGACCACCCGCACCTCGTGACCGAAGGCGCCGAGCTGCTGCAGCGCGCGCTGGCGCATCCCGCACGGCTCGGAGTAGGCGACGAGCGGGATCGGCGCGTCCTCCGGCGGCTGCCAGCCGGGCGCCGAGTACCAGTCGAGCGGCAGCGTCGCGACCTGGCGGCCCGGCAGGTCGCCGCCCACGCCGAGGATGACCGCGAGATCGACGACGCCGCGGGCCACCGCCTCCGCCAGGTGGGTGGAGCGGTCGAGCGTGAAGGTGAGCGGCCGGTCGTCGAAGGCGCGGTGCAGCGTCTCGAGGAGGCGCGGCAGCAGCTGCTCCGCGGCCGGCTCGGTCAGGCCGAGGGCGAGCGGGTTCTCGCTCGCCGCGTCGAGCAGCTCCAGCGCGTCGTCGTGCACGGCCAGGATCCGGCGGGCCTGCACCAGGAGGCGCTCGCCGGCCGGCGTGAAGCGGGCCCGGCGCCCGACCTTCTCGATGAAGGTGCGCTCGAGCCGCCGCTCGAGCGTGCGGACGTGCTGCGAGACCGTCGGCTGGCTGATGTGCAGGGCGACGGCCGCCCGGCCGAACCCGCCGCAGTCGGCGATCGCCACGAGCGTGCGCAGGTGGACGATGTCGAGCGTCTCGGGCATCCCCCGACGCTACGCACGCGCCCGACCCGGGGCGACCCGCGGCGCAACACGCCGACACGTCCGGGGAACGGCGAACGGCCGGGGCCCACGCTGATGCGGGAGTCCCGGCCGTACGAGTGCGCCGATCGGACCGAAGTCCGCCGGTCAGTGCGCGAGCACCGGCTCCGCGGAGGCTCCGGTCGAGACCGCGAGGCCCGCCGAGCGGCGACGGAACAGCAGCACCGAGAGCACCGCGCCGAGGGCGAAGAAGCCCGCGCCCCAGCCGTAGGCGACCGCGTAGCTCTGCACCGCCGCCTCCGCCGCCGTCGCCGCCGTGGTCGGGGTGTGCGTGAGGAGGTAGTCGGTCACCGCGGTCGCCGCGAGCGTGTTGAGCAGCGCGGTGCCGATCGAGCCGCCGACCTGCTGGCTGGTGTTGACCATCGCCGAGGCGACGCCGGCGAAGCGCATGTCGACTCCGCGGGTGGCGGTCTGCATCGAGCCGGGCATGATCGAGCCCATCGCGAAGCCGAGCACCATCAGCGCTGGCAGCACGTCGGCCGCGTAGCCGCTGTCGAGGTCGAGGCGGGTGAGCAGGAGCATGCCGACAACGCCGAGCAGCATGCCGAAGGTCACCATGATCTTCGGCCCGAAGCGCGTCAGGAGCAGGTTGGTCGACAGCTGCGCGGCGAGCACGAGCATCCCGATCATCGGCAGGAACGACAGCCCCGTCTGGATCGGCGAGTAGCCGAGCGAGACCTGCAGGTAGTAGGTGACGAAGAGGAAGATCCCGAACATCCCCGCGCCGGCGATCAGCACTGAGAGGTACGCGGCGCCGCGGTCGCGGTCGAGCACGATCTGCAGCGGCAGCAGCGGGTGCTCGGTGCTGCGCTGGCGGAGCACGAAGCCGACCAGGAGCACGACGGCCGCGGCGAGCGGCACCCAGGTCATCGGCGAGTCCCAGCCGTCGGTCTCCGCGTTGGCGAAGCCGAAGACCAGGCCGAAGAGGGCGGCCGAGACGAGGATCGTCCCGGGCACGTCGAGCCGCGGGCGCGGGCCGACCCGGTCGATCGTCGGCACGAAGACGATGGCGCCGATGACCGCGACGACCGCGATCACGACGTTGATGTAGAGGTTCCAGCGCCAGTCGAAGCTCTCGGTCAGCACGCCGCCGAGGAGGAGGCCGACCGCGCCGCCGGCCCCGGCGATCGCGCCGAAGACGCCGAATGCGCGCGCCCGCTCCTTCGGGACGGTGAAGGTGGTGGTGAGCACGGCGAGGGCGGTCGGCGCGAGGAGAGCGCCGAACACGCCCTGCAGGGCGCGGGCCGCGATGAGCAGCTCGAAGTTCGGGGCGGCGCCGCCGAGCGCGGAGGCGATGGCGAAGCCGATCAGGCCGATGATGAAGGTGCGCTTGCGGCCGATCAGGTCGGAGAGGCGCCCGCCGAGCAGCAGGAGGCTGCCGAACGCGAGCGAGTAGGCCGTGACGACCCACTGGCGGTCGCCGTCCGAGAAGCCGAGGTCGGCCTGGGCGGCGGGGAGGGCGATGTTCACGACGGTGGAGTCGAGCACGACCATGAGCTGGGCGAGCCCGACGGCGACGAGCGTCCACCAGCGGCGGGAGGACGGGGCCGGAACCGCGGGGGCGGCGGAGTCCGGCAGTGATGTGGTCTGCGACATGGAGGAGACGATATACGAGACTCGCTAGTTTCGGAACTGCGGAGTTCTTCAATTAGCATGGTGTTCACACGGGCCGTTCGCGCGGCCCTCCCGAACCGATTGGAGAAGCAGCGATGACGCCGCCCACTCCCCCCGCCGCTACGACCTGCGATGCTCCCGCGCGTCCCGGGCGCCGCCGCGACCCCAACCGCGACGGCGAGATCCTCACCGCCGCCCTCGACGTGCTCGCCGAGACCGGCTACGACGGCATGACGATCGACATGGTCGCCGCCCGCGCGAAGGCCGGCAAGGCCACGCTCTACCGCCGCTGGGAGTCGAAGGCCGAGCTCGTGCTCGAGGCCGTCGCCTGCCTGAAGGGCGCCGACCTCGACCAGGACGCGCTCCCCGACACCGGCACCCTGCGCGGCGATCTGGTCGCCCTGATCCGCCCGCGCGCGATCGAGGACGCCGAGCGCAAGCTCCGGATCATGTCGGGCGTCGTCGCGATGATCTCCAAGGCGCCCGAGCTCGCCGACGCCGTCCGCCAGGCCATCGTCGAGCCGCGCGCCCGCGCCAACCGCACGCTCCTGCGCCGCGCCATCGACCGCGGCGAGATCCCGGCCGACGTCGACGTCGACATGCTCGCGGTGCTGACCCCCTCGATGGTCTCCTACCGCGTGCTGCTGATGCGCGAGCCCGTCGACCGCGACTACCTGATCTCCCTCGTCGACAACGTGCTCCTGCCCGCGGTCGGCCTGCGCGGCGGCGCCCCGCGGCCCGTGCTGATCGAGTAGCCCGCACAGCGGGCGCATCGAGATCCACCAGCGCCCGACGACGAGCCAGCAGACCCGCCCTGCTGAGGCCCGACGTCCCTGCGGTGGTGGGTCTCGATACGCCACTCCGGGGCTACTCGACCGGCATGTCTGCGGGCGTCTCCTCCCAGTAGATCCACCAGCGCCCAGGTGCGCGCCTGCAGACCCCGGCCCGCATGGGGACCTGCATGCTGATCGAGTAGCCCGCGCCGCGGGCGTATCGAGATCCACCAGCGCCGATGGACGGCCTGCAGACCCTCCCTGCTGGGGACGGCGGGCTCGACGCGCCCCGCGCGTCCGCGCTGCTCAGCCGATTCCTGCGCGGCGACCGGAGCGTTTCCGCGCAGGCCCACGAGCGGTGCGTCGCGGACGCCACCGGTCTTCGTGGCCGGACGAGCGCGGCGCTGCGCTCGCGCTGTGTGTTCGTGCTCGGAACGAGGAGAAGCGGCCGCCGGCGTTCGCCGACGACCGCTTCTCTCAGCGGCTGGTCATCCGTCTCATCGAGATGGTCGGCCGGTGCGGGGTCAGCAGAGCGCTGCGCGCACCTGGCGGATGGTGGACAGCGACACGTTCGCGCCGAGGCGCTCGATCCTGCGCTGCAGGGCGGAGTCGGTCGTGGTCGTGCAGGCGGCGGCGATGCGCGGGTCGGTCGCGTCGATGCCCAGGCGCTTGAGGACCGCGGCGACCTTCGCCGGGACGGCGGGCTGGGGTGCCTCGGTGCTCGAGAGCTCACCGTCGATGCCGGTGCGGTCCTCTCCTGCGGTCACGAGGAGAGGCGTGGGAGTCCCTTCGAGGGGGACGTCCTTCCAGAACTCCCCGATGCAATCGGCGGGGAAGGGCTGGAACGAGATCTCGACGTCGCCCGGGATGACGCCGGTGATCGCGTAGGTGCCGTCCGGCTCCGTCACCTCGGAACGCCCCAGCAAGAGGTTGATGCGATTCACCGCGACGACGGTGATCCCCCCGGTCGGGACGCCGTCACAGGTGACCCGGCCGGAGACGGTCGAGCCGAGGATCAGAGTCGCGTCGGCCGTCGCGACGGTACCGGCAGTGATGTCGACCTCGGTCGCTTCCGCGGTGGTGAGGACCCCGTCCCACATCTGCGACGCCCACTGAGTCCCTCTCGGCGCTTGGATCGCCAACTGGTAGGTGCCGGTCTCGACGCGCACGGAGTAGTGGCCCTGCGCGTCGCTCGTCGCACCGTCCCCGACCTGGTACCCCTCTTCGCTGATGGGGATCACGTTCGCGCCGGCGACCGGACCGGCTCCGTCGCCGCTCACCGTTCCCTGCAGCGTCCCGTACGCCACGTCTGCTTGTGCCGGCACGGCGGCACCGACCGTCAGTGCGGTGGCGAAAGTCATGGCGGCGATTCCGATGGATGTCAGGCGTACTCGGCGGCTGGACTGTCGGAGCATGTGATTCCCCTCTCACGGCCGTCGCACGGGCGCGACGATCCCGCTCGCACGGTATCGGTTCCAGGTCGGATCGCAGCAGCCCCACTCCTCCCTTGCCACGGTGCTCGGAGGCGCTCGGATCAGATCGCCGGACGTCCGGCGGAGTGTGCTCCAGATCGGCGGAGGCTCCTCTCGTCGGGGCTCGCAGGCTTCCCCGTCGCGGAGGCAGAAGTGCTCCTCATCAGGGCTGTGCGCCCTCTCGGCGCGACCGGAGGGACCCCGTCGAGGCTCGTCTCGTGGTCACCCACGGTGATGTGCTCGCGGAGAAGGCCGAGACGCCGGCCCGACATCGCGGTGGTGCTGCGGCGCCGCCCGGCGCTCCCGCGGCCGCCCGCGTCACGAGCATCCCCGCGAGTCTCCTAAAATCGGAGCCATGTCGAAGGTCTTGAACAGTCTGCCCGTGGGCGAGCGCGTCGGAATCGCATTCTCGGGAGGGCTCGACACATCGGTCGCGGTCGCCTGGATGCGCGAGAAGGGCGCGGTGCCCTGCACCTACACCGCCGACATCGGCCAGGCCGACGAGCCCGACATCGACAGCGTGCCCGCGCGCGCCGCGCAGTACGGCGCCGAGATCTCGCGCCTCGTCGACGCGAAGAGCGCCCTCGTCGAGGAGGGGCTCGTCGCGCTGCAGTGCGGCGCCTTCCACATCCGCTCCGGCGGCAAGACCTACTTCAACACCACTCCCCTGGGCCGCGCCGTCACCGGCACCCTGCTCGTCCGCGCCATGCGCGAGGACGGCGTCGACATCTGGGGCGACGGCTCCACCTACAAGGGCAACGACATCGAGCGGTTCTACCGCTACGGCCTGCTCGCCAACCCGCGCCTGCGCATCTACAAGCCCTGGCTCGACGTCCAGTTCGTCAACGAGCTCGGCGGCCGCACCGAGATGTCGGAGTGGCTCGTCGCCCGCGGCTTCCCCTACCGCGACGCCACCGAGAAGGCCTACAGCACCGACGCGAACATCTGGGGCGCCACCCACGAGGCCAAGCGCCTCGAGGAGCTCTCCAGCGGCATGGAGCTGGTCGAGCCGATCATGGGCGTCGCCGCCTGGCGCGAGGACGTCGAGATCGCCGCCGAGACGGTCAGCGTCCGCTTCGAGGCCGGCCGTCCGGTCGCGCTCAACGGCGTCGAGTACTCCGACCCGGTCGCCCTCGTCCTCGAGGCGAACGCGATCGGCGGCCGCCACGGCCTGGGCAACTCCGACCAGATCGAGAACCGCATCATCGAGGCGAAGAGCCGCGGCATCTACGAGGCGCCCGGCATGGCGCTGCTGCACCTGACCTACGAGCGCCTGCTCAACGCGATCCACAACGAGGACACCATCGCGCAGTACCACTCCGAGGGCCGCCGCCTCGGCCGTCTGATGTACGAGGGCCGCTGGCTCGACCCGCAGTCGCTGATGCTGCGCGAGTCCATCCAGCGCTGGGTCGGCTCCGCCGTCTCCGGCGAGGTCACCGTGCGCCTGCGCCGCGGCGACGACTACACGATCCTCGACACCACCGGCCCCGCGCTGAGCTACCACCCCGACAAGCTGTCGATGGAGCGCGTCGGCGACGCCGCCTTCGGCCCCGAGGACCGCATCGGCCAGCTGACCATGCGCAACCTCGACATCGCGGACTCCCGCTCGCGCCTCGAGCAGTACGCCGCCGCTGGCCTGGTCGGCGGCTCGACCGCCGAGCTGGTCGGCCACCTCGAGATCGGCGAGTCCGAGGCGATCACCGAGGGCAACGGCTCCGCCGCCGCCGACGCGCTCGGCCGCGCCACCGACCTCGCCTCCGAGGGCGCCGCCTTCGACGCCGGCACCGACTGACGCCCCCCCTCCTGAAGGGCCGGCGGGGACTCCTCCGCCGGCCCTTCTCGGTACCCGCGGCCCGTGCCCCACCTCCGGCACGCGAAACCGCCCCGAGCACGCTGAAACCCCCGGATTCCGCGAGCCGGACACGCTTTCACGAGCCGAACCCACCGCCCCGCCACCTCCGGCACGCGAAACCCTCCCGGGCACGCCGAGACGGCCCGCTTCCGCGAGCCGAACGTCATCCCGCGAGCCGAACCGTCCCGCCCGCCACCTCCGGCACGCGAACCGACCCTCGGCACGCCGAAACCCCCGGATTCCCCGAGCCGACCCTCGATCCACGAGCCGAAGGTTCCCACCGGGTACCTCCGGCACACAGAACACCCCTCGGCACGTCGGAACGGCCGGTTCCCCCGAGCCGAACGCGGCCCCACGAGCCGAACGTCCGCCCGCTCTCCGATACCAGCCCACCGTGCCGCCACCTCCTCCGACCGGAGGGGTGGTCGCGGTGCCTCGTCGCGGCTCCTGGCTCGGGTCTGGCGGGCGCGCCGCAGGCGCGCGGGAAGGAGCCGCGACGAGGCACCGCGTCCACCCCGGCCGCGCCGAGCGCGACGTCGCGAAGCGACGAGCACGCCAGCAGTCACCACCCGGGAGCCGTCAGTCCCCCCGCACCAGCCCCAGCGCCGCTTCCGCCGTCGCCACCGCCTGCCCCGGATCGACCCGCGCCAGCACCAGCGAGGTCACCAGCAGCGACACCAGCACCCCCGCCTGCCGCCCCCGCCACTCGGCGGACTCCCGCGGCCACCGCGCCGCCGCCCCCGCGAGCATCGCCCGCTGCAGCTCCGCCCGGTACTCCGCGATCACCTCGCGCACCGCGTCGTCGCGCGCGATCGGCGCCCCCGCCGCGTTGAGCAGGAGGCACCCGCTCTGCGCCGACACGGTCCGCGGATCGGCGAGCGCGTCCCGCAGCCCCGAGAAGTAGTCCTCGAGGGCCGTCGGCGAGACCTCGTCGCGCGTCAGCGGCTCCAGCCGAGGCCGCACGATCTCGTCGAGGTAGCTCTGCACCGCCGCGTCGAAGAGCCCGCGCTTGCTGCCGAACGCGTGGTACAGGCTGGAGCGGCCGAGTCCGGTCGCCGCCTCGAGCTCGGGCAGCGACGCCTCCTCGAAGCCGCGGTCCCAGAAGACGGCGCGCGCCGACCGGACCACCTGGTCGGTGTCGAAGCTCTGCGTGCGTCCCACGGCGACTCCCTCTACTGACGACCCGGAACCGGTGGACTGTTGTGAACCGGTCGTTCCAGTATAGAGTGAGCCCGTTCGGTAGTGAACCGAGCGATACACAATCAGGAGGCCACGCCGTGATCGTCATCGGACTCGTTCTCGCCGCCCTCGCGGCGCTGCTGCACGTCTACATCTTCGTGCTGGAGTCGCTGCTCTGGACGACCCCGCGCGCCCGCTCCACCTTCGGCACCACCGCAGGAGAGGCCGAGTCGACGAAGGAGCTGGCCTTCAACCAGGGCTTCTACAACCTGTTCCTCGCGATCGTGACGATCGTCGGCGTGATCGTCCTCGCCTCCGGAGCGACGGCCGTCGGCGCCGCCCTCGTCTTCACCGGCACCGGATCGATGGTCGCCGCAGCCCTCGTGCTGCTGCTCTCCTCCCCCGGCAAGCGGCGCGCGGCCCTCACCCAGATGGCGCCCGGACTGCTCGCGGTCCTCGCGCTCGGCATCGGCCTCGCCGCCTCCTGATCTCCATCCCCCACGACCCCCTGAAAGGCTCCATGAGCACCGTCACCAGCACCCAGATCCAGCTCGTCCGCCGCCCCGTCGGCTGGCCCGTCGCCGAGGACTTCCGCACCGCGAAGGTCGAGTACGGCGAGCCCGCAGCCGGCGAGATCCGCGTCGAGAACGCCTTCCTCTCCGTCGACCCGTACATGCGCGGGCGGATGAACGATGTCAAGAGCTACACCCCGCCCTACGCACTCGGCGAGACGATGACCGGCGGCGCGATCGGCCGCGTCACCGTGTCGAGCGACCCGGAGTTCCCGGTCGGCGCCGTCGTGCTGCACCAGCTCGGCTGGCGCGACATCGTGCAGGCCGAGACCTCGGCCTTCCGCGTCGTCCCGGAGATCCCTGGCGCCCCGCTGTCGCTGCGGCTCGGTGTCCTGGGCATGACCGGCCTCACCGCCTTCGTCGGCCTCACCACCATCGCGGGGCTGAAGGAGGGCGACACCGTCTTCGTCTCCGGCGCCGCGGGAGCCGTCGGCTCGGCCGCCGGCCAGATCGCCCGACTGCTCGGCGCGAAGCGCGTCATCGGCTCCGCCGGCTCAGCCGAGAAGGTCGCGCTGCTGACGGAGAAGTACGGCTACGACGCCGCGTTCGACTACCACGCCGGCCCCGTCCGCGAGCAGCTCGCCGCCGCGGCACCCGAGGGCATCGACGTCTACTTCGACAACGTCGGCGGCGACCACCTCGAGGCGGCGCTCGACGCGTTCAACGACGGCGGACGCGCGGCGCTCTGCGGCGCGATCGCCGGCTACAACAGCACCGAGAAGCCGGCCGGCCCCGACAACATGGCCAACGTCATCACCCGCGCCCTGACCCTGCGCGGCTTCACGCTCGCGGCGTACCTCGACCACGCCCCGGAGTTCAACCGCCTGATGGGCGGGTGGTTCCAGGAGGGGAGCATCGCCTACGACGAGACCGTCGTCGACGGCATCGACCACGCGGTCGACGCCTTCCTCTCGATGATGCGCGGCGGCAACACCGGCAAGATGATCGTCCGCCTCTAGTGCGACGCCGAGGCGTCCCCGGACGGTCGAGACGTCCCGCTACTGCGGGCTGTCTCGACCGTCCGGGGACGCCTCGCTCGGCCCATGCTGGTCGAGTAGCCGCAGAGCGGCGTATCGAGCGGCGAAGCCGCTTCGCGTCTCGGTGGTGAGGGAAAGGACGCGGCTGCGCCGCGTCATGCTGGTCGAGTAGCCCCGCAGGGGCGTATCGAGACCCACCGTCACCAGCAGGGCGGGTCTGCAGACTCAGCGTCCTGACGGTGGTGGATCTCGATACGCCCGCTCCGCGGGCTACTCGATCAGCATGGCTGTCCCCATACGTACTAGGTGATCTTTCCTAGGAGACCGACGGCGGATCTCGATACGCCCGCTCCGCGGGCTACTCGATCAGCATGAAGTGCGCGCGAACGCCGGTCAGCGCTTGACGGCGTCGATCTTCAGCATCTTGGCGATGACGGAGTCGAGCTCGGAGTCGTCGAAGATCTTCTTCCAGTCGTCCTTGATGAGCGCCTCGCGGCCGTAGCCCATGGCGATGTGGCACGCCTCGGAGAACGGGTTCGAGCCGCGCAGACCGTTGGTCAGCGCGATCCAGGTGTGGCCGTAGAGCATCGCGCGGGCGGCCTCGTAGGGAACGCCGACGCCGTTGACGGTCTCGTCCAGCGCCTCCTTGAGGAACTCGCCGACCATGCAGGCGATGGTCTCGACCAGGGTCGGCTCGAGCACGGCGAGCTGCTTGACGGTCACCCAGTGCACGGCGATGACGGGCGCGTAGATGGTCGAGATGACCTTCTCCGCGATGGCCCGCACGTCGTCGTCCGCATCCTCGAGGGCCGCGACGACCTCCTGCGGCGCGGCGATGCCGCCGAACGTGTCGGCCCACTCCTCCGGAGTGGTGCGCTCGAGGAACACCGACGGGTGGCACGGGTGCGCCACGGCGTAGTGGATGTCCTCGCGCTTCGCCAGCAGCCCCGCGTACGCGGCGGCCGGGTCGAGGGTGAGGATGATCGCGCCGCTCTTCATCTGCGGGATCACATCCTCCGAGACCGCGCCGAGCACGACGTCCGGGACGGCGAGGATGACGACGTCGGCGTCCTTCACGGCGTCGGGCGTCGCGGTGATCTCGCGGTCGGCCTCGCGGGTGCGCTCCTGGCCGGCGGGCGAGGCCTCGCTGTAGAGGGCGTTGTAATCGGACTTCTGCAGGTTGTTCGAGACCCGCATGCCCATCTTGCCGCCGGCGCCGATGACGGCGACGGTGAGGGCGGAGGCGGCGGTGCCCGGGGCGGTGGTGGCGGTGGTGTCGGTCATGAGTTCCTTCTCCTGAGCTGGTCGAGGGTGGTGCGGGTCCACTCGGCTTCGAGCCGGGTGGTGACGAGCGCCTGCTCCGCGGCGGGGACGGTGTCCTGCCAGGGGAGCCAGAACTCGATGATCTGGGTGATGCCGCGCTCCGCCGGCCGGAGCAGCGCGAGCATGCCGTCGTAGTCGAGACGGCCGTCGCCGAGCGCCGTGCCGGTGTACACGAAGCCGACCCAGCCGGGATTGCGGCTGAAGTCGAAGTCCTTCACGTGCCAGTTCGCGACGTACGGGGCGCAGCGGGCGGTGACGTCCGCCGGCAGCTCGAGGTTCGCGACGGTGTTCGCCGGGTCGAGGCAGATCCGGATCCGCGGGTGATCGAGCGTCGCGATCACGTCGACGAGGTCGGCCGTGCTCACCTGCTCGTAGGTCTCCAGGGCCAGCGTGACGCCGGCCTCCTCCAGCTCGGGCGCGATCTCGCGCAGGCGCCGCAGCGTCTCCGCGCGGTCCGGCCGGTCCTCCCCCGACGTCCACATGCTGCGCAGCAGCACGACGTCGAGCGCGCGCGCCAGGCGGAGCCAGCGGCGCAGGTGCGCGGGATCGGTGCCGCGGGTGCCGAGCTCGAGCGCGACCCCCTCGGCGTCCGCGACCGCGCGCAGCGACGCGAGCTGCTCGTCCGAGTACTCCTCGAGCGCCGGCACGTCGCAGAGCTGCAGCAGGTCGACGCCGAGCGCGGCGGTCTCGCGGACCATGTCCTCGACGCCGAGCGGCTCGGGGACGCGGTCCGAGGAGCGCCAGAAGAAGGCGTAGCTGCTCAGCCCGATGCGGCTCACGGGCGGGCCTCCGAGTCTGCGCGCACGAGGGCGAGCGCCTCGTCGAGGATCGCCCCGACCGCCTCCGGGTCGTGCGCGAAGCGGCCGAGGAACAGCCCGGGCACGCGGCCCTCGAGCGCGGTCAGCAGGCCGGGTCCGGCGCTGCCGCCGTAGATGACGCGGCTGCCGACGCGGCCGGGCAGCTCCGCGAGGGCCGCCTCGAGTGCGGTGACGACGCCGGCGATGAAGGCCGGCTCGGCCGGCTCGGGGGCGCCGATCGCCCAGACGGGCTCGTAGGCGGCGAGGATCGGGCCGACGGCGCCGGCCTCGTCCGCGTCCGCGAGGGCGGAGCCGATCTGCGCGAGCACGAGCTCGACGGCGTCCTCGACGGAGCCGCGCTCCGTCTCGCCGACGCAGAGCAGCGGCACGAGGTCGTTGCGGAACGCCGCCGCGACCTTCGCGCGCACGCGCTCGTCGTCGTCGCCGAAGAGCGCGCGCCGCTCGGCGTGGCCGATCTCGACCAGCCGGCAGCCGACCTCGCGCAGCTCCGCACCGCTGACCTCGCCGGTGAACGCTCCCGCGTCCTCCCAGAACAGGTCCTGGGCGCCGAGCGAGACGCCGGCGTCCGCCGCGAGGGCGCCGACCGGCACCAGCGCGGGGAAGGTCGGCACCACGAACAGCTCGACGGCTCCGGAGGCGGTCGCCTCGTGCGTCCGCGCGATCTCGGCGATGCGCCGCATCCACTCGAGCGTCCGTGCGTGACCGAAGTACATCTTGAGGCTCACGCCGACGGTGAACGCCGGGGCGTCCCCGGCGGCGCGGCTCAGCACGAGCCGACCGTGGCGGCGTCGTCGGCGACCGGGTTGCCGGCCTCGTACGCCTCGATCACGCGCACCTTCTCCGCAGAGGCGGAGGAGCTGTCGAACTCGTAGCCGAGCCACTCCTTCGCGAGGCGGCGAGCCAGCTCGATGCCGACGACGCGCTGGCCCATGCAGAGCACCTGCGCGTCGTTGGAGAGGATCGAGCGCTCGACCGAGAACGAGTCGTGCGCGGTGACGGCGCGGATGCCGGCCACCTTGTTGGCGGCGATCGCGACACCGAGCCCGGTGCCGCAGATCAGGATCGCGCGGTCGGCCTCGCCGCGGGCGACCATCTCGGCGGCGGCGATGGCGACGCTCGGGTAGGGCGTGTGCGACGAGGCGTCCACGCCGACGTCGACGACGGACGCGACGCGGGAGTCCTTCTCCAGGTCGGCCTTGACGATCTCCTTGTAGTCGAGACCGGCGTCATCGGAGCCGACGACGAGGCGGAAGGGTGCGCTCATGAGTGTTCTCTCCTTGCTGGAAGCGGATTCGGGGACGGTGTCGACGCTACGCGCCGCTGCCGACAGAGCCGGGGGCGGCGGCACCCGAGCGCAGCACCGCGCCGATCGCGGTGACGATCAGCCCGAGCGAGTGCGCGCCCGCGTCGGGGGTGCCGAGGCTCTTCTCGGCGTGCGGCCGGGCGCGGCCCATCCTCGGCAGCAGCTGCGCGGTCGCGGCGGCGGCGGCGGCGCAGGCCTCGGCGGCCCGGGTCCAGGCCGCGGGCAGCTCCTCGCCCGTGGCGACGGCCTCGGCGAGGACGTCGGCGAAGGGCACGAGGGAGTCGACCATCGTCTTGTCCCCCGGCGTCGCGCCGAAGCGGAGGATCGCGGCGCGGGCGCCGTCGACCCCCTCGACCACCGCGGCGGCCGTGGGTGCGGCGGTGTCGCCGAGCGCCGAGCCGACCGCGGCGAGCGCGGCGCCCCAGAGCGCTCCGGAGGTGCCGCCGGCCCGGTCGGACCAGGCGTCGCCGGCATGGGCGAGCACGGTCCCCGCCCCGGCACCGGCCTCGAGCGCGGCCCGGCCGGCGGCGACCGCCGCGTGCACGCCGCGCTGCATGCCGATGCCGTGATCGCCGTCGCCGGCGACCGCGTCGATCCGGCCGAGCTCGTCGGCGTTCTCGTCGATCGTGGACTGCGTCGCCTCGAGGGCGGCGAGCACGGTGCGGGCGGCGTCACGGGAGTCGTCGCTCGCCTCGCCGATGACGACCGCGGCCGTCTCCTGCTCCGTCACCGCGGCCTGCTCGGCGGGGCGGACCGAGCCCTTGCGGTACGCGGGAGCCTCGGCCGGCGCGGCCCAGAGGCGCTCGAGCTCGTCGTCGACCCAGAAGAAGGTGAGCGAGACGCCGGCCATGTCGAAGCTGGTGACGAGCTCGCCGACCTCGGGCTCGAGCACCTCGAGCCCGCGCTCGCGCAGACGCCGCTCGACGCCGGCGTAGACGACGAACAGCTCCTCGTACTTCACGGAGCCGAGCCCGTTCAGCACGACGACCAGGCGCGAGCCCTCGGCCGCGTCGACGCCGTCGGGCAGCTCGGCGAGCAGGGACGAGACCAGCAGCTCGGCGAGACCGTCGGCCGTCGGCACGTCGTCCTCGCGGATCCCCGGCTCGCCGTGGATGCCCATGCCGACCGCCATCCGGCCCTCCGGCACGGTGAACAGCGGTTCGGACGCCCCGGGCAGCGAGCAGCCGGAGAAGGCCACGCCGAAGGAGCGGGTGCGCTCGTTGGCGAGGCGGGCGATGCGCTCGACCTCCTCCAGCGATGCGCCCTCCTCCGCCGCGGCGCCCGCGACCTTGAAGACCGTCAGATCCCCTGCGATTCCGCGGCGCTTGTGCTTCTCGGCGACGCTCGCGCTCGAGACGTCGTCCGTCACCGTCACGGTGCGGACGTCGATCCCCTCGTCGCGCAGGCGCCGCTCGGCCGCGTCGAAGTTCAGCACGTCGCCCGCGTAGTTGCCGTAGCTGAGCAGTACGCCGCCGCCGTGCTCGGCCGCCGCGGCGACCGCGTGCACCTGCTGCGCGGACGGCGAGGCGAAGAGGTTCCCCATCGCCGCGCCGTGCGCGAGACCCTGCCCGACGAGTCCGCCGAACGCCGGGTAGTGGCCGGAGCCGCCGCCCACCACGAGGGCGACCGAGCCGGGCGCGCTCACGGTCGAGCGCACCACGCCGCCCTGCACCCGCCGCACGAAGCGGCGGTTCGCGGCGACGAAGCCGTCGATCATCTCGTCGGCGAAGTCGGACGGGTCGTTGTAGAGCCGGGTCATCAGGGGTCCTGTTCGAGGAGGGGCGTCGGGCGTCGGACGGTCGGCAAATCGCGCGGGGTGCTCAGTGCGCGATCACGTCGACGCTGGGGGCGTCGAGCGGTGCGTCCTTGTAGCGGCGCGCCAGCAGGGACATCAGCACGGCCGAGAGCAGCAGGAAGAAGCCGACGATGAACATCGGGACCTCGTAGCCGCCGGTCGCGTCCTTCAGGGCGCCCGTGATGTACGGGGCCGAGAAGCCGGCCAGGTTACCGACCGTGTTGATCAGCGCGATGCCCGCCGCGGCCGCCGCGCCGGTGAGGAACCGGGTCGGGAAGGTCCAGAAGTTGGGCAGCGCCGAGAAGATCGCCATCGCGGTGACGGTGATCACGGCGATCGTGGCCGCCGGGGAGCCGGCGAAGAGCGCGAGCGGGATGGACAGGCCACCGGCGATCGCGGGGATCACGATGTGCCAGGTGCGGACGCCGCGGCGGGTGGCGTCGCGCGACCAGAGGTAGAGGGCGATCGCCGCGGGCACGTAGGGGATCGCGGTGATCAGGCCCTTCTCGAAGATGCCGAAGGTGGTGCCGTACTGCTCCTGGAAGCCCTCGATGATCGTGGGCAGGAAGAAGGCGAGGGCGTAGAGGCCGTAGATGAAGCCGAAGTAGACGAAGCTCAGCATCCAGACGCGGCCGCTCTTGAAGGCGGACGACATCTTGGGGTGCGTGGTGACGCCCTTGGTCTTCACGTCCTCCTCGCGCTGCAGCGCGGTGGTGAGCCAGACCTGCTCCTCGCGGGTCAGCCACTTCGCATCGGAGGGCTTGTCCTTGAGGTAGAACCAGGCGATGACGCCGATGACGATCGCCGGCAGCGAGACGCCGAGGAACATGAAGCGCCAGCCCTCGAGGCCGAGGATGCCGTCCTGCTCGATCAGCAGGCCCGCGAGCGGGGCACCGATGACCGTGGTGAGCGGCTGCGCCAGGTAGAAGAGCGCGAGGATCTTCGAGCGGTGCTTGGCCGGCACCCAGAGGCTGAGGAAGAGGATCGCGCCCGGGAAGAAGCCCGCCTCGGCGACACCGAGCAGGAAGCGCAGCGCGACGAGCTGCTCGAAGTTCTGCACCCAGGTGAAGAGCAGCGCGACGATGCCCCAGCTGACCATGATGCGGGCGAGCCAGCGGCGAGCGCCGAAGCGGTGCAGCGCGAGGTTGCTCGGCACCTCCAGCAGGATGTAGCCGATGAAGAAGACGCCCGAGGCGAAGCCGAACTGGGCCGCAGAGAGGGCGAGGTCGGCCTCCATGCCGTTCGGCGCGGCGAAGCCGATGGCCGTGCGGTCGAGATAGTTGATGAAGAACATCAGGGCGACGAACGGCACGAGCCGGATCGACACCTTCCTGATGGCGCTCTTCTCGACGGCGGCGTCCGCCGTCGCGGTTCCGCCTGTGCGGGAGGGAAGGTCCACGTCGATCTCCTGATCCGTGTCAACGACTGTGTTGGGTGGTGCGGTGTGGCTCGGGCCGCCTTCGGGGGAATTGGCTGACCGGTTGACCAATTAGAGGATGCCGTGCCGGGTAGCCGGTTGTCAACCGGTTCTCCGGTCGCGTCGCTGCGGGTGGGGTGCCGGCGCGGTTGCTACGGTCGGACCATGCCGGCGTACCCCGAAGACGATCCGTCCCTCGTGCGCCTGGAGCTGCAGGTCCTGCCCCGCGGCACCGCTGTCGCCGAGGTGGCCAAGCAGCTCACCTCGCTGCTCACCCGCGGCGATCTCGTGCCCGGCTCGCGCCTCCCCCCGGAGCGCCAGCTCGCCGAGAGCCTCGGCGTCGGCCGGTCGGCGGTGCGCGAGGCGCTCGCGGCGCTGGAGATCCTCGGCATCGTGACGGTGCGGCCCGGCTCCGGCACCTACCTGCGCGACAGCACCTCCGAGCTGCTGCCGACGACGCTGAGCTGGGGGCTGATGCTCTCCGCGGGGCGCACGGCCGAGCTGATCGAGGTGCGCGGCACCCTGGAGGTGCAGGCCGCGATGCTGGCGGCGCTCCGGATCGACGAGGAGGGACTCGAGCGCCTGCGCGCGCACCTGGCGGCGATGGAGTCGCACCTCGACGACATCGCGGCGTTCGTCGAGGCCGACGTGCGCTTCCACCTGCAGATCGCGGTCAGCGCCGAGAACGTGGTGCTGCGCGATCTGCTGCAGACCATCCGCTCGCTGCTGCGACTCTGGGTCGAGCGCGCGCTCAGCAGCCCCGAGCAGGCCCTCGACGCCTTCACCGAGCACCGCGCCGTGCTCGAGGCGATCGAGGCGCGCGACCCGTCCGCCGCCGCGCGGGCGATGGAGGCGCACATGAGCACCGCGTCCCGGCGCCTGGCGGACACCGGGAGCTGATCGCGGGCCGTCGGTGCGGGGCCCCCGATCCGGGGCTGCCGATCGCGGCCCGCGGTGGCAGACTCGGCCCATGAGCGACCTCCTGCGCCGCGGTGCCGCGGCGGCCCTGACCCTCGCCGCGGTCGGCCTCCTCGTCACCGGCTGCGCGGGGCGCGCCGACAGCGCCTCCTCCACCTCGCCGTTGCCGCGGCCGAGCGCGACGGCCACGGTGGCGCCCACGACCTCGCCCACCGCGACGACGTCGGCACCCGCCTCGATCGTCCCGACCGCGGAGCCGACCGCCGCGCCGACGGCGGCACCGGAGCCTCCCGCACCGCTGCCGACCGCGACCCGGCCCCCGGCACCCGCGCCCGAGCCGGAGCCGGAGCCGGAGACCGTCCGCTGCGTCGGGAGCGACCTCTCGCTCGAGTACCGCGCCGACCCCGACGCGTCCGGCGCGGGCAGCAGCGCCTTCGACCTGATCTTCACGAACACGACCGACCGGACCTGCACGCTCGCCGGCATCCCCGGGGTCTACGCCGCGGGGGCCGACGGCGGCCGCCTTGGCGCGGTCGCCTCCGCCGACGGCCCGAACCCGGACGGCCTGCTCGCCCTCGCGCCGGCGGCGCAGGCGGATGTCCGCGTCGCCTGGCACTCCCCCGGCGCCTTCGGCTGCCCGACCGCGACGTCGACCTTCCTCGTCGCCGAGGTGATCGACGCGGCCGATGCCGCCGTCCGCGCGCCCGCCGCGATCGAGGTCTGCACCGACAGCACCGTGTACCTGGACGCCTCGACCTACACGCTGCTCGGCTAGGTCCTGCGCCGGTCCCCCGAGGACCGCGCCCAGGTGGTGGAATGGACGAGGACAAGGAGAACCCATGCTCATCCCCCCGCACGACGCCGGCGCCCGCGCCCGGTCCACCCGCCTGCCCTCCGCGCCGGCCACCCGCTCCGGCGATCACTCGCTGCTGTCCGAGACGGTCGCCGTCTGATGGCCGAGGAGCGCGCGATCCTCGCCGGCGGCTGCTTCTGGGGCCTGCAGGAGCTGATCCGGGACCTGCCGGGCGTCTTCGAGACCCGCGCCGGCTACTCCGGCGGGACGACCCCGAACGCCACCTACCGCCACCACGGCGACCACGCCGAGGCGGTGGAGATCGAGTTCGACCCCGAGCAGACCTCGTACCGCGACCTGCTCGAGTTCTTCTTCCAGGCCCACGACCCGACCACCCGGAACCGGCAGGGCAACGACATCGGCACGGGCTACCGCTCCGTGATCGTCGCCCTCTCGCCCGAGCAGGAGCGCGTCGCCCGCGAGACGATCGCCGAGATCGACGCCTCCGGCCGCTGGCCGGGCCCGGTCGTCACCGAGGTCCAGCCGGCCGGCGAGTTCTGGGACGCGGAGGAGGAGCATCAGGACTACCTTCGGAAGCACCCCGGCGGCTACACCTGCCACTGGGTGCGTCCGGGCTGGACGCTCGACGCCTGAGCGTCGGGCTGCTTCCGGCGGCACCCGGGCAGCGGATCGGGGCTGACGCCCCGATCGCGACCCGGGCGTCGGCGGCGGCGCTCACGTCCCGCGGAGGGCCGCGATCGGCTCGATGCGGGAGGCGCGCCGCGCCGGCACGCTGCCCGCGAGCAGTCCGATCAGGGCGCCGAGGAGTGCGCCGCCGAACGCCACCCCGGGGTCGAGCACCGGGGTCCACTGCTGCGCGAGCGAGACCGCGAGCACCGCGAGGACGCCGGTCGCCGCACCGAGCAGACCGCCGAGGAGGCCGATCACGGCCGACTCGACGATGAACTGCTGCGCGATCCTGCGTCGTGTGGCGCCGAGGGCACGGCGCAGGCCGATCTCGCCGACGCGCTCCATCACCGACAGCGTGGTGACGTTGGCGATGCCGACGCCGCCCGCGAGGAGCACCACCACCGAGAGGATCAGGAACACCAGGTCCACGTCGGCGCGGACGTCGCCGGCCAGCTCGGACCGGCCGCCTGGCGCGGAGACGGAGACGGAGTCGGGTGCGTCCGGGGCGAGGGTCAGCGGAGCCTGCGCCGCGACCTGCGGGCCGGCGCCGATGTCGATGCGCGCCTGGAGGTCTCCCGGCGTCGCGAGCGCGAAGTCGGCCCGCGCGGTGCCGGTGGGGAGGACGACCGCGTCGAGCAGCTCGGCGCGGGCGTGGACGTCGGCGAAGATCCCGAGGACCGAGTAGGCGACTCCGTCGATCAGGATCGACGGCCGGGAGTCGACGCGCTCGACACCGAGCCGCTCCGCCGCGCGGCTGCCGAGGACGACGACGCGGTCGGCGCGCGCGTCGTGTCCGGAGTCGAACATCCGCCCGGTGGTCACGTCGCCCTCGAGGGTGCCGAGGAGATCGGCGGAGGCGGCGAACACCCGCGGCGGGGCGGCGGCGGGCGCCGAGGGGTCGTTGACCGGGACGGCGGTGACGCTCGCGCCCTCGCGGAGGGACACCTCGCCGACGAGAGCCGCCTGCTCGACACCGGCGAGCCGGAGCACCCGGTCGACGGCGTCCCAGGGCAGGCGCCCGGTGGCGACGCTGTCGCCGGAGGAGTCCTTCGCCTCGGCCGGCTGCACGACGACCTGGGTGGCGGCGAACGCGTCGAACCGGCGGGCGAGCTGATCGGCGGTCGTCTGGGCGAAGCCGATCGTGGCGACGAGGGCGCCGATGCCGAGCACCGTGCCGAGCAGGGTCATCACCAGCCGGGCCGGCCGCGTGCCGATGTCGGAGGTGGCCTCGGCGAGCAGGTCGGCGGCGGTGAAGCGGTCCGCGCGGCGGACCGGCCGCAGCAGCGCGGACGCGGCGGCCGAGCGCGGTCGCCGGCGCCCGAGCCGCCGGCGCAGCGCCGCGAGTGCCGGGCTCATGCGGTCACCTCCTGCATCCGTCCGTCGGCGATGCGGAGGCACCGGCGCGCCCGCCGGGCGACGGCGAGGTCGTGGGTGATGACGACCAGGGTGAGTCCGGTGTCCGTCAGCTCCTCGAAGAGCCGCATCACGTCCGCGGTCGTCGAGCCGTCCAGATTGCCGGTGGGCTCATCGGCGAGGAGGAGGCTCGGGCGGGCGACCACGGCGCGTGCCACGGCGACGCGCTGGCGCTCGCCTCCCGAGAGCGTCGTCGGCAGGAAGCCGAGCCGGTGCCCGAGGCCGACCCGGAGCAGGGCGTCGCGGGCGCGCGCCTCGCGGTCGGCGCGCGGCGTCCCGCTGTAGAGCATCGGCAGCATCACGTTCTCGAGCACCGTGCGCCGCGGCAGCAGGTGGAAGGACTGGAACACGAAGCCGATGCGCTGCGCCCGCACGGCCGCCCGGGTGTCCTCGTCGAGCGCCCCGGTGAGCGCGCCGTCGAGCCGGTACTCGCCGACGCTCGGCCGGTCGAGCAGACCGAGGATGTTCAGCATCGTCGACTTGCCCGAGCCGCTGGGACCGACGATCGAGACGTAGTCGCCCGCGTCGATCCGGAGGCTGACGCCCTTCAGCGCCTGCACCTCGGGCGGACCCGGGAACGAGCGGGTGACGTCCCGAAGCTCGACCAGCGGAGCGGTCACCGGCCGACCACGACCAGGTCGCCCTCGTCGAGCGTGCCGTCCACCGGCGACACCTCGACCGCGCCCTTCGCGGCGAGACCGGTGGTCACGACGACGAGCCGGGTGGCGGCGCCCGGATCGCGCGGATCGCCGTCGACGACCTCGACCCGGCTCTCGCCGCCGGAGCCGGCGGACAGCGCGGCGACCGGGACCGAGAGCACGGCGCCCTCCGTCGCTCCGACCGCGACCGTGACCTTGACGTTGGTGTCGCGCAGTTGCTCGATCTGCTCGGGCGAGAGCGGATCGGGGGTGAGCGTCACCGTCCAGCGCCCCTTGCCGTCCTTCGCGGGATCGACACCCGACACCGTGGCGCCGTGCGACGACCGGTCGGGAAGTTCGAACGAGGCCTTCTGCCCGACCGAGAGCAGCCGCGCGTCGGCCTCGGCGGCGGAGCCGGAGAGCTCGACCTGCGCGCCGGAGACCGTCATCGCCGCCCCGGACAGCACGCTGCCGCGCTTGGCGGTGACGGCGTCCACCCGCCGCGGGAGCGAGGTGAGGAACAGCACCTCGCCTGCGGGGAGCGCCGGGAGGACGGACTGGCGGGCGCGGGTGAGGTCCTCCTGGGCCTGCGTCACCTGGGACTGCGCCGACTCGACGGCGCCGCGCTGGGCGCCGGTGTCGGTGCTCGCGCCCAGCTGGGCTCGCCGGAGCTCGGCGAGGCCGAGCGCGTCGTCGAGGTCCGCGATGCGGAGGCCGTCCGGCGGCTCGGCCGCGCGGGCGGCCTCCAGCTCGCGTCGTGCGCTCGCGACCGCGTTGTCCGCCTCGCGGACCTCGACGGGCGAGGAGCCCGCCCGAGCGGCGTCGAGCTCCTTCTGCGCGGCGACGAGTCCCTGCTCGGCCGAGCGCAGCGTCTCCTGGGCGGCGCGGACGACGTCCTCGCCGTCCTCCTGCGTCGCGGGCGGCGCGTAGCCGGCCTGGGCGTACAGCTCGGTGACCGCGTTCGCGGCCGTCTCGTCGAAGACGTCGTCGGCCGGGTCGCCGGCGTCGATGCCGAGGCCGCGCAGCGCCGTCTTGAACTGCACCACGTCCGGCCCGGACACCCCGAACCGCAGGGTCCGGTAGGCCGGCAGATCGCCGGGGAGGACGATGACGGGGCGGCCGGCGATCTCCAGGGCGATCGACAGCGGCGACAGCTCGGTGCCGGCCGCCGGGACCTGACCGGTCACCACTGCCGCGCCCTGGATCCCGGTCGTGTCGATGGTCACCTCGACGGCGTCCGCGTAGCGCACCTCGCCGCGGAGGGTCACGTCGTTGCTCAGCTCGCCGGACTCGACCGGCGCGGTGATCAGGCCGGGGGCGGGCGGCTCCGCGTTCGCGGCGGCCTCGGCGGGCGACACCACGAACCTCCCGACGAGCAGTCCCGCGACGAGGCTCAGCAGCGCGGCGGCGGCCACGATCCAGAGGACGCGGTTGCGCGAGACGACGGCGGCGAGTGCGGCGAAGCGGCCGCGACGCCGCGGAGTCTCGGAGCCGTGGTCGGGATCGTCGGCGGGCTCGGTGACCGCGAGGAGGTCGAGCGGATCGGTCGGCGTCGGATCGGAGGTCGGTCGACCGGTCGGCTCCGAGTCGGACGGCGTCGGATCGCCGGAGCCCGGGCGGCGGGGAACGCGCATCTACTCGCCCTGCTCGGCATCGGCCTTCAGCGCGTCGAGCTCGGCGCGGTGGTCGTCGATGAACCGCTGCTCCAGCTCGTCCTGGACCTTCTTGTGCACCGCGGTGTAGTCGGTCTTCTCCCGGCAGTCCAGATCGGCGAGGGCGAGCTCGATCTCCTCGTCCTTCACCGCGACGAGCTTCGGGTCGGTCGGCTCGACCACTTGGTCGCCGGCCGCGTCGAAGACCGCGGTCAGCTTGTCGCTGATCGAGTTCACGGCGTCGCAGGGGGTGGCGAAGCCCGGGTAGCCCGCGTCGCTCAGGCAGGAGGACCACGCCGCATCCAGATCCGCCAGCTCGGGGACCGACTGCAGATCGGTGTAGAACTCGTTCAGCGCGTCCATCACCGGCTTGTGCTTCTCCGCCGACGCCGGGTCCTCCCCCTCGAGCTCGTGCTGGGCGGCGCCGAAGCAGCCCGCCGTCGTCCAGTCGTACTCGTACGACCCGTCCTCGGAGGCCGCGGCGTCCTCCGGTTCCGCCGGGCCGTGGAGCGCCTCGGAGTAGGCCGCCTTCTCGGACTCCGAGAGGCTGTCGTAGTACTCGGAGTTGGCGTCGACGTACTCGTCCTCCGGCTCGGCCGAGTCGTAGCGACCGGGAGAGTCGACGACGCCGTAGCCGTACTGCGCGACCCACTCGCGGTCGTCCGGCTTGTAGGAGTCGTCGTCGGAGGAGAACGACGCCGACTGCACGCTCGGGGTGTAGTCGAAGCCCGACTCCTGCATGCAGGTCGCGACGAGCTCCTCGCGCTTGCGGTCCTGCTCCCTGTACTTCTCCTCCTGCTCCTCGGGCGAGAGGTCCCCGCCGTAGAGCGCTCCGAGGTACTCGACCAGCGGAGAGGTCGGCTCTTCGGTCTTCGCGTCCTCGGCGGGGGCGGAGCAGCCGGAGAGCGCCAGCACGCCGGACAGCGCCAGAGTAGACAGTGCCAGTGCCGAGCGTGCGGTGGTCAGGTGGGCGCGGCGTCGATGCTTCACGGAGGTCCCTCTCGTTCGGGGGCGCGCGGCGCGGGCGGGGGTCCCGCGCTCGCGCGCCGCCGACGACGATACCGACGGATCCTCACCACCGTGTGGTCGGGGCGGGCTCTGGCGTCGCACGTCGGTCGACCCGCCGCGGGACGCCCACGTCGAGCGGTTCCTGCGGCGTGGAACGTCGGTTCGCGGACGCGGCTACGGCGTCAGCAGCACGCGCGCGGCTCCGCCCGGTTCGAGCACGAACGGCTCGCCGACCGCTTCCCCGACCGCCTCCCAGCGCTCGATCCCCGTCGGATCGACCGCCACCGCGACGCCGCCCGGGTTGCCGAGCAGCACCACCCGGCCGTCCGCGGCGACGGCTCCGAGCGCGACGAGTCCCGGCGCGTCCACGTCCAGACGAGGTGTCCCGGTCAGGGCCGCCGCCCACTGCAGCACCGCGCCGGCGGCCGTGACGCCGGCCGCCGCGGCGACACCGCGCGGTCCCCACTGCTCGAAGTAGGCGAGGGAGGCGACGCCCGGGGCCGCGAGCGCGTCGAGGCTGCCGACGACCCAGGCCGCGAGCTCGGGCGCGTGCTGGCGCACGTCGTCCGCACCCGGGACGATCTGCGGGCCGTAGCCGGACCGGTCGATGTCGGCGGCGCCGGGGTCGAACGGCGAGGTCGACACCGCGTTCATCCGCGCACCGAGCGTGACCGGACCGATGTGCAGGCGGCGGCCCTGCGCGAGCGCCGTCGCGTCGCGCACCACCGTGCGCTGCACGGCGAGGGACTCGACGAGCTGGTGCCCGGAGCGGTCGTGCATGAAGGGGGTGATGCTGAAGGCGAGCGGCGCGTCCACCTGCGCGAGCGCGTCCGCGCCGCGGTTCAGCTCGGTGAAGTGCGAGCGGACGCCGCCGACGACCTCCGCCCCGCGCTCGGCCGCCGCCCGTCGCGCCGCCTCGAACAGGTCGGGTGTGCTGCGGTGGCCCCGGGCGGCGAAGACGCCGAGGCGGGCGAGCGGCGCGCCGCCGAGCTCGTCGAGGACCGTGCGGACGTCCTCCGGGCCGGACGCGACGACGCGCAGATCGATCGGGCGTCCGTCGGCGTCCTCGAGCGCGCGCTGCAACGCGCGACGCCAGCCCGCCCAGCGCACGTCGCACTCGACCAGCAGATCGAGCGCCGGTCGCACGTCCGGCCGGAGGTCCGTCGGCGCGCTCGCGGCGGAGGTGCGGATCTCGGGGAGCGGGTGCCCGGCGCTTCCGATCCGCAGGACGGAGGGGGACGCGGGCGATACCCGCGTGACGGTCGGCGGCGCGCCGCCGCAGTCGATCCGCAGGCTCTGCCGGACGATCTCCCCCGCGTCGACCGGCACCGGGAACGGCAGGCTCAGCGGCGTCGAGTAGGTCTTGAACGACGCGTCGGTCCAGTTGCGCTGATCCTCCGTCTCGAACACGTCGCCCTCCAGGGTCAGCTCGACCGGGACGCCATCGGCCGTCCAGGCGAGACCGGCGAGGTCCTGCGCGGGCTGATGGGGCGCGATCCGCTCGGGGAAGGCGAGGCGATCGGCGGTGCCGCCCGGGTGGCGCGCCTCGACGACCGCTCCGGCGCTCTCCGTGCCGTGCAGCACGATCAGCCCGAGGCGGTTGCGGAGGAAGGGCGTGCTCGCGCGTGCCTCGAGTGCGATCGTGAGCGAGTCACCGGAGAAGTCGGCGCGCAGGGTCCAGGTGACGCGCGCCTCCCCCTGAGCGCTCTCGCCCTCGACCACGAGAGTGCCGCCCTCGATGTCGAGCGCTGCGCGGACGGTCGCGAAGGTCCCCCAGTCCTCGTCGCGGACGACGAACCGGACTCCGCGGAGGATCCGCGCGGCGCCGAAGCAGAGGTCGTCGAGCCGGCCGTCGGAGTACCGCAGCGACCACGGGCCGCTTCGGACCGTCCGCGCGTCGCGCTCGGCGGCCTGGAGGAGCCCGGCCGGGACCGTCGGCGCGGCCGGCGAGATCTCGATCGCGGGCACGATCAGAGGGTGGTCATGCCGCCGTCGACGCGGAAGAGCGCGCCGGTGGCGTAGCTCGACTCGTCGCTGGCGAGGTAGACCATGATGCCCTCGACGTCCGCCGCGGAGCCGGGTCGACCGAGCGGGATGCGCGAGGTGATCGCGGCGCGGGCCTCGGCGTCGCCCGAGATCGCGGTGACCAGCGGGGTCTCCGTGTAGCCGGGGACGACCGTGTTCACGCGGATCCCCTCTCCCGCGTAGGCGGCGGCGACGGTGCGGGCGAGGCCGTGCATGCCGGCCTTCGAGCTGCTGTAGGCGGTGAAGTCCTGGCCCTCGCCGTTGAGCCCGGTCGGGCTGCCGGTGAGGACGATCGAGCCGCCGCGGCCTCGCAGTGCACGGACGGCGTGCTTGACGGTGAGGAAGGTGCCGGTGAGGTTGATGTCGATCGTGCGGCGCCAGACGTCGAGGTCGAGGTCGGCGATCTTCGCGTCCTGGCCGAAGAGCTGCACGCCGGCGTTCGCGACGACCACGTCGACCGCGAAGCCGTCGGCCGCGAGACGGGCGAAGGCCTGCTCGACGCTGCTCTCGTCCGAGATGTCGAGCCGGACGGCGACGGAGTCCGGGAAGGCGGCCGCTGCGTCCTCCGCCGCGGCGAGGTCGCGGTCGGTGAAGGCGACCCGGGCGCCCTCGCGTGCGAAGCGCTCCGCCACGGCCCGGCCGATGCCGGAGCCGGCTCCGGTGACGAGGGCGGTCTTGCCAGTGAGGCGTCCGGTCATGCGTGCTCTCCTTCGAGTCGATCTGCTCCGATCATAGGAGGCGAACCGGTTGACCGCCTAGGCCGTGTCTGCTCGATTCCCGCGGTCGGCGCGACCCCTTGACCCGGCCCGGTCGAGCCGCGACGCTCGCTCTACACGTCCCGCACCACCCCACCCCTCCCGGAGGTCACCATGAAGGTCGGCTCGCTCGTTCTCCGTCTCGCCGTCGGCGGTCTGTTCGTCGGACACGGACTGCAGAAGCTCCGCGGCTCGTTCGACGGGCCCGGCCTCGACGGCACCGAGCAGATGATGAAGAGCCTGGAGCTGCACCCGGCGCGCCGGAACGCGGTCGCCGCCGCCGTCACCGAGACCGCGGGCGGCGCCGCGCTCGCCCTGGGCCTGGCGACGCCGGTCGCGGCGGCCGGGCTGATCGCGACCATGGTCACGGCCGTCCGCAAGGTGCACTGGTCGAACGGCCTCTGGAACAGCGGCGGGGGCTGGGAGTACAACGGCCTGCTCGCGGCCGCCGCGACCGCGATCGTCGCGGACGGCCCGGGCGCGCTCTCCTTCGACGGCCTCGTCGGGAAGCGGAAGTGGGGGGCCGGTTGGGCGCTCTTCGCCCTGGTCGCCGGCGCCGCCGCCTCCACCGCCGTGATCGAGGCCGGACGCCGCGCCGCACCCGCCGAGGTCGAGGACTCCGGCAGCGAGACCCCCGCCGCGCCGGACGACACCGCCACCGCATGAGCGCACCCCCGCTGATCGACGCTTCCGCATGAGCGCAGCCATGCTGATCGACGCTTCCGCATGAGTGCAGCCATGCTGATCGAGTAGACCGCGAAGCGGGCGTATCGAGATCCACCGTCGTCCGAAGGAGGCTCTGCAGACCCGCCCTACTGTAGGCGCCGGGTCTCGATACGCCCCGGCGGGGCTACTCGACCAGCATGCGGGGGGGCCGACATGCGGCGTGGAGCCGCACCCGATCCGCAAGGAGCGGATGGGGACCCCTGCCGGTCGAGCAGCCGTCCGCAGGACGGCGCATCGAGACCCGGTAGCGTCGCAACGTGACCGCCTCCACTCCTCCCGCCGTCCGCCAGCTCCGCCTCGTCGTCCAGGTGGACGACATCGACGCGGCGCTCCGCTTCTACCGCGACGCCCTCGGCCTGACCGAGCGCGCCGCCTTCGAGGGCGACGGCGACGCCCGCGTCGCGATCCTCGAGGCCGGCGTCGCCACCCTCGAGCTGGCGAACCCCGCGCAGGTGCGGATGATCGACGGCCTCGAGACGGACGGCGACACGAGCGACCCCCTCCGCATCGCCTTCGAGGTCGACGACGCCGCCGCCGCGACCGCGGCCCTCGCCGACGCGGGCGCCGAACTCGTCGCCTCCCCGCGGGAGACGCCCTGGCGCTCGCTCAACTCCCGCCTGCGATCCCCCGACGGCCTGCAGCTGACGCTGTTCGAGGAGCTCGGAGCCGCGCCCGAGGACGACGCGGACGACGAGCTCCTCCTCTGGCAGCGCGCCGTCGACCGGCTCGACGGCCTCGAGGATCCGGACGGTGTCGTCGAGCGGATGCGAGTGCTCGCCGCGCGCTACCCGGGCAGCGACGGCGTCGCTCACTTCGAGCTCGGCGGTGCCCTCGACAGCGCAGGCCACGAGGCGGAGGCGGCCGTGGAGTACGAGCGCGCCGTCGTCGCCGGTCTCGACGACGAGCGCCTCGCCCGGCTGAGCATCCAGTACGCCTCGACCCTGCGGAACCTCGGCCGGACCGATGAGGCGATCGTCCTCCTCTCCTCCGCCCAGCAGCACCCGTCGATCGGTGCGGCGCGCGAGGTCTTCCTCGCACTCGCCCTGCACAGCGCCGGTCGCACCGACGAGGCGCTGCGCACCGCGATCGAGGCGCTCGCCCCGACGTTGCCGCGCTACCGCCGCTCGGTCGCCGCCTACGCCGCCGATCTCACGGACTCGGCGCCGCAGAGCTGAGACGGCCGGTCGCCGGACGGCGCGCCCACCGCCGCGGGCGCTCGGCCCTGCTCACTCCGCGAGCAGCGCGTCGATCTGCCCCATCGCCTGGTTCATCCCCTCCTCCATGCCCATCTGCACCATCTGCTCGAGCTGCTCGAGGGTCTCGAAGGAGGAGCGGACGGTCATCCGGGTGCGTCCGTCCACCTCGGCGAGGGTGACGACCGCATGGGTGACGCCCAGCGAGTCGTCCGCGCGCCCCTCCTCGTCGGCGAAGCCGTCGTCGAACTCGAACCGGGTCGGCTCCTCGACCTTCGTCACCACCCAATAGCCGCGGGCCTTCTCCCCGTCCGGCCCCGTCATGAAGTACCGACTCCGCGAGCCCTCCACCGCCTCGTGCGTCTCGAAGGTCGCCGGCCAGGTCGGCGGTCCCCACCAGCGCTCGAGCCGCCGCGGGTCCGCCCAGATCCGCCACACCCGCTCGACGGGCGCCTCGAACTCGGCGGTGATGGTCATGGTCAGGTTCTCGATGTCCTTGACGGACTCCACAACGGTCATCCTGCACGTCCCTTCCTTCGTTCCTCCGGCGGTCGCACCTCGTCCTCGGCGAGGACGTCGGCGATGCGGTCGACGCGATCGCGCCAGAGCAGCTCGTAGGCCTCGAGCAGCCGCGCCGCCCTCCTGAGCGAGGCGACCTCTCCGCTCACGAGCTGCTCCCTCCCGCTGCGGCGCTTGCGGACGAGCTCCGCCCGCTCCAGCACCGCGACGTGCTTCTGCACCGCGGCGAAGGACATCTCGTAGCGTGCCGCGAGCACTGTCACGGACTGCTCCGCTTCCAGCACCCGTGCGACGATGTCGCGCCGCGTCCTGTCGGCGAGCGCCTGGAACAGCCGGTCGACATCGCTCTCGTCCTCGATTCGTACAACCATATGGTTGCACGTTACTCGCGCTCGTCCGAGGAGGCAAGAGCCGCGCTCGGCACCGCGTCACCACGTGCTCTCCGCGCCGGTCACACGTGCGCCGCCGCCCGGTCCAGCGACCGCGCGGCGGAGTCGAGCACCCAGTCGGGCACGGCGCGGATCTCGAGCACCGACCGGTGGAGCTTCGCCAGCGAGTAGTGCGGGTCGATCCGGAGCGCCTCCTCGAGGTGCCGGGTGGCGATCGAGGAGACGCCGAGCGCCCACCAGCACCAGGCGAGGACGGTCAGCACCGGCGGCCGCGCCTCGACGGGCGCGAGCGCTGCCGCCCGAGCGAGCCGACCTGTCGCTCGCTCGGTCCGCTCGAGATCCGGGCCGGGCCCCGTCCCCATCATCAGCGACGCGGAGAGCAGGTCGTGCGCGTCCTCGAGTCCCGCGTCGGCGTCGCCCTCGACGAGCTCGTCCATCGGGCGGCCGGTGCGCGCCTGCTGCTCCTCGAGCCGCTTCTGACGCCGCCGCTCCTCGATCGCCGTCTCGCAGCCGAGGGCGATCTGCAGGGTCGCCTGATCGCGCAGCGCCGGGGACTGCAGCACCCGGATCAGCGTGGCCTCCTGCCGCGGTGCCGGCGGACCGTGCAGCCACCGCTCGACCAGGCCGATCACGTCGTGCGCCCCCGAGGCGGGATGACGCACGATCGCCTCGACCGTCGCGCGATCGGAGTCGGAGACCGTCGGCAGTGCGGCGAGCGCCGTCACGTCGAGCGGCTCGGGAGCCGCCGCGCGCGCGAGGACGCCGGTCCGGCTCTCCTCGATCTCGGCGAGCGGGCGAGGCTCGCGCGTCTCCTCGATCGAGGTGTAGCGCCCCCAGCCGTCGGCGGCGACGCAGGCCACGCCGACGATCCCGAGGTCGGTCCGCTCCAGCCGCCGGAGGACGGTGCGGCCGAGGTCGAGCAGCGGGATGCCGTGCGCGGTCGCGTAGCTCTGCCGCGTGTAGACGATGGCCAGCACCCCGGTCGCTCGCGAGATCGACGCCGTGAAGCGCTCGCACCGGCCCGCCAGCTGGTCGACCTCCGCTCGGCGCAGTCGATGAGGGATCGGGAAGCGGAAACCGCCTCCGGCCCGGTTCCCGAGGAACGGGACGACGACGAGGGCGTCCTCCGGATGGAGGCCGATCATCGAGGGGACGGCGGCGAGCAGGTCGGGCAGCCCGCTCACGCGGAGGAGCTCCGGCTCCCGGGAGGGGCTGTGGCGGGCGGTGGCGAGGCGATCGGTAGGAATCATGCCGGCAACGGTCGTCGTCGCCGCGCCCGCCGTGGGAGCCGGTCGGCGGATCCGTGGAGAGCCGCCGCGACTCCTCTCCTGTGGAGGGACGGCGTCACCTCGATGCAGCGGCGTGCATCCGCTCGAGAGCCGCGCGCACCGCCGCGAGCGTGTCCGGATCCCCGTCCACCCGATGCTCCACGCCCACCGGGATCCACACCAGCGCCGCGAGCAGACCGGCCACCGTCTCCGCCTCCACCGGCCAGCGCGTCCACCGAGCGTCGAGCGCCACAGATCCCGCCGACCACCGCCCGAAGACCCGCACCATCTCGTCGAGCGGCATCGCCAGGTCGACCACGAGCTCGTACCGCGCCGTCCGCCCGGACGAGGCCACGAACGCCGCAGCGTCGTCCTCGGGGAGCCGCCGCGGCTCGAAGTGCACGCGCGTCTCGAGCAGCCGGCTCACCCGGTCGAGCCGGAACGTCCGCCAGTCCTCGCGCTGCCGGTCCCAGCCGACCAGCACCCAGGAGCGGTGCGTGGAGACGACCGCGTGCGGCTCGACGACGCGGTCGCTCTCGGCCCCGTCCGCCGCGACGTAGTGGAAGCGGAGCCGCTCGTGGTCGCGGCAGGCCAGCGCCATCCGGCCGAGGATCTCCGGCGGGATCGACGCGGCGCGCGGCCTGGCGGACCGGAGCACCCCGCCGACCGCGCTGACGCGCTCCCGCAGAGCACTCGGCAGCACCTGCTCGAACTTCGCGAGGGCGCTCAGCGTCGTCCGCTCGCCGTCGGCGAGCCCCTCGTCGGCCGCGAGCCGGAGTCCGACCGCCACGGCCACGGCCTCGTCGTCACTGAGGAGCAGCGGGGGAACGCGGCTGCCCGGCTCGAGCCGGTAGCCGCCGAGTGCGCCGCGGGTCGCCGCCACGGCGTAGCCCAGCTCGCGCAACTGCTCGATGTCGCGGCGCAGAGTCCGCTCCGTCACGCCGAGGCGCGCCGCGAGGACCGGCCCCGACCACTGCCGATGGGTCTGCAGCAGGGCGAGCAGAGCGAGTGCGCGGGAGGTGGTCGCGGCCATGCCGACATCCTGCTCCTCCATCAGGACGTCAACCGACCTGATGCCGCTCTAGCGTCGTCCCCGAGAGCCCGGCCGGGCGCTCGAAGGACATGGAGCAGGAGAGACATCATGGACATGAAGCTCGAGCTCGTCGCCGTTCCGGTGACCGACGTCGATCGCGCCAAGCGCTTCTACGTCGAGCGGATCGGCTTCGTCGCCGACCACGACCACGTCGTGCACGAGGGGCTGCGCTTCGTGCAGCTGACGCCTCCGGGGTCGGCCTGCTCCATCGTCCTCGGCATCGGCATCACCGAGATGGCGCCCGGCTCGCAGAAGGGCCTGCAGATGGTCGTCGCGGACGCGGCGAAGGCCCGGGAGGAGCTGCTGGCCCGCGGTGCGGAGGTGTCCGAGGTCGACTCGCAGCCCTGGGGCGAGTTCGTGCACTTCGCCGATCCGGACGGCAACACCTGGGCACTGCAGCAGATCGTGATCCCGGATCTGTCGTAGCGGCGGCGCTCTCCTCGGCGGCCGGATCGGATTCTGAGACGATCCGCGCTGGCCCGACACTGTCAGAGTGAGAGGGAGAGGAGGTCCGCGGATGACGCCCACTCAGGAGAGCACGTCTGTCGGGGGAACGACGGCAGCGCAGAAGTCGGCCGGGCCGTCCGAGCCGCCGCGAGAGCCGCCGTCGGAGCTGCCGCCGGAGGAGACCGACGCGGAGCTCGTCCGCCGCGCGGCGGCCGGCAGCGAGCTCGCCTTCCGCTCCCTCTATCGCGCGTACGTCCGCCCCGTCTACTGGCTCGCGCACGGGATCCTCCGCGACCCCCGGGACGCCGAGGACGTCGCGCAGGAGACCTTCGTCCTCGCCTGGAGCCGGCTCGGCGGGCTCGAGCTGGTGAGCGATTCCCTCCTCCCCTGGCTCGCGACGATCTGCCGCTTCCAGGCGGCCAACCGCCTGCGCTCCCGCCTCCGCGACCGGGAGCGGACCGTCGAGGCCGACGACGAGACGCCCTCGCCGCACGACCTCGAGCAGCAGATCGTCACCGCCGCGCTCGCCGAGGCGATCCTCCGCGAGACGGCCGGGCTCGCCGAGCTCGATCGCGCGATCTTCCGCCTCTGCGCCACCGAGGGGCGCGGGTACGAGGAGGCCGCCGTCACCCTGGGCGTCTCGCACGCCACCGTCCGCAACCGCCTGTCCCGCGTCCGTCGACGCCTCCGCCTGGTGGTCGACGACTTCCGAGGAGCCGAGACGTCATGACCGAACCCACAGACTCGCGGGGAGATGAGCTCCAGGCCTCCGAGCTTGAACCTCCCGAGATCCAGGCCTCAGATCGCCCAGCGCCCGAGCTCGACACCCTCGACGAGGACCGCGTCTCGGCACTCGAGGCGCGCGTCTTCCGCGCCGTCGCAGCCGCCCGCCGCGAGCGGGGAGCCCGTCGCCGACGCGTCGCCGCGATCGGGAGCGTCGCCGCGGGCCTCCTCGTGGTCGCCGTCGTCGTAGGTCCCCTGGTCGGAGGCGGTGCCGGAGTGGGGTCCGCTTCGAGCGCGGCAGGGTCCTCGAGCGAGGCAGGCGGTCTCGACTTCGGGCAGTCGGGCGCGGAGTCCGCACCGCAGTTCGCCGACGGCTCGGCGCAGGGCGCGGCGGAGGCGCCCGGCGACGCGTCCGCGGAGGGGACCGGCCGGGAGGTCGTGTCCACGGCGAACGCGACGCTCGAGGCCGACTCCGTCGCCGACGCGATCGCCGCGCTCAGCGCGACCGCCGCCGCGCTCGGCGGCTACGTCGAGAGCTCCAGCTCCACCATCAGCTCCAGCACCAGCGCGTCGACGGCCGGAACCGATCCCGCTCTCGACCCGTCGCAGTACGCGCCCCTCCCCGAGGGCGCGGGGAGCGTCTCGATCCGGGTCCCCGCTGACCGGCTCACCGACGCTCGAGAGTCGCTGGCGGCCCTCGGCACGGTGACCGGCTCGTCGATCGACCGGCGCGACGTGACCACCCAGGCGATCGACCTCCGCGCGCGGGTCGAAGCCGCCCAGGCCTCCGTCGACCGGCTGACCGAGCTGATCGCCCAGGCCGGCAGCCTCGCCGACCTCCTCGCCGCGGAGTCCGCCCTCGCCGATCGCCAGGCCTCGCTCGAGTCCTCCCAGCAGCAGCTCGCCGCCCTCGAGGGTCAGGTGTCACTGGCGACCCTCACGGTGACGGTCCTTCCGCAGTCGTCGCCCGTCACCGCCCGGCCCACCGGCTTCCTCGACGGCCTGCTCGCCGGCTGGAACGGTCTGGTCGTCGCCGCGAACGGCGCCCTCATCGGCCTCGGCTTCCTCCTCCCCTGGCTCGCCGTCGTCGCCGTCGTCGCGCTCCTGGTGGTGGCCGTCCGCCGTCGACGCGGACCGCCCACCGGCGCGCCGACTTCGGGTCGGCCGGGCCCAGATCGGGGCGAGGGCGCCGACGGAAGCGCGGGCGAGAGTGCGAGCAGTGTCAGGAGCCGGGCCGCCGGAGAGTGACCGCGCCGCGAGCAGCCGCGATGTCAGCCGCGCAGCACCTTCGCCATCGCCTTGCCCTTCGCCAGCTCGTCGACCAGCTTGTCCAGCCAGCGGATCCGCTGCATCAGCGGATCCTCGACGCTCTCGACGCGAACGCCGCAGACGACTCCCGTGATCAGGGCCGCGCTCGGGTTCATCGGCGCCGCGGCGAAGAAGTCCTCGAAGGTCGTCCCGGCCTCGAGGTGGCGGTGCAGCTCCTCGTCCGAGAAGCCGGTCAGCCACACGATCACCTCGTCGACCTCGGCCTTCGTCCGCCCCTTCCGCTCGGCCTTCGCCACGTAGTGCGGGTACACGGAGGCGACGCTCGTCGTGAAGATCCGGTGCATGCGTCGAAGGGTAGCCGCGCACCCCCGACCACGGCGAGGCCGCACCGAGCAGCCCCCGGCGATCGACCCCGCGCTCGCGCCGCGCAGACCGCGGGCGTCGACCCCAGCCCAAGGGGGAAGGCCACGATGAAGCTGCTCACGGGACCTCGCACGACTGAGCCTCTCCGGCGCTCGCAGAACCCGCCAGAGCGCTCGTTCCCCGTCACCGATTCGCCGCGCCGACGATCGGTGTCGGACCCTTGCAGCGATCCCGAACCGCTCCTCCGGCTCCCGTCCAGGACGGCCTCCGGATCGCCACCCACCGACGAGAGGCCGTGCAATGACGTTCGACGAGCATCCCGGAGATCAGGACGGATCCGACTCCGCTCCGGCAGCGGGAGTCGCCCGCCGAGCCACTCTAGCCGCCGCATGGTCGACGCCCGTCGTCGCCGCCTGCGCGGCGGCGCCCGGAGCCGCCGCGTCCGTCCCTCCTTCCCCCGTCCTCCCCGCCCTGTTCCTGGGCGTCCGTGCTGTCGACGACGGGCTCGGCACCACCGATGTCGGCGCCCGACGCCGCTTCACCCTCTCCGTCTTCGTGAACGGCGACGGCGTCGCGGGAACACCGGTCGTCCTCCCGGAGGAGGCCCGGGTGGACTTCGCGACGGATCACGACTTCGTCATCCTGTCGAGGCAGGTCGTCCGCGACAGTCGCCGCGCCGGGCACATCATCATCCCGGCGGGCTCCTACCCGGGTTCCCTTCCGTACCTCGTCGGCGGGGCGGCCAAGGTAGCGGCGCTGACGGGGGGCTCTCCGCATCTCCTCTTCTACAACGATCCCCCGCAGCGCTCCCTGGTGACGGTGACCGTCGTCCGGGGTCCCGTGTACACCGGACCGCCGCTTCCCGGGATGATCGGCACTCAAGCGGCGAAGGCCGAGCTCACGACGGACTGATCCTCCGCCCGGTCGACGCATTCCGGGCGTCCGTCACCCGGCATCGGTGCGAGGGCTGCCGCACCGACCCGTCGCGCCGCTAGTCTCCCGGAGTGCCGTCGCATCGCGACCCGCTGCACACCGCGTCACCTCACCAGAGAGAACCACCGTGAGCCTCCTCCGCACCAAGTCCGTCGAGCAGTCCATCGCCGACACCGACGAGCCCGAGACCCGCCTCAAGAAGTCGCTGAGCGCCCTCGACCTCACCGTCTTCGGCGTCGGCGTCGTGATCGGCGCCGGCATCTTCACGCTCACCGGCCGCGCCGCGCACGACATCGCCGGGCCCGCGATCGTGCTGAGCTTCATCGTCGCCGCCTTCGCCTGCGCGCTCGCGGCCATGTGCTACGCGGAGTTCGCCTCCACGGTGCCGGTCTCCGGCTCCGCCTACACGTTCTCCTACGCCTCGCTCGGCGAGCTCTTCGCCTGGATCATCGGCTGGGACCTGATCCTCGAGCTGTTCCTCGGCGCGAGCGTGGTCGCCCAGGGCTGGAGCGCCTATCTGGGCTCCTTCCTCGGGCAGCTCGGCATCGTCCTGCCGGCGGCGATCTCCTACGGCGGCGTGGTCGACGTCCCCGCGATCCTTCTGGTGCTCGTGCTCGGCGCCCTGATGACCTTCGGCATCAAGGAGTCCCTGCGCGTCAACCTGGTGCTGGTCGCCGTGAAGCTCTTCATCGTGCTGTTCGTCATCATCGCCGGGCTGCAGTTCATCAACGCGAGCAACTACTCGCCGTTCATCCCGCCCGCGGAGGCGTCCCAGGCCGCGTCCGGCCTCGCCCAGCCGCTGCTGCAGTTCCTCTCCGGCATCGAGCCGGCGACCTTCGGAGTCGGCGGCATCATCGCCGGCGCCTCGCTGGTCTTCTTCGCCTACATCGGCTTCGACGTCGTCGCGACCACCGCCGAGGAGACCCGCAACCCGCAGCGCGACATGCCCATCGGCATCATCGCCTCGCTGATCATCTGCACCGTGCTCTACTGCGCCGTCGCCCTCGTCGTCACCGGCATGGTCCCCTACCGCGAGCTCGACCCCTCCGCCGCACTGGCGAACGCCTTCGCCTACCACGGCCAGACCTGGATGGCGACGGTCATCTCCGCCGGCGCCGTCGCCGGCCTCACCACCGTCGTGCTGACCCTCCTCATCGGAGCCACCCGCATCATCTTCGCGATGTCGCGGGACGGCCTGCTCCCCCAGCGCCTCGCGAAGGTGCACCCCCGCCTGCGCACCCCGTGGGTCACCTCCGTCGTCGTCACGATCATCGTCGCCCTGCTGGCCGGCCTGACCCCGATCGGCGTCCTCGAGGAGATGGTGAACATCGGCACCCTCTCCGCCTTCGTCCTGGTCTCCGTCGGCGTCATCGTGCTCCGCCGCAAGCGCCCCGAGCTCCAGCGCGGCTTCCGCGTCCCGCTCAACCCCTGGCTGCCCGGCCTCTCCGCCCTGATCTGCACCTACCTGATGCTCAACCTCTCCATCGAGACCTGGCTGCGCTTCCTGATCTGGCTGGCCATCGGCTTCGCGATCTACTTCGCCTACTCCCGCTCCCACGCGAAGCTCGGACGCTAGTCGAGCGATCCTTCGCCCCGCCGGCGATCCCGGCAACGATTGCTGGCCTCGACAGCCACGATGCGCATCGAACCGCACCGGATAGGTCGACTCCCGCCAAGCTGCATAACGCGACAGCGAGGGCCGCGGTGGTGAGCGACTGTGAGGATGTGCGGATGAACTCCGCAATCGCTGCACATCTGAATGAACTCGCTGGCCGGGCCGGCGCATGCGGGGCCGCTGCCCAGCGCTTCCCCTCGCGAACGCTATGACCACCCGAGAAGGAAACGGGTCCGCGCGGATCTAGTTCGAGGACCTCGCACACAGCGTCGCGGAGACATTCCTCAGCGAGATCGCCCGGCGAATGGTGCTGACCGGCGAGGTCGATCCGACAGTGACGAGTCCGTCCGATGTCCACGGACTCGCGATGGAGCGTCTGAGGGAGCATTTCGAAGGAGGCGCCGGCTTCACGTTCACCATCGATCACCGGTCCTCGACGCTCGAGCATGCCCGCAGTTTCTTCCTCGAGGGCAGGGACGAGTACTCCTTGGTCTTCCACGGCCTCTACATCGAACACACGTTGAACCTCGCCATTCGTGACCGTGCGATCCAGCTCGGTCTCGCAGAGAACGAGGCAGTGGATCTCATGCGGCGCTCACTTCACGACAAGACCGGGCTGACCTGGAAGCTCCTTTTCGACGAGAGTTTCCCGCAGCAGTTGCGTACCGACATCGAGACGGTCGCGAACAGACGGAACGCCTTCGCGCACTACAAGTGGCAGAACGACCCGACCACGAAGCTGCTGCCGGCGGAGGTGGCAGCTCGACGCACGACTGCCTTCGACGCAGCAGAGCGAGCCGCGGTCGAGCTCGACGCCTACAGAACACGACTCTTCGGAGTGAACGGCGTCGATCTCGACGACTGGTTCCACGAGCGACAGGAGTCGCAGAGCTGAAGGCTCGCACTCTCCCCACTCACCGCTCCGATCCCTTCGCATCTCCGCAGTTCTCACCACAGCGAGTCGGCGGCAGGATACTCCCGACCCAGTCCATCGAAGTTTCGAACCCCCGCTGATCAGGGCCGCCTGCGGCTCTGGGGACCCGCGAAGTCGGATGTCCGCCGTAGGGTGCAGTCATGCCCCGCGCCATGGCCGACCTCGAATTCCGCCGCCAGCAGTGGGAGCAGCGCTACGCGCCCCACGTCGCCCCGATCAACCGCTGGATCGACGAGCTGCGGAACCCGTACGACCGCGGCTGGCTCCCCTACGTCGCTCCCCTGCACGGCGGCACCGAGGCGCGGGTGCTGAGCATCCTCCGCGATCCGGGCCCCGGCACTCGGGACGGCGCGGGCAGCGGGTTCCTCTGCACCGAGAACGACGACAGCTCCGCCGAGCTGATGTCGCGCCTCCTCACGGACGTCGGACTGTCGCCGTTCGATCTCCTGCCCTGGAACGCCTACCCCTGGTACATCGGCAAGGCACCGACCGCGGAGCAGCTCGACGCGGGGATCCCGACGGTCCTGCACCTGCTCGACCTCGCACCGACCATCGAGGTCGTCCTGCTGCAGGGCGCCGACGCCGACCACGGCTGGCGCCGCCTGCTCCGGCTGCACCCGGGCATCGAGCGCGAGCGCGGCCTGGCCGTCGTGCGCACGTTCCACCCGTCTCCGCAGGCCCTCTTCACGAAGGACCCGATCGAGCGGGCGGCGCGGGTGGCTCGCCGCGAGGCGGCCTTCGCGGAGGTCGCGGAGCTGCTGCGCTGAGCGGCTCGGCACGCGCGCACGGCGGCGCCAGAAACGACGAAGCCCTGACGAGTGCTGTCCGCGAACGGACGTCTCATCAGGGCTTTCTGTCGGGCTGACAGGATTTGAACCTGCGACCCCTTGACCCCCAGTCAAGTGCGCTACCAAGCTGCGCCACAGCCCGTGGCAGTCCGGACCGAGGCCCGGGCAACTCGACTACCTTAGCGGATCGCGGGGCCGAGAGTGAAAACGACCGACGCTCGGCGCCCGTAGAATCGCTGAGGCGGCGCGCGCCGGGCGGACCGGAGCGAGCGCCCTACAGGAGGCAGCAGCAGTGGACGCGCGGCAGAAGCGATCGCAGGTGGCCCTGCACCGAGCCATCATCGATCTGGCGACTGCCAGAGACGTCTCCAGCCTCACGGTCTCCGAGATCACCGACCGCGCCGGCGTCAACCGCTCCACCTTCTACGCGCACGCGACCTCGGCCGCCGAGCTGCTCTGTGCGGCACTCGCCGACGAGCTCGACGCGATCCGCGACGAGTATCTCGACACCCTCCGAGCGGGGGCGGCGACCGACTCGACCATCCGCCAGGGCACGGCGCGGATCCTCGGTCACCTCGAGACGCGCCGCGACCTCTACCTGCGCGCGTTCGACGCTCCCGGCGGCGACTCGGGTGTCCGTGCGATGCTCGCGCTGCACTTCCGCGCGGCCGTCCTCGCGACGCTCGAGACCGGGACGCTGCAGCTGCCCGACGGCGACGACATCACCCCGTTCCTCGCGGACGGCACCGCCTCCTTCCTCGCCGCCGGTTCGACCGGCCTGATGGAGGCGTGGCTGCGGCTCCCCGAGCCGCGCACTCCCGAGACCTACCTCGCGGCGTACCGGCGGCTGCTGCCGTCCTGGTGGCCGTTCGCCACGCAGGACTGACGCCCGCGGGCATCGATCCGTCACGAGTGGTCGGGTCGGCGCGCGGAGCACGACCGTTCCTGACCGATCGATCGCCGGATGCGCGGGCGGGGGCGGATCTCGATACGCCGCGCTGCGCGGGCTACTCGATCAGCAAGCTTCGACCCATGCTGGTCGAGTAGCCCCGCAGGGGCGTATCGAGACCGTCCAACGTCAGCAGCCCTCGCGGTCGACCTCCGGCACGCAGAAACGCGTCCGGCTCGCGGGATCCGAGGATCCCGACGAGCCGGACGCGGAACGACGAGCCGGAGCCGCCGCGACAGAACGTGTCAGCGCGCGCGCTTCTCCCGCACGCGCATGTTGACGTTCACCGGTGAGCCCTGGAAGCCGTAGATCTCGCGCAGGCGGCGCGCGATGTAGCGGCGGTAGCCCGGGTCGAGGAAGCCGGTGGTGAACAGCACGAATGTCGGCGGGCGCGAGGACGCCTGGGTGCCGAACAGCACGCGGGGCTGCTTGCCGCCGCGCAGGGGGTGCGGGTGCGCCGCGGTGAGCTCGGCGAGGAACGCGTTGAACTTGCCGGTCGGGATCCGGGTGTCCCAGGACTCGAGGGCGAGCTCGAGCGCGGGCACGAGCTTCTCGAGGTGACGGCCCGTCTTGGCCGAGATGTTGACGCGCGGCGCCCACGCCACGTGCGCGAGGTCCTTCTCGATCTCGCGCTCGAGATAGCGGCGGCGCTCGTCGTCGAGGAGGTCCCACTTGTTGAAGGCGAGAACGAGCGCGCGGCCCGACTCGAGCACCAGGTCGATGATGCGGACGTCCTGCTCCGAGATCGGCTCGGAGACGTCGATCACGACGACCGCGACCTCCGCCTTCTCGAGCGCGGTCGAGGTGCGCAGCGACGCATAGAAGTCGGCGCCCTGCTGAAGGTGCACGCGGCGACGGATGCCCGCCGTGTCGACGAAGCGCCAGATCTTGCCGGCGATCTCGACCTGCTCGTCGACCGGGTCGCGGGTGGTGCCGGCCAGCTCGTTGACGACGACCCGCTCCTCCCCCGCGGCCTTGTTCAGCAGGCTGGACTTGCCGACGTTCGGGCGGCCGAGGATCGCGACGCGGCGCGGGCCGCCGACCTCGCGCTTGGCGACGAGCGACTCGAGCGGCAGCTTCTCCAGCACCGTCTCGAGCAGGTCGGCGACGCCGCGGCCGTGCACGGCCGAGACGGGGTGGGGCTCACCGAGGCCGAGCGACCACAGCGAGGCGGCGTTCGGCTCCTGGCGCACGTCGTCGACCTTGTTGGCCGCGAGGAACACGGGCTTCCTGGTCTTGCGGAGCAGCTTCACGACGTGCTCGTCGGTCGCGGTCGCGCCGACGTTCGCGTCGACGACGAAGATCACGGCGTCGGCGAGGTCGATCGCGATCTCGGCCTGCATCGCGACGGAGGCGTCGATGCCGCGGGCGTCGGGCTCCCAGCCGCCGGTGTCGACGACGGTGAACTGGCGGTCGAGCCAGTCGGCCTTGTACGAGACGCGGTCGCGGGTGACGCCCGGGGTGTCCTCGACGACGGCCTCGCGGCGGCCGAGGATGCGGTTGACCAGCGCCGACTTGCCGACGTTGGGACGGCCGACGATCGCCACGACCGGCAGCGCCGGGAGGTAGCGCACCTCGTCGGGGTCCTCGGTGGCGTACTCGAGGAGGTCGCGGTCCTCCTCGTCGAGGTCGTAGTCCTCGAGTCCGCTGCGCAGCGCCTGGGCGCGCGAGGAGGCGAGCTGCTCGTCGAGGTCGCCGAGGCGCTCGACGAGGTCGTCGTCTCCGAAGTTCAGCTCGTCGTCACCGACGTGCGTGTCCTGTGCCATGATCGGCCCTTGCTCTCGAAGTTCGGACCTCGGCGATGACCGCATCGACGGTCTGCTCGAAGTCGAGGTGAGTGGAGTCGAGAAGAGTGACTCCGTCTGCGGCGTTCATGAAGTCCACCACCTGGGAGTCGGCGCGGTCCCTGGACCGCAGTGCCTGACCCGTCGCTTCAGCGGATTGCGTGGTGACTTCGCGCGAACGCCTCGCCATCCTAGCCTCTTCGCTCGCCGTCAGGAGGATCCGCACCCCGGCGGTCGGCGCCACGACCGTCGTGATGTCGCGCCCCTCGACGATGATGCCGGCCTTCCGGGTCTCGCCGATGATGCGGCGGAACAGCAGCGTGATCCTCCGGCGCACCTCCGGGACCTTGGCCACGGCCGAGACCTGACCGGTCACCCGGGGCTCGCGGATGGCCGCGGTCACCTCGGTCCGGCCGACCCAGACGGAGTACGACTCGGGGTCGGTGCCGATGGAGTAGTCGAAGCCGTCGAGCGCGTCGACGATCGCGTTCTCGTCGGCGAAGTCGAGCCCGGTGTCGAGGCCGTGCCAGGCGAGCGCGCGGTACGCGGCGCCGGTGTCGAGGAACTCGAAGTCGAGCCGTCGGGCCGCCTCGCGCGAGACGCTCGACTTGCCACTGCCGGCCGGTCCGTCGATCGCGACGACGACGGCGTCGCCGAAGTCGGGCACGTCGTCGGTGTGCGAGCCGCTCGCGCGCTCGGGCGCCGCTCCCCCGTCCTCCGGGATGCTCTGCTGGGCGCGGCGGGCGGGCGTCATCCGGTTCAAGCCGCCCTCCTGCCTGTTCTGCTCCGTGCTCATCCGGCGATCCTCCAGCCGCGTGCGGTCAGTTCCTCGGTCAGCGGGCCGACGGCCTCCGGCACCACCGAGATCTCGGCGAGGCCCACGCGGCGCCCCTCCGCATGCTCGAGGCGCACGTCCTCCAGGTTGACCCCGGCCTCGCCGATCTCGACGAACAGCCGGGCGAGAGTGCCCGGGGTGTCGTCGACGAGGACGATCAGGGTGGAGAAGCGCTGGTCCTGGCCGTGCTTGCCGGGCAGCCGGGCGACGCCGGCGTTGCCCGCGGCGAGGTGCTCGGCGAGCAAGCGGCGGGCACCCGGGGCGTCGAGGTCGCGCAACGCGTCGGCGACCGCGGCGACGTCGTCGCGGAAGGCGTCGAGCACGGCGACCACGTGCTCGCGGTTCGCGCCGAGGATCTGCACCCACAGCTCCGGCGCGGAGGCGGCGAGCCGCGAGACGTCGCGGACGCCCTGACCCGCGAGCCGCAGGGTGTCGTTGGGCGCGTCGACGAGGCGCTGCCCGAGCAGGGAGGAGATCACTTGCGGCGCGTGCGAGACGAGGCCGACCGAGCGGTCGTGCTCCTCCGGGCCCATCTCGATGATCGAGCCGCCGAGGTCGAGCGCGAGCGCCTCGACCCGGGCGAGCGCCTCGGGCGGCGTCTCGCCGTCCCGGCAGATCACCCAGGGCCGGCCGACGAAGAGGTCGCCGCGGGCCGCCACCGGACCACCGCGCTCCCGACCGGCCATCGGGTGCGAGCCGATGTAGCGGCTGAGGTCGAGGCCGCGGGCGCGCAGCTCGCGCAGCGGCTGCATCTTGACGCTCGCCACGTCGGTGACGACCGCCTCGGGGAACGCGGCCAGCTCGCGCTCGACGACGCCGGCGACGACGTCCGGCGGCACGCAGGCCACGATCAGCACGGGCCGGTCGTCGGCGGTCGCGGCGCGGCCGGCCCCGTAGTCGATGGCGAGCGAGAGGCTGGCGGGCGAGGCGTCGTCGAGGACGACGTCGACCCCGCGCGAGGCGAGGCCCAGGCCGATCGACGCGCCGAGCAGGCCGGAGCCGACCACCCGCACCGTCCCCGTCGTCCGCATCGCGGGCGGGGCGGGGTGCAGGAGCTCGTTCACCCCGACAGCCTACCGATCAGGCCGACGCCGCTTGTCCTGGCCGCTGCGCCGCACACCGGAGTCGGGCCGCTCGGCGCTGTTCGCGGAGGGGCGTCGCCGGTCCTGCGGCGGCGTCGCGCGGTCGTCGGCGCGCAGCGCATCGGAGGGACGCTCGCGCGGGCGCTCGTCACGACGGCGCTCGTCCGAGCGACGCTCGCCGCGGTCGTCGGCGCGACGCTCGGGCCGCTCCTCGGAGCGACGCACGGGGCGATCGTCCGAACGACGCTCAGGTCGGTCCTCCGACCGGCGCACGGGACGGTCCTCCGACCGCCGCACCGGACGGTCGTCCGACCGCCGCCCAGGCCGCTCGTCGGAACGACGCACGGGCCGGTCGTCAGAGCGACGCTCAGGCCGCTCCTCGGACCGCCGCACCGGCCGCTCCTCCGAGCGCCGCACCGAGCGCTCCTCGGTCCGCCGCTCCCCGCGCCCCTCGGTCCCCCGGTCGTCCGCGGTCTGCGGCCGCGGCCGCCGCGCGCCCGCGCTCGCCTGACGCGTCGGCTCCGGCTTCTCCACCGGCGCCTCGCCGCCCTGGCGCGAGATGGTCAGCAGCGCACCCAGCTCGTCGCGGGTCAGGTCGCGCAGGTCGCCGGACCGCAGCGAGCCCAGGTGCAGCGGGCCGAACTGCCGGCGCACCAGCTCGAGCACCGGGTGCCCGACGGCCGCCATCATCCGCCGGACGACGCGGTTGCGCCCGGAGTGCAGCGTGATCTCGACGAGCGACGCGTTCGAGCGCCCCTCCGGCCGGCCGAGCAGCCGCGCCTTGTCGGCCGCGACCGTGCCATCCTCCAGCTCGACGCCGGCGGTCAGCGCCGCGATCGTCTGCGGCAGCACCTGCCCGTGCACCTTCGCGATGTAGGTCTTCGTCACGCCGAACGACGGGTGCGCGAGCACGTGCGCCAGCTCGCCGTCGTTGGTCAGCACCAGGAGACCCGAAGTCTCGGAGTCGAGGCGGCCGACGTTGAACAGCCGCTCCTCGAAGTTCTGCGTGTAGGTCCGCAGGTCCGGCCGGCCGTTCTCGTCCGACAGCGAGCTGACGACGCCGACCGGCTTGTTCAGCATCACGTAGCGCCGCGAGGTGTCCAGCTGCACGGCGACGCCGTCCACCTCGATCCGGTCGTTCTCCGGGTCGATGCGGCGGCCGAGCTCGCTCGCGACCTCGCCGTTCACGCGGATCCGCCGCGCGACGATCATCTCCTCGACGACGCGGCGGGAGGCGACCCCCGCGGCCGCGAGGACCTTCTGCAGTCGTTCGCCCTCGGGCAGGTCAGCCGCGCTCATCGAATCCGTTCCGTCCGTCGCTCAGTAGGGGGGAGATCTTCGGCAGCTCGTCGAGCGAGGCGAGGCCGAGATGGACGAGCAATTGCTCGGTGGTGCCGTAGAGGACCGCGCCGGTCTCGGGGTCGCTGCCGACCTCCGCGATCAGGCCGCGGCCGAGGAGGGTGCGCGCGACGGAGTCGACGTTGACCGCGCGGATCTGCGCGACCTGGCCGCGCGAGATCGGCTGCTTGTAGGCGATGACCGCGAGCGTCTCGAGGGCCGCCTGCGACAGCTTGGTCGGGTTCTGGGTGAGCACGAAGTCCGAGACGACGGAGTCGTACTCGCGGCGCACGTAGACCCGCCAGCCCCCGCCGACCTCGCGCAGCTCGAAGCCGCGGCGGATGCCGCCGTCCGCGCCGTCGAAGTCCGCGGCGAGGCGCTCGACCGCCTGCCGGACGACGGGGATCGGCCGGGAGAGCGCCGTGGCGAGCGCGGCGAGCGACTGCGGCTCGTCCGCGATCATCAGGATCGCCTCGACGGCGCGGTCGATCTCGAACGCGACGGTGCCGGGACCGGCGACGGTCGTGGAGTCGGTGCTCGTGGGCTCACTGGTCATAGTCGGCCCCCAGGTGCGCGAGGCTCGCGTCCGACCAGTTCTCGGCCACCCACTGCAGGGTCAGCTCGCCGAGCGGCTCCGGCTGCTCGAACGCGATCGCCGCGTGCCGGTAGAGCTCGAGCACCGCGATGAAGCGCGCCACGATCACGCCCTTCTCGTCCGCATCGGTGACGAGCTCGCGGAAGGTCGCCGTCGTCCGCTCGCGCAGCACGGCCACGATGTACGCGGCCTGCTCGCGGATGCTGATCAGCGGCGCGTGCAGATGGTCGAGGCCCACGGTCGGGATCTCGCGCGGTGCGAGCGCGAAGGCGGCCAGCGCCGCGAAGTCCTCGGGCGAGAGCGTCCAGACCAGCTCCGGCTTCTTCGCGCGGAACTCCTCCTCGAGCGGAACCTGGCGCACGTGCCGGCCGGTCTCGGCGTCGATCCGCTCGGCGAACCACGCCGACACCTGCTTGAAGGCGCGGTACTGCAGGAGCCGGGCGAAGAGCAGGTCGCGCGCCTCGAGCATCGCCGCGTCCTCCGCGTCGACCAGCTCGCCCTGCGGCAGGAGCCCGGCGATCTTCAGGTCGAGCAGGGTCGCCGCGACGACCAGGAACTCCGAGGCGCGGTCGAGCCCCTCGGCCGTGTCGATGCCGTGCAGGTAGGAGAGGAACTCGTCCGTCACCGCGCTCAGCGCGATCTCGGTGATGTCGACCTGCTGCTTCGCGATCAGGCTCAGCAGGAGGTCGAAGGGCCCCTCGAAGTTCGACAGCGCGACGGTGAAGCCGCGGGAGACGGGGGCGGTGTCCGCCTCCTGGTCGAGCAGGAGCGCCTCAGGCGACCGCGCCACGCGAGATCAGCTCCCTGGCGAGCTTGCGGTACGCCTTCGCAGCGTTGTGCTCCGGCGCGAACGTGGTGATCGGCACCCCCGACACGCTCGCGTCGGGGAACTTCACCGTGCGCCCGATCACCGTCTCGAGCACGCTGTCGCCGAAGGCGTCGACCACCCGGTCGAGCACCTCGCGCGAGTGCAGCGTGCGCGAGTCGTACATGGTCGGGAGGATGCCGTCGAGCTCGATCACCGGGTTGAGCCGGTCGCGGACCTTGTCGATCGTCTCGATCAGCAGCGCGACGCCGCGCAGCGCGAAGAACTCGCACTCGAGCGGGATGAGCACGCCGTGGCTCGCGGTGAGCGCGTTCACGGTGAGCAGGCCCAGCGACGGCTGGCAGTCGATCAGGATCACGTCATAGTCCGCGCTGACCTTGCGCAGCACGCGGGCCAGGATCGTCTCGCGGGCGACCTCGTTGACGAGGTGCACCTCCGCGGCCGAGAGGTCGATGTTCGCGGGGATGATGTCGAGGCCGGGGACGCGGGTCGGACGGATCGCCTCGCTCGGGTCCTTGACGGTGCCGAGCAGCAGGTCGTAGATCGTGATCGCGTCGTAGGTGGCGACGCCGAGCCCCGCGGACAGCGCGCCCTGCGGGTCGAAGTCGATGGCCAGCACGCGGCGGCCGTACTCGGCGAGCGTCGCGCCCAGGTTGATGGTCGTCGTCGTCTTGCCGACGCCGCCCTTCTGGTTGCAGAGCGAGATGATGCGCGCGGGCCCGTGCCCGGTCAGCTCCACCGGGAGCGGGAAGTCTCGCAGGGGCCGGCCGGTCGGGCCGAGCGTCGGGGCTTCGAGACCGGTGAGCTCGGCCTTGTCGTCCGTCTTGCGTGTCACCTGCGTCGCCTCGCTTCCCGTGTCGGCGTGCGCTCCCGCGCGGCCTCCGTCGAGTGTACCGGCGACCCCGTCGTCGTCCCCGCCGCCGCCCCGGCGTCCGCCGATCTCGAGCCGACCGCTCCCGACCCATGCTGGTCGAGCAGCCGCAGCGGCTCCCTCCATGGTGGTCGAGTAGCCCCGCAGGGGCGTATCGAGACCCGCCGTCCTCAGCAGGGCGGGTCTGCAGACTCCACTTCTGACGCCGGCGGATCTCGATACGCCCGCTCCGCGGGCTACTCGATCAGCATGAAGCGCCCCTGCTGGTCGATTAGCCGCGCAGCAGCCCCTCCATGCTGGTCGAGTAGCCGCGCAGCAGCCCCTCCATGCTGGTCGAGTAGCCGCGCAGCGGCGTATCGAGACCCACCCCCTTCGAACGCCGGATCTCGATACGCCCGCTCCGCGGGCTACTCGATCAGCATGAAGCGCCCCGCCCCGTCAGCGCCGCGCCCGCGGGTGCGCCGTCGTGTACACGTCGCGCAGCGTGTCCGCCGTCACCAGCGTGTAGATCTGCGTCGTCGCCACCGAGGCGTGCCCCAGCAGCTCCTGCACCACCCGCACGTCCGCGCCGCCCGCGAGCAGGTGCGTCGCGAAGGAGTGCCGGAACGTGTGCGGCGAGATCTCGCGATCCAGCCCCGCCTTCTCCGCGACCGCGCGGATGACCAGCCACGCGCTCTGCCGCGACAGCCGGCTCCCGCGCACCCCGAGGAACAGCGCCGGCGTCGCCCGCCCGCGTCGCGACAGCTCGGGCCGCGCCCGCACCAGGTAGTCCTGCACCGCCTCGCGCGCGAAGCTCCCGAGCGGCACCATCCTCTGCTTCGAGCCCTTGCCGGTCAGCCGCACCACCTCCGAGTCGAAGACGTCGTCGACGCTCAGGTCCACCGCCTCCGAGATGCGCGCGCCGGTGGCGTAGAGCAGCTCCAGCAGCGCCCGGTCGCGCAGCTCCGACAGCTCCTCGCCCCGGGCCGCCTCGAGCAGCGACGCCATCTGCTCGACCGTGATCGCCTTGGGCAGCGTCATCGGGAGCTTCGGCGGCAGCACGTCGTGGGCGACGTCGTCGGCGACGTGCCCCTCCTCCAGCGCGAAGCGGTGCAGCCCGCGCACGCTCGAGAGGATGCGCGCCCGCGAGCTCGCCGCGAGCGGCCGCTCGGCCCGCGCGGCGAGCCAGGAGGCGAAGTCCCCCACGTCCGAGCGCCGGAGCCTTGCGAGATCGGTGACCCCGCGCTCCTCGAGCCAGCCGAGGTACAGCCCCAGATCGCGCCGATACGCGGCGATCGTGTGCGCCGAGAGTCCGCGCTCGACGCTCGCCTGCCGGAGGAAGGCGTCGGCGATCGCGGGCGGGGTCACCCCCGGCGGACCCGCGGGTGCCGCGTCCACGGCGAGGAGGCGTCGCCGAGCCCGGCCCAGCCGCGCGCACGGAAGGCGTGCGCCGCGAGCACCGCAAGGCACAGCGACGGGTTCTGCACCCGCCGTGCGAGCACGGCGTCGACGGCCTCGTCGAGCGCGACCCAGCGCAGCTCCATGTCGGCCTCCTCCGCCTCGCGCTCGAAGGCGGCGTCGGTGTCGGAGAGATCGCGCGCCAGGTAGATGCGGATCACCTCGTCGCTGCCGCCGGGCGAGGTGGCGAACTCCGAGAGCAGGTCCCAGCGGCCGGCCCGCAGGTCGGTCTCCTCCCCCAGCTCGCGCTGAGCGGCGACGAGGGCGTCCTCCCCCTCGATGTCGAGGAGGCCCGCCGGGATCTCCCACTCGCGGGTGCGCACGGGGTGGCGGTACTGCTTGATCAGCGCGACGCGGTCCTCGTCGTCCAGGGCGAGTACCGCGACGGCGCCCGTGTGGTCGAGGAACTCGCGGCGCAGCTCGCCGTCGCCGTAGCGGAAGGTCTCGGCGCGGACGCCCCAGACCATGCCGTCGAAGACGCGCTCACTGGTGAGGATCTCGGGCTCGACGAGCTCGTCCGAGAGCAGCTCGGCCGAGTGTGCGGCGGCGGTCGCGTCAGTCATCGGAGCCGGCCTCCGACGCCGGGAACAGCCGCGACGCCTCCTGGCGCTCGAGCGCCGCGGTCACGAGCCCCTTGAACAGCGGGTGCGCGTTGTTCGGCCGCGAGCGCAGCTCGGGGTGCGCCTGCGTGCCGACGTAGAACGGGTGCTTCTCCCGCGGCAGCTCGACGTACTCGACGAGGCTGCCGTCCGGCGACGTCCCCGAGAACCAGAGGCCGGCTTCGGCGATGCGGTCGCGGTAGCCGTTGTTCACCTCGTAGCGGTGGCGGTGGCGCTCCGCCGCCTGCGGCGCTCCGTAGACCTCCGCGACGATCGAGCCCTCGGCGAGATCGGCCGTGTAGAGACCCAGGCGCATCGTGCCGCCCATGTCGCCGGCGGCGAGGATCTCGACCTGCTCGGCCATCGTCGCGATGACGGGGAACTCGGTCTCCGGGTCGAACTCGGAGGACGATGCGCCCTCGAGCCCGGCCTCGTTGCGCGCGTACTCGATCACCATGCACTGCAGCCCCAGGCACAGCCCCAGGGTGGGGATGCCGTTCTCCCGGGCGAAGCGCAGCGCGCCGAGCTTGCCCTCGATGCCGCGGATGCCGAAGCCGCCGGGGACGCAGATGCCGTCGAGCTCGGAGAGCGCCTTCGCGGCCGCCTCCGGGTCCTCGAGTCCGTCGGACGCGATCCAGCGCAGGACGACCTTGGTCTGCTGCGCGAAGCCGCCGGCCCGCAGCGCCTCGGTGACCGAGAGGTACGCGTCGGGCAGGTCGATGTACTTGCCGACCAGGCCGATGGTCACCTCGTGCTTGGGCTCGTGCACGGCCTCGAGTAGCTGCGACCAGCCGTCCCAGACGACCTCGCCGGCCGACAGGTCGAGCTGGTCGATGATGTAGGAGTCGAGCCCCTGCTCGTTGAGCATCGAGGGGATCTCGTAGATCGACGCGACGTCCTTCGCGTTGACCACGGCCTGCTCGTCGACGTCGCACATCAGCGCGATCTTGCGCTTGTTCGACTCCGACACCGGCCGGTCGCTGCGCAGCACCAGCGCGTCCGGCTGGATGCCGATCGAGCGCAACGCGGCGACGGAGTGCTGGGTCGGCTTGGTCTTCTGCTCGCCGGAGGCGCCCATGAACGGCACGAGCGAGACGTGCACGAAGAAGACGTTGCGGCGGCCGAGCTCGTGGCGCACCTGGCGGGCCGACTCGATGAAGGGCTGCGACTCGATGTCGCCGACGGTGCCGCCGATCTCGGTGATGATCACGTCGGGCTGCGGGTCGTCCTCGGCCTGCAGGCGCATGCGGCGCTTGATCTCGTCGGTGATGTGCGGGATGACCTGGACCGTGTCGCCGAGGTACTCGCCGGCCCGCTCGCGGGCGATCACCCGGGAGTAGATCTGACCGGTGGTGACGTTCGCCGCCTGGTTGAGGTTGATGTCGAGGAAGCGCTCGTAGTGCCCGATGTCGAGGTCGGTCTCGGCGCCGTCGTCGGTCACGAAGACCTCGCCGTGCTGGAACGGGTTCATCGTCCCGGGATCCACGTTGAGGTAGGGGTCGAGCTTCTGCATCACGACGCGCAGTCCGCGCGCGGTGAGCAGGTTGCCGAGGCTGGCGGCCGTCAGGCCCTTGCCGAGCGAGGAGACGACCCCGCCCGTGACGAAGATGTGCTTCGTGACCTTCGCGGGGGCGGTGTCGCGCCCGGCCGCAGAAGTGTCGGAAGAGGAAGAGGAAAGGCCCGAGTTCGAATTGTCCACCACGGGGTTCCACCGTAACAGCAGAACCGGCTCCGGGCGCCGCCGCCGCCGATTTCGCACCGGTCGGGGGGCGGCGCACTGCGCGTCGTCAGCGCCGCCGGCTCGACTCGAGCAGCTCGCGCGCATGCGCCAGGGCGTTCTCGGAGTCGGTCAGCCCGGAGAGCAGGCGCGCCATCTCGGAGACCCGCTCTTCAGCGTCCAGCTGCGTCACCGCACTCGAGGTGACCGAGCCGTCCGAGCCCTTCTCGACCCGGAGGTGGTTGGTCGCGAAGGCCGCGACCTGGGCCAGGTGCGTCACGACAATGACCTGCGACGTCTCGGCCAGGCGCGCGAGCCGGCGACCGATCTCGATCGCCGCCGCACCGCCGACGCCTGCATCGACCTCGTCGAAGACGAACGTCGGCACCGGATCGTTCGCCGCCACGACCACCTCGATCGCGAGCATCACCCGCGAGAGCTCTCCCCCGGAGGCGCCCTTCGCGAGCGCGCGCGGAGTGGCCCCGGTGTGCGGCTGCAGCAGCATCTCGACCGTGTCCCGCCCGTGCACCGTCGGCTCGCTCGCGCTGCCGACCTGCACGTGCAGGCGCGCGTCGGCCATGGCCAGCGCGGTCAGCTCGTCGCTCACCCGCGCACCCAGCTCGGCGGCGGCCGCGGTGCGCAGCTCGGTCAGCCGGTCGGCGAGCCGCTCGACCAGATCGGCGTCGGCGGCGGTGTCCGCCTCGAGGGCCGCGATCCGCTCGTCGTCGCCGTCGAGCTCGAGCAGCCGCAGGCCGGAGGAGTCGACCAGGTCGAGCACGTCGTCGAGGGTCGGTCCGTAGGTGCGGGCCAGGGCGGAGAGCTCCGCCCGGCGGTTCTCGATCAGCTCGAGGTCGTGCGCGCCGTCGAGGTCGAGCTCGGCGAGGTAGGAGGAGAGGCCGGCCGCGACGTCGCCGAGCAGCACCGACGCCTCGCCGAGGGTCTGGGTCAGCGGCTCGAGTGCCGCGTCGTGCTCCGCGGCGCGCTCGAGCACCCGGCGGGCGATCTCGACGAGGCCCAGGGCGTCCCGGCCGTCGAGCTCCTCCGAGGACACGGCCTCGCGGGCCTCGCCCGCGGCGATGCGCAGCTGCTCGATGCTGCCGAGCCGCTCGGACTGCGTCGAGAGCTCGACGTCCTCGCCGCGCTGCGGGGCGACAACCTCGATCTCGGCGAGCGCGCTGCGAAGTCGCTCCGCCTCGCGTGCCCGCGACTCGCGTGCTGTGGTCAGCTCGTCGAGCTCCTCGCGGTTGGCCCGCCAGCGCTCGAAGGCGCTCGCGTAGTCGCGCAGGGCCTCCCCCAGCTCGGGTCCGCCGAAGCGGTCGAGCGCGTCGCGCTGCGCGGCGGCCGAGCGGAGCCGGATCTGATCCGACTGCCCGTGCACCACGACGAGCTGATCGGCCAGCTCGCTGAGCACGCTGACCGGGGCGCTGCGGCCGCCGACGACGGCGCGGCCGCGCCCCTCGGCCGAGACCGAGCGGGCGAGCAGCAGCTCGGGTCCGTCGAGGTCGCCGCCGGCGTCGTGGACGCGATCTGCGACCGCGCCCTCCTCGGGCACGAGCCAGCGGCCCGACACCCAGGCCTGCTTGCTGCCGGAGCGGACGGCGGACGCGTCGGAGCGCGCGCCGAGCACGAGGCCCAGGGCGGTCACGACCATGGTCTTGCCGGCACCGGTCTCGCCGGTGACGGCGGTGAATCCCGGTCCGAGCGGGAGGGTCGCCTCGGCGATGACGCCGAGGTCGCGGATCTGCAGCTCCTCGAGCATGCGGCTACTCCGTCTCCGCCGACCCCCGCCATCCGCGGATGGGGAGACCGAACTTCTGCACCAGGCGATCGGTGAACGGGGCGTCGTGCAGGCGGGCGAAGCGCACCGGCACGGGCGAGCGGCGGTAGACCACCCGCGCCCCGGGCGGCAGCTCATAGGTGCGCCGGCCGTCGGCCCAGAGCACGCCGACGCCGTCGGTGCGCTCCTTCACCTCGACGGCGAGGCTGGAGTCCGGCCCCACGACGAGCGGGCGGGCGAACAGGGCGTGCGCACTGAGCGGCACGAGCAGCATCGCCTCGAGCGTGGGCCAGACGACGGGACCACCGCCGGAGAACGCGTAGGCGGTCGAGCCGGTGGGCGTCGACACGACGATGCCGTCGCAGCCGAAGCTGGAGAGCGGGCGGCCGTCGACGCCGACCATCACCTCGAGCATCCGCTCGCGGCTGCCCTTCTCGACGGTCGCCTCGTTGAGCGCCCAGGTCTCGTAGACGACGGCGTCGTCGATCTTGACGCGCACGTGCAGCGTCATCCGCTCCTCCACGGCGTAGTCGCCGTCGAGTGCGCGCGCGACCGCGTCATCGAGGTCGTCCCGCTCGCTCTCGGCGAGGAAGCCGACATGGCCGAGGTTCACCCCGAGCAGCGGAGCCGTGCCGGTCCGGACGATCTCGGCCGCGCGCAAAATGGTGCCGTCCCCGCCGAGGACGAAGACCAGCTCGATCTCCTCCAGCGTGACGTCGGCACCGAGGACGGCCACGTCGCTGAGCTCGGGCGCGGTGCGGACGATGTCGCCCTTGTCGTCGGCGCAGAGCACGGGCCGGGCTCCGGACCCGCGGAGGCGTCCGACCACGAGGATCGCCGCTTCGAGGGAGTCCGCCCGTCCGGTGTGGGCGATGACGAGGATGTTGCGCTCGCCAGGAGGGGACTGCATCGAGTGGGTGTCCTTCGGGTCGATCGACGGCGGCGGACACGATCGCGTCACCCGAGGGTGAGCGCGGTGACCGCGTCCCTCCATTCTGTCGGAATCGTTCCGCGGTCGCGGTGGAGGTGCACCAGATACTCCTGATTCCCAGCGCCACCCGGGAGCGGCGAGGCGATCAGGCCGGCCACTCCGAGTCCCGCGTCCCACGCGGACCAGAGCACGTCCGAGAGCGCCTCGCGCCGGAGCTCCGGATCGCGGACGATCCCCTCCTTGATGCCGAGACGGCCCACCTCGAACTGCGGCTTGACCAGCACGACGAAGTCGGCACTCGGCGCGACGGAGGCGGCGACCGCCGGCAGCACCATCGACAGGGAGATGAAGGAGACGTCGGCGACGACGAGGTCCGGCACGACATCCGTTCGGGAGGCCGCCGCGAGCGAGCTCGCCGTCATCTCCCGGGCGTTGAAGCCCTCGACGACGTGCACTCGCTCGTCGGAGCGGATCCGCGGCGCCAGCTGCCCGTGACCGACGTCGAGCGCGATCACCGACGCGACTCCGCGTTCCAGGAGCACCTGGGAGAAGCCGCCGGTGGAGGCCCCGACGTCCAGGGCGTTCGCGCCGTCGACCCGCACGGTGGGGAAGGCGTCCAGTGCGGCGATCAGCTTGTGGGCCGCCCGGCTGACGTAGTGGTCCAGCGAGGCGACGGCGACCTCCTGCTCGGGCCGCACTCGGATCGACGGCTTGAGCGCCGGCGCACCGTCCACGGTGACGACGCCGTCGGCGATCATGCGCGCCGCGTGCACTCGCGATCGAGCGATGCCTCGTGAGGCGAGAGCGGTGTCGAGTCGCTGATCCTCGGAGTCGGTCATCGAGCGGAGTCACCACCCTCGAGCCGGATCCGCAGCTGCTCCTGCAGTTCCAGATAGGCGGCGGCCCGCGACGCCAAGGGCGACTGCTCGATGTCGTCGAGACGATAGCCGAGTTCGACGCTCTCGCTTCCGGACGTGCGGTCCTCGGACATCGTCACTCCTCACGGCGCCGCGTCGAGCGGCTGATGGCTCCTTCTGTGGAACCTCTGGTTAAACAGCGATGGCCACCCATTTCTGGGTGGCCATCGTGAATTGGTGTCCGGCGGTGTCCTACTCTCCCACAGGGTCCCCCCTGCAGTACCATCGGCGCTGAGAGTCTTAGCTTCCGGGTTCGGAATGTGACCGGGCGTTTCCCTCTCGCTATGGCCGCCGTAACCCTCTCAGACACACCCACCAGCCTGAGGCGTGGTGGTGGTCAAATCTGGGTCACACGTCATGCGTGTGTTCAGTTATCCGCCCCGAAGGTGCGGTGTGCAGGTCGTGTCTTTGCGAACACGACCCGCGGTATGGAGCCCGTATTCTGGGAACCACAAAGTGGACGCAAGCAATCTCTGACCACTCCTACCAGCCTTTACAACGGTATGAGTGTAGT
>NZ_SNYD01000005.1:0-283500 GCF_004362935.1 Rathayibacter sp. PhB1
GCTGGGCTTCATCGTTCGACTTGCATGTGTTAAGCACGCCGCCAGCGTTCGTCCTGAGCCAGGATCAAACTCTCCGTAAAAAAATTACGAACACCAACCCCGAAAGGAAGGCGCTCAAGTTTGACCTCTAGCAAATAAGACATCATTACTGACATCAATTTCCAAAGGAACCCAACCGGATCACAAGACCCGGACGGGGTTATAAATTTGGCATTGAACATAGTGCACGCTGTTGAGTTCTCAAGAATCGGACACATCCCGCCTCCACACCTGAAAAGGCGCTTCACAACGGAAGTGATCGAAGATGTTGCCTTAGTCGGAAGACTTCGCTAAGCTGGAGAAGCTGTTCTCTCAGCCGCCGTGGCAACTTGACTAACTTAGCACATCCGCAGGCCGTGTCAAATCCGGCTTCTTCGCGATGCCGTTGCGCTCGTAGGCGCTCCGACGTTGCTCGGTTCCGGACCTGAGTCCGTCGCCGGGCGGCGAAGTTGCTGGACCCGAGGGATCCTGCGAAGGCTTTACATCCGTGCGGCAGACGTGACCCGAAGGACTGTCTTGCCGAGTGGATGGTGCCGAATGAGGCCGGGACGTTGAACCGTGCTCCGAGGAGCCCTGTTCTTCCGTTTCCCTGCGGCCTGTGTGGCGACTTGGAATAAGTTACGGCCCGATCCCGGCACTGTCAAACCGGGCCCCCGAAACCGCTCATCCCGGGCGTGTCGCGCTGGGGGTCCTCCCCAGGGCGCGGATGTCCGGACTCTCCACCGACCGCGCAGTCGGCCCTCCTCCGCCCCGATACTGCTGGCCACAATGGGCGCATGTCTCTCCCCGACCAGCCCCGTCCCCTGCTCGCCTCCCTCGAGGAGGCGGTCGCCGCGATCCGCACGGCGGCGTCGGACCGGCGTCTCCTCCTGGTGGGAGTGACCGGATCGCCGGGCGCCGGCAAGTCCACGATCGCCGAGCGGCTGCGTGCTGGCCTTCCCGATGCGCTCGTCCTCGCGCTCGACGGGTACCACCTGCCCCAGCAGCGTCTGCGCGAACTCGGTCGGCGCGAGCGGATGGGGGCGCCGGACACCTTCGATGTCGTCGGATTCCTCGGGGCCTTGCGGAGTCTCCGGTCCGCGCAGCCGGGCGCCACCGTGCGGGTCGCCTCCTTCGATCGCACGATCGAGGAGCCGGTGCCGGAGTCCGTCGCCCTCCCCGTGGGTGAGCGGACCGTCGTCCTGGTCGAGGGCAACTACCTGCTGCTCGAGGACGACGGCTGGGGTGAGGTCGCCGGCCTCCTCGATCTGACGCTGCACCTGCGGGTCGAGCCGACCCTGCGCCGGCGGCGACTGGTCGCGCGGCACCTCCGCTTCGGCAAGACCCTCGAGGAGGCGATCGCCTGGACCGACGGGCCCGACGAGCGGAACGCGGAGCGGATCGAGGCGGCGGGTTCCCGGGCCGACGCGATCCTCGAGGAGTCCGCTCCCCGCGCCTTACGGATCCTGCACCTCTCGGACACGCACCTGCTCGCCGACCCCGCTGCCCGGTACAACCGCATTGTCGATCCGCGCGCCGCACTCGACGCGGTGCTCGCCGCCCACTCCGCCGTCGCCGACCTCGACGCCGTCGCGGTGTCCGGCGACCTGAGCGATGACGGCGATGCCGAGTCCTACCGGGTTCTGCGCGCGAGGCTCGAGGAGTGGTGCGCCGAGCGGGATGCCGCGCTCGTGCTCGCCCTCGGCAATCACGACGACCGCGAGGGCTTCGGCTCCGACGGGGCCTGGAACACCGAGGTCGTCATGCGCGGGGTGCGGATCCTCGCGCTCGACTCCTCCGTTCCGGGCGGAGCGTCCTGGGGACTCCTCGCCGAGCCGACGCTGGCCTGGCTGCGGAGTCGAGTGGCCGAGGACCCGGAGACGCCGACGGTCGTGGTGCTGCACCACCCGCCGATCGAGGCGGTCACCCCGCTGCACCGGCGGATGGGACTCGCGAATCCGCACGACTTCTGGGAGGCGGTCGAGGGTTCGACGCTCCTGGCGGTGCTCGCCGGGCACTGGCACCACGCCTTCGTCGACACGACCCACCCGGCTCCGGTGGTGGTCGCTCCCGGTGCCGCGAACCGGACCGACGTGCTCGCCGGGCCGCAGCACGAGCGGTCGATCGCCGCATCGGGAGCCGCGATCGTGGAGATCCTGCCGAGCGGCGTGCGCGTGACGAGCACCGAGATCGATGCTCCGCACCGGGGCACCGAGCTCTTCGACGTCAGCGGGGAGGTGCTAGCCGACTGGCAGCGACGCCTCGGGTTCCCGGGATGACGCGGCCGCGCTCGAAGGGATGACTCCCTCGGACGGGGAAGCGGACGGCGCGGGGCCGCATGCGACAGCCCGCGCCGCCCGCTGCTCGGGGGCGCTCGGTCCGGGGGGACCGGGCGGAGGTGCGCGGCGCCGGGCTCAGCCGGTGCCGCGCACCAGGGGGTCAGGCGTGGATGCCGACCTCTTCCGGCGAGACGTCCGCGCCGGGGGCGGAGGGCTCGAGGGCCTCGGCGACGCGCTGCGACAGCGAGCTGTCCACGTTCGCCCAGTACTGGAGCACGCGCTGGCGCAGCTCCGGGCGGGTCACCTTGGAGACGTGGCCGGCGATGTTCGCGACCAGTCGCGCCTTGGCGTCGTCGTCGAGGACGTCGCGGTAGAGCGTGCCGGCCTGGCCGAAGTCGTCGTCCTCGGGGTGCAGGGTCGCCGCGGCCCGCGTGAGCGCGCCGTCGGTCTCCCAGCCGGGACCCTCCGCCGCGCGGGCGGGGTCGGCGTGCGCGCCGCCCATCGTGTTCGGCGCGTAGACGGGCACCTCGGAGCGCTGGAAGTCGAAGCGCATCGCGCCGTCCTTCGAGTACGAGTGCACCGGCGACTTCGCGGCGTTGACCGGCAGCTGCGCGTGGTTGGTGCCCACGCGGTAGCGGTGCGCATCGGCGTAGCTGAAGATGCGCGCGAGCAGCATCTTGTCGGGGCTGGCCTCGATCCCGGGCACGAAGTTCGAGGGAGCGAAGGTCGCCTGCTCGATCTGCGCGAAGTAGTTCTCCGGGTTGCGGTCGAGGGTCATCGTGCCGACCTCGATCAGCGGGTAGTCCGCGTGCGGCCAGACCTTGGTGAGGTCGAACGGGTTGAACCGGTAGGACTCGGCGTCGGCGTACGGCATGACCTGGACGGAGAGGGTCCACGAGGGGTGGTCGCCACGATCGATCGCAGCGGACAGGTCGCGGATGTGGAAGTCCGCGTCCTCGCCGGCGATCTGGTCGGCCTGCTCCTGGCTGAGGATCTCGATGCCCTGGTTCGTCTTGAAGTGGTACTTCACCCAGAAGCGCTCGCCGGCGGCGTTGACCCACTGGTAGGTGTGCGAGCCGAAGCCGTCCATGTGCCGCCACGAGCTCGGCAGTCCGCGGTCGCCCATCAGCCAGGTGACCTGGTGCGCCGACTCGGGCGAGAGGGTCCAGAAGTCCCACTGCATGTCGTGGTCGCGGAGGTGAGTGCCGGGCAGGCGCTTCTGCGAGCGGATGAAGTCGGGGAACTTGATGCCGTCGCGGAGGAAGAACACCGGGGTGTTGTTGCCGACGAGGTCGTAGTTGCCCTCGCTCGTGTAGAACTTCAGCGCGAAGCCGCGCGGGTCGCGCCAGGTGTCGGGCGAGCCCTGCTCGCCGGCGACGGTGGAGAAGCGGGCGAGCATCTCGGTCTCGACGCCGGGCTGGAACAGCGCGGCGCGGGTGTACGCGCTGACGTCGCCGGTGGTGACGAAGCGGCCGAAGGCGCCGCCGCCCTTGGCGTGGACGACGCGCTCCGGGATGCGCTCGCGGTTGAACTGCGCGAGCTTCTCGAGGAGGTAGTGGTCGTGGAGCGCGATGGGGCCGTCGGCTCCGACGCTGAGCGAGTGCTCGTCGCTGGCGACGGGGGCTCCGGCATCGGTCGTCGTGAATCGTTCCTCGGTCATGAATCCTCCTGTCGGCGGAGCGCTGTCTCGCCCTCCGCGGCGGTGATGGCGGGCGCCGGCCGGGTCTCGGCCTGCGCGAGGCAGTCGGGGCAGGTGCCCCAGAACGTGATGTCGGCCGTGTCGATGGCGAAGCCGCTCGACGACGACGGGTGCAGGCAGGGCGCCTGGCCGACGACGCAGTCGACGTCGGCGACGGCGCCGCAGCTGCGGCAGACGACGTGGTGGTGGTTGTCGCCGACGCGGAGCTCGAAGCGGCGGGCGTGACCCTCCGGCTCGATGCGGCGGGTGAGGCCGGCCTCGGTGAAGGCGGCGAGGACGCCGTACACGGCCTGGGCCGAGGCGTCGGGCAGATCGACGCGCACCCGCGCGAGGATCTGATCGACGTCGGAGTGCGGATGCCCCTCGAGCGCCTGCAGGACGGCCCGCCGGGTCGCGGTGGCCTTGAGCCCGGAGGCTCTCAGCCGGTCGTCCGTCATCGTCATGGGGACAAGGCTACCGAGTTGTGTTGAATAGTTCAAAACAACGGCGCGTCGCGGGGGGAGTGCCGGCGCCGCGTGCGGGTGCTGGCGGGTGGGTCTCGATACGCCGCTGCGCGGCTACTCGACCAGCATGTTCGCATGCGCTCGCATCCCGCGGCTTCATGCTGATCGAGTAGCCCGCGCAGCGGGCGTATCGAGATCCACCCCGTCAGCACGCGGGTCTGCAGGCTGCCCTGCTGGGCACGGCGGGTCTCGATACGCCGCTCCGCGGCTACTCGACCAGCATGGCCGCCGCTCCGCGGCTCCTCGACCAGCATGCTTCTCGCTGATGAACGAGCCCGCGCAGCGGACCACTCCTAGGCGACCGGGCCCTCGACGAGGGTGACGGTCGCGGACTGCGAGGTGCCGGCGGCGGTGGTCCAGGTGAGGGTGACCGATTCGCCGGGCTCGCGCTGGGCCAGGTCCGCGGAGAGGGCGTCGCCCGAGGCGACGGCCGTGCCGTCGACCGCGGTGACGACGTCGCCGGCGACGAGGCCGGCGGCGGCAGCGGGGGTGCCCTCGATCACGCCGGCGATCAGAGCGCCGGCCGGGGTGCTCGCGCCCGAGACGGCTCCGGAGGCGGTGCCCGCCGTCGTGCCGGACGGCAGCGAGACGCCGAGGAAGGCCGGGTAGCCGATCGCGACGGTCGACGTGTCGGCGCCCGCCTCGATCGTCGCGACGATGTCCAGGGCCTTCGAGATCGGGATGGCGAAGCCGGTGATGTCCGCGGTTCCACTGGAGGCGGCGGTGTCGATGCCGACGACCTTCCCGGCCGCGTCGACCAGCGGGCCGCCCGAGTCGCCCGCGACGATGTCCGCGTCGACCTGGATCAGGCCGGTGAGCTTCTCGCCGGTGATGCCGGTCTCGGCCTGGGTGGTGATGCTCTGGCCGAGGGCCTCGACGGTGCCGGCCGCGGCGACCAGGGTGCCGGTGCCCTTCGCGTTGCCGACGGCGGTGACGGCATCGCCGACCGCGACTCCGTCGGTGTCGAGGGTCGCCGGGGTGAGGCCCGAGGCGTTCACGAGCTGGAGCACGGCGATGTCGTTGGTCTTGTCGGTGCCGACGACGCGGGCGGTGTACGCCTGCCCGGTGCTCTCGACCGTGACGGTGATGCTGGTGGAGCCCTCGACGACGTGGTTGTTGGTGAGGATCATGCCGTCGGAGGTGAGGATGACGCCGGTGCCGGCGGAGGTCGCGCCCTCGTAGGTGAGGTCGGAGGTGATCGTGACGACGCCGGCGGTCTGCGCGGTGCTCGCGGGGACGGCGTCGGTCGCCGTGGACGTCGACGTGGAACCGGAGGTCCCCGAGCCGGTGCCGCCCGAGCCCGAGCCGTATCCGTATCCGTAGACCGACCCACTGCCGGAGCCGTCTCCCGAGGAGGATCCGCCCGAGTAGGGCAGCACGACGATGCCGCCGCCGAAGGAGCCGCGGGAGCCGCCGGGGTAGACGATGGTGCTGGCGGCGCTCGACGAGGCGGCCGAGGCGGACTCGGAGCGGCCGGCGAGCGAGACGCCGCCCGCGGTGACGCCGATCAGCAGGGCGAGCCCAGCACCGCCAGCGATCAGGGCGCGACGGCGACGACGACGGTCGTCGGTCCGGAGCGCCTGGCGCTCCTCGGCGCCGGTGGGGTCCGTCGCGGTGGCAGCGGGCTCGCGCTCGGCGCCGTGGGATTCGGGTGACTCGTTCATGATGCGTCCTCGTGGCCGGGGCCGCCCCTGACGGCGACCGGAGTCCATTCGACGACCCGCCGCATCGCGCGGGCTGGACGCTGCCTATGGCGATCCTATGAACCCGGCGGCGCCCCCTCCTCCGACTTCCTCCCGCTCGGAAATAGTTGTGGCTACAACTGAGTTGGACCTAGCATGACCGGCATGACCACCTCCTCGTCCGACCTGCTCGCCCCCGACACCGTGATGGGGGCGGTCACGCTGCGCGTCGCCGACCTCGACGCGATGGTCGCCTACTACCGCGACGCCGTCCTGCTCGACCTGCTCTCGCAGGACGGCTCGGTCGCGGTGCTCGGCCGCGGCGGCGTCCCCGCGGTGATCCTCCAGCACGCTCCGGAGCTGCGGCACGCCGCCCCGCGCAGCGCCGGCCTGTTCCACACCGCGATCCTCTTCGAGTCGGAGGCGGCGCTCGCCGCCGCCGTGCACAGCGTCGCGACCCGGCACCCCGGCTCCTTCACCGGCAGCTCCGACCACCTGGTGAGCAAGGCGTTCTACTTCGACGACCCGGAGCACAACGGCGTCGAGCTCTACTGGGACCGCGACCGCAGCCAGTGGTCCTGGACGCACGGGCGGATCGAGATGTCGACGCTCTTCCTCGACCCGAACGCGTTCCTCCGGGAGCACCTGACCGAGGAGGCGATCGCGCAGCCGCGGCTCGGCGGCGCCTCGGTCGGCCATGTGCACCTCAGCGTCGGCGACGTCGCGACGGCGAAGGAGTTCTACGTCGACCGGCTCGGCTTCGAGACGACGATCGCCTACGGCGGGCAGGCGCTCTTCGTCTCGGCCGGCGGCTACCACCACCACATGGCGATGAACACCTGGAACTCGCTCGGCGCCGGTCGGCGGCAGCTCGCGCTCGGACTGGGGCAGGTCGAGATCGTGGTGCCGGCGGCGGACGATCTGGGTGCGCTCGGCGAGCGCCTGCGCAGCGCGAAGGTCGCCACCGCGGACGACGGGCGCACGCTGTCCTTCGAGGACCCGTGGGCCAACACCCTGCGGGTGACCGCGGCGGCCTGAGCGGACGGCCCGTCGAGACGGGCGATCCCGGGACGGATCGCCGGAAAGCCGGGCGGGTACGATGGGCGCGCGGAGATCCGCACAGCCCCTCGAGACTCCGGAGAACACGGTGCCCACGATCGTCGTTGAAGTCATGCCCAAGGCCGAGCTGCTCGATCCGCAGGGGAAGGCCGTCGCCGGCGCGCTCTCGCGCCTCGGCCACTCCGCCGTCACGGGCGTGCGGGTGGGCAAGCGCTTCGAGATCACCGTCGACGAGGTGACCGACGAGGTCCGCGCCTCGATCGCCGCCCTGGCGGACGACATGCTGTCGAACTCGGTCATCGAGGACGTCGTCGGCATCCACTACCCGGAGGCCTGAGCATGCGGATCGGCGTCATCACCTTCCCCGGCTCGCTCGACGACCGCGACGCCCAGCGCGCGGTCCGCTTCGCCGGTGCGGAGCCCGTGGCCCTCTGGCACGGCGACCACGACCTCGACGGCGTCGACGCGATCGTGCTGCCCGGCGGCTTCTCCTACGGCGACTACCTGCGCTGCGGCGCCATCGCCTCGCACTCGCCGATCATGCGCGAGGTGATCGACGCGGCGAACGCCGGCACCCCCGTCCTCGGCATCTGCAACGGCTTCCAGATGCTGACCGAGGCGCACCTGCTGCCCGGCGGCCTGATCCGCAACGACGTCGGCTCCTTCGTCTGCCGCGACCAGCGGCTCGTCGTCGAGAACGCCGCCACCGTCTGGACCAGCGACTTCGAGGCCGGCCAGGAGATCACCATCCCGCTGAAGAACGGCGAGGGCGGCTACATCGCCTCGGCCGAGACGCTCGCGGAGCTCGAGGGCGAGGGCCGCGTGGTCTTCCGCTACCTCGGCGCGAACCCGAACGGCTCGATGAACGACATCGCCGGAGTCGCGAACGCGCGCGGCAACGTCGTCGGCCTGATGCCGCACCCCGAGCACGCGGTCGAGCCGGGCTTCGGCCCGGACACCCCTGCCGCGATGCGCTCCGGCGTGGACGGGCTCGCGTTCTTCACCTCCGCGGTGCGCGCGCTGGTCGCCACGGCCTGACGTCCGGCCGCGCTACTCCCGCGCGGCGCGCAGACCCGCGATCTCGCGCGCTGCGCCGTGCAGCGCGAGGACGGCCGCGGCGTGGGCCTCGGGCGCGAAGGCGGCGAAGGCGGTCCGTGCCGCCGCGGCCGCCGCGCGGACCGGGGCGCGGTCGCGGCAGAGCCGCTCGAGGTACTCGGCGAAAGCGCTCGGCTCGACGGGTGCGAGCAGTCCCGGGCCGTCGAGGCCCTCCGTGAGGGCCGGGTCGACGTAGAGGATCCCGCGGCCGCCCTGCAGCGCCTCGACGACGACCATCGGCTGGTTGTCGAAGCCGGACGAGGTCAGGGCGACGAGATCGGAGCGGCGGACGGCGTCGCCGATGCGGCGGTTCTCGACGAAACCGCGGAAGACGACCGCCGGGGATCCCGCGGCGAGCCGGACGGCGCGGGCGAGTGACGGACCGGTGCCGATCACCTCGACGCGGAGGGCCTCGGGGTCGCGGGCGAGGACGGCGAGGCAGGCCTCGACGAACGGGACGAGCCGCTTCTCCGGTGCGCACCGGCCGACCCAGAGCAAGCGGAGCGGACCGGGGGTGTCCGCCGCGACGCGCTCCTCGATGCGGTGGCTGGAGTCCCGCCGGATCACGGTGTTGGGCAGCACCTCCACCCGCTCCAGGCCCGCGCGACGGAGCGCCTCGGCCTGGTGGGCCGACGGGGAGATCACGAGATCCGCGCGGGCGGCGGCGCTCCGGGTGACCTCGCGGAGGAGCGCGCCGAGGCGGTCGTCGCCGCCGCGGTCCGGCCGCGGTCGGACGCCCGACACGGCGGCGACGTAGGTCGCGGCGAGCGGGGCGAGCAGGCGGCCGGCGCGACCGGGCACTCCGCGCCAGAAGAAGGTGTGCACCGTGGCGACCGAGGGGATCGAGAGCGCCGCGGCGACCTCCAGTGCGGCGACCGCGAGGCCGAACTCGGAGTGGACGTGGACGGCGCCGACCCCCTCGTCGCGGAGCAGCCGCTCGAGCAGGGCCCGGGTGCGGCGGGAGTTGCGGACGACCGGCAGCTGCGCGACGGGGATCCGGGGCGCCGGGATCAAGCGGACGTCGATGCCGTCGAGCGGCAGCGTCGTGGCGGAGCGGGGGACGACCAGCAGGACGCGGACGCCCGCCTCCACGAGGCTCCGGCACTCCGCGACCATCGCCGTCTGCGCCCCGCCGGTGTAGTCGAGCGCGTAGTCGCTGACGACCGCGACGGTCGACTGCGCCGCCGAGGGAAACCGAGTACTGCTCATGACCATCGGGCGACGCTAGCAGCGGCCGGCGGGGCGGCTCCGCGGAGGCGCGTCGGGCGGCGCTCGGTGCGGCCGGGCGGTCCAGAACGAGCGAAGAGCACTGCCGACCATGCTGGTCGAGTAGCCCCGAAGGGGCGTATCGAGACCCCACGTGCATGCAGTGGTGGATCTCGATACGCCCGCTGCGCGGCCTACTCGATCAGCATGGACGGTGCCCGCTCAGCAGGCAGCTGAGTCGACGAGAGAGCGCGGCGCAGCCGCTCGATCGGCGAAGGACGAGTCCGGCCGGCGCGGGATCGCTTCCACCATGCTGGTCGAGTAGCCCCGAAGGGGCGTATCGAGACCCCACGTGCATGCGGTGGTGGATCTCGATACGCCCGCTGCGCGGGCTACTCGATCAGCATGGACGGTGCCCGCTCAGCAGGCAGCTGAGTCGACGAGAGAGCGCGGCGCAGCCGCTCGATCGGCGAAGGACGAGTCCGGCCGGCGCGGGATCGCTTCCACCATGCTGGTCGAGTAGCCCCGAAGGGGCGTATCGAGACCCCACGTGCATGCGGTGGTGGATCTCGATACGCCCGCTGCGCGGGCTACTCGATCAGCATGAACCGCGCCCGCTGGGTGGGCCACTCTCTCGGCGAGGGAGCGCGGCGCAGCCGCTCGATCGGTGAGGGGGCGCGGCGCAGCCGCTCGATCAGCGAATGGCGGAGCGTCCCGCTCGATCAGCGAAGGAAGGGCGGGCGGCGCAGCCGCTCCATCGCGAGGAGGGGCTACGGGCCCGTCAGCACCTCGGGCTCCGGGGTCATCGAGATGGTGGGGATGGAGGCGGTGATCACGGTGCCGTCGGAGCGGCGGGTGCCCTCGATGTCGGAGGTGGTCGGCGCTCCGGTGAGGCGGGGGCCCTGGTGGCCGAGGCCGACGCGGACCGGGTTGCCGGACTCGACGTGCACCCGCTCGCCGCGGACGGTGATCGCCGCGGCGTCGCCGTCCTCGACGGTCAGCAGCACCGCCTCCTGGGTCACCGCGACCCGCACCCGCGTGCCGTGCAGCGTGATGCGGAAGGTCAGGCGGTCCCAGTCGTCGGGGAGGCGCGGGTCGAGCGTGATCCGCCCGCCGTGGTCGCGCATCCCGCCGAAGCCGTAGACCAGGGCGCTCCAGACGCCGCCGGTCGAGGCGACGTGGATGCCGTCCGCCGTGTTGCGGTGCAGATCGGCGAGGTCGACGAACAGCGCCGAGAGGAAGTAGTGCCGCGACAGCTCGCTGTAGCCGACCTCGGCCGCGATGATCGACTGCACGACCGCCGACAGCGTCGAGTCGCCGGTGGTCAGCGCGTCGTAGTACTCGAAGTCGGCGCGCTTCTGCTCCGCCGTGAACTCGTTGCCCTGCAGCAGCAGCGCGAGCACGACGTCGGCCTGCTTGAGCACCTGGAAGCGGTAGATCACCAGCGGGTGGAAGTGCAGCAGCAGCGGGCGCTTGGACGCCGGGGTGTTCTCGAGGTCCCAGAGCTCCTTCTCGAGGAACGCCGCGTCCTGCGGGTGGATGCCGGCGCGGGCGTCGAAGGGGATGTGCATCTTGTCGGCCGCGCGGGCCCACTCGATGACCTCGTCCTCGTCGAGCAGCAGCCGGGCGACCATCCGCTCGTAGGCCGACGGCTCGACGGCCTTCAGCAGCTCGACGGCGCGGGCGGCCGCGCGCAGGTTCGAGCGGGCCATCACGTTCGTGTACAGGTTGTCGTTGACGACGGTCGTGTACTCGTCCGGCCCGGTGACGCCGTGGATGTGGAAGTGGTCGTCGCCGTTGCTGCGCCAGAAGCCCAGGTCGGCCCACATCCGCGCGGTCTCGACCAGGATGTCGATCGCGCCGCGGGCGAGGAAGTCGTCGTCGCCGGTCGCGCCCACGTACTGCATCAGCGCATAGGAGATGTCGGCGTCGATGTGGTACTGCGCGGTGCCGGCGGCGTAGTACGCCGACGACTCCTGGCCGTTGATGGTGCGCCAGGGGAAGAGCGCGCCGCGCTGGTTGAGCTCGGCCGCGCGCGAGCGGGCCGCCTCGAGCATGTTCTGGCGGAAGCGCAGGGCGTTCCGCGCCACGAGCGGGGCCGTGTAGCTGAGGAACGGGAGGACGTAGACCTCGGTGTCCCAGAAGTAGTGCCCGCCGTAGCCGGAGCCCGAGACGCCCTTGGCCGCGACGCCGCCGCCGTCCGTGCGGGCAGTGGACTGCGCCAGCTGGAAGAGGTTCCAGCGGGTGGCCTGCTGGATCGCCGCCTGGCCGTCGATCTGCACGTCGGAGCGGAGCCAGAAGTCGTCGAGCCACTCGCGCTGCTTGGTGAACTGCTCCTCCACCGGGGTCTCGCGGGCGCGGTCGAGCGTGCGGTCGCAGCGGTCGGCGAGCTCGCGCACGGGGACGCCGCGAGAGGTGTGGTAGGTCAGCGTCTTCACCAGGCGCACCGGGACGCCGGCCTTCGCCTTCACGCGGTAGACGTGCTTGGCGAGGTCGTCGTCGATCTGGGAGGTCTGGTCCCACTCGTTCTCGGTCTCGAGCACGTGCTCGGCACCGCAGGCGACGGTCATCCGGGAGTTGGTGGTGCGGTAGCCGAGCAGGTAGCGCGTGCCGCTGACCCGCTTGAGCTGCGGCTGCAGCACCCGGTCCTCGAACGACTCGGCCTTGCGCGGGTCGAAGCCGGCGGCCTCACTGCCCGAGGGCGCGTGGTACTCGTCGACGCCGTCCTGGCGGTTGAGGATCTGGCTCGAGATCAGCACCGAGGCGTCGTGGTCGAGCATCTCGACCTCGTAGTCGAGGATCGCGAGGTGCCGGTCGGTGAAGGAGACCAGGCGGCGCGAGCGGATCAGCACGCGCTTGCCCGAGGGGGTGCGCCACTCCAGCTCGCGGGTGAGCACGCCGTTCGCGAAGTCGAGGCGGCGCGTGTAGGCGAGGACGTCGGCCTCGCTCAGCACGAACGGCTCGTCGTCGACGTAGAGGCGGATGATCTTCGCGTCCGGCACGTTGACGATCGTCTGGCCGACGCGGGCGAAGCCGAACGCCTCCTCCGCGTGCCGGATGGGCCAGGTCTCGTGGAAGCCGTTGATGAAGGTGCCGTAGGCGTAGCCGTCGCGGCCCTCCTCGACGTTGCCGCGCAGGCCCAGGTAGCCGTTGCCGGTCGCGAAGAGCGTCTCGGTGCGCCCCTGCAGCTCGGTGGCGAACTCGGTCTCGATCAGCGACCACTCGTCGACCGGGAACCGGTTGCGGTCGAGCGGGTCGGAGGTGATGGGGTTCATGCGGCGTCCTCGGGGGCGGGGGCGGAGGGGAGGAAGGGGAGCAGCTCGGCCAGGTCGTCGACGACGATGTCGGCGCCGTGCTCGAGGAGGGTGTCGCGGCCGACGCCGCGGTCGACGCCGACGACGAGGCCGAAGGCGCCCGCGCGGCCGGCGGCGACTCCGGAGTGGGCGTCCTCGACGACCACGCACTCGGCCGCGGTCAGCCCGAGCAGCTGCGCGGCGTGCAGGTAGGTGTCCGGCGCGGGCTTGCCGGCGATCGAGTCGCGGGCGGCGAGCAGCCCGTCGACGACGACCTCGAAGCGGTCGCGGATCCCCGCGGCCTCGAGCACCGGCACGCCGTTGCGGGAGGAGGTGACGACGGCCACCTCGACGCCCGCGGCGATCGCGGCGTCGACCAGGGCGAGCGAGCCCGGGTACGGGGCGACGCCGTTCTCGGCGAGGGTCTGGTTGAAGGCGTCGTTCTTCCGGTTGCCGAGCCCGCAGACGGTCTCGAGGGCGGGGTCGTCGCTCGGCGAGCCCTCGGGGAGGGTGATGCCGCGCGAGGCGAGCAGCGCGCGGACGCCGTCGTAGCGGGGGCGGCCGTCGATGTACCGGAAGTAGTCGGCGTCGGTGTAGCCCTCGGCGATGCCGCGCGACTCGAGGTACGGCGTGAAGAGGCGGGCCCAGGCCTGCATGTGCACGTCGGCGGTGGGGGTGAGCACCCCGTCGAGGTCGAAGAGCAGCGCCTTCGCCCGGCCGAGGGCGGAGGCGTCGGGGCGCGTCGGTGAAGCAGTCACAGCGGGGAGGACCTCTGGTCGGGGCACGGGTGCGGTGGGCTCCGCCGTCGACAGGCCGTCCGCGCGGACACCGGGTATCGTATACGCCCCCCGGTCGCCGTCTGGAACCGTTTACACGTCCGACATCTGCGGGCCCCGGACGGTCTGCGCGGCGTGTGCGCGCCGGTGCGCGCGGAGTCGTCCGCGGAACGAAGGCCGGACGACCGGATCCGCGGATCTCCGGGCGATCCCGGGCGCTCGGCCTTCGTTGTGCGGCCCGTCAGGCGGTCTGTCCGGGCGCCGCGCCTCCGAACGGACGCGCACCGGGCCCTGGTGCGGTCGCGGGCCCCGGTTCGCGTCCACTCGGTCGCGGCGCAGCCCGCGAGCGGACCCGGGACGGGCGCTGGCCGAGCCGTAGGCCCCACTGCGCGTCGACTCGGCGGATCAGCGACGCGTCAGCCGGGAGGGGTGCCGCGCCGGGGCGGTCAGCCGAGGGGCTGCAGGTCGGCCTCGCCCGGGCCGGCGGTCAGGCGGTGGCGGCCGAGCGGGAGCATCAGCGGGGTGCCGGAGGTGGGGTCGGTGATGATGCGGCTGTCGAGGCCGAAGACGGCGCGGACGGTGTCCTCGGTCAGGACCTCGGCGGGGGTGCCGGCGGCGTGCACGGTGCCGCCGGCCAGGGCGACGAGGTGGTCGGCGTAGCGGGCCGCGAGGTTGAGGTCGTGCAGCACCATCACGACGGTCGTGCCGCGGTTCCGGTTGAGGTCGACGAGCAGGTCGAGCACCTCGACCTGATGGCTGACGTCGAGGAAGGTGGTCGGCTCGTCCAGCAGCAGCAGGTCGGTCTCCTGGGCGAGGGCCATCGCGATCCAGACCCGCTGGCGCTGGCCGCCGCTGAGCTCGTCGACGGCGCGGTCGGCGAGGGCGGCGGTGTCGGTCGCGTCGAGGGCCGTGGCGACGGCCTCGTCGTCGTGCGCGTTCCAGCGGCTGAGGATGCCCTGGTGCGGGTGGCGGCCGCGGCCGACGAGATCGGCGACGGTGATCCCCTCCGGAGCGATCGGCGACTGCGGCAGGAGGCCCAGGGTGCGGGCGAGCTGCTTCGCCGGCGTCCTGTGCACGGCCTTGCCGTCGAGCAGCACGGTGCCGGCGCGCGGCGCCAGCAGCCGCGACATCGAGCGCAGGAGGGTCGACTTCCCGCAGGCGTTCGCGCCGACGATCGCGGTGATTCGGCCGGGCGGGACGACGAGGTCGAGGCCCTCGACGACGGTGCGGTCGCCGTAGCCCAGGGTGAGCGCGTCGACGGTGAGGGTGTGCTCGGCGGTCACAGGGACCCTCCCGATCGGTTGCTGCGGACGATGAGGTAGATCAGGTACGGCGCGCCGAGCACGCCGGTGACGACGCCGACCGGGTAGCGCAGGCCCAGCGCGTACTGCCCGACGAGGTCGGCGACGAGCACGAGCAGCGCGCCGACCAGCGCGGACGGGATCAGCAGCGAGCGGCCGGGGCCGACCAGCCGGGCGGCGATCGGGCCGGAGAGGAAGGCGACGAACGCGATCGGCCCGGCCGCGGCGGTCGCGAAGGCGATCAGGCCGACGGCGGCGACGATGACGACGAGGCGCGTGCGGTTCACCCGGATGCCGAGGGCGGAGGCGGTGTCGTCGCCGAGCTGGGTGCCGGAGAGGTCGCGCGAGCGGGCGAGCAGCACCGGGGTCAGGACGACCACGGCGATCAGCACCGGCACGACCTCGCTCCAGCGCGCGCCGTTGAGGCTGCCGGTCAGCCAGCGGCTGGCCTCCTGGAAGTCGAAGGCGGCGGCGCGGGAGAGCACGTAGGCGGTGACGCTGTCGAGCATCGCGGCGACGCCGATCCCGATCAGGATCAGCCGGGTGCCGGCCACGCCGCTCCGGTAGGAGAGGGCGTAGACGACGAGCGCGACCAGGAGGCCGGCCGCGATGGCGAGGACCGAGACCTGCGTCGCTCCGAGCGAGAGCGTGACGATGGCGAAGGCCGCGGCGGCGCTCGCTCCGGCGCTGATGCCGATGATGTCGGGGCTGGCCAGCGGATTGCGCAGCATCGTCTGGAAGGCGACGCCGCCGAGGCCGAAGCAGAGGCCGACGAGCACGCCGAGGATCGCGCGCGGCAGGCGCAGGCGCCCGACCGTGAAGGAGGCGCCGGGGACCTGCTCGCCGAGGATCACCCGGACGACCTCGGCCGGCGAGTAGATCGTCTGCCCGACGATCAGGGAGACGGCGAAGACGACGACGAGCAGCGCGACGAGCACGGCGACCACGGTGCGGCGGCGGGCCCCGCGGCGGCGGCGGCTCGCCGCGACGGCGAGAGCCGTGGCGGAGGGCGCGGCGGAGCGGGCGGCGGGCCGGGACTGCACGGCGGTCACAGCTCGCGCACCTTCTGCCCGCGGACGATCGCGATGAAGACGGGGGCGCCGATCAGCGCGGTGATGATGCCGACGTCGATCTCGCTCGGGCGCGCGACGATCCGGCCGACGACGTCCGCGCCGATCAGCAGGACCGCGCCGGCGACCGCGGAGAAGGGGAGCAGCCAGCGGTGGTCGACGCCGACGATCAGCCGGCAGGCGTGCGGGACGACCAGCCCGACGAAGCCGATCGGCCCGGTGACCGCGGTGGTCGCTCCGCAGAGGACGACGGCGCCGAGGGCCGCCGCGCCGCGGGCCAGCGCCACGCGCTCGCCGAGGCCGGCCGCCAGCTCGTCGCCGAGGGCCAGCGTGTTGAGGCTCTTCGCCGAGAGCACGCAGAGCACGAGCCCGACGGCGAGGAAGGGCAGGACCTGGCCGATGCTCGCGAAGGTGCCGCCGCCGACCCCGCCGATCTGCCAGGAGCGGATGCCGCCGGAGAGGTCGGCGCGCGGCAGGACGATCGCGCTGATCACGGAGACGAGCGCGGCGGAGGTGGCGGCGCCGGCGAGCGCGAGCTTGAGCGGCGTCGCTCCCCCGCGGCCGAGCGAGCCGACGACGTAGACGAAGACGGCGGCGACGGCCGCGCCGCCGATCGCGACCCAGATGAAGCCGTTCGCGGTCGACAGGCCGAAGAAGACGATGCCGGTGACGACCGCGAGCGAGGCGCCGGTGTTGACGCCGAGGATCCCGGGGTCGGCGAGCGGATTGCGGGTGACGCCCTGCATCAGCACGCCGGCGACCCCGAGCGCGGCGCCCGCGACCCCGGCGAGGACGGTGCGCGGGAGGCGCTTGGCGACCGCGGCCTGCCCGAAGCCGTCGGTGGAGCCGCCGAGCGCAGCGACCACGTCGCTCCAGGCCACGTCGCGCGAGCCGATCAGCACCGAGAGCACGCCGACCCCGGCCAGCACCAGGAGTGCGACGAGCAGCCAGAGGGCGCGCAGACGCCTCGGGCGCCGCACGGCGGCGGCGACGGTTACGGGAGGTGCGGTGAGGGTCACGCGGTCGGAGCTCACGCAGTCGGGCGGGAGTGGATCACGCCGCCTTGTCCGCGGCCTCGGCCAGCATGGCGAGGTAGTCGTCCAGCACGTACGAGATCGACAGCGGGGTCGGGTTCGCGGCGGTGCCGAGCGGCGTGGAGGGCAGGCGCACGATGGCATCGTTCTGCACGGCCGGGATCTGCGAGAGCAGCGGGTCGGCCTTGAGGGTGTTGACGAGCTCGTCGTCGCCGTAGGTGACGATGACGTCGACGTCGTTGAACGCGTCCGCCTGCTCGGCGCTCTGGGTGAGCGAGAACGCGTCGGTGGTGGCCGAGGCGGTCGCGATGCTCTCCGGCGTGGTCAGGCCGAGGTCCTCGAAGAAGGCCGGGCGGGTGTCGTGCGTCGTGTAGAAGCTGACCTGGCTGAGGTCGGTCAGGTCGACGTGGGTGAGAAACATCGCCGAGGCGCCGGCGAGCTGCGGGTGCGCGGCGACCTTCTCCTCGATCTCGGTCTCGAGCTCGCCGATGAGCGCGGCGCCCTCGTCGGCCATGCCCATCGCCTCGCTGTTGAAGGTGATGGTGTCGCGCCAGGAGGTGCCCCAGGCGGTCTCGGGGTAGGCGACGACGGGCGCGATCTCGGTCAGCGTGTCGTAGTCCTCCTGCGTGAGGCCGGAGTAGGCGGCGAGGATCACGTCGGGCTGGGTGTCGGCCACGGCCTCGAAGTCGATGCCGTCGGTCTCGTCGAAGAGGACGGGGGTCTCGCCGCCGAGCTCCTCGAGCTTCTCGGACACCCAGGGGAGCAGTCCGTCGCCGTCGTCGTCACCGAAGTTCGCGGCGGCCATGCCGACCGGGACCACGCCGAGCGCGAGCGGGACCTCGTGGTTGGCCCAGTTGACGGTCGCGACGCGCTCCGGCTGCGACTCGATGGTCGTGGTGCCGAGGGCGTGCTCGATGGTGATCGGGGTGAAGTCGCTGTCGGCGGTGTCGGAGCCGGCCGCGGCGGACGAGCAGCCGGCGAGGCCGACGGTGAGCAGGGCGGTCGCGACGAGCGCGAGCGACTTGGTGGCGCGGGGCATTGTTCCCTTTCGGAAGGCTGTGGTCGTGGCGCGCAACAGGCGACGGACGCCGTGCACTAAGGACAGCCTAACCAAAGAATGTGCGAGTTCTCAGCCGGAAAGGGCCGGGGCGTCCCTACCTCAGGCGGTGACGAGCTTCTCCACGGTGCGGAGGTTGCGGGTCGTCGTGGTCGAGCGGAAGACGGCCCGGGCCAGGATCTTCGCGGCCGGAGTGTCGGTGGAGGAGCCCTTCGGGCAGCGCCAGTAGAGGACGCCGTCGCCGCGGGCGAGCAGCTCGACGTCCGGGTCGGTCGCGCCGATCGCGGACTCGGCCGCGTCGAGGGCGGCGGAGTCGGAGCCGAAGACGACGTAGGGGTGGGCGGTCTCGTCGATCCGCTCGAACGGGTAGGCGGCGGCGGCCGCGGCGAGCGCCTCCTGCGTGACGAGGACGATCCAGGCGTCGTAGCCGAAGCGCTCGCCGAGGGCCGCCTCCAGCACGGGCTTCAGCTCGGCCAGGTCGCGGTCGGAGTCGAAGGCGGCGTTGCCGCTGGCGAGCACGGTGCGGACGGCGGTGCCGCCGACGCTCTCGACGGTGGCGGCGAGGTCCGCGCTGCGGACGGTGCGGCCGTTGACGTTCACTCCGCGGAGGAGGGCGACGAGGCGGGTCATGCCGCCGACGGTAGCGTGGCGGGATGGCGCGCGGTGGACGGATCTTCGGGGGCGATGCGGCGCGGGCGGGCTCGGAGGCGGGCTCGGACACACTCGAGGCGGCGATCCTGCGCGCGAGCACCCGCGGGCCCGGCGCGCGGACCCGGGCGGAGATCGTGCCGCCGTCGGGGCGGCACCTCGTGCTGCCGTCCACCTCGGGGACCGTGCTCGCCGTGGACGTCGACGCGCTGGTGGCGCTGGCCGCCTCGGAGGACCTGCTGATCGCGCTGGAGCGGCGGCCCGGCGACTTCGCCGTCGCGGCGACTCCGCTGCTCTCGTGGTGGTCGGCGGACGAGACGGTGCCGGACGAGGAGACGGAGCGACGGCTCGACGCGCGCGCGCTCGCCGCGGTGACGCTCGGGCCGGGTCCCGGGGCGGATGCGGAGTCGCGGCTGCGCGGACTCGTCGCGCTGGCGGACGTCGACGGGCTGGCCGCGGCGCTCGCACTGCTGGCCCGGGTGCCGGATCCGCCGGCCGCGTTCCAGGACGCGGACGGCTTCTGGCGGCTGATGGTGCCGGAGGCACCGTTCGAGCGGCGGCTGCTGCTGGCGCTGGCGGTCGAGGCGCCGGCCGAGCGGGTGCTCCTGCTGCTGCGCGACTGCGCCTTCACGGCGACGCTGCCGCGGCGGCGCGCGGCGATCGCGGCGGCCTGCGCGCGGGTCGTGGCGGCGGCGCCGGGCCCCGGGGCGCTCGCCGCACTGGCGGAGGCCGTCGACGACGCGCTGGAGAAGCGCTGGCGCGCCCTCTGACCCACCTCGGGCACGCGGAACCGGCCTCGGCACGCGGCAACCCGCTGATCCGGCGAGCCGGACCCGAATTCGCGAGCCGGAGCTGCTCGTGCTGCACCTCCGGCACGCGGAAACACCTTCGGCACGCAGAAACGCGCGGATGCAGCGAGCCCGATGCGATTCCGCGTGCCGAAGCTCCCGGGGCCACACCTCCGGCACGCGGAAACACCCTTGGCACGCGGAAGCCCGCTGATCGCACGTGCCCGACCCGATTTCACGAGCCGGAGCTCCCCCGGCCACGCCTCCGGCACGTGGAAACACCCTCGGCACGCCGAAACTCGCGGATGCAGCGAGCCCGACCCGAATCCGCGAGCCGGAACTCCCCGGGCCGCACCTCCGGCACGCGGAAACACCCTCGGCACGCCGAAACTCGCGGATGCAGCGAGCCCGACCCGAATCCGCGAGCCGTAGCTCCCCGGGCCGAACCTCGGGCACGCGAGAACACCCTCGGCTCGCGGAAACGGGTGGATCCAGCAAGCCGGACGCGATTCCACGAGCCGGAGGTGCACCCGGCGAGCGTCGCCGGACGCCCGCGGCGCCCCGGGCAGCACCCGCGCAGGCCGGGTGCCTAAGCTGGACGGATGTCCCTTCCCGGTCTCGAATTCCGTCGCTTCCCCGCCGCACTGACCGCCGAGGGCGGACCCGACGCCGCCACGGCCGCCTGGGGCACCGCGATCAACGCGGGCTTCCACGAGAAGGAGTACACGCCGGAGCAGTGGCGCGACTGGGCCGAGCACATGGTCGCCGACCAGCGCGAGCTGACCGCGGTGCACGACTCCGCCTCCCCCGAGGGCATCGACGGCGAGTCCGTCCCCGTCGCCACCTACGCCGCGTTCCCCGGCTCGCTGCAGGTCGGCCGCGGGCGCGAGCTCGCCGCGCACCTCGTCTCGCAGGTCACCGTCCGGGCCACGCACCGCCGCCGCGGGGTCCTCCGCGCCATGATCACCGACGACCTGCGCCTGGCCCGCGAATCGGGCGCCGCGGTCGCCGTGCTCACCGCGAGCGAGGCCTCGATCTACCGCCGGTTCGGCTTCGGCCGCTCGGCGTTCACCCGCTCGATCCGCGTCGACACCGGCCCGCGCTTCGCCCTGCAGGTCGAGCCGGCCGGCCGCGTCGAGGTCGTCGCGACGACCTGGCTGCAGTCGCGGGTCGAGGAGGTCTTCCGCGCCTTCCACGCGCGCACCCCCGGCTCGCTGACCCGGCAGTCGCGCTACGCCGCGAACGCCGTCGGCACCGAGCCCGGCGAGACCGCGCCGGGCCGCGCCGTCCGCTCCGCCGTGCACCTCGACGCCGACGGACAGCTCGACGGCTACGTCACCTACAAGGCCGTCGGGCCGGACGAGGACGACCGCACCCTCGAGGTCGTCGACCTCGTCGCCGCGACCGCCGACGCCTACCTCGGGCTCTGGGGCTTCCTCGGTGCCGTCGACCTCGCCTCGACCGTCACCTGGGACATGGCGCCCGTCGACGACCCGCTGACCTGGGCCCTGCGCGACGCGCGCGTCGTGGAGGTGACGAAGGTCGCCGACCTGATCTGGACCCGCGTGCTCGACGTCGCGGCGGCGTTCGGCGCGCGGCCGTGGACGAGCGACGGCACGCTGGTGCTCGCGGTCCGCGACGAGCTCGGCCTCGTCGACGGCAGCTACCGCATCACGGTCGAGGGCGGCGAGGGCCGGGTGGAGCGCAGCGACGACGCGCCGACCCTGTCGCTGGACGTCGCCGACCTCGGCACGCTGCTGCTCGGCTCCGCCCGCCCGTCCACGCTGGCGCGGGCCGGCGCGGTGACGCTGGCGGAGGCGGACCACGAGAGCGTCGACCGCTTCTTCGCGCCGATCGCGGCGCCGTACTGCATCTCCTTCTTCTAGGGGCACGCGAGTGCCCTCGGGGCAGGCGGGTCTCCTGCGAACCATGCTGATCGAGTAGCCCGCGGAGCGGGCGTATCGAGATCCACCAGCGCAGGAAGGACGAGTCTGCTGACCCGCCCTTCTGAGGACGGCGGGTCTCGATACGCCCCTGCGGGGCTACTCGACCAGCATGCAGGCGGGCATCTCCTCCAGGAGGATCCCTACGCCTCGCTGATCGAGTAGCCCGCGGAGCGGGCGTATCGAGATCCACCAGCGTCCGAAGAGGAGTCTGCAAACCCGCTCTGCTGATGACGGAGGGTCTCGATACGCCCCTCCGGGGCTACTCGACCAACATGTCGCGGCGCAGACGCGCCCACTCGACCAGCACGTCGCGGCGCAGACGCGCCCACTCGACCCGCACGTCGCGGCGCAGCCGCGTCCTCTCGACCGGCATCGCGCGGGGCAGCCGCGTCCTCTCGACCAGCACGCAGCGCCCGGGACTCGCAGGGTCCTCCGGGTGTCCCCGCAACCGCGGTCGGTCATGCTGGAGGATCCCGACCCGCGAGGAGTTCCGCATGGGCGCATCCGTGATCGTCGACGCCGTCGTCGTGCTGAGCCTCATCGGCGCGCTCGTCGACGGTCTGCGCCGCGGCTTCCTCCGCACGCTCGGCGGCCTCGCCGGCGTGGTCGCCGGGGCGATCGCCGCCTCCTTCGCCGTTCCCGCGGTCTCCGCCTGGGCGGCCGGCAGCGAGTGGCGGCTGCTCGCCGTGATCGGCACCGCGGTGCTGCTCCTCGGCGTCGGCTACGCGATCGGCGCGACCATCGGCGCCGTCTTCGGCCGCGGCGCCGACAAAGTGAAGCTCGGCCTGCTCGACCGCCTCGCCGGAGGGGTCGCCGGCGTCGCCATCACCGGCCTGGTCTGGATCGCCGTCACCTCGGCGGTCTCGCTGCTCGGCGTCCCGCTGGTGACCACCTCCGTCGCGGGCTCCACCGTCATCCGCACCATCGACGACCTCACACCCGACCCGGTCCGCGGCTTCCTCGCGCAGCTGCAGTCGACCGTCGTCGACGAGGGCACCTCCTGGGTCGTCGAGGCCCTCGACGCGCCCACCGAGGCGCCGGTCATCCCCAGCGTCGCGACGGACGACCCCGAGGTGGCGACCGCCACCGACTCGGTCGTGCGCGTCTCCGGCACCGCCTGGGCCTGCGACGTCGGCGTCACGGGCAGCGGCTTCGTCGTCTCGGACGACCGGGTGATCACCAACGCGCACGTGGTGGCCGGAGTCTCGCAGCCCGTGGTCGAGGCGCCGAACGAGCCGCCGCGCACCGGCCGCGTCGTCTACCTCGACGCCGCCGCCGACCTCGCGGTCATCGCCGTCGACGGGCTCTCCGCCGCGCCGCTCGCCCTCGACGACGCGGTCCTGGCCGGCGACGACGGCGTGGTGGCCGGCTACCCCTTCGGCGGTCCGCTGACCCTCGGCGCCGCGCAGATCTCCTCCGACGCCACCGTCTCGCTGATGGTCGACGGCGCGCCGACCTCGCGCGAGGTGCTGACGCTCGCCGCCCTCGTCAACCAGGGCAACTCCGGCGGACCGCTGCTCTCGCTCGACGGCACCGTCTCGGGCGTGGTCTTCGGCAAGGCCGCCTCGGTCGACAACGTGGGCTACGCGATCCCGCTCTCGGTGCTCGGCCCGGTGGCCGCCGAGGCGCCGTCGCTGACCGACACGGTCGACTCCGGACCCTGCCGCGAGGCCTGATCCCGGCCGGACCCCGGGCGGGGCGGCGGTCCGCGGGACTCCCGAGGGCCGAGCGCCCGCCCCGGTAGGATCGTCGCGCATCCCCACCCTCTCTCCTGGAGCCTCCAGCACATGGCAGACAGCCGCACCGCAGACGCCCGCATCGCCGTTCCCGACACCACCGCGAACGCGGCCGTCACTCCCGAGAAGGAGCAGCCCTACGCGGCGCTGGGGCTGAAGCCCGACGAGTACGCGAGCATCCGCGAGATCCTCGGCCGGCGCCCCACGAGCGGCGAGCTGGCGATGTACTCGGTGATGTGGAGCGAGCACTGCTCCTACAAGTCGTCGAAGATGTACCTCCGCCAGTTCGGGCAGAAGGTCTCGCCCGCCATGAAGAAGAACCTCATGGTCGGCATGGGCGAGAACGCCGGAGTCGTCGACGTCGGCGAGGGCTGGGCCGTCACCTTCAAGATCGAGAGCCACAACCACCCCAGCTACATCGAGCCGTTCCAGGGCGCGGCCACCGGCGTCGGCGGCATCGTCCGCGACATCATCTCGATGGGCGCCCGCCCCGTCGCCGTGATGGACGCGCTGCGCTTCGGCGACATCGACGACCCGGACACCGCCCGCGTCGTGCACGGCGTTGTCGCCGGCATCTCCTTCTACGCGAACTGCCTCGGCCTGCCGAACATCGGCGGCGAGACGTACTTCGACTCCGTCTACCAGGGCAACCCGCTCGTCAACGCGCTCGCGGTCGGCGTCCTCCGCCACGAGGACCTGCACCTCGCCAACGCCCGCGGCGTCGGCAACAAGGTCGTGCTGTTCGGCGCGCGCACCGGCGGCGACGGCATCGGCGGCGCGTCGATCCTCGCTTCCGACAGCTTCGCCGACGGCGGCCCGACCAAGCGGCCGGCCGTGCAGGTCGGCGACCCGTTCGCCGAGAAGGTGCTCATCGAGTGCTGCCTCGAGCTGTTCCGCAAGGACCTCGTCGAGGGCATCCAGGACCTCGGCGCGGCCGGCATCTCCTGCGCCACGTCCGAGCTCGCCTCGAACGGCGACGGCGGCATGTTCATCGAGCTCGACTCGGTGCTGCTGCGCGACCCCTCGCTGACGGCCGAGGAGATCCTGATGTCGGAGTCGCAGGAGCGGATGATGGCGGTCGTCCGCCCCGAGAAGCTCGACGCGTTCCTCGAGGTCGTCCGCAAGTGGGACGTCGAGACCAGCGTGCTCGGCGAGGTCACCGACTCCGGCCGCCTCATCATCAACTGGCACGGCGAGGAGATCGTCAACGTCGACCCGCGCACCGTCGCCGTCGACGGCCCGGTCTACGAGCGCCCGATCGCCTACCCCGCCTGGCTCGACGCCCTGCAGGCCGACTCCTCCTCGCGGCTGCCGCGCTCGACCGAGGGCGACGCCCTGCGCGCCGAGACCCTCGCGCTGCTCGGCTCGGCGAACCTCGCCGACAAGAGCTGGATCACCTCGCAGTACGACCGCTACGTGCTCGGCAACACGGCGCTGAGCTACCCCGACGACGGCGGCATGGTCCGCGTCGACGAGGAGTCCGGACTGGGCTTCGCCGTCGCCACCGATGCCAACGGCCGCTGGTGCCAGCTCGACCCCGCGCAGGGCGCGCGTCTCGCGCTCGCCGAGGCGTTCCGCAACGTCGCCGTCACCGGAGCGACCCCCGTCGCCGTCTCGGACTGCCTCAACTTCGGCAGCCCGGAGAACCCCGAGGTGATGTGGCAGTTCCGCGAGGCCGTCGGCGCGCTCGCCGACGCGTGCCTCGAGCTCGAGATCCCCGTCACCGGCGGCAACGTCTCGTTCTACAACCAGACCGGCGACGTGCCGATCTTCCCGACCCCCGTCGTCGGCGTGCTCGGCGTGATCGACGACGTCGCCCGCCGCATCCCCTCCGGCTGGCAGGACGAGGGCGACAACGTCTACCTCCTCGGTGTCACCCGCGACGAGCTCGACGGCTCGGCCTGGGCCGGCACGGTGCACGACCACCTCGGCGGGCGTCCCCCGCAGCTCGACCTCGCGGCCGAGAAGGCGCTGGCCGAGCTGATCGCGGCCGGCTCGACCGAGTCGCTGATCGCCTCCGCGCACGACCTCGCCGACGGCGGCCTCGTCGTCGCGCTGGCCGAGTCCGCGCTGCGCTTCGGCGTCGGCGTGCGGATCTGGCTCGACGAGCTGATGGAGCGCGACGGCGTCGACGCCACCGCCGCCCTCTTCTCGGAGTCGACCGGCCGCGTGCTGGTGTCGGTGCCGCGCGAGGACGACGTGAAGTTCCGCGGCCTCTGCGAGGGCCGGGGCTACCCCGTGCTCCGGATCGGCGTCACCGACGCCGAGTCCCCCGTCGTCGAGGTCCAGGGCCTCTTCACGGTGCCGCTCGAGGAGCTGCGCGCCGTGAACGGCGCCGTGCTGCCGTCCCGCTTCGCCTGACGCCGGGCGGCTCCGCTCCGGAGCCCGCCCCACCCTCCAAGAGTTGCGGTAGTCGCACCCGACTACCGCAACTTCCGAGGAGTCGCCCGCACCACCACCCGGCTCGCTCGAGCAAGCCTCCAAGAGTTGCGGTAGTCGCGCTCGACTACCGCAACTTCCGAGGAGTCACCCGCACCGCCCGCCGGCACCCCCGCCCGAGCCTCCGAAAGTTGCGGTAGTCGCGCTCGACTACCGCAACTCTCGAGGACTCGACGCGCGCGTTCGCCCGCGCCCCGCGGCGGGTGCCCGCGCATGCCTGCGCACGCCGTAGAGCCCGCCCCACTCTCCAGAAGTTGCGGTAGTCGCGCGCCGCTACCGCAACTACCGAGGAGTCGCCCGCGCCACCACCCGGCTCGCCCGGGCGAGTCTCCAGAAGTTGCGGTAGTCGCGCGCCACTACCGCAACTTTTGAGGAGTGGGGCGGGCGAGGCCCCGCGGGTGCGTCGCGGGTGCGCAGAAGTTGTCGTACCCGGGAAGCGCGTACGACAACTCTTGAGGAGTGGGTGCTGGATCCGGAGTCCGGGTTCCGGGATTACGGAATGTTCGCAATAGTGGAGGCATGACCTCCGAACGTGATCTCGCCGGCGAGCTCGACGAGCTGCGGGAACGGCTCGAGCGGCTCGAGGGGGCCGCGCTCGTCGCGACGCCCGGCAGCACCGCGGCCGCCCCGGCGCAGGACGACCCGTTCTGGGCGCTCACCGCGCTCAAGGAGCGGCTGCCCTCGCCGGGCGGGGTCGTCTTCGCGGGCGCCGTCGCCACTTGGGCCGGACCGGTGGAGTGGCAGTACGGCCTCAGCACCGACGCGTTCTTCGAGCGCGACTGGGGGTCGAGCCCGGGCCCGGCGGCGCTGGCCGCGCTGGGCAGCCCGGTGCGCCTGCGCTTCCTGCAGGCGGTCGCGGGCGGAGTCGAGACGGTCGCGCAGCTCGCCGAGAGCGAGGGCGCGGGCACGACCGGCCAGATCTACCACCACGTCAACCAGCTGGTCGCGGCGGGCTGGCTCGAGGCGCGCGGGCGCGGGCGCTACGGCGTCCCGCCCGAGCGGCTGGTGCCCCTGCTGACGATCCTTCTCGCCGCAGGAGGTCCCCGATGAGAACCCGAACCCGCGTGATCGCCGCCGCCGCGGCCGTCGCCGTGCTCGCCGGAGGGGTGCTGCTGCGCCCGCCCGCACCCCGGCTCTCGGACGAGCGCACCGGCGACGCCGCCATCGCCCAGTGGCTGTCCGAGCAGGCCGACGGCACGCGCGACCGGCTCGTCGCCGCGGTCGTCACTCCCGACGGCGTCCGGTTCGCCGGACTCGGCGCCGACGAGCGCACGGAGGTCGAGATCGGCTCGGTGACCAAGACGATGACGGCGCTGCTCCTCGCGCAGAGCGCCGACGCCGGGACGGTCGCCCTCGCCGATCGCGCCGGCGACCACGCGGAGCTGGGCGGCTTCGACGGCACGCTGGAGGAGCTGGCGAGCCACCGCTCCGGGCTCCCGCGCCTGTCCTCGGCGCCGCTCGACCTGGCGGCGACGCTCGTCGCGCAGCTGCGCGGCGTCGATCCGTACACGACCTTCTCGCCGGACGACGTCCTGCGCCAGGCGGCGAGCGCCGGCGGCGGGACGGACGAGGTCGCGTACTCCAACCTCGGTGTCGCCGTCCTGGGGCAGACCCTCGCCCGGGCGGAGGGAGTCGACTACGCCGACCTCGTGCAGGAGCGGATCTTCACGCCGCTCGGGATGACCGGCAGCTCGGTCCCCGTCTCGGCGGACGCCCTCGCGCCGGACGCGCCCACGGGCTACTCCGAGAGCGGCCGCTCGGTCGGCCCGTGGACGCTCGAGGGCTACGCGCCGGCGGGAGGCGTCCGCTCGACCGCCGAGGACATGGCGCGGTACGCGAGCGCCCTGCTCACCGACGACCCCGCGCTCGGTGTCCCGGCCGCGAGCGTCCTCGAGCCGCGCTTCGACGCCGGCGACGGCGACCGCATCGGACTCGCCTGGTTCACCTCCCCGTCGGAGGGCGGCGGCTCGACGACCTGGCACAACGGCGGCACCGCCGGCTACGCGACCATGCTCGCGATGGACCGGGAGCGCGGCGTCGCCGTCTTCGTCAACTCGAGCACCGCGACCTCGGTCGACGCGCTCGGCCTCGACCTGCTCGCCCACGTCCTGGAGGAGGAGGCATGATCCTCGCCACGCTGATCGCCCTCGCCGTCGCGGTCTTCACCGTCGGCCGCTTCGCACTCGGGAGCATCCCCTCGCGCCGCACCGCCGCGCATCTCGACCGCGACCGCCTGCGCGTGCTCACCCGCGGCGTCGAGTCGGCGCTCGTGCTGCTGCTGGTGCGGGTGTTCGCCGACTGGACGCTGGTGACCCTCGTGCCGTGGTTCGCGCTCGTGGCGCTGGCGGCGGCCGGGGCAGCGGGCGCCGTCGTGCGCTGGAACGCCCTCCCCTGGCTCGAGGACCCGTCGAAGCGCCGGGCCCGGACCACCGGCTTCGCCGGCACGGTCGCCCTCTCGGCCGTGCTCGTCGGCGTGATCGGACTCTGACCGACGCGCCGCCCATGCTGGTCGAGCAGCCCCGCAGGGGCGTATCGAGACCCACCATCGTCGAGAGGGCGGGACTGCAGACTCAGGTCTCGGTGACGCCGGATCTCGATACGCCCTCTGCGAGCGCTACTCGATCAGCATGAGGCTCCCATGCTGGTCGAGTAGCCCCGCAGGGGCGTATCGAGACCCGCCACCGCCAGCAGGGCGGGACTGCAGACCCGACTCCCGGTGACGCGGGATCCCGATACGCCCGCTCCGCGGGCTACTCGATCAGCATGATGCGGCAGCCGCCTCGATCAGCAGGAGTCGGCAGCCGCCTCGATCAGCATGCGAGGACCGGCTCAGCCGGCCTGGGTCGGCAGCGGCTCGGGCTCGGCGTTGTCGAGGACGCGGCCGTTCTGGTCGCCGACGGTCAGGACCGTCGACGGGCTGAGATTGAGGGTGTCGCCGCCGAAGAGGCTGCTCAGGGTGACGCCGTCGCGGCGCACCGAGTTCAGGGCGTCGAGGTAGTCGGAGCTGACGCAGAAGCGGTCGGCGATGCGGGCGGGATTGTCGCCGGCCGCGACGACGTACGCGGCGGGCGTGCCGTCGGTCGCGGTGCGCGTCGTCCCGGCCGCGCCCTCGCGGGTCCCCCGGTCGCGCACGACCTCGAGGTCGACGTCGCCGATCGAGCCGCCGCCGGCCAGGTCGGAGATCACGCACTCGCCGGTCGCGGCGACGGGCACCGGCGCGAGCGAGACGCTCGGCACGGGACGCGGACCGGCATCGGCGCTCGGCGCACTCGTGGCGGTCGCGGAGCTGGCCGCACCGGCCTCGGCGGTCGGCGCCGCGTCCGGGATGTCGGCCGCCGACGTGCAGCCGGCGAGCAGGAGGGTGCTCGCGAGCACGATCACGATGCGCTGAGTCGTCTTCGATGCCACTCCCAGACTCTAACCCGCACCGCGATTGACCTCCTCCCCCGCTGAATCCCATCGCCGACGCCTGTTGGACACCGGGCCCGCGACGGCGTCGACTGGAGGCATGCAGTACACGAATCTCGGCCGCACCGGTCTGTCCGTCTCCCGCGCCGTCCTGGGCACCATGAACTTCGGCCCGGAGACGAGCGAGCCCGACTCGTTCGCGATCATGGACCGCGCGCACGAGCTCGGCGTCAACTTCTTCGACACCGCGAACGTCTACGGCGGCGAGGGCGGACGCGGCGCGACGGAGGAGATCGTCGGCCGCTGGTTCGCGCAGGGCGGCGAGCGCCGCGAGCGCACCGTCCTCGCGACCAAGCTCTACGGCGACATGGAGCAGCACGCCGCTCCCGGCGCCGAGCGCGGCCGCGACTCCTGGCCCAACGGCGGACGCCTCTCCGCCCTCAACATCCGCCGCGCGCTCGACGACACCCTGCGCCGCCTGCAGACCGACCACATCGACCTGTATCAGTTCCACCACGTCGACCGCACGACGCCGTGGGACGAGATCTGGCAGGCGATGGAGGTCGCCGTGCAGCAGGGCAAGGTCCTCTACGTCGGCTCGAGCAACTTCGCCGGCTGGCACATCGCGCAGGCGCAGGAGGCGGCGCGCGACCGCCGCTTCACCGGCCTCTCCTCCGAGCAGTCGATCTACAACCTGCTCGTCCGCGACATCGAGCGCGAGGTCCTGCCCGCCGCGCAGCACTACGGGCTCGGCGTCATCCCCTGGTCGCCGCTGCAGGGCGGGCTGCTCGGCGGCGTGATCGAGAAGACGGAGTCGGGCAGCCGCCGCACCTCCGCCCGCTCGCTCGAGGCGATCGAGAAGAACCGCCCCGCGCTGGAGCAGTACGAGGCCTTCGCCCGCGAGCGCGGGATCGCGCCGGGGGAGCTCGCGCTCGCCTGGCTGCTGCACCAGCCGGGCGTCACCGGTCCGATCACCGGGCCGCGCACGATGGAGCAGCTCGAGAGCGCCGTCGCGGCCGTCGACATCGCGCTCGAGCCCGCCGACCTCGCCCGCCTCGACGAGATCTTCCCCGGGCACCGCACGGCCCCGGAGGACTACGCCTGGTGAGCGGCCTGCTCCGCTGATCGAGCGGCGGGCTCCCCTTCCATGCTGATCGAGCAGCCCGCCCAGCGGGCGCATTCCATGCTGATCGAGCAGCCTGCGCACCGTGCGCATTCATGCTGATCGAGCAGCCTGCGCACCGTGCGCATTCCATGCTGATCGAGTAGCCCGCGCAGCGGGCGTATCGAGATCCACCAGCGTCAGAAGTGGGGTCTGCAGACCCGCCCTGCTGACGACGGTGGGTCTCGATACGCCCCTCCGGGGCTCATCGACCAGCATGTCGATCTCCCGTCCCATGACACCCCCTACTCGGAAAGAGACCCCATGAAGCAGCGCAGCATCGGCGACATCAGCGTCGGCAGCATCGGACTCGGCGGCATGCCGATGTCGATCGAGGGCCGCCCCGACCGCGAGCGGTCGATCGCCACGATCCACGCCGCCCTCGACGCCGGCGTCACCCTCATCGACACGGCGGACGCCTACCACCAGGGCGGCGACGCCGACCTCGGTCACAACGAGCTGCTCATCGCGGAGGCGCTCCGCGGCTACGGCGGCGACACCTCCGGGGTGCTCGTCGCCACCAAGGGCGGCCACCTCCGCCCCGAGCCAGGAGTCTGGACGCAGGACGGCCGCCCCGAGTACCTCAAGGAGGCGGCCCGCGCCTCCGCGCAGCGCCTCGGTGTCGACGCGATCGGCCTCTACCAGTACCACCGCCCCGACCCCGAGGTGCCCTACGCCGACTCGATCGGCGCGCTCGCCGAGCTGCTCGACGAGGGAGTGATCCTCCGCGCCGGTATCTCGAACGCCGACCCGGGGCAGATCCGCGAGGCGCACGGGATCCTCGGCGACCGCTTGGTCTCGGTGCAGAACCAGTTCTCGCCGAAGTTCCGCTCCAGCGAGCCGGAGCTCGAGCTCTGCGCCGAGCTGGGCCTCGCCTTCCTGCCGTGGAGCCCGCTGGGCGGCATCACCTCGGCCGCCGAGCTGGGCGCGTCGTTCGCGGCGTTCGCCACCGTCGCCGAGGCGCACGACGTCTCGCCGCAGGTGGTCTGCCTGGCCTGGGAGCTGGCGAAGTCGCCGACCGTCATCCCCATCCCCGGCTCCTCGCGCCCCGAGAGCATCCGCGACTCGGCCACGGCGGCCGACCTGGAGCTGACCGCGGAGGAGCTCGCCTCGCTCGACTGAGCGATCGCCTCATGCTGGTCGAGCAGCGCGCAGCGCGTATCGAGACCCGCCCACCGGACGACGGTGGATCTCGATACGCCCGCTCCGCGGGCTACTCGATCAGCATGCGGGCCCGCTGCGCGGGCTCCTCGATCAGCAGGCGGTTCATGCTGGTCGAGTAGCGCGCAGCGCGTATCGAGACCCGCCCACCGAACGAGCGTGGATCTCGATACGCCCTCTCCGAGGGCTACTCGATCAGCATGCGGCCGGCAGGGCCGCGACGAAGGCGCGGGCCGCGGCCGTCGGCCGCTCGGGGAGGGCCACCATGGTGCGCCAGACGAGCAGCGGATCCTCCAGCGGCACCGCGCGCAGGCCGGCCGGCCGCTTCTCGGCGAAGTGGGCCGGGACGACCGCCACGCCCATGCCGTACTCGACGAGGTCGAGCAGGGTGTGCACGTCGTTCACCTCGAGCTCCACCTCGAACGCCAGCCCGTGCGCGGCGAACGCCTGCGCCGCGAGGTGGCTCGCGCCCCAGTGCTCCTGCAGGCCGACGATCGTCTGCCCCTCCAGGTCCGGGATGCGGCAGACCGGCCGGTCGGCCAGCGGATGCTCCGGATGCGCGAGCACTGCGAAGCCCTCGCTCGCGAGCGGCCGCGTGACCACTCCGGCCGGAACCGCGCCGATGTCGGCGACCAGCGCGAGATCGAGCCGGCCACTGCCCACCGCGTCGAGCAGCGTGCCGGACCCGTCGTGGGTCAGCCGCAGCCCGACGCCCGGGTGCTGCTCCCGGAAGGTCGCGAGCTCGCGCGGCAGGTGCACGCCGCCCAGGCACTCCTCGGTGCCGACCGCGAGACTCCCCCGCAGCACGCCCTGCACCGCCAGCACGGCGTCGCGGGCGGCGAGCGCGCTGGCGACCGACTGCTCCGACTCCGCCAGCATCGCCCGGCCGGCCGGCGTCAGCTCGACCCGGCGGGTGCTCCGGGTGAACAGCGGACTGCCCAGCTCGCTCTCGAGCGCGCGGATCGACGCCGAGAGGCCCGACTGCGAGATCTGCAGGGCGCTCGCCGCGCGGGTGAAGTGCTGCTCCTTCGCGACGGCGAGGAAGTGTTCGAGCTGGCGCAGTTCCATGGGTCCATCCTCCTCGCGCGCGGGCACCACCGGGACCGGTTGCGCCGACGGCTCAGCGCCCGGCGACTCAGCGCCCGGCGGCTCCGCGCCCGACGGCTCAGCATCCGGCGGACCGGCCCACCCGGCCTAGCGCTCCGCCGAGATCGCCAGCACCACGTCGGTGAGCGTCGCCCGGAGCCGCTCGAGCGCGGCCTCCTCCGAGTCGCCCTCGAGGATCGAGGTCTTCACCGCGTCGTCGTAGCTCGCGATCAGCAGGCGGACGGCCGTGGTCGGCGCCAGCGAGAAGTCGCGGTGCACCTGCTGCAGCGCCCCCCGCACGATGTCGACGAGGGTCGCGTCGAAGCCCGCCCGGAAGGCGCTGTACTGCGGAGCGATCGCCGCGTCGCGCAGCGCGAGCAGCTCGAACTCGGACTGCACGACGCACCAGCGCCGGCTGTCGGTGAACGGCCCCTGCAGGAAGTCGAGGATGACGACCGCGAGCGTCTCGGGCGTCAGCGGCTCGTCCGATTCGGCGACCTTGGGGATCGTGCGCCCCATCTGCTCGACCAGGCCGTCCAGGCGGGCGCCGTTCTCCCGCTGCATCAGCGCGAAGAACAGCTCCTCCTTCGTGGAGAAGTTGGAGTAGAAGGCGCCGCGGCTGAACCCCGCGCGCTCGCAGATCTGCTCGACCGAGGCGGTGTGCACGCCGGTCTCGGCGAAGACGTCGTACGCGGCGTCGAGGAGCCGCTCGCGCGTCCGGCCCCGGCGGGAGGTCTCGACGGAGTCGGTCATCCTGAGTCCTTCCCGGGCGGGCGTCGGCGGTGTTGAGATACATCACTGTATCGGATACATTCGCGTATCGGATACGTTCGTGTATCGAGCACGGTCGTGCGTCGAGCACGTCGCCTCCTGCGCGTTCGTGCTGACGGCACGACCGCGCTCTCCGAGCACAGAGTCGTGTCCCTTTCCGCTCCCCCGTCGTCAGGAGACACGCGTGTCGTCGATGCTCTACCGACTCGGCCGCTGGGTGTTCCGCGCCCACCGGCTGGTCGCCGTCCTCTGGCTCGCCGTCGTCGTCCTCGCGGGCGGCGGTGCGCTGCTGCTCAACCAGGGCACGGACAACACCTTCTCGATCCCCGGCACCCAGTCGCAGACCGCGCTGGACCAGCTCGAGCGCACCTTCCCCCAGGTCAGCGGCACCTCGGCGCGCTACGTCGTCGTCGCGCCGGACGGCGGCAGCGTCCAGGACGCGGACATCAGCGGCCCGGTCGGCGAGGCGGTCACCGCGCTCGAGGGGATCGACGGCGTCGCCGCGGTCACCGACCCCTACTCCGACACCGTCGAGGGCACGATCTCCGAGGCCGGGAACGCGCTGGTCATCACCACGCAGATGGACGGCTCCGCCACCACCACCTCCGAGGCGTCCCGCGACGCGCTGCAGGCGGAGGCGACCACGCTGAAGGACGCGCTCCCCGCGGGCGCCGTGGTCTCGCTCGGCGGCGACCTCTTCTCCCAGAGCCTGCCCGGCGTCACCGTCACCGAGGGGATAGGCCTCCTCGTGGCGCTGGTCGTCCTGGTGCTCACCTTCGGCTCGTTCCTCGCCGCCGGCATGCCGCTGGTGACCGCGCTGCTCGGCGTCGCGCTCTCGATGTCCGCGATCTTCATCGCGACCCGCTTCGCCTCGATCTCCTCCACCACGCCGCTGCTGGCGCTGATGCTCGGCCTCGCGGTCGGCATCGACTACGCGCTCTTCATCATCAGCCGGCACCAGGACCAGCTGAAGCAGGGCATGGCGCCGGAGGAGTCGGCCGCCCGCGCGACCGCGACCGCCGGCTCCGCGGTCGTCTTCGCCGGCCTCACCGTCATCATCGCGCTCGCCGGCCTCTCGGTCGCGGGCATCCCGTTCCTCACCACGATGGGCATCGCGGCGGCGGGCGGAGTCGCGATCGCCGTGGTCATCGCGCTCACGCTCACCCCCGCGCTGCTCGGCTTCGCCGGCGAGCGCCTCCGGCCGAAGGAGCGGAAGGCCAAGAAGGCCGCCGCGAAGGCCGCCGCGACCTCCGGCGCCGAGAAGGCCCCCGTGACCACCGGCGCCCACACCGACCCCGACGCCGCCGAGGACGCGACCGCCCCCTCCCCCGGCTCGCACGTGCACGCCGAGGTCCCGCGCGGCTTCTTCCGCGGCTGGGTCCGCGTCGTCACCCGCTTCCCGATCCTCACGATCATCGCCGTCGTCGGCGTGCTCGGCATGGCGTCGATCCCGGCGCTGAGCCTGCGCCTCGCGCTGCCCGACGCCGGCTACCAGGCCGAGGGCACCCCCGCGCGCGACACCTACGACCTGCTCGCCGAGAACTTCGGCCCCGGCTACAACGGCCCGCTCATCGTCACCGGCACGATCATCGGCTCCACCGACCCGCTCGGCCTGATGGCCGACCTCAAGACCGAGATCGAGGGCCTGGACGGCGTCGCCTCCGTGCCGCTCGCCACCCCGAACGAGACCGCCGACACCGGGATCATCCAGGTGATCCCCGAGGGCGGCCCGGACTCCGAGGCCACCAAGGCGCTCGTCGCCGAGATCCGCGACAGACACGACTACTTCGAGGAGACCTACGGGGTCGACCTCGCGGTCACCGGGCAGACCGCGGTCGGCATCGACATCTCCGACACCCTCGCGAACGCGCTGCTGCCGTTCGGCCTGCTGGTGGTCGGGCTCTCGCTGGTGCTGCTGACGATGGTCTTCCGCTCGCTCTGGGTGCCGCTCAAGGCGACGCTCGGCTACCTGCTCTCGGTCGGCGCGTCCTTCGGCGCCGTCGCGGCGGTCTTCGAGTGGGGCTGGTTCGCCGACGCCCTGCACGTGGACAAGACCGGCCCGATCATCAGCTTCATGCCGATCATCCTGATGGGCGTGCTCTTCGGGCTGGCGATGGACTACGAGGTGTTCCTCGTCTCCCGGATGCGCGAGGACTACGTGCACGGCCGTCCGGCCCGCGCGGCGGTCGAGTCGGGCTTCGTCGGCTCGGCGAAGGTCGTCACCGCGGCCGCGGTCATCATGTTCTCCGTCTTCGCGGCGTTCGTGCCGGAGGGCGACACCAACATCAAGCCGATCGCGCTCGGCCTGGCGGTGGGCGTGTTCGTCGACGCCTTCATCGTCCGGATGACGCTCGTGCCGGCGGTGCTGCACCTCCTCGGCGACCGCGCCTGGCACATGCCGCGCTGGCTCGACCGGGTGCTCCCCTCCTTCGACGTGGAGGGCGAGGGCCTGACCAAGGAGCTCGCGCTCGCCGACTGGCCCGAGCCCGGCGCCACCGACGCGGTCGCGGCCGAGGGGCTGTGCCTCGACGGTCCCGACGGCCCGGTCTACCGCGACGTCGACGTGCGGGTGCCCGCGGGCGGCGCGCTCGTCGTGCACGGCCCGCACCGCTCGGGCCGCACCGCGCTGCTGCTGACGATCGCGGGGCGCCTCGCCCCCGACGCCGGCCGGCTCAAGGTCGACGGCCTCGTCGTGCCGATCCGCTCCTCCGCGGTCCGCGGGCGCGTCGGACTGGTCCGGCTCGCCGGCGCCGCCGATCCGGTGGCCGAGGTGCGTGCGGCGCTCGAGACGGCCCCGCCGCTGCTCGTGCTCGACGACCTCGACACCGTCACCGACCCGCAGCTGCGCGACGGCATCCGCGCCGAGCTCGACCGGGCCCGCGCGAAGGCCGCGCAGAAGGAGTACTCCTTCACGGCGATCGCCTCCTCCGTCGACGCGGACGCGCTCGACGACCTCCTCCCCACCGACCGCGGCGAGCTCGCGGTCTCCCCCGCGGCCGAGCGCCGCGCTATCGCGAAGGTCCGCTGACAGATGGCTCTCTTCTCCCTCGAACGCCCCCGCGGCGTCAAGAAGGTGTCCTGGGTGACCCTTCTCGGCATCGTCCTCGTCCCGCTGGTCATCGGCGGCCTGCTCGTCTGGGCGCTGTGGAACCCGACCGAGCGCCTCGACACCATCACGGCCGCGGTCGTGAACGAGGACACCCCCGTCGAGGTCAACGGGCAGACCGTGCCGCTCGGGCGCCAGCTCGCGGCCGGTCTGGTCACCGGCGGGGAGACGGACGCGGCGACGCCCGCGCCCTCCGCGTCCGGCACTCCCTCCCCCTCGTCGAGCCCCGCGGCGAACGTCTCGGGCTCCGACTCCACCGGCAACTTCACCTGGGTCCTCACCGACAAGGACGATGCGGCGAAGGGCCTCGCCGACGGCAGCTACGCGACCGTCGTCACCATCCCGTCCTCGTTCTCGGCCGCCGCGACCTCCTACGCCGGAGACGCCGCCGCCGCGACGAAGGCCACGATCGACATCGCCACCAGCGAGAAGGCGAAGCTCGTCGACGACGCCATCTCGGCGACGGTGACCAGCACGGCGACCGCGCTGCTGAACACGCAGCTGACCACCGCCTACCTCGAGAACATCTACGTCGGCTTCAACACCCTGAACCAGCAGATCGGCCAGGCCGCCGACGGCGCGGGCACGCTCGCGGACGGTGCCGACCAGCTCGGCACCGGCGCCTCGACGCTCGCCGACGGCACCAGCACGCTCGCGGACGGCATCGACGACCTGGCCACCGGCGCGTCCGGGCTCTCCGACGGCGTCGCGCAGCTCGGCACCGGCGCGTCGTCCCTGGCGGACGGCGTCGCGCAGGTGGGCACCGGTGCCTCCGACCTCTCGGGCGGCGTCTCGCAGCTCGCGACCGGCGCGCAGCAGTCGGCCGACGGCGCGACGCAGCTCGCGACCGGCGCCGGCTCGCTCGCCGACGGCCTCGACGCGCTCAGCGCCAGCACGACCGAGCTCGGCGCGAGCACGCAGCAGATCGCGACCCTCAGCGCGGGCGCCGCGGCGTCGACGGCGGGCACGCTGCAGGGCCTCCAGCGGGTCCTCGCCACCTGCCAGACCGCCGAGTGCCTCACCGCGCTGGGCGTCATCGCCGATGCGCAGACGTCCGCCACCGGACCGGTGACCCTGACGACCACCGCCGCGGGCGCCACCGCGCAGCTCGACGCCGGGATCCGCGTCGGTGCGGACGGGCAGCCGTCGCTGGTCTCCGGAGTCGCGTCCGCGGCGACCGGGGCGCGCGGCGTCGCCGACGGCGTCGGCTCGCTCGCCGGCGGCCTCACTCAGCTCTCGACCGGCGCTGCCACCGCGGCCGGCGGAGCGTCCCAGCTCGCCACCGGCGCCGCCTCCGCCGCCGACGGCGCCCGGCAGCTGGCGACCGGCGCGACCACGGCCGCCGACGGCGCCGCGCAGCTCTCGACCGGTGCCTCCTCGGCGGCCGACGGAGCACGACAGCTCGCCGACGGCGCGGGCGGCGTCTCGGACGGAGCCCTCCAGCTCGCCGACGGCACCCGCTCGCTCGCCACCGGGCTCGACGCGGCGGTGGCGCAGCTGCCGACCTACACGGAGTCGGAGTCGCAGAACCTCGCCGACGTCGTCTCCGACCCGGTCGAGAACTCGAGCGGCACCAGCACGGACCTCTTCGGAGCGTCGAGCGTGCCGTTCTTCGCGACGATCGCGCTCTGGCTCGGCGCCCTGGCGACCTTCCTCGTGCTCGCCGCGTTCTCGCACCGCGCGCTCTCCTCGACCCGCTCCTCCGCGGCGCTGGCGCTGTCCTCCTACGTGCCGGCCCTCGTGATCGGACTCGTGCAGGGTCTCGCCGTCGCGATCGTGATGAGCGCGGTCGCGAGCCTCGACCTCGTGACCTGGTTCGGCTTCGCCGCGCTGGCGATGCTCGCGGGGGCGTCCTTCGCCGCCGTGAACCAGGGCCTGGTCGCCCTGCTCGGCGGGCTCGGCCGCTTCGTCTCGATGGTCGCGGCCGTGATCGGCCTCGGCGCCGGCATCATCTCGACCGTCCCGGGCGTCTTCGACGACGCCCTCGCCTTCCTGCCGCTCTCGGCCGCGCAGAACGCGCTGGCCGGCGTGGTCGAGGGCACCGGCGGCGTCGGCGCCGCGGTCGTCGGCCTGCTGATCTGGCTGCTCTTCGGCCTCCTCCTGACGGTCGCCGCCATCGCCCGCCGCCGAGTCACCTCGGTCCGAGCCCTGACCCGCCCCGTCGAGGCCTGACCCCTCCCCTCCGCGAGATGCCACTTGTGCACGCGACACGCCGTGTCGAGCGTGCACAAGTGGCATCTCGCGGAAGCGGTCAAGAGGTCCAGCATCACGGAGCGGCCGCAGCAGGCGCCTCCCATGCTGGTCGAGTAGCCGCCGCAGGCGGCGTATCGAGACCCGCCGTCCTCAGCAGGCCGGGTCTGCAGACTCCACTTCTGACGCTGGTGGATCTCGATACGCCCGCTCCGCGGGCTACTCGATCAGCATGAAGGAGGCCCGCTCGGTGAGCGGCCGCACACCCTGTCGGGCGGGCACCCTCCGATGCTGGTCGAGCAGCCGCCGCAGGCCCGCACCCATGCTGGTCGAGTAGCCCCGAAGGGGCGTATCGAGACCCACCCGAGCGAACCCGCCGCGAGCGTCAGTCCGCCGCGCCGCTCGCGATCTGCTCGTGGTGGTGGATGACCTCGGCGACGATGAAGCCGAGGAACTTCTCCGCGAAGGCCGGGTCGAGGTGCGCGTCCTCCGCAAGGGCCCGCAGCCGCGCGATCTGGCGCGACTCGCGCTCGAGGTCGGCGGGCGGCAGCCCGTGCGCCGCCTTCAGCCGCCCGACCTTCTGAGTGAACTTGAAGCGCTCGGCGAGCAGGTGGATCAGCGCCGCGTCGATGTTGTCGATGCTCTGACGGATCTGCTCGAGCTCGGCCAGCGCCTCGGCGTCCGACCCCTCGCGCGACGGTTCCTCGATCATGCCTCCGACCCTAACGGACCGGCACGACGCACTCCCGCCGCTGCAGACCTCCGGCACGCGGAGTCACCTTCGGCGCGCAGAACTCCGCAATTCCCACGAGCCCGAGCCAGAATCGCGAGCCCGAGCTCGACCCCCGCCAAGCTCCGGCACGCAGAAACACCTTTGGCACGCCGAACCCCGCGATTCCCACGAGCCCGAGCCGGAATCACGAGCCGAAGCTCGACCCCAACGACCCTCGGCACGCAGAAACGCCCCCGGCACGTCGAATCCCGCGATTCCCGCGAGCCCGAGCCGGAATCACGAGCCGAAGGCGGCGGCACGACGAAGGCCCCCGCCCGTCACCGGGCAGGGGCCTTCGAGGAGAGGCGGCGTCAGTCGACGATGTTGAGGACGACGTCCACGTTGCCGCGGGTCGCGTTCGAGTACGGGCACATGGTGTGCGCCTTCTCGGCGACGGCGTGCGCGTCCTCCGAGCTCGCCTTGGGCACGTGGATGTCGAGCTCGACCGCGAGGCCGAAGCCGTCGTCGTCGTTCTTGCCGATCGAGACGCTCGCCGACACCTGCGCGTCGGTGGTGTCGATCGAGAGCGCCTTGCCGGAGCCGTGCAGCGCGCTCAGGAAGCAGGCCGCGAAGCCGGCGGCGAAGAGCTGCTCGGGGTTCGTGCCCTCGCCGGAGCCGCCGAGCTCCTGGGGCGGGCGGGTGTCGAGGTCGAGCCGGTCGTCCTCGGTGCGGACGTGGCCGTCGCGTCCTCCACCGGAGGCGTGGGCGATGGCGGTGTAGAGAGCATCCATCCCTCCATCACACCACTGCGCGGCCGGGAGCGGGGTGAGCGTCGGGTGCACGTCCTCTCGACATCGCCGCCGCTCGTCACGGCCGCTGCCAGGGAAGAGCCTCCGAACCGCGCCGTCCGGCCGTCAACCCCCTCGCGACTCCGCGCCGCCGGGTGTGGCCTGGAGAAGTACCCGGCGAGCGCCGGAGAACCACCGGCGTCCGCGCCGGGAGAAGGAGGAAGCATGCGCGCACTCACGTGGCAGGGCGTCGAGAAGGTCTCGGTCGAGACGGTTCCCGATCCCCGCATCCAGCAGCCGACGGACGCCATCGTCCGGATCACCTCGACCGCCATCTGCGGCTCGGACCTGCACCTGTACCGCCTGCTCGGCCCGTACCTCGACAAGGGCGACATCCTCGGCCACGAGCCGATGGGCATCGTCGAGGAGGTCGGCGCCGGCATCACGAAGCTCAAGGTCGGCGACCGCGTCGTCGTCCCGTTCAACATCTCCTGCGGCGAGTGCTTCATGTGCCGCCGCGGCCTGCAGTCTCAGTGCGAGACCACCCAGGTGACGGAGTACGGCTCCGGAGCCTCGCTCTTCGGCTACACGAAGATGTACGGCCAGGTCCCCGGCGGCCAGGCGGAGTTCCTCCGCGTGCCGCTCGCCGACTACAACACCGTCGTCGTCGGCACCGACCTGCCGGACGAGAACTACCTCTTCCTCAGCGACATCGTGCCGACGGCCTGGCAGGGCGTCGAGTACGCGAACGTGCCCGACGGCGGCTCGCTCGTCGTCTTCGGCCTCGGCCCGGTCGGCCAGTTCGCCGCTCGCATCGGCGCGCACAAGGGCTACCGCGTGCTCGCGGTCGACCCGGTGGCCGAGCGCCGCGCGATGGCCGCCCGTCACGGCATCGAGGTCTTCGACTTCACCGACGACATCAACGACCAGCTGCGCGACCTCACCGAGGGCCGCGGCCCGGACTCCGTCGTCGACGCGGTCGGCATGGAGGCGCACGGCTCGCCGATGGGCTCGTTCGCGCAGACCGTCGCCGGGCTGCTGCCCGACCCGATCGCGCGGAAGGCGATGGACACGGTCGGCGTCGACCGGCTCGCCGCGGTCGTCTCCTCGCTCGACCTGGTGCGCCGCGGCGGCACGGTCTCGCTGAGCGGTGTCTACGGCGGCGAGGCGGACCCGCTGCCGCTGAAGTCGATGTTCGACAAGCAGATCACCCTGACGATGGGCCAGTGCAACGTCAAGCGCTGGATCGACGACCTGCTGCCGCTGGTCGAGGACTCGAGCGACCCGCTGGGCGTCAACGACCTCGTCACCCACCGCGCCCCCCTCGAGGACGCCCCCGGCCTCTACGAGACCTTCCAGAAGAAGGACGACGGCTGCATCAAGGTCGTCCTGCAGCCGTAGCGGCGGCGCGGGGTCTCGATACGCGCCTGGCGGCGCTACTCGACCAGCATGGGCCGCTCATGCTGATCGAGTAGCCGCGGCACGCGGCGTATCGAGATCCACCTGCCCGGACACGACGAAGGCGGCGTCCCCGAGGGGGCGCCGCCTGAGTCGTGGTGCGGGGAAGACCTACTTGAAGACGTCCTTGATGTCCTCGCCGGTCTGCTTCGCGGAGGCCGAGGCCTGGTCCTTCTGGCCCTCGGCCTTCAGGCTGTCGTCGTTCTTGTGGTCGCCCAGGGCTTCCTTCGCCTTACCGGCGATGTCCTGAGCGGCGTTCTTGATCTTGTCATCGAGCCCCATAGTGGTGCCTCCTTCGTGATCGTCGTGCGCTGAACTGTCACCCGAAGGTAGGAGCCGTTTCTGCTCGTCGGCTGGGAGCCGGAAGGGGCTTGCCCGGACGATCGCCGAGGTGCCACGATCGTCGGTTGCCCGCTCCCGGCGGGGTCACATGACGGGCGTCGCGGTGTCCGACGGCGCGGTCTGCGTCGGCTCCATCGTGGGCGTGCGGGTCGAGCCGTCGTCGGCGCTGGTGGGCACGGCGCTCCCGGACTGGTTCGGGGTCTGCGCGTCGCCGGTGCAGCCCGCGAGCAGGCCGATGGTCAGGGCGGAGGCGCCGAGCGCGCCGAGGACGCGCACGGTGCGGGACGGTCGAGTGCTGAGCATGGGGTGCCTTTCCGGAAGCGGAGACGGGGCGGTCGTGCCCCCATCCCCTTCGACGCTAGGCAGCGCTCCTCGCCGACGAGAAGGGCTTGACGCGCCGGTCCACCGGATCCGGAGCCGACGTCCAGGAAGCGCCGCCCCGGCGTCAGAGCACGGATGCGCGGGATCGTACGCCCTCACGCCTTCTGTCCGCTACGCCCTATCTCGGTGCGCGGCGCACTGTCCAGACTGGCGACGCCGGCACGCAGACCACCATTTCTCGATCCTGGAAGGGACAGACGATGTCGAACATCGATCCCGCTTCACCTCCGTTCGGAGACGGCGCGGCGAACGCCCGCGCCGCCGACCCCTCGTACGACAGCACCGACAGCACCTACGACGCACCGCTCACCTCCGAGCCGTACTCGTCGGACACGACGACCACGGACACGACCTCCGGCGCGCACAGCGTCGGCGGGGGCACCTCGGGCAGCGTCTCGGACGCCGCCGGCTCCGCCAAGGAGAAGGCCGCCGAGACCGCGGGCGCTGCGAAGGAGCAGGCCGGCGCCGTCGCCGGCGACGCCAAGCAGGCCGCGGGCGACGTGCTCGCCACCGGCAAGGAGGAGGCCGCCAACGTCGCCCAGGAGGCGAAGGTGCAGGTCAAGGACCTCCTCGACCAGAGCCGCACCCAGCTCACCGAGCAGGCGCACGCCCAGAAGGAGAACGCCGCCAAGGGCGCCCGCGCCTTCAGCGACGACCTCACTGCACTCGCGAACGGCGAGGGCGGCGACGACAACGCGGCGTCGAAGCTCGTCTCGCAGGCCGCCGAGCGCGTCCAGGGCGTCGCCTCTTGGCTCGAGAACCGCGACCCCTCCGAGCTGCTGGACGACGTCCGCTCGTTCGCGCGCCGCCGTCCGGGTGCGTTCATCCTGATCGCCGCCGCGACCGGCCTGGTCGCCGGACGCCTCGTCCGCGCGCTGACCGCCGAGGCGAAGGACGAGAAGGCCGCGACCGCGGACACCTCCGGACCCGAGTTCGCCGCTCCCGCCGCCGCGGACTACTCCGGTGGCGCGACCACGACGACCTCGTTCGACGAGCGCGGCGACTTCGCGCCGACCGAGCCCGTCGCCGACCCGCTGAGCACGCCGATCACGCCCGGCTACGACGCCTTCCCGAACGGAACCCGGCCGTGAGCGATCCGCTGGGCGCGCATCGCGCCTCCGCCGAGCCGACGCCCGGAGAGCGCGCGGGCTCGACCTCCCTGGGCGATCTGCTCGGCGAGGTCTCCCGCGACCTCTCGACGCTGATCCGTCAGGAGATGGCGCTGGCCAAGGCCGAGATCAAGGAGTCGGCCGGCAAGGCCGGCAAGGGCGCCGGACTCCTCGGCGGCGCGGGCTACGCGGCGCTGATGGCCGTGCTCTTCCTCTCGATCGCCCTCTGGTGGGCGCTCGGGACGCTGGTCGGCAACGGCTGGTCTGGTGTGATCGTCGCCGTGATCTGGGGCGTCGTCGCGGCGATCCTCTTCGCCGTCGGCCGCAAGAGCCTCAAGCAGGTCGACGGAGTCCCCGAGACGGTCGACACCCTCAAGCAGATTCCCGAAACCCTCAAGCCGAACGGGGCAGGACGATGACGTACGACGCAGGACAGAGCAAGACTCCGGAGGAGATCCGGGCCGACATCGAGCGCACGCGGCTCGAGCTCGGCGGAGACGTGGACGCGCTGGCCGAGAAGGTCAGCCCGAGCGCGATCGTCGACCGCCAGACCGACAAGGTCAAGGCCGCCGTCGGCTCCGTGCGCGACCGGGTGATGGGCTCGGCGCACGACGCCGGCGACTCGCTCTCCGGCACGGCCGGATCGGTGAAGAGCAAGGCGAACGGCAACCCCTTCGCGGTGGGCCTGATGGCCTTCGGCGCCGGGCTCCTGATCGCCTCGCTCATCCCCGCCTCGGGCGCCGAGAAGGACGCGGCCGGCAAGGTCAAGGAGCAGGCGCAGCCCGTCGTCGACTCCGTGACCGGTGCCGCGAAGGACGTCGCGAACGAGCTCCGCGAGCCGGCGCAGCAGGCCTTCGCCTCGGTGAAGGACACCGCGACCGACGCCGCGCAGAACGTCAGGGAGGCGGGTGGCTCCGCCGCCGAGGACGTGAAGGACTCCGCCCGCGAGGCCAAGCACGCGGTGCAGGAGAACGTGACGCAGGACAGCGACCGCTCGTAACTCCCCCCCTCCGCGAGATGCCACTTGTGTACGCCGTTCACGGCGTGTCGCGTACACAAGTGGCATCTCGCTGTCTGGGACGGGGTGCGCGGGAATAGGGGGCGGCTCGCGGGGCTTCTGGGTCGTATGCGATCCATCGTCTACTCCCGCTCCGGTTCCTCCTCCGTCCTCTCGCTCGTCGATCGGGAGGCCGGCACGCCGGGCGCCGGCGAGGTGCGCGTGCGCGTCCTCGTCTCGGGCGTCAATCCGACCGACTGGAAGGCGCGCGCCGGTGGCGAGCCGCCCTTCGACGAGGTCGTCCCCAACCAGGACGGCGCCGGCGTGATCGACGCCGTCGGCGAGGGCGTCGACGGGTTCGCCGTGGGCGACCGCGTCTGGTTCTACCTCGCCGCCCACCAGCGGCCGACCGGCTCCGCGCAGGAGTCGACCGTCCTCGCCGCCGAGCACGTCGTGCGCCTCCCCGAGGGCATCGGCGCCGAGCTCGGCGCGAGCCTCGGCGTCCCCGCGATGACCGCGCACCGCGCCCTGACCGTGCACGAGGAGGGGCCCGCCCGCCTCTCCCCCGGCGCGCTCGCCGGCCGCACCGTCCTGGTGCAGGGCGGCGCGGGAGCGGTCGGCCACGCCGCCATCCAGCTCGCGGTCTGGGCCGGAGCGACCGTCATCGCCACCGTGAGCAGCGACGCGAAGGCGCGGCTCGCCACGGCCGCCGGCGCGCAGCACGTCCTGCAGTACCCCGACGAGCAGCTCGCGGAGAGGATCCTGGAGCTCGCCCCCGACGGCGTCCAGCAGATCGTCGAGGTCGCGCCGGCGCAGAACGCCGCGCTCGACGTCGAGGTGCTCGCGAACCACGGCAGCATCGGCTACTACGCGAACAACAACGGCGACGAGTTCACCATCCCGATCGTGCCGAGCTTCGCCAAGAACGCCCGCTGGCAGGGCCTGCTGCTCTACACGGTCGGCGAGGCGCCGCTCCAGGCCGCGGCGGAGGACATCACCGCGGCCCTGCGCGACGGCGCCCTCCCCGTCGGCGAGGAGACCGGCCTGCCGCTCACCTGGTTCCCGCTCGAGGAGACCGCCGCCGCCCACGACGCCGTCGAGAGCGGCGTGACGGGCAAGGTGCTGATCCGCGTCGCCGCGGAGTAGGCATGCTGATGCCGAGCGAGCAGCCCTCGCGCGGTTCATGCTGATCGAGTAGCCCTCGCAGAGGGCGTATCGAGATCCACCGTCATCCGGTGGGCGGGTCTCGATACGCGCTGCGCGCTACTCGACCAGCATGGAGGGCGCATGCCCACCCCTGCGGTGCAGCGCGCCCGTGCCCGTCTCTGCGTGCTCGCGCCGCTGGGTCGATGCATGCTGATCGAGCAGCCCGCGGAGCGGGCGTATCGAGATCCGCGGTCAGCCGCGCAGCGGCGGGGAGCCCGCGACCGTCGCGCGGTCGGCGAGGCCGTCGAGCAGCTCGCGCAGCGCCTCCTCGGCGGTGGTCGTCGGCTCCCAGCCGAGGACGGTGCGCGCCTTCTCCGTCGACATGACCGGCGTGTTCGTGGCTATGTCGAGCCAGCCCGCGTCGGTGCGCTGCAGCCGGAGCCGCCAGGTCGCCGTGACGATCGAGCGGAGCAGCCCCGCGGGCACCGTCACGAGCCGCGCGCCGACGACGTCCGCGATCCGCTGCGGCGTGAGCACCGGCTCCGCGGCGATGTTGAAGGCCCCGCCGGCCCGGCGGTCGAGCGCGCGCCAGAACGCGTCCGCGACGTCGTCGGCGTGCACGCCCTGGAAGATCAGCGTCCGCGGCAGCGGCAGCACCGGCGGCCGGACCGCCCGCAGCCAGCGCGTCGGGTACCTCGGCCCGGCGAAGAGCCCGGCGATCTCGGTCGCCGCCCCGCGCTGGAACACCAGCCCCGGGCGCAGCCGGGTGAGCACCACCTCCGGGTGCTCCGTCTCGAACGCGTCCATCGCGCGCTCGTTCGCCGCCTTGTGCCGGCTGTAGGTCGAGGTGTGCAGCCCGCCGGTCGGCCAGGTCTCGTCCACGCGCAGGCTCTTCGGCGCCGTGCTGTAGGCGCCGACGGACGACGCCACCGCGACCTGGCCGACTCCGCTCGCCGCCGCGGCCGCCAGCACCGCCGCGGTGCCGCCGACGTCGACGAGGCGCTGGAACGGCTCGTCGTGGCTCGGCTGCAGCGCCCAGGCCAGGTGCACGACCGCGTCCACGCCGGTGAACGCCTCCCGCAGCTGCCGCTCCGCGTCGCTCGAGGCCACGTCGACCTCGTGCCAGCGCACGTCGCGGTACTCGTCCGCTCCGGGTCGCGGCTCGCGCCGGGCGATCCCGACGATCTCCGTCACCGCGGCCTCCCGCTGGAGGCGCCTCAGCAGGGCCGTGCCCAGGTTGCCCGTCGCTCCGACGATCGCGATCCGCATGATGTCCCTCCGAGGGCGGCGTCCGCCGTCCTGCTCCGAGGCTAGGCACCGCTCCCCCGCCGCAGCAGCCGCTTGACACTCCCCGCCCCGCCGACCGTCCCGCCCGACCGCCTAGCCCACCCGACCGGCGCCGCGCACCCCCGCGCGCGCCGGCACCGCCGTGCCTAGCCTGGAGGGCATGCCCCGCCCCTCGCCCGTCGTCCGCCACCGGATCGACGGGATCGAGCTCCGGACCCTCGCGACCGGTCGCCCCGACGCCGAGCGCACCTTCGTCCTGATCCACGGCATCGGGATGTCGCACCACACCTTCTCGACCCTCGCCGTCGCCCTCCGCCCGCACGGCCGCGTCGTCGCCATCGACCTCGCCGGCTTCGGCGCCAACCGCTCGCCCCGCCGCCGCATCGGCATCGCCGACCACGCACGTCTGGTCGGGAGAGCGCTGGCGGAGCAGGGCGTCACCCGGGCGGTCGTCGTCGGCCACTCGATGGGCGCCCAGGTGGCGGTCGAGCTCGCCGCCCGCGCGCCCGGCCTCGTCGCGGGCGCGGTCCTGATCGGCCCGGTCGTCGATCCGCAGCGTCCCGGCGCCGTCCGGCAGGGCCTCGCGCTCGCCCGTGACTGCCTGGGCGAGCCGCTCGGCGTCGACGCGCTGCTCTTCGCCGACTACGTCCGCGGCGGTCTCGCCTGGTACCTGCGCCAGCTGCCCGAGATGCTGCACTACCCGATCCAGCGGCGGCTGGCCGCGGTCACCGCGCCTGTGCTGGTCGTGCGCGGACGGGACGATCCGATCGCCACCCGCGACTGGTGCGAGCGCCTCCTCGCCCACGCCGCCGACGGGCACCTCCTCGAGTTCGCCGGCTCCCGCCACGTGGTCCCGCGCACTCAGCCGGAGTCGCTCGCGCTCGCCCTGGCGTCCTTCGCCGCCGACATCGCCCCCGACGCCGACGCCGACCATGTGCCCGACATCGCCCCCGACGCCGCGCCCGACCCCGCCCCCGACGCCGACCCGTCCCCGGTGCCCGCATGAGGCACCTCGTCCGCGACGCCGTCTGGTGGATCCGCGACTACGCCTACGCCGTCGCCTGGCAGGTCCGCGCCTTCGTCTCCCGCCGCGCCCCGGACGACTACCTCGACGGCACGGAGCGGCCGATCGTGGTCCTGCCCGGCATCTGGGAGACCTGGGCCTTCCTCCGCCCGATCATCGACCCGCTGCACCGCCGCGGCCACCCGATGCACGTGCTCACCAGCCTCGGCTGGAACGGCCGCCCGGTCGCGAGCACCGCGGAGGACGTGGCCGCCTACCTCGCCGAGCACGACCTCCGCGACGTGGTGATCGTCGCGCACAGCAAGGGCGGCCTGATCGGCAAGTACGTGATGACCGAGCTCGACCCCGACGGCCGCGTCGACCGGATGGTCGCCGTCGCCACGCCGTTCGGCGGCTCGCGCTACGCGCCCTACCTGCTGCTGAAGAGCCTCCGCTCTTTCTCACCCCGCGACGCGACGACCCTGCTGCTCTCCAGCCGCGCGGGCGCGAACACGAGGATCACCTCGGTCTTCGGCCTCTTCGACCCGCACATCCCCGAGGGCAGCATGCTCGAGGGCGCGGTGAACGTCCGAATCGAGACCGGCGGGCACTTCCGCATCCTCAGCGCCCCGGAGACGCTCGCGGCCGTCGTCGCCGCGGTGGACGCGCCTACTCGGCCGGCGGAGTGATCGTCTCGGCGTCGGCCGGGCACTCGATGACCGCCACGCCTCCGCCGTCGGCGTCGTCGACCACGGCACCCGCCGCGGCGAACGGCGCGCGGAAGCAGTAGGCCTCCGGCAGATCGGCCACGTCCGGGAAGGCCGCGGCGTCGACCGGCGTGCGGAACGACAGCGCCCCGAACTCGCCGCCCTCGCTGAGCGCGTCGTACGACTCGATACCGATCAGGTCCACGCCCTCGACGGCCTGGTCGCTCGCGAGCCGGGCGTAGCCGAAGGCGTCGTCCTGCGGCCCGGCGAGGGCGGAGACGAGCGCGAGCACGCGGTCGCGCGACTCCTCGCGGGGTGCCACGTCGTTCGACACGACCACGTCCGGCGCGGGAGCGGTGCAGCCGGCGAGCGCGAGCACCGCCAGCGCCGCGCCGATCAGCAGGGCCGGCGGGGTCGCGCGGGCCGGGGAGGTCGTCGGGGCCGATCGGGTCCGCAGCAGCTTCACCCGACCGACCCTAGCCGCGTAGCAACTGCTCCGCACCGCGCGGAACCCCCTCGGCCGGGCGGGCCGCGGAGCGGAGCATGGAGCGATGAGCTCCTCCACCAGCACCGGCCCACGCACCTCCGGCCCGACCGAGCTCCTCCTCGTGCGCCACGGCGAGAGCGTCGCCAACATCGCGGCGAGCGCCGCCGAGGCGGAGGGCGCCCACGACATCGCCGTCGACCGGCGCGACCCCGACGTCGAGCTGTCCCCGGCCGGCCGCGAGCAGGCCCGCGCGCTCGGTCGCTGGCTCGCCGACGGCAACGCCCCTATCGCGGCCTGGTCCTCGCCGTACCTGCGCGCGTCCTCGACGGCGCAGCTGGCCTTCGAGGAGGCGGGCCTCGACCTCGTGCCCCGCCTCGACGAGCGGCTCCGCGACCGCGATCTCGGCATCGCCGATCGCCTGACCACCGCGGGCTTCCGCGCGCGATTCCCCGAGGAGGCGGCGCGGCGGGACTGGCTCGGCAAGTTCTACTACCGGCCGCCGGGCGGCGAGTCCTGGACCGATCTCGCCCAGCGGGTGCGCTCGTTCCTCGACCACCTCGACGTCGTGGCGCCGGCCGGACCGGTCGCGCTGTTCTGCCACGACGCCGTCGTCCTGATCATCCGCTCCGTCTGCGAGGGGCTCACCGAGCGCGAGCTGCTCGACATCGGCCGGGCTACCCCGGTCGCGAACGCCTCCGTCACCCGGCTCGTCCGCGACGGCGACGCCTGGACGCTCGAGCGCTTCAACGAGACCGCGCACCTCGAGGAGTCGAGCGCGCCGGTCACCCGCCACGACACCGGCGACGACACCGCCGTCGACACCGCCGTCGACGACCCGCGAGGAAGGACCGACTCATGAGCGAGACCCGGCACAGGAGCGAGACCGCGCACAGGAGCGCCGTCGTCGACCGCGCCCTGCTCGAGCGGCGTTGGCCGCTGCCCGACCCCGCGAGCTCGAAGCACGCCCGCGGTGACGTGGTCGTGGTCGGCGGCGCCCGCAAGACGCCCGGAGCGGCGATCCTCGCCGGGATCGCGGCCCTCCGGGTCGGCGCCGGCCGGATCACCCTCTGCGTCGCCGAGTCCGTCGCCTCCGCCACCGCCGTCGCGCTGCCCGAGTGCGGCGTCGTGCCGCTGGAGGAGACCCGCGGCGGCTCGATCTCGGGCCGCGGGCTCTCCGCACTGGAGGGCGAGCTGGACTCCGCCGACGTCGCGCTGATCGGCCCCGGACTCGACGACCCGAAGGCGACCGCCGCGACACTGCGCGCGATCGCTCCGCTGCTCGCCGACGTCCCCGCCGTGCACCTCGACGCCTTCCCGCTCGGCGTGCTGCCGGGCCAGCGACGCGTCGCCCGCACCCTCGCCGGCCGCCTGCTGCTGACGCCGAACACGGAGGAGGCCGCGCGGCTGCTCGGCGCGGAGGTGGACGACGTGGAGGCCGCCGCGATCGCCGTCGCGCAGCGCTACGGAGCGGTCGTCAGCCTCTTCAACGTGATCGCCGCGCCCGACGGCGACGCCGTGCGCATCGAGGGCGAGCACCCCGGCCTCGCGACGGCGGGCAGCGGCGACGTCCTCGCCGGCGCGACGGCCGGGCTCCGCGCGCGCGGCCTCGACCCGCAGGGCGCCGCGGCCTGGGGTGCCTTCCTGCACACCGAGGCCGACTCGGTCCTGGTGCGCAGGCTCGGCCCGGCCGGCTACCTCGCGCGCGAGATCCCGGGCGAGTTCCCGGCGCTGCTCACAGGCTGACCCGGGAGCGGTCCGGGACGGCGGCTCGGAACGTGCGGCTCAGGACGCGCCGTTCAGGATCAGTGGCTCAGGATCGGCGGCTCAGCCGGCGGCGGTCACTGCGCGACGTCGGCGACGGAGAACGCCACTCCCGGCGTGATCAGGATCGACGTCTCGCGGGGCTGGCCCTCGCCCTGGTTGACGGTCAGCCAGCGCGAGGCGGTGCCGTCGAGCGCCTGCTCGACGCTCGCACGGACGTCCGCGGCGGTGGTGTCGTGCAGGCTGTAGGGGGTGCCGCCGTAGATCAGCTCGACGCGCTTCACAGCAGGCCCTCCTCGCTCTGGCGGGCACCGCCGTGCGGCTCCTCGCTGATGCGCAGGCCGTGGGCGCTGTGCGAATCGGCCAGGAGCTGGCGGATCCAGTCGGGGTTGATGGCCGGGGCGCGGCCGCCGTGGTACTTGAAGCGCAGCGGGATCGCCGGGTGCAGCCAGATCGACGTGCGACCGTCGCCGACGGACTGCGAGTCCTTCCACGAGAGGTAGAAGGACTCGTTGCGCGACAGCTTCGAGCCGATGACGATCTGCAGGTGAGCGAGCAGTCGGTCGTCGAAGTCGGCTTCGAGAGTCGAGTCGTAGATCAATCGGCCCATGAGGGCGGTCTCCGTTCGCAGTGCAGTCCAGTCGGCGGGGGCACGGCCGGACGGTCCGGGGCGATTCTAACCGCCCCGGCGCCGACACTCAGCGTCGATCGTCGTCCGGATCGAACTGCGGGATCTCGAGGTCGGACAGGTGCGGCGAGGACGAGTCGCCCTCCTCGGCCAGCGGCTGGGACACTCCGAGCCGCGCCGTCTCCTTCGCGAGCCTCTCGACCAGGGCCGCGTCCACGATCTCCTCGCCGCCGTCGTCCTCGGTCTCCGAGAAGAGCTGGCTGGCCGGACCGATCAGCAGGGTCGCCCGGCCGAGCTCGCCGGTGGAGCGCCGGATCGGGATGTCGACCGACATCGCGCCCTTGCGCAGCGCGAGAGCCTCGGCGTAGCCGACGAGCGAGTGCGCGATCCGGCTGCCGGTGAGCACCGAGCTGCCGGCGTAGTGGATGCGTTCCATGCGTCCTTCCTACCGCTCAGCGCCCGACCGGAGCATCCGGGTTGCGCGGCGGGACCGGGCTTGATACCGCCTCGATCCTCCGCTCGAGCCCCTCGCGGACGGCCGGCCACTCCTCGATCAGGATCGAGTGCACCGCCGTGTCGCGCCAGGAGCCGTCCGCCCTCCGCTGGTCGTGCCGCAGCACGCCCTCGAAGACCGCGCCGAGGCGGAGGATCGCCGCGCGGGAGCGCGCGTTCGCCGCGTCCGCCTGGAGCTTCACCCGCGAGAAGCCGCTGTCGAAGGCCAGGCCGAGCAGGAGGAGCTTGGTCTCGGGGTTCACGGCCGTGCCCCAGACCTCGGGGGCGTAGGCGGTCCAGCCCAGGTGCGCCGCCTCCCGTCGCTCGTCGAAGTCGGTCAGCGAGGAGGTGCCGACGACCCGGCCGTCGACGAGCACGGCGCAGGGGTTGCCGGTCTCCCACGGGTAGTAGCGCCGGGCGAAGGCGCGGAACGCCTCGGCGCCGTCGGGGAGGCCCGAGGGCCCGCCGCCGTAGCCCGCGGCGAACACCTCGGGGCGGCCGATCGCGGCCCGCAGCGGCTCCAGGTGCTCTTCGGTGAGCGGCTCGAGGACGACGAGACGGCCGGTCAGCACGGTGGGGGCCGGGCGGACGGGACGGCCGGGACGATCAGGCGAGGCGGGGCTGCTCATCCGGACATTCTGGGGCCACTGCGGCCCGCTGAGGAGTTCAGGACGCGTGCCAGCATGAGGTCCATGGACAGCACCGCGATGTTCGCCGCCTCGGCCGGCGCCCTGCTCCGCCTCGTCGAGCGGATCGGAGACGAGCAGTGGGCGCTGCCAGGGCTGGGCGTCTGGGACGTCCGCGGCCTGACCGGGCACGCCTCGCGGGCGATCACGACGGTCGAGACGTACCTGCTCGCGGAGGAGCCGGCCGCCGCGACCGTGCCCGACGCGCTCGGCTACTACGCGGCCCTGGCCGGCGGACGCGCCGACCCCGCGGCCGTGGCGCGGCGGGGCGTCGAGACCGGGGCGCTGCTCGGCGAGCGTCCGGCCGAGGTGATCGCGGCGTCGCTGCGGCGCGTCCTCGCGCTGCTCGCGCAGCAACCGCCCGGGCGCCTCGTCGCGATCGGCGAGCACGCCCTGGCCCTGGACGAGTACCTGCGGACCCGCGTGCTCGAGCTGGTCGTGCACACCCTCGACCTGTCGCGGGCGACGGGCCTCGCGCACGAGATCCCGCCCGAGGCGGTCGAGGCCTGCTCCGCCGTGGCGGGGGCGCTCGCCGCTCGGGCGGGACGGGGCGAGGAGCTCCTGCTCGCACTGAGCGGGCGGGAGCGCCTCGCGGACGGCTTCTCGGTGGTGTGAGCCGCGCGGTGGCGTGAGCGGCCCGGTGGTTCGAGCTGCTCGCGAGCCGAGCGGCCGGGGCGCGCTCAGGCGACGGCCAGCGCCTCCACCGGCGGCACCCGGGTCGCGCGGCGGGCCGGCAGGACCGCGGAGACGGCGGTGAGGACGATGCTCACCAGGACGACGGCGACCAGGATCCCGACGGGGATCGTCGGCGGCACCAGCCCGATGCCCGGCAGCGAGCCGAAGATCGCGACGGCCCCGGCCCAGCCGTAGAACGCGCCGAGCACGAGGCCCAGGAGCGCCGCGGCGATCACCATCTGCGCCGCCTCGACGACGACCATCCAGCGCACCTGCGAGCCCGTGAAGCCGAGCGCGCGGAGCAGGCCCAGCTCGCGGCGGCGCTGCAGCACGCTCAGCGAGAGCGTGTTGACCATGCCGACGGCCGCGAGCAGCACCGAGAAGCCGAGCAGCACGCTCATGATCGCCGTGCTGACCGCGACGAACTGGTCGAGCGCCGCGAAGATCTCCGGGCTCATCTCGCTCGAGGCGCGCATGATCGACGAGAAGGTCGCGGCGGCCACCGCGAACATCGTGACGAGCGTCACTCCGATCACGAGGCCGATGACGGCGCGCGCGCTCCGGGCAGGGTTGCGGGTGGCGTTCGCGGAGGCGAGGCGGGCGACGGGGCTGCCGCCGAAGGCCCGGCCGACCAGCGAGATCAGCGGCGGGAGCAGCACCGGCGCGCCGAGGACCACGCCGGTGAAGGAGAGCATGCCGCCGGCGAGGCCGATCAGGACGCCGAGCGGGCTGACCAGCCCGACCACGACGCCGATCACGAGGAGCAGGACGCCGACCACGAGGAGGACGATCGCCAGGACGTTCCGGCCGGTGCGTCCGCGGAGCTCGTCGTAGCGGGGCTCGGCGGCGGAGCCGGCGGCCTGCGACGGCGCGACCGAGAGCACCCGGCGGGATCCGGCCCAGGAGGCGACGACGGTCGAGACGATCACGGCGAGGCCCGGCAGCAGCAGTCCCGGCGAGGCGAGCGGCACCGCGATGCGCGTGAAGGTCCCGGTGCTGAAGGCGATCTCGGCGCCCACGGCCACCAGGACGACGGCGGCGACGAGGCCGAGGGCCGCGCCGATCAGCCCCTGGACGAGGCCGGTCCGCACCACCTCGGCGCGGAGCGAGCGGCCGGAGGCGCCCAGCAGGCGCAGCAGCGCGATCTCGCGGGTGCGGCCGGCGATCACCGTCGACACCGCGTTGGAGGTGACGATCGCGCCGACGAAGACGGCGATGCCGAAGAAGACGCCGCCGACCACGCCGAGGGTCGTCGCGGCCTGCGCGATGCCGTCGAGACCGGCGGCGTCGAACGCCGCCACCATGTCGGCGATGACCATCACCAGGACCCCGCCGAACGCGGCCGAGAGCGCGGCGACCGTGATGATCGCGCCGCCGCCCTGACCGGACGCGGCCCGGAGGCCCGTGCGGGCGCTCACGACGCTCCCTCCATCGAGAGCATCGCGCGCGAGATCTCCTCGGCGCTCATCCCGCGGCGGTCGTCGACGACGGCCCCGTCGCGGAGGAAGACGATGCGGTCGGCGAAGGCCGCGGCGATCGGGTCGTGGGTGACCATCGCGATCGACTGGCCGTACTCGCGGGTCGAGGCGCGGAGGAGGCTGAGCACCTCGCGGCCGGTGCGCGAGTCGAGGTTGCCGGTCGGCTCGTCGGCGAAGATCAGCTGCGGGCGGGTGGCCAGCGCGCGGGCGATCGCGACGCGCTGCTGCTGGCCGCCGGAGAGCTCGTGCGGGCGGTGGGTGAGGCGCTCGCGGAGACCGAGCGACTCGATCAGGCGGGCGATCCACTCCTCCTCCTCGGCCGTGACGCGGCGGCCGTCGAGCTCGAACGGGAGGCGGATGTTGCCGCGCACGTCGAGGGTCGGGACGAGGTTGAAGGCCTGGAAGACGAAGCCGACGCTGCGCCGGCGGAGCACGGTGAGCTCGGCGTCGCCCATCGCGGTGATCTCGACGTCGCCGAGGAAGACGCGGCCGGCCGAGGCGGTGTCGAGGCCGGCGAGCACGTGCATCAGCGTCGACTTGCCGGAGCCGCTGGGGCCCATCACCGCGGTGAACTCGCCGCGCTCGATCGAGAGGGTGACGTCGTCGAGGGCGACGACGGGCGGCGTGCTGCCGTAGAGCTTGCGCACGCCCTCGACGCGCGCCACGACGGAGGAGGTCTGGTTCTGCATGTCTCCGACGCTACGGAGCCGCCTCTGTCGCGGGCGTCGCCCCGGGTGGCCGCCGCCGTCATCCTCCCGGGGGACCCGTGCTCGTCCCTCCGACCCCCCGCGAGATGCCACTTATGAGCGGGATCCTCGGCGTGTCGTGCTCATAAGTGGCATCTCGCGGCGGGGATCAGCACGCGCGTCAGGGGGCGGGGGTCAGGGGCGGAGGCCTGCTCGGCGGAGGGTGAGGGCGGAGAGGGCGGCGGTCGCGGCGGGGTCGCCGGCGCGCCAGGCGGGGACGGCGGCCGGGTGGGCGGCGAGGATCTCGCGCGGGGTCGCCTCGGTGAGGGCGCGGAGGGCCAGCAGCTCGGAGCCGCCGGGGGTCGTGCCGAGCGCGCGCAGCTCGGCGGTGCGGCGGGCGAAGCGCAGGCGCGGGCGGAGCCAGACCACCGCGAGCAGGAGCAGCGGCAGCCCGCCGATCGCGAGGCCGGCCACGATCGCCAGGGCGCTCGCGAGCTGCTGCTGGTCGCGGCCGGCCGCGGCGAGCACCGCCCCGGCGCCGCTGGCCTCGTCGAACGGCGCGCGCACGGCGTCGCCGAGCAGCGGGATGCCGCCGAGCGTCGAGCCGGCGTCGCTCATGGTCGAGCCGAAGCCGCTGCCCGCGCTCTCGAGGCGGCGGCCGATCTCGGCGAGGCCCGCGATCAGCGACCCGACGGCGATCCCGGCCGCGATCGCGATCACCGCGACGGCGAGCGCGAGGGCGTCGGCCGTGATCTGGCGGGCGCGGACGGCGGGGAGGTCGGCGTAGATCTGCACCAGCCGATCATCCCCCGCCCGCGGCCGTCGTGCGCGTCGCTGCCGACGCGGACGGGTCTCGAAGCGGGTCGGTCCCGAGCGCCTCAGTCGAGGAGGTCGTGCAGGACGACGACCTGCTCGCGCTCCGGCCCGACGCCGATCGCGGAGAAGCGGGCGCCGCTCATCGCCTCGAGCGCGCGGACGTAGTCCTGCGCGGCCTGCGGCAGGTCGGCGAACTCGCGGCAGCCGGTGATGTCCTCCTGCCAGCCGGGGAACTCCTCGTAGATCGGCTTCGCGTGGTGGAAGTCGCTCTGCGAGACGGGGACCTCGTCGTGGCGCACGCCGTCGACCTCGTAGGCGACGCAGACCGGGATGGTCTCCAGGCCGGAGAGCACGTCGAGCTTGGTGAGCACGAAGTCGGTGACGCCGTTGATCCGCGCGGAGTAGCGGGCGATCGGGGCGTCGTACCAGCCGCAGCGGCGCGGGCGGCCGGTGGTGGTGCCGAACTCGAAGCCCTGCTTGCGCAGGTACTCGCCCCACTCGTCGAACAGCTCGGTCGGGAACGGGCCGGCGCCGACGCGGGTCGTGTACGCCTTGATGACCGCGATGACGCGCTCGATGCGGTTGGGCGCCACTCCGGAGCCGGTGGCCGCGCCGCCCGAGGTCGCGTTGGAGGAGGTGACGAACGGGTAGGTGCCGTGGTCGACGTCGAGCATCGTGGCCTGGCCGGCCTCGAAGAGCACGGTCTTCCCGGCGTCCAGCGCCCGGGCGAGGACCAGCGAGGTGTCCGCGACCATCGGGCGCAGGCGCTCCGTGTACTGCAGCAGGTCCTCCATGACCTGCTCGACCAGGATCGCGCGGCGGTTGTAGACCTTCACCAGCAGGTGGTTCTTCTGGTCGAGGGCGCCCTCGACCTTCTGGCGGAGGATGTTCTCGTCGAAGAGGTCCTGGATCCGGATGCCGACGCGGTTGATCTTGTCGGCGTAGGCCGGGCCGATGCCGCGGCCGGTGGTGCCGATCTGGCGCTTGCCGAGGAAGCGCTCCGTCACCTTGTCGAGGGTGCGGTGGTAGCTGGTGATCACGTGCGCGTTGGCGCTGACGAGCAGCTTCGAGACGTCGACACCGCGGGCGCTCAGCGCCTCGAGCTCGTGGAAGAGCACCTCGATGTCGACGACGACGCCGTTCGCGATGACGGGGACGACGCCCGGCGTCAGGATGCCCGAGGGCAGCAGGTGCAGCGCGTACTTCTCGTCGCCGACGACGACCGTGTGGCCGGCGTTGTTGCCGCCGTTGAACTTGACGACGTAGTCGACGCGGCTGCCGAGCAGGTCGGTCGCGCGTCCCTTGCCCTCGTCGCCCCACTGGGCGCCGGTGATGACGATTGCTGGCATGGCGTGTCCTTCGCTGTGCGAAACGGCAGTACCCGGAGACGCCGGGTGCGGGGCCGGCCGTGCGACGGAGGAGTCGCGACAGGGCGACCAGCCCGAGCCAGTTTACGGGAGGGCCGCAGGGGCGTATCGAGCAGCGAAGCGGCTTCGCGTCTCGGTGATGTGGAAAGGACGCGGCTGCGCCGCAGCATGCTGGTCGAGTAGCCCCGCAGGGGCGTATCGAGACCCACCCTCATCAGCAGGGCGGGTCTGCAGACTCGTCCTTCTGACGCCGGTGGATCTCGATACGCCCGCTCCACGGGCTACTCGATCAGCATGGACGTCCCGACACCGACGCCGAGTGCAGAGCCGAGCGATGCTCTCGAACCCGTAACGACGCGTTCACACCCGGCGCATACATTCGAAGGCGTTCACACTCCACCGATCACGCGAACAGGAAACCGATGCGCACACTCCGCGCCGCAAGCCTCCTCGCCGTCGTCGCGCTCGGGGCGGCCACCGCCGCTCCCCTCGCGAGCGCGGCCCCCCTCGACGACGGCGTCGAGCTCACCCTGGTGTCGACGACCGACACGCACGGGCACGTCTACAACTGGGACTACTTCGCGAACGCGCCCTACGAGGGCGAGGACACGCTGGGCCTCACCCGCGTCGCGACCGAGGTCGACCGCCTCCGCGCCGAGAAGGGCGACGACTCCGTCCTCGTCTTCGACAACGGCGACGCGATCCAGGGCACGCCCCTGACCTACTACTACGGCCTCGGCGACGGCGCCGCGGGCGTCCTCTCGGGCGAGACGACGCACCCGATGGCCACCGCGTTCAACACCATCGGCTACGACGCGCAGGTCGTCGGCAACCACGAGTTCAACTACGGCCTCGACATGCTCAGCGCCTACGAGGGCGACCTGAACGCCCCGCTGCTCGGCGCGAACATGATCGACGTCGCCACCGGCGAGCCGTACCAGAAGCCTTACACGGTGATCGAGCGCGAGATCGACGGCGAGACCGTGCGGGTCGGCGTGCTCGGCCTGGTCACCCCGGGCGTCCGCGTCTGGGACAAGCAGTACGTCGACGGCGTGCTCGAGTTCCGCGACATGGTCGAGACCGCGAAGGAGTGGGTCCCGCAGGTCCAGGCCGAGGCCGACGTGGTCGTCGTCCTCGCGCACACCGGCCAGGGCACCGTCCCGGACGCCGAGTACGACCCGGCCGACCTCAACGAGGACGTCGTCAACAACATCGCGACGCAGGTCCCCGGCATCGACGTGGTCGTCGCCGGCCACAGCCACCAGGACGTCCCCGAGACGCTCTACACGAACGTCGCCGGCGAGCAGGTCCTCGTCACCCAGCCCTACTTCTGGGCGCAGGGGCTCACCGAGGTGACCCTGAACCTGGTGAAGGACGCCGCGGGCGACCTGCAGGTCGACTGGACCGAGGGCAGCGCGCCCGTCGTCACCCCGGTCTACGCGCGCGACATCGCCGAGGAGTCGACCGCCGTGGTCGACGCCCTCGCCGAGCCGCACGCGACCACGATCGAGTACGTGAACACCCCCGTGGCGGAGTCGCTCGAGGAGCTCTCGGCCGAGACCTCGCGCTACGAGGACACCCCGATCATCGACTTCATCAACAACGTCCAGGCCGAGACGGTCGACGCCGCGCTCGAGGGCACGGAGTGGGCCGACGTCCCGGTGATCTCGCAGGCGTCGCCGTTCTCGCGCACCGCGGTCTTCCCGAAGGGGCAGGTCACGATCCGCGACATCGCCGGTCTCTACATCTACGAGAACACCCTCCGGGGCGTCGAGATGACGGGCGCGGAGGTGCGCGACTACCTCGAGTACTCGGCGCGCTACTTCAACCAGGTCGCCCCGGGCGCTCCGTTCGACCCGGCCACCGGCACGAACGCGATCACCGCGGACCGCCCCACGGGCATCCCGGACTACAACTACGACGCGCTCTCCGGGCTCGACTACGTCATCGACATCTCGCAGCCGGCCGGCTCGCGGATCCGCGACCTGACGCAGCTCGACGGCACCCCCGTCGCCGACGACGACCGCTTCGTGATGGCCGTCAACAACTACCGGCAGAGCGGTGGCGGGGCCTACCCGGCCGTCGCCGCGGCTCCCCTCGTCTACGACGAGCGGCTCGAGATCCGGCAGCTGCTGATCGACTGGGCGAGCGCGCGCGGCGTGATCGACCATACCGACTTCTACGACGAGAACTGGTCGCTGACGTCGGTCGCGGCCGAGGTCCCGGCCGAGCCCGGCACGCCCGGCCAGCCCGGCACGCCCGCGCCCGGAACCCCCGAGCCGACCGAGCAGCCGACGGCCACCCCGGTGCCGCTGCCCTCCGCCACGCCCGTCCCCGTCGCCGGGGGATCGCACTCCGGACCGCTCGCGAACACCGGCGTCGACGCGGCCTCCTACGCAGGAGGCGCGGCCCTGCTGCTGCTCGCCGGCATCGCGCTGACGGTGCTGCGCCGCCGCCGCTCCGCCTCGCACTCGGAGTAGCCGCCAGCATCACCCGCACGACCGGACGGCGCCGACCTCACTCCCGAGGGCGGCGCCGTCTCGCGTTCCAGGCGGCGAGCACGCCCGTGGACCACAGCGCCCAGAGCACGAGCAGCGGCTGGAAGACCAGCCGGATCGCCCGGGCCGCGTCGGTCTCGAGGCCGAAGGCCGGGGTCCGGGTGACGAGCTGCGAGACGTTGCCGGGGAACACCGCGACGAAGAACGCGGCGACCACGATCCCCACGAGCACCCGCCGGCGCCGCACCAGCAGGAGCGCGAGCCCGAGCGCGATCTCGACGACACCGGATGCCAGGACGACGAAGTCCGCATCGAAAGGCAGCCACGGCGGCACCTGCGCCTGGAAGGACCGCCGCGCGAAGGTCAGGTGCCCTGTCCCCGCGAACACGAGCACGAGGCCCAGGAGGACGCGGGCGATCGTGCGCGAGAGGCTCATCGCCCCAGTCTGCGCCCGCGGTTCCGCGCTCCGGCTGCACCGACCCGTATCCTCGATACCGCGCGCGCCGCGCCACCCCGTCCCCACCGCCCTGTCCGCAGACCGTGAAACGAGTTCCATGAGCACCCTGCCCCGCCTGATGGCCTTCGACCTCGACGACACCCTCGCCGCCTCGAAGTCCCCCGTGGACCCGGTGATGGCCGACCTCTTCGTCAAGCTGCTGCAGGCGACCGAGGTGTGCATCATCTCCGGTGGCCAGATCGGCCAGTTCCGGATGCAGGTGCTCGACCGCCTCGAGGGCGCCGACCCCGCCGTGCTGGCGAAGCTGCACCTGATGCCCACCTGCGGCACGCAGTACTACCGCTACGAGAACGGCGACTGGGCGCAGATCTACGCCGAGAACCTCACCGACGACGAGAAGTCCCGCGCGCTCGCCGCCGTCGAGGAGAAGGCCAAGGAGCTCGGCTACTGGGAGTCCGAGACCTGGGGCCCGATCCTCGAGGACCGCGACTCGCAGATCACCTTCTCCGCGCTCGGCCAGGCCGCCCCCGTGCCGGTGAAGCAGGCCTGGGACCCGACCGGCGAGAAGAAGAACACCCTCCGCGAGGCCGTCCAGGCCGTGCTGCCCGACCTCGAGGTCCGCTCCGGCGGCTCCACCTCGGTCGACATCACCCGCAAGGGCATCGACAAGGCCTACGGGATGAACAAGCTCACCGAGCTCACCGGCATCCCCCTCGACGAGATGATCTTCGTCGGCGACCGCCTCGACCCCGACGGCAACGACTACCCGGTCAAGGCGATGGGCGTCGAGACCTTCGCCGTCGAGGGCTGGCACGACACCGCGGCGTACCTCCGCTCCTACGGCCTCTGACCTGCGAGCCCGGTCCTCCCCCGCGAGATGCCACTTGTGAGCGCGACACGCCGCGAAAGTCCGTCACAGGTGGCATCTCGCGGGGAGGGCCGGGCTCGGGTCAGGCGTCCTCGCTGAGGGAGCCGGTGGCGGTGCCGTCGAGGGCGAGGCGGAGGCGGCGCGGCAGCTTCGCGACGATGATCGCGTGCGACTCCGCGAGCAGCTCCTGGACGAGGCCCTCCTCGACCCGTCCGCCCGCGTCGACGGTCACCCAGTGCTTCTTGTTGAGGTGGTAGCCGGGCTCGATGCCGTCGACGCCCGCGACGAGGTGCACGACGTTCTCGGGCAGCGCCTTCACGCTGACGACGGGCCGGCCGAACCGCTCCATCTCGAGCGCGAAGACCTTGCCCTCGACCTTCCACACCCGCGTCTCCGGGCCGAAGGGGAAGCTCGCGCCTGCGCCCGGCAGGTCGGCGAGGAAGGACTCGAGCGCGGCGGTGTCCACGCGTCCATCATGCCCGCAGAGGTGCCGCCCGCGTAGGCTCGTCCTGTCGTCCGTCCAGCCAGTGGAGCAGTCTCCGCCGTCGGAACGACCGGAATCGGATCCGACCATGCCAGACCCCACGACCACCTCGCCCTCCGCTCTGGGCCGTGCGACCGGGAGGTACGCGCGGGCGTTCGCCCTCCCCGGGTCGCTCGCCTTCTCCTCGGCCGGCTGGCTCGGCCGCTTCCCCAAGGGCAGCCTCGCGATCGGGGTGCTCGTCCTCGTGTCGGCGCAGTCCGGCAGCTACGCGCTCGGCGGCGCGGTCTCCGGCGCGCTGACCCTCGCCCTCGCCGTGACCGGGCCGCTCTGGTCGCGGGTGATGGACCGCTGGGGGCAGCGCCGGGCGCTCGCCCTGTCGCTCCCGGTCCTCGTCGCCGCCTCGCTCGGCCTGGTCGCCGCCGTGCTGCTGGGCGCCCCCGTCTGGACCTGGTTCGCGCTCGGCATCCTCGCCGGTGCGGCCGTCCTCGACGTCGGCTCGGCCGTCCGCTCGCGCTGGAGCGCCGCGACGTCGGACCCGGGGCTGCGGCACACCGCGTACTCGGTCGAGTCGGTGGCGGACGAGGCTGCCTTCGTGGTCGCGCCGCCGATCGTCACCCTGCTGGCCTCGCTCGTGCACCCGGCGGCCGGCGTCCTGGTCGGCCTCGGGATCGGCGTGGCCGGCGGCGTCGCGCTGCTCGTGCAGACGGGGACGCAGCCGGCGCTCGCTCCGGTGCGCTCGGCCGCGTCGCCCGCGCGGGAGCGGCTGCCACTCGGGCTCGTCGGCATCGTGGCGGTCTTCGCGACCATCGGCGGGGTCTTCGGCTCGTTCAACGTCGCGGCGATCGCGACGGCGGAGGCGTCCGGCGCGGGTGCCGCCTCGGGGCTGCTGCTCTCGGCGTACAGCATCGGCAGCGTGCTCACCGGGGTGGTCGTGGGTGCCGCGCGCCTGCCCGGCGGCCCGCGCTCGAGGTTCCTGGTGGCGGGCGCCGTCTTCGGAGTGGTCGTGCCGGTGCTCGTGCTCGCAGGCTCCCTGCCCGCACTGATCGCGCTGGCCTTCGTCGCCGGCCTCGCGACGTCGCCGCTGCTGATCACCGGCTCGAGCCTCGTCGAGTCGATCGCCCCGCGCCGCCGCCTCACCGAGGCCCTCGCCTGGCCGCCGACCGGCATCGCCCTCGGCGCCACCGCCGGCTCCACCCTCAGCGGCCTGGCCGTCGAGGCCCTCGGCCCGCAGTCCGGCTTCCTGGTCACCGCCGCCGCGGCCGTCCTCGGCGCCCTGCTGACCCTCGCGACGGTCCTGCTCCTCCGCCGCCGCGCCGCGCCTGCGGGCGCCGGCTCGCCTCGCTGACCGAGCACCCCTCCCGAGGAGCCCGCAGAGCGGGCGCCCTCCCATTGGGTCGATCAGCCCGCAGAGCGAGCGCCTCCATGCTGATCGAGCGGCCCGCGCAGCGGGTCCCTTGCATGCTGATCGAGTAGCCCTCGTCGAGGGCGTATCGAGATCCACCCACCGAACGACGGCGGGTCTCGATACGCCCCTCCGGGGCTACTCGACCAGCATGGGGCGGCACATTCTCGCGCGCATGCGAATCGAGCAGCCCGCGGAGCGGATCCCTTCCCTGCTGATCGAGCAGCCCGCGCAGCGGGTCCCTTCCCTGCTGATCGAGTAGCCCGCGCAGCGGGTCCCTTGCATGCTGATCGAGCAGCCCGCGCAACGGGTCCCTTCCATGCTGATCGAGTAGCCCTCGTAGAGGGCGTATCGAGATCCACCCACCGAACAACGGCGGGTCTCGATACGCCCCTCCGGGGCTACTCGACCAGCATGCGGCGGCACATTCTCGCGCGCATGCGAATCGAGCGGCCCGCGAAGCGAGTCCCTCTCATGCCGATCGAGCAGCCCGCGCAACGGGTCCCTCGCATGCCGATCGAGCAGCCCGCGCAATGGGTCCCTCTCCTGCTGATCGAGTAGCCCGTGAAGCGGGCGTATCGAGATCAACCCACCGAACGACGGCGGGTCTCGATACGCACCGCGGGGCTACTCGTCCAGCACGCTTCGGATCAGTCGGCGCCCAGGATGACGATGGCGGCCGTGGGGGGCAGCGCGTCCTCGTGGTAGCGCTCGATCTCGGGGATCGCGGCGGGGTCGGCCTGCTCGAGGAAGCCGGTGAGGCGCGCGACCTCGTCGGTCTCGCCGATGGACTCGGCGGCGCGGCGGAGGGCGTAGAGGGAGAGCAGGAAGCCGCGGTTGGGGCCGTGCCGCCACGGGATGGGGCCCTGGCCGCGCCAGCCGGCGGTGCGGAGCAGGTCGAGGCCGCGGTGGTAGCCGACGCGCGCGTAGGCGTAGGACGGCAGCGCCGCGTCGATCCCCCAGACGCTGTCCGCGAGGAGAGCCCAGGCCAGCGGCGAGCGCGGGTGGGCCGCCGCGAGCGCGGCGAACTCGACAGCTCCCGGGTTCGCGTGCTTGGCGAGGGCCGCGGTGATCGCGGGCTCGTCCGGGAGGAGGGTCGGTTCGGGGCCCAGCAGGTTCTCGCCATTCATGTCCTCAGGGTAACCCGCTCCCGCTGTGCCGCTCCGGGGCAGCCCGTCGACTCCCCCGTCCGGGCTGCGCCGATAGCATCGACCCCATGGCGACGAAGCGCAGCGAGGTCGAGGCCTGGCTCACGGACATGGACGGCGTGCTGGTGCACGAGAACCAGGCGCTCCCCGGCGCGCCCGAGCTCATCCAGGAGTGGACGGACGCGGGCACCCCGTTCCTGGTGCTCACGAACAACTCGATCTTCACCCCGCGCGATCTCGCGGCCCGGCTGCGGGCGTCGGGGCTGCACGTGCCCGAGGAGCGGATCTGGACGAGCGCCCTCGCGACCGCCGACTTCTGCGCCTCGCAGATGCCGGGCGGCAGCGCGTTCGTGATCGGCGAGGCCGGCATCACCACCGCCCTGCACGAGGCCGGCTTCATCATGACCGAGACCGCGCCCGACTACGTCGTCGTCGGCGAGACCCGCAACTACAGCTTCGAGGCGATCACGAAGGCGATCCGCCTGATCGTCGGCGGCGCCCGCTTCATCGTGACCAACCCCGACGCGACCGGCCCGAGCGCCGAGGGCGTCATGCCCGCGACGGGCGCGATCGCCGCCCTGATCACGAAGGCCACCGGCAAGGACCCGTACGTGGTCGGCAAGCCGAACCCGATGATGTTCCGCTCGGCGATGAACAAGATCGGCGCGCACAGCGAGAACACCGGCATGATCGGCGACCGGATGGACACCGACATCGTCGCCGGCATCGAGGCCGGCCTGCACACCGTCCTCGTCCTCACCGGCATCAGCGACCGCGCCGAGATGGACCGCTACCCGTTCCGCCCCGACGAGGTGCTGACCGGCGTGCACGAGCTGCTCTCCACCGACCCGTACGAGACCGAGTTCCCGCCGGACGACCAGATCCTCTGACCGCCGCCCCGGCCCCGTCGCTCCTCCCACCCGACCTGCCCACACTCCAGAAGTTGCGGTAGTCGCACGCGAATACTGTAACTTCTGCGGACCCGCCGCGGACCACCCGGGAGACGGCACTCCCACTCCTCAGTAGTTGCGGTAGTGGCGCGCGACTACCGCAACTACTGCGTACTCGGGCGGGATCGGCTGGCGGCCGCGCTCCCACTCCTCGGAAGTCGCAGTGGTCGGTCGTGGGTACCACGATTTCCGCGTACCCGCCCGCGCACCAGCAGACCACGCTCTGACTCCTCGAAAGTTGCGGTAGTGGCGCGCGACTACCGCAACTTCTGCGTACTCGCGGCCGGAGGGTGGGGAAGGGGGCGCCCGCCCGCTCAGAAGCGGACGTGCTGGAGGATCCAGGCGTGCATCGCCACGGCGGCGGCGGCGGAGGCGTTGATCGAGCGGGTCGAGCCGAACTGCGAGATCTCGAGGACGGCGACGGAGGCGGCGATCGCCTCCTCCGAGAGGCCCGGCCCCTCCTGCCCGAACAGCAGCACGCAGCGCTCCGGCAGCGCGAACGTCTCGATCGGCACGCAGCCGGGCACGTTGTCGACCGCGAGCAGGGGCACGTCCTCCGCCTCGGCCCAGCGGGCGAGGTCGGCGACGGTCTCGTGGTGCTGCACGTGCTGGTAGCGGTCGGTGACCATCGCGCCGCGCTTGTTCCAGCGCCGGCGCCCGACGATGTGCACGCTCTCGGCGCCGAACGCATTGGCGCTGCGCACGATCGAGCCGATGTTCATGTCGTGCTGCCAGTTCTCGATGGCGACGTGGAAGGGGTGCCGCGTCGCGTCGAGCTCCGCGACGATCGCGTCCATCCGCCAGTAGCGGAAGCGGTCGATCACGTTGCGGGAGTCGCCGCGCTCGAGCAGCTCGGGATCGAGGCGGTCGTCGTCGGGGCGCGGACCGACCCACGGCCCCACGCCGTTCGTCGTCGCCTCGGGGGAGGCGGAGGGCCCGGCCTCGTCCACGTCTCGCGCCGCCCGGCCTACGCCGACGGGGTGCCGTCGACCGAGCCGAGCATGTCGCCGCCGCCGGCGCGGTCGACGAAGCAGTAGTAGCTGCGCCCGCCGGCGTCCCACTGCTCCTGAGTCACCGGGAAGGAGGCGGACACCTGCACGTCGCCGTACGCCTCGGCACCCGCGATGTCGACGACGCCCTGCGCCTGGCAGAGCGAGGACACCGAGACGGCCAGCGCGTCCTGACCCGGGAAGACCGCATCGGTCAGCTCACCGGTCGCGACCATCTCGCCGGTGTGGGCGGTGGCGCAGTCGACGACCGTGAACTGCTCGGCCCAGACCGTGTCGAACGGCTGGAGGCACTCCCCGCCCAGCAGCGCCGTCCAGGCGTAGCTGCCGGCCGGCAGCGGGCCGACGGTGGGCAGGGCGGCGGTGGGCGCGCTGGTGGGCGTCGCACTCGGCTCGGACGGAGCGGCGGACGTCGCGGCCGGGGCCGGCGCCGCCTCCTGATCGCCGTTCGAGCCGACGGCGATCCCGATGGCGAGGATCGCGCCGAGCAGGAGCACGACGCCGACGGCGATCAGGCCGATCAGCAGGCGCCGACGGCTGCGGGCCCGGTCGGGGCCGGGCGCGCCGACGCTCGTGACGGAGGGGACGGGAGCGGGGGCCGGTGACGTCGCGGGCTTCTCGGCGCGGGGCCTCTCGCCGCGGGGCTTCTCGGCGCGGGGCTTCTCGGCGCGGGGCTTGCGGGTCGAGCGCTTGGCGGCGTTGACGTGCGCGCGGGCGGGAGTGCTGAACGGCGCGACGGCCGGGGCGGCGGGCTCGTCCTCGCCGGACGTCCCCTCGGCACCGGTGGTCGGCTCTCCGGAGGCGGTGCCGTCGTCGTCCGGCTCGAGGTTCCAGGCGTAGGCGCCGGCGGTCTCGCGCCAGAGCTCCTCGTCGCCGCCATCGTCCTCGGGCTCGTCGCGCGGGGCGACGACGTCCTCCCACACCGGCGGTGCGTCCCAGCCGCCGCGGGGGTCGGGCCACTGGTAGACGGTGGGCACCGCGGGCTCGCGTGGCTCGGGCTCGGTCGCACCCTCGGGCCGGTCGCGGCGCGCCTCGGAGCGGCGCCCTCGCTCGCGGAGCGCCGGGGGCGCGGTCGGCAGATCGTCGATCGGCGGTCCCGCGGGCAGGACGGGCGCGGCGGACGCGATTTCGGCCGGCTCGGCCGGAGACTCCGGCGCGGAAGCGGCAGCGGGGCTCGGGGCGGCCGGCGACTGCGGGAGCACCGGGCCGAGCGGGAAGCGCGGAGAGGGCGTGACCGGTCGCTCGGGAGCGGACTCCGAGCTGGTCGAGTCGTCCGCTGCGGGCCGCGACCGGGGAGCGGTGAAGGCGGCCCAGATGTCGCGGCGCGCGGAGGCGGCGTCGGCCTCGGGATCGGACGCGGGCTCCACGGGCGTCCGAGCGTCGTCCTCCGCGGGCGCCGCGTCCGTGGTCGGCGGTGCGGGAGCGGGGTCGGGCTCGACGACGGTCTCGCGAGCGGAGCCGGGCTCGGGCTCCACGGGTCGCACGGCATCGACCGGCTGCTCGACATCGGCCTGCTGCTCGACATCGGCCTGCTGCTCGGCATCGACGCGCTGCTCGGAATCGACGGGACGCTCGGAATCGACGGGACGCTCGACCTCGACGGGACGCTGGACCTCGGCGGGCCGCTCGACCTCGGCGGACGGCTCGGCCTGCTCGGCGTCGACGGGGCGCTCGGCAGCTGCGACCTGCTCGGTCTCACCGGCCTGCTCGGTCCCACCGGCCTGCTCGGTCGGGCCGGCCTGGTCGGGCTCATCGGCCCGCTCGGTCCCGTCGGCCTGCTCGGTGCTGACGGCCGGTTCGGACCCGGCGCGGCGCTCGACGTCCACCGGCTGCTCGACGACGGACTGCTCGACGACGGACTCCTCGGCCGCGACGGACCGGTCGGCGTCGAGGGGCCGCTCGGCGTCCGCGGGCTGCTCGGCCTCGGTCGGGTCCTGCGACTCCGCGGGCTGCTCCTCCTCGGCGGGCGCTGCCTCGGGCGCGGCCTCAGGCGCGGGCGCGGGCTCGGGCGCAGGGGTGCGCGGGGCGTCGAAGATGCTCTTGAGGCGGCCGCCGCTCAGCTGCTCGAGGAGCCACTCGCTGCCGCCGGCGCGGCGCTCGGGCTGCTCGTCACGCCCGCCGTCGGGCTGGTCGCCGCGCTCGCGGCCGTCGTCGTCCACCATCAGCTCAGCCCGAGGTCGGCCAGCCCGATCGCGGCGAAGTAGGGGTAGCCGGCGCCCTCGATGATCTCGCGTGCCCCGGTCGCACGGTCGACGACGACGGCGACTCCGGCGATCTCGGCGCCGACCTTCAGCAGTGCCTCGATCGCGGCGAGCGGGGAGCCGCCGGTGGTGGAGGTGTCCTCGACGACGACGACGCGCTTGCCGGCGAGGTCCGGGCCCTCGACCTGGCGGCCGCGGCCGTGGTCCTTGGGCGCCTTGCGCACGACGAAGGCGTCGTACTCGAGTCCGCGGAGGACGCCGCGGTGCAGGATCGCGGACGCGATCGGGTCGGCGCCCATGGTCAGACCGCCGACGGCGTCGACGCGCTCGATCGGGGCGATCAGGTCGAGCATCACGTCGCCGATGAGCGGGGCGACCCGGTGGTCGAGGCTGACGCGCCGCAGGTCGACGTAGTAGCTCGCCTTCTTGCCGCTCGTCAGGGTGAAGTCCCCGTGGAAGACGGCGTCGGAGCCGATGTACTCGATGAGCTGCTGGCGTGCGTCGGTCACGCGCCTACTCTACGGGGCACGCCTACGGCGCGGACTCGGCCCCGCCCGCGCGCGTCGCACCGGCCTTCTCGCCCTGTCCCTCCTCGGCTCCCCCGCGGAACTGGGTCATGTAGAGGTCGTAGTACGCGCCGCGGCGCTGGAGCAGCGCCTCGTGAGCGCCCTGCTCGACGATGCGGCCGGCCTCCATCACCAGGATCGTGTCGGCGTCCCGGATCGTGGAGAGGCGGTGCGCGATGACGAACGAGGTGCGGTCGGTGCGCAGCGCCGCCATCGCGTGCTGGACGAGCAGCTCGGTGCGGGTGTCGACCGAGGAGGTCGCCTCGTCGAGGATCAGCAACGACGGGTTGGCGAGGAACGCGCGGGCGATCGTGATCAGCTGGCGCTCACCGGCCGAGACGCTGCCGCCCTCGGCGTCGAGCACCGTGTCGTAGCCGTCGGGGAGCTGCTGCACGAAGCGGTCGACCATCGTCGCCCGGGCGGCGTCGGCGATCTCCTCGTCGGTCGCGTCGAGGCGGCCGTAGCGGATGTTCTCGCGGATCGTGCCCTGGAACAGCCAGGCGTCCTGGAGCACCATGCCCACCCGCGAGCGCAGGTCGCCGCGGCCGATCAGGGTGATGTCGACGCCGTCGAGCAGGATCCGCCCGCCCGTGAGCTCGTAGAAGCGCATCACCAGGTTGACCAGCGTGGTCTTGCCGGCGCCGGTCGGCCCGACGATCGCGACCGTCTGGCCCGGCTGGGCCGAGAAGGTCAGTCCCTCGATCAGCGGCTGCTCCGGGTCGTAGGAGAAGGAGACGTCCTGGAACTCGACGTGGCCGTCGGTGCGCTCGGGCAGCGAGTCGACCGCGGTCTCCGGCTCCTGCTCGTCCGCGTCGAGCAGCTCGAAGGTGCGCTCGGCCGAGGCGACGCCCGACTGCAGCATGTTCGCCATGCTCGCGAGCTGGGTCACCGGCTGGGTGAACTCGCGCGAGTACTGGATGAACGCGGTCGCGTCGCCGAGGGTCAGCTGACCCGAGGCGACCCGCAGCCCGCCGACCACGGCGATCAGCACGTAGGAGAGGTAGGACACGAAGGTCATCGCCGGCATGATCATGCCCGAGACGAACTGGGCGCCGAACGAGGCCGAGTAGAGCGCGTCGTTCCGGCGGTCGAACTCCTCGAGCATCTCCCGGTCGCGGCCGAAGGTGCGGACGATCTCGAGGCCGGAGAACGTCTCCTCGATGTGGCCGTTCAGCGCGCCGGTGTTCTTCCACTGCGCGGCGAAGAGCTTCTGCGAGCGGGCGCCGATGACGCCGGCGATCACGGCGGACAGCGGGATCGAGACCAGCGCGATCAGCGCGAGCTGCCAGGAGACGATGAACATCATCACGGCGATGCCGATGATGGTGAGCACCGACTGGACGAGCTGCGAGAACGCCTGCTGCAGCGCCGTCTGGATGTTGTCCACGTCGTTGGTCACCCGCGACATCACGTCGCCGCGCTGCCGGGTGTCGAAGTAGCGCAGCGGGAGGCGGTTGATCTTCGCCTCGATGTCCTGGCGCAGGCCGAAGACGACCCGCATCACGAGGCCGTTGAGGATGTAGCCCTGGGCCCACATCAGCACCGACGCGACGACGTACATCAGCAGCACGACGATGATCAGGCGCCCGAGCACGGTGAAGTCGATGCCCTCGCCGGGGACGATCGCGGTCTTGGAGAGCATGTCGGCGAAGGTGCCGTTGCCCTCGGCCCGCTGCTGCTCGATGATCTGCTCGAGCGGGACGCCGGCCGGCAGCTGCGAGCCGATGACGCCGTTGAAGATGGTGTCCATCGCCTGGCCGAGGATCTTCGGCGCGATGACGGTGAGGACGACCGACGCGGAGACGAGCGCGACGACGAGGATCATCCGGGCGCGCTCGGGGCCGAGCAGGCTGAACAGCCGCTTGGCGGAGGGCCAGAAGTTCTGCGCCTTCCGGGCGGGCGGGCCGTCGCCGAACATGCCGCCGTCGCCCTCGCCGGGCTCGAACTCGGGCTCGAGCTCGGAGGTCTCGGCGACCGGCGCCGCCTGGGCCTCGGTGTCGCGTGCGCGTGCCATCTCAGGCCACCCCTTCCACGCTCAGCTGGGATTCGACGATCTCGCGGTAGGTCGCGTTCGTCTCGAGGAGCTCGTCGTGCGTGCCGCGGCCGACGATGCGGCCCGCGTCGAGCACGACGATCTGGTCGGCGTTCCGGATCGTCGACACGCGCTGGGCGACGATGATCACGGTCGCGTCGGTGGTCGCCTCGGCGAGGGACTCGCGCAGGCGCGCGTCGGTCGCGACGTCGAGCGCCGAGAACGAGTCGTCGAAGAGGTAGACGCGCGGCTTCGCGACGAGCGCCCGGGCGATGCAGAGCCGCTGGCGCTGCCCGCCGGAGACGTTGGTGCCGCCCTGCGAGACGGGCTCGTCGAGCCCGCGCTCCTTCGCGCGGACGAAGTCCTCGCCCTGGGCGATGCGCAGCGCCTCCCAGAGCTCCGCGTCGGTCGCGTCGGGTCGGCCGAAGCGGAGGTTGGAGGCGATCGTGCCCGAGAAGAGGTACGGCCGCTGCGGGACGAGCCCGACGACCTTCGCGAGCTGCGCGCGGTCGAGAGAGGAGACGGGCACGCCGTCGATGGCGACCGAGCCCTCCTGCGGGTCGAACAGCCGCGGCACGAGGCCGAGCAGGGTCGTCTTGCCCGCACCGGTCGAGCCGACGATGGCCGTCGTCCGGCCCGGCTCGGCGACGAGGTCGAGCTGCGAGAGCACGGGGCGCTCGGCGCCCGGGTAGCCGAAGACAACGCCGGAGAACTCGACGCGGCCGACGGTCGGCGCCTCGACGCCGCCGGTCGGCGTGGTGAGGCTGGTCCGGGTGTCGAGGACCTCCTGGATGCGCTCGGAGCAGACCACGGCGCGCGGGATCATCATCACCATGAAGACGCCCATCATCACGGCGGTGAGGATCTGCAGCAGGTACTGGAGGAACGCGGTCAGCGAGCCGATCTGCATCTGACCCGCGTCGACCCGGTGCCCGCCGAACCACAGCACGGCGGCCGTGGCGAGGTGCAGGATCATCATGATCGCGGGGAACATCAGCACGAAGATGTTGCCGACCTTGATCGACACCTCGGTGATCGCCTCGTTCGAGCGGCGGTAGCGCTCCGACTCGAAGGGCTCGCGGACGAAGGCGCGGACCACGCGGATGCCGGTGATCTGCTCGCGCAGCACGCCGTTGATCCCGTCGATGCGGTCCTGCATCAGGCGGAACAGCGGCAGCAGCAGGAAGACCAGCACGCCGACGACGACGAAGAGCACGGGCACCGAGACCCAGACCAGCCAGGAGAGCCCGGCGTCCTCGCGCAGGGCGAAGACGATCCCGCCGATGCACATGATCGGCGTCGACACCATGAAGTTGAGCGTCATCAGCACGAGCATCTGCACCTGCTGCACGTCGTTCGTACCGCGGGTGATCAGGGTGGCGGTGCCGAAGCGGCCGACCTCGAGCCCGCTCAGCGAGTCGACCCGGCGGTAGACGTCGCGGCGCAGGTCGCGGCCGACGGCCATCGCGGTGCGCGCACCGAAGTAGACGCCGCCGATCGCCGCGGCGACCTGGACCAGGCAGACCGTGAGCATCGTCATGCCGGTGGCCCAGATGAAGTCGGTGTCCCCCTGGCCGATGCCCTGGTCGATGATCTCGGCGTTGAGACTCGGCAGGTAGAGCGCCGCGAGGGTCGCGATCAGCTGGAGCACCACGACCGCCGCGATCGACCGGGAGTAGGGCTTCGCGTACGAGGACGCGAGACGGAGCAGGATCATGGGTCCTCCGGTCGAGGCGGGGCGGGAGAGGGCGGCCGGGTCCGCGAGAGGCGGATCGGCCGAGCACGGGGACGGCCGGAGCTTCGGGGCTCGGGCCGAGCGGCGCGGAGGAGCGGCCGCTTCAGGGACGGCGCAAGACAACCATCGACCACCGACACCGGTTCCGCAATCGGCCGGCAGGAGGAGACCGCCCGCGCCCGGCCCCCGTGCGGGGAACCTGTCGGCGGCGGCTCCTAGACTTCCGGAATGCGCATCGCCACCTGGAACGTGAACTCCATCCGGGCCCGCACCGGCCGCGTCGTCGACTGGCTCGTGCGCGAGGACGTCGACGTGCTCGCCATGCAGGAGCTCAAGTGCAAGCCCGAGCAGTTCCCGCACGAGGCCTTCGCCCAGGCGGGCTACCACGTCGAGATGGTCGGCCTCAGCCAGTGGAACGGCGTCGGCATCGCCTCCCGCCTGCCGATGGAGGACGTCCAGGTCGGCTTCCCCGGGATGCCCGGCTTCGCCAAGGAGCCCGCCGCGGACGGCTCCTTCCCGCTCGAGGCCCGCGCGATCGGCGCGACGGTCGACGGCGTGCGGGTCTGGAGCCTCTACGTCCCCAACGGCCGCGCGGTCGGCGACCCGCACTGGCACTACAAGCTCGAGTGGTTCGCGGCCCTCGAGGCGAGCACCCGCGCCTGGCTCGCGGCCGAGCCCGACCTGCCGCTCGCGCTGGTCGGCGACTGGAACGTCGCCCCGCTCGACAGCGACGTCGGCGACCCGACGCTCGGCCCCGGATCCACGCACGTCTCCCCCGAGGAGCGCGCCGCCTTCGAGGCCTTCACCGCCTCCGGTCTGCACGACGTCGTGCGCCCGCTCGTCCCCGAGGGCTACACCTACTGGGACTACAAGCAGCTGCGCTTCCCGCGCAACGAGGGGCTGCGGATCGACTTCGTGCTCGGCTCGCGCGCCTTCGGCGACCTGGTGACCGGCGCCTCCATCCACCGGAACGAGCGCAAGGGCGACGCGCCGAGCGACCACGTCCCCGTGGTGGTCGACCTCGACCTCGACACCTCGCTCGACGACGACCGCCCGATGATCTTCTGACCGTGGCCTCCTCGAAGAAGAAGCGCGCCCGGGCCGAGCAGCCCTCGAGCGCCGAGCGCCCCTCGACACCGCGGCGCCCCTCCACGGCGGAGCGCGCCGCCGCGAGCCGGCCGGCCGTGGCGCGGGCGCACGACGAGTTCCGCACCGAGGCGTACCGCTCGGTCCGCGAGACCTTCGCCGCCGGGAAGCCGCTGCGGCGCCGCTGGGACCTGGTGCTCTCGATCCTCGGCTGCCTCGCGCTCGGTCTGCTCTGCGTGGTGCTCGGCTACCTCGCCGCGATCCTCGCCGTCTTCCCCGGCCAGTGCGAGGGGCAGAACATCGCCTGCGACTACGACCGGATCGACTGGGGCGTCTCGCTCGCCCTGATCGGCCCGCCGATCCTGACGCTGATCGCCGTGGGCGTGACGATCATCCGCTACCTCGTCGGCCGCCGGGTGTTCTGGATCCCGATCGTCGCCTTCGTGCTCTGCGTCGGCACCGCGTTCCTCGCGTCCTGGCTCGTCACCAGCTCGATCCCGGGCTCCGCGCTGGCCTGAGCCGGGCGGCCGTCCACCGGCCGCCCCGCCGTCAGCCGGCGCAGGTCGGGTCGTCGGCGAGCGTCACCTCGGTCTTGTTGATCATCGGCGTGACCCGGACGGCCTGCTCGCCGAAGGCCGCGGCGGCGTCCGCGGCGGTGAAGCCGACCGTCACCGTCGTCGACTCGCCGGGAGCGAGCTGGACCGCGACGCGCGCGACCGGACGCCCGAGGTCCTCGGACGGCTCGAGGACACTGGCCGCCCCGCCGAGCGGGTCGGACCAGGAGGCCTGCGCCGACGAGGTCGTGGTGCCGGGAGGGCCGTAGACGTAGACGTTGGTGACGAAGTCGCCGAGCGGGAAGCGGTTCCCGCCGTTGGCCGCCACGTACTTGGGCAGCGTGCGCGCGACCTTCTCGGTGATGGTGTTCGTCAGCGTGACCTGGGTGGAGAAGCTCGTGCCACCGGCGGCGCAGCGGTTCGTGCTCGACTGGGTCACCGCGGTGTCGAGGTAGTAGTCCATCTTCGAGCCGATCGACGCGTCCTGGAAGAACACGCCGGTGGTCGAGGTGTCGTCGTTGTCCGTCGGCAGGACGCCCGCGATCGGGGTCGGGGCGAGCAGCGCCTGCTCGTCCGGGTCGGTGCTGTAGGCGAGGATCCGGCTCTCGCCGACGGCCTTCACCACGGCGGGGAGCATCTTCGACGGCTCCATGTCGCCGCCGAGGATCTTGCCGAGGACGGTGGCGCTGGCCTCCGAGAAGAACGCGTCGGTCGCGTCGGCGACGGTCGCGTCCGAGTAGCGGAAGTAGACCTTGTTGAGCAGCGTCGAGACGGTGTTCTCGCTGGTCAGCTCGGTGCCGTCGGTGAGCGTCACCGGCCCGGTCGAGGCGAGCAGGTACTGCAGCGCCATCGGGTCGATCGCGAGCACGCCGTCGATCTTCTGCTCCGGGAACTTCTGCGCCCAGAACTGCGTCGCGATCGAGGACGCGGTCGGGAAGTCGGGGCGGCTGGTGGACACGTTGAACGTGGTCGCGAGGTTGCCGCCGAAGGTGTCGAGCGCACTCTGGTCGACCGTGACCGACTGCAGCCCGCGGAAGTCCTGGCTCGACTGCTGCGTGCCGACCGTGATCGCTCCGCCGTCGATGTTCAGCTGCATCACCGAGGAGGCGCCGCCGCCGAGGGCCTGCGCCTCGGCGAGGTTCTGGAAGAGCACGAGGTAGCTGCGCGGTCCGCTCGCGCCGAGGGCGTCGGGGAGGATCGCGGTGATCGGCTGGACCTGGTCCATCGCGCTGGTCGCCGTCTCGAGCTGCGGGGCGAACGCGTCGAGCGCGGAGGCGACCTGCGGCACGAGCGCGCCCCGGTCGATCCCCTCGACGCGGGCCTGCGCCTCGTCGACGACGCCCTTGGCGACGGTGATCTTGTCGGAGAGCGCGGTGATCGCGGCGATGTCGACCTTGCCGTTGACCGGCTTGAGGACGTCGAGCGAGGTGGAGGAGAGCGGGGTGACGATCTTGCCCGAGACGTCGTCCGCGATCTCGGTCGCGGCGCGCACGGCGGAGAGGTTCGGGCCGAGGAACGGCACGATCTCCATCACCCGCCACACCGGGTCGTCGGTCTCGTCGCGCGCCTCGCCGGTGAGGGTGGCGATCTGGCCGGCTGTCGACTCCGCGCCCGCCGTGTCGAAGCCGGTGAGCTGGTCGGCGACCTGGGAGACCAGCGGGATGGCGGAGGTGAGCTTGGCACGCACCGTCATCGCCTTCTCGTAGGTCTGCACCGCGAGGAACGCGGCGACGACCGCGCCGATCACGAGGACCAGCAGGACGGTCAGGGTGATCCAGAGGCCCCGTCGGCTGCGGCGAGGGGTGCCGGAGGCGCGGCGAGAGGAGGTCGTCGTGGTGCTCATTCGAGAGAGCCTAAGCGACGCCCGCCCGCGGACGGCGGTCGATCCGCGCCGTCGTCAACCCAGGAGGAGGGACACGGCGATGAGCACGGGCACCGCCGTGACGGTGGTCACCAGGGCCGTGTCGCGTGCCACGGCGACGCCGCGGTCGTAGCGGGAGGCGAAGTTGAAGATGTTCTGCGCGGTCGGCAGCGCCGCCGTCACGGTCACCGCGAAGAGGTGCTCGGCGTCGAGCGCGAAGGCGAAGCGGCCGAGCAGATAGGCGGTCGCGGGCATCACCAGGGTCTTGAGCAGCGAGGCGACGGCGACCTCGATCCGCCCGGGCCCCGGCTCCAGCGGCCGCTGCCCGCGCAGCGACATGCCGAACGCCATCAGCACCAGCGGGATCGAGGCGTTGCCGATGATCGAGAACGGCTCGAGCAGCGGCGCCGGCAGCTGCACCCCGGTGACCGAGACGACCAGGCCGAGCGCCGAGGCGATGATCATCGGGTTCCGCAGCGGCTGGGTGAGGATGCCCGTGACGGAGGCGCGCCCGCTCGTCGAGACGTCGAGCACCGTGAGGATCGTCGGCGCGAGCAGCAGCAGCTGGAGGAGCAGGGTCGGCGCGACCCACTGCGGGTCGCCGAGCACGTAGATCGCGACCGGCAGGCCGATGTTGTTGGCGTTCACGTAGGAAGAGGCTGCGGTGCCGATCACCGTCTCCGGCACCGGCCGGCGGAAGAACAGCCGCGACGCGACCAGATAGAGGACCGCCACGATCGCGACCGTGATCAGCGACACCAGGAGGAAGGAGGAGAACAGCACCGAGACGTCGGCGCGGGCGAGCACCGTGAACAGCAGCGCCGGCGTGGTGACGAAGAAGGCGATGCGGGTGAGGACGGCGCGGCCCTCGGGCGGCACCAGGCCGAACCGGGCGATCAGGTAGCCGACCGCGATGACCGTCCCGATGATCGCGAACCCGGTGAGCACTCCCTCCACGGCGTCCTCCGTCTCGTCGGCGGAGCCGGGCGGCTCGCGGGCTGGGATCGTCGGCGCGGGTCGGCGCGCCGCGTCCAGCCTAGGAGGCGCCGCCCGTTGCCCCGTCGCGGGGCCGGGCCTACGGTGGGCGCATGCCGCATCTCGAGGTCCCCGGAGCGACCCTGCACTGGGAGTCGGACGGCCCCGCCTCCGCCCCCGCCCTCCTGCTCGTGCACGCGGGCATCACCGACCTGCGGATGTGGGACCCGGTCGTCCCCGCGCTCGCGGAGGACCACCTCGTCATCCGCTACGACACCCGCGGCTTCGGCGAGACCCGGACGGACGACGTCGAGTTCGACCCGCGGCAGGACGCCCTCGACGTGCTCGAGCACCTCGGCGTCGAGCGCGCGACGGTGATCGGCTGCTCGCGCGGCGGCTCGCTCGTCCTCGACCTGGCGCTCGAGCACCCCGACCGCGTCACCGGCCTGGTGCTGATCGCCCCCGGCGTCGGCGGCTTCCCCTACCCCGACCTCACCGAGGAGGAGGACCGCCGCTTCGACGAGATCGACGCGGTGCTGACCGCCGGCGACCACGAGCGCGTCGCGCGGATGGAGGCGGAGCTGTGGGCGTTCGGCCCCGACCGCGATCCCGCCTCGCTGGACCCCGCGTTCGTCGAGACCGTGCGCGAGCTCGCCCGCGGCCGCTCCGGCCACGAGGGCGAGAAGCCCCGGCCGACCGCGATCGAGCCGCCCGCCTACGACCGCGTCGTCGACATCGCGGTGCCCACGCTGGCGATGGTCGGCGCCCACGACGTCTCCGAGTCGCTCCCCGTGCACGCCTTCCTCTCGGCGACCGTGCCGGGCGCCGACGCCCACGTCTTCGAGGACGCGGCCCACCTCCCCAGCGTCGAGCGACCCGAGGAGTTCCTCGCGGTCCTCCGCCCCTGGCTGGCGACCCACGGCCTCTGACGCGAGCCGCGACGGCGCGCACTGATGCTGGTCGAGCAGCCCCGCAGGGGCGTATCGAGACCCGCCGTCATCAGCAGGGCGGGTCTGCAGACTCGTCCTTCTGACGCTGGTGGATCTCGATACGCCCGCTCCGCGGTCTACTCGATCAGCATGGACGGGCCCAGCACGGCCGAGACGCGTGAACATCCCAGCACCCCTGCTGGTCGAGGAGCGCGCAGGAAACGGGCGCGCCAGCGCGCAATGTGGTCGCGGAACGCGCAGAGAACGGGCGACAGCGCGCCATCATGCTGGTCGAGTAGCGCGCAGCGCGTATCGAGACCCCACCCCCTGCAGAGGGTGGCGCACCCGCGACGCCGTCAGCGGTTCTTGAAGTAGCGGAAGAGGTGCCTCTCGCGCGTCGTCAGCACGCCGAGGAGGACGCCCGTCGCCGCGCCCAGCACGGCGACCGCCGGCGTCCGGAGGCCCTGGATCAGGGTCGCCGCCGCGTCGACGGGCGGACCGGTGCTCGAGAAGAACAGTGCGACGGCGAGGCCCGCCGAGCCGACCGGGATCAGCCACGCGAGCGACTCCAGCAGCAGGACCGCCAGCAGCTCGACCCGGTGGACCCGCGAGTGCAGGGCCGAGGCGAGCTCGACCCGGCGCAGGGCCGTCACCGCCCAGCACGCCGCGAGCACCAGCAGTCCCGCGAGCGGCCCGGCGGCGAGCGTCACCCGGTCCGCGTTGCGAGCCCCGCCGTCGAAGGCCGCACCGAGGCGCGAGTTCAGCGGTGCGAGCACGGGCGCCGGATCGTCGGGAGCGCTCTCGCCGAGCAGCACGGTCGTCAGGAGGAGGGCCCGGACGGTCTCGCTCTGCGGCCAGGCGTCGACCCAGCACTCGTCGAAGGGCCGCTCGCCGGCCGGAGCACCTGCCAGGGCCGCGTAGCCGAAGCCGCGCCGCCGCCCGTCGTCCGGGTAGTCGTAGCCTCCGCGGATCGCGACCGAGCCGCCGGCGGCGAGCGCGAGGTCGCCGCCGCGCCCGACGGCGTCCGCTGCCTCGGGTCCGAGGACCACGCCGGTCCCGGGCACCGCCGCGGCTCGGAGGATGTCAGGGACGCCCGCGGTGACCTCGAAGAGCGGGATGGGCGAGCGGGGCAGCACGGCCGTGACGAGATCGGACGCGGCGGTGCGGACCGCTCCGGCTGCCCGCACCGTCGCCGAGCCGGCGAGCGCCGCGCACGCCTCGCCGTCGATCCGTCCCGGCGCGGCGAGCGTCTGCACGGAGGCGCCGGCCCGCTGGTACGCCTCCGCCTCCCGCACGTGCTGCCGCGTCACCGCGAGGTCCGCGATCTGGATCGGCACGGCGACGAGGAGGACGCACGCGCAGAGCAGCAGCGCACGCGAGGTGCCGGTCGAGACGTTGCGCCAGGCCTCGCGGACCAGGCTCGAGACCCTCACTGCCCGCCTCCGGAGTGCGCGGTGAGGTCCAGCGCCGTCGTGCAGGAGTCGCGCGTGCCGTGATCGTGCGTCGCGACGACGAGGGCGCAGTCGGGTGTCGCGGCCTCGGCGATCGCCCGGTTCACGGTCTGCGCCGTCCGCTGGTCGAGCTGGGCGGTCGGCTCGTCGATGAGGAGGAGGGTGGGCTGCGCCGCGAGGGCCCTGGCCAGCATCAGCCGCTGGGCCTCGCCGCCCGAGAGCTCGCGGAAGGCGCGGTCGGCCGCATGCCGGAGCTCGAACCGGTCGAGAAGTCCCGCCGCCAGTTGATCGGCTTCGACGCCGGAGCGCCCCGCAGCGAGGAACGGCAGAGCGACATGATCGAGCGCCGACCGCCGGGCGACGCCGTGCGGGTTCTGGAACACCCAGCCGATCCGCTCGTGTGCTGCTCGATCGACGCCGCCCTCGGTCGGCTCGACCCAGCCGGCGAGCAGCGCGAGCAGCGTGCTCTTGCCGGACCCCGACGGACCGACGACCGCGCAGGTCTCGCCGACCCGGAAGTCCGCGCTGAGCCCGCGGAAGAGCCAGGGGCCGCGCTCGAAGCGGTGCCCGAGCCCGTGCACCCTCACCCGCAGCTCCGCGCCTCGGGCAGGACCGCGACCGAGGCCGGCTCCTCCCCGTCGGGGAAGACGACCGCCGAGCGGCCCAGCTCCGAGGAGACGACCTCGACGCGGGCCGGGGAGCCGTCCGCCACGACGCAGCCGCGCTCGCCCTCGAACGCGAAGAGGGCGGACGGCGGCACCACGCCGACTCGGACGGGGTTCGCGAGCACGTACTCCGCGCGGACGGTCGTCGTCCCCTCCGTCGCGAGCGCCGACCGGGCGGACACCGTGGCCGCGAACGATCGCAGGTCGGCCTCGGCGGTGACCGCGCCCTCCGGAGAGAGCGTCAGCACCGCGTCGTCCACCAGCAGCCGCCGCTCGCCCGGCAGGACGTCCGCCGGGACGGAGGGGAGACGCAGCGCCGCGATCCCACCGGCGACGACGGCGACGGCACTCCCCCGCTCGACCGGGCCGCCCACCGAGAGCCCGCAGGAGGCCGTGGTGACCGTCGGTCGTGGGATCCAGAGCAGCCGTGACCGCGGGATCGCCGCGAGCTGCTCGTCCTCCCCCGACGCCTCCTCGAGGAGGTGCTCGATCGCGCGGATCGAACCGTCACCGAGGACCCCGTCGGCGACCAGCGGGGAGCCGAGGCGGACGAGCTCCTCCTGCAGAGCGCGCACGTCGGGACCCCTGTCGCCCTTCACGAGGTCGCGCCAGAGCGGCGTCGCCGTTGCGAGGGACAGCACGGGTGCGCCGTCGACCGCGAGGGACGACGTGCCCGAGGAGAACGATTCGCCTGCGCGGCAGGCCGAAGCGGTCAGCAGCCCCTCCGTCGCGGACACGAGGGACACGTCCGCTGCCCGCTCGAACCCGGCCTCGACCTGGCGAGGATCGGCGAACTCCTCGAACGGGACGGGCACCGTCTCCGGACCGGACGACTCCGCCAGGCTCGCGGGCACCGTCGGCGTCACCAGGAGGAGTGCGGCCCCCGCGCCGCCCGAGGCGAGGAGCACCGCGATGACGACGCCGAGCGAGAGGCGGGCGGCCCGCGACGGCCTCATGCCCGGACCGGCTCAGCCATCGACGAGCCCCAGCGGATCGCCGGCGCACTCCTCGTACTCGCCCTTGCGATCGGCCGGGATCGAGGCGGGCAGCGAGGACACCGCGTTCTCACGGGTCCAGTCCTCAGCGGTGTAGCCGGCGTCGACGAGGCCCTTCCGATGCAGGCAGTCGACCATGATCGACGCCTCGTCCACGTTCTCCGGATTCCGGGTGATCCACGTGTACAGGGCGCCGATGGTCCGCTCGCCCGACTCGACTCCGCAGTCGTCGGTGACCTGCCGAGACGTGTCGGGATCGACGGGCGAGAGTGGCGTGGCGGAGTAGGAGCCGTCGCGTCCGAAACCGGAGAAGTCGAACCCCGCGGCCTCGAGGCAGCCCGAGAAGCGGTCGGTCATCTCCGAGTACTCCTGGTCGGTGATCTCGCCGTCAGCGAGAACGCCACGCTCGAAGTCCGACGCGGCGTCGTCGAAGTGCGAGCGGAACTCCGCCGCCCAGGGGCCGGAGAACGCCGGTCCGTCGACCGGCCTCGCCTCCTCGACTCGCATGTCCGCGCACCCGGCGAGGAGCCCCGACACAGCGAGAACGAGCGCAGCAGCAGCTCGCGCGCGGGCGCCCGTCGAGATGCTCCTGACCATCCGGGGATGGTAGCTCCGCGGCGACCGGCGGGGCGCGATGGCGCGGAGCGTCGCATCGCACCCGAGATGCTCGGTGATGCGGCCCGCCGCTCCGACGCCACGACGGCCAGGTCGAACACCCAGTCGACGGAGGGCGCGAGAAGCCTCGGCGGACCGCGATCCGGCCGCCCGACTACGGCCACGTCTTCGAACGCGGCCCACCTCCCCAACGTCGAGCGGCCCGCGGAGTTCCTCGCCGCGCTGCGCCCGTGGCTGGCGACCCGCGGCCTCAGACGCTGAGCGGCATATGGCGCATCGAGCGCCGTCAGTGCCCGTGGTCGCCCGACGGGCCCGGCCTTCCCCGAAGAAAGAGGTCGAACCACTCGATCATCGCGTCACGTGTCGCGTTCCATGTCGCCTCATGAAAGGTCGTTGAACTGCGATCGTAGAAGTCGTCGGTGATTCCATTGCCATAGACGAGAAAATCGTGGGGTGTGGGGATGTCGCGCATCGGCACATGAGCACGTTCATAACTGGTCCGGTAGACGTCGCCGTCTTGGGCGAAGACCGCTCGCACACTCGTGTTCTTGAGGGATTCGAAGTCGAAGACGCCCTCGGGAAGAGGACAAGAAACAATGAAAGCGACTCCCACGTCACCGCTGGACAGCGACCATCCCATGTCGCCCGAGTGGCCGAACGCGAGCACTGCCTGGGGAACAGGGTCGCCTCGAGTGTCGGCCGCGGCAGCGGCGAGAATCTCGCGCGTCTTGAGGGGGCCGAGATCTTCGGCTCCTTCGACGACGAGCGAGGCGAACCCCGCTTCAGCGAGCAGTGATCTCGATTCAACGACGTAATCGTCTGCAGGGCTTCCACCGATCACGAGGACGAGACCTTCGACCGGCACGTGCTCCGGCGCCGTCTGAAGCGAAGCAGAGACCCTTCCTTGGTCGAAGAGAACCGTGACCGGCTCGGGTGGTGCCTGCGGCGCTTGTCCGCCTGCCGAGCAGGCAGCCGTTCCGACCATGAGCACAACCGAGACGCCTGCTCCGACCAAGCGATTCAGTGGTCTCGACGGCATCGGTCACAGACGGGAATCGCGAGGACCGGACAGTGCCGGACCAGCAGCTTCGATCGACCGCGAGACTCTGTCGAGACAGACGTTCTCGTCGAGCCAGAGCTGCCACTGCCCCTTGTGCGGGTACTGATTGAAGAGGTTGCACCCCCCGAGCCGATACCGACCGGTCGCCATCTTCGCGTCCCGCGCAGCAATGCACTCCGGTTTCGTCGCATAGAAGCCGTGGTAGAACACGGCAGCCAGCTCGATTCTCGGTGCAGAAGAAGGCGGCAGCACGTTTCCGGCGGCGGACACCAGTACCACCTCCTTCTCGTCACTCGGCGCGGATGCGGACGGGGTGATGCTGGCGCCGAGTACAAGGCACCCAGCTGCAGCCACGACAAGACAAGCGCGCGCCGCTCTTCTCGCCAAGGGAGGCAGTTTTCTCATGAAGATTCCTTCTTTCTTCTTCGCTGTTCGATGTCGAATGAGGATGCTGAAGATCAGAGGTCTGGCGAGGAGGGAACGATCCAGGCGGCGAGGTCTACAGCGCCGGCGCCTGTGTCCCCGAGAGCGCGGGCCAGCGCGGGAGAGACGAAGCGGACCAGTGCGCTGGAGCGGAGGCGGCCGCGTGGATCGATGAAGCGTCCGATGTGGAGGGTCTCCCAGCCGACGCCGTCGCTCTCGAAGATGCGGTCGATGGCGTCGAGCGTCCGGAGTCCCCAGGGGGAATGAACCACCAGGAAGGAGTCGCCCAGGACACGGCGGAGACCGCGGCGGACCGGCTCCGGATCGGTGGCACTCGCGACTCCGAACCACCCGCGTTCGTCGCAGTGGGCGACGTAGGACACGAGCCCGGACTCGCGGAGACCGTCGACGACAGCCATCACGTCCACCGCGAGGACTTCCGCTCTCGTCCTCCGGCCGCCGGCGACGAGAGGAGGCTCGGCACGGTCGCCGAGAGCGTCCGGGAATCGCACCGGCTCTCGGAACGGGACGATGCGGGCCTCGGTGATTCCTTCATCCCGCCAGACGCCCTCGACCGTGACGACGTCGACGCCGGCGGGAGCGGACTCGAGAGTCAGCGGAACGCTCGGCGCCGCCTGCTCGACGACGATGTCGTAGAGGCCGGCGCCCACTGCGGCAAGGCGGAGTCCCCCGGCCACTCGCTTCAGCCGACCGGTGGCGACGACGCCATCGCCGGCTGAGACGACGAGCGAGAAGATCGGTCGGAGATCGCCGTCCTGGGCGCTCATAGCCCAGCCAGCCCCATCGATTTCGCCGTCCGCGTCGCACCCATACATGGATGATATGAACGCGCGGTCGCGATGTCGACCGTGGCGCGTCACGACCGGCGCTCCTGCTGCTCGAGGAATGCGCAGCGCGTGTCGCGCCGGCGTTCTGCAGGAGAGCCGATCTCGATACGCCCGCTGCGCGGGCTACTCGATCAGCATGGACAGGCCCAGCGCGGCCGAGACGCGTGAACATTCCGGCAACCCTGCTGGTCGCGGAGCGCGCAGGAAACGGGCGCGACAGCGCGCGATTCGATCGCGGAACGCGTGAAGAACGGGCGCGACAGCGCGCGATTCGATCGCGGAACGCGTGAAGAACGGGCGCGACAGCGCGCCATCATGCTGGTCGAGTAGCGCGCAGCGCGTATCGAGACCCCGCGCTCTGCAGAACGGTGGATCTCGATACGCCCGCTGCGCGGGCTACTCGATCAGCATGATCGGCCCATCGCGGGCGCGAGCGCGCCGCTCTTACGCGACGTCGGCCAGGTCGAACGCCCAGTCGGCGTAGAGGACCGGGGGGTCGCCGGCCTCCACGACGTCGACGCGGTCGAAGCCGGCCTCGACGCAGATCGCGCTGTCCTCGGCGTCGTCCGTGGGGACGTACGCGTGCACGAAGCGCGGCAGCGGGAACGCCGCCGCCTCCTCGAGGAGCAGGCGCACCGAGCGCGCCACGACGCCGCGATCGCGGGCTGCGGGAGCGATGCTCCAGCCCGTCTCGTAGGCGAGGGTGCCACGCGAGTGGCCGTACCAATAGCCGATGGAGCCGACGCAGTGCCCGTCGAGCTCGATCGCGTAGAAGAACCCGCTCCCCTCGGCCCAACCGCGCAGGTAGCGGTCGTGCCGGTCGAGGAACTCGTCTTCCGTCTCGAGACGCTCTCCGGACTCCGCGAGATCGCTGCGGAGTGCGGTGACGTCCGCCTGCGGCCAGGGCAGGAGGCGGAGGGTCTCGGAGTGCTGATCGATGCTGACTGTTCTGTGGTCGCTTCCGGGTTCGGGTCCCGTCACGCGATCCGATCCTTCCTCTTGAAGGTGGACCGACGCCCTGCCGCTCCGCCAGGTGTTCGGAGTCGCAGGTCGATCGGATGGCCGCCGGGTGTGGGCAGCCGAGATGTCCGCCCTATCTTCGACCCCTTGGAGGAGCCTTGGCGGGAACCTTGCGAATCTAGCCCCGGACGGGGGGTGCTACCTGCGAAAAGGCTGGTCGCGGGCTGATATCGCGCGCCGATTCCCCCGTCGATCCGCGCAGAGAGGGCCGTTTCGGCGGAGTCGTGCGCCGTGATCGCCGACCTCGCGGATTCGCTCCGGGCTCACGCAAGAAAAGCGCGCGCCGCGGCCCATACGCTCGGGGATGGGCCGGATCCGGCCCGAACCACCCGGTTATACGAGCGTGAGGAGGATCACCATGTCGCAATTCGTGCAGAGCACCGTCGTCGGAGAACCCGAGGTCGTCGAGGACCGCGTCGAGACCTCCCGCGCCTGGCTCCGCCTCAAAACCGCAGCCACCGCACTGCAGCCGCTGCAGGCGCAGGACGGCTCGCTGGCCGACCCGGACCACCTCGAGGACGCCCGCGCCGAGATCGAGCGCCTCATCGACGCTGTCCGCACCCTCGCGCCCGCCTTCCCGCACGACGCCGCCTACCTCGAGGCGCTCGTCGTCGACTTCGAGCGCTGGAGCGCCGAGGGCCTCGGCGTCCCGGACTTCCTCGACTCGCTGCAGGCGTTCCAGCCGCAGCTCGACCGCGTCGACGGGCTGCGCCACCTGGTCGTCTTCCCGATGCTCACGCAGAACGGCAGCCGCGACCGCCACGTCGAGGCCGTGCTCGTCGAGGTCGTCTGGCCGCGCTTCGTCGCCGAGCTCGAGGCGGGCGACTACTCGAACGCGCTGTTCGTGCCGGTCCGCTTCGTCGACTTCACCGCCGGCTACGACACCGACAGCGCCGTGCTCTTCCCCGAGACGGTCGCGATGCGCGCCGTCCCCGCCTTCACCTGGGGCGCGATCTTCGCCGACCGCGAGGCCGCCCGCTTCCGCCGTGTCGTCTCCGCCGCCGCGGAGATCACGCGGCTCGAGCTGCCGGAGGACGCCCGCCGGATGCTCGAGGACCAGCACACCGCGGAGGAGGCCTTCGTGATGTGGGACCTCATCCACGACCGCACCCACATGCGCGGCGACCTGCCGTTCGACCCGTTCATGATCAAGCAGCGGATGCCGTTCTTCCTCTACTCCCTCGAGGAGCTGCGCTGCGATCTGACCGCGTTCCGCGAGTCCGTCGCGATCGAGCGGCGCCTGGCCGGCCAGGACCACCGCGACGGAGAGGAGGAGACGCTCGCGGCGCGGGCGCGCACGGTCCAGTACGCCATCCTCTTCGACCGGCTCTTCCGCTTCCCGCTGACCGGCTCTCGGGTGCGCAACTACGACGGGCTCGGCGGCCAGCTGCTCTTCGCCTGGCTGCACCAGCACGGCGTCCTGCACTGGACCGACACCCGGCTCGCCTTCGAGTGGGACAGCGTCGCGGACGTCGTCGTCGCCCTCTCGGACGCCATCGACGAGCTCTACTGGCGCTCGATCGACCGGCCGAAGACCGCGCACTGGCTCGCCGCCTACGCGCTGGTCGCGGCGACGGTGACGCCGCACCCCGCCTCCGCCTGGGCGCGCGGGCTGCCGGACGAGGTGCTCCTCGGCGCTCCGCGCGGGCTGACCGACGCGGTGCTGGACGACGAGTTCCCGCTGTCGATGTTCTACGAGGCCCTCGGCAAGAAGATGGCTGATGTGATCGCGTCGACCGCGGGCATCACCGGGCGCGACTGACCTCGCGGGCGGGCCGCGCAGTGGGCGCGACCCGTGCTGATCGAGCAGCCCGCGCAGCGGCCCCACCCATGCTGATCGAGCAGCCCGCGCAGCGGCCCCGCCCATGCTGATCGAGCAGACCACGCAGCGGCCCCACCCATGCTGATCGAGTAGCCCGCGCAGCGGGCGTATCGAGATCCACCGTCCCCAGCACGCCGGGTCTCGATACGCCGCCTCCGGCGGCTACTCGACCAGCATGGGAGGCGCCTCCGGCGGCTGCTCGACCTGCAGGGAAGGCGCGTGCAGCGGCTACTCGACCAGCATGGGGACGTGCACGACCGGAACGGGAGGAGCGTCATGCGGCGACTCGCGCGGCGGCCTGCCCGACCGTCGTCGGTTAGCGTGGGGCGCATGCCTCCTGGCGCCGTCGCTGCCGACCCCTTCGATGCGGGCTGGACTCGGCGAGCGCCGAGCCGGGCCGCCTACGTCCGCGACGCCGTCGCCGCCGGCGTCCTGCTGGTGGCGACCCTCGTCTCCGTCGCCCTCTACGCCTCGGCGGGCTTCACCGACGCCGCGCATCCCGCGGTCAGCACGCTCTGGGCGCTCGCGATGACCCTCCCGCTCGCCCTCCGCCGGCGCTTCCCGTCGACCGTGGCGGTCGCGCTCACCGCGGTCTACGCGCTCGGGCTGATCCTCCAGGTGCCGGAGTCGCTGTTCAACCAGATCTGCCTCTACCTCGCCCTCTACACGGTCGGCGCCTGGAGCCGCGACCGGCGCCTCGCGCTCGTCGTGCGCACGGTCATCGCCGTCGGCATGCTCGGCTGGCTCATCGTCACCCTCGCCACCGGCGCCCCGGTGAGCAGTCCGCTCCCGGCGGAGGAGTCGGCCGGGCTGCTCCCGCCCTACGTCGCGGAGTCGGCGCTGGCCGTCGTCGCGAACCTCCTCTACTTCGGCAGCGCCTACGTGTTCGGCGACGCGTCCTGGCAGTCGGCGCGGCGGCTGGAGGCGCTCGAGGCGCGCACCGCCGAGCTCGACGACGAGCGGGAGCGCTCCTCGCGCCAGGCCGTGTCGTCCGAGCGGCTGCGCATCGCCCGCGAGCTGCACGACGTCGTCGCCCACCACGTCAGCGTGATGGGCGTGCAGGCGGGGGCTGCTCGGCGGGTGCTCGCGCGGGATCCGGAGCGGGCGGCCACGGCGCTCAGCGCCATCGAGAGCGACGCGCGATCCGCGATCGAGGAGCTGCACCGCATCCTGATCGCCCTCCGCGCCGAGGACACCGCCCTCGACCCGCTGACCGACGCCGCCTCGACCCGCGGGGTGGCGCAGCTCGAGGAGCTCGTGCTCGCCGCGGCCGGATCCGGTCTGCCCGCCGTGTTCCTCACCGTCGGCGAACCCCGGGACATCCCGGCGACGGTCGGTCTCAGCCTCTACCGGATCGCGCAGGAGTCGCTCACCAACGTGCGCAAGCACGCCGGCCGTGGGGCCACCGCCGAGGTGCGGCTGCGCTACCTCGACGACGCCGTCGAGCTCGAGGTCGCCGACGACGGCGGCGAGGGCGCGCATCCCATCGCAGCGACGTCCTGCGGGCTCGGGCACACCGGCATGAGCGAGCGCGCCGCGGCCGTCGGCGGCACGGTCGAGACCGGCCCGAGCGGCTCCGGCTACCTGGTGCGTGCCCGCGTCCCTCTGACGAGCGTCCGCGCGGGGTCCGGGGAGCCGGTAGCGTCGTCCGAGGTGTCGTGGGGGCGCCGGGAGCGAGCGAGCGGGGGGCGCGCATGACGGCCGATGTCCGGGTGCTGCTGGTCGACGACCAGGAGCTCGTCCGCGCCGGCTTCCGCACCATCCTCGAGTCCGAGCCCGGGATCGTCGTCGTCGGCGAGGCCCGCACCGGGATCGAGGCGATCGAGCGGGCCTCCGAGCTGTGCCCGGACGTCATCTGCATGGACGTGCAGATGCCCGGGATGGACGGCCTGGCCGCGACCCGCGAGATCGTCAAGGATCCGCGGCTGTGCTCCAGCGTCCTCATCCTGACCACCTTCGACCGCGACGACTACCTCTTCGAGGCGCTGTCCTCCGGAGCGAGCGGCTTCCTGCTGAAGAACGCATCGCCGGAGGAGCTGGTCGAGGCCGTGCAGGTCGTGGCCCGCGGCGACGCGATGCTCGCCCCCGACGTGACTCGCCGAGTGCTCGAGCGCTTCGCGACGGCGCCGGCCCGGACCGCCGAGGTGCACCCCGGCATCGAGGAGCTCACCGACCGCGAGCGCGAGGTGCTGGTGCACCTGGCCCGCGGCTCGTCCAACGCCGAGATCGCCGCCGAGCTCTACGTCGGCGAGGCCACCGTGAAGACCCACGTGTCGAAGATCCTGATGAAGCTGCGCGTCCGCGACCGCATCCAGGCCGTCGTCTTCGCCTACGAGCACGGGATCGCGGTGCCGGGGCGGTCCTGACCGTTCCGGTCCGCGCGCCGGCCCGATCGCGTCCGTCACCGGGCGCTCGTGCCCGTTCGGGCGTCAGCGCCGCGGCTGGGCCGGGGCCGGACGTGGCGGGATTCGACGGACGAACTCCATGCGGATGTCGGGGACGATCTTCCGGTCGAGCACGACGGTCATGTAGCGGCCGTCGACCCGGGCGCCGATGGCGACCACGTCGGGGTCGGTGTCGACGCGGTAGCCGCGCAGGGCCTCGCCGTCGACGACGACCGGGACGCCGCGCACGACGTCCTCGTCGCGGAGGGCCGCGGCGACCACCGGCATGCCGCCGCGACGGGTGCGGACGCGGCCCGGGAAGGTGTTCCGCAGCACGTCGCCCATGTGCGCGGCGAGGCGCGACTCGAGCGGGCGGCTGCGCTCGGCGGGGATCGGCACGGAGGTGCGCACCGCCTCCCACAGCACGGGGTAGCGCATCCGCGTGACCTGATCGACCATCCACGGCGGGAGGTGGTCGTTCTCGGCACGCTCGATCGCGCGCTTCTGCTCCGGGGTGAGCGGGACGTGGTTGACCGGGTCGGCCCGGTTGCGCGGATTCTTGAAGAACGAGTAGGAGAGGGAGATCTCGACGAAGCGTCCGAGCGCCATGGTCTGCGCCGCCGCGAACTCCTCGAGGCGGGGCTGCGGGGCGAACGCGAGGACGGGATCGCCGAAGCGAGCCGCGATCTCGTCCACCCCGGGAGGGGCGGGCATGTCGCGGACCGCCCCCGAAGTGTCCATGCGCATAGGACAAGAGTGGCCTGCCTCCCACGCGATACCAACTTCTTGACGGCAATCGGCTTTCAGGGGATGGTCCGTTCACATGCCGGAAACACAGGGAGCGACGGCGCCCGCCACCAGGATCGATCCGCGGCGGGCTGCGAGGATGGGGGGATGAGCGCTCTGCACGATCCCGACCTCCGCGGCTTCGCCTCCGACAACTACTCCGGCGTGCACGAGGAGGTGCTCGCCGCGATCGCGGCGGCGAACGGCGCCCACCAGGTCGCCTACGGCGAGGACGTGTACACCGAGGAGCTGCAGCGGACCTTCCGCCGCGAGTTCGGCGAGCAGGCCGAGGCGTTCCCCGTCTTCAACGGAACCGGGGCGAACGTGACCGGTCTGCAGTCGATGCTGCCCCGCTGGGGAGCGGTCGTCTCGGCCGGCACCGCGCACATCAACTCGGACGAGGGCGGGGCCCCCGAGAAGGTCGGCGGGATCAAGATCCTCACCGTCGAGAGCCCCGACGGCAAGCTCACGCCCGCGCTCGTGGACGAGCAGGCCTGGGGCTTCGGCGACGAGCACCGCGCCCAGCCGCTGGTCGTCTCGATCACGCAGTCGACCGAGCTCGGCACCGTCTACACGCCGGAGGAGGTCCGCGCGCTGGCCGACCAGGCCCACGAACGGGGGATGCGGCTCCACATGGACGGAGCGCGGATCGCGAACGCCGGAGCGGCCCTCGGGCTGCCCCTGCGCGCCTTCACCAGCGACGCCGGAGTCGACGTGCTGTCCTTCGGCGGCACCAAGAACGGCATGCTGCTCGGCGAGGCGATCGTCGTGCTCGACCCCGAGGCGTCCAGCGGGCTGACGTTCCTCCGCAAGACCAACATGCAGCTGTCCTCGAAGATGCGCTTCCTCTCGGCGCAGCTGCTCGCGATGCTCGGCGAGGACGGCGAGGCGGAGCCGCTCTGGCTGCGCTCGGCCCGGCACGCGAACGCGATGGCGGCGCGGCTGCGCTCGCAGCTGGACGAGGCCGTGGCCGCGGGGCGGATCGCCGGGCTCGCCTTCACCCAGCCGACGCAGGCGAACGCGGTGTTCGCGACCCTGCCGGCCGGGGTCGCAGACCGGCTGCGCGCCGCCTACCGCTTCTACGACTGGAACCCGGCGACGGGCGAGGTGCGCTGGGTCTGCTCGTTCGACACGAGCGAGGACGACATCGACGCGTTCACGGCGGCGATCGAGCGCGAGCTGGCCGCGTGAGGGCGCGCGCCGTCGGGGCGGGGGCGGCGCTGCTCGTCGCGGCCGGCCTGCTCGCGGGCTGCACGGCGGCCGAGCCGGAGGCGGGCGGGACGGCGTCCGCGACTCCCTCCGCCTCCACGTCCGCGTCGCCGACGCCGAGTCGCTCCTCCGCCGCCCGGCTCGACTGCGACGCCCTGCTGCCGGTCGCCCGCGCGTCGAGCGCCCTCGGGATCGCGGCCGGCTCGCTCGAGGGCACTCGGGACGAGACGGTGCGCTCCTCGGCCGAGCTGATCCGCGAGTCGGCGCAGGAGAACGGTGGGCTGCTGACCTGCGCCTGGTACGAGGAGGACGGCACGGCGTCGATCACCGCCTCGGCCGCCGAGGACGCCGCGGACGCGTTCGCTGCGGCCGGCCTCTCCGGCGGAACGCGACTCGCGACCGACGTCGAGGCCTACAGCGCCTGCTCCGTCGAGATCTGCTCCGTCGATCTGCTCACCGGCTCGACCTGGGTCACGCTCGCGCTGACCGGCTCGCCGGCCGACGCCGACCTCGCGGCCCTCGCCACGGCGACCGCCGCGGCGGCCGGCGGCCGGCTCGACGAGCCGGTGACCGCCACCGCTCCGGTCTGCGCCGAGGTGCTGACCGGCGAGCAGCTGGCCGCGACGGCCGGGCTCGTGGACGCGACCCCGGGGAGCGGGACCGAGGGCGTCGCGCCGTCGACCGCCTCCGCCGCGGCCGCCGCTCGCGCGGGCTACGCCTCGTGCACCTGGACCGATGCGACCAGCAGCAGCTACGCGGGTCTGAGTGTCGACGTGCTGCCGAACGGCGAGGACGGCTGGCGCAACCTGTCCCTGACGACCGGGCTCGCCGTCACGCTGACTCCGCTCGACGGCCTCGGCGACCGGGCGCTCTCGGGCTGCGGCGGCGGCTCGTGCGAGGTCGACGTGCTGGCCGACGACACGTGGTGGCGCGTGCTCGTGACGGGCGACGCGGCCCGAGCCGAGTCGGTGGCGCGCGCGGTCATCGCCGGCTGATCCCCCGCCGCGAGATGCCACTTGTGCACGCGTTCCACGGCGTGTCGCGTGCACAAGTGGCATCTCGCGGGAGGGAGGGGGACGGTCAGCGGCACCAGTACTCGTAGTGCGTGGACTCGCGGCAGCCGAGGGACGCGTAGAGGCGGCGGGCGGCGGCGTTGTCGGCGAGGACCTGGATCCAGAGGCGGTCGACGCCTCGGGCGGAGGCCTGCTCGAGAAGGGCGCGGAGGAGCGTGGCGGCGTGGCCGCGGCGGCGCGCGGCGGGGCGAGTGGCCAGCGCGAAGAGGCCGCACCAGCGCTCGCCGTCCTCGGCGGTCGCCCAGGAGAGCCGGCCGCAGGCGGCGGGGCCGCTCCCGTCCCGCAGCAGGGCGTAGGCCGAGTCGCAGCCCGCGAGGATCCGCTCGGCGATCCCGCGCTCGGCGTCGCCGCCACGGCCGTCGACCGCCCACCAGAGCGACAGCCACTCCTCGCCGGGCGCCTCCGTCGTCTCGACCGGCTCCGCGGCCTCCGGGGCGGCGGGACCGAGCGCGGCGAGCGCCTCCGTCACGGAGCCGGTGAGGACGAGGGTGCGCTCGTGCCCGGCGTAGCCGCGGCGGGCGAGCCGCTCGGGCAGGTCGGCGGGGAGCGTCGCGGGGCCGAGCTGGAAGAGCGGCGCGATCCCCTGCTCGCGCGCGAACTCCTCGGCTGCGGTGATCGCCTGGTCCACGTCGTCGACGGGACCGGAGGTGAGCACGGAGTTGGCGCGCTTCGTGACGCCCCCGGCGGCGCGCAGCTGCCAGCCTCCGAGCGCCACGCGCTCGAGGGGCGGCCAGGCGTCGGCGGCGAGTCGGTCGAGGAGGCGCGGTTCCATCCGTCCACGCTAGCGGCGGCCCGGAGCCGGGCCCGTCGAGACGCGAGCCGGCTCGGGACGGGACCTCTGGCTCGCGGAAACAGCTCCGGCTCGCAGGATCCGCGCGATCGGGCGAGCCGAGGCGGATCCGGCGAGCCGGAGCAGGTGCGGCCGCGAGCCGGAGCGCGCGGTGCAGGTGGAGCGGGGAGCTACATGTTGATCATGTGGCCCTTGAGGCCGTGGAAGCCCTCCTGGAGCGCCTCCGACAGCGTCGGGTGGGTGTGCACGTTGCGAGCCAGCTCGGTCGCCGTGAGGTCCCACTTCTGCGCGAGCGTGAGCTCGGGGAGCAGCTCGGACACGTCCGGGCCGATCATGTGGGCGCCGAGGAGCTCGCCGTACTGCTTGCTCGCGATGAGCTTGACGAAGCCGGTCGGCTCGCCGAGGCCGTGCGCCTTGCCGTTGGCCATGAACGGGAAGGTCGAGACGGTGATCTCGTGGCCCTCGTCCGTCGCCTGCTTCTCGGTGAGGCCGAAGGAGGCGATCTGCGGCTGGCAGAACGTGGCGCGCGGCATCATCCGGTAGTCGCCGAGGGTCTGGGTCTCGGCTCCGGCGATGGTCTCGGCCGCGACGACGCCCTGCGCCTCCGCGACGTGCGCGAGCTGCAGCTTGGCGGTGACGTCGCCGATCGCGTAGATGTGCGGGACGTTGGTGCGCATGTACTCGTCGATGCCGATGGCGCCGCGCTCGGTGACCTCGACGCCCGTCTTCTCGAGGCCGAAGCCCTCGACGCGGGGGACCCAGCCGATCGACATGAGGACCTTGTCGACCTCGAGGGTCGACTGCGTGCCGTCCTTGCCGGTGTAGGTGACGGTGACGTAGCCGTCCTTGTCGACGACCGACTCGACCTTGGTCGAGGTGAGGATCTCGACGCCGAGCTTCTTGTACTGCTTCTGGATCTCCTTGGAGACGTCCGGGTCCTCGTTGGGGAGGGCGCGGTCCATGAACTCGATGATCGTCACGTCGACGCCGTAGTTCTTCAGAACGTAGGCGAACTCCATGCCGATCGCGCCGGCGCCCACGATGGCCATCGTGTCGGGCAGCTCGCGGGTCATGATCTGGGTCTCGTAGGTGACGACGTTCTCGGAGAGCTCGACGCCGGGGAGGAGGCGGACGCTCGCGCCGGTCGCGATGATCGCGTCGTCGAAGGTCAGCGACTCGGAGCCGCCCTTGGTGAGCTGCACGTCGAGGCCCTGCGTGCCGGTGAAGGAGCCGGTGCCGTCGAACTCGGTGATCTTGTTCTTCTTCATCAGGAAGTGGACGCCCTTGGTGCGTCCGTCCGCGACGGTGCGGCTGCGGTCGAAGGCCACGCCGAAGTCGAAGGAGACGTCTCCCGAGATGCCGAACTGCTTCGCCTGCGCGTGGAAGATGTGGGCGAGCTCCGCATTGCGCAGCAGCGCCTTGGAGGGGATGCAGCCCACGTTGAGGCAGACACCGCCCCAGTACTTCTTCTCGACGATGGCGACGGACTTGCCGAGCTGGGCGGCACGGATCGCGGCCACGTATCCACCGGGGCCTGCCCCCAGGACGACGACGTCGAAGTGCTGGGCCATGGATGATCCTCCATCAGAGTGGTGAGTTGTCGCGCGCGGGGAAGCACGCCGCTCTCCAGGGTACCGTTCCGCACCGACAGGACCCCGTGCTCCTCCGTGGGCGAACGACCGGTCGGCGCGGCGAGCGGGAATGCCGGCGGAGCTCCTGCGGTTGGGTCCCTCGGGCGACGAGGCCCGCCCTGTTCAGCCATCTCCGGAGAGAAGCACCCCATGACCGACACCGCCACCCGCACCGCCTCGACCAGCGCCCCGATCCTGGACGTCCTCGCCGAGCGCTGGAGCCCCCGCTCCTACGACGCCTCCGCGGCGATCGCGGACGAGACGCTGACCGCGCTGCTCGAGGCCGCCCGCTGGTCCCCCTCGGCCGGCAACTCGCAGCCGTCGCGCTTCATCGTCGCGCGCCGCGGCACTCCGGAGTTCGACAGCATCGTCGGCACCCTCGTCGGCTTCAACGCCGCCTGGGCCGGCTCGGCCGCCGCGCTGATCGTCGCGCTCGCCGAGACGGTCGACGAGAAGGGCGAGGCGCGCCCGTGGGCCGTCTACGACCTCGGCCAGGCTGTCGCCCACCTCAGCGTGCAGGCGCACCACGAGGGACTGCACGTGCACCAGATGGCCGGCTTCGACAAGGACGGGATCCGCACGGCGTTCGGCGTCGACGCGCGCTTCGACCCGGTGACCGTCGCCGCCGTGGGCGTGCTCGCCAGCCCCGACGCGCTCGAGAACGACGTGCTCCGCGAGCGCGAGACCGCTCCCCGCACGCGCCTGCCGCTCGAGGAGCTCGTGCTCGTCCAGGCGTAGTCCGCTCCCCCGAGGCCCCGTCGGCCGCCGCTCCGCGGTGCCGGCGGGGCCTTCGTCGTGCAGGGGTGCGCCTGTGTTACTCCGCGTGTCGTCGCGGCCGCCGAGGAGTCGGCGCTCGTCCGTACGATCGGACGGTCCGCCCGTACGCCCCGCCTCGGAGCCCTCATGACCGGAACCCCCGCCCGCACGAGCCTGGCCTTCGACGCCGCGCTCGGCCAGTCGGCGTTCCCGGTGCGCTTCGACGGGGTCGGCCGCACCTTCGCCCCGGGCGCCCCCGTGCTCGCCGACGTCTCGCTCGACGTGCGCGCCGGCGAGGTGATCGCGATCCTCGGCCCGAGCGGCTGCGGCAAGTCGACGCTGCTGCGGATCGCCGCCGGCCTGGACACGGCGAGCGCCGGCACGGTGCTGATCGACGGGTCGTCGGTCTCGGGGATCGACCCGCGCTGCGCGGTCGCGTTCCAGGAGCCGCGCCTGCTGCCCTGGCGCTCCCTCGCGGCGAACGTCGCACTCGGGCTCCCGCGCGGCACCTCGCGCGAGGCGGGCCGCACCGCCGTCGACGAGCTGCTCTCGCTGGTCGGGCTGACCGCGCACGCCGGCTCCCGGCCGCGCGAGGTGTCCGGCGGGATGGCGCAGCGCGCCTCGCTCGCCCGCGCGCTCGCCCGCAACCCCGGCGTGCTGCTGCTGGACGAGCCGTTCGGCGCACTCGACGCGCTGACCCGACTGCGGATGCAGGACCTGCTGCTCGAGGTGCACGCGGCCGCCCCCGCCACGATCCTGCTCGTCACCCACGACGTGGACGAGGCGCTGCAGCTGGCCGACCGGATCGTGCTGCTCGGCCGCGACGAGCCGGGCGGCGTCTCGCGCATCCGGCAGATCATGACGGTCCCCGGTGCACGGCCCCGCGACCGCGGCTCCGCCGAGCTCGCCGAGCGGCGGGTCGAGCTGCTCGAGGGGCTCGGGATCGAGCGGCACTAGGCCGCCGCGCCCCTCCTTCCTCTCCTCCCCAGGCGCCGATCCCGCCCTCCGTCCACGGATCCCACCGGTCGCGGACATCCCGTCCGTCCGCTCCCGCACACTCGTCCCACTCCCGCCACCGCACCGAAGTCGAGGCCCCCATGTCGTTCCCGTCGTTCAGCACCTCCCCGCTCACCCGCCGCACCGCGCTCGCGGGCCTGCTCACCGCCGCCGCGGTCCCGCTCCTCGCGGGCTGCGTCCAGGGCGAGGGCGGCGGAGGCGCGGCCGCGGCGCCCGCCGCCTCCGACGGCTCGACCGCGAAGACCCAGGGCGGCACGCTGACGCTCGACTTCGCGACCTACAACCCGCTGAGCCTGGTCATCAAGGAGAAGGGCTGGCTCGAGGACGCCCTCGCCGAGCAGGAGGTCACCGTCACCTGGGTGCAGTCGGCCGGCTCGAACAAGGCCAACGAGGCCCTGCGCGCCGGGGCGATCGACGTCGGCTCCACGGCCGGCTCGGCAGCGCTGCTCGCGCGCTCGAACGGCTCGCCGATCAGGACGATCGACATCTTCTCCCAGCCGGAGTGGTCCGCCCTCGTCGTGCCCGCCGGCTCGGCGATCACCAGCGTCGAGCAGCTCGCCGGCAAGCAGATCGCGGCCACCAGCGGCACCGACCCCTACTTCTTCCTGGTGCAGGCGCTCGAGGCCGCCGGCCTGAGCATCGACGACGTCACCGTGCAGAACCTGCAGCACGCCGACGGCTGGGCCGCGCTGCAGAACGGCTCGGTCGACGCCTGGGCCGGACTCGACCCGATCATGGCGGGCGCGGAGGCGGCCGGGGCGACCCTGCTCTACCGCAACGTCGACTTCAACTCCTACGGGCTGCTCAACGCCACCGAGAGCTTCCTCGCGGCCAAGCCCGACCTCGCGCAGACCGTCGTGAACGCCTACGAGCACGCCCGCGCCTGGGCCCTGGAGAACCAGGAGGAGACGGCGAGCATCCTCGCGTCCGTCGCCGGACTCGACGTCGCCGTGGCCACCACGGTGATCACCGAGCGCAGCAACCTCGACGTCGACAACGTGCCCGGCTCGGCCCAGACCGACGTGCTCGCCATCATCGGCCCGATCTTCGTCGCGAACGGCGACGTCGCCACGCAGGAGCAGGTCGACGCGGCCCTCGACTCGCTGATCGACGACAGCTACGCGACGGCGGCCGACCCGTCCGCGATCGCCTGACGGCGCTCCTGACGCCCGCACCACCCCCGCACGACAGCACCGACCCGGGACAGACCGACCCGCAACAGCACCGGCAGCGACACCGACCGAGGAGACGACGATGGCGACACGCGACGACGAGACCGTGACCGACGCCGACCTCGTGCGCCGGAGCACCGGGCTCGTGCAGGCGCCCGGCGCGGTCGGCACCGCCGTGGTCGGTCCGAGCGTCGAGGCGTCGCAGAAGCGGCTCCGCGACGACGAGGCGGCGCACGCCCGGCCGCTCACCTCGCGGCGCTGGTTCCTGGTGGTGGGCGGGGCGATCCTCCCGGTGCTGCTGCTCGCGGCCTGGCAGATCGTCACCACCACCGGGATGGTGTCGGTCTCGGTGTTCCCGTCGCCGGCGATGGTCTGGGCGGCGGCGGTCGATCTCGCGCAGCGCGGCGACCTCGGGCAGGACGTCGCGATCTCGACCCAGCGGGTGCTGATCGGCTTCGGCCTCGGCTCCGCGCTGGGGCTGCTGGTCGGCGCTCTCTTCGGGCTCTCCCGGGTGTGGGAGGTCGTGCTCGCACCCACGCTCGGCGCGATCCGCGCGGTGCCGTCGCTGGCCTGGGTGCCGCTGCTGCTGCTCTGGATGGGGATCGGCGAGGAGTCGAAGATCACCCTCATCACGATCGGCGCGTTCTTCCCCGTCTTCACCACCGTCGCGACCGCCCTCGGCCACGTCGACCGGCAGCTCGTCGAGGCGGGCCGGGCGTTCGGGCTCTCCGGGGTGCGGCTGTTCACCGCGGTGCAGCTTCCGGCCGTGATCCCCTCGGTGATCGCCGGGCTCCGCCTGGCGCTCGCGCAGTCGTGGCTGTTCCTGGTCGCCGCCGAGCTGATCGCCTCGTCGATGGGCCTGGGCTTCCGCCTGACCGACAGTCAGAGCAATGGGCGCATCGACCGCGTCTTCCTCGCGATCATCCTGCTGGCGGTGCTGGGCAAGCTGACCGACTCGATCGTGGGCGTGTTCCAGCGCTACGCGATCCGGAAGTGGGCGTGAGGATGACCGGCACGGCGCGTCCCACGACCGGTACGACGACCGGCACGACGACCACGGAGGCCCGACGATGAGCGAGACGATCGCCAACCTGCTCGAGGAGTCCCGCCGCTTCCCGGCACCCGAGGCCTTCGCCGCGCAGGCGAACGTCGGCCCCGGCGAGCACGCCCGGGCCGCCGCCGACCCGGTGGCGTTCTGGGAGGAGGCCGCCCGGCGCCTCGACTGGGTCGAGCCCTGGCACACCGCGCACCGCTGGGAGCCGGCCGTCCCGCAGGAGGACGGCACGCTGTCGGTCCCGCGCGCGACCTGGTTCGAGGGCGGCACGCTCAACGTCGCCGTCAACTGCGTCGACCGGCACGTCGACGCCGGGCGCGGCGACAAGATCGCCCTGCACTTCGAGGGCGAGCGCGGCGACCGCCGCTCGATCAGCTACGCCGAGCTGCAGCGCGACGTGGCCCGCGCCGCGCACGCACTGACCGCGCTGGGCATCGGGAAGGGCGACCGTGTCGTCGTCTACCTCCCGGTGATCCCCGAGACCGTCGTGATCACCCTCGCCATCGCGCGGATCGGCGCGATCCACTCCCTCGTCTTCGGCGGCTTCTCCGCCGAGGCGGTGCGCTTCCGCGTCGAGGACACCGGCGCGAAGCTGCTGGTCACGACCGACGGCCAGTTCCGGCGCGGTGTCGCCGTGCCGGTGAAGGCGAACGCCGATCACGCGGTCACCGGCGTCGCGTCGATCGAGCACGTGCTCGTCGTCCGCCGCACCGGCGACGAGACGCCGGACCTCCCCTGGACCGAGGGCCGCGACGTCTGGTGGCACGACGTCGTCGACGGGCAGAGCGACGTGCACGAGGCCGAGGCGTTCGACGGCGAGACGCCGCTGTTCATCATCTACACCTCGGGCACGACCGGGAAGCCGAAGGGCCTCGTGCACACCAGCGGCGGCTACCTGACCCAGGCGTCCTGGACGCACTGGGCCGTCTTCGACGCGAAGCCGGACGACGTGCACTGGTGCACCGCCGACCTGGCCTGGGTCACGGCGCACACCTACGAGATCTACGGACCGCTCTCGAACGGGCTCACCCAGGTGATCTACGAGGGCACGCCCAACACTCCGCACACCGCGCGGCACTTCGAGATCATCGAGCGCTACGGCGTCACCGTCTACTACACGGCGCCGACGCTGATCCGGACGCTGATGACCTGGTTCCCGGAGGGCGTGCCGTCGCAGTACGACCTCTCCAGCCTGCGACTGCTCGGCACGGTCGGCGAGTCGATCAACCCCGAGGCCTGGGTGTGGTTCCACGAGCGGATCGGCGGCGGACGCTGCCCGATCGTCGACACCTGGTGGCAGTCCGAGACGGGCGCGGCCGTGATGTGCCCGCTGCCGGGCGTCTCGACGCTCAAGCCGGGCTCCTCGCTGGGCGCCCTGCCCGGCCTCGGCGCCCTCGTCGTCGACGAGGCGGGCGAGCGGGTGCCGAACGGCTCCGGCGGCTACCTCGTGGTCGACCGCACGGGCCCGGCCCTCGCGCGGACCGTCTGGGGCAACCCGGAGCGGTACCGCGACTCCTACTGGGCCCGCTACGCCGACCGCGGCTACTTCTTCTCCGGCGACGGCGCGAAGTACGACGCCGACGGCGACATCTGGGTGCTCGGCCGGGTCGACGACGTCATCAACGTCTCGGGGCACCGGCTCTCCACCATCGAGATCGAGTCGGCCCTGGTGGCGCACCCGGCGGTCGGCGAGGCCGGCGTGGTCGGCGTCGAGGACGCGACGACCGGTCAGGCGATCGCGGCGTTCGTGATCCCGTCCGACGAGGCGATCGACCGCGCCGAGGAGGATCCCGGCTACTGGACGGCGCTCGAGGCCGACCTCTCGCAGGTGCTGCGCGAACACGTCGCGACGGCGATCGGGCCGATCGCGAAGCCGCGCGACGTGGTCGTCGTCCCGGATCTGCCCAAGACCCGCTCGGGCAAGATCATGCGCCGCCTCCTCGGCGACATCCGCGACGGCCGCGCCCTCGGCGACGTCACGAGCCTCCAGGACGACACCGTCCCGGAGCGCATCGCCCGCATCGTTGCCGCGCGCGGCTGACCCGCGCGGGCGCCGCGTCCAGCAGGGTGGGTCTCGATACGCCGCCTCCGGCGGCTACTCGACCAGCATGGGGCGCCGCCTCCGGCGGCTACTCGACCAGCATGAGCGCGCCGGACGCGCAGGAGGCGGGTCGGCGAGCGGACCCGCGACGGGGTCCGGTAGCTGTGGAGAGCCCGATGTGCGTCCACTCGCGCGGGTCGGCACCGTCGAGTGGACGCGTGCGGGGGCCTGCCTCGACCAGGAGGCCCCTTGCGGGTCCGTTCGAGGATCTCCCGGATCAGCAGCCCGCGCGGCGAGCCCTCAGCATGCTGATCGAGTAGCCCGCGGAGCGGGCGTATCGAGATCCACCGTCCTCGAAGACGAGTCTGCAGACCCGTCCTGCTGGTGACGGCGGGTCTCGATACGCCCCTGCGGGGCTACTCGACCAGCATGCGTGTGTGCGCGGGCGGGGCTACTCGACCAGCATGTGTGTGCGCGGGCGAGGCTACTCAACCAAGCATGTGTGTGCGCGGGCGGGGCTACTCGACCCGGCATGTGTGTGCGTGGGCGAGGCCACTCGACCGGTATGTGTGTATGCAGGCGGGGCTGCTCCACCCGGCATGTATGCGCGCGGGCGGGGCTACTCGACCCGGCATGTGTGCGCGCGGGCGAGGCTGCTCGAACCAGCGTGTGTGTGCAGGCGGGTCCGCTCGACCCTGCACGTGTGTGCCCGGACGGAGCCACTCCACCCGGCACGTGTGTGCCCGGGCTGAGCTGCTCGACCCGGCACGACGGTGTGCGCCGCCTGAGGCTTGCGGTCGGCTCCGAAGCGGGGCGGGGCGGGGGCATCGGGAGTAGCGTTGAGGCGTGCGCGATGTCCAGCAGCGAATCATCTCCGAGCTCCACGTCTCCCCCACCGTCGATCCGGCCGCCGAGGTCGAGCGGCGCAGCGGCTTCCTCGCCGACTACCTCCGGCACACCGGGGCCAAGGGCCTCGTGCTCGGCATCAGCGGCGGGCAGGACTCGAGCCTGGCCGGCCGGCTCTGCCAGCTCGCGGTCGAGCAGGTGCGCGCGGAGGGCGGCGACGCCTCCTTCATCGCGGTGCGGCTGCCCTACCGGGTGCAGGCCGACGAGGAGGACGCGCAGCTCGCGCTGACCTTCATCCGGCCCGACCGCCAGGTGACCTTCGACATCCACGCCGGAGTCGACGGCATCGCGTCCGCGTTCCGCGACGCCGTCGGCGAGCCGATCTCGGACTTCGTCAAGGGCAACGTCAAGGCGCGTGCCCGGATGGTCGCGCAGTACGCGATCGCCGGCCAGGCGGGCATGCTCGTCGTCGGCACCGACCACGCGGCGGAGGCGGTGACCGGCTTCTTCACCAAGTTCGGCGACGGCGGCGCCGACGTGCTGCCGCTGACCGGCCTCACGAAGCGCCAGGGCCGCTCGCTGCTCGTGCACCTCGACGCCCCGGCCCGCCTCTACGAGAAGGCGCCGACCGCCGACCTGCTCGACGAGAACCCCGGCCAGACGGACGAGTCGAACCTCGGCCTGGTCTACGCGGACCTCGACGAGTACCTCGAGGGCGGCGACGTCGCGACCGAGGTCGCCGAGGCGATCGAGGCCCGGTACCAGGCGACCGAGCACAAGCGGCAGGTGCCGCTGTCGATGTTCGACGACTGGTGGCGCGCCTCCGCCGTGTACACGCCCGGTAACCACTGACGGCACGGGCCCACTGACGCCGCAGGCCCGCTGACAGGACGAGCCGCCCCGGGAATCCTCCGGGGCGGCTCGCTCGTTCAGCAGGGGCCGGGGTTCAGTCCGCGGCGCGCGCGTTGTAGACGAGCACCTCGCCCGCGTCGACGTGCGCGCGGTAGGCGCGGAAGACCTCGAGCGCCTCGTCGCGGAGCACGCCGTCGACGACCTCGATGCCGCGCGCCTCGAACTGCGCGGCCCAGTCCTCGCGCATCGGACCCTCGTCGAAGGTGGAGATCTCCTCCAGCTCCGGGCCCGACCCGGCGACCACCAGGCGCCGCACGCCCGACCACAGCGTCGCCCCGTAGCACTGCACGCACGGCCGCCAGTTGACGACCAGCTCGTGCGCCGGCAGGCCCTCGCCGCCCAGGTCCCACGAGCCGAGCGCGGTCTGCGCGAGACCGAGCGCGGTGACCTCCGCGTGGCCGGAGGAGACTCCGCTCCCCAGGACGACGTTCACACCGACCGAGACCACGCGGCCGGAGTCCCGCTCCACGACGATCGCCGCGAACGGGCCGCCGTTGCCCTCGCGGAAGTTGCGGTCGGCGAGGGCGTGCACGAGGGCCATGCGGTCCTCGCGCTCGGGCAGGAACTCGGGGACGTCGCGCACGGCGTCCTCGATCCAGGCGGGCAGGGCGATCTCGTAGCGGGTGGCGAGGCGGTCGATGTCCATGCGTCCATGCTCCCATCCGGCGCGGCGGCACTCCGCACGGCCCGACCCGCCGTCCGGTCCGGCCCGGATCGCAGCCCCTCAGACGCCCAGGGCCTTCCCGAGGGCGGCGGCCTTCGCCGCCCAGAAGCGCTTCGCCACGCCGGTGCGGGAGAAGAGGGCGTCGAAGCCGTGGAACGCGCCGTCGACGATCTCGAGCTCGCAGGGCACCCCGGCCGCGCGCAGGCGCTCGGCGTAGCGGACGTCCTCGTCGTGGAAGAGGTCGAGGGTGCCGACGCCGATCCAGGCGTGCGGGAGGCCCGAGAGGTCGTCGCGGCGGGCGGGCGCCGCGTACGGCGAGACGTCGGGGCCACCGGGCTCCGCGCCGAGGTAGGACGTCCAGCCGAAGCGGTTGCTGCCCGGCGTCCAGACGCGGACGCCGCGGGGAACCGGTCCGGGTCGGGTGACGGTGCGATCGTCCAGCATCGGGTAGACGAGCAGCTGGAACGCGGGCTGCGCTCCCCCGCGGTCGTGGGCCAGGAGGGTCGCTCCTGCGGCCAGCCCGCCGCCCGCGCTCGCTCCGCCCAGCGCGATCCGCTCGGGATCGACTCCCTGCTCCTCGGCGTGCGCGGCGAGCCAGCGGAACGCGGCCAGCACGTCCTCGAGGGCGGCGGGCGCCGGGTGGGCGGGCGCGAGCCGGTAGCCGACGGAGAGGACGGTGATGCCGAGGGTGCGGGCGAAGCCGATGTTCGACGCCTCGTCGTCGAAGCGGCTGCCGAGCACCATGCCGCCGCCGTGCACCCAGACCAGCGCGGGCGCGGCACCGCGAAGGGTGCGCGGACGGTAGCTGCGGACCGGGACCGAGGTGCCGTCCGGCCCCGGGATCTCGAGGTCCTCGACGAGCAGGTCGGGCGGCGCCTCCCCGCCGACGGCGGCGCGTCGGGTGGCCAGGCGGAGCAGCCGCGGTCCGAGCACGATCGGCGGGACGAGGCGGCCGAGCGCGAGGTCGGGGTGGAAGCGCGGCGCGGCGCCGCGCGCGGACCCGCTCATGCCCGCGGGTCCGTGACGAGCGGCAGCACGTCGTCGTAGTGGCCGGGCACGACCGCCGGCTCGACGTCGTAGACGCGCACCGCGTCGCCCTCCGCGCCGTGCGCCGGTGGCCAGGGCAGCTCCTCGCCGCGGACGAAGGCCATCAGCTCGCCGTGCATCACCGTGGCGAGCGCCGCGGGCGGGTCCTCGCCCAGGACCCGGCCGGTCGCCTCGGCGTCGAGGTGGTCGAAGAAGAACGGCAGGTCGAGGCAGTGTGACGCGCCGCCGGTCGCGGGCGAGAGCCGGTCGAAGGCGTAGAGCCAGGTCGGCGCCGGTCCTGCGGCACGGTTCCGCGCCGCCTGCAGCACCGCGCGGCGGAACAGCAGGTCGGTCGTGCGGGGTGCCGCCCCGGGCTCGCGCTCGAGGCGCGGGCTGTCGAACTCGTCGGCGGTCGCCCCGATCAGGAGCGGCTTGTCGAGGCCGGTCGTCGCGGTCGCCTCGGACACGGGCAGGGGCAGGAGCGCGTCGCCCGAGACCGGCGCGAAGACGATCGCGTGACCCGACCCGGGCATCATCGTGAGGGCGGCGGTCTCGGAGAGAGCGTCCTGGTCGAGCGAGGCGAGCTCGGCGCGGGTGGGCTCGACGCCGAGGGCGTGCGCGAAGGCGGTGAGCTGCTCCTCCGCCTCCTCGATCGGGACGCTGCGATCGGTCGGCGAGATCGCGACGGCGCGCGCGAAGAGCGGCTGCGCCTCGGCGCAGCCGAGCAGGGTGAGCACGGCGCCGCCGCCCGCGGACTGGCCCGCGATCGTGACCCGGCCGGGATCGCCGCCGAACGCGCCGATGCTCTCGCGGACCCACTGGAGGGCGGCCAGCCAGTCGCGGACCCCGCGGTTCGCGTCGCCCTCGACGACGCCGAAGCCGTCGACCCCCAGCCGGTAGGCGGCGGTCACGACGATCACGCCGTCGCGCGCGAACGCCGAGCCGTCGTGCCAGTCGCTCGAGGCCGCTCCGGTGACGTAGCCGCCGCCGTGCAGGTAGACCAGCACGGGCGGCGAGCCGGCCGGCTCAGCGGGGGCGAACACGTTCAGCGTCAGCGTGTCCTCACCCGGGATCGAGTGCTCGGGGATGGTCGTGAACTCGAAGGGGCGGCCGCGCTGAGGCGTCGCCCCGTAGGCGTCCGCCTCGAAGACGCCGTCGAACGGCGCCCGCGGCTCGGGCGCGCGGAACCGGCGGTCGCCCACCGGCGCCTCCGCGAAGGGGACGCCGAGGAACCGGGCGACGCCGTCCTCCGCGACCCCGGCGACGACGCCGCGGGGCGTCTCGACGTCGATGCGCACGACCGGCTCCCGCTACGGCCGCACGAGGGTCTTGATCGCGCGGCGCTCGTCCATCGCGGCGTACGCCTCGGCGATCTCCTCGAGCGGCAGTTCCAGGTCGAAGACGAGGCCCGGCTCGATCGCGCCGCTCAGCACGTCGGGCAGCAGCTCCGCCATGTAGCCGCGGACCGGCGCGACACCGCCGTTGACGCCGACGTTCGAGCCGAACATCTGGCGCACGGGCAGCTCCGGGCCGCCGTTGGGCACGCCGACGTAGCCGACCATGCCGCCGGGGCGTGCCGAGTCGAGCGCCTGCTGCATCGACTCCTTGGTGCCGACGCACTCCAGGACGCAGTCCGCGCCGATGCCGTCGGTGAGCTCGCGGACCCGGGCGACGCCCTCGTCACCGCGGGTGTCGACAATGTGGGTCGCGCCGAAGCGGGTGGCGAGCGCCTGGCGGGACTCGTGCCGCGACATCGCGATGATCGTGGTCGCGCCGAGGCGCTTGGCCGCGAGCACGGCGCAGAGGCCGACCGCGCCGTCGCCGACGACCGCGACCGTGGAGCCCGCGGTGACGCCGGCCGAGACGGCGGCGTGGTGACCGGTGCCCATCACGTCGGCGAGGGTGAGCAGGCTCGGGATCAGTGCCGGGTCGACGTCGGTGCCGACCGGGAAGAGCGTGCCGTCGGCGAGCGGGACGCGGACCTTCTCGCCCTGCGCGCCGTCGGCGAAGCCCTGCTCGCCGACCTCGGCGCCCCACCAGCCGCCGGTGAGGCAGGAGGTCGAGACGCCGTTCGCGCAGTTGGCGCAGGTGCCGTCGCAGACGTAGAAGGGGGCGATCACGAAGTCGCCGACCGCGATGTCGTGCACGTCGTCGCCGATCTCCTCGACGACGCCGACGAACTCGTGGCCGATGCGGTGCGCCTCCTTCGTCGGGGTGACGCCGCGGTACGGCCAGAGGTCGGAGCCGCAGACGCACGCGGCGGTGACGCGCACGATCGCGTCGCGCCCGGTCGAGAGCACGGGGTCGGGCACCTCCTCGAGTCGGACGTCGCGCTCGCCGTGGATGATCGTTGCTCGCATGGGGACTCCTGCTCGAGAGGGGGTGGGGGCTCGTCCACGGTACGCCGCCGCCGCGGGGTGGAAGGGTGGCCGGTCAGGGGCTTGCACGAACGTCCGCGGCTGCTACGGCGGCGCCTCCCGCCAGCCGTCGGCGCCGACGACGACGTGCGCGACGAACCGCAGCCCGCAGGCCGCGCACGCCTCGGCGAGCGCCCGGGTCGCGGCGAGGTCGGAGGAGAGGACGTCCGCCGCGCCGGCGTGGCTGTGCGCGAGGCCGACGCCGGCCGCACCGCGCGCCAGCACCTCGGCCAGGATCTCGGCGACCGGCACCTCCGCGTGGGTGGGCGGTCCGTCGGCGAGCGCGATCACGTCGCGGACGGCCCCGGCGGCGGTCAGCGCGACGGCGAGCACGGTCTCGGTCGGCCGTGCGGCGAGCAGCGGCGTCACCAGCTCGGCGAGGCCGGCCGCGTCCGCGATGCGCGCGGCCCGCCCGGCGCGGTTCATCCTCCGCCGCAGCTCGAAGGACGCGACGATGCGGCAGGCGGCGACCTCGCCGACGCCGCGCTGGCGGACCAGGTCGGCCACGCCCGCGCGCGACACCGCGTCGATGCCGCCGAAGCGCGCGAGCAGACGCTGGGCGACGACCGTGGCGTTCGCCCCGCGGACCCCGCTGCCGATCAGCACGGCGAGCGTCTCCGCGTCGGTCAGCGCCTCCGGACCGCGGGCGCGGAGCCGCTCGCGCGGCCGCTCCTCGGGCGCGAGGTCGGCCATGCGCGCGCCGGCGGCGGGAGACGGGGAGTTCATGGGCGGGACGCTACCCGCCGACGCGACCCCGGCGAGGCGCCCGGGCGGCGACTGTGGACGGACCGCCCGCGATCGCCCCCTGTGGAGGAGCCCCCGCCCCCGGCCGCCCGTTCCACTCTCCAGAAGTTGCGGTAGTGGCGCGCGACTACCGCAACTTTTGAGGAATGGGAGGGGAGGGTCGGAGACGGGGGGGGGGGCGACAGGCGGGGCGGACCGGCCCGGCCTACGGCGTCGCGAGGCCCGCGGAGACCAGCAGGCCGTCCGGGCCCGCGTCGACGAGCACCACGTCGCCGTCGCGGATGGAGCCGTCGAGGAGGGCCGTCGCCAGCCGGTCGTCGATCTCCTGCTGCATCAGGCGGCGCAGCGGGCGGGCGCCGTACTGCGGGTCGTAGCCGCGCTCGGCCAGCCAGCCGCGGGCGGCGGGCGTGACGGCGAGGTCGAGGCGTCGCTCCGCCAGCCGGCGCGAGAGCCGGTCGACGTAGAGCGAGACGATCTCGCCGAGCTCGGTGCGGTCGAGCGCCTCGAACACGACGATGTCGTCGAGCCGGTTCACGAACTCGGGCTTGAAGGCCTGGCGCACCATCTGCTGCACCGCCTCCACCTTCTGCGGGCGGGTCAGGGACTGGTCCACCAGGAACTGCGAGCCGAGGTTCGAGGTGAGGATGAGGATCGTGTTGCGGAAGTCGACCGTCCGCCCCTGGCCGTCGGTGAGCCGGCCGTCGTCGAGCACCTGCAGCAGCACGTCGAAGACCTCGGGGTGCGCCTTCTCGATCTCGTCGAGCAGCACGACCGAGTACGGCCGGCGGCGCACCGCCTCCGTCAGCTGGCCGCCCTGCTCGTAGCCGATGTAGCCGGGAGGGGCGCCGACGAGCCGCGAGACGGCGAACTTCTCGCCGTACTCCGACATGTCGATGCGCACCATCGCCTTCTCGTCGTCGAAGAGGTGGTCGGCGAGCGCCTTCGCCAGCTCGGTCTTGCCGACGCCGGTCGGTCCGAGGAAGAGGAACGACCCGGTGGGCCGGTCGGGATCGGAGACGCCGGCGCGGGTGCGCCGGACGGCGCCGGCGACGGCCGAGACCGCCTCGTTCTGGCCGATCAGGCGCCGGTGCAGCTCGGTCTCGAGGTGCAGCAGCTTCTCGGTCTCGCCCTGCATCAGCCGGCCGACGGGGATGCCGGTCCAGGCGGCGATGACCGCGGCGATGTCGTCCGAGGTGACCTGCTCGTTGACCATGCGGCCCTCGGCCGGCTGCTCCTCCTGCTCGGCGGCCGCGAGCTCGCTCTCGGCGGCGGGGATGTCGCCGTAGAGCAGGCGGGAGGCGCGCTCGAGGTTGCCCTCGCGCTGGGCCCGCTCGGCCGCGATCCGCAGCGCGTCGAGCCGGTTCTTGAGATCGCCGATGCGATTGAGGGAGGCGCGCTCGCGCTCCCAGCGCTGCTGCAGCTCGGCGAGGTGGGCGCCGCGGCGGGCGAGGTCCTCGCGCAGCGTCTCCAGCCGCGCCTTCGAGGCGTCGTCCTTCTCCTTCTTCAGCGCGAGCTCCTCGAGCTTCAGCCGGTCGACGGAGCGGCGCAGCTCGTCGATCTCGACCGGCGCTGAGTCGATCTCCATCCGCAGGCGCGAGGCGGCCTCGTCGATCAGGTCGATGGCCTTGTCCGGCAGCTGGCGTGCGGTGATGTAGCGGTTGGACAGCGAGGCGGCGGCGATCAGCGCGGAGTCGGCGATGGCGACCTTGTGGTGCGCCTCGTAGCGCTCCTTCAGCCCGCGGAGGATGGCGACCGTGTCCTCGACCGTCGGCTCGCCGACGAACACCTGCTGGAAGCGGCGCTCGAGGGCCGCGTCCTTCTCGATGTACTGGCGGTACTCGTCGAGCGTGGTGGCGCCGATCATCCGCAGCTCGCCGCGGGCGAGCATCGGCTTGAGCATGTTCGCCGCCGCCACCGAGCCCTCGCCGCCGCCGGCGCCCATCAGGGTGTGCAGCTCGTCGATGAAGGTGATGATGCGGCCGCCGGAGTCGTTGATCTCGGCGAGGACGGCCTTCAGCCGCTCCTCGAACTCGCCGCGGTACTTCGCTCCCGCGATCAGCGCGGAGAGGTCGAGGCTGACGAGCCGCTTGCCCTTGAGGCTGTCGGCGACGTCGCCCGCGACGATCCGCTGCGCGAGCCCCTCGACGACCGCCGTCTTGCCGACGCCGGGCTCGCCGATGAGCACCGGGTTGTTCTTGGTGCGGCGCGTGAGCACCTGGCTGACGCGGCGGATCTCGGCGTCCCGTCCGATGACCGGGTCGAGCTTGCCGCTCGCCGCGATCGCGGTCAGGTCGACGCCGTACTGCGCGAGAGCGGACGACTCGTCCTGCTGGGGTGTCCGACCGGCCTGCATCTGCATCTCCTCCTTGCGGTTCGAAAGTTGAGTTCGGGTGACTCAAGTTTACGCCCGTCGGAGCCGCCGCGGGGGAGACGGCGAGTTCTCGAGGAGACGGCGCCGCCGGTCAGGCGGTGAGGCGCCCGTCGCCGAGGCCGCCGCGGAGGGAGCCGAGCGCGTCGCGGAGGACCGCGCGCAGTCGCGACTCGCGGACGCCCGTGAGGGCGGCGATCTCGGGCTGGGAGTAGCGACCGGCCACGGCGAGCAGCAGCAGCTCGCGATCCGGGCAGGCCAGCGCGAGGAGCCCCTCGGCGAGCGGGCGGCGCGATCCCTCCCGGGAGGAGCCGAGCGTCTCGCAGAGCACCTCGAGCAGCCAGAGCACCGGCTCCGGGGCGCGGGCGCCCTCCCGGGCACGGCGCCAGACGGCGGCGAAGGCCTCGGTGCAGAGCCGGTCGCGCGTGGAGGCGTCGGCGTGCACCGTGGCGATCGAGGCGGAGAAGAGCCCGCCGAAGCGGTCGAACAGCTCGGCGAACGCGGCGCGGTCGCCGGTCGCGACGGCCCGAAGCAGGCGCGCGGCCGTCTCGGCCAGGGCAGGGCGGACCCGCTCCGCACTCGCGTCGTCGCCACCTGCATGCATCTGCACAGAGTGTCACTGAAACGTGGACCGGGGCACTGCTTGCGATCACACCCGTCAGGGGGTATCGGCCCCGGGCCGCGTTCCCCCGTCACGGCTCCGCGCTCTCCTGCGGCGTCCTTCCGGGGATCAGGAGCCCGACGGCGGCGCGGGCCGGGACGGCGGCGCGGTGCGGATCCGGCGCGCATGGGCGGGCTGCGCGACGGCTATCGCGCCGAGCCCTCCCGCGGACTCGGCGGCAGAGGTCCTCAGAGCCTCGGCCAGCGCGCCCGGGCGAAGCAGAACGCGCCGTAGGCGATCAGCCCGACGGCGACGACGCCGAGCAGCAGCACGCCGAACGGCAGCTCGGTCAGCGTCTTCAGCGCCTCGTCCAGGCCGCCCGCCTGCGCCGGGTCGTGCGTCACAGCGGCGATGATCACCAGGATCCCGAGCACGCCGAGCACGACGCCCTTCGCGACGTAGCCCGCGATGCCGAGACCGGTGACCACGCGGCCGGCCGTCCCGCCCGGCAGTGCGACGTTCTTGAGGAACTTCTTCGACGCGCCTCGGTAGACGAAGACGCCGCCGACCGCGAGGATCGCGAGCCCGGCGATCACGAGCAGCACCACCCCGCCGGGCGCGGCGAGGACCTGCGCGCTCGCGCTCTCGGACGTCTCGGACGAGTCGGAGCTGCCGCCCATCGCGAAGCGCAGGGTCGTGATGCCGAGCGCGAGGTAGACGACGGCCTTCGCCGCCTCCTTGAGACGGCTGCCCCAGCGGGACGCGGCGCTGTCGCCGCCCGCCACCAGGAACGCCTCGAGCGCACCCCACAGCGCGAGTCCGAAGAGCCCGATCGCGCAGACCCAGAGCACGACCAGTCCCCCGGGCTGCGCGGCGAGCGAGCCGAGCGCGCCGGACTGGTCGGCCTCGCCCTGGCCGCCGGTCGCGATCTGCAGGGCGATGACGCCGATGAGGACGTGGACGAGGCCGTTCGCGGCGTAGCCCCCGCGGGCGAGCGTGCGCACCGCGGTCGAGTCCTGCGCGTCGTCCGCGGCGCGCTTGGCCTGGGTTCCTGAAGGAGTGTTCACGGTCCGGACGGTACGCGGTTCCGCCCCCGGCGTCGAACCGGGAGCCGGTTGCCCCCTTCCAGGGGCACGGGTTCACCGACCGGACACCTCGCGTTTCCACACCCTCTGCTCGGCCGGATCCGCTGCGGGACGGGCGATCCGCGGCGGCGGGCACCGGCGAGGACGCCCGTTCTCCACATTTCTCCACAGGTTTGTCCACAGCTGTGGAGATCTCTCGATCCTCGAGGGAATCAGGCCGCCCCCGGTGCCGGACCGGCGAGATCAGCGTGGGCGGCGACCGTCTCGATGAAGGCGGCGACGAGCGGATCGGGGTCCGCCCGCGTGAAGGCGCGGACGGCCCGCGTGCGGTCGGGATCCAGCGGCAGGACGACCCCGCGGAAGCCGCCGTCGAGGATGTTCCGCGGGACCAGTCCGAGCCCGACGCCCGCCGCGGCGAACCGGGGGACGGCCGCGGTCTGCGGGGTGCGCAGCGCGACGCGCGGCGTGAAGCCCGCCTCGGCGGCGTAGCGGTCCAGCACTCCCGCGAGGCCGTGCTCGGGCGTGAAGTGCACCCACGGCTCGTCGGCCAGGGCGGCGAGGTCCACCGGCCCTCCGTCGGCGAGCGGATGGCCGGCGCGGCCGACGACGACGAACTCCTCCCGCCCGATCAGGCGGGACGGGCCGGTCCACGCCCGCGGCATGGGAGCGATCGCGACGTCGCCGGCCCCTGCGCTCATGGCCGAGACCACCGCGTCGACCGACTGGTGCTCGAGGACGGTGACGCTCGCCCCCGGATGCTCCTGCAGCCAGATCTCGAGGACGCCGGGGAGCACGCCGAGCCCGATCGACGTGACCGTCACGACGTCGATCGTCCCCGTCCGCGCGGCCACGACGTCCGCCGCGGCCGCCAGGGCGCGCTGCGCGTCCGCGACGACGGCCCGGGCCGGCGCGAGCACGGCGCGGCCGAGCGGGGTGAGGGCGACCGCGCGCGGGAGCCGGTCGAGCAGGCGTCCGCCGAGCTCGCGCTCGAGGGCGCGGATCTGCTGCGAGAGCCCGGGCTGGGTGACCCCCAGCTCGTCCGCGGCGCCGGTGAAGGAGCCGGTGTCGACCACTCGGAGGAGGTACTCCCACTGCCGGACGGTCACCATAAGCCGAGGTTATCAAGAGAGGAGCGAAGAGTACTTTGACTTCTCCTCACCTCCGCGGCACGCTCTCCGCATGACCTCTCTCCTCGAACCGATCGCTCTCGGATCCCTGCCCCTGCCCCATCGTGTCGTGATGGCGCCGATGACCCGGTCGCGCTCCGCCCAGCCCGGGAACATCCCCCGGCGCCTCAACGCCGAGTACTACGCGCAGCGCGCGTCGGCAGCGCTGATCGTCTCGGAGGCGACCCAGATCTCGCCGTCCGGGCAGGGCTACAGCTTCACGCCGGGCCTGCACAGCGCCGAGCAGATCGCGGGCTGGCGTCTCGTCACGGAGGCCGTCCACGCGGCGGGCGGGCGGATCTTCGCGCAGCTCTGGCACGTCGGGCGGATGTCGCACCGCTCCTTCCACGACGGCGCGGCGCCCGTCGCTCCGAGCGCCCTCGACTCCGGCGCGCGGGTCTGGGTCAGCGTCGACGGCGTCGGCACGATGGTCCCGACCAGCACGCCGCGGGCGCTGACGACCGAGGAGGTCCGCGGCGTCGTCGAGGACTACCGCCGCGCGGCGGCCGCCGCCGTCGAGGCCGGCTTCGACGGCGTCGAGCTGCACGGCGCCAACGGCTACCTGATCGACCAGTTCCTGCGCACGACGTCGAACCACCGCACCGACGAGTACGGCGGCTCCCTCGACGGGCGCCTCCGCTTCGCCGTCGAGGTCGCGACCGCGGTCGCCGGGGAGATCGGCGCCGACCGGGTGGGCCTGCGCCTGTCGCCGCAGATCACCGCCCGGGGGATGGACTGCCCCGCGATCGAGGAGACGGTCCTCGAGCTGGCCCGCCGCGTCGACCGGATCGGCCTGGTCTACCTGCACCTCGCCGAGGCCGACTGGGACGACGCGCCCGCGATCCCCGACGCCTTCCGCACCCGGCTGCGCGACGCCTTCTCCGGCCGGATCGTCGTCGCGGGCGGCTACACCCCGGAGCGCGCGGAGCGGATCCTCACCGCCGGCCACGCCGACCTGGTCGCGTTCGGCCGGCCGTTCGTCGCGAATCCGGACCTCCCCGCCCGGATCGCCACCGGCGCGCCCCTCGCGGCTCTCGATCCGGACCTGCTCTACGGCGGGGACGCGCGGGGCTACTCGGACTTCCCCTCCGCGGACCGACCGCTCGAGAGCGCCGCGACCCCGGGCGGAGCACTCTGATGCGCGCCGTCGCGATCACCCGGCACGGAGCACCCGAGGTGCTCACCGATATCGAGCTCCCGGAGCCGTCTGCCACCGGCCACGATCTGCTCGTGCGGGTCCGCGCCGTGTCGATCAATCCGGTCGACACGAAGATCCGCGCCTCCGGCCGGCCCGAGGCGTCGCCGAAGGTCCTCGGCTACGACGCCGTCGGCTCGGTCGAGGCGGTCGGCGCGGATGTCACGCTGTTCGCCCCGGGCGACGAGGTCTTCTACGCGGGCTCGATCACCCGGCCCGGCACGAACGCGGAGCTGCACCTGGTGGACGAGCGGATCGTCGGCCGGAAGCCCGCCCGGCTCTCCGACGCCGAGGCCGCCGCGCTGCCGCTCACCGCGATCACGGCCTGGGAGCTGCTCTTCCACCGGCTCGGCGTCGAGCGCGGCAGCGGCGGCGGCCGTCGCCTGCTGATCGCGGGCGCGTCCGGCGGTGTCGGCTCGATCCTGGTCCAGCTCGCCGCGCGCCTCACCGATCTCGAGGTGATCGCGACCGCCTCCACCCCCGAGTCGCAGCAGTGGGTGCGCGATCTCGGCGCCCACCGGGTGATCGACCACCGCGACCTCGCGCGGGAGCTGAAGCGCCTGGGACCCGTCGACCTCATCGCCTCCCTGACCGGGACGTCGGTCAACCTCCCGGCGTTCGTGGACGCGATCGCCCCGCAGGGCGCGATCGCCGTGATCGACGATCCGGCGGTCCTGGACGTCGTGCCGCTCAAGCGGAAGTCGGTGTCGGTGCACTGGGAGCTGATGTTCACGCGCCCGATGTTCGCGACGGCGGACCTCTCCGCCCAGCACGACCTCCTGCAGGAGGTGTCCGGGCTGCTGGACGAGGGGGTGCTGCGCACGACGCTCACCCGCGAGCTGTCCCCGCTGAACGCGGCGACGGTCGCGGAGGCGCACCGCCTGGTCGAGGCCGGCGGACGCCCGGGCAAGGTCGTCGTCAGCGGCTGGGAGTGACGCGCCGGCGGCAGGATCACACGTCGATCGCGCGGACCAGGCCGTCCTGGACGCTGCCGAGCCAGTCGTAGACCGCGCGGATCGCCTGGCCGGTCTCGTCCTCCGGCTCGACGTCGTCGGTGTCGACGATGCCGAGGCGGGCGGCGAGGGCGAGGCGCATGTCGGTGAGCCCGCGGAGCCAGGACAGCGCCTGCGGCGGTTCGAGCCGGACGGCGACCTCGCCCAGACCGGCGAAGACGCGGGCGTGGCCGGAGCCCTCGCCGGCGTCGAGCGCGGCGGTGATCGCGCGAGCGTCGTCCATCTTGCGGCCGGCCAGATCCGGGGCGGTGAAGCGGCGGAACTCGGCGGCGGCCTCGTCGTCGTCGCGGTAGGCGTCGGGCAGCAGCCGCGCCAGCGCCGGGTCGTTGCGCGCGTCCTCGCTCGTGCCGCGATCGAGCAGCTCGAGCATCTCGCCGGCGAGGTGGCGGAGGATCCCGGCCTCCTCGCGGTCGAAGCGGGCGACGGCGGCACCGGAGGAGTCGCGGCGGAAGGAGCGCATCAGGGCCTGCCCGCCGTGAGTCGGCCGGTCATGCGTCGGCCTTCTGCAGCGTCGCCCACAGGCCGTAGCCGTGCATCGCCTCCACGTGCCGCTCCATCTCCTCGCGGTTGCCGGTCGCGACCACCGCGCGCCCCTCCATGTGCACCTGGAGCATGAGCCGCTCGGCCTCGGCGCGACCGAAGCCGAAGTAGCTGCGGAACACGTAGGACACGTACGACATCAGATTGACCGGGTCGTCCCAGACGAGCACGACCCACGGCACCTCGGCGGCCGAGCGGGTCGCCAGCCGCTCGTCGGCGCGCTCGATCGTGTCCACCATCCCTCCAGCCTAGGTCGCGGCGGCGCGGCGGACGCCTGCTGGCCGAGGAGCCGCGCAACGGCTTCCCCTGCCGACCGCGCTGCCGGGCAGCGGCGCCCCCATGCTGGTCGAGTAGCCGCGCAGCGGCGTATCGAGACCCGCCGTCGTACGGTGGGTGGATCTCGATACGCCCGCTCCGCGGGCTACTCGATCAGCATGGTGCGCGCGAAGCGCGCTCCTCGATCGGCAGCATGCGCGCTCCTCTTCGGCCGGTCTCAAGCCGACAGCCGCGGCAGGACCTCGCGGGCGAAGAAGTCGAGGTGGTCGAGGTCCTGGAGGTCCATGAACTGGAGGTAGACCCGCTCGGCGCCGGCCGCGCGCAGGGACTCGAGGCGGTCGACGGTCTCGTCGACGCCGCCGGCGACGCCGTGCTCGCGAAGCTCGGCGGGCTCGCGGCCGATCGCCGCGGCGCGCCGGACGAACTCCGCCTCGTCCGCTCCGCCGACCGCGATCAGCGCGACCGAGTGCACGAGCGAGGACGGCTCGCGCCCGATCGCGACGCAGGCCTCGTCGACGCGCTCGAACGCGCCGGGGATCGCGTCGAACTCGGGGAAGGGCAGGTTGAACTCGCTGGCGAAGCGGGCCGCGAGCCGCGGGGTGCGCTTCGGTCCGCCGCCGCCGACGATCACCGGCAGCGGCAGGCGCGCGGGCTTGGGCAGCGCGGGCGAGTCGGTCAGCGTGTAGTGCTCGCCCGCGAACGAGTAGCGCTCGCCGACCGGCGTCGACCAGAGGCCGGTGACGATCTCGAGCTGCTCCTCGAGCAGGTCGAAGCGACGCGGCGGGAAGTCGATGCCGTACGCGGCGTGCTCCTCCTCGAACCATCCGGTGCCGAGCCCGAGCTCGACGCGGCCGCCCGACATCGCGTCGACCTGGGCGACCTGGATCGCGAGGATCCCCGGCGGCCGGTAGGTGACGGAGGAGACGAGCGTGCCGAGCGCGATCCGCTCGGTCTCGCGCGCGAGGCCCGCGAGGGTCGTCCAGGCGTCGGTCGGGCCGGGACCGGGATCGCCGTCGCCCATCCGGAGATAGTGGTCGGAGCGGAAGAAGCCGTCGTAGCCGAGGGCTTCGGTCGCCTGCGCGACCGCGAGGAGATCCTCGTAGCTCGCGCCCTGCTGGGGTTCGGTGAAGACTCTGAACTGCACGGGTCCAGCCTCCCGCACCCCGGTCGCCGCGGCCGGGACCGACCCGCCCGCAGGGCCCCCGGGACCCTCGATCGGGGACCTTGCGCCACCGGGCCGCCGGACGCGGTCACGACCGCCCGTGTACCGTGGCAGGTTGCCGCCGACGAGAGGACCCCATGTCCGACAAGCCTTCCGCCCCGGACATCGCCGTCCCGCCCGCCGCCGACACCACCGCGAGGCCGCCGCAGCGCCTCGCCCGCTGGGTGTTCTGGCCCGCGGCGGTGATCACGCTCTCCATCGCCGCCTTCGCGATCATCGCGCCGGACGCCGCCACCAGCGTCTTCGCCTCCCTGCAGACCACGGTGGTGAACACCTTCAGCTGGTACTACGTGCTGATCGCCGCCGTCTTCGTCGCCTTCGCGATCTGGATGGGCGTCAGCCGCTTCGGCGACATCAAGCTCGGCGCCGACGACGACGAGCCCGAGTTCTCGCTGCTCTCCTGGATCTCGCTGCTCTTCGCCGCCGGGATGGGCATCGGCCTCGTCTTCTACGGCGTCGCGGAGCCGCTCACCCACTTCGCCACCCCTCGCCCCGGCGTCACCGGCACCGAGACGGAGCTCGCGCAGAGCGCCATCTCGCAGACCTATCTGCACTGGGGCGTGCACGCCTGGTCGATCTACGTCGTCGTCGGCCTCGCCCTCGCCTACGCGATCCACCGCCGCAAGCGCCCGGTGTCGATCCGCTGGGCGCTCGAGCCGCTGCTGGGCCGTCGCGTCCGCGGCGGCTGGGGCAACGCCATCGACGTGGTCGCCCTCGTCGGCACGATGTTCGGCGTCGCCACCTCGCTCGGCCTGGGCGTCACCCAGATCTCCGCGGGACTGGAGGCGAGCGGCATCGTCGACTCCTCGCTCACCGTGCAGATCATCGTGATCGCGGTCGTGACCGCCCTCACCGTGTTCTCGCTGGTCTCCGGTGTCGGCAAGGGCATGAAGTGGCTCTCGACCGGCAACCTGCTGCTCGCCGCCGCGCTGCTCGTGTTCGTGCTGGTCGCCGGCCCGACCCAGTTCCTGCTGCGCGAGTTCGTGCAGTCGCTCGGCAACTACCTGCAGAACTTCATCGGCCTCACCTTCACGGTCAGCGCCTACGCCGGCCAGGAGGGCGAGGCCTGGCAGGCGACCTGGACGACGTTCTACTGGGGCTGGTGGATGTCGTGGGCGCCGTTCGTCGGCATCTTCATCGCCCGGGTCTCGAAGGGCCGGACCGTCCGCGAGTTCGTCGCGGGCGTGCTGCTGGTGCCGACCATCATGACCTTCCTCTGGTTCAGCGTGCTCGGCGGCACCGCGCTCTACCGCGAGCTCTACGGCGACGGCGGGCTCGTCGGCGCCGACGGCTCGGTCAGCACCGACGCGGCGCTCTTCGAGATGCTCCAGGGTCTGCCCGCGGGCTCGGTGCTCACGGTCGGCGCGATCATCCTGATCGGTGTCTTCTTCGTCACCTCCGCCGACTCCGGCGCCCTGGTGATGTCGATGATCGCAACCGGCGGCGACGCGGAGCCGCGCAACCGCATCCGCATCTTCTTCGCGCTCGCGACGGCGCTGCTCGCGCTCTCGCTGCTGATCGCGGGCGGCCTCGACGCGCTGCAGACGGCCGCGATCCTCTCGGCGCTGCCGTTCAGCGTGGTGATGATCCTGATGTGCGTGGCGACAGTGATCGCCTTCCGGAGGGAGATCCGCGCCTACGACAAGGCCCGCCGGGCCGCCTTCGTCGGCGACATCGGCTCGTTCTACGGCCTCGAGGTGGAGGAGCCGCTCGAGCGCGAGCCGGCGCACCCGCTGAAGCGCCTGGCCCAGCGCATCAAGCCGGGGTCGACCCCGCGGGAGTAGGCGGACGATCATGCTGGTCGAGGAGCCGCCGCAGGCGGCGTATCGAGACCCACGGTCACCAGCAGAGCCGAACTGCCGACTCCACTTCCGGCGGTGGTGGATCTCGATACGCCCGCTTCGCGGGCTACTCGATCAGCATGCAACCGCATCCGCCGGAGCATGCTGGTCGGCGGGCCATCGGATCATCCCGGCCGAGCATGCTGGTCGAGTAGCCGCCGCAGGCGGCGTATCGAGACCCGGCGACGCCACTCGCGTCGTGTCCGGCGCGCTCACCGTACGATCGCCTCGCACGAGACCGACGTCCGCACGCGCGTCCTCAGGAGCACCCGCATGACCGTTCCCCGCCCGCTGCTCTTCAACGCGTTCGTGATGAACACGCCCTCGCACATCCACCACGGCCAGTGGCGGCGGCCCGGGGCGAGGCCCGGCGCGTTCGAGGACCTCGGGCACTGGATCGAGGTGGCGAGGACGCTCGAGCGCGGGGTGTTCGACGCGATCTTCTTCGCGGACGTCGTGGGCACCTACGGGGCGGTCGGCGCCTCGCTCGAGGTGAACGCGCGCGAGGGCCTGCAGCTGCCGAACAACGACCCGTCGATCCTCCTCGCCGCCCTGATCGGCTCGACCGAGCACCTGGGTCTGGCGATGACCAGCTCGATCCTGCAGGCGCACCCGTTCGAGTTCGCGCGGCGGATGTCGACGCTCGACCACCTCTCGAAGGGCCGGGTCGCCTGGAACATCGTCACCAGCTACCAGGAGAACGCAGCCCGCAACTTCGGCCTCGACCGCCTGACCGAGCACGACGACCGCTACGCACAGGCCGAGGAGTACCTCGACGTGGTCTACAAGCTGTGGGAGGGGTCGTGGGACGACGACGCCTCGGTCCGCGACCAGGCCGGCGCGTACTCCCGTCCGGAGTCGGTGCACCGCATCGATCACACAGGCGCGAGCTACCGGGTCGAGGGCCCGCACCTCTCGGCGCCGTCGCCGCAGCGCACGCCGTTCCTCTTCCAGGCCGGCTCCTCCCCCGCCGGTCGGGCCTTCGCGGCCCGGCACGCGGAGGCGCAGTTCGTCGGCGGCTCGACGACGGAGCAGACCCGCGAGCTGATCGCCTCGACGCGGGCGCTCACGGAGGCGGCGGGGCGCCGCGGCGACGACGTGCTGTTCTTCTCACCCCTGTCGGTGATCGTCGGCAGCACCGAGCGCGAGGCCCGCGAGCGCGAGGCCGAGCTCGGCGAGTACAGCAGCGTCGACGCCCACCTGCTGCACGCGGGGCTGAGCGTCGACCAGGCCGACGGGAAGCCCTTCCCGCCCGAGACGAGGCTGCGCGACATCGTCACCAACGGCAATCGCAGCACACTCGAGTCGATGATCCGGCTGCTGCCCGACCGGGACGCGACCGTCGCGGACCTGGCGCGACTCACCGTCGGCCGGCACCAGCGCGTCGTCGGGACGCCCGAGCAGATCGCCGACCGGCTGTCGGAGCTGCGCGATGCGGGCGTCGACGGCATCAACCTCAACCACTGGTCGCTGCCCGACAGCTACGTCGAGTTCGTCGACGAGGTGATGCCCGTGCTGCGCTCCCGCGGCCTGGCCCGCTCGGAGTACGCGCCCGGCGGGCTGCGCGAGCGGCTGACCGGGTCCGCGCGGCTGAATCCGCGGCACCCGGCGGCGCGCTACCGCGGGGCCTTCCGCGGCTGACGAGGGTCGGCCGCCTCGTCACCCGCCGCTCGCATCGACGTCAGCCGCTGAGGGCGTGCACAACTAAGGCTGGAAGCCGCGGATCGGGCGTTTTCGGACCGATCCGGCCCTTCCGACCTTAGTTGTGCACCCGCCGGGCCGGAGCCCGGTCCGACGCTCAGCTCGGCGAGGGGACGAAGGGGTGCTCCGGCGGGTCCTGGTCGTCGTCGAGGCGGGAGTCGGCTCCCTCGTCGGTCGCCTCTCCGGTCGCCTCCGTGTCGTCGACCTCGGCCGGGTCCTCCGGGGGGACCGGCAGGGAGTCGGCGGCGGGACGGGTGGTGTCGGTGACGTCCTCGGGGGCGTCGAAGCCGAAGCTGCTCATGGTGTCCTCTCCGCGACGCACCGGGAGGCGGCGCCGCTGCGGGCAGCCTAGGTCGCGCCTCCGGGCCCGGTCACCTGCTTGACGGCGCCGCCCCCGGCGAGGACCTCCGGCACGCGGAACCGACCTGGGCACGCGGAATCGTGCGCTTCGTGCGAGCCGGACGTGATTCGGCGTGCCGAACATCCCGCCGGGAGGCGAGCGGACCCCTCCGGCACGCACGACGGACTCCGGCACGCCGGACCGCGCGATTCCGGCGAGCCGGACGACGTTCCACGAGCCGGAGGTCGGCGAGCTCGCGCCTCGAGCGAACGAGCGGCAGCGGGCGCCCGCCGCGGTGCTCAGTGCACGTACTCCAGCAGGTCGACGCCCAGCGTGCGCATGCCGTCGAGCACCGCGAGGCGGTAGCGCAGGCTCGAGTCGTCGAACTGCGTGATGACGGCGTAGGCGACGCCGGCCCGCGGGCCGCGGAGCACGCCGACCTCGGCGCGGACACCGACGTCGGTGCCGGTCCGGTTGACCAGCAGGACCCCGTGATCGGGCTGCCGGTGCGAGAGCGCGTCGAGTCCGAAGGCCGAGGCGACCATCGACAGGTCGCTGTTCAGCGAGAGCCAGCCGATGACGCGCGAGCTGACCGCGGGGTCGACGACCTCGCCGTTCGCGAGGGTCGCGAGCAGCCAGGTCAGCTCGCTGGCCGAGCCGATGGAGAGCTGCGGGGCGTCGTCCGGACCGCGCTCGTCGCGGACGACGTCGAGCAGGGCGGTGCGCGAGAGGCCGAGCGCCTCGGCCCGCTCGCGGACGGCGTCGAGTCCGACCCGGCGCAGGAGGACGTTGGTGGCCAGGTTGTCGCTGGTCGCGCCGACGAGGGCGGCGAGATCGGCGATCGGCATCGACGGGATCTGCAGGTGCTGCCAGATCCCCGTGCCGGTGACGGCGTCGGCGGCGGTGCGATCGACGAGGCGCAGGTTCTCCTGCGGGTCGGTGGCGAGCCGCGCCGCGACCTCGACCAGGAGCACGATCGTGCCGACGGACGCCGTCGGCATGGAGACGGAGTCGTCGACCGCGAAGAGGGCGCGGCCGGTGCCGAGGTCGACCGCGCGCGCCGACACCACGACGCCGTCCAGGGCGAGCCGGCCGAGCGCGTCGAAGCCGCGCTGGAAGTCGTCGTGGTCGTAGTCGCCCTTGTGCCGGCCGCGGCGGGCGCGACGACTCTCGCGACGGGTCTCGTGGGCGGGGATCACCACGGCTGCGGCCTCTCTCCGGGTCGGTGGAACGGTCGGTGCGGAGGGGAGGAGCGGGATCCACCGCGACGACGCGTCGGTGGACGGACGGCGCGGAAGGCATCGGTCGGCTCTCGATGCCCGCCGCTCGCCCGTGGTGCGGGACGGCAGTCGGCGCCGACTACCAGATGGCGACGCGCTCGCTCGGCGGGAGCCAGAGGGAGTCGCCTTCGGTGACGTCAAAAGTAGCGTAGAACTCGTCCAGGTTCCGGACGATCTGGTTGCAGCGGAACTCCGACGGCGAGTGCGGGTCGATGGCGAGCAGGCGGATCGTCTCCTCGTCGCGCGCCTTCTGCTGCCAGGCCTGCGCCCAGGAGAGGAAGAAGCGCTGCGCGCCGGTCAGGCCGTCGATCACGGGCGACTCCTCGCCGTCGAGCGAGAGCAGGTAGGCCTTCCACGCGATGCCGAGACCGCCGAGGTCGCCGATGTTCTCGCCGATGGTGAGCGCGCCGTTGACGTGGTGGCCGGGCGTCGTCGCGGGGGCGAGGGCGTCGTACTGCGCGATGAGCGCCTTCGTGCGCTCCTCGAACGCGGCCCGGTCGTCCTCGGTCCACCAGTCGGTGAGGCGGCCGTCGCCGTCGAAGCGCGAGCCCTGGTCGTCGAAGCCGTGGCCGATCTCGTGACCGATCACCGCGCCGATCGCACCGTAGTTGGCCGCGGCGTCACGCGTCTCGTCGAAGAAGGGGAACTGCAGGATCGCGGCGGGGAAGACGATCTCGTTGAAGCCGGGGTTGTAGTACGCGTTGATGGTCTGCGGCGTCATGAACCACTCGTCGCGGTCGAGCGGCTTGCCGATCTTGCCGAGCTCGCGGTCGAACTCGAAGGCGGCGACGCGGCGGGCGTTGCCGACCAGGTCCGCCGGGTCGATCGAGAGGGCGGAGTAGTCGCGCCAGCGGACCGGGTAGCCGATCTTCGGCGTGAACTTCGCGAGCTTCTCCAGCGCGCGCTCGCGGGTGTCGGCGCCCATCCACTCGAGGTCCACGATCGAGCGGCGGTAGGCCTCGATCAGGTTCGCGACGAGGACGTCCATCGCGGCCTTCGCCGTCTCGGGGAAGTGGCGCTCGACGTAGATCCGGCCGACGGCCTCGCCGAGCGAGCCCTCGACGAGCGAGACGGCGCGCTTCCAGCGCTCGCGCTTCTGCGGCGTGCCGGTGAGGGTGCGGCCGTAGAAGTCGAAGTTGGCGTCGACGAAGTCGCTGGAGAGGTAGGCCGCGGCGCCGCGGATCACCTGCCACGACAGCCAGTCGCGCCAGGCGGGGAGGCGGTCGTCGGTCAGCAGGCCGGCGAGCCCCTCGAGGAAGCTCGGCTGGCGCACGACGACCTCGGCGAGCGCCCCCTCCGGCGCGCCCATCGCGGTCAGCCAGACGTCGAGGTCGATGCCGGCGGCGAGTTCGGTGACCTCGGTCCAGGAGCGGAGGTTGTAGGTGGCCTGGCTGTCGCGGCTGCGCACCTTGTCCCAGTGCACGGCGGCGAGGTCGGTCTCGAGCGCGACGATGCGCTCGGCGCGCGACTCCGGCGAGTCGATGCCGGCGAACCCGAGCATGCGGGCGACGAAGGGCAGGTACGCCTCGCGGACGGAGGCGAACTCCTCCTCGCGGTAGTAGCTCTCGTCGGGCAGGCCGAGGCCGCCCTGGTTGACGAAGACGAGGTAGCGCTCGGGGTCGCCCGGGTCGTTGTCGACGAAGAGGCCGAAGAGGCCGGGGACGCCCGCGCGCTCGAAGGCGCCGACGGCCTGCAGCAGCCCGGCGATCGAGTCGACGCGCTGCACGGCCGCGAGGTCGTCGGCGAGCGGAGCGGCGCCGAGCTCCTCGGCGCGCTCCTCGTCGAGGAAGGAGGTGTAGAGGTCGCCGAACATCCGCGCCTCCGTGCCCTGCGGAGCGGACTGCGCCTCGACGATGATGTCGCGGACCGCCTTCTCCGCCTCCTCCTGGAGCACATGGAAGGAACCGTAGCGCGCCTTGTCGCTCGGGATCTCGGTGCGGTCGATCCACAGGCCGTTGACGTGGCGGTAGAGGTCGTCCTGCGGACGCGTCGCCGGGTCGAGTTCGGAGAGGTCGATACCGGAGCGAGGCGTCGTCGAGGTCATGGCGTCAAGCCTACGTCGGGGGTCGGACACCGCGGCCCGCGGGCGCGAGTCCGGCTCGCGGAACCGCCTCCGGCACGCGGAAACCGGCCGATTCATCGAGCCCGAGCCGATTCTGCGTGCCGGAGGTGCACCGGTCCCAGGTCCGGCACGCGAAAGCACCTCCGGCACGCGGAAACCGGCCGATCCGGCGAGCCGGAGCCGGTTCCGCGAGCCGGAGGTCAGCCGGAGGGGCGACGCAGGCAGCGGCCGGCCGGCCGCGGGTCAGCCGGCGAGCTGCTCCTCGACGTAGGCGCGGATCGGGGTGGTCGGGCGGCCGATGAGGCGGGCGAGCGAGCCGTCGGTCTCGCCGAGCAGGCCGTCGGCGATGTTCGCGTCGAGGCCGACGACGAAGCCGACGCCGCCCTCGGGGACGCCGGCCTCGGTGAGGATGCGGGCGTGCTCGGCGGAGTCGACGTGCGTGATCGCGGCGTCGCGGCCGGCGACCTCGCCGACGAGGGCGGCGAGTTCGTCGAAGCTCCAGGCTGTGTCGCCGGAGAGCTCGTGCACCGAGCCGACCAGGGAGGCGTCAAGCAGGGCGACGGCGGCCGCCTCGGCGTAGTCGGTGCGGGCGGCGCTGGAGACGCGGCCGTCGCCGGCGCTGGAGAGGGTGGTGCCGGTCGAGGCGAGCTCGGCGACGGTCTGCGCGTAGTTCTCGTTGTACCAGCCGTTGCGGAGGATCACGGCGGGGAGGCCGGCGGCGACGATCGCCTCCTCCGTCGCCTTGTGCTCGGGGGCCAGGATCAGCGGGCTGGTGGTCGCCTTCGGGGCGCTCGTGTAGACCAGGCGCGCGCCGGCACGGGCGGCGGCCTCGATCGCGGCGGTGTGCTGCGCGACGCGCTTGCCCACCTCGGAGCCGGAGACGAGCAGCACGGCCTCGGCGCCGGAGAAGGCGGCGTCGAGCGAGGCCGGGTCCTCGAAGTCGGCGACGGCGGTGCGGACACCGAGGTCGGCGGCGAGCGCCTCCAGCTTGGCGGCGTCGCGGCCGGTGGCGACGATGTCGGAGGCGGCGGTGCCGCGGGCGAGCAGGTGCTCGACGGCGAGACGGCCGAGGTGGCCGGTGGCTCCGGTGACGACGAGGGTCATGAGGGTGGTCCTTCCGTTCGGGAGACGGCGGGTGGGGCGCCGTCGGAGAGGGGAACCGGGCCGCACCGTCAGAACTTCCCGGAATGCAGTACCCACTATTTTGTTAGTACTCCTGTGACCATCATCCAGAGTCCCCTCCTCACCGGCGACGTCTACTCCGCCGACTGCCCGAGCCGCGAGGTCTTCGGCCACGTCACGAGCAAGTGGGGCGTGCTCGTCCTCGCCGCCCTGGCCGAGCGCGGCCTGCGCTGGGGCGAGCTGCGGCGGCGGATCGGCGGCATCAGCGAGAAGATGCTGGCGCAGACCCTCCGCACCCTCGAGGAGGACGGCTTCGTGCACCGCGAGGCGCACGCCGTCATCCCGCCGCGGGTCGACTACGCGCTGACCCCGCTCGGGGCCGAGCTCGCCGAGCGGCTGCTGCCGGTGGTCGAGTGGATCGCGGACAACGTCGGCGCAGTGCTGGCCGCCCGGGACGCCCGCCGGAGCGACGAAGGATAGCCTCACCTTCTTGTGAGAACGTTCATATTCCGTTCAGGGAGAGGCCGCCGCTGAGCGGGATGCGCGTCCCCTCGCACTGGTCCACTCGATCGCACTGCCTGCCGATCGAAGGACCTCGCATGACCGACACCGCCCGCCGCCCGCTCCTCCTCCCCATGGCGGGGCACGTGCGCGGCAAGCGCAGCCCCGTCACCTGCGCCCTCAAGTGCGCCAATGCGTGCTCGACCGCCGCCTGCAACACCTCGCACAACAGCTCGTTCCGCGACATCGTCGCCCGCCAGATCTCGCGCCGCAGCGCCCTCGGCCTGGGCCTGGCCGGCGCGGTCACCGTCGCCGTCGCCTCGGCCGGCGGCGCCCCCACCGCGGAGGCCGCCGTCGCCGGTGCCGCGGTCGGCGGCTCCCCGCTCGCCTTCACCCCGATCGCCCCGGTGCCGTACACGGTCGACGAGTTCACCGTCCCCGAGGGCTTCGCCTGGCAGCCGATCATCCGCTGGGGCGACCCGCTCTTCGCCGACAGCCCCGCGTTCGACATCCGGAACCAGACGGAGGCGGCCCAGGCCGCGCAGTTCGGCTACAACAACGACTACACCGACATCGTCGAGATCCCCGGCTCGAAGCGCCTGCGCGCCCTGCTGGTCGTGAATCACGAGTACACGAACGAGTCGATCATGTTCCCGGCCGCGCAGCTCGAGGCGGAGCCCGAGCGCGTGCGCGCCGTCGGCCGCGCCGCCCACGGCCTCAGCCTCGTCGAGCTGGTCCGCGCCGCCGTCGACCGCCCCTGGTCCTACGTCCAGGGCGGCGAGCACAACCGCCGCTACCTGCTGGACACCCCCTACGAGGTCACCGGCGCCGCGGCCGGCTCGGCGCTGCTGAAGACCGCCGCCGACCCGACGGGACGCTCCGTCCTCGGCACGCTGGGCAACTGCTCCGGCGGCACCACGCCGTGGGGCACGATCCTCTCCGGCGAGGAGAACTTCAACGGCTACTTCCGCGCCACCGCGACCAGCGACGCCGAGAAGCGCTACGGCCTGACCGACGCCGAGACCGCGCGACTCTGGGAGCTCGACGACCCGCGCTTCGACGCCCGCACGCCCGGCTACGAGAACGAGCCCAACCGCTTCGGCTGGATCGTCGAGTTCGACCCGTTCGAGCCCGAGTCCACCCCGAAGAAGCACACCGCGCTCGGCCGCCTCAAGCACGAGGGCGCGAACGTCATCGTCGCCCCCGACGGCCGCGTGGTCGCCTACCAGGGCGACGACGAGCGCTTCGACTACCTCTACAAGTTCGTCTCGACGAAGCGCTACATCGAGGGCGACCGCGCGCACAACAAGACGCTGCTGGAGGAGGGCGACCTCTTCGTCGCGAGCTTCACCGGCGACTCCCCCGTCGCCGAGATCACCGGCACCGGCGCGGTCCCCTCGGACGGCGGCTTCGACGGCATCGGCGCCTGGCTGCCCCTGGTCCTCGACGGCGCGTCGATGATCGCCGGCATGAGCGTCGAGGAGGTGCTGGTGCACACCCGCATGGCCGCCGACATCGCCGGCGCGACCAAGATGGACCGCTGCGAGGACGTCCAGCCGAGCCTGGTCAGCGGCCGGATCTACGTGGCCTGCACCAACAACTCCAACCGCGGCACCGAGGGCAAGGAGGGGCCGACCGAGGTCAACCCGCGCTCGGAGAACCGCGACGGCCACATCGTCGAGATCATCGAGGACGGCGGCGACCAGACCGGCCGCACCTTCACCTGGAACCTGCTGATGCTGTGCGGCGACGTCGCGCAGGGCGACACGGTGTACTTCTCCGGCTTCCCGGTCGACCAGGTCTCGCCGATCTCCTGCCCGGACAACCTCGCCTTCGACTCCGTCGGGAACCTCTGGATCTCGACCGACGGCGCGCCCAGCGGCATCGGCTACAACGACGGCCTGTTCAAGGTGGCGCTCGAGGGCGCCGAGCGCGGCCGGGTGGAGCAGTTCCTCTCGGTCCCGCGCGACGCCGAGACCTGCGGCCCGATCGTGCACGACCAGGACCAGCACGTGTTCGTGGCCGTCCAGCACCCGGGCGAGGAGGGCACCTTCGAGGCGCCCAGCTCGTACTTCCCGGACTTCGCTGCTGGGGGAGTCGTCGCCGCGGGTGCCGTCGCGGCGCCGCGACCGACGATCGTGCAGATCCTGCCGGCGTCGCAGCTCGTGACGCCGACGCCCACGCCGACCGCGGGACCGACCACGGCGCCGACGGCGACTCCGACGGCCGGACCGACCGCGGGGCCGACGGCCGGACCGACCGCTGCGCCCACCGCGGCGCCCACCGCGGCGCCGACCGCCGGGCCGACCGCGGTTCCGACCGTCGCGCCGACCGGCACGCCCGTCCCCCTGCCCGTGGGCGGCGGCGGCGGACTCGCCTCGACCGGTGTCGAGAGCGTCGGCCTCGTCGCCGGCGCCGCGGCGCTGCTCACCGCAGGTGCGGCCGCGCTAGGCCTCGGTGCGCGCCGCCGCGCAGCCGGCACCGAGGCCGAGCCGGAAGCCTGATCGGGAGGCCTGATCCGACGGCCTGAGCGGGGCCTTATCCGGCTGGGGCGGCGAGGAGAGGACTCTTCGACCGCCCCAGCCGTCGTCCGGCCTCGGCGCCGCGGATCACCGTGCTTCTGCCGCCACGCGCACTCGCAGAAGACCAGGAGCTGTACGGTGATCGCGCTATCCACGAGGGGAATCGTGGTTCGCACGACGGCTCGGGGGACAGGTGAAGAGACGAGCGCGACCGAGTGACTTCGGTGAGGCCGTTCTCTGGATGATCACGAACTCGACTCTCTGGCAGCATCGCCGCGTCGAGAGCCTTCACCTCAACGACGGACCGACCAGCCGCCGTCGTGTCTCGCTGGACATCACGATCCCCGATGATGAGCGCTTGGAAGTGGTCTCGGGGGCACCGGGGGCGGAGAAGATCCTGTTCATACCTCTCGCCCTGATCCAGAAAGCGCGTCTTCAGGACTTCGACTCGTCCTACGACGGGTCGAAGCCCCTCCCGATCGCCGGTGCTGAGATGAACGGGCGAGCCTCAGTGGAGGCCGTCGTCGCGGCCTGGCGACTCGAGTACGGGAGGCCGCCCACGCTCGACGAGCGAGCGGTCGTCTCCGAGATCGTCTTCGGGAAGGCCGATGCGGAGACGGACCGGAGGGTCGCCGCGTTCCTCGACGGAGAGCAGTGGGAGGGCACGCGGGTCCGCGTGGATGCGCGAGCCGCTCCCCAGACGGTCGTCCTCCTCGAGAACCTGTCGAAGAACTTCATCCTCGCGGGTCTGTTCCCTCCGGAGACCGCCGGCGCTCGTCACGTCGTCAAGTACTCCACGCACTGGGAACTGGTCGGAGCGGCGCGAGACCAGAAGTACCCGTGGTGGCGGTGGTTCTCCTCAGCCGTCGGTCTCAGCAGCGCACCACTCGACATCCCCTTGAACACCGGAATCATCGGAGCCGGGTCGAGTCATCTCGAGGTGCACACCCCCCGAGGCATCATCAGCCAGAACCTCAGCGCGCATCGGGACGGAGTGCCGGTCGAGAGCGACTCCCGCCCCGGCGTCGTCGCCCACATCGCGTTCCGCCATGGAACGGACGTCTCCCCGGACGTCGCGGTCGTGCGCCTGAGGACCAGCCCCTACGGACTCCTTCCGTGGGTCGCTGTCGCGTCGGGAGCTTCGGCCGTGATCTTCTGGGCCGGTCGTCTGAGCGGATACGCCGACCGCGCCTTCCTGCCCGGGATGACATCCGCCACACCGCTCTTCCTCGCTGCGATCGCAGTGCTCCTCGGGTTCCTGAGCCGAGAACAGGAGAACCCCGTCGCCGGGAGAGTCCTGCGACCCTTGCGACTCTCGATCGCGACCCTGGCGATGCTCTACTTCGCGCTCGCGGCTGCGTCGGCCATGGGGGCGGACGCTCGCATCGGGTCGACCGTGTGGTGGGTGGCCACGGTCTTCGCGTCCGGATTGTGCGCGGTCACCTCACTCGGGCTGCTCCAATGTCGCAGGTTGACGCTAGACAGTGATGGCGTGACTCTGTAAGGGTCGCAGCACGACAACGACGGGAGCGATGATGGCCGACAAGAACAGCAAGCGCCGGGTGTCGATCGGGCGCATCACGACGAGCGAGGCCCGCGCCTCCCAGCAGACCCGCGCCACCCCCCAGCAACTCGCCGCCGCTGCCAAGCGCATCAATGAGGCGTACCGCGCGCCTGCTCGCTGACATCACTGACCAGCGGCGTCGAAGGGGGCGGTGCGGTGGCCCGTCGTGGGCTCGCCGGTGCGCTAGGTTGAGCGCGATGTCGACCCTCCGGAGCCGCGAATCCGCGGTCATCGTCGCCGTGCAGCGCTCGCCGCTGGCACCGCCTCTGCGCCCGATCGCCCGCTGGCTCAGCTTCTTCGGCGAGCACGCCGCGGGCTGGCTGCTGCTGGGCGTGGTCGGTGCGTTCGCCGATCCGTCGCGCTTCTGGGCGTGGGCGCTCTGCGACGTCGCGATCGTCGTGGCGCACGGGCTGTCGATCGTGATCAAGCGCGTCGTCCGGCGGCCGCGGCCCCTCGGCGAGGGCGTCGAGGTGCGGGGGACGGCGCCGAGCAAGCTCAGCTTCCCGAGCTCGCACGCGTCCTCGACCACCGCGGCGGCGATCGTGTTCGCCGTGATGCTGCCCGCGCTGTGGCCGCTCGCCGTCCTCGTGGTGCTGGTGATGCTGCTGTCGCGCATCGTGCTCGGGATGCACTTCCCGACCGACGTGCTCGCGGGCGCGGCGCTCGGCACGCTCGCGGCGCTGGCCGCGCTGCCGTTCCTCCCACTGCTCTCGTTCTAGCTTCCCGGGCGCGGGGGCGTCTGCCCTCCGTTGTCCGATCTGCAGGCGATCCGCGCGTCTGTCTTCCGCGCCTCGCGGTGGAAGGCGCCTTCCGCATCGGATCGCCTGCAGATCAGACGGGAGCCTTCCTCAGAGGAGGCGGCGGGCCGAGGCCCAGGCGGTCAGCTCGTAGCGGGAGGAGAGCTGGAGCTTGCGGAGCACCGCGGAGACGTGGGACTCGACGGTCTTCACCGAGATGAAGAGCTCGGCGGCGGCCTCCTTGTAGGCGTAGCCGCGGGCGATGAGGCGCATCACCTCGCGCTCGCGGGCCGAGAGGCGGTCGAGCTCGTCGACGGACTCCGCCTGCTCGCCGCTGAGGGCGCCGAACGCGTCGAGGACGAAGCCGGCCAGGCGCGGCGAGAAGACGGCGTCGCCGCCCGCCACCGCGAGGACCGCCCGGCTGACCTCGGCGCCGGAGCTCGCCTTGGTGATGTAGCCGCGGGCGCCGGCGCGGATGACGCCGACCACGTCCTCCGCCGCGTCAGAGACGCTCAGCGCCAGGAAGCGCACCGCGTCGAGGTGCGCGGCGCTGCGGCGCAGGACCTCGGCCCCGCCGCCACCCGCGCCGCCGGGCAGGTGCACGTCGAGCAGCACGACGTCCGGACGCTCGGCCGCGACCAGCGCGACGGCGGAGTCGACGTCGGCCGCCTCACCCACGACGTCGAGCTCGGGGGCGAGATCGGCGCGCAGACCGGAGCGGAAGATGGAGTGGTCGTCGACCAGCACGACGCGGGTCACCGCTCGGCCCCCGCCGGCAGGCGCAGGTGGACCTCGGTGCCCGAGCCGCCCGCTCCGGGCCGCACGGTCGCACTGCCGCCGGCGCGCGCCATCCGGCCGACGATCGACTCGCGGATGCCGAGGCGGTCGCCGGGGAGCGCGCCGAGGTCGACTCCGGGGCCGCGGTCGCGCACGAACACGTCCACCCCGGTGGCCGACGACTCCACGTAGACCGAGACCTCACCGCCCGCGTGCCGAGCCGCGTTGAGCATCGCCTCGCGGGTCGCGGCGAGCACGGGGGCGGCGCCCGGCACCGAGGCCCCCACCGCGACGACCTCGAGCGTCGCCGGCCAGTCGAGCTCGATCGCGGCGGCGATGGCGCGGATCTCGGCCGCCAGGTCGTTCGCGACCGGGACGTCGCGCTCGAAGAGCCAGTCGCGCAGCTCCCGCTCCTGCGCGCGGGCGATGCGGGCGACCTCGCTGGAGGCGCCCGCCCGGTTCTGGATCAGCGCGAGGGTCTGCAGCACCGAGTCGTGCAGGTGCGCGGCGATCTCGGCGCGCTGCTCCTCGCGCACCCGGGCCGCCCGCTCGCCCATCAGCTCGGTCCACAGCAGGACCACCCGGGGCGCGGCCAGCACGCCGGCGGCGACGAGCAGGACACCGACGGCGAGGACCGCGTTGACTGCGCTCGGGCGGGCCGTGAGCACGGCGGCCCCGGCGACGACGAGCACAGCGCAGGCGGCGAGGCGGACCAGGACGGAGGAGCGCGCCGAGCGGGACGGATCGCCGCGGTCGAGTCCGAGACTCCAGGCGACGGCGCCGCCGGAGAGCACCGCGACGGCGGCGAGCGCCCGGGTGACGTCGGCGTCGTCGCCCCCGCGCAGTGCGACCACGACCGAGAGCGTCGCGGCTCCGGCGACGCCGACGAGCAGCACGGCGACCGGGACGGCCCGCCGCACACCGCCCGCCTGCTCGCCCGACTCGGGGCCGGCGTCGCGCAGGGGCACGAGCGCCCACAGCCACAGGTAGAGCAGCGCGCCGCCGCCGCCCAGCAGCGTCGCGACGATCACGAGGAAGCGCACCGTCCCCGGGCGCAGGCCCAGGTGCTCGGCGAGCGCCGCGCACACGCCGCCGAGGACCATCCGGCGCGGGCGGCGCAGCGGAGGCCGGGCCGAGGCGGGCCGACCCGCGGACGATCGGCCCGGGGACGGCCGACGCCGCGGCGGGTGCGCCGCGGTGCTCGGGAGGGTGGGTGTGCTCACCCCTGCATCCAAACAGGTCGTCGGGGTCGCCGGGGCGGGAGTCGGGGTCGGATCAGGGGTTCCCCCGATGGTCGGCGGCTGTGGAGGAGGGTCACACTCGAGCCATGACAGCAGCGAGCACGACCCCGCCGGACCCGGCGCAGGAGACGGCGGGCAATCCGCCGACGCCGGACCCGACCGCCGGAGCGGGCGATCCCGGGAACGGCACCCCCGGCCCCGGCGCCTCCGCACCCGGCCCCTCCTCCGAGAACCGCTTCCTCCTCTGGCTGCGCTCCCTCGATCTCGCCCGCCGGCCCGGCTGGGTCGGCGGCGTCTGCTCCGGCATCGCCGATCGCCTCGGCATCGACCCGCTGATCGTGCGCGGGATCTTCGTCGTGGTCGCCGTCCTCGGCGGCCCGGCCTTCCTCTTCTACGCGGCGGCCTGGCTGCTGCTGCCCGACGAGGACGGCGTGCTGCCGGTCGAGGAGCTGCTCCGCGGCCGCCTGACCCGGGTCCACGCCGGGATCGGCGCCCTGGTGCTCGCCTCGATGCTCCCGGTCGCGCAGGGCTTCTGGTCGCTCGGCGGCGCGTACACCGGGGCGGTCCCCTGGGCGCCCGCCACCGGCCGTGCCCTCTGGACGGTCGTCGTCCTGGTCCTCATCGTGCTCTTCGTGGTCTGGATCGCCCGCCGCTCGGGCCGCACCGACCCGGCGCCCCCGCCGTACGGAAGCCCCGAGGGACCCGGCGCCTCGACCGCCGGCTACCCCGCTCCCACCGGCGACCCGGCGAGCGCCGCTCCTCTCCTCCCCCCGCAGCGCCCGACCGAGGCGCGGCCCAGCACCCCGGAGGACCTCGCGCTGTGGCGCGAGCGCCAGGAGGAGTGGAAGGCCGAGCGGGAGGCGTTCCGCGCCCAGGAGAGCGCGACCGCCCGCGAGACGGCCCGGGCCCGTGCCGAGGAGTCGCGCCTCCGTGCCGCCGCGATCACCGCGGCGCGCCTCGAGCGGCGTCGGCTGCACCGCGAGGCGAACCCGCGGCTGCGGAGGAGCGTCACCCTGCTCGTGCTCGGCCTGGCCGCCGTCGTCGGCGCGATCACGTCGCTCACCGTCTCCGGCTCGACCGCGACCGTCGTCGGCTTCAGCGTCGCGACCCTGGTGCTCGCCCTGGCGATCGTCGCCGCGGGACTGCTGCGCCGGCGCGCGATCCTCCTGATCGCGGTCTCGGTGATCACGGTGCTGACGGCCTCGACGGCGTCGCTCGTGCCGCCGGAGCGCCAGCTGCTGCCGATGCTCAGCTCGTACGGCCTCTCGAACGCGGTTCCCGGCAGCTACGCGATGGTGGCGGGCGACCTGCAGATCTCGATCGACCCGTCGCTGGGTGCTCCGGGTGAGGTGATCGACGTCTGGCAGGGCGCCGGGAACATCACCGTCATGCCGATGGCGGGGGCGGCGGTCCGCCTCGAGGCGTCCACGGCCAACGGCTACTACTGGCTGACGACCGCTTTCGCCGACGGCGACGTGGGCTCCGAGCCGGAGAACGTCGAGTACAGCCGCGACGGAGCCACCTGGACGCAGACCTTCGGCGACCCGGACGCCGAGCCGGTCGTCGTCCGGATCGCGCAGGGCCGCGGCGGGGTCACCGTCTACGACCGGACCGCCGAGGACTCGACCAGCGGCGCCGCACTCGACCAGGACGGCACGGCGACCGCGGAGCCGACCTCGGGGGCGACCGCTGCCGCGACCGACCTCCCGACCCCGACGGACACCGGCACCACGACGGATCCCACCACGACGGACCCCACCACCCCGACAGACCCCGGCACCCCGCCCGGAACCGACAGCACGACCCCGACGGAGGCAGGACGATGACCGCGCAGAGCACCACCGCCACGCAGACCAGCACCGCCACCGAGACCGCGAAGCGGCCCAGGATCCGCGCCGGCGCGATCGTCTGGGGGCTGGTCCAGGCCGCCGTCGCGGTCCTCCTGCTCCTCCTCGCCGCCGACGCCGGGCTGCGGACCGCCGTCGTCGACTGGGCGCTCTCGCTCGGCCCGGCCGGAGCCGCCGCTATCGCGATCGCCGCGCTGGGGACGATCGCCCTCCTGATCGGCCTCGTCCGGGTCCTCGACCGGCGCTGACGAGCGGCAGCAGGGCAGGGAGGCGACCGACGTCCGTGGGAATCGGGTCTCGATACGCCCCTGCGGGGCTGCTCGACCAGCATGCAGAGACGCCCCTGCGGGGCTGCTCGACCGGCATGCAGGAGGGCGTCTCTTCCCAGGAGATGCCGGGTCGCGGAGCCACGCACCCGCCACCCGCAACCCTCTGGGCCGAGGCCGGACACGAGCGCAGACTCTCCGTCCGGCCTCGACCGCGCGCGCGAGCGCCCGCGCACGGACAGGCGCTTCCCCCTCCCCGAATCGAGACCGCCGATGCGCGACGCCGCCCGCAGGACGCTCTGATGGAGCTCGGCATCGCCGCCGTCATCAGCGTCGAGGAAGAGAACCGCTCCCGCTCTCGCGGCCATCGAAGATGCTCATCGCGCGCCTCCGAGCCAGAGTCCTGCTGCTGCGGCGATGACGCTGAGGAGGAGCATGCCGAGGGCGTTGGTGACGGAGGCGAGGCGGCGTCCTTCGGCGAGGAGGCGCACGGTTTCGAGGCTGGCGGTGGAGAAGGTGGTGTAGCCGCCGAGGAAGCCGGTGCCGAGGACGAGTCGCCACGATTCGGGGGCGATGCCTGCGAGGGCGAGCCCGGTGATCAGTCCGAGGAGGAGTGATCCGGTGACGTTGATGACGGTGGTGCCCCAGGGGTAGGCGCCGCCGGTGCGGGCTTTGATGAGCCCGTCGAGGAGGAGCCGTGTCGCAGCCCCGATTCCGCCGGCGAGGGAGAGCGCGAGGAACAGTGCGGGAGTCATGCCGGCACCTTCCTCTGCGTGCGTCGCCGGTGGAGTGCTGCGGCGAGAGCGATCCCTGTCCAGGACGCGAGGGCACCGAGGAGGACGGTGCCGAGCGCGTAGAGGGCGGCGGGTGCGGGGTGTCCTGTGGTGAGCAGGTGGGCGGTGTCGGTGGCGAGGGTGCTGTAGGTGGTGAAGCCTCCGAGCGCTCCGGTACCGAGCAGCAGTCGTGCGGTGCGGCGTCGGCCCTCGTCGCTGCCGGCTCTGGCGAGGCTCTCCAGGAGCACGCCGAGCAGGAGCGCGCCGACGATGTTGATGGCGAAGACGACGGTGTCGAAGGCGGGACCGGCGGGGAACGCGAGGGTCAGGCCCTCCCGCGCCCCGGTCCCGACCGTGCCGCCGGCGGCGACGAGGAGGAGGTACCGCAGGCGCAGGTGCACGGGACGTGGCGTCCCGTCGGGGGCGTCGTCGACGTCGAGGTCGCTGTCGACCGGCAGCTCGGGGTCGGGGTCCGGGGGGCGGTGACGGTGGAGGTCATCGGTCACGAGGAGTGGGGCCTTTCGGGAGGGGGCGGGTCAGTGGGTGAGGCCGTAGTGCAGCGCGGGGTCGAGGTGCTCGATGTCGACGAGGCGGTTGTACTTCGCGACCCTCTCGCCGCGCGCGGGGGCGCCAGATTTGATCTGCCCGACTCCGGTTCCCACCGAGAGATCGGCGATGAAGGTGTCGAGGGTCTCACCGGAGCGGTGGGAGACCATGCAGCGCATGCCGGCGTCGTGCGCGGCCGCGATCGCGTCGAGGGTGCCGGTGATGGTGCCGATCTGATTGGGCTTGATGAGTGCGGCATTGGAGTAGCCGTTGCGGGCTCCGTCGCGGATGCGGTCGGCGTCGGTGACGTAGAGGTCGTCTCCCACGAGCTGCACCCGGTCGCTGATGGTGTGGGCGAGGAGGGCCCAGCCCTCGTGGTCGTCCTCGGCGAAGCCGTCCTCGATGCTGCGGATCGGGTAGTCGGCGATCAGCTTCTCGTAGTAGCGGGCGAGTGCGTCGCGGTCGAGGTCGGTGCCGGCGACGGTGTAGTGGCCGTCGCCGTGGAAGAAGCCGTTCGCGGCGGGATCCATCGCGATCGCGATGTCACCGGTGCCGGGCTGGTATCCGGCGTCGGTGATCGCTGCGACGAGGAGGTCCAGGGCGTCTTCGGGCCGGTCGATGGGGGGCGCGAAGCCGCCCTCGTCGCCGAGCCCGGAGGTGCCGTAGGCGGTGCGGACGCGGGCGGCGAGGGCGTGATAGATCTCGGCGCCGACCTGCACGGCCTCCTCCTCGGTGCCGGCGGAGACGGGGGCGATCATGAACTCTTGGAAGTCGAGGCCGTTCGCGGCGTGCGCGCCGCCGTTGATGACGTTGAAGTGCGGGACGGGCAGGGAGGCGGTCGCCCCGGTGTGGTCGGCGATCCACCGGTGCAGGGGCAGGCCGGTGCGCGCTGCGAAGGCGCGGGCGGCCGCGATGGAGACGGCGACGACGGAGTTCGCTCCGAGGCGGGCGAGGTTCGCGGTTCCATCCAGTGCTCGCAGCGCTTCGTCGATCTCGCGAAGCGAGGTCCAGGAGTGCTCGAGCAGGAGGGCGCGGATCTCGCCGTCGACGGCCGCGACAGCGGAGCGGACTCCGCGTCCGCCGAACGCGGGGCCGCCGTCGCGCAGCTCGACCGCTTCGAACGCGCCGGTCGAGGCGCCCGCGGGGGCGGAGGCGTCCAGGACGGTGTCGTCGTCCAGGCGCAGGGTGACAGCGACGGTCGGGAAGCCGCGGGAGTCGAGGATCTGCCGTGCGGCGACGTCGGCGATGACCAGCGGGTGTCCGGCGGGGTGGGTGACGTACTCGCCCGATCCGTGGATGCTGGTGCGGGTGTGGCTGATGTAGGCGTTCATCAGGTTCCTCCTTCGTGGGCGAGCGTGATCGCCGCCCGGTCGGCTCTTGCGGGGTCGAGGTAGCGTCCGCTCCTCGAGATCGGTGTCCCGGAGGGCCCGGTGTCGTACAGGTACGGCTGACCCGTCGGGATGTTCAGATCGCGGACCGCGGCATCGCCGAGGTCCTCGAGAAGGGCGCGCAGCGCGCGCAGGGAGTTGCCGTGCCCGACGATGAGCACCGTCTCGCCCTCCTCGAGGGCGGGCAGGATGCGCTCCTCGAGGAGCGGCTGCAGTCGGTGGACGACGTCGCGCAACGACTCCGTCTCCGTCATCGCCTCGGCCGGCTGCCCACGGAACGCCGCAGACGTGTGCAGCTGCGCGAAGGCGGCGGGGGACAGAGCAGGCGGGCGGACGTCCATCGACCGGCGCCACTCCAGGAAGGCGTTGGCCCCGTACCGGGCTCTGACGACGCTCTTCGACAGGCCGGTGAGCGCTCCGTAGTCGCGCTCGTTCAGCCGCCACTGGGCCGCGACGATCCGCGGCCGCCCTGGAAGGGCGCCGACGATGATCCGGGCCGATTCGGTGGAGCGTTGCAGGGTCGACGTGAGGATCAGATCGGGGTCGATCGATGCGTCCCTCAGCAGCGTCGCGGCCTGTCGCGCTTCGTCACGTCCGAGGTCGGTGAGGGGGACGTCGAGGACGCCGCAGAAGAGACCGTCGGCGTTGCCGGTGCTCTCACCGTGGCGCACGAGGACGAGCGGGGGATGCGCGGGCACGGGTCACCTACCTGGTCTCTGATCGAGAAGGTAGGAACCATCAGCCTCGGCGGCAGTTCGGGCTCACGCCCGGGCGGGATCCATCGCCACTGCCGTCAGCTTACGCCCGCACCTCGGTCAGGACCAGGGCAGCGGCTCCGAATCATCGACCGGGGAGAGGGGGATCATGAGGACCGGCCGGTGCTGACGGTGAGAAGCAGCCCCGGCGCAAGGGGGTCTGGAATCGTCGTCGGCGCGGTTCACTCAGTGCATGGATGGTCTGCCTCTCGTTGTTCTCGTCGTCGTCTTCCTCGCCGCCGCCGCAGTGGTGTGGATCGCCGGCATCCAGTTGTCGAAGGCGACGGACGTTCTGGACGCGCGTCTGCACCTGGGGAGTGCGCTGGGCGGTCTGATCGTCCTCGCCGTCGCGACGAACCTGCCGGAGATCGCGATCACCGTGTCCGCCGCGCTCTCCGGGAACCTGGACGTCGCGGTCGGCAACATCCTCGGCGGCATCGCACTGCAGACCGTGGTCCTCGTCGTCCTCGACCTGTTCGGCAAGCGCGGGAAAGGTGCGAAGCCGCTCACCTACCGTGCCGCGTCCCTCACACTCGTGCTCGAGGGGCTCGTGGTCGTCGCGGTGCTCGCCGTCGTCATCGCCGGCAGTCAGCTGCCCTCCGGGCTGGAAGTGCTGCGCCTGACCCCGGACGTCGTCCTCATCGCCGGCCTCTGGGTCGTGGGGCTGCTGCTCGTGCAGCGCTCCGGCAAGCACCTCCCCTGGCACGAGGACGGGCGGGCCCCCGACGCGACAGCATCCCCCGCGAAGAAGAAGACGCACCCGATGAGCACACGCAAGGCGACCATCGTGTTCACGATCTCCGCCGCGGCGACCCTCCTCGCCGGTGTCGTGCTCGAGCGCGCCGGTGACGCGGCATCCTCGCAGCTCGGTCTCTCAGGGGTGCTGTTCGGAGCCACCGTGCTCGCTCTCGCCACCTCCCTCCCCGAGATCTCGACCGGGCTGCAAGCCGTCAAGCAGGGCGACGACAACCTCGCCATCAGCGACATCTTCGGCGGCAACGCCTTCCTCCCCGTGCTGTTCCTCGTCGCCACCGTCCTCTCCGGCACCGCAGTCCTCCCGCAGGCGAACTCGTCCGACATCTACCTCACCGCTCTCGCCGCCCTGCTCACCCTCGTCTACGTCGTCGGACTGATCTTCCGACCCACCCGGCGCATCGCCGGCATGGGAGTCGACTCGTTGATCGTGCTCGCGCTCTACACCGTCGGCATCGCCGGGCTCTTCGCCATCACCGCGAAGTGACGTCCGTGCCGCCGTGTGCAGAGGCGACCACTCCGGTTCGGCCCGGCCCGGCCGTGCACCGGTCAGCGCATCTCGTGCGCGATCTCCAGGAACGCCGCCGCGGACGACCCGATGCGATCGGACCAGATGGCGCGGAGGGGTCGCACGAGTGCTGGTCCGCGGAGGGGCACTCGTATCAGTGAGCGCGCGGCGAGATCTGCTTCGACGGTGAGGATGCTCATGACTGCGGGCGCGATGCCGGCGCGGGCGTTCGCTCGGATGATCGCCGTCGTCTCCAGGATCGCGGCGGGAGTCGTGGGTGCGAGCCCGGCGTCGTGGAGCCATGCTTCGAGGGTCGTCCGGGTGCCGGAGCCTTCCTCTCGTGTCAGCAGTGCAGTCCCGGCCACATCCTCGGCGCCGATACTCGCCGCGCGTGCCCAGGGGTGGTCCGGTGCGACGACGACAGCGAGTTCGTCCTCCGTGACCACGTGAGAGGAGAGCGTGGCCGTGGACGCCGGTGTCTCGACGAATCCGAGCTGCGCCGCACCGGATCGCACGAGCTCGGTGACCGTGGCTGAATTGCCGGCGATCAGCTGCACACTCACCTCGGGTGTGCGCTGTCGGAATTCGAGGAGCCAGCGTGGGAGCAGCAGTTCGGCGATCGTCTGCGACGCCGCGAGGACCAGTGAGCCGGTCGGTTGTCGCAGTGCCGCCGCGCCCGCCTCGAGGCGGCGGGACGCCTCGAGGACCGGGCCGGCCAGCTCGAGCACGAGCCGACCCGCGTCGGTCATCAGGGACCCGGTCGGAGAGCGGCGCACGAGCGGCTGCCCGATGGCGCGCTCCGCGACCCGCAGACGCGCCGAGACGGCCTGCTGGGTGACGCCGAGGTCTTCGGCGGCGCGGGAGAGCGAGCCCGCCTCGGCGATGCGTTCGAGCACCTCCAGCGTGTCGAGATCCAGGATCCGGTCCGTCAGTCGCCGCGTCGCCACAAGCACTCATTGTGCCCCGCCAACACGATCGCTGTATCGGCTGGGGACGGCGATGCTCAGGCTGGAGTCATGACAACTCTCGCCCCCGCCCGCGCATCTTCCTCGATCGGGCATCCTCCGCGGTCGAGGCGCTTGTTCCGGGAGCTGGAGCATCCGGGACTGATCGTGTCGAACCTGACGCCGAACTGGTTCGCGTCGATCATGGGCACCGGCATCGTCGCGGTCGCCGCCGCGTCCCTGCCACTCCAGTTCCCCGGACTGCGTACCGCAGCCACCGTCGTCTGGGCGATCGCCGCACTGCTGCTCGTCGCGCTGACGGTCGCGACCGGGCTGCACTGGGTCCGCTACCGCGGTACAGCGATGAGGCACCACCTGAATCCGGTCCTCTCGCACTTCTACGGCGCGCCGCCCATGGCGTTCCTCACCGTCGGCGCGGGAACCCTCCTCCTCGGCAAGGACTGGATCGGCCTGCCCGCCGCTGTCACCATCGACTGGGTGCTCTGGGGTGCGGGGACTCTCGGCGGGCTGGTGACGGCGGTCCTGGTGCCCTACCTCGCGTTCACCCGGCACGAGAACAAGCCCGATTCGGCGTTCGGCGGCTGGCTGATGCCGATCGTTCCGCCGATGGTGTCCGCTTCCACCGGCGCACTGCTGCTGCCGTACGCGCCCGCCGGGCAGGCGCGGGAGACGCTCCTGTGGTCCTGCTACGGCTTCTTCGGCCTCAGCCTGGTCGCGTCGCTGGTGGTGATCACCCTGATCTGGAACCGGCTCGCGCAGCACAAGGTCGGAGCAGCGGGGATGGTGCCGACGCTGTGGATCGTCCTCGGTCCGGTCGGACAGTCGATCACCGCTGTGAATCTGCTCGCCTCGAACGCGCCCACCGTCGTCGACGCCGGCACGGCGCGTGCGCTGCTGGTCGTGGCTCTGGTGTACGGCTTCGCGATGCTCGGCTTCGCACTGCTCTGGACCGTCATCGCTCTCGCGATCACTCTCCGCACCGCGAAGGAGCACCTGCCGTTCAGTCTGACGTGGTGGTCGTTCACGTTCCCCGTCGGCACCTGCGTCACCGGACTGAACGGCCTCGCCCTGCACTCCGGTCTCACGGTCGTCGCCGGCCTCGCCGTGCTCTACTACGTCGGCCTGGTCGCCGCGTGGATCTTCGTCGCCGCCCGCACCTTCCACGGTTCCGTGATCCGCGGCACCCTGCTCGCACCCCCGCGACCGGCCTGACCGGGATCGAGGACCATCGTGGATGTCGGAACCCTGAACGCCCTCGCCGAGACCTGGCGGAGTACCGCGGACGGGACCGGACGCTTCGTTCCGGGCTTCGATCCCCGCTCCGGCGGCACCGCCAGTCGCGTCCTGGTGCTGATGCAGTCACCCGGCCCTCGGACGATCGCCGCGGGATCCGCTGCCGTCTGCAGCGAAGACAACCTCGGGCCCACCGCCGCCGCGTTCCGGGCGGCCCGCATCGAGTCCGGACTCCCCCGCGACCACTACCTCCGATGGAACCTCATCCCGTGGGAGATCCCTGGCCGCGTCGGCCCCGCGGACATCGAGCAGGGCCGGCTCGCGCTCGGTGAGCTGCTGGAGCTGCTGCCCGCGCTCGACGCCGTCGTCACCTACGGGACCGTGGCGCTCGACGGGGTCATGCGCTACCTGACCCTGCACGATGATCCCCGTGTCGTCCCCGTCCTCGCGGCACCGCACCCCTCACCGGCCAACGGACGTCACCGCGCCGACCAGCACCTCCGCTCCGTGAACGCGCTCCGCCTCGCGAATCGTCTGGGATCCGGTCGGCGAGTCGCAGACTGACGGCATTGAAGGCAGACGTCCGCGGCTCGGTCGGCACCGGTCGTCGTGACCGATGAGGCGCTGATCTCAGACGGTCCCGGTCCGCGGACCGCTGACGGGACCGGCCTGGTCGTCCACGATGTCGACGGTGTACGCCGCGCCGTGCTCGAGCGTGTGGCCGACGGTGCACTGACGGTCGACCGCCCGGCGGGTGCGCTCGGACAGTGAGGCGATCCGCTCGGGATCGAGCGCCGACAGGTCGGCGCGGATCACGGCGGTGATCGAGTCGTAGCGGTCCTCGTTCTCGGGCTTGGTCGCGGTGATGTCGGTGGTCGCTTCGAAGTCGGCTCCGAGCCGGCTGGCGAGGAGGTGGTCCGAGGAGAGCATGCCGCAGGCGGCGAGGGCGAGGTGCAGCAGCTCGCCGGGCGAGAACACGCCGTCGGCGTCCGACCCGCCGATGCGGACCTCGGCTCCTCGCGCGTTGCGGCCGATGAAGCTTCTCGGGCCCTCGCGGGTGATGTGCAGCGGCGTGGTCTCGGTGCTCATGGTCTGCTCCTGTCCGGTGTCCGCGGCACCGCGGGCAGTGTCGGTGTCTCCTGCGGGTGGATGGTGTCTCAGGTGTCGGTGCGGACGAGAGGGGTGTTCGTACCGCGGACCCTGATGTCGACACCGGTGATCTCCGACCGGGCGATGCCCGTGGACGCCGCCAGGTCGACGGCGCGCTGCCCGGCCGCCGTCCAGGTGGCGACGGTGATCGTGCTGCCGTCCGTGCGGGTGATCACGAGTTCGTACTCCGCGTCGGCGGGCGCATCACCACTGTAGGTGCAGCTCCACTCCAGCCGGGTGCCCCACGGCTTCCCCTCGACCTGGATGTCCGCAGCGAGAGCGGGATCGGCCGCTATCGGGTCCATCGGTTCGAGGGTCGCCTCGCTCGCCACGGGAGCGCCCGCGATGCCGGTGCCCAGAGCGACCCCTCCGAAGACAGAGGCGGTGACGGCGGCCGCGACGGCGAGGGACGTCACCAGCCGGCGCCGACGTCGGCGCGTCCGGACACGGTGGGCGATGGCGGGCAGCGTCACCATCGACGGCGGCGCCTCCTCGCCGTCGTCCGATGCGCTGATGGCGAGAGCGTCCTCGACGGAGAGGCGACCGACGATGCCGGGCAGTCCTGCCAGCTCTGCCACGGCCGCGCGGCAGGCCGCGCAGCCGCTGAGGTGCTGCTCGTACTCGAGTCGCTGATCCGCGGGGAGAGCGCCGAGGACGTAGGACGCGTCCCAGTCGCGGTACTCGTCCTCCGTCGCAGAGCTTCCGTGGTGGTCGTTCATCGGGTGACGCCCCTTTCCTGCAGAGCCAGTCGCAGTCCGCGCAGTCCGTAGTGCAATCGGGATTTCGCTGTTCCCTCGGGGATGGAGTGCCGGCGGGCGATCTCGGGGACGGTGTGTCCGAGGAAGTACGCGTCCACCACGATCCGACGATGCTCCACCGACAGCGAGGCGAGAGCGTCGGCGACGAGGATGCTGTCCAGGACCGCGTCGGTGCGATCGGGGACGGCGCCGCCGCCGTCCTCGTCCTTCGCCGGCACTTCGCGTCGGCTCCGAGCGGAGCGGGCGTCGTCGATGACGAGGTTGCGGGCGACGGTGAACAGCCACGCGCGCGCGGCGTCGGCGTCGCGTTCGAGGACCTGCGGGCGCTGCCAGGCCCGGACCATCGTCTCCTGTACGACGTCCTCCGTCAGCGCCGCGTTCCGAGTGAGGTTCTGCACGAAGCGTCGCAACGCCGGGCCGTGACTCTCGTACAGCGCGGCCAGGAGCTCATCGACGGGGCGGGGCACAGTGCTCACCGCCTCGAAGCGCCACGGCGCGCTCCCTCATCTCGGTCGCTGCGATCACTGCCGGTCATCCCTTTCCGTCCTTGCCAGTCGAGAACCGGCGACCCGTCCGGGCGATGCGCATCGCTGCGCGCGGGGACGGGTCGCCGTCGCATCAGGACGCCGGGGTGGCGGTGCTCATGGCCGCGGCTTCCTTGTTCATCGTGCCGTCGGGGAGGAGGACGTACCAGGCGTCCTTCACACCCTGCCCGTTGACCTGGCCCGGTGCGGTGTCCTTCGCGAACCGGTAGACCGGCCATCCGTCGACGGTCAGCTGGGTCGTCCCGTCGGTGCGCGTGATCGAGCCGACCTCTCCGGTGATCCCGTCCGCGGCGGTCGTGCTGGACGCCGACACGGCCGGCCAGGTCGTGGCGCACTCGTCGTAGCAGCTGCTGCTGCCCGAGTTCTGCGTGTCCTTCGTGAACGTGTAGACGGTGGAGCCGGCCTCGTCCGTGATGATCTCGCCCAGCGGCGAGGACGCCGTCGTGAGAGCCGCCGTCTCAGCGGAGGCGGTCGCGGTGGCGGAGGCCGTCGCGGTGGCGGAGGGGCTGTCGGCCGGCGCTTCCGACGAGGCGGCCGAGCCGGCGGCCGTCGAACATCCGGCGAGAAGGACGGCGGCGAACGCCGCAGTCGTCACAGTGGTCGCGATTCGCTTGAGCATGATGCCTCCTGTAGTGCGGGGGCCGAGGTGGTCCCACCGAGGACACGACACAGCAGTCGCGGACGTTCAACGAGGCGAGAAGATCGCTGGGACGCTGCTGATCCAGGGCAGCACCCTGCCGCTGCTCATCCGCGCCACCGGGATCCGCGGGGTCGACGTGCCGGAGGACCAGCGCGAGCTCGCGGGCCTGCTCGACGAGATCACCGAGCAGGCGCTCGCGGTCCTCGAGAAGCCCGGCGAGGTGGTCGAGGGCGTCGACGACGTCGATCCCGCGGCGGACCCGGCCCGACGCCCGGGTCGCGACCTCAGCCCGTGGTCGTCCGCGTCATGATCGCGACGACGAACAGCCCCGCCCAGAGCGCGCCGCAGACGAGCAGCCGCAGGTTGCCCAGCACGATGTCCTCCGGCGCCGACGCCCGCCCGCGCTCGATGTCGAGGGCGTAGAGGAACAGCGCCGCACCGAACGGCACCACCGACGCCATCGACCAGAGCGAGTTCTCGCCGTTGATGAACAGCGCCCACAGCGCGTAGGAGATCATCGTCAGCGACGCGGCGACCGACCAGATGAAGCGCAGGTAGCCCGGCGTGTAGACCTTGAGGGTCGAGCGGGTGTGGCTCTCCTCCTTGCCCTCGCTCTGCAGCTTCTCGGAGTAGCGCTTGCCCGCGACCATGAACAGCGAGCCCGAGGACACCGCGAGCAGGAACCACTGCGTCAGCGGGATGTCCGCGATGGCCGCGCCCGAGATCGCGCGGAGCACGAAGCCGCCCGCCACGATCAGGATGTCGATGACGGGCTCGTGCTTGAGCCAGAGGCAGTACGAGATCTGCATCACCAGGTAGGCGGCGAGCGTCGCCGCGAACCAGGTGAAGCCGAGCAGGAAGGTGACCAGCACCGGCACGATCATCAGCACGAACGCGGCCGGCCAGGCGACCTTCAGCGGCAGCGCGCCGGACGCGATCGCGCGGAAGCGCTTCTTCGGGTGCACGCGGTCCGACTCGACGTCGAGGAGGTCGTTGAGCAGGTAGCCGCCGGAGGAGGCGAGGCTGAACGCGATCACGCCGATGACGGTCGCGACGAGGATCTCGGGCTCGAGGATGCGCGCGGCGGCGACCGGAGCGGCCAGCACCAGGACGTTCTTCAGCCATTGGCGCGGACGCATGGCGGCGACGAGTGCGCGGGCGGTGTTCACGACGTCTCCCTCTCGGGGGAACGGGGCCAGGAACGGCCGGATCGGGCGGGATCGGGGTGACGCGGGCCCAACCTACAATCGGGGGTGAACGCGCTCCCATCCGCCCGGATCCGCAGCGCTCACGACCGGAGCACCACGGAGGGAAGCGCATGCGGACGGCCGCGCTGTACGTCGTCTTCGCGATCCTTGCAACGGCGGTGAATCTGGGCACTCAGATGCTCGTCGAGCTCGCCGTCGACGCGGAGTGGGCCACGATCGCCGCCGTGCTCGCGGGCACCCTGACGGGGGTGATCGCCAAGTACGTGCTCGACAAGCGCTTCATCTTCAAGCACGAGACGATGAATGCGGCGCACGGGCTGAGGACGTTCCTCCTCTACGGCGTGATGAGCGGCGTGACGACCCTGATCTTCTGGGGCTTCGAGTTCGGCTTCGACTACCTCTTCGGCACCGACTTCGCCCGCTACACCGGCGCCGTCATCGGCCTGGCCATCGGCTACGTCGCCAAGTACCACCTCGACAAGAACGTCACGTTCTCCGGCCCGCGAGAGGAGCCCGCATGACCACACCCGTCTCCTCCTGGGGCCTGCTCTCGCGCGACGAGCACCGCGTCACCCGGATCACGAGCGTCGAGCAGGCGCAGGCCGCGCTGGCCGCGGGCGACAGCGGCATCGCCTACGGGCTCGGCCGCAGCTACGGCGACGTCGCGCTCAACGGCGGCGGCCGGATCTGGGACTTCAGCGGCTTCGACCGCCTGCTGGCCTTCGACGACGAGACCGGCGTGCTGCGGGCAGAGCCGGGCGTGCTGCTGCGCGACGTGCAGGCCGTCTTCGCGCCGCGCGGCTGGATGCTGCCGGTCACCCCCGGCACCAAGAACGTCACCCTCGCCGGCGCGATCGCGAACGACGTGCACGGCAAGAACCACGCCTCCGCCGGCACGATCGGCCGGCACGTGCGCTCCTTCACACTCCTGCGCAGCGACGGGTCGTCCTCGCGCTGCACGCCCACCGAGAACGTCGAGCTGTTCCAGGCGACGATCGGCGGCCTCGGGCTGACCGGGCTGATCGTCGAGGTCGAGCTCGGGCTCGCGCGCGTCCCCGGGCCGTGGCTCGTCAGCGAGGACGTGCCCTTCCAGACCCTCGAGGGGTACCTCGATCTCGTGCACGAGTCGATGGACGTCTTCGAGCACACCGTCGCCTGGATCGACGTGACCACGGGCGGTGGGCGACGCGGGGTCTACTCGCGCGCGGACAGCACGGCCGCCCCGGAGCTGCCGGAGACCCGGCCGGGCTCGCTGAAGGTGCCGTTCGCCTTCCCGCTGTCGGTCGTCAACCGCGCCACGCTGCCGCTGCTCAACCGCGCCTACTACCGCCTGAAGGCGACCCGCGCCCGCCGCTCGGTGCAGCACTACGAGCAGTTCAGCTACCCGCTCGACGCGATCGAGGGCTGGAACACGATGTACGGCCCGCGCGGCTTCTACCAGTACCAGAGCACCGTGCCGTGGGAGGGGGCGCTCGAGACGACCCGCGAGATGCTCGCGCTGATCGCGGCCTCGGGCACCGGCTCCTTCCTCGGCGTGCTGAAGACCTTCGGGGCGCTGGAGTCGCCGGGCCTGCTGAGCTTCCCGGCGCCCGGGGTCTGCTTCGCGCTCGACTTCCCGAACACGCCCGTCGCGCTGCCGCTGTTCGAGCGCCTCGACGCGCTGGTGCTCGCCACGGGCGGCCGGCTGTACCCGGCGAAGGACGCGCGCATGTCGCGCGAGATGTTCGAGGCCGGCTTCCCGCGCCTCGCCGAATTCGCCCTCCAGCGCGACCCGGGGATCTCCTCCGGCTTCTCGCGCCGAGTCCTCGGGAGCTGACGTGAGCACTGGTACCCCCTCCAAGATCGTCGTGGTCGGAGCGACCTCCGCCATCGCCGAGCACACGCTGCGGCTGTGGCTGGGCACGGGCGCGCGCTCGGCTCTGCTGGTCGGCCGCGACGCCGGCCGGCTGGAGGCGCTGGCGACGGACCTGCGCGTGCGCTTCCCCGCGGCCGCGCTGTCGGTGGCCGCTGTCGACCTGACCGACCCCGCCGCGATCTCCTCCGTCGTCGCGACCTCGCTCGAGGGCGGCGCCCCCGACACCGTGCTGATCGCCCACGGCGCGATGACGACCCAGGACGAGGCGTCCGCCGACCTCGCCGTCGCCCGCGACGTGCTCGTCGTCACCGGGGTCTCGGTGGTCCTCTGGATGGAGGCGTACGCCAACGCGCTGACCTCCGGCAGCATCGGTGTGATCGGCTCCGTCGCCGGTGACCGGGGCCGCAAGACCAACTACGTCTACGGCTCCGCCAAGGGCCTCGTCGAGCGCTTCGCCCAGGGCCTGCAGCACCGCCTGGCCGGCTCGCGCCTGTCCGTCGTGCTGATCAAGCCCGGCCCGACCGACACCCCGATGACCGCCTCGCTCAAGCAGAGCGGAGCCTCGCTGGCCCCGGTCGACTCCGTCGCGAAGGACGTCGCCGCCGCCATGGCCTCCGGCCGCGCCGTCGCCTACGCCCCGGCCAAGTGGCGCGTCATCATGACGGTGATCCGCCTGCTGCCGTCCCCGATCTTCAACCGCCTGAACATCTGACGCGGGGTCTCGATACGCCCCTTCGGGGCTACTCGACCAGCATGCAGCGCCGGGCATGCCGACCCGCGCCGTCCATGCATTCCCGGGCATGCCTCCTTCATGCTGATCGAGTAGCCCGCGGAGCGGGCGTATCGAGATCCACCAGCGTCAGCAGTCCGGTCGACCGAGAAGCCGCCGCAACGTTATACATCGGCCCGATGTGTAACATCGAGCGCGCAACGGGAGCCGGAGCGGCGTCTCCCCGCGGAATCACCTCCGGAAGGGGGATCTGCAAGGGGGTCCGCCGCAGACGGCCGCGTTCTACGCTCGGCGCATGCCCCTCCGCAGTGCTGCGAGTGCCCCCGCCGTCCTTCCGCAGATCGCCGCGCCTCGCGCTCGACAGCGGGCCGCGGCCGAGGTGCTCGGGCACGTCGTGGTCGCCCTGGCGGTCGGGTCGGCGCTGCTGCTGCTGGCGTCGGCGAGCGTCGCGGGGCTGCCGTTCCTGCCCGGTGGGGGCCGCGTGCCTCCGTTCGAGGCGTGGTCGCTGATGCGGACCTCGGCGACGGTGCAGATCGGCGCCGCGGTGCTCGCCGCCGGCCTCGCCGCGCTCGCGCGGGCGGGCGGCTGCCGTGTCCGCGCCGACCGCTGGTGCCTCGTCGCCGCCCTCAGCGCCGCCGCCGGCGCCGTGCTGCTGTCGGCCCCGCCGCTCTGACGCCGCCGAGGCGTCCTCGAACGGTCGAGACGTCCAGGTGGAACGGGACGCCTCGACCGGAACGGGACGCCTCGGCGAGCGCCCCTACGCCGGCGCGCCGATCGTCGAGTCCTCGTAGTCCTCCGTGAGGCCGTGGGGCGTCTTCTCCCACTTGTGCGGGCTGAAGACGATCTGCCAGGCCGCGCGCCAGGCCGAGATGGAGTGCAGCACCCAGTAGACGGGGTTCAGGATCGCGAACGCCGCGACCCGCCAGTTGTAGCGCTTCCAGGCCGCGATCCCCGAGACGACGATCATCAGCGTGTTCGAGAAGAGCATGTTCGTCGTCCCCGCGACGATCAGCCACTCCGGCAGATCCAGCCCCAGGAACTGCACGCCGATGTAGGTGATCACGGTGAAGCCGAGCACCAGCGGGTAGAGCAGGAACGCGACCGGCGTCCCCATGATCAGCGCCACCAGGCTCAGCGAGCCCAGCACCCCGTTCACCTTGAACCAGCGGATCGGGTGCCGAGTGTTCACGCCCGCGGTCATCATGTAGCCCTTGATCCAGCGGGTGCGCTGCTTGATCCACGCGGGGACCTCGGCGCACGCCTCCTCCCAGGTGTTGGAGTCGACGACGCCCACCCGGTAGCCGTGCGCGGCCACGCGCAGGCCGAGGTCCGCGTCCTCCGTCACGTTGTACGGGTCCCAGGCGCCGAGCTCGCGCAGCACGCGCGTCTCGAAGTGGTTCGAGGTGCCGCCGAGCGGGATCGGCAGGTGCGACTGGTCCAGGCCCGGCAGCATCGCGCCGAACCAGTGCGCGTACTCGACCGCGAACATCCGGGTGAGCACGTTGTAGTCGGCGTTGAAGTAGCTCAGCGCCCCCTGCAGGCAGACGAGCTGCTTCTGCTCCGGATCCACGTGCTCGCGCTCGAACGCGTCCTCGCGGAACAGCCGCACGCACTTGCGCAGCTGGTCGGGGTCGGGCCGGTCCTCGGCGTCGTAGATCACCACGAACTCGCCCCGGGCGAAGCTGAGCCCGTAGTTGCAGGCGCGCGGCTTGGTCTGCGGGCCGCCCGGGGGCACGATCACCATCCGCACGTACTCCGGCGGGCTCATCCGGCGCACCGCCGAGATCGTCTCGTCGTCGTCGGCCTCGAGCAGCACGAGCACCTCGAGCTTGGCCTTCGGGTAGTCGAGGGCGCCGATGTTCACCAGCAGCTTGCTGATGATGTTGGCCTCTTTGTAGGCGGGGATGAGGATCGTGTAGATCGGCAGCTCGTCGTCCGTCATCCGCGGCGGCGAGACGTCCAGCCCGCGGCGGCCGCGCTCGAGCGCCACCTCCTCCTCCCACGCGCGCACCGAGCTCTGGTTGAGCGGCGCGCGCAGGCCGGCCAGCGCCTTGAAGGCGATGTTCATCAGGAAGAGCAGGTTCGCCGAGGCGAGCACGATCACGAAGGTGAGGCTCGGCGCCAGCACCGCGCCGACGATCACGATCGCAGCGACGACGAGCGGAGTGATCACCTGCCAGCGGCGCAGCCCCGACTTGGCCGACTCGTCGCCGCTCTGCACCGCGAGCGAGTCGGCCGCGCCGAAGAGCAGCGCGGCACGGCAGGCGCTCTCGACGGCCTGGAAGATGTCCCAGTCGGTCGTGGTGCGCACGGTGACCACGTCGACCTCGAGCATCTCCCGCGCCTCGGCGAGCATCGCCTCGGTCGGCGGCACGGAGGTCGCGATCACGCCGGTCCCGTCGGGCAGCACCCGCCAGGGCACCCAGCCCGCGCCGACCAGGGTGGAGGCGCCGATGCGGGCCAGCAGCGCGGCTCCCGGCGGCTCCTCGACCAGGTCGAGCATCGGCGCGTCCCACTGCTCGGCGAGCGCGCCGTACATCTCGCGCCGGGTCACGGCGCCGTCGATGACGAGGTGCCGGCCGAGCAGGCCGCCCTCGCGCTCCTGACGGCGCAGCGCCTCGTCGAGCTGCTCGGCCGTGATCAGTCCGCGCGAGAGCAGGATCTCGCCCACCCGGGGCGTCGTCGTCGCCATGGTCAGCCTCCGAGCCGCTCGTAGATGACGTAGATCCCCTGCGCGAACACCGGCCGGTAGCGGGTGTCGAAGGAGGAGTCGCGGGTGATCGCGTCGTAGACGAGGTCGGCGACGCCGGTCTCGCTCAGCTCGGGGGCGTCCGCAGTGGTCACGAAGACCCACTTCGCGTGCGTGTACGGGGCGGCGAGCGCCTCGTCGAACAGCTCGCCGGCCGAGCGGTTGTAGTACTCGGCGAGCGGCACGCCGATCTCGGGCAGCAGCGCGTTGCCGGCCGCGCTCTCGTCGATCAGGATGCCGCCGCCGTCGTAGTTCTCGCTCAGGAACCGGGCCGCCGCGGTCGCACCGGACGCCTCCTTGATCGAGACGTAGCCGGTCGCCTCCGCGATGACCGCGTTGCGGTCCAGGTCCTGCACCCACCAGGCCGTCTGCGCGCCGAGCAGCACCAGCACGAGGCCGAGCGCGCCCGCGCCGATCCGGGGCACCCGCCGCAGCGCGTCGACCAGCACGGCACCGAGCACCGCGAGGAACGGCAGCACCGACAGCGCGTAGCGGTTGTTCCACCAGTTCGTCGGCAGGGTCTGGTCGTTGTTCATGTGCGTCTGGCCGAGGTAGAGGCTCAGCAGCGAGAAGGCGTAGGAGACGATCATCAGCCAGATCACGAGGGCGTCGTCCGAGATCCCGCGCCGCCAGGCCAGCACCAGCGCACCGGCCAGGCCGAGCGCGACCGTCAGCAGACCCGAGGTCTCGAGGACCGCCCAGTTGTACGACCAGAGCGCGAGTCCCGCGTTGCCCTGGTAGGCGAGCAGCCCCGCGTCGGCGACCGCCTTCTGCAGGTTCGCGGCCGAGTACTGGCCGTTCATGAACTCGAGCGGGTTGCTGTAGACCGCGAAGTTGTAGACCAGCCACCAGACGATCGCGATCAGCGGCAGGATCCCGAACGCGCTCGCCATCTTGATCGCGTAGAAGAAGGAGCGCTTCTTCCGCCAGGCGACGATCAGCACCACGAAGGTGCCGCCGAACACGAGCACCCAGCCCTCGTAGCGCGAGAGCGTCGCGGCCGCGGCGGGCAGGCCGGAGAAGACCATCATCTCGCCGGCGCTGAGGTTGCGCCGGCTGGTGACCCAGTGCGCCAGCCCGGAGAAGCAGCCGACCATCGTGACGATCAGCACCGGCTCCGTCATCGCCGTCGAGAAGGCGTAGAGCACGCCGGGGTTGGCCAGCACCAGCAGCACCGCGGTGAGCCGGCCGGCGCGCAGGTGGCCCACCCGCGCCGAGATCCGGTAGACGCCGCAGGCCGTGCCGGCCAGGCAGATCATCCCGAGCAGCCCGGCGGCCCAGCCCGTGTGCCAGAGCCAGAGCGACTGCACGAACGGGATCAGGATCAGGCTCGGCACCGGCAGCCAGACCGTGCCGAGCTGGGTGAAGCCGGGCGCCTTCGAGTCGAAGATGCGCCGCGAGATCGAGAGGTGGCTCTGGGTGTCCGCGTAGGCGAGGTTGATCCCGGAGGAGGTGGTCACCAGGCAGGCCGCGAAGCCGACCAGCAGCGAGACCACCAGGATCACGACCGTGCCGGGCACCTGCCGCCCGGTGACCGGCCGGCCGAGGCGCTCCCACGCCTCGCGCCACCAGGGGAGGCGGGCGGGCGCGCCGGCCACCGGCGGCGGGGCGGCGATCGTGCTGGTCATCCGCTCGTCAGTCGGTCGAGGAGTGGCGCGCGGCGGGGTGGTCGCCCTCCACGGCCGACGCGGAGGCAGGTGCGGGTGCGGAGTCGACGGCGGAGTCGGGGTCGACGGCCGCGGGCTCGCCGGCCGCGCGCTCCTGCGCGTCGACGTAGGCGGCGACCTTCCGCGACCGGCGGCGGCGCGCCAGCCAGCCGAGGAGGATCAGCAGGCCGATCACCACGACCGCGATCACGAACCAGATCGCGTAGGAGGAGTAGTCGTCCTTCACCTCGTCCTGCGGGGTGATCTCGTTGCTGTCGATCAGGACCGGATCGGCCTCGGCCGAGCCGGAGACCGCGAGGTTCCCGGACAGCGAGGTCCAGCCCTCCTCCGCGGCCCAGCCGGCGATCGACGACTGCAGTCCGGAGGACGCCGTCGCGTCGCCGTCGGCGCTCCAGCCGCCCAGCAGCACGATCTCGCGGCCGTCCGTCGTGAAGGCCTCGAGGGCCGCATAGGGCGCCTCGGTGCCGACGCCGTAGCTGAGGCGCGAGGCGTCGATCGCGGTGAAGGAGGCGAGGCGCAGCGGCGTCCTCAGCGCCTCGGCCTCGTCGGTCCCCGCGCCGACGACGACCCCGGAGCGGTCCGACTCGAGGAAGTCGTCGACGCCGACGACAGAGACGGCGAGGGGGTCGGCGTCGACCCGCTGCAGCGCGGTGACCAGGTCGCCGGCGCTGCGCAGCGCGTCGGCGCCGCTCGCGGAGCCGCCGAACGCGACGGCGAGCTCACCGCCGAACGCCTGCGGGAAGCGGCCGAAGCCGGGGGCCGCGGACTCGCCCCGGACGCCGGTGACACTCGAGCCCGCGCCGTCGACGAAGAACTCGATCGGCACGGAGTCGGCCGAGCCGATGCAGGCGCCGTCGCTCTCGCGCACGGCCGAGAGCGTCACCGACAGGCCGTTGGACGCGCTGAGCTGCCCGGTCGGCACCGGCAGCGTCATCGCGACGTCGGTGTCCTGGCCCAGCACCGTCGAGCCGATCAGGAAGTCGTTCCAGTAGACGTTCGCGGTCGCGGTGATCCCCTCGGGGACGGCGGAGTGGGTGCCGACGAGGTCCACCTCGACGCTCGAGACCGGCCCGCCGAACGCGGACTGCGTGATGGTCGTGTAGCTCGTCGACGCCCCGGTGCTGCCGAGGGCGATGCGCTCGGTGCCGAAGTCGGCCAGCGTGTGCTCGAGCGAGCTCGAGGGGACGACCTTCTGCGCGAGACCGGTGGTGGTCGCGCTCGAGGCGAGGCCGGCGTACTCGCTGCCGAGCGCCGCACCGGCCGCGGCGAGGTCCGCCTCCGCGCCGGTGAGGGTCAGCTCGGGCACGCCGCCGGCGTCGCCGATCGCGCTGACGACGTCGCCGTCCCCCGCCGCGAAGCGGACGATGCGGCCCTGCGCGGCGTCCAGCGCCGGACGGCCCTCGGTCGCGCTCTCCTCCGACACGGTGATCGCGGTGCCGGAGGAGTAGCGCGAGGCCAGCGAGGCAGCGGCCGAGAGGCCCGCGGCGCGCAGGGCGTCGTCGGCGCCGTCGGGCACGACGATCGAGACGCCGGTGACCGCGTCCGGGAAGAAGTCGCCGACGGTGGTCGGCGCGGTCGGGGTGCCGTCGACGACGACGCCCAGGCCGGAGACGCTCAGCACCTCGCTCCCGACCTCGCAGAGCGCACCGGCCGAGTCGCCGGAGCCCCCGAGCTGGAAGCCGACGGCGAGCACGCCGTCCACGACGTCGGAGGCCTGGACCGGCGCGTCGATCGCGGTCGCGCTGGCGGCGTCGAGCGTCTGCACGACCCGGCCCGACACGACGACCGAGAGCGTGCCGGTGAGCGGCTCGAGCGGAGCGAGCGACGCGATCACGCGGGTCGGCACGACCCCGTCGGCGACCGGGACGGTGACGAACTGCGGCTCGGAGCCGGCCGCGACCGAGACGACGGCGTCGCTCTCGAGCCCCTGGACGACGCCGCCGGTGGCCGGATCGACGAGGTCGGCGGCGGACGCGGAGGTCGCGGCGCCGAGGACGAGACCGAGGCAGAGGACCGGGACGAGGACCGGGACGAGGGCGCGTCGAGGCAGGAGCGAAGGAGCCATGGGGCGGGGTTCCGATCGGCATACGGGAGCCCGGGAGGTCCGGCGCTCGAGGATGGAGAGTGGAACGGTCGTGCACGAGGAGCGGCGGGAGACCGCGGAAGTGCGGGAGAGGACGCCCCGTTCTGGCGTCAGTCTAGGCAGTCGCCGACAGCCGATCCGGTGGTGAGCAACCGCTGCTCCGCCCCCGTCCGAGTGTCAGGCCGGCCGTAGACGAACCCCTGCACATCGGTCACTCCGAGCTCGCGCAGCACCGCGACCGTCTCCTCGTCCTCCGCCCCCTCGACGATCATCCGCACCCCGACGGCGACCGCGAACGACTGCATCGCCCGGACGATCTCGCGCTGGCGCAGCTCGGTCGTCAGATCGGCGATCAGGGCGCGGTCGAGCTTCACGACGTCGAGAGGGAACGTCGCCACGGCGAGCGCCGAGGAGCCCTCCGTCCCGAAGTCGTCCAGCGCCAGCAGCACGCCCGCGTCGCGCAGGAGCTGGGCCTGCGCGCGCAGCTCGTCCGTCGCCGCCGCGAGCGACCCCTCGCTGAGCTCGAGGCAGAACCGCAGGCCCGGGAACCGCTCGGGCACGGCGGCGAAGTACGGGCCGAGCCGCTCGGCGGCGAGCTGCTCCAGGTCCGCGTTGACGCTCATGCACTCCACCCCGGCGCCGGAGTCGCGGAAGCAGGCGGCGGCGGACATCGCCTTCTCCACCACCTGCACGGTCAGCTCGTCGAGCAGGCCGGCGTGCCGCACCGTCCGGATCAGCAGGGACGGGTCGATCCGCCCGAGCACCGGGTCCTCCAGCCGCACGAGCGCCTCGTAGGCCCAGATCCGGTCGGTGCCGAGATCGACGACGGGCTGGAAGGCGAGGTCGAGGGTGCGGTCGCGGAGGGCGCGCGACGCGACCTCGCGCACCGGGTCGGTCAGCACCGAGGTGACGTCGAGGCTGCTCGAGCGCCCCCGGCCGCTGCGGCCCCGCCCGCGCTTGAGCGCGAGCATGCTGCGGTCGGCCTCGATCACGATGGTCGTCGGGTCCGTCTCCTCGTGCGCCGAGAACGCGACGCCGACGGTCACCACCGGGGCGAGGGTGTCGCCGTCGACGGTCGCCGGCTCGCTCACCCGCTCGACCAGGGCCTGCACCCGCCGCCGCGCGTCCTCGGCCGAGTCGAGCCCGCGCAGGACCAGCGCGAACTCGTCGCCGCCGACCCGCGCGGCGACTCCGCCCTCGTCGGCCACCTCCGCGAGCCGCTCCCCGACCAGGCGCAGCATCTTGTCGCCGACGTGGTGCCCGCGGCCGTCGTTGAGGTCCTTGAAGTCGTCCAGGTCGAGGAAGAGCACCGCGATGCCCTCGAACGGCCGCCGGTCGCGGTTGGCGGCGGCGAGCGCGGACTGGAACACCCGCTGGTTCGGCAGCCCGGTCAGCGCGTCGTGGTCCACGGAGCGCCGCAGCGACTCGACGTCGTAGCGGGTGCTCAGCGTGTCCGCGCCCATGTGCGCGAGGGCGTCGAGGATCTGCTCGTCGTCGTCGTTGAAGGGGATCGCGCTCACCCGCTTCGACGCGACGACGTACCGGGTCCGGCCGTCGGGCAGGAGCATGGCGGAGGCGATCTCCCGCCCGGAGGCGGGCTCGTCGCGCACCTCGATCGCGTCCGCCTCGATCGAGGTCAGCGCGTGGCGGACGATCTTCCGCTCCGCCTGCTCCACGGTCCCCCAGGGCAGCGCGAGTGCCGCGTCGAGAACGCCGGCCAGCCGGCGCCGCACGCCGCGCACCTCGATCCGCTTCGCCACGCCGAAGACCAGCGCGCCGACCACCAGGACGACCATCGGGCTCTGCTCGATGGCGGGGTCCCCGGCCATCGCCGGCACGACCACGGCGTCGAGGAACCAGACGGCCGTGCTCAGCAGCCAGACCAGGAGGAGGTAGAAGCCGACCCGCTTGGGCGACAGGGCGCCGAAGCCCCGCTCCCACTGCATCCCCCAGCGGCCGCGCTGGCGGAGGAGGTCGACGAGCAGGATGACGGCGAGGAAGAGCGCGCTCGCCGCGAGCAGCGCGATCGGCGGCGTCAGCACGGCCCTCCCCGCCTGGAAGACGGTGACGTAGAGGAGCGCGGCGAGGGACCCCAGTCCCGTGACGTAGCCCGCGACCGCGAGGTTCCGGGTCTGCAGCAGCTGGGTGACCAGGCTCGCCGCCGTCCAGACGCCGAGCAGGCGGAACGGGTCGGCCTCCGGCTGCATGATCACGAGGAGCGTGACCGTCAGGCCGGCGACCGGCATGCCCGAGCGGCGGCCGAGGGCGATCCGGAACGCCGCGGTGAGGGCGACGGCCACGCCGAACGCGGCGACGAACGCCCAGCTGACCGGCGGCGTGATGATCAGCAGGGCCGTCGCGCGGGCGATGAGCACGAGCGCGAAGAGGCTCAGCACGCCCGCGATCGCCAGATCGAGGAGGCTCAGCTCGCGCGTACGGGGCATGGTGGCATGCTAGGCCGTGGGTCGTTCCGCGCCGCCTCCGCCGGACTGTCGACGATCCCTGCGGCCCCAACGCCCCACTTCGGAGGTCGGCGCCGCCTCCTCGACCCGTCGACTGTGAGCGGATGCCCCCTCTCACCGCACTGACCGCCGACCTCACCCGTCGCAGTCTCCTCGCCTCCCCCCTGGGCGCCGCCGCGGCCGGCACCGCCCCCTCCGACCCCGTCCTGCACTCCGAGATCGCCTCCCCGGGCGGAGTCGCCGGCCTCGACTCCACCGCCACCGTCCCGGTCGCCCAGCTGCCCGAGGCGGTGCGCACCGTCTCCGGCGAGCGCCCCGTCGCGAAGGGCGAGCTCGTCTACAACGTCCAGGACTACGGCGCGACCGGCGACGGCAGCACCGACGACCTGCCCGCCATCGACGCGGCGATCGACGCGGCCGTCGCCAGCTACGGCGGAACGGTCTACTTCCCGCGCGGCATCTACCGCATCGCCGGATCGATCGGCCGCGCCGAGGGCCTGGCGAGCATCGCCTTCCGCGGCGCGGGCGAGCTGTCCACCCGGATCCGCTCGCTGACGAACGCCCCCGTCGTCACCGGCGCCTTCTCCGCCTGCCGCTTCGACAACCTGATCCTCGACGCCAACGGCCTCGGCTCGCCCTGCGTCTCCGCGCACCTGGACAAGACGGTGCTCGACTCGCTGCAGCTCTACGGCTGGACCGACTACGGCATGCGCCTGAACGACGGCACCTTCGGCGACCTCGGCCTGCTCAACCGCATCCAGCGCTGCAGCATCGACCAGTGCACCGGCACCGGCATCTGGACCGGCTACCGGATGATCGACTCCTGGATCGTGGAGAACAACATCGGCGCGAGCTACGCCGACCTCTCGATCGAGGGCGGCCCGATCCGGATCCTCGGCAACCATCTCGACGGCTCGCCGCAGATCAACATCGAGCTCCGCGGCAACCGCCGCATCACCATCGCGAACAACATCATGGAGGGGGCGCGCCGGCAGTCCCTCGTCTACACGATGCCGCCGTGGCTGACCGAGGACCTCGCGCAGATCCAGATCGTCGGCAACGCGATCAGCAACGGGGGCAAGGCCGCCGCGAACACCTACCCCGCCATCGCGATCCTCGGCGTCTCGCCGACCGCCCGCACCGTCGGCTTCAGCATCACCGGCAACATCTTCGCCTGCGAGGACGCCGGCTCCGGCTGGACCCACTGCGTCGAGGCCCTCAACGCCCGCGCCGTCTCCGTCCTCGGCAACCAGTGGGCGACCGGCCACGTCAACGCCAAGCCCGTCCGCGCCGTCGGCAGCACCGCCTACGAGGTCATCGGCAACCACGGCGACAACGCAGTGAAGACCACGTAGCCGCCGATCGAGCGGCTCCATTGCATGCCGGTCGAGTAGCCCCGCAGGGGCGTATCGAGCACATGCTGGTCGAGTAGCCCCGCAGGGGCGTATCGAGCACATGCTGGTCGAGCAGCCCCGCAGGGGCGTATCGAGACCCCCGTCCCCACAACGCCGGATCTCGATACGCCCGCTCCGCGGCCTACTCGATCAGCATGAAGCGCCCCGCCCCCGTGCTGGTCGAGCGGCCCCCTTTCATGCTGGTCGAGTAGCCCCGAAGGGGCGTATCGAGACCCACCCACCCCCGACCCGTGCCACCGTGTCCCCATGCCCCGACTCGACGCCTCCACCACCGCGCACGTCGACGCCATGCACCACCCGCGCCGCGAGCAGATCGAGCGCACCCGCGAGGCGGTCCTCGCCGCCGACGAGCGCCTGGTCGAGTCGGTGAAGTGGAACGCCCCGAGCTACGCGATCGGCGCCCACCTGGTGACCCTCCGCCTCCGCCCCGGCGACCGCGTCGAGCTGATCCTGCACCGCGGCGCCGCGCCCCTCGCCGGCCCGCCCCTCACCGACGCCGTCTCCGACCCCGGCCACCGCCTCGACTGGCGCGCCCCCGACCGCGCCGTCCTGGCACTCGCTCCCGGCGAGGACCCGTCCTGGCTCACCCCCCTCGTCGCACAGTGGCTGGCGGCCGTCGCCCCGCACTGACCCGCTCGCCCCTCACCCGACCTCCGGCACGCAGAACCACCTCCGGCACGCCGGAACCGCCCGATCCCACGAGCCCGACCCCGTTCCACGAGCCGAACCCGACCCCCGGTCGACCTCCGGCACGCGAATCCACCTCCGGCACGCCAGATCAGCACGATTCCGCGAGCCGAACCCCACTCCGCGAGCCGAACCGACGCCGCCCGACCTCCGGCACGCGGAACCACCTCCGGCACGCCGGACCCCCCCGATCCCACGAGCCGAACCCGATCCCGCGAGCCCGAGGTCCTCCCGAGCCGCGCACCCGCCCCGCGCGTCAGCGCCAGGCCAGCCCCGACCGCTCGGCCCAGTACTCCCCCGGGTCCTGCGCCGGCAGCCCCTCCGGCACCCGGCCGGCCCGCGCGCGCACGTTCTCCCTCAGCTGCGCCGGAGTCGCCGCCCCGCTCAGCACGACGTCCGCCCACGGCTGCCCGAGCGCCGCACCGAGCGCGAGCTCCTCGGGAACCCCCGGCAGCCCCTGCAGCACCTCCGGCGCCCGGTCGCCGACCAGCCGCCCGTTCGCGAGCGCCTCCTTGACCACCACGGTCCACCCCGCGTCGCGCGCCTCGGCGAGCGCCGCGCCGGCCGAGCGCTCGAGCAGGTTCCACGTCGTCTGCACCGTGCTGAACGGCGAGTCCGGGATCGCCAGGGCGAGCCGGATCGTCCGCGCCTGCTCCGGTCCGCTCGTCGACAGCCCGACCGCGACTCCCGACCCGGCGAGCCCGCGCAGCCGGTCGAGCAGCGCCCGGTCCACGAGCGCCGGGCTCTCCGGCGTGATCGAGTGCACGAGGTAGCGGTCGGGCGCGCTCCCCAGCGCCGCGAGGGTCGCCGACCACTGGCGCTCGAGCATCGCGACCGAGTGCTCCTTGCGCTCGTGCACCTCAGCGTCCATCGCCCAGTCGCCGACGTACTCGTAGCCCCACTTCGACTCGACCGTCAGCTCGCCGCGCCGCTCCGGATGCTCCGCCAGCCACCCGCCGAGGAACTCCTCCGCGCGCCCGTACGAGCGGGCCACGTCGAAGAAGCGGACGCCGAGGTCCCACGCGGTGTCGAGCAGCTCGTGCGACCGTGCGCGGAGGGCGTCGACGCTGCGCCCCTCCGGCGGCCCGAGATCGCCGTCGCGCCCGGCGGTGATGTAGGCCGGTCGCCCGACGGCGGCCAGGCCGAGGCCGAGGCGGGGAGTGCGGGATGCCATGGTGCTCGTTCCGTCCGGGGGTGCCTCCACCGTAGCCACCGCCCGCGCACCCCGCCCGCCCCGCTACCGTCGAGCGGTGACCACCACCGACCGCCGCACCCTCGACCGCAGCATCCTGCGGCTCGCCGTGCCCGCGCTCGGGGCGCTGATCGCCGAGCCGCTGTTCCTGCTCACCGACTCCGCCCTCGTCGGCCACCTCGGCGCCGTGCCGCTCGCCGGCCTCGCCCTCGGCGGAGCGGTGCTGCAGACGATCGTCGGCCTGATGGTCTTCCTCGCCTACAGCACCACCCCCCGGGTCGGCCGCGCGCTCGGCGAGGGCGACGAGCGCCGCGCGGTCGCGGCCGGCATCGACGGCGGCTGGCTCGCGCTCGCCCTCGGCGCGGTCATCGCGGTCGCCGGCGCCGTCGCCGCCCCCGCCCTCATCGGGCTCTTCGGCGCCGAGCCCGCGGTCGCCGACGCGGGCGTCCGCTACCTCTCGGTGAGCATGGCCGGCATCCCCGCGATGCTCGGCGTCTTCGCCCTCACCGGCCTGCTCCGCGGCTTCCAGGACACCCGCACTCCGCTGATCATCGCGGGCGGCGGATTCGCGGTGAACGCGGCCCTGAACGCCGTGCTGATCTACCCCGCCGGCCTGGGGATAACCGGGTCCGCCCTGGGGACGGTCATCGCCCAGTGGGGCATGTTCGGCGCCTACGCGGTGATCGCCCTGCGGCTCGCCCGCCGCGTCGGAGCGGCGCTGCGCCCGCACCCGGCCGGGCTGCGCGCCTCCGCCGGCTCGGGCGGCTGGCTGCTGCTGCGCACCGCCTCGCTGCGCGCCGCCATCCTGCTCGCGGTCGCGGTCGCCGGCTCACTCGGCGCCGAGGAGCTCGGCGCGTTCCAGGTCGCGATGACGCTGTTCTCCACGGTCGCCTTCGCCCTCGACGCCGTCGCGATCGCGGCGCAGGCGCTGCTCGGCCGCCTCCTCGGCGAGGGCGACCCGGCGCGCGCCAGAGCGGTGGCGAAACGCTGTGTGACCTGGGGAATCGGCGCCGGAGTCGCCCTCGGAGCGGTGATCGTCGCGACCAGCGGAGTGCTCCCGTTCGTCTTCTCGAGCGACCCCGCGGTGCTCCGCCTGCTCCCCGCGGCCCTCGTCGTGGTCGGCCTCACGGCCCCGCTCGGCGGCTTCGTGTTCGTCCTGGACGGCGTGCTGATCGGCGCCGGCGACGGCCGCTACCTCGCCCTGAGCGGCCTCGTGAACCTCGCCGTCCTCGCCCCGCTTGCCCTCCTCGCACCCCTCGCGCCCGAGGACTGGCGCCTCCTGGCCCTCTGGATCGCCTACGCCGCGGGCTTCCTCGGCGCCCGCGCGCTCACCCTCGGCCTCCGCTTCCGCGGCGACGTCTGGCTCCGCTGACCCTCGAACGAAGTTTCGAACACCCTGTGGACAACCCTGTGCACAACTCCGGGCGACCGCCGCGTCCGCCCCCTCCCGCGAGATGCCACTTGCGTACGCGACACGCCGTGAAACGCGGTCACAAGTGGCATCTCGCGGCGGGGATCAGCGCTCGCGACGGGGCGAGTCAGCGGGGGGCGCGCTCGTGGTGCCGCGGTGGAAGACGGAGGTGAAGCGCACCGGCTCGGCCTCGTCGCCGGCGATCAGCGCGAGCACGGCGCGCGCCGCGGCCCGTCCCTTCTCCACCGCGGGCTGCGCCATCGTCGTCAGGTCGTACTCGGCCGCGAGCCCCGGCACCTGCACCCCGTCGAAGCCGACCACCGACACGTCGGCCGGCACGCGCAGCCCGAGCCGCTCGGCCGCGAGGATCACCCCGGCCGCCAGCAGGTCGCTCTGCGCGATCACGGCCGTCGGCGGCCGGGCGGCATCGAGCAGCGCCTGCCCGGCCGCGACGCCCTCGTCGACCGTGCTCGCCCCCGCTGCGACGACCGCCAGGTCGCCGAACACGTCCTGCGCCCCCAGCAGCCGCTCGACCGCCGTGATGCTCGGGCTCGCGCGCCAGTCGGCCGGGATCGGCCCGCGCCGGCGGTCCTTCGCGAACGGCAGCGAGACGACGGCGACGCGCTCGTGCCCGAGCTCCCGCAGATGCTCGGCCAGCGTGCGCGTCGCCTCGCGGTTGTCGAGCGAGACGACGGCGGTCCCCAGATCAGAGACACCCTCGACCACCACGACCGGCACGCCGCGGCGCCGCAGCACCGCCACGGAGTCGTCGACGGAGGGACTGCAGCCGACCAGGATCATCGCGTCCACCGGCGCCGTCGCCAGCAGCCCCGAGCCGCCCTCGGTCTCGGTGAGCAGCAGGATGCCCGCGTCGGCCCCGCCGAGCACGTCCGCGATGCCGTCGAGCATCGCGATCTTGATCGGGTCGCGGAAGGCGTGCAGCACGCGCTCGTCGACGACGACCCCGACGATCCCCGAGCGCCCGCGCCGGAGCGACTGCGCCCGCGGATCCGGTCCCGCGTAGTCGAGCTCCGCGGCGGCCTGCAGCACCCGCTCGCGGGTCGACGCCGCGACCGGTCCGGAGCCGCTGAACACGAGCGACGCCGTCGACGGCGACACCCCGGCCCGGCTCGCGACCCGCGCCAGGGTCGGGCGCGACGTCGGCGCTCCGCCGCTCTTCGACTCCACGGCCTTGCTCGACTCCACGGTGCTCCTCGTCCCCGACCCGGAGGGCCGGCGCCCGGCGACCCGTCCTTGACCGGTCTCGGCGTTCCGGATAGCTTAGACCGGCCCGCATCGAATCGATTCGATTCCCTTCGATCAGGCCCCACGACCGCCCCGCGATCAGCCAGGACCCCGCATGCCCTCGACCACCGCCCTCAGCCGCCCTCAGCTCGTCGCGTGGCGCAACGCCGTCTTCACGATCTTCGTGCTGAGCGGCCTCTCGATCGCGACCTGGGTCTCGCGCACTCCCGCCATCCGCGACGAGCTGCAGCTCCCCACCTCCGGCGTGGGCCTCCTGATCCTGTCGATGTCGATCGGCGCGATCGTCGGCCTCAGCCTCTCCACCGCGATCATGTCGGCCCTCGGCGCCCGCCGCGGCATGGTCGCAGGGCTGGTCGTCTGCTCCTCCGGTCTCGCGCTCCTGGGCCTCGCGGCGGACGCGTTCGGCGCGCTCCCCCTCGCCTTCGCGGGCATGGTCCTGCTGGGCTTCGGCAACGGCGCGGTCGACGTGATGATGAACGTCGAGGGCTCCGCGAACGAGAAGGCGTTCGGCAAGACCCTGCTCCCGCTCTTCCACGCCTTCTTCAGCCTCGGCACCGTCCTCGGCGCGATCCTCGGCGCCGCCGCCTCCGCGCTCGCCGTGCCGGTGGCCGCGCACCTCTCGGGCGTCGCCGTCGTCGTGGTGATCACCGTCTCCGTCGCGATCCGCTTCGTCCCCGTCCGCGACGAGCTCGACACCTCCGGGGTCACCGTCGTCGCGAAGGCGCCGGTCCGCGAGCGCGTCGCCGCCTCGCTCGGCGTCTGGCGCGACCGCCGCCTGGTGCTGATCGGCCTGATCATGCTGGGAATGGCCTTCGCGGAGGGATCGGCCAACGACTGGCTGACCCTCGCCATGGTGGACGGCCACGGCACCGACAAGACCACCGCCGCCGTCGTCTTCGGCGTCTTCGTCGCGGCGATGACCGTCGGCCGGGTGCTCGGCGGCCCCGTGCTCGACCGCTTCGGCCGCGTGCCGGTGCTCCGCGCGTCCGCCGGGCTGGCCATCATCGGCATCCTGCTCTTCATCCTCGCGCCGGTCGACGGCCTCGTGATCGCCGGCGCGGTCGCCTGGGGCCTGGGCTGCTCACTCGGCTTCCCGGTCGGCATGTCCGCCGCGGCCGAGGGCCCGCACTCGGCGGCCCGGGTCAGCGCCGTGGCGATGCTCGGCTACGTCGCCTTCCTCGTCGGCCCGCCCGCGATCGGCTTCCTCGGCGAGCACTTCGGCCTCCTCAACGCACTGTTCCTGGTGCTCGCCCTCGTCGTCCTCGCCGGTCTCGCCTCACCCGCCGCCCGCCCGCAGAAGGAGCCCGCGGAGCGCGTGCAGGACGGCGCGCGAGCATGAGCACCCCCGGCCTCGAGCCCTGCCGCGTCGCCGTCGTCACGGGGGCGAACCACGGCATCGGCGCCGCGATCGCCGAGCGCCTCGCCGCCGACGGTCTGGCCGTGCTGGTCGCCTTCCTCGCCGAGGAGCTGCCGGAGTACGAGCCGGAGCGCCAGCGTCTCGCCCACCGCACCGACGGCGAGCAGGTCGCCGAGCGGATCCGCGCCGCGGGTGGCCGCGCCCGCGCCGTCTCCGCCGACCTGCGCGACGCCGCCTCCGCCGCCCTGCTCCTCGACGCCGCTGAGGAGTCGCTCGGCCCGGTCGACGTCCTCGTGCACAACGCCACCGGCTCGGTCATCGACACCTTCCGCACCCGCCCGAACGACTGGATGGGCCGCCCCCAGCGCCGGGTCGACGCCGCGAGCATCGACCGGGTGCTCGACATCGACGCCCGCGCCGGCGCACTGCTCATCGCCGAGCTCGCCGAGCGGCTGGAGCGCCGCGGCGGCCACGGCGGCCGGATCGTCACGCTCACCTCGGGCGGCGAGCGCGGCTTCCCCGGCGAGGTCTCCTACGGCGCCGCCAAGGCCGCCCTGGTGAACTACACGATCTCCGCCTCGCTCGAGCTCAGCCCGCTCGGCGTCACCGCCAACGCGGTCCACCCGCCCGTCACCGACACCGGCTGGGTCACCGACGACGTCCACGCCGCCGTCGCCGCGAACGACGCCTTCTTCGACGTCGCCCGCCCCGACGAGGTCGCCGACCTCGTCTCCTACCTCGTCTCCCCCGCCGGTCGCCGCGTCACCGGCAACGTCCTCCGCATGGCCTGACGCGCGCCGACCCCGCAGGGGCCCACTGCATGCTGGTCGAACAGCCCCGCAGGGCCCACTGCATGCTGGTCGAGCAGCCCCGCAGGGCCCACTGCATGCTGGTCGAGTAGCCCCGCAGGGGCGTATCGAGACCCACCTTTCCCAGCACGACGAGTCTGCAATCCGCCCTGCTGACGCCGCCGGATCTCGATACGCCCTCTGCGAGGGCTACTCGATCAGCAAAGGCCGCGGCCTCACCCGTCATGGGGAGTCCGCCGCCCCCCCCTTCATGCTGGTCGAGGAGCCCCGAAGGGGCGTATCGAGACCCACCCGTCCGACCGCCCCCGTCTATCCTCGACGGGTGCGTCTCGTCATCGCGCGCTGCTCCGTCGACTACACCGGCCGTCTCAGCGCCCACCTCCCCCTCGCCACCCGACTGCTGCTGGTCAAAGCCGACGGCAGCGTCCTCGTGCACTCGGACGGCGGCTCCTACAAGCCGCTGAACTGGATGAGCCCCCCGTGCGTCCTCAGCATCGGCGAGCCCGACGAGGACGCCCGCGCGGCCGGCGTCCACGAGCAGTGGACGGTCACCCACCGCAAGACCGGCGACGCCCTGGTCGTCTCGATCCACGAGGTCCTGCACGATTCCGTGCACGAGCTCGGCGTCGATCCCGGCCTGATCAAGGACGGCGTCGAGGCGCACCTGCAGCGCCTCCTCGCCGAGCAGATCGATCTGCTCGGCGAGGGCCACACCCTCGTCCGGCGCGAGTACATGACGGCGATCGGACCGGTCGACATCCTCGCCCGTGATTCGAGCGGCGCCTCCGTGGCGGTCGAGATCAAGCGCCGCGGAGAGATCGACGGCGTCGAGCAGCTGACCCGCTATCTCGAGCTGATGAATCGCGATCCGCACCTCTCTCCGGTCACCGGAGTCTTCGCGGCGCAGGAGATCAAGCCGCAGGCGAGGACCCTCGCGCAGGACCGCGGAATCCGCTGCGTCGTGCTCGATTACGAGTCGATGCGCGGCGTCGACGATTCGCACACGCGCCTCTTCTAGCGCTCGCGTCCCCCTTTCCAGGGGCTCTGCGAGAATCCACGAGCGGTCGCGGAGATCAGCACGCGAAAGGCCCCGTCGACGGATCGACGGGGCCTTTCGACGGGGCGGCGCGACCTCTCGGTGCGCCCGGCGCGGCTCTACTTGTGAGCGGCGGCGTAGGCCGCCTGGACCTCAGCGGGGATGCGACCGCGGTCGGACACCTGGTGTCCGTTGGCGTTCGCCCACTCGCGGACGGCCTTCAGCTGCTTGGGGTCGCTCTTCGACGCCGAGGCGACCGACGTGGCGGCAGCGGGGCGCGAGCCGACGCGACGGCCGTTCGAGACGAACTTCTCGAGCACGGAGTGCAGCTCGGCGATGTTGTCCGGACCGAGGTCGATCTCGTAGTTGGCTCCGTCGATGCTGAAGCGGACGGTGCCGCCGTCCCCGGAGTCGATAGGGGTTCCGTCGATATCGTCGACAAGCGTGATCTTCTGGGCCACTTTTCCTCCTGGATGTCACTGACAGGAGGAGACATTACCCCTTCTTGTCGGCGGCCGAGCACTTATCGGCGCCATTCGCCCGATTCTCCGTCGTCATCTGCGCCGATACTCAGGATAAGCGTCGCAATCCGCCTGAGAATCGGCTCATCTCTCCGGCATCCGTCGTATAGCGCACTCGGACATCGAATGCGCGCGATTGTCGCGACAGATTCGAGAGATGGCGCGAACCCGGATACCGTGAAGACATGCCACGGAGGAACGGACCCCCTGCCCGCCCGTCGCGACCCGGCCCGTACCGCAACACGGCGGCTCGCGAAGCGCTCGAGGCACTGGTCGCCGACGCGACCGCGGAGGGGGTCGAGCGCCTCCTCGCCGCCTGCCTCGAGGGCTCGCTCGTCGTCGACGTGACCGGCTCGCAGCCCGGTGGCGTGCCGCACGTGCGCGTGGTCGCGACGACCACCGGCGAGCAGGTCCTCCCGCTGTTCACCTCGACCGACGAGCTGCGCGCCGCCGTCCCCCGGCAGCAGCACCCGCGCGTGCAGATGCTGGTCCTGCCCGGCCGCGAGGCGTTCGCGCTGATCCGCACCGCCGACTTCGTCGCCGTCCAGCTCGACGCCGGCTCGATCGCCCAGGTCGTCGCCCGGTCGTTCATCGAGCAGTCCCTCGACGCCCCCGCGCCCTAGAACCCCTCCGAGTCACCACCGAGGTCCGCGAGCACCCGACGCCCCGCGCCACTCCCGTCCTCGGCAGGGGTCGATCGGCGTACGACCGGCAGGATGTCCGCTGCGGCGTGCGGTACCAGAGCCTCGCTGCGAGCACCCGGGGGAACCGTCCGTCCCGACCATCACGAGGACGGACGAACGAGCTCCGCTGACCAGGGGAGTCGCAGCGACATGCGCAGTGCTTCCGGAGTTCCGACTTCGACCGCGCAGTCGGTCCCGCTGCTGACGGGCCGTTCGGCCTCGACCGCGAGTGGACCCACTGCTCGGCGGCGTTCGGCGAGTCGCCGGGTGACGCCTACCGCGCTGCGGTCCGGGACTACGACGTCCGGAACCGGATCGACACGCAGCCCCAGCTTCCCGTCTGGTGTACCTCCGCTCTCACCGGCGACCGCGCGACGGCCGTGGTCTCCCTCCCGGGCCGCACGACCCTGGTCGCCGCCGCTCCGCCGTTCCGCGGGTCCTCCGGTCTCCATCTCGGCGACGGTCTCGTCGAGCCCCGCCGCCTCACCCTCTCCCGTTCGGACGGCATGTGGCTCATCACCTCCGTCGAGCGCCGGCCGGCCACGCGGGTCGCTCGGACCGCACCCTGAAGCAAGGATGACAATGGAACGCAGAACCGTTCTCGTCGGAGGCCTCGTGGCAGCCGCCGTCGCCGTGACGGCGCCCCCGGCAGCCGCGTCCGACACCCCGCCCGCACCGCGGCCGGTCAGACCTGGCTACACGCTCGACTTCGCCGAGGAGTTCGACGGGACGACCCTCGACCCCGCGGTGTGGCTGGACTACTACCTCCCGCACTGGGCACCCGTCCGCGAGCACGCCAAGTGCCGCTACGGCATGGCGAACGGCGTCCTCACCCAGCGGATCGACTGGGACCAGCCGAAGTGGGGAGGCGACCGCCAGCAGTCGCGCACGGTCTGCTCCTCGATCCAGACTTACAACGCGAACAACTGGCATCGCTTCAACTCGAACGTGGTGCTCCGCCCGGAGCCGACGTTCCACGGCTACACGTTCAAGTACGGCTACGTCGAGCTCCGCGCAAAGCTGAACTCGACCGGAGGCGGAGGACATCAGGCGCTGTGGCTCGTCGGCGTGGAGGACACTGCGGAGTCGTCGAACAACGCCGAGATCGACATGCTCGAGACCTTCTTCAGCCACACGGACGAGTGGTATCTCGGCGCCCTGCGCTGGGACGCCCCCGACTTCAGCGCGGCGGCAGCCTTCTCGTCCCACCTGCCTGCGAGCACGGTCTCCAGCGAGTTCCACGACTACGGCATGGAGTGGACGCCGACACAGCTCAAGTTCTACTTCGACGGAGAGCTGAAGCACACCGTGAACGACGCCCCGAACTCGCGGATGGGGATCATTCTCAGTATCTACGTAGGGGCCGGCTCGGGCGAGCCGAACGACGTCTGGCCGAAGCAGTGGCAGATCGAGCACCTCCGGGTGTGGAAGGACGACCGGGGCTACGACACCTACAAGCGGTTCGAGAACCGCGACGACCCCTCGCAGGTCATGCACGTGGCGAACCGGAACGAGACCGTGCAGGTCGGCAGCGCGCCGAGCACCTACTGGAGCGCGCACTGGTGGAGCGAGCCCACCCCCGACGGACACGTTCGCTATCGCAATAGATGGACGAACGAATACCTCGATGACGCTGGAGAAAACGGCCTCGCGCACACCACGGCGGCGGTCACGGCTGCGAGCAGCCAGTGGATCGAGGAGAAGGCGGATGTGCACTACCTCCGCTTCCGGAACAGGCTGACCGGGCGGTATCTGCACACCGAGGGCGGCTCCGGGAGTGTCCACGTCGGCGAGCAGGCTGCCGGCTACTGGCGTTCGCACTGGCTCCCGGTCCCCGTCCGCTGACGGCGCGCACTCCGGAGAGCAGTCCCTCGACGCCCCGGCACCGTAGAGTGTTCCCCCCGACGGGGCACACCGCCGGGATCACGACGTCCCTCCGAGGGCAGGAGCCCGCCATGTCCGACACCACTCTCGCGCCCGACGCGCAGCCCGGCATCGAGGCGACCTGGAGCTGCATCCTCTTCGACCTCGACGGCACGATCACCGACTCGGCGCCCGGCATCACCGGCACCCTCGTCGACACCTTCGTCGAGCTCGGCCGCCCGGTGCCCACCCCCGTCGAGCTGCTCGCCTACGTCGGGCCGCCGCTGCTCGACGCCTTCCGCGAGCTCGGCGGGATGAGCGTCGACGAGGCGCAGGCCGCCCTCGTCGTCTACCGCCGCCGCTACAACGCCGGCGGCCTCTTCGACTCCAGCGTCTACCCCGGTCTGCCGGGGCTGCTGGCGGGCATCGCCGCCGCCGGCATCCCGCTCTCGCTCGCCACCTCGAAGCCGGAGTCCGCCGCGCGCCGGGTCCTCGAGCACTACGGCCTCGCGCAGCACTTCACGATCATCTGCGGAGCCTCCGAGGACGAGGTCCGCAGCGCGAAGGCGGACGTCGTCGAGGAGGCGCTGCGCCGCCTCCGCGAGATCGGCGTCGACCTCTCCACGCCGGTCATGGTCGGCGATCGCGAGCACGACGTGCACGGCGCCGCCGCGCACGGGGTGCCGACGATCATGGTCGAGTGGGGCTACGGCTCCCCGCTCGAGGCGGTCGGCACCATCGCGGTGGCCTCGGGCGCGGACGAGCTGCGAGCGCTCCTGCTGCCCTGAGGCCGGGCGCCCTTCCCGTCCTGCGCCCCGTACGATGAGGGCATGACTGGTCTGGGCGTCGTCCTCTCTTTCGTGCTCTTCCTCGGCGGGATCCTGGTGCTCGGCAACTCGTTCCTGCTGCCCGACCTGGCCGGGTTCCTCTTCTTCGGCGGGATCCTGATGATCTCGGCGTCGCTCGCGCTCGCCTTCCACCTGCTGCCGAAGTCGGAGTAGCGCCCGGCGCCTCGCCGGCAGCCGGAGCGGCCCCGGGCGACCGGCCGACGACCGGTCCGGCGCCGGCGGTCAGCCCAGGGAGTTCGCGTCGAGGTTGATGACGTTGCCGATGTAGACCGCCTCGCCCGCGCCGGCGACCCCCGGGTTCATCCGCAGCAGCTGCTGCACGGGGATCCCGAAGCGCTGGGCGATGTCGAAGAACGAGTCGCCCGCGACCACGGTGTAGGTGATGATCTCCCCTGCGCCGTTCGTGGCCGGCTCGCCGGTCGCTCCGGGGACCGCGCCGTTGTCGACGGCGAAGGCCGTCTCCGGGATCACCGGGACGTCGTTCGGAGTGAAGGTGACGGTCGCCTCCGGCACCGGCACGAAGACCGTGGCGGTCGACTGCGGGAGCGCGGCCGTGACGGTCGGATCGGGTGTCGGCGTCGCCGTGGCGAAGACCGTCACCGTGGGCGCCGGAGCCGGCGCGGAGCAGCCGGTGAGCACCCCCGCGGCCACCAGCGCGAGCAGTGCGCCTCCCAGAACTCGTGCGCGCATGTGCTCCCCCTCGTCGCGCCCACCCCCGGGCGCACGGATCCACCCTAGGAGACGCGCGGGGCGGGAGGTCGCCGGACTCCGCCGGGAGCGGATCCGCGGCGCGGATCAGGCGTGCGGCTCGGGCAGCAGGCGCAGCCCGCCGCCGCCGTTCGCCGCGTCCATCAGCACCTCGACCCAGGACGGGTTGATCGTGGGCTGGCGGCTGCCGGCGAAGTGGAACTGCAGCGCGATGTTCGGGTTCATCCAGAACGAGTGGCGGCCGCGAGCCCCCTCGGGCATGGAGTCGAGGGTGAGGCTGAAGCGCTCGTCGCGCCGGAACTTCGCGTAGACGACGATCTGCAGGTGCGCGAGGGTCCGGTCCTCGATCTCGATCACAGCCGGCGGTGTGCCGTAGAGGAATTGACCCATGCCGCCAGCCTATCCCTAGTCCGCCTCTTTACTAGAAGGTCTAGCTACTTCTCGGGTTCGCCGTGATCAGCGGCGTCGGCGTCGATCTCGTCGACCGCGGCACCCATCCGGCGGAGGAAGTTGACGACGACCTCGGCCTCGCCGGCGTCGAGGTCCTCCGCGATCTCGAGCATCCGGCGGTGCATCTCCTGCAGCGTCTCGCGGACCTCCTGATCACTGTCGACCGTCGCCTCGACGACGATGCCGCGGCGGTCGCTCGGGTGCGGCTTCCGCACCAGGTGCCCGCTGCGGACGAGCCGGTCGATCAGCACGGTGGTCGACGCGGAGGAGATCGAGAGGTGCGCGGCGAGGTCCTTGGCGCTGACGAGGTCGCCCTCCCGCTGGCGCCGCAGCAGGAACTGGATCGCGATCAGGTCGGTCTCGCCCATCGCCATCTTCTCGCGGGTGCGGCGGCGCATCGCCACCTCGGAGACCCGGTACCCGCGCATCGCGCTGAGCACCTCGACGGCACGTCGCGTCGAGGACTCGTCCGGGTACCAGTAGCCGGCGCCGCCCCGGACCGTCGTCTCGCTCATCCGGCCATCCTAGACTCGCGTGCAATCAGACCGTCTAGCGACCGGGGACCGGTGCCGGCGGCCCGCCCGCCTACGCTGGACCGGTGACCGCCACCCTCGTCGCCAAGGGCCTCTCCGGAGGCTACGCGCACCGCACCCTGTTCGACCGCCTCGACCTCACGGTCGCCCCGGGCGACGTGGTCGGCGTCGTCGGCGCGAACGGAGCGGGCAAGTCCACCCTCCTCCGCATCCTCGCCGGCGAGACCGCGCCGCTCGAGGGCGGCGTCGTGCTCGCGCCCGGCGACGCCTTCGTCGGCTGGCTGCCCCAGGAGCACGAGCGCCGCGAGGGCGAGACCGTCGCCGCCTACATCGCCCGCCGCACCGGCGCCGCGGAGGCCTCGGCCGAGCTCGACGAGGCCGCCTCCGCGCTGGCGGAGCCCGACCCCGACGGCCGCATCGCCGACCGCTACGCGCTCGCCCTCGACCGCTGGCTGGCGAGCGGTGCCGCCGACCTCGACGAGCGGACCCCCGTCGTCCTCGCCGACCTCGGCCTCGCGCTCGACGCGACCGGGCGCACGAGCGGTGTGGCCGCCGACTCCCTGATGACCTCGCTCTCCGGCGGCCAGGCCGCCCGCGTCGGCCTCGCCGCCCTCCTGCTCTCCCGCTTCGACGTCGTGCTGCTCGACGAGCCCACCAACGACCTCGACCTCGACGGCCTCGAGCGGCTCGAGGCCTTCGTCCGCGGTCTGCGCGGCGGAGTGGTGCTCGTCAGCCACGACCGCGAGTTCCTCGCCCGCAGCGTCACCCGCGTGCTCGAGCTCGACCTCGCCCAGGGCACCACCACCGTCTACGGCGGCGGCTACGACGCCTTCCTGGAGGAGCGCGAGACCGCCCGCCGCCAGCGCCGCGAGAAGTACGAGGACTTCGCGGACAAGAAGGAGGACCTCGTCTCGCGCGCCCGCACCCAGCGGGAGTGGTCGAGCCAGGGCGTCCGCAACGCGATGAAGAAGGCGCCCGACAACGACAAGATCCGCCGCAAGGCCTCGGCCGAGTCGAGCGAGAAGCAGGCCCAGAAGGTCCGGCAGATGGAGAGCCGCATCGCCCGGCTCGAGGAGGTGGAGGAGCCGCGCAAGGAGTGGCTGCTCGCCTTCACCATCGGCAGCGCCCCGCGCTCGAGCTCGGTCGTCTCGACGCTGAACGGCGCCGTCGCCCGCCGCGGCACCTTCACCCTCGGCCCGGTCTCGCTGCAGGTCGACGCGGGCGACCGCATCGGCATCACCGGCCCCAACGGCGCCGGCAAGTCGACGCTCCTGTCACTGCTGCTGGGCCGCTCCGCTCCCGAGGAGGGCGGCGCCTCACTCGGAGCGAGCGTCGCCATCGGCGAGATCGACCAGGCGCGCGGGATGCTCGCCGCCGACGTCCCGCTCGCCGACGCCTTCGAGGCGCTGGTGCCGGAGTGGCCGACCGCCGAGGTGCGCACCCTGCTGGCGAAGTTCGGCCTCAAAGCCGACCACGTCTCGCGCCGCGTCGGCGAGCTCTCGCCCGGCGAGCGCACCCGCGCCGCCCTGGCGCTGCTGCAGGCGCGCGGCACGAACCTCCTCGTGCTGGACGAGCCGACCAACCACCTCGACCTCGCCGCGATCGAGCAGCTGGAGCAGGCGCTCGAGGCCTACGAGGGCACGCTGCTGCTGGTCACCCACGACCGCCGCATGCTCGAGACCGTGCAGCTGACCCGCCACTGGCACGTCGAGGCGGGCGTCGTCACCGAGCGCTGACCCGCGCGCCGCGGGACGCCCCTCCGCTCCCTCACTCCCTCCACTCTCCAGAAGTCGTCGTACTCGACCACCCGCTACGACAACTTCTGAGGAGTCGGGGCGCCGGAGTCAGAGCGACGCCGCGCGGGCCAGCAGCAGGGCGCGGGTGCGCTCGTTGCCGGCCAGCGCGGCGGCGACGGCGAGCTCGGCGCGCGCCTCCTCCCGCCGCCCCAGGCGCGCGAGCAGCTCGCCCCGCACGCTCGGCAGCAGGTGCGACCCGCGGAGGACCCCGTCGGACGCGAGCCGGTCGACGATCAGCAGCGCGGAGGCGGGACCGGTCGCCATCGACACCGCGACGGCGCGGTTGAGCTCGACGACCGGGCTCGGCGACACCCGCCCGAGGATCTCGTACAGCAGCACGATGCGCTCCCAGTCGGTCGCGGCGACGCTCGGCGCGATCGCGTGGCACTCGGCGATCGCCGCCTGCAGCCCGTAGGACCCGCGGCCCCTGCCCACGCGGTCGGCGCGGCGCAGCGCCTCCCGGCCGCGCTCGATCTGCCCGCGGTCCCAGCGGGTGCGGTCCTGGTCCTCGAGCAGCACCGGCGAGCCGTCGGGCGCCGTCCACGCCGCGAACCGCGAGGCCTGCAGCTCCATCAGGGCGAGCAGCCCCAGCACCTCGGGCTCGCGCGGGAGCAGCGCGGCGAGCACGCGCCCGAGCCGCAGCGCCTCCCCCGCCACCTCCGTGCGGAGCCAGCGATCGCCCGAGGTCGCGGCGTAGCCCTCCGTGAAGATCAGGTAGACGACCCCGAGCACCGCGTCGAGCCGCGCCCGCCACTCCGCCGGGTCCGGCACCTCGAACGGCACGCCCGACGCCGCGAGCGACTTCTTCGCCCGGACGATGCGCTGCTGGACGGTCGCGACCGGCACCAGGAAGAGCCGGGCGATCGCCTCCGTGCCGAGCCCGCCGACGAGCCGCAGCGTGAGCGCGATGCTCGCCTCCCGAGAGAGGACGGGGTGGCAGGCGGTGAAGACCAGCCGGAGAACGTCGTCCTCGATCGGCCGCCACTCGTCGTCGACGCTCTCCTCGAGGGTGCGGGCGAGGAGTCGGTAGCGCTCGTCGAGCGCCGTCCGCCGCCGCCAGCCGTCGATCGCCCGGCGCTTCGCCACGGCCGTCAGCCAGGCCCCGGCGTTGCGTGGGACGCCGGTCGTGGGCCACTGCTCGAGCGCCTCGACGAGCGCCTCCTGCGCCAGATCCTCGGCCAGGCCGACGTCGCCCGTCACCCGCGCGAGCGTCCCGACGATGCGCGCGCTCTCGATCCGCCAGACGGCGTCGACCCGCGCCCGGATCTCCTCCCCGGGCGGCGCCGGCGTCATGTCAGCCGTTCTCGGCGCGGGCCTTCTCGTCCTCGCGCCAGCCGGCCTCCTTCTGGAGGTACTCGTTGTCGGCGAAGTCCGCGAAGTCGCTCTCGTCGGTGACGCGGCGCACCTCCAGCTTGTTGCCGGGGACGAGCGGGCAGCGCAGCGCCCACTCCTTCGCCTCCTCCTTCGAGGAGACCTGGATGATCCAGAAGCCGTTGAACAGCTCGTGCGTCTCGCCGTAGGGGCCGTCGGTGATCGCGGCGGGCTCGGAGGAGAAGTCGACGACGAACCCGGAGGTCGCGACGTCGTCGGCGAGCCCCTCGCCCGCGAGCAGGACGCCGGCGGTGATCATCGCCTCGTTGTACTGCCCCATCCGGGTGATGATCTCGTCGAACGGGATCGCCTCGTAGGCGGCCTTGGCGGCATCGGTCGCGCGCATGATCAGCATGTACTTCACGGTGGTCTCCTCGGGATTCGCGGGCGCCCTCTGCGCCCTCCTACTATCCCGTCGAACGGCGCCCGCCGATATCGACACCCCCGCCGAAACTTCTCGGTCGGATGGTCCGACGTGCCGGCAGCATGCTGGTCGAGTAGCCCCGATGGGGCGTATCGAGACCCGCCCTCACCAGCAGGGCGGGTCAGCAGACCCGTCCTCTGACGCAGGTGGATCTCGATACGCCCGCTCCGCGGGCTACTCGATCAGCATGAACCGCCGAGATCATGCCGGTCGGCCTCTCATCGATGAGGGAGAAGACGGGCGGCATCCCGTTCATGCCGGTCGAGCAGCCCGACGGACCGAAGACATGCCGGTCGAGCAGCTCGACGGATCGAAGACATGCTGGTCGAGTAGCCCCGAAGGGGCGTATCGAGACCCGGCACCCCGGCTCCGCATACCGCCCCGCCCCGCGCCGCGGATCAGCCCACAGCGTCCAGCAGCACCCGCACCACGGCGGCCGAGCGGTCCGCCGCGTCGTCCACGTGCGCCTCGAACGACCCGGGCTCGCAGAGGTCCGAGATGCCGCGCACCGACACGAACGGCAGCCCGTGCACGAAGGCGGTCTGCGCGAGCGACACGGACTCCATGTCCGTCGCCAGCGCCCCGTCGTACAGTCCGCGCACCCGCGCGACGTGGTCGCCCGAGACGAAGACGTCGCCCGAGACGATCAGCCCGCGCCGCACCGTGATCGCTGCACCGTCCGGCATCGTCGCGTCGAGGTCCGCGGCGAGCGCCGGCGCGTGCCCGGAGTAGCGCGCCGGCATCCCCGGCACCTGCCCCATCGCGTAGCCGAACGCCTGCGCGTCCGCATCGGTCTGCACGTACTCGTCGCCGACGACCACGTCGCCGACGCGAACCTCGGCACCGAGCCCGCCCGCCGACCCGGCGCTGATCACCAGCGGCGCGCCCCCCACCCGGAGGACCGCCGCCGTCAGCCCGCCGGCCGCGTTCACGAGCCCCACGCCGGTGCGCACGAGCAGCACCGGGTGGCCGCCGACCTCGATCGACCACTGCAGGGCGTTGCCCACGGCGACGGGCTCCGGGGCGCCGCCCGCCGCCGCGAGGAACGGCTCGGCCTCCTCGTCCATCGCGACGAGGACGATCGCCTCGACCGCGCTCACGCGGTGACCTGCTCCCACTGGTCGCGCTGCGCGAGGAACGTGCGCGCCGCGTCCTGGGCGCCCTCGAGCGAGTGGTTCGCGCCCCAGCCGCACTGCGTCTCGTTGGCGGCGGGGACCTCGGTGGCCTCGGTGATGTCGCGGAGGGTCGACTCGACCAGGTCCAGCACCTCGGCGAGCTCGGGCTCGCCCTGCAGGATCAGGTAGAAGCCGGTCTGGCAGCCCATCGGCGAGAAGTCGACGACGCGGTCGGAGTGGTTGCGCGACTTCTCCGCGAACAGGTGCTCGAGCGAGTGCACGGTCGGCATCTCGAGGTGGCCGTGGTTGGGCTGGGTGAAGCGCACGTCGTACTTGACGAGGTGGTCCCCGGCCGGAAGCGTCTTCGCGTCGGCCAGGCGCACGTAGGGCGCGGCGACGGTGCGGTGATCGAGGTTGAACGACTCGACGTTCATGCGCGGCTGATCCACGGTGGTCTCCTTCTCCTGGGGTCCCTCCATTGTCCCCCGCGCCTCCGACAGCAGCCCGCGCGCCGATCCACTGCTATCGAGGTGAGGAAGCGCCTGTCGCCATCGGCGGCGAAGGGATGCCGAGCAGCGCCGGCGGCGTGTAGATCCCCGACGGCGTCTTCGGTGCCACCGCGGGTGCGGGGTGGCCCTGCACAGGTGCTTGACCCCTGGCGAGCGCCCCTTCAGTGGTCGTGGTCCGATCCGACATGCGATCCCTCCTTCTGCTGAGGACGAGCGGCGTCGAGCCATTCGACGACGGCCCCCTCCGGGACCGATACCCAGACGCCGCGACTCCCTTCGATCCTTCCACCGAAGGTCCCGTCGGCCAGGACCTCGAACTGCACTTCGACGAAGATGTCGCGAGACTGCGGATAGGTCGAGACGAAGCTCTTCACCGACATCCATCCGCCGACTCGGCGACCGTCGGGAAGCTGCACCTTCACCCAGGTATCGACCATGGTCTGCGCGACCTTGTCCCATGCCGTCGGGATGCTCTCGTACGCCGTAGCCCGTCCGACCGGCAAGCGGATCCAGCGGAACTGCGGGCGCGCGAGCCATCGCCAGTCGGGGCGCCACCACCGCGGCCTGAAGTGCAGGACGAACGCCGCCGCGGACGGGATCAGCACCCCGAGCCACAGCAGGTAGCCGCCGACGAGCCGGGGCTCCCGCTCGAAGGAGGCGCGTGGGTCGCTCGCGAAGGCCACCAGATCGTCGCCGAGGACGACGAGGTACACCGCATCGAGGACGACGCTCACGAGGACCGCATCGAAGACGCGAGTGCTCACGTTCTGGTCAGTCCACCTGAAGCCCCTGAGCCAGAGCCGCACCGCTGCGTAGGGCACGCCCGGCACGACCAGCGCGAGCAGGATCGCCACGCCGATGGCGCTGTCGGGGACGACCATGGGCGGCTCCTTCCGCGAAGTGGACTCCCGCAAGCGTGCCGCCGTTCTTCGGGCGAGGACGATTCCGGGACGCCGATCGGAGGAGAGATTCTGGTTCCGGGCCCTGTTGAGGAGTCTGTCTCGTCGGCGTCCCCCGTTCCACTCCCCGCCGCCTCACCCCCCCGAGACCGACGGCGGACGCGCCGGGTCGAGCACGGACGCGGTCGATCAGCGGACCGGAGTACCCGACCAGGGAGTCGCGATGGGTGCTGCGCGCCGCGCCATCGACCGCGTCAGACATTCTGTGGCCCGTATTATCCGGTAACGCCCACCCCGCACCCTGACGATCTTCCACGTGATGCCGCTCAGTGACCTGCACCGACACCTGATCGACGGAGGAGAAGGACATGACCGACTACGACGGACTCGCCGAGCGGGCCGAGCACGGCGACCTCGCCGCGATCCCCGGCACACGCCTGACGGGGTCGGACGCAGCGGACGGCGCTCGCGCGGCGCTGCTCGCGGCGACCGGGGCCGCAACGCTCGAGGACGCCGTGACCATCGCCCGCGGTCGTCCGCGGCTCGACGCGGCGGAGCCCGCCGGCCCGGTGTGGAAGGTCCGCTCGACCAGAGGGCTGGACCAGAAGGTGAGCCGGCTCGCGAAGAGCCGCGGCGTCAGCAAGTCGCAGATCCTCCGCGAGGCCGCCGCCGCCTACGTCGAGGCGTCCTGATCCGGCGTCGCCGACACCGCTACCGCGCCGCCGCGTCCTCGCCCGGCACGAAGCGGTAGCCCATCCCCGCCTCCGTCAGCAGGAACCGCGGGTGCGCGGGATCGGGCTCGAGCTTCTTGCGCAGTTGCGCGAGGTACAGCCGGAGGTAGCCGGTGTCGGTCACGTGGGTCGGCCCCCAGATCTCGTCGAGCAGCGAGCGCCGGGTGACCAGCTTGCCCGCGTTCCGCACGAGGATCTCCAGCACCTGCCACTCCGTCGGCGTGAGCCGCACCGCGGCGCCGTCGCGCATCGCGCTCTTCGCCGCGAGGTCGACGGTCACGTCGCCGATCCGCACCGTCGGCTCGCCCTCGGCCGGCTGCACGCGCCGCGACAGGGCCCGGATGCGCGCGAGCACCTCGTCCATCGAGAACGGCTTGGTCACGTAGTCGTCGGCCCCCGCGTCGAGGGCGCCGACCTTGTCGGCCGACCCGGTGCGCCCCGAGACCACCAGCACCGGCGCGCTCGTCCAGCCGCGCAGCGCCTGGATCACCTCGACCCCGTCGAGCCGCGGCATGCCGAGGTCGATCATGTAGAGGTCCGGCCGCTCGTCGATGGCGCGATTGATCGCCTCGGTCCCGTCGCCCGCGGTGACCACGTCGTAGCCGCGGGCGGTCAGGGTGATCCGCAGCGCGCGCAGGATCTGCGGGTCGTCGTCGGCGATCAGGATCTTCATGCGGCTCCTCCCGAAGCATCGGCTCCCGCGGCCCGCGGCTCGGCGGCATCGGTCTGGGCGGCATCGGTCTCGGCGGCATCGGTCCGGGCGGCCGCGTCGTCCGCCACCACCGGCAGCGTCACCACCATCGTCAGCCCGCCGCCCGGGGTGTCCTCGGCCTCGAGCGTCCCGCCCATCCCCTCGGTGAACCCCTTCGACAGCGCGAGCCCCAGACCCAGCCCGGTCGTGTTGTCGTCGTCGCCCAGGCGCTGGAACGGCACGAAGACCTCCTCCCGGCGCTCGGGCGCGATCCCGGGGCCGTGGTCGACGATCCGGATCTGCGCCGTGCCGCCGAAGACACTGGTCGACACGCGCACCCGGGTCCCCTCCGGCGCGTAGCGCACCGCGTTCGCCAGGAGGTTCACCACGACCCGCTGCAGCAGGACGCCGTCGGCGAGCAGCTCCGGCCCGTCCGGATCCAGGTCGAGGTCGACCTCCCCCGGGCCGAGCCCCAGCTCGTCGAGAGCGGGCAGCACGACATCGGCCGCGTCCAGCGGCGCGAGCGACACCGCGAGCACTCCCGCCTCGAGCCGGGTCACGTCGAGCAGATCGGTGACCAGCGCGCCCAGGGTGGTGAGGCTCTCGTCCGCGGTCGCGAGCAGCTCCGCCCGGTCGCCCTCGCTCCACTCCACGTCGCGGGAGCGCAGTCCCGAGACGGCGGCGGTGGCGGCCGCCAGCGGCCGGCGCAGGTCGTGGCTGACCGCGGAGAGCAGGGCGCTGCGCATCCGATCGGTCTCGGCCAGCGGAGCCAGCGAGCTCGCCGTCTCGCTCAGCGCCTCCCGCTCGAGCGCGGAGTCGAGCTGCGCGGCGACCACCTGCAGCAGCCGCCGCTCGCTGCCCTCCAGCTCGCGGCCGTGCAGCTCGAGCTCCGCCTGCGCGCCCACCGGGATCCGCGCGGGCTCGCCCGCGGCCGTCGGCTCGCCGTCCGCGGCGACCACCGTGCCGTCCCGCACCAGCCGGACGCCGGTGAGGCCGAACGCCTCGCGCGCGCGCTCGAGGATCGCCTGCAGCGCACCCTGGCCGCGGATCACCCCGCCCGCGATCGTCGCGAGCAGCTCCGCCTCGGCGCCGGACCGCTTCGCCGCGCGCGAGCGCCGGGCCGCCCTGTCCACCACGGCGCTGACCAGCACCGCGTTCAGGACGTAGAGCGCGAGCGCGAGCTCGTGGAGCGGCTCGTCGACGGAGACCGTGTAGAGCGGATCGACGAAGAAGTAGTCGAGGGTCAGCCCCGAGAGGACGGCCGCGAACAGCGCGGGCCAGAGCCCGCCGACCAGCGCGACGAGCACGACGAGCAGCTGGTACGAGAGCACGTCGCTGGTGATCGACTCGTCGCTCCGCAGGCTCGCCATCAGCCAGGTGACCAGCGGCCCGCCGACCAGCGCGAGGGCCGTGCCGAGGAGCCGGCGCCGCAGCGTCAGCGCTCCGCCGAGGCGCGGCAGCACCGCCGCGCGACCGGCGGCCGAATGGCTGACGATGTGGACGTCGATGTCGCCCGACTCGCGGATCACGGTCGCGCCGATCCCCGGAGTGAGCGCCGCGGCGAGGCGGCTGCGCCGGCTCACACCGAGCACCAGCTGCGTGGCGTCCACCGAGCGGGCGAACGCGACGAGCGTGCGCGGCACGTCCTCGCCGACCACCTGGTGGTAGCTGCCGCCGAGCGACTCGACGAGCGCGCGCTGCGCCGCGAGCACCTCGGGCCGCGGCGTCCGCAGTCCGTCCGGCGTCAGCACGTGCACGGCGAGCAGGTCGCCGCCGGAGGCGCGCGCCGCGATCCGCGCACCGCGCCGCAGCAGAGTCTCGCCCTCCGAGCCGCCGGTCAGCGTCACGACCACGCGCTCGCGGGCGGCCCAGGTGCTGTCGATGCCGTGCTCGCCGCGGTAGTCGCGGAGCGCGCTGTCGACCTCGTCCGCGAGCCAGAGCAGTGCCAGCTCGCGCAGCGCGGTGAGCGTGCCGAGGCGGAAGCGGTGCGAGAGCTCGGCGTCGATCCGCTCGGGCGGGAAGACGCGGCCCGCGGCGAGCCGGTCGCGCAGCGCCTGCGGAGCGAGGTCGACGAGCTCGATCCGGTCGGCGGCGCGGAGCACGGCGTCGGGGATCGTCTCGTGCGGCCGCGCCCCGGTGATCGCCTCGACGACGTCGCTCAGCGAGGCGATGTGCTGGATGTCGACGGTCGTGAGCACGGTGATGCCGGCGTCGAGGAGCTCCGCCACGTCCTCCCAGCGCTTCCGGTGCCGCGTGCCGGGAGCGTTGGTGTGCGCGAGCTCGTCGACCAGCGCGATGTCGGGTCGGCGGGCGAGCACCGCCGCCGGGTCCATCTCCTCGAGTCGCGCACCGCGGTGCAGCACCGTGCGCCGCGGGACGACCTCGAGGCCCGCGATCCTCGCGGCGGTCTCGGCGCGGCCGTGCGTCTCGACGACCGCGATCACGACGTCGCGGCCCTCGGCGGCGAGCCGGCCGCCCTCCTCGAGCATCGTGGACGTCGTGCCGACGCCGGGCGCCGCTCCCAGCAGCACGCGCAGGCGGCCCTTCGTCATGCTCCGGCCCCCACCCTCGGCTCGCGAGATCGGCTCCGGCTCGCGTGATCGCGGCGTTCCGGCGAGCCGAGGGTGATTCTACGAGCCCGAGGTGCGCCGCGAGCCTCAGCGCAGGCGGTACGCCTTCCAGAACTGGCGCATGGTCAGGCCGTACTCCTTGCGGAACAGCCGGGCGGCGGTCACGTACTCGTGCAGTCCGCACCGGGCGGCGAGCACCTCGAAGCCGTCGGGGTTGTCGGCCGCGCTGATCTCCGCGGCGAGTGCCGTCAGTCGACTGGTCCGGATGTACTCGGAGAGGGTCGGTCCGTCGCTCGCGAAGAGCCGGTGGATCGTGCGAGGACTGGTGTGGAAGACCTCGGCCAGGGTGCCGACGGTGAGATCGCGCTGGGCGAGGTGGTCGCGCACGTAGCCCTCGACGTGCTCCCGGGAGAGCTTGATGCGATCGAGGTCGCCGACGGCGAGGTGCGACCGGTTCGCCAGCGACGCCTCGATCAGCCCGGTCAGCTGCGCGAGCTGCGTGCGGAACGCGTCCGGCGAGATCGAGTCCTGCGAGGCGAGCTCGTGCGAGAGCGTCTGGAACAGGCGCATCAGTCGCGGCGGCGAGATCACCTCCACTCCGTAGAGCGGGACCGAGGCCCGGAAGCGCTCGCTCAGCTGATCGACCGGAATGCTGATGAAGACGCACTCGGTCACGTCGTAGGTCTCCGAGGACACCGGCTCGCCGCCGCCCGCGATGGCGATGGAGCCCCTGGTGAGGCGATAGCGCTGAGTGCCGACGGAGATGAAGCACTCGCCCTCGATGAGGGCCACGATCTCGATGCGATTGCTTCTCGGGAATCCGAGGGAGCTCGAATCCGGAGAGGTGAAGTAATTGGCGCGGGCAGTCAGCCGCTGAGCACTCACCTGATCGATGATCACGCGCTCCGACTCCGCCTCGAACGCCTCTCGACTGCGCGGATGGAATTCACCGACTCCCATCCACTCGCTGATCGCCTTCTCGGCGCCCGGACCGCTGAAGCGCTGCCGATCGATGCGGCAGGGCGAGCTCGGCCTGAGGGGGGAGTCCGTGGACGGGAGGGTCTCTTTCATCACTGCTGTTCCATCTCGAGGATCGGCTACGAGCGCCCCGGAACGGGATCCGCTCGCCACACGTCCGCGACGGCAGGACATGTGAATTCTCAAAGCCACCACCTGCTCATCCGCACGGTGAACGGGGACTGCTGCGGGGTGACCGAGCGGTGAGTGTAACAGGAGAAAGGGCGCCGAATTCAAGTCCGGCGCCAATTGAGTGATTCCCCGCCGAATCAGCTGATCTCCGCCATCTTCGATTCCCCGTCTTTCCGCGGATGGATGTCTTTCTATACGCAAGCATCGACCTTTATATACGTCCTCATGAACGAAGAGCACTTTCAGGTTCCGGACATGGATCACTGAGCCTCATCAGCCGTTCCCGCCATCTCCGATGATCCGTGCCAGAGATTTCGGGACGCCGCGCGATCGGCTCACCATCGATGTCGACCCCGCGAAAACCGCTCTGCCGCCCACGAGGCCGGTTCAGATCGTCGTCCGCCGCGACCATCGCTCGCCCTCCCCACCCACGAAAGGGACACCCGAGAATGAGACCACGACTCCGCCGCCGCCTCCTGGCCGCCGCCGCCCTCGCCGCCGCGGTCGCCGTTCCGAGCGCCGTCGCCGTGGGCGGTGCCGCACCGGCCGCCGTCGCCGACACCGCGAGCGCCGTCCCCGACCTCCGCGTCTCCTACCTCCAGCTCGGAGCGACCGGCTCGCTGGCGCAGATCGATCCGGCCGGCATCGCCGCCTCGAACGTGATCGTGTTCGCCTTCGCCGACCCGGCGAGCAGCACGGCCGATCCCGCGACCCTCGCGGCGATGCAGAAGGTCATCGACCAGGAGGCGAAGGGCACGGTGAACCTGCTCAGCCTCGGCGGGCAGACCGTCACCCGGGACACCGTGAACACCGGCACGGCGAGCGCCGTCGGCTCCCGGCTGCTCGCGCAGATCGAGGACTACAACGCGAAGCTCTCCGGCGGGAGCATCACGGGCGTCGACCTCGACCTCGAGAACGGCATCGACGCCCCGACGATCAGCGCCCTCGGCGCGACCGTGAAGGGCGCGGGCCTCTCCCTCGCCGTCGCGCCGCAGGTCTACCTGAGCAGCGGGACCGAGGTGGACCCGGCCGCGCCCACGAACCTGACCCTCACCTCCGGTGTCCACGACGGCGCGAACGACCAGTTCGGTCCGCTCCTGAAGAGCGGCACGGTCGACTACCTGCTCGCCCAGACCTACAACACCGGCGGCTGGACGGTCGGCGGCGCCGCCGAGAAGGACCCCGGCTTCTTCAGCACGATCGCCCGCGCGCTGAACAGCGCGGTGCGGTCCGACTGCTCCGCCGCCACCTCGCTGTGCATCGGCGAGGGCACGAGGATCGTGATCGGCCAGGTCAGCAACGCCGGCGCCAGCGGCACCGCGAACAACGTCTTCGGCGGATCCGGCGCCGCCGCCTACGACCAGGCCGCGGTGCTCGCCGACCTCGCCGCGCAGTGGAAGGCGATGAAGGCGAAGCCCGAGCTCTACGGTCACGTGACCGGCGTCATGCAGTGGTCGCTCAACAACGACTACGCGCCCGGGGCCTGGGGCGACACCTCGGCCGTCCCCGGCGCCTTCAGCGTCGCGCTCTTCGGGGCGACCCCGCCGGCACCGGCTCCGTACTTCATCCTCCAGGTGAGCAACACCGGCCCGGACAGCCCCGACTCGGGCGCCTACGCCTCGGCCACGCTCGTCGTCGACGGTCAGTACTGGATCTTCGGCAACAAGTGGGGCTCGGCACTGAGCCCGGGCACCAACGAGTCGTTCGGCACCTCGGCGTCCGCCAAGAACCCCGCGACCCCGTACGTGATCAACAGCAGCAGCCTCGACTCGATCTTCAGCGGCGGGAAGAAGTCCTTCACCACCTCGCAGGTGCTGATCAACGGCTACTCCGCGCAGAGCGACGTCGCCTCACCGGGTGAGCAGTACGCCTGCCCGGTCGGATCGGGCTACACGTTCGAGGCCGGGCACTCCTACAACGTGCAGGTCAACGCGAACTCGGGCTTCAAGTCCTGCGCCATCTCGAAGGTCAACTGACCCTTCCCGCACTCCTCGGGCGGGCCGCGCCGTTCCCACACTCCGCTGCGGCCCGCCCGAGGTCGCGACCGGACCCCTTCCGGTCGCCTTCCCGTCCTCCGCGTCGTCTCGACCCGGAGGACCACGAATGAGAGGAACACCCCCATGTCCCGTCACCTGCTCCCCAAGGCGATCGCCGGAGTCGTCCTCGTCGCCGGCGTCCTGACCGGCTGCGCACCGGCCACCGGAACCGCCTCGCAGTCGTCCACGAGCTCCAGCTCCGCCGCCGCGAAGACCACGGCGCCGTCGACGGTCGCGCCGGCCGGCGAGAGCCGCGAAGGCGCGTTCGAGGGCCTCAACGGCAAGAAGGTCGCCGGCACCGCGACCGTGTCGGGAAAGACGGTCGACCTCAGCGGCTTCTCCTCCGACGAGGGCCCGGACCTGCACCTCTACCTGACGAACGGGACCGACGAGAAGGCCGTGAGCGCCGGTGTCGAGCTGGGCCCGGTCTCCTACGACACGAAGACCCAGAGCTTCGATGTGGGCGACGCCGCCGACTACACCTACGTCGTCGTGCACTGCGACAAGGCGAAGGCCGTCTTCGGCGCGGCGAAGCTCTCGTGACGCGGCCCGGGTGGCGCTGGGCGGCCGCGGCCCTGGGCACCGCCGTCCGCGTCGCTCTGGGCCTGCTCTGGATCAACGAGGGCGCGATCAAGCTGCGATCCGGATTCGGGGCCTCCGACATCCTCCTCGTCGCCGACGGCGCCGCGGAGAACGGGCGGGTGCCCGACTACTTCCAGCTCTTCGCGTCGACGATCCTGCACGATCAGGCCGGTCTCTTCGGCTTCGTCACGCCGCTCGTCGAGATCGGGCTGGGCGTCGCGCTGATCGCGGGGATCCTCACCGCGCCGGCCGCGCTCGCCTCGCTCGCGACGCTGCTGATGTACTGGTCGGCCGATCAGCTCATCGACGAGTACCCGGTGATGGCGCTGCTCTCGGGCCTCGTCCTCGCCTTCGCGGCGACCTGCTCGCGGATCTCCGCGACCGGTCTCCTCGTCCGCATCATGCGGACCCGGAACCGCACCCTGGCCGGCGTCCTGGAGCGGCCGGGCCTGCGCCGCTGGCTCTGACGACGGCGCTGCAGAACACGGGGACCCCGGAACGAGCTCGGCTCGTGCCCGGGGTCCCCTCTTTCATGTCTCCTCCTGAGAGCGGTCTCACCCAGCACTGGCGCGGAGGCACCGGGGGAAGGTCACGGTTGGGCAACGCCACGGATCGATCTCCCGTCGCGCTTTACAGACCGGTGCACGCGCAATATGTTGTCTCCGTGGACAAAGCCCCTCGGGGCTCCCCGCCCCTCCCGGGCGACGACACGACGACGTGCTCCCACCTGCACGCTCTCGCGCCGTCCTCATCCTCGGACACTGCTTTCAGAGAGGAATGCACTCCATGAAGTTCTCCCGCAGCATCACCACGCTGGCCGCCGCCGGCATCATCTCCCTCGGCCTCGCCGCCTGTTCCGCCAGCCCCGCCAACTCGGGCGGCGCCGCTGCCGGCGCGGGTGCCGAAGGCGACTGCACCGTCGGCATCTCGATGCCCACCCGCAGCCTCGAGCGCTGGATCAACGACGGCGAGGGCCTCCAGTCCCAGCTCGAGGGCGACGGCTGCACCGTCGACCTGCAGTACGCCGACAACAAGACCGACCAGCAGATCTCGCAGATCCAGAACCAGATCGCCGGCGGCTCGAAGATCCTCGTCGTCGCGGCCATCGACGGCGAGGCGCTCGCCCCCGTGCTCGCCGAGGCGAAGAAGCAGAACGCGACCGTCATCGCCTACGACCGCCTGATCAACGGCACCGCCGACGTCGACTACTACGCGACGTTCGACAACTACAAGGTCGGCCAGCTCCAGGGCCAGTACATCGAGTCGACCCTCGACCTCGCCAACGCCGCGGGTCCCTTCACCCTCGAGCCCTTCGCCGGCAGCCCCGACGATAACAACGCCAAGTTCTTCTTCTCCGGCGCGTGGGACGTCCTGCAGCCCTACATCGAGAGCGGCAAGCTCGTCGTGCCGTCCGGCAAGTCGCCCGCCTCGGACGACGACTGGGCCTCGATCGGCATCCAGGGCTGGGCCTCGGACAAGGCGCAGTCCGAGATGGACAACCGCCTCTCCTCCTTCTACACCGGTGACCAGAAGGTCGACGTGGTGCTCTCCCCCAACGACAGCCTGGCGATCGGCATCGAGGCCTCGCTGAAGTCGGCCGGCTACGCGCCCGGCGCCGACTACCCGATCATCACCGGGCAGGACGCCGACAAGGCCAACGTCAAGGCGATCCTGGCCGACGAGCAGTCGATGACGGTCTGGAAGGACACCCGCACCCTCGGCGACCGCGTCTTCCAGATGGTGCAGTCGATCGTCGCGGGCGACGAGCCCGAGGTGAACGACACGAAGACCTACGACAACGGCGAGAAGGTCGTCCCGTCCTTCCTCCTCGAGCCGCAGGTCGTCGTCAAGGACGACGTGCAGTCGGTCCTCGTCGACTCCGGCTTCCTCAAGGCCGGCGACGTCGGACTCTGATCGGTCGGGCGGGGCAGGGGAGGAGTGATCCTCCCCCACCCCGCCCTTCTCCCAGTTCTTTCCCTCGAAGCCCATCCTCTGCACAACGAAGTGAGGCCCTGTTGGCCAGTCCCATCCTCATCATGCGCGACATCGTCAAGGAGTTCGGCGGCGGCGTCCGCGCCCTCGACGGCGTCTCGCTCTCGGTCCAGCCGGGCGAGGTCCACGCCATCTGCGGCGAGAACGGCGCCGGCAAGTCGACGCTCATGAAGGTCCTCTCGGGCGTCTATCCCGTCGGCAGCTTCGAGGGCTCGATCGAGTTCGAGGGCCGCCAGGCGCAGTACCGCTCGATCAACGACAGCGAGGCCGACGGCGTCGTCATCATCCACCAGGAGCTCGCTCTGAGCCCCTACCTCTCGATCGCCGAGAACATCTTCCTCGGCAACGAGAAGTCCACCCGCGGCGTCATCAATTGGAACGCCACCAACGCGGAGGCGGCCAAGCTGCTCGCCCGCGTGGGCCTCGCCGAGAGCCCGGCGACGAAGATCCTCGAGCTGGGCGTCGGCAAGCAGCAGCTCGTCGAGATCGCCAAGGCGCTCGCGAAGGAGGTGAAGCTCCTCATCCTCGATGAGCCCACCGCCGCGCTCAACGACGAGGACAGCGACCACCTGCTCGGCCTGATCGACCAGCTGCGCCGCCAGGGCATCACCTGCATCATCATCAGCCACAAGCTGAAGGAGATCCGCGCCATCGCGGACACGGTGACGATCATCCGCGACGGCCGCACCATCGAGAGCTTCGCGATGGCCGGCGAGGACGCCTCGGAGAGCCGGATCATCCGCGCGATGGTCGGCCGCGACCTCAACAGCATGTTCCCGCCGCGCGATCCGCAGATCGGCGAGGAGAAGCTGCGCGTCGAGAACTGGACCGTGCACCACCCGGTCGACATCAACCGCGTCGTCGTCGAGGACGCCTCCTTCACCGTGCGGGCCGGCGAGATCGTCGGCTTCGCGGGGCTGATGGGCGCCGGGCGCACCGAGCTCGCGATGAGCATCTTCGGCCGCAGCTACGGCACCGGCATCTCCGGCCGCGTCTTCAAGGACGGCAAGGAGATCCAGACGCGCACCGTCGAGGAGGCGATCCGCAACGGCCTCGCCTACGCGACCGAGGACCGCAAGCGCTACGGCCTCAACCTCATCGGCGACATCACCGTCAACGTGTCGGCCGCCGCGCTCTCGCGGCTCGCCCGCCTCGGCGTGATCGACAAGCACCGCGAGTACAAGGTCGCCGACTCGTACCGCTCGAAGATGAACATCAAGGCCCCGAGCGTCTCCGCCGTCACCGGCAAGCTCTCGGGCGGCAACCAGCAGAAGGTCGTCCTCTCGAAGTGGATCTTCTCGGGCCCGGACGTGCTGATCCTCGACGAGCCCACCCGCGGCATCGACGTGGGAGCCAAGTACGAGATCTACGGCATCATCAACGAGCTCGCGGCCCAGGGCAAGGCGGTCGTCGTCATCTCGTCCGAGCTGCCCGAGCTGATCGGGCTGGCCGACCGGATCTACACCATCTCCGAGGGGCGCATCACGGGCGAGATCGACCGTGCCGACGCCACCCAGGAGCACCTCATGCACTACATGACCGCCGGAAAGGAACAGGCCCGATGAGCGCCACGACCACGACAGCCCCGAGCGGAACGCCGGCGAGTACGCCGTCGACGCCGCCCAAGCGGGCGCGCCGTCTGAACATCAACCTCCGCCAGTACGGCATCCTCGCCGCCCTCGCGATCATCATCCTGCTCTTCCAGGTCCTGACGAACGGCCGGCTGCTGCTGCCGGGCAACGTCAACAACCTGATCCAGCAGAACGCCTACGTGCTGATCCTCGCGATCGGCATGGTGATGGTGATCATCGCCGGCCACATCGACCTCTCGGTCGGCTCGGTCGTCGCGATGGTCGGCGCCATCTCCGCGATCGCGATGAACAACTGGGGCCTGCCCTGGTGGGCCGCCGTGATCGTCGCCCTGGTCACCGGTGCCGCCGTCGGCGCCTGGCAGGGCTTCTGGGTCGCCTTCGTCGGCATACCGGCGTTCATCGTGACCCTCGCGGGCATGCTGATCTTCCGCGGCTTCACCCTGGTCCTGCTCACCGGCGGCACGATCAACGGCCTGCCGACCGAGTTCACCGCGATCGGCGCGGGCTGGCTGCCGGGCGTGCTCGGCGGCATCGCCGGCCGCGACGCGCTCACCCTGGTGCTGGGGCTGCTCGTCTGCGTCGCCCTCGTCGTGCAGCAGGTGCGCACCCGCGCCACGCTGCGCCGTCTCGAGCTCCCGCGTGAGCCGATCGCGTCCTTCTATGTGAAGGCGGTCGTCGCGGTCGTCGCCATCATGGCCCTCGCCTGGCTGCTCGCGGGGTACAGCGGCACGCCGATCATCCTGATCGTGCTCGCCGTGCTGATCCTCGCCTACAGCTTCGTGCTCGGGCGGACGGTCTTCGGCCGCCACATCTACGCGATGGGCGGCAACCTGTTCGCCGCGATGATGTCGGGCGTGAAGACGAAGTGGGTCAACTTCTTCATCTTCGTGAACATGGGCGCGCTGGCCGGTGTCGCCGGCATCGTCAGCACGGCCCGCGCGGGCGGCGCCGTCGCCTCCGCCGGTCAGAACTACGAGCTCGACGCGATCGCCGCGGTCTTCATCGGCGGCGCGGCCGTCCAGGGCGGCGTCGGCACGGTGGTCGGCGCGGTCATCGGCGGTCTGGTGATGGGCGTGCTCAACATGGGCCTGTCGATCCTCTCCGTCGACGCCGCGTGGCAGATGGCGATCAAGGGCTTCGTGCTCCTGCTGGCCGTCGCGTTCGACATCTTCAACAAGAGGAGGGCGGGCGGGCGCTAGCCTTCTCTCCTCCCTGCACCGTGCTCGGGCGCGTGCTCTCTCCACGGAGGGCCCGCGCCCGAGCGCATCCCCGGACCGGTGCCCCATCGCACCGACGAGAGGCTGAGCAGCATGGCAGGAGCAGTCGGAGCATCGAGCAACGCTCTGCTCCGTCGGCACAACCTCGCCGCCATCGCGACCCTGGTGCACCGCTCCGGACCGATCAGCCGCGCCGAGCTGGGCCGCCTGACCGGCCTGAACCGCTCGGCGGTCGCCAACCTCGTCGGCGAGCTGAGCGAGCTCGGCTGGGTGGAGGAGGAGACCACCGCCTCCGACGGCCGCATCGGCCGCCCGAGCGCGACCGTCGTCCCCGGCCTCACCTTCGCGATGGTCGGCGTCCACCTCGACACCGACGCGATCATCGTCGGCCTGGTCGGCCTGCACGGGGACCTCCTCCGCCGCGTCCGCTTCGACACCCCGAAGCCGGCGAGCCCGTCGACCGTCGTCCGCGTGGTCAGCGGCATCGTGGCCGGCTTCCGCGCCGAGCGGGAGACCCATCGCGTCCTCCTCGGCGCCGGCGTCGCCGTGCCGGGCCTCGTGCAGGCCGACTCGGGCTTCGTGCACCGCGCGCCGCACCTGGGCTGGCGCGACGTCGACCTCGCGTCGCAGCTCAGCCGCGCGCTCGACCTCCCCGTCTCGGTCGGCAACGACGCCACGCTCGGCGCGATCGGCGAGTCGCTGTTCGGAGCCGCACGGGGCGTCGCCGACGTCGTCTACGTGACCGGCGGCGCCAGCGGCATCGGCGGCGGCGTGATCATCGGCGGAGTCCCGCTGCAGGGCTCCTCGGGGTTCGCCGCCGAGCTCGGCCACACCCTCGTCGCCGCGAACGGCCGCCTCTGCGGCTGCGGTCGGCACGGCTGCCTCGAGGCCGAGGTCCGGATGCGCTCCCTCCTCGACGTGCTCGGCGCGCGAGTGCTCGACCAGGACGAGCTCGACATCGCGCTCGGCACCTCCCGCGACCCCGCCGTCCTCGGCGAGGTGGCCCGCCAGGTCGACCTGCTCGCCGAGGGCCTCTCGACCTACATCAACCTCTTCAACCCGACCGCGGTCGTCCTGGGCGGCTTCCTCGGCTCGCTGCTCACCGTCGACCGCGAGCGCCTGGCGGCCCGCGTCTCGGCGCGCGCCCTCAGCGACCTCGCCCGCGGCGTCCGGATCGAGCGCGCGGCCCTGCGCTCGAGGCTGGAGCTGGTGGGGGCCGCGGAGCTACCCTGGCGTCGCGCGCTCGCGGATCCCGCGGCGGCGGTCGGCGGCTCGGAGCCGCCTCCCGCGTCCGGCCCCGGCTCGCGGACGGACGCCCTCGGCGCCCGCGCCTGACACCGACGTCGAGGAGCACGAGCATGGCCGACTTCAACGAGCAGATCATCGCGGAGTTCCGCGCGAACGGCGGGACGGTGACGACCGCGGGCTTCGGCCGCAGCCTCGTCCTCGTGCACCACGCCGGCGCGCGATCCGGCGAGGAGCGCATCGCCCCGCTGATGGGCCTGCACCCCTCCGACGACGTCTGGCTGATCGCCGCCTCCGCCGCCGGCGCCCCGAAGCACCCCGCCTGGTTCCACAACCTGGAGGCGAACCCCGACACCGTGATCGAGACCCCCGACGACGGCACCGTCCCCGTCCGCGCCCGCACCCTCGAGGGCGCCGAGCGCGACGCGGGCTGGAAGCGCTTCACCGACGCCTCCGACGGCTTCAAGGGCTACGAGGCCAAGACCACCCGCACCATCCCCGTCGTCGAACTCACCCGCCGCTGACCCCGTCCTTCCCCCCCCTCGCGAGATGCCACTTGTGCACGCGACACGCCGTGAAAGGCGTGCACAAGTGGCATCTCGCGGGAGGCGCCGGGCGTCAGCGGAAGGGGACGGGGACCGCGTCGGGGGTCGACCAGCGGAGGGCGAGCCGCTCGCGGAAGCCGTCGCGCCGCAGCTCCACCTCGAGGGTGTCGATGACGATCGGCAGCAGCGCGCGCCGCTCCACCAGCACGTCGAGCACGAGCTCGGCGCCGTCCGTGAGGAGCACCGAGCCGACCTCGGGCAGCACCGCGATCCACTGACGCCCGCCCACCTGCACGTGCCGGTGCCTGCGGAGTCGGCGGAGCAGCTCGGGCAGCGCCCGCGAGTCGAGGCCGCCGACGTCGGCGCGGAGAGCGATCATGCGCCGACAGTGCCCGCCCGCGACGTCCGCCCGGTGAACACGCGCCCCTCCCCCGGTGTCCACTCTGCCCGTCATGAAGAGGGCGCTGCGTGCATCCGGGTCGCTCCGACTCAGGTCGAGTGCCCTCTCCAGGGTGTCACGCGGACCCTGCTCGCCACCGCGATCACGGCTCTCGCGCCTACAGCTCTTCCCGACCGGCTTTCGCAGTAGTTTTATCAAGCCCTACACAGTCAGGATCAGTGAAAACTTGCGAGAAACTTCGATCGTGGTCTTCGAGGAGGCGATGCGGCGGCTGATCGCGGGGTCGACCGCGCACTCACTCGAGAACCAGAACCTCGACTTCAAAGCCGACGGCCGATCCGCCGACGACGACGTCCTCAACATCACTGAGGCAGCGGCGTGTTTCGCGAACGCGTCGGGGGGCCTGGTCATCGTCGGCGTGCAGGACCGCGTCGCAGGACCGGACGCCGTCGTGGGGTCTCGCCTCGATCCCGAGCGGACTCGATCCCGCATCTTCGAACTGACGGAGCCGAGCCTGCTCGTCGACGTGTCCACTCGGATGTTCGACGGTGCTCCGGTCGTCGTGGTCGACGTGCCGGCGAGCGTCACAGTGCACAGTGTGAAGAGCCGCATCCCCACCGAGCGCATCGGAGATGCGTGCACTCCGATGTCCACGGATCGCATCGCTTCCGTCATCGCCGAGCGACGCGGTCAGGACTGGTCGGCGGACGCGTCCGGGACGAAGGCGTCCGCCTCTGATCCGCTCGCGATGGCGGCTGTGCGACGACTGCTGGAGCGGGCGGCGTCACCGACGAGCCGGAGGCTGGCACAGCAGTCGCACGAGATCGACGTCCTCCGCGGCCTCGGCGTGGTGACCGATGACGGTCGGCTCACCAACGCCGGCGCGCTGCTCGTCACGGACGAGTACGCCCTGGCGGCGACCTTCTCCTATGTCCACCGAAGGACTCCCGCCGGAACCCTGACGGCGAACGAGCAGCTCTCCGGCCCCCTCGTGCTCCTGCTCGAGCAGCTCTTCCAGCTGATCAGTGCCCGGATCGATACGACGCCTCTGTCGATCGGAAAAGGTCAGCAGCTTCACGTCGCCGACCTGCCCGAAGCCGCCATCCGCGAAGTGGTGGTCAATGCGGCGATGCACCGCGACTATCGGGGTCGTGGTCGAGTCACGGTCGAGCACACGCAGACACAGCTCGTCGTCACCTCTCCAGGCGCCTTCGTCAGCGGAGTGCGGGCGGACAACGTCCTGACGACGTCATCGCGTCCGAGGAACGGCCAACTTGCCGGCGCGCTCCGGACACTCGGCTACGCCGAGACGGCTGGATCGGGTGTCGACAAGATGTACGCCGAGATGGCACGACTCGGGCACCAGCCACCGTCGTTCCTCTCCGAAGGCGATCACGTGCGCGTGACTCTGATCGGAGGTGCCCCGAACTCCGCTCTCACTCGTTTCGTGGCGACACTTCCGCCTGAGGAGACCGAGGACGCTGACACCATGACGATCCTGCTCACGCTCCTCACTCAGCGCACGGTCACCGCTGAGCAGCTCGTGCCCGTACTGCAGAAGTCAGGGGTCTCGGAAGCGCAGTCGGTTCTGGAGCGACTGGACTCGGAGCGCGTGCCGCTGCTCGAACCGACCCGGGAGACCTCGAGGAAGACCCTGCCGCGGTATCGCCTTCGGGAGGGCCCCCTAGCCGCCCTGGGAGCTGCCGTCACCTACCGTCGGCGAACGACCGATCAGCTGGACCGCAAGATCATCGATCTGCTCCGAGAGACCGGGGTCGTCAACGCACGGATGGTGCGCGTTCTCCTCGACCTCGACTCCCAATCGACATCGCGCCTCATCGCAGACCTCATCAAACGCGATCTGCTCGCGAAGTCTCCAGGACCCGAGCGCGGACCGGCGGTGTCGTACGGGCCGGGACCGGCGTTCCCTGTCAAGACACGCCACCACCGAGCGCCGCAGGATCCGGGCCCCGGCGAACAGCTGCAGTTCCCGATCGAGTGAGCTTCAGCAGGCCGGAGAGAACCGGGCTCCGGAACGACGCAGCGCGTTGGAACGACGAAGCCCCCGACCGGATTCCGATCGGGGGCTGTGTCTCTGGTGCGCGAGGGGGGAGTTGAACCCCCACGCCCTTTCGGGCACACGGACCTGAACCGTGCGCGTCTGCCTATTCCGCCACTCGCGCTCACCAACGGCACCGAAGCACCGACGAGAAAGACTAGCATCCCCGCGGCCGACACCGGAAACCGGGCCGCGCGAGCACGGGCGTCGCCTGCCGCCTCGGGCTCGCGGAACGGTCCTCGGCTCGCGAGATCGGCGCATTCGAGCGTGCCGGACGACGTCCCGCGAGCCGGAGCCCCGCGTCCGGACGGGCGCGGTCCGCACCCCGAATCCCGCTCGGGGAGGCCGTATCCAGAGCATCCCAGTAACATGCCCGTAGCCGTGCGCGGCGCAGACACGAGATCGGAAGCGGACCGGGCGCGCAGACACCTCGATCCCAACGCGACCGCCGAGAGGCGAAGAAACGGAAGATCGGAAGACTGTGGGCATTCTGGACAACTTCGAGAAGGGACTCGAGCGCGTCGTCAACGGCGCTTTCGCTCGGACCTTCAAGTCGGGTCTGCAGCCGGTCGAGCTCGCCTCCGCTCTCCGCCGCGAGCTCGACACCACGGCGGCCGTGGTCACCCGCGACCGCATCCTCGTGCCCAATCAGCTGACCCTGCGCATGTCCGCCGCCGACCTCGACCGGATGGAGCGGATGGGCCCGACGCTCATCGACGAGCTCACCACGGTCGCCACCGAGCACGCCAAGAAGCAGGGCTTCCGGTTCTCCGGCCCGATCGACATCTCGCTCGCGGCCGACGAGTCGCTCAGCGCCGGGATGGTCGAGGTCGACTCCCGCAGCGTCAAGGGCGTCGTCGCCTCCACGCCCGCGCTCGAGATCGACGGCAAGCGCTACCCGATCACGAAGTCCAGGACGGTCATCGGGCGCGGCAGCGACGCCGACATCACGGTCGACGACTCCGGCACCTCCCGCAAGCACGTCGAGATCCTCTGGGACGGCGTCCGCGCCCAGGTCCACGACCTCGGCTCCACCAACGGATCCAAGCTCGACGGCAAGCCCGTCACCCAGGCGCCGCTCTCGCCCGGGCAGACCATCTCGATCGGACGCACGCGGATCGTCTTCCGCGTCGTCCAGGGCGCCGCACCCGCGCGCGCCGACCGCTCGCCGTCCGGTCCGTCCGGGCGCTCCTCCGAGGGATTCTGGGACGACCGGCTATGAGCGAGCTCACTCTCTTCCTCCTGCGCATCGCGTTCCTCGCGCTGCTGTGGTTCTTCGTGTTCGGCATCGTCTACGCGCTGCGCTCCGACCTGTTCGGCCAGCGGGTGCGCAAGCTGCCCGCCGGCCAGCAGCCGGCCGCCGGGCAGGACGCCGCTCCGTTCGTCACCGCCGCGCAGCCCGTCGTGGCCGCCGCGGCGGCCCCCGCCCCCGCGCCTCAGCCGTCGGCCCCCTCCGCGCGGCGCCCCCGCGAGGAGCGCACCGACTCCGGTGGCGTCGCCACCGTGCACACCGCGCAGCGCCTCGTCATCACCTCGGGCCCCAAGCGCGGCACCGAGCTCGAGCTCAACGGCGAGCCGCTCACGATCGGCCGCTCCTCGGAGTCGGCGCTGGTGATCCGCGACGACTACACCTCGACGCACCACGCGCGCCTGCTGATCTGGAACGACGAGTGGATGATCCAGGACCTCGACTCCACCAACGGCACGTTCCTCGACGGCCGTCGCGTCGGCGCCCCCACCAAGGTGCCGCTGAACACCCCGGTCAAGGTCGGCACGACGACCTTCGAGCTGCGGCGGTCGTAGCGCGTGGCAGCCACACCCGACAGCGCCGCGGAGACGGGCGTCACGCGCGAGAGCGCCGCCGTCTCGCACGTCGGCCGCATCCGCTCCAACAACCAGGACTCCGGCTACGCGGGCCGGCAGCTCTTCGTCGTGGCCGACGGCATGGGCGGGCACGCGGGCGGCGACGTCGCCTCCTCCATCGCGATCAAGCGCATCGCGCAGGCCGACCGCACGTACGCCTCCACCTACGAGGCCGAGGACGAGCTCAAGCGCACGCTGCTCGCCGCGAACACGATGCTGGCCGACGCCGTCGTCGACCACCCCGAGCTCACCGGCATGGGCACCACCGTCAGCGCCATCGTCCGCGTGGGCGAGTCGGTCGCCATCGCGCACATCGGCGACTCCCGGATCTACGTGCTCCGCGACGGCAAGCTCGAGCAGGTCACCACCGACCACACCTTCGTCCAGCGCCTCGTCGACTCCGGCCGCATCACCGAGGAGGAGGCGATGACGCACCCGCGCCGCTCCGTCCTGATGCGGGTCCTCGGCGACGTGCACACGAATCCCGAGATCGACACCCTCACCCTCGAGACCGAGCCGAACGACCGCTGGCTGATCTGCTCCGACGGCCTCTCCGGCGTCGTCCCGCACGACGAGATCCAGAAGGAGCTCTCCCGGGACGAGACGGCGCAGCAGGTCGCCGACCGCCTGATCCGCGACAGCCTCTCGCACGGCGCACCGGACAACGTGACGGTCGTCATCCTCGACGTCCCGGGCGCCGGCGACACCGCGCAGATCCTCGCGCCGACGGCCGAGCCCGTGATCGTCGGCTCCGCCGCCGCGCCGACGCCGCTCAGCACCGACGACTCGCAGAACCGGATCCGCATCCCCGGCCTCCGCCTGCACACCCGCGCCCCGGCCGCCCAGGGCCCGACCCACTTCGAGCCCGCGTCCGAGGACTACCTCGACGAGCTGATCGAGGAGGACCGCCGCCGGCACCTGCGCCGCCGGATCACCTGGCTCGTCGGCCTCTCGCTCGTGCTGATCGCCGGCTTCCTCGGCGTCCTGCTCGCCTACGACTGGACGCAGTCGCGCTTCTACGTCGGCACCGACGGCCAGAACGTCATCATCTACCAGGGCATCCAGCAGTCGGTCGGGCCGCTCTCGCTCTCCGGAGTGAAGGAGGACACGGGGATCCCCCTCGACTCCCTCCGCGACTACGACGTCGAGCAGCTCGAGCAGACGATCAGCGCCGACTCCTACGCCGGCGCCGTCGACATCGTCGAGCGCCTGACGGACGCGAACGGAGCACCGTGACCGCCACCGCCACTCCCCCCGCCACCCGGGAGCGCCCGCGCTTCCTCCGCCAGCGCCTGCGCAATCTCGAGCTGCTGCTGCTGATCGGCGCGTGCTTGATCGACGCGTCGGCGATCGTCCTGGTCCAGCTCGGCGCCCTCGGCGCGGTCGACACCACCCTCGTCTCGCTCGGCGCCGGCCTCTCCGGTCTCGTGCTGGTCGTCCACGTCGTGCTGCGCTTCGCGGCGCCCGAGGCCGATCCCTTCCTCCTGCCGATCGCCACCGTCCTCAACGGGCTCGGCGTCGCCGAGATCTACCGGATCGACATCGCCGACGGCGCGACGGGCTGGGAGTCGGTCGCCGTCCGGCAGATCATCTGGAGCGGCCTGGCGATCGTCGCCGCGATCGTCGTCCTGCTGGTGATCCGCAACCACCGCGTCCTCTTCCGCTACACCTACGTGGCCGGATTCGCGGCGATCGTGCTGCTCCTGCTCCCCCTCCTGCCGTTCATCGGCAAGGAGGTCAGCGGCGCCCGCGTCTGGATCGGCATCGGCGACTTCTTCAGCTTCCAGCCCGGCGAGATCGCCAAGATCGCGCTCGCGGTCTTCTTCGCCGGCTACCTCGTCCGCAACCGCGACTCGCTCTCGATGGTCGGGAAGACCTTCCTGAGGATGCGCTTCCCGCGGCTGCGCGACCTCGGCCCGATCCTCGTGGTCTGGGCGGTGACGATGGGCGTCATCGTCTTTCAGCGCGACCTCGGCACCGCGCTGCTCTACTTCGGCCTCTTCCTCGTGATGCTCTACGTGGCGACCGGCCGCACCAGCTGGGTGCTCATCGGCGTCGGGCTCTTCCTCGGCGGCGCGATCCTCGCCAGCCAGACCCTCGGCTACGTCGGCAATCGCTTCGCGAACTGGCTCGACGCCTTCAGCTCCGACCGCTACGGCGCCGATCCCGGCGGCAGCTACCAGCTCGTGCAGGGACTGTTCGGCCTCGCACACGGCGGCCTGCTCGGCACCGGCCTCGGCCAGGGCATGCCCGACATCACCCCGGTCCCGCAGTCGGACTACATCATCGCGAGCCTGGGCGAGGAGCTCGGCCTCGCCGGACTCTTCGCGATCTTCGGCCTCTACCTGCTGCTGGTCTCGCGCGGCTTCCGGATCGGCTTCGCCGGCCAGGACGACTTCGGTCGGCTCCTCGGCGTCGGGCTCTCGTTCGTGATCGCCCTGCAGTGCTTCATCGTCATCGGCGGCGTCACCCGCGTCATCCCGCTCACCGGCCTCACGACGCCCTTCCTCGCCGCCGGCGGCTCGTCGCTCGTCGCGAACTGGATGATCGTCGCCGTCCTGCTCCGCCTGTCCGACACAGTGCGCAATCAGCCGCGTCTGGTGGTGTGACTCCCCGATGAACCGAGAACTCAAGCGCGTGAGCTTCGTCGTCCTGGCGATGTTCGTGGCCCTCTTCGTGTCCACCTCCACCATCCAGGTCCTCCAGGCCGACACCCTGTCCGAGGACTCCCGGAACACCCGGACGCTGTACGAGAGCTTCTCGACGGAGCGCGGCGTCATCCTCGCCGGCGGGGAGCCCATCGCCTCCTCGACGCCGTCGGACGACATCTACAAGTTCCAGCGCCAGTACGCGAACGGACCGCTCTACTCGGCGGTGACCGGCTACTTCACCCTGAACCAGGGCACCACCGGCATCGAGCGCTCGCTGAACGACTACCTCTCCGGCACCTCGAACTCGCAGTTCTTCGACGAGATCAACAACCTGGTCACCGGCCAGGACCCCAAGGGCGCCTCGGTCGAGCTCTCGATCGACCCGGTCGCGCAGCAGGCCGCGTTCGACGCCCTCGGCGACTACACCGGAGCGGTCGTGGTCACCGAGCCGGCCACCGGCCGCATCCTCGCGATGGTCTCCAAGCCGACCTTCGATCCGACCGCCCTGGCGTCGCACGACACGGACGACGTCCTCGCGGCGTACCGCGCGCTGAACGACGACCCGACCGACCCGCTCATCAATCGCGCCATCGGCGGCTCGCTCAACCCGCCCGGCTCGGTCTTCAAGCTCGTCGTCGCCTCGGCCGCCCTCGAATCGGGCCGCTTCACGCCCGACTCCAGCTTCCCGAACGTCCAGGCGTACACCCTGCCGGGCTCGAGCTCGCAGGTCACCAACTCCGGCGGCGGCCTCTGCGGCTCGGGAGACACGGTGACCCTCGCGACCGCGGTCTCGCTCTCCTGCAACGTGCCGATGGCCGAGATGGGGGTCGAGCTGGGTGCCGCCGCGATCCGCGCCCAGGCGGAGAAGTTCGGCTTCGACACCGAGCTCGAGATCCCGATGTCGGTCGAGGCGAGCACCTACCCGCAGACCACGGACGACGCGCAGACGGCGCTGACCGCCTTCGGCCAGTTCGAGGTGCGGGCGACCCCGCTGCAGATCGCGATGGTCTCCGCGGCGATCGCGAACGGCGGCGAGGTGATGCAGCCGAACCTGGTCGACGTCATCCGCTCGCAGGACCTCAGCGTGCTGCAGCGCTTCGAGGAGAAGTCGCTCGGGCGGGCCGTGAGCACCGAGACGGCGGACGCCGTGAAGGCCATGATGGTCGCCAGCGTCCAGGGCGGCGCGGCGACGAATGCAACAATAGGTGGCGTCACGGTGGCCGGTAAGACCGGCACCGCTGAGAACGGCGGGGACGACCCGTACACCCTCTGGTTCACCGGATTCGCTCCTGCGGATGATCCGCAGTACGCCATCACCGTCCTCGTGGAGGACGGCGGGGGGCTCGGCCAGACCGGGTACGGCAACCTGATCGCCGCACCCATCGCACAACAGGTACTAGAGGCGGTGCTGAACAAATGAGACCCACATCAGGCCTCACCTTCGGGGGACGCTACGAACTGCAGTCCCGGATCGCCATCGGCGGCATGGGAGAGGTGTGGCAGGCGACGGATCTCGTCATCGGCCGCACGATCGCGATCAAGATCCTCAAGGACGAGTACCTCGGCGACCCCGGGTTCCTCGAGCGCTTCCGCGCCGAGGCCCGGCACGCCGCGCTCGTCAACCACGAGGGCATCGCCAACGTCTACGACTACGGCGAGGAGGACGGCTCCGCCTACCTCGTGATGGAGCTGGTGCCCGGCGAGGCGCTCTCCACGGTCCTCGAGCGCGAGCGCGTGCTGTCGACCGACAAGGTCCTCGACATCGTGGCGCAGACCGCGCTGGCCCTGCACGCAGCGCACGCCGCGGGCCTGGTGCACCGCGACGTGAAGCCCGGGAATCTCCTGATCACGCCCGACGGCCGCGTGAAGATCACCGACTTCGGCATCGCCCGCATCGCCGACCAGGTCCCGCTCACCGCGACCGGCCAGGTCATGGGCACCGTTCAGTACCTCTCCCCGGAGCAGGCGAGCGGCCAGCCCGCCTCCCCCGCGACGGACATCTACTCGCTGGGCATCGTCGCGTACGAGTGCCTGGCGGGCCGCCGGCCGTTCACCGGCGAGTCGCAGGTCGCCATCGCGATGGCCCAGATCAACGACACCCCGCCGGAGCTGCCGGTCACGGTCGCCGAGCCCGTGCGCAACCTGGTCTACTCCTGCATCGCGAAGAAGCCGGTCGACCGGCCGGCGACCGCCGCGCACCTCGCCCGCGCCGCGCAGGCCCTGCGCTCGGGCGACGTCCGCGGCGCCGCCCTCGCGGTGCCCGCGGTCGCCGCCGACCTGCCCAACACGCAGGCCACGACCGTCCTGCCCTCCGCAGCGGGCAACGCGACCCAGGCGACGACGATCCTGGGCGCAGGAGCGACCACGGCCTTCGCGGCGAACCCGCCGACGGGCGCTCTGGACGAGCCGATCGAGGCGGAGGAGCCGCGCAAGCGCAGCCCCTGGACCTGGCCGCTCGTGGCCCTGATCGTGATCCTCGCCGTGGTGATCGGCGGCACGATCTTCGCGCTGACCAGCAACGGCGGCACCGAGGCCGAGCCGACGCCGAGCCCGACGGTGAGCCAGACCCCGTCGCAGGCGCCGTCCCCCTCGCAGACGCCGTCGGCGACGCCGAGCTCGAACATCGTGGTGATCAACTCCTCCGACTACGTCGGCCGCCCCTTCGACGAGGTCGAGGCCGAGCTCACCGAGCTCGGGATGGGCGTCCAGCGCGAGGAGGGCTCCAGCGCCCCGAGCTCCGACCAGGTCGGCACCGTCGAGGAGGTCAACCCGACCGCCAACGTGATCAAGGGCACCACGATCGTCGTCACGACCTACACCGAGGTCGCCGTCCCCGGTGCTCCGACCGCCGTCCCGACGGTCACCCCCGCCGCGTCGAGCGTCGAGCCGGGCGAGACGTTCAACGTGACGTGGAGCAACTACAACCAGTGCCCGAGCGGAACCTCCGTGACCGGTTACCGGGTGACCGTCGCCGGCGAGGGCGCGACCGTGACGAGCACCAACCCGTCGACGTCGACCACCGCGACGATCCAGGCCGGCGAGTCCGCAGGCACGATCGACATCACCTACACGGTGCTCTGCGGCGAGCCCGAGTCCCCCGCCTCGCCGACCCTCTCGGTCCCCGTCGTGGCTCCTGCCCCGACGCAGACCCCGACGGCGACGGCCACCCCGACCTCGTCGGCGCCGGCCTCGAACGCCCCCGACGAGCGCTGACCCTCCCCGCTCGAACGAGCCCGCCCTCCGACCGCGACCGCGGCACCGGAGGGCGGGCTCCTCGCTTTCAGCGGCCGCGACTGTCCTGACGGCGAATCAGGGACCGAGTGACCACGGCAGCGATCACCCCCGAGACAGCAGCGATGCTGATCCGCGCCGGAGCGGGCAGCTCCGTTCCTACGGCGAGCACCACTGCGACGGTGAGGACCACGAGCAGTAGCACGACGCCCGCGAGGCGATCCGCGGAGATACGAGAGGACGAGGACACGGGACTCCTTCGATCGATGTCGGTCTTGCGAACGACGAGCCGCTCGATGAGCCCGTCGCATAATGAGGTGAAATCACCATCCGATACCCGCGACTCCTCGTCAACGGAATAGCGGATGTGGCGCGGGGCGGTGTCGCACGACGTCGGTCTCCGAAGGATCCGCGCGGGCCTCACCCGGCGGCGCGATGAGTGCCCGGCGCCGCGCGCCGGGCTGCCGGGAGGCGCCCGGGTACACTTGCCGTGGCTCCCCGGGGGCCGTGCCACACGGAAGTACAGGGCGGGAGCGTGCGCGTGACGGATGAGGGACGCCTGATCGCAGGACGGTACCAGGTCGGGCCCCGGCTCGGTCGCGGTGGGATGTCCGAGGTCTACCTCGGCACCGACACCCGCCTGGGGCGCACGGTCGCGATCAAGGAGCTCAAGCTCTCGCTGTCCTCCGACTCCGCGTTCCGCCTGCGCTTCCGGCAGGAGGCGCAGTCCGCGTCCCGCATGTCGCACCCGACCATCGTCCGCGTCTTCGACGCCGGCGAGGAGGTCTCGCTCGACGACACCGGCGCGGAGTCGCGCCGTCCGTTCATCGTGATGGAGCACATCGAGGGGCGCCTGCTGAAGGACGTCATCGCGGAGGGACCGGTCGAGGTCGACGAGGCCGTCCGCATCACCGAGGGCATCCTCACCGCGCTCGAGTACTCGCACCGCGCGGGGGTCGTCCACCGCGACATCAAGCCCGGCAACATCATGCTGACCCCCTCCGGCCAGGTGAAGGTGATGGACTTCGGGATCGCCCGCGCCGTCTCCGACTCCGCCGCGACCGTGGCGCAGACCACCGCCATTCTCGGCACCGCCGCCTACTTCTCGCCGGAGCAGGCGAAGGGCGAGCAGGTCGACGCCCGCAGCGACCTCTACTCCGCCGGCATCGTCCTCTTCGAGCTGCTCACCGGCCGCGCTCCCTTCCGCGGGGACACCCCGGTGGCCGTCGCCTACCAGCACGTCAGCGAGACGCCCCCGGCGCCCAGCTCGATCAATCCCGCCGTCTCGCCCGCCCTCGACGGCGTCGTCGCCCGAGCGCTGTCGAAGGACCGCTACGAGCGCTTCCAGGGAGCGGCCGAGTTCCGGGACGACCTGCGCGACGCCGCGGCCGGCCGTCTCCCCGACCACCGCCCGATCGACGAGCTGACCACGTCTCTCTTCGCCGCACGCAGCGGCGGCGGCATGAACGACTCCGAGCTCGCGCTGCGCCAGCTCGCGGAGGACAACTCGATCGTCCGCACCCAGCGCCGCCCGCCGGTGCTCTGGATCTGGTCGTCGATCGTCGTGCTCGCCGTCATCGTGGCGGCGCTGGTGATCTGGGTGCTCACGCTCCAGCCGACGACCACCCTGCCCTCGCAGTCGCGCGAGGTCCCCGTGCTGACGGGCACCAGCTACGACAGCGCGCAGTCGACGCTCACCGAGCTCGACCTGGTGGCGAGTCAGCTCGCCGAGTTCAGCGACACGGTCCCGGCCGGCGAGGTGATCCGCACCGATCCCGGCTCCGGCACGATCGTCGCGCCCGAGACGGTCATCCGGGTCTACGTCTCTCAGGGCGCCCAGCCGGTGGCCGTCCCCGAGACGGCGGGGTCGACCCTCGAGGAGGCGATCGCCGCCCTCACCGGGGCCGGCTTCTCGGAGGGATCGCAGACCCGCCAGAACTCGCCCACCGTGCCGGGCGACGTGGTGCTCTCCAGCACTCCTGCCGGCGGCCAGCAGCTCGCCCCGGGGACGCCGGTCGACCTCGTCGTCTCCTCGGGCCAGGTGACCCTGCCCGACCTCGTCGGCCAGACGCTGAGCACCGCCCTCGCCACCCTGGCGTCCGAGCAGCTCCAGCTGATCGGCGAGGAGGCTCCCGACGAGACCTGCGAGTCCGTCCGGGCCAACCCGCCGATCACCACCCAGTCGATCGCCCCGGGCGACGTCCCCCAGGGCTCCACCGTCGAGCTCGGCTTCTGCGCCGGCTGACCCTCGCTCCCGGAGGCGCTCATCGAGACGCTCCGCCGCCGGCAGGACAGGTCTGCTGACTCGTCCTCCTGGCGCTGGCGGATCTCGATACGCCCGCTGCGCGGGCTACTCGACCAGCATGAGGATCCCCGCGCCGACAAGGTGATCTCTCGCGGGAGAGCCATCGTGGAAGAGACGCTCGTCTTCATGTTGGTCGAGTAGCCCCGCAGGGGCGTATCGAGACCCGCCGTCGCCAGCAGAACGGGCCTGCAGACTCGTCCTCCTGGCGCTGGCGGATCTCGATACGCCCTCTGCGAGGGCTACTCGATCAGCATGAGGATCCCCGCGCCGACAAGGTGATCTTCCGCGGGAGACCCACCGTGGAAGAGATGCCCGCAATCATGCTGGTCGAGTAGCCCCGCAGGGGCGTATCGAGACCCGTCGTCGTCAGTAGAAGGGGTCTGCAGACTCGTCCTCTTGGCGCTGGTGGATCTCGATACGCCCGCTCCGCGGGCTACTCGATCAGCATGGGCGGCCCGGGGGGCGGCCGCCGGACTCGGACGCCCTACGCGCGCCGGGCGGCGTCCGCGAGCGGCGGCGCGAGCCGCAGCACACCGTCGTCCGGCGAGCCGGCGTCCATCGACGTCCCCACCCGCCCGCGGATGTCGCTCGGGGTGAGACCCTCGCGGCGCTTCAGGGCCCGGCGGAGGTGATCGGCGGACGAGAAGCCCGACGCCGCAGCGATGGCCTCGAGCGGCACCTCCCGCGGGCGGCGCCGGAGCAGCTCGACGGCGCTGGCGACCCGGGCGCGCTCGATCTCGCTCGCCACCGTCGTCCCCGCGTCCTCGAAGAGCCGCTGCAGCGAGCGCGTGGACACGTTGACCGCGTCCGCGACCGCCTCCGGGGTGCACCGCGGGGTCCGATGGGTCCGGTCGATCACGGTCCGCGCTCGGCCGAGGGTCGCCGCGCGCACACTCGTCGTCCCGGGCTGAGAACCGGCCGAGGCGAGGAAGGCGCTCACAAGCAGCTGCTTGACCACGTGCCCGAAGCCGTCGACCTCGTGGTCGGACGGGAGTCCCGTGCCCGACTCCGCCGCGAGCGCGAACGCCGTCGTGAAGGCGAAGGCCGCACGGGTGGACCGGGCGTCCGGATCGAGCGCGTACACGTTCGAGCCGAGATCGAAGCCGTAGCGGCGCATCTCGTCCGCGCGGATCGTGATCTGGAGGGAGGTGACGGGCATCGTCGACTCGGTGGTGAAGGTGGTCGTCCCCGGCTGATAGGCGATCGAGCCGGGCCGCAGGAGCACCGTCCGGTCCGGCCCGACGAGCCGGACCGCGCCCTCGATCAGGAAGCTGAAGCTCAGGAACGACGTGTCGTCGGCGCCCCAGGTCCCGCGGAGGACCCGCAGAGGCGAGGTCGTCAGGAGCACGACGCTGATGCCGGCCGCGGTGAAACCGGAGCCCGCCATGCGCGGAACAGTGCCCGGCTTGACGACGATGCGTGGGCCCAGTGTCTCGAGTTCGCGAATTCCGGAATAAGCCCAAGAAATCGATTCCACCATGTGATGCCTCGGAATTCTCTTCTCGACGGCACCGGTCCCCTAACCGGCGCCCTCCGATTATGCCCGTCGAGCCCCTCGCATCATCCGCCAGTACTCCGTCAAATCACGCCACCCGCTCGGGGGGATCGCGAAGAGCCACGAGCGGCACTTCCCTGTCGTGGCGCCGATCTCGAAAAGAGTGCGCGCTCTCATAGCGCGTCGATGGCGCGGATCGCACCCCTTCTGACGCTCACCTCGGCCCCCCATCAGGGGGTGACACGCAAGGGTGATCTCTCGGACCGGGAGAGGTGAATGGGGCGTCGATAAGCGGTGAATGGGCCTGCTCAGCCGGTCCGATAAGCGGTGCTCCGAGCGCTCGCGACGACCGGGCTCCGCATTCCGCTCCGCGCCTATCGGGTCGGACAGGGCAGATCCGTCTCGACGAGCCAGTTCGAGATCAGCCGACGACCGCCCTCGGTGAGAACGGACTCGGGGTGGAACTGGACGCCGACCGCGGGGGCGGTCCGATGGCGCAGCGCCATCACGACCCCCTCGGCGGTCCCCGCGATGACGGCGAGCTCCGCAGGCAGTGTCGAGCGCTGGACGGCGAGCGAGTGGTAGCGCATCGCCGTGAACCCCGACGGGATCCCGGAGAACAGCGGATCGCCGTCGTGCACGACCGCCGAGGTCCGGCCGTGCATCAGCTCCGGAGCCTCGCGGACCCGCGCACCGAGGGCGTGCGCGAGCACCTGGTGCCCGAGGCAGACCCCGAGGAGCGGCTGCGCCTCGGCCAGGGCGTGCCGCGCGAGCGCCACCGACGTGGGGACGTCCTCCGGTCGGCCCGGCCCGGGCGACAGCACGATCCCGTCGCTCCCCGCCGCGCGCTCGATCGCGTCGCGCGGAGACAGCTCCGCTCCCTCGACGACGTCGACCTCCGCCCCCGCCTCGCGCAGGTAGGCGACGAGCGTGAAGACGAAGCTGTCGTAGTTGTCGACGACCAGGACCCGCGTCATCGCGGCGACCGCCTCGGGGGCCGGCTCACGTCCCGACGGTGACGTTCTGATCGAGCACGAGCGACTGCACCCAGGGGAAGACCCACTCGGCGAGTGCGGCGAGCACCGCCACCACCAGGACGATCACGAGGAGCAGCCGGAGCCACCAGGGTCCGGGCAGGACCCGCCAGAGTGCCGCGTACACGGTCAGCCCTCCTGCGCGAGAGACGCGGCGATCTCAGCCGGCGCACCCGCGGAGCGCGGCTGCCAGGACTCGAAGACGCCGTAGGCGATGATCCGCTCAGCGGTGGAGTAGAGCGGGTTGCAGCTCGTCAGGGTGATCAGCCGGTCGGTCGCGACAGCGCCCGTCGTCCATGGGACGGGGTCGATGACCTGGATCTCCGAGGGCTGCACGTACTCGAGGTTCCGGAACCGATAGGTGTACCAGCCGTCCGCCGTCTCGATGTAGATCGCATCGCCGAGCTGGAGCTGGTCGATCAGGTGCATGCCGCCGCCGTAGGCGCTCCGGTGCGCCGCGAGGGCGAAGTTCCCCGCCTCGCCCGGCATCTGCGTGCCGGGGTAGTGACCGATGCTGCCCTCGTCGAGGACGTTCTCGGCGTCCACGCCCTCCGCGATGGTGCGGACCCAGCCCTCGCCGTAGCGCGGGATGTAGAGGTTGCCGAAGGAGGTGTCGAGTGCCGCCACGGGAGCGATCACCGGATCGCCGAAGCCGGCGGGGGTCTCGCTCGGCGCCGTCGAGGGCTCCGGCGCGGGGGCGGCGTCGCCCCAGCTCTGCCGGAGCTCCGCGGCCTCGGAGGTCTGCTGGCCGGCGATCACCGCGTCGTTCCACCAGAGCTGCCAGCCCAGATAGAGCAGGACGAGCGCTCCGGCCGTCATGAGCAGCTCGCCGAGGACGCCGAAGAACGTCAGGCGGCGGCGCGGTCGCCGTGTGCGCTCTCGTCGGTCGCGCGGTCGCAGCGGGGCGGCGGCGGGCGACGGGGCACTCATGCGACGAGTCTAGGCGCGGGGCGCGCCCGTCCGACGGGCTCCGCGGCCCCTGGCGCGTTCCGCACAGCCGCTCCTGCGCGCCTGCACGGCATCCCCCCGGCCTCGCGCTCCCGGTCGGCGGCCGTCTCCCGGTACAGTGGAAGGCATGGCACGAGCGACGAAGAGCCCGAAGCCCGAGCGCGACGAGGCCCGGACCGGTGAGGACGCACCCAATCCGGTGTGGTTCAAGCCCGTCATGTTCGGGTTCATGCTGCTGGGCCTCGCGTGGATCATCGTCTTCTACGTGAGCCAGGGCACGCTCCCCGTGCCGGATCTCGGCAACGCCAACATCCTCATCGGCTTCGGAATCGCCTTCATCGGCTTCCTCATGACGACGCGCTGGCGCTGATCACGCCAGCATGAACGACGCCCCGTCCGGTCCGCCGACGGGGCGTTCGTCGTCCCCGGGGTCGGGTCTCCCGCCGGTCCTCGCATCGTCGGTCGCGCGCCTGCGTGCGGCGGGCTGCGTCTTCGCGGAGGAGGAGGCGGAGCTCCTGCACGAGGCGGCGGCCGGCTCCGACCGCCTCGACGCGCTCCTGCGGCGCCGTGAGGCCGGGGAGCCGCTCGAGCAGATCCTCGGCTGGGTCGCCTTCCGCGGGCTGCGCGTCCCGGTCTCCCCCGGCGTCTTCGTCCCCCGGCGGCGCACCGAGGTCGTCGTCGACGCGGCGCTCGCGCTGCTGGACGGGCGCGGGCCGGCGACCGTCCTCGACCTCTGCTGCGGTGTCGGAGCGATCGGGCGGGCCCTTCTCGAGGAGCGCGACGGCCTCACCCTCCACGCGGCCGACCTCTCCCCCGCCGCGGTCGCCTGCGCCCGGCGGACCCTGGCGGGACTCGCGACGGTCCACCGCGGCGACCTGTTCGCCGCCCTTCCAAAGGATCTCCGAGGCCGGATCGACCTCGTCGTGGTCAATGCGCCCTACGTGCCGACCGCCGCGATCGCCCTGATGCCGCCGGAGGCGCGCCTGCACGAGCCGGCGTCCACCCTCGACGGCGGGGGCGACGGCCTCGCGCTGCACCGCCGGATCGCGGCGGAGGTCCTGCCCTGGCTGAGTGAGGACGGCGCGGTCGCGATCGAGACCAGCCGGGAGCAGGCGGAGCGGACGGCGGCGCTCTTCGCGGGCGCGGGATTCGATCCGTCGATCCTCCTCGACGACGACCTCGACGCCACGGTCGTCTCCGCCCCTCGACGGCGAACTACACGCGTGTAATTATCCCCAGGTGTTGAAACTCCTGTGGAGAACTCCGGACCCCGCGGCAGCTCGCGGATGCGCAGCGTGATCGGACGCGCATCGGCGGCGGGACGGGGCGGGATCGCCGATCAGGACGCCGTCCCGCCGGCTGCTCCGAATGACAACGGCGTAGTTCTCCCCAGTGTTAACAACTCTGTGGATAACTTCGTCCCCAGCTGTGGACAGCTGCTGTGGACAGTGGAGAACGCCCTGTGGACGGGCTCCCTGAACGTGCCACGGGGCCTCAGGCCAGGACGTACGCCCCGACGGTGATCGCCACGAGGCCGACGCCGATCAGCCCGACGAGAAGGTTCTGGGTGCGTCGCTGCGAGCGCTGCCGCGTCCGCGTGAAGACCAGCCCGATGAGAGCACCGGCCACCAGGCCGCCGACGTGCGCCTGCCAGGCGACGTTCATCCCCGGCAGGAAGCCGATCACGAGGTTCAGCCCGACCAGCACCAGCAGCTGCGAGGCCTGCCCGCCGAGGTGGCGCAGGATCACGAGGTACGCGCCCATCAGCCCGAAGATGGCGCCCGAGGCGCCGATCACCGGCGTGAGCGGGCTGGAGAGGAGCAGGACGCCGACCGAGCCGGCGAAGCCGCTGAGGAGGAACAGCGTCAGGTAGCGCCCGCGGCCGAGCATCCGCTCGAGGGCCATGCCGAAGACCCACAGCGTGTACATGTTCAGCAGCAGGTGGAAGGGCACCACGAAGAAGAGGGACGTGCTGTGCGCGAAGATCGACGTGATCATCCGCCACGGCTCGAAGCCCGCGCCGAAGCCGGGCAGCGTGTACGCCGGGAAGTAGGCGATCGCGTTGAGCACGGTGTTCCCGATGAAGGGGAGCACCTCGAGGATCCAGACCAGGACGCAGAGCGCGATGATCGCGTAGGTGACGGTCGGCTGGTCCGCCCGTGTCATCGCCCGGACCCGCGACACGAGCGGTCCGCGGACGCGCGGGGCCTCGCTGCGCTGCTGCGCCATGTCGTCCGGGCAGATGACGCCGACCGGGGCCGGGGTCTGGCACTCGCCGCAGATCGTGCGACCGCACCGCTGGCAGCGCACGAAGCTCTGGCGATCGGGGTGGCGGTAGCAGGTGTAGGTGCTGCTGCTCGGCGGGACCTGGGTCACGGACGTTCCTCCGGGAGAGAGAACGAGGGCCGGGCCCAGACGGACCCGACCCTCGATGAGTGGTGGAGAGGCGGTCAGACCTCGGTGATCTCGACGCTCTCGATGACGACGTCCTCGAGGGGCTTGTCGCGACCGTCGGTCGCCACGGCCGACAGTGCGTCGACGACCTTCTTGGACTCGTCGTCGGCGACGGCGCCGAAGATGGTGTGCTTGCCCTGGAGCCAGGTGGTCGGCGCGACGGTGATGAAGAACTGCGAGCCGTTGGTGCCGCGCCCCGCCTGCTTGCCGGCGTTCGCCATCGCGAGGATGTAGGGCTGGGTGAAGTCGAGCTCCGAGTTGATCTCGTCGTCGAACTGGTAGCCCGGGCCGCCGATGCCCTGGCCGAGCGGGTCGCCGCCCTGGAGCATGAAGTCGGGGATGATGCGGTGGAAGACGGTGCCGTTGTAGAGCGGCTCCTTCGTCTTCGCGCCCGTCGCCGGGTGGGTCCATTCGATGTCGCCGGTCGCGAGACCGACGAAGTTGCGGACCGTCTTCGGCGCGTGGTTGCCGTAGAGGTTGACGACGATGTCGCCCTTGGTCGTGTGGAACGTCGCGACTGCGGTGTGCAAAGGCATGGGTGGATTCTCGCACAGCGGCTCTGTAGGGCTCCGCAACGCCGGGTGTCAATGCGCTGGGTGCGCGATGCGCGGGCCGCGGGATGAGTGGCAGTATTGAGCCGTTGTTCGCCGCTCGTAGCCGATGGAGGACCAAGTGGGTCTGTCACGTAAGCACAAGAAGGATCTCAAGCGCCTCCGCAAGAACGCCGAGGCGGTCTGGAGTGAGCAGCAGGAGGTGCTGGCGCACGCCGCCTCCGTTCTCGAGAAGAGCCGCCGCCACGCGACCACGTACGCGAAGAAGGAGGTCGTGCCGGCCGTCAAGGACGCCTACTCGAGCCGGGTGAAGCCCGTCTACGACAACGGGGTCTCCGCCGTCGAGGGCACGTACTCCTCCGCACGCGACGCCTACAAGCACAAGGTCCTCCCGACCTTCGCCGCTGTCGGCGGCACCGCCGCGGCCGCGTTGGAGGCCGCCAAGGACTCGAAGAACCGCGCGAAGCTCGCCGAGATCTCGAAGGCGCGCTGGGAGGAGCTCACCACTCCCCCGAAGAAGAAGAACAAGGTCGGCACGGTCTTCGCGATCGGCGCCGCCCTCGTCGCCGTCGGCGGCATCGGCTACGCCGTCTGGCAGACGTTCCGCGCCGACGACGAGCTGTGGGTCGCCGAGGACGAGCCGGCCAGCGCCGCGCAGTCGCCGGCGTCGACCGCTTCCTGAGTCGCCGCGTGAGGCCCGGACACCGCACTGCGGGTCCGGGCCTCACGCGTGTCCGGTGGTGCGCGGTCCGCGGTTAGGCTGCTGAGGTGGACATCCGGGTCGCCGCGTACGGCGTGATCATCGACGGCGAGCGCATGCTCCTCGCGCACTGGAGCCAGGGGCCCTGGGAGGCGTGGACGCTTCCCGGCGGTGGCATCGACGAGGGCGAGTCGCCCGCGGACGCTGCCGTCAGGGAGATCTTCGAGGAGACCGGCTACCACGCCGAGCTCGAGGGGCTGATCGGCGTCGACTCACACGTGATCCCCGCGCATCGCCGCAGCGACCCCGACGCCGGCCCGTTGCACGCGATCCGCGTCGTCTACCGCGCCCGCGTGACCGGCGGCGAGCTGACCCACGAGGTCGACGGCTCGACCGACGCCGCCGCCTGGTTCCCGCTGGCCGAGGTCGAGGGACTCGAGCGGGTCGAGCTGATCGACGTCGCCCTCACGATGAACGAGGCCTGGACGCTGCGCTGACCCCGGCGGGTCTCGATACGCCGCCTCCGGCGGCTACTCGACCAGCACGCAGAGCGCCTCACGGCGTCACATCCGATGTGGATCGACCTCCATGCTGATCGAGTAGCCCGCGCAGCGGGCGTATCGAGATCCATCCCGGGAATCGTGCGGTGCCGCCCGGCGTTGTCGTTCCTGTGATCGTCGAGCTCTACACGTCCGCGTTCTGCGGCGCCTGCAACGCGGCCCGCAGCGTGCTCGAGCGCGCGGCGGAGCTGGTCCCCGCTGCGGAGATCCGCGAGTTCGACGTCGCCTTCGCGCCCGAGGCAGCGGAAGCCGCGGACATCCGCTCCACCCCCACGGTCGTGGTCCGCGACGCCGACGGCCGCGCGGTGTTCCGTGCGGAGGGGGCGCCGTCGCTCCCCCAGGCGCTCTCCGCGCTCGCCCTCGCCGTAGGGTGACCTCGTGCCGCATCGTCGTCGAGTCGCCAGCGTCGCCGTCGTGCTGGCGGCCACGGCCTCCCTGGCGCTGTCCGGCTGCGCGACGGAGCCCGTCTCCGAGGCGACCGTCGGCATCGGCCGCGGCGGACAGCGCGCCGAGGTGCTGGGCGTCGTCGTCGTCTGCTCCGGAGCCGTCGACGGCCTCGACCTCGCCATCGAGGACACCGCTCCCCTGCTGATCGGCGATCGCGCGCGGCGGATCACCCGCTGGGTCGCCCCGGAGCCCGTCGACGACATCGGCGCGACCGACCTCGCCGGCCGCACCGTCTGGCCCGCCGACCGGGAGATCGAGCGCTTCCCCCTGGGCGTCGACCTCACCCTCGGCGCCTACGCGGTCGGCGGGCCAGTCATCGGCCGCCCCGTGGTCTTCACCGCCGAGCAGTTCGACACCCTGTCCGTCGGCGAGATCATCGTCGGCGACATCCGCGACGGCACCTCCGAGACCCTCTCCGTCGAGAACTTCCTCGGCCTGGCCTGCCAGCCCCGCTGACCCCGCCGTCGCCCGCCAGAGGACGAGGTGCTCGCAGTCCGGAGAGCCCTTATCAAGGGCTACCCGGTATCCCTTGATCGCGTCATCGCCCGCTGACCGCCGACCCTCGACGTCTCGCTGCCAGCGAGCACGCGTGCCTGGAGCTGAGGCGACCCGATGGTCAGGTCGGCGCGCTCTCCGTGCAGAAGCTCGTCGACGCCGGAGTCCTCACCCAGTCGCGAGCGGGACGCAGGAACCGATCGTTCGAGGCCGTGGAGGTCCTGGCGGCCCTCGACGACTTCGCCGCCAGAGCACGCCGACCGCGGTACGGCACGCACAGCGGGTGAGGAGGACCGGTGGACCGGTTCGAGTGTGGAGCCTAGGAGATTCGAACTCCTGACATCCTGCTTGCAAAGCAGGCGCTCTACCAACTGAGCTAAGGCCCCGGACCGGCGGCGGAACGCCGGCGAGAGTGGAACGGCCCGACACCTCGCGATGTCGGGCCGTTCGGCACGTGGGGGTACCAGGACTTGAACCTGGGACCTCTTCATTATCAGTGAAGCGCTCTAACCGCCTGAGCTATACCCCCGAATTGGCCAGATGAGACTCTACCCGACGCCGGGTCAGAATCCCAATCGGCCGCTCCGCCCGCGGACCCTACTGGTTGGTGAAGCCGACCAGCAGACCGCCGGTGATCTTGACGCTGAGGTTGTACAGCAGCGCCACGATCGCCCCGAGGGCGGTGGTGACGATGGTGTTCAGCACCGCGACGACGACCGCGAAGCCCATGATCTGGGGCAGCGAGATGATCGTGTTGAGGTCGAACGCCTCCGCTCCGGCGATGTCCTGGACGAGGCCGTTGACCTCGTCGAAGACGCCGGTCTGCGCGAGCACCGTGTAGACGAGGTAGACGACGACGATCGTGATGATCGCCAGCGTCAGACCGAGCAGGAACGACAGCTTGACGGCCGACCAGAAGTCGACGTACACCAGCTTGAGTCTGACCTGCTTCGCCGCCGGGCTCTTCGCGGACTTCTTGGCGAGCTTCTCGGCGACCGTGCTACTCATCGACGGACTCATCCTCCTCCGACACCGCTTCGGACTCGGCCGACGCCGCGGCGTCGGGATCCTCGTCCTGGGCGTCGAGATTGCGTTCGGTGTTCTTGGCGAGTGCGATGATGCGGTCATCGTCTGCGAATCGTGCGAAGACGACTCCCATGGTGTCGCGACCCTTGGCCGGTACCTCGGCCACGGCAGAGCGTACCACCTTGCCACTGGCGAGGACGACGAGCACCTCGTCGTCCTCCCCGGTGATGATGGCGCCCACCAGGTCGCCGCGCTTCTCCTCGAGCTTGGCCACCTTGATGCCCAGACCGCCGCGGCCCTGGAGCCGGTACTGGTCGACCGCGGTGCGCTTCGCGTAGCCGCCCTCGGTCACGACGAAGACGTAGCCCTCGTCGCTGACGACGTTGGCGTCCAGCAGTCGGTCGTCGCCGCGGAACGACATGCCCATCACTCCGGAGGTGGAGCGGCCCATCGGGCGCAGCGCCTGGTCCGAGGCGGTGAAGCGGATCGACATGCCCTTGCGGGAGACGAGCAGCACGTCGCTGTCCTCGTCCACCAGGAGCGCGGAGACGAGCTCGTCGCCCTCGCGGAGCTTGATCGCGATGATCCCGCCGGAGCGGTTGGTGTCGTACTCCATCAGCGCCGTCTTCTTGACGAGGCCGTCGCGGGTGGCGAGGACGAGGTAGCGGGCCGCCTCGTAGTCGCGGATGTCGAGGATCTGCGCGATCTGCTCGCCGGGCTCCAGCGCGAGGAGGTTCGCGATGTGCTGGCCCTTCGCGTCGCGGCTCACCTCCTGCAGCTCGTACGTCTTGGCGCGGTACACGCGGCCGGTGTTCGTGAAGAACAGCAGCCAGTGGTGCGTCGTGGTGACGAAGAAGTGCTCGACGATGTCGTCGGCCTTGAGCTGGGCGCCGCGCACGCCGCGGCCACCGCGGTGCTGGGCGCGGTACGAGTCGCTCCGGGTGCGCTTGAGGTAGCCGCCGCGGGTGACGGTGACGACCATCTCCTCCTCGGGGATCAGGTCCTCGACGCTCATGTCGCCGTCGAAGCCGAAGAGGATCTCGGTGCGGCGGTCGTCACCGAAGCGGTCGACGATCTCGTCGAGCTCGTCCGAGATGATCGTCCGCTGGCGCTCCGGGCTCGCGAGGATCGACTTGTAGTCCTCGATCTCGGCCTGGATCCGGTCGTGCTCGTCGATGATCTTCTGGCGCTCGAGGGCGGCGAGCCGGCGCAGCTGCATGTCGAGGATGGCGCGCGACTGCACCTCGTCGATGTCGAGGAGCTCCATCAGGCCGTCGCGGGCCTCCTCCACGGTGGGGGAGCGGCGGATCAGGGCGATGACCTCGTCGAGCGCGTCGAGCGCCTTGAGGTAGCCGCGCAGGATGTGGATCCGCGCCTCGGCCTCGTCGAGCAGGTACTGGGTGCGGCGGACGACGACCTCGACCTGGTGGTCGACCCACGCGCGGATGAAGCCGTCGAGCGAGAGCGTGCGCGGGATGCCGTCGACGATCGCGAGCATGTTCGCGCCGAAGTTCTCCTGCAGCGGGGTGTGCTTGTAGAGGTTGTTCAGCACGACCTTCGCGACCGCGTCGCGCTTGAGCACGACGACGAGGCGCTGACCGGTGCGGCCCGAGGTCTCGTCGCGGATGTCGGCGATGCCGGAGACGCGACCGTCCTTGACCAGCTCGGCGATCTTGATCGCGAGGTTGTCCGGGTTCACCTGGTACGGCAGCTCGGTGACGACGAGGCAGGTGCGGCCCTGGATCTCCTCGATGGAGACGACGGCGCGCATCGTGATCGAGCCGCGGCCCGTGCGGTACGCGTCCTGGATGCCGCGGACGCCGAGGATCTGCGCCCCGGTGGGGAAGTCAGGGCCCTTGATGCGCTGCAGCAGCGCCTCGAGCAGCTCCTCGCGCGACGCCTCCGGGTTCTCCAGCGCCCACTTCGCGCCGGCGGCGACCTCGCGGAGGTTGTGCGGCGGGATGTTGGTGGCCATGCCCACCGCGATGCCGACCGAGCCGTTGACCAGCAGGTTGGGGAAGCGCGCGGGCAGGATCGCCGGCTCGCGGGTGCGGCCGTCGTAGTTGTCCTGGAAGTCGACGGTGTTCTTGTCGATGTCGCGGACCATCTCGAGGGCCAGCGGGGCCATCTTGGTCTCGGTGTAGCGGGGGGCCGCGGCGCCGTCGTTGCCGGGGGAGCCGAAGTTGCCCTGGCCGAGCGCCAGCGGGTAGCGGAGGCTCCACGGCTGGACGAGGCGCACGAGGGCGTCGTAGATGGCGGAGTCGCCGTGCGGGTGGAACTGGCCCATCACGTCGCCGACGACGCGGGAGCACTTCGAGAACGCCTTGTCAGGGCGGTAGCCGCCGTCGTACATCGCGTAGATCACGCGGCGGTGCACGGGCTTCAGGCCGTCGCGCACCTCGGGCAGCGCGCGGCCGACGATGACGCTCATCGCGTAGTCGAGATAGGAGCGCTGCATCTCGAGCTGCAGGTCGACCGGCTCGATCTTGTCGTGCCCGTGGATCACGACACCGGTCTCGGTGACGATGTCCTCGCCGTCGTCCGGTCCGGTGGGGGTGTCTGATTCGTCTGCCATGATCTCTGTCTTCTCAGGTGGGTCCGGGCGCCGGGTCGTGACGGGGGCGGGTCGCGCTGGGTGTCAGTTCAGTTCTTATGATGCGGTGGTGCGAGGTGGTGCGAGGTAGCGCTTGGTGGCGCGCGGGTCTCGATACGGCCTGCGGCCTACTCGACCTCGACATCTGTCGGTTATCGCGGCGCGATAACCGATCAGATGTCGAGAAAACGCACGTCCTTGGCGTTTTTTTGAATGAAGGAGCGGCGGGACTCGACGTCCTCGCCCATCAGGGTCGAGAAGATCTCGTCGGCGGCGGCCGCGTCGTCGAGGGTGACCTGGAGGAGGGTCCGCGTGGCGGGGTCCATCGTGGTCTCCCACAGCTCCTTGTAGTCCATCTCGCCGAGACCCTTGTAGCGCTGGATCCCGTTCTCCTTGGGCATGCGCTTGTTCGACGCGGCGCCGTGCGCGAGCAGCGCGTCGCGCTCGCGGTCGCTGTAGACGTACTCGTGCGGCGAGTTCGACCACTTGAGGCGGTAGAGCGGCGGCTGCGCGAGGTAGACGTAGCCGAGGTCGATCAGCGGGCGCATGTAGCGGAACAGCAGCGTCAGCAGCAGCGTCGTGATGTGCTGGCCGTCGACGTCGGCGTCGGCCATCAGGATGATCTTGTGGTACCGCGCCTTGTCGGGGTTGAAGTCCTCGCCGATGCCGGCTCCGAAGGCCGTGATCATCGCCTGGACCTCGTTGTTGCCGAGGGCGCGGTCGAGGCGCGCCTTCTCGACGTTGAGGATCTTGCCGCGGAGGGGGAGGATCGCCTGGGTCTCGGGGTTCCGGCCCTGGACGGCGGAGCCGCCTGCCGAGTCGCCCTCGACGATGAAGATCTCGGAGATCGACGGGTCCTTCGACTGGCAGTCCTTGAGCTTGCCCGGCATGCCGCCGCCCTCGAGCAGGCCCTTGCGGCGGGCGGTCTCGCGGGCCTTGCGGGCGGCCATCCGCGCGGAGGCCGCCTGGATCGCCTTCCGGATGATGTCCTTGGCCTGGTTGGGGTTGCGGTCGAACCAGTCGGCGAGCTGCTCGCCGGCGACTCGCTGCACGAACGCCTTGGCCTCGGTGTTGCCGAGCTTGGTCTTGGTCTGGCCCTCGAACTGCGGCTCGCCGAGCTTGATCGACACGACGGCGGTGAGGCCCTCGCGGATGTCGTCCCCCGAGAGGTTCTCGTCCTTGTCCTTGAGCAGGTTGTTCGCGCGCGCGTACTTGTTGACGAGCGTCGTCAGCGCCGCGCGGAACCCCTCCTCGTGCGTGCCGCCCTCGTGGGTGTTGATCGTGTTCGCGTAGGTGTGCACGCTCTCGGTGTACGCCGTCGTCCACTGCATCGCGACCTCGAGCGAGATGCGGCGCTCGGTGTCCTCGGACTCGAAGTCGATGATCTCGGAGTGCACGAGATCGGACTTCTTCAGCGAGTTGATGTACTCGACGTAGTCGACGAGGCCCTTCTCGTAAAGGAAGACGTCGCTGCGGGCACCGGAGGTCTCGTTCTCGCCCTCGCCATCGAACTCGATCTCCTTCTCGTCGGTCAGCGCGATCCGGAGCCCCTTGTTGAGGAACGCCATCTGCTGGAACCGGGCGCGGAGGGTCTCGTAGTCGAACTCGACGGTCTCGAAGATCTCGGCGTTCGGCCAGAAGGTGATGGTGGTGCCGGTCTCGTCGCTGGGCTCGCCCTTCGCGAGCGGCGCCTCCGGGACTCCGTCCGCGAAGGTCATGCTGTAGGAGGCGCCCTGACGCTTCACCTCGACCTCGAGGCGGGTGGAGAGCGCGTTGACGACGGACGAGCCGACGCCGTGCAGACCACCGGAGACGGCGTAGCCGCCGCCGCCGAACTTGCCGCCGGCGTGCAGCACGGTGAGGACGAGCTCGACGGTGGAGATGCCCTCGGTGGGGTGCATGTCGACCGGGATGCCGCGGCCGTTGTCGACGACGGTCAGGCCGCCGTCGGCGCGCACGACGACCTCGATGTTGTCGCAGTAGCCCGCGAGCGCCTCGTCGACGGCGTTGTCGACGATCTCGTAGACCAGGTGGTGCAGACCGCGCGGGCCCGTCGAGCCGATGTACATGCCGGGGCGCTTGCGGACCGCCTCGAGGCCCTCGAGGACCTGGATCTGGTTCGCGCCGTAGTCGCCGGAGGACTTCGTCGACATCCCCGAGGAGTGCGACGCCTCCGTCCCGGCGGTCTCGGGAGCAGCGGAGGGGCCGGTGGAGCCGTTCGCGTCCAGGTCGTTCGCTGCGGGGGCTGACGTGGAGTCGGTCGGCTCGGGTGTCATAGCTGTGGAGTTCTCCTCTGACGGTCCGTCGCGGCGCGCAGGCGGATCTGGAGATCTCGCGCACGGGGTCGACGCTGCGGTTCGGCGGCCCTCCATTCTACCGCGCGGCGGCCGGTCGCGCGGCGCTCAGTGGCGATCTGACGAACGATTTCTCCGGGGTCGACCGAAAATGCGTCCTCAGCCGTAGGTATCGCGCGGACCACGCCCTGGAATCGACCTGGGGCCCTTTTTCCAGTTCGGGACGTCGGGCCCCTGGAAACGGATCGCGGTGATCCCCGCGTCCGGGTGGTTCACCGCGATGTGGTTCATGATCTCGATCCGCATCAGACGCAGCTGCGTCGACCAGGCCGTCGACTCGCACGCCACCGTGAGCACGCCGTCCACCACGCCGACCGGAGTGGAGTGCTTCGCCGTCTCCTCGCCGGCGATGGCCGTCCAGGACGACATCAGATCGCCCTGGGCGAGGGGAGCGGTCCAGCCGAGCTTCACCGTGAGGGAGGAGAGCACGTCGCCGAGGTCGTGCGGATCGCGGCCCCCGCCGAACGGGGCCGCGTCGCCCTTGGGCTCGGCGCGGTCGACGGTCTTGCGCACCCGGCGGGGGGCGTCACCGCCGAAGACCTCCTTGAGGTGCTGGTAGACGCGCGCCGCCTCGGAGTCGGGAGCGGGGGAGGGAGCGCCGCGGCGGGGGGAGTCAGCCACGGTCGGGCTCCGGGGCGTCGTCCGCGCTGTCGTCCGGCGCGGGGGACGCGTCCGTGTCGACGGGCTCCGCCGGAGCGGACGCGGTCTCGGCCGGAGCCGTCAGGGGCGTCTCCGGGACCACGACCGCGTCGGACTCGACGATGCGGCCCGCCTCGATCCGGACCGTGTGCGCCGCCAGCGCCGCGGGCACGTCGTCGAAGACGGCGGCCGTGATCAGCACCTGCTCGTAGTCGGCGACCACGGCGGCGAGCCGCTCGCGCCGGCGGGCGTCGAGCTCGGCGAAGACGTCGTCGAGCATCAGCACGGGGTCGCCCATGGGGGAGTCGCGCCGGAGCAGCTCGGCCGCGCCGAGCTTGAGCGCCAGAGCGAACGACCAGCTCTCGCCGTGGCTGGCGTAGCCCTTCGCCGGGAGGTCGTTGAGCTCGAACTGGACGTCGTCGCGGTGCGGCCCGACCAGCGAGATCCCGCGGTCGAGCTCGCGGCGGCGCACGGAGAGCAGGGCCGCGGAGAAGGTCGCGGCCAGCTCCGCCGGCGCCGCGGACGCCTCGGCCGTCGCGACGGGCTCGTCGTCGTCGTCGACCGCTCCCTCGATGCTCAGGCGCGAGCGGAGCACCGGGCGCTGGTCCGCTCCGGCGACCGCCTCGTACGCGGCTCGGACCGGGCCGCTCAGCTCGTCGACCAGGGTCAGCCGCGACTGGATGATCTCGGTGCCGAGGGCGACGAGGCGCTCGTCCCAGATGTCGAGCGTCCCGAGCTTCGCGGGATCGCGGACGCCGCTCGCCCGCGCGGACTTGAGGAGGGAGTTGCGCTGGCGGAGCACCCGCTCGTAGTCCGCCTGCACGGCGCTCATGCGCGGGGAGCGGAGGACGACCAGCTGATCGAGGAAGCGGCGCCGCGCGGACGGGTCGCCGCGGATGAGGAGGAGGTCCTCCGGCGCGAAGAGGACGCTCGAGAAGAAGCGGGGCAGCTCGCGCGGCTTGATGCCGCCGCGGTTGATCTGCGCGCGGTTGGCCGAGGAGCGGTTGATCTGCACCTCGGCGAGCAGGTCGCGGTCGCCGTTGCGGAGGCGTGCGCGGATCACCGCGCTGTCCCGCCCCGCGCGGATCAGCGCCTGATCGGTCGACACCCGGTGCGAACCGAGGGTGGAGAGGTAGCCGAGCGACTCGACCAGGTTCGTCTTGCCCTGGCCGTTGCGCCCCACGAAGAGGTTGGGGCCGGGTGCGAGCGCGACGTCCACGGAGGCGTAGTTGCGGAAGTCGCTCAACGCCAGCTGCGTCACCTGCACGCGCTCACCTCCTCCGTGTCCACTCTGCCCGATGCGGCACCTGCCGACGCGGGGTCTCGATACGCCGCTCCGCGGCTACTCGACCAGCATGCGGCGGCCGTGCACCGCGACGGAGCCTTGCTGATCGAGTAGCCCGTGGAGCGGGCGTATCGAGATCCACCCGCGTCGGACGACGAGTCTGCAGACCCACCGTGCTGACGACGGTGGTCTCGATACGCCCCTGCGCGGCTACTCGACCAGCATGAGCCGGCCGTGCTGACGACAGCGGGTCTCGATACGCGGCTCCGCGGCTACTCGACCAGCATGGAGCGCTCCCCGCGCAAGGTGAAGGCGGCCGGAGGCCCGCCGCGGCCATGACAGCATCCCTGCGTCATGGTCGCGGCGGGCCGCAGGTCGCCGTCCGCGACCGGCTCTGCATGACGCCACGGCTTCGAGAAGCCGACCGCCGTTGAGGACCGCCTCGGCGGTCCTCAACCGGTCGACTCAGTCGACCGCCTTGACGGAGTGCCCGCCGAACTGGTTGCGGAGCGCCGCGACCGCCTTCATGGCGGGGGAGTCCTCCTGGCGGGAGACGAACCGCGCGAAGATCGAGGCGCTGATCGTGGGGACGGGGACGGCGTTGTTGATGGCCTCCTCGATCGTCCAGCGGCCCTCACCGGAGTCCTGGACGTAGCCCTCGATGTGCTCGAACTCCGGGTCCTGCTCGAGCGCTCGGACGAGCAGCTCGAGGAGCCAGGAGCGGACGACCGTGCCGCGCTGCCACGCCTTGAAGGTGCCGGTGACGTCCTTGATGATGTCCTTGCGGGTGTCGAGGAGCTCGTAGCCCTCGGCGAACGCCTGCATCAGCGCGTACTCGATGCCGTTGTGCACCATCTTCGCGTAGTGGCCGGCGCCGACCTCGCCGACGTGGACGAAGCCCTCCTCGCGGGGGCCCTCGGGGCGCAGCGCGTCGAAGACGGGCATCGCGTACTCGACGAGCTCCTTCGGGCCGCCGACCATCAGGCCGTAGCCGTTCTCGAGGCCCCAGACCCCGCCGGAGACGCCGGCGTCGATGTAGTGGATGCCCTTGGGCTTGAGCAGCGCGTCGTGCTTGAAGTCCTCGGTGAAGCGGGAGTTGCCGCCGTCGATGACCAGGTCGCCCTCGCTGAGCTTCTCGGACAGGTCGGTGACGACGGCGTCCGTGATGGCGCCGGCCGGGACCATGACCCAGACGACGCGCGGCGCGGGGAGGGCGGCGATCATCTCGTCGAGCGAGGCGGCGTCCGAGACGTCCGGGTTGCGGTCGTAGCCGGTGACCTCGACGCCCTTCTCCCGCAGGCGGGAGCGCATGTTGTCGCCCATCTTGCCGAGTCCGACGAGTCCGATGTGCATGGTGAACCTTCCTGGGATTCGATGTCCGGCGGGCGGGTGCTCGTCGGGAGCAGGGCGGTCGCGGCGCTGCGATCGGGGAGGAGCGGTCAGCGCAGGAGCAGGTTCGGCTGGAGCAGGTAGCGGTAGCTGTCGCTCCCGGGCTGCTCGCGCGAGGTCTGCGCCGTGATCAGGACCGGTCCGGGCTTGTTGGGGTTCTCGGTCTTCGTGAACGCGATGCGCACGAACTCCGAGTGCACGGCGGCGAGGCCGTCGAGCAGGAACTGCGGCTTCAGCGACACGACGACGTCGACGCCGGTGACGATGGCGTCGATGCTCTCGGACGCCTGCGCCTGCTCGGAGCCGATGGCCTCGAGGGTGAGCCCGTCGCTGCTGAAGCTGAAGCGAAGGGCGGCCTCGCGCTCGAGGACGAGCGAGACGCGGCGGGTGGCCTCGATGAGGTCGCTCGTCGCCATCACGGCGTAGTTCTCGACGGAGGCGGGGAAGAGGCGCTTCACGGGCGGGAAGTTGCCCTTGATCAGGAGCGACGTGACGGTCTTGCGATCGGCGGTGAAGGCGATCAGCTCGCGCTCGTCGCGCTGGGTGATCGCGACCGAGACGGTGCCGGAGTGGCTGAAGGTCTTGCCGACCTCCTGCAGGGTGCGCGCGGGGACCAGCGCGGTCAGCGGCTGGCTGGGAGCGGCGTTGTCGCCGTTGTCCCAGTCGATCTCGCGGACGGCGACGCGGTAGCGGTCGGTCGCGACGAGGCCGATGGTGTTCTCGGTGATCTCGAGCTGCACGCCGGTGATCACGGGGGTGACGTCGTCGCGGGAGGCGGCGACGGCGACCTGCGAGATCGCGGCGGAGAAGGCGTCCGCGGGGACGAGGCCGGTGGAGGCGTCGATCTCGGGGATGCTCGGGTACTCCTCCACGGGCATCTGCAGGAGCGTGAAGTGCGCGGAGCCGGCCGAGACCGAGACGCGCGACTCCTCCGTCGCGACGCGCACCGGGGCGTTGGGGAGGCGGTTGGCGATGTCGGCGAGCAGCCGGCCGGAGACGAGGACCGTGCCGGTCTCCTCGACGTCGGCGGCGATCTGCGTCTGCGCGGAGACCTCGTAGTCGAACGAGGAGAGCGTGAGGCCCTCGGCGGTCGCCTCGATGAGGATGCCCGAGAGGATCGGCAGGGTCGTGCGCTGCGGCAGCAGCTTGACCGCGAACGACACCGCCTCGCTGAAGACATCGCGGTTGGCTTGGAACCTCACGAGAACACCCCTGACGAGTCGTGGACGAAGACCGACGCCCATCGTACTCGTCAGCTTCGACGTGCCCGGAAGCACGGCGCCCTCCCGGCGCAGCCGAGCCCTGTGGAGAGGTTGCCGGTCCGCCCCTGATTAAAGAGAGAACTGCGTTAACAGTGTTAACACGTGTGGAAACTGTGGAAAACGTCCGGGAGCCCTACTCACGACTGCGATGCGGAGGGGGTCGAGCTGTGGACGGAGTGTGAGCGCGGTCGTGGACGGGCTGTGGAGGGATTCGACCGAGTCGTCCGGAGTGCACAGGCGGGTGCTCGGAGCACACAGATCGAGGGCGGTTGTCCACAGTTATCCACAGGTTGCTCACACGTGTGGAAATCGACCGGAATCGTTCGATGTGGCGAACGAGGGCGGGCGTGGCGGGGTGGTGAGGGGGCGTAGTGGGAGACGGCGTCACCGGGAGGGGTGGGTCTCGATACGCCGCTGCGCGGCTACTCGACCAGCATGCAAGGGCGGCGGAGAGAGGGGAGCGGTGGGCGCCTCATGCTGATCGAGTAGCGGCCGGAGGTCGCGTATCGAGATCCGGCGTCACCGGGAGGGTGGGTCTCGATACGCCGCTGTGCGGCTACTCGACCAGCATGTGTGCGGCTGCTCCGCCGCCGTGTGGGGGCCGCTGCGCGGCTGCTCGACCAGAGAGAGAGAGGGAGCAGCCGGCGGCGGGCCGTCAGCGGTTGGTCTTGATGCGGGTGGTCAGCTCGGTGACCTGGTTGTAGATGCTGCGGCGCTCCTTCATGAGCTCCGAGATCTTCTTGTTCGCGTACATGACGGTGGTGTGGTCGCGGTTGCCGAACAGCTGGCCGATCTTGGGCAGCGAGAGGTTGGTCAGCTCGCGGCAGAGGTACATCGCGATCTGACGGGCGGTGGCGACGGCCTGGGAGCGCGACGAGCCGTAGAGGTCGTCGACCGTGAGCTTGAAGTAGTCCGCGGTGTGATTGATGATGTCGACCGGCGAGATGACGTTGTCCTCGTCGAGCGTGATCAGGTCCTTCAGCACCGTCTGCACCAGCGCCATGTCCACCGGGGTGCGGTTGAGGCTCGCGAACGCGGTGACGCGGATCAGCGTCCCCTCCAGCTCGCGGATGTTGCTGGACACCTTCGACGCCATGAACTCGAGGATGTCGTCCGGGACGAGCAGCTTCTCGCTGACGGCCTTCTTGCGGAGGATCGCGATGCGGGTCTCGAGGTCGGGCGCCTGCACGTCGGTGATCAGGCCCCACTCGAACCGCGAGCGCATGCGGTCCTCGAAGCCGGTCAGCGCCTTCGGCGGCAGGTCGGACGTGATCACGACCTGCTTGTTGTGGTCGTGCAGCTGGTTGAAGGTGTGGAAGAACGCCTCCTGCGTCTCCGCCTTCCCCTGCAGGAACTGGATGTCGTCGATCAGGAGGATGTCGACGTTGCGGTACCGGCCGTGGAACGCGTTGCCGCGGTTGTTCGCGATCGAGTTGATGAAGTCGTTGGTGAACTCCTCGCTCGACACGTACCGCACGCGGATGCCCGGGTAGAGGCTCATCGCGTAGTGGCCGATGGCGTGCAGGAGGTGGGTCTTGCCGAGGCCCGAGTCGCCGTAGACGAAGAGCGGGTTGTACGCCTTGGCCGGCGCCTCGGCCACGGCGACCGCGGCGGCGTGCGCGAAGCGGTTGGAGCCGCCGATGACGAAGTTGTCGAAGCTGTACTTCGGGTTCAGCCGGGTGTCGGTCGCCGGCACGGTGCGCAGCTCCTCGACGACGCGCACCGGCGGGGCGACCGTGGCGGAGGAGCCGGTCACCGGCTCGAAGGGGTTCAGCGAGTCGGACGACGGGGAGCTCATCGGCTCGTGCTCGATGTCGGGGTTCACCACGAAGGCGAAGGTCGAGACGCCGAAGGAGTCGTCGAGGGCGCCGATCGCGCTGAGCAGCGGCACGCGGACCCGGTGCTCGAGCATCCCGCGGGTGAACTCGTTCGGGACCTCGAGGTAGAAGGTGCCCGCCATGATGCCCTTGGGCTCCACCAGCGAGACGAAGCCGTACATCGGCGCGGTGATGCGCTCGTCCCGCGACAGCTCGCCGCGGATCACGTTCCACGCGTCGATCATCGACGTGTCGTCAGGCATCTGTCTCCGGTCCTCGGTCGCTCTCGAAATCCTGGCCGCCGCCTCGGGCTGTCGTCCGTCACGGCGGGCCCTCGGTTCCAGCGGAGATCCGGGGCCCGATCCCTGCACAGGCGCTTCCACAGGCCTCGCCGGATCCCCGCGATCACGCGGGAGGGGGGCGGTTCGCGCCTGTGGATAACTGCGGCTCAACACCGTAACCAACGGAGCCGACGGGAGACAAATCCACCACAGCGACACCCGCGTGTCAATGCGCGGAACACCGCGTCCCGTGTGCAGAATCGAGGTTTCGCCCGGCGCACATTTGACCGGTGGCGGCGGAGGACGTAGTTTAAGTCAGTTGACGCCTGCCCGGCGTCGGGAGCACGGTCCTCGCGGATCGGGCCGATCGGCACCCGGGCACCCCCTCTTCCCGGACGAACCGGAGCCCCCGCCATCGGCGTGGAGCCCCGCTCGCACCGCGGAACCCGTACGTGGAGATCTGACTATGAGCAAGCGAACCTTCCAGCCGAACAACCGTCGTCGCGCCAAGGTGCACGGCTTCCGTCTGCGCATGCGCACGCGTGCCGGTCGTGGCATCCTGAGCGCTCGCCGCGCCAAGGGCCGCACCGAGCTCTCGGCGTAGCGCCTAGCGATTCCGTCCAGCGGTGCTGGCCAGAGCCCATCGCATCGTCCTCGGTGGCGAGTACCGGGCAGTCGTCCGTCGCGGTGTGCGGTCCACGGGACCGCACACCGTCACGTATGTCCGGAGGTCCTCCGGCGACGCACCGGTGCGGTTCGGCTTCATCGTGGCCAAGACGGTCGGGACGGCCGTGAAGCGGAACACCGTGCGGCGCCGGCTCAAGGCCGTCGCCTTCGAGCTCGTGCCGCAGCTGGAGTCCGGGACCGACGTGGTCGTCCGGGCACTGCCCGGCAGCGCCGACGCTCCGTGGTCCGCGCTGCGGCAGGACGTGGTCGCCGCCGTCACCCGTGCGCGCGCCGTCCGCACGGGCGAGGCGCTCCGGTGACGGCCGCTCCGTCGACGACCGCGCCGGTCGTCACCGCTCCGGGATCGTCGCCCGCGGCCTCCTGGACCGCCCGTCTGGGCTGGTTCCTCCTCCTGCTGCCGCGCAACATCGGCATCCTGCTGCTCGTCGTGTACCGGGCGGTGATCTCGCCGCTGTACGGCGACGTCTGCCGCTACTACCCGTCGTGCTCCTCCTACGCACTCCAGGCGGTCCAGCTCCACGGGCTCGTCCTCGGGTCCGTCCTCGGTGCCCGCCGACTCCTCCGCTGCCACCCGTGGGCGGCCGGCGGGGTCGACGACGTGCCGACCTCTATCCCCCTGCACCGACCGGCTCCCGGCCGGACCCGCTTCGCCGTGACGCGATTCGGGTTCGTCGCGGGCCCTCGAAAGGACTGACCCCCTCCCATGGACCTCCTCGGCACGATTCTCTGGCCCCTCAAGTGGGTGGTCGAGCTGCTCCTCGTCGCCTTCCACCAGCTGCTGACCTTCACCGGCCTCGATGCGGCGGCCGGCATCACCTGGGTGCTGTCGATCGTGGGGCTGGTCCTCGTCATCCGCGCCGCGCTCATCCCGATCTTCGTCAAGCAGATCAAGAGCCAGCGCCGCATGATGGAGGTGGCGCCGCAGCTCAAGAAGATCCAGGACAAGTACAAGGGCAAGCGCGACCAGCTGTCCCGCGAGGCGATGTCCCGCGAGACGATGGAGCTCTACAAGAAGACGGGCACCAACCCGCTCGCCTCGTGCCTCCCGCTGCTGATCCAGATGCCGATCTTCTTCAGCCTGTTCTCGGTGCTGAACTCGGCGCAGCACAGCCAGCGCGGCGTCGGCCCGCTGGACGACGTCCTCGCCCGCCAGTTCGGTGAGGCCAACCTCTTCGGCATCGCCCCGCTGCACCAGTCGATCCAGGGTGCGCTCGCGGAGGGCGGCCAGGAGCTCGTCGTCGTCATCGCCGTCGTCATGGTGGTCCTGATGACCGCCTCGCAGTTCATCACCCAGCTGCAGATCGTCTCGAAGAACATGTCGCCCGAGGCCAAGGCCTCGCCGACGTTCAAGCAGCAGCGGATCCTGCTCTACATCCTCCCGCTCGTCTTCGCCTTCTCGGGCTTCGCCTTCCCCCTCGGCGTCATGTTCTACTGGCTGACCTCGAACATCTGGACGATGGTCCAGCAGTTCATCGTCATCCGGAACATGCCGACCCCCGGCAGCGAGGCCGCGAAGGCCCGCGAGGAGCGCCTGCGCCGCAAGGGCAAGCTCGTCGAGGAGACGACCGACGCCGGCACCGTCACGCTCGTCGAGAAGAAGGTCGTGCAGCGCGCGCAGCCCGTCAGCAAGAACCGCTCCAAGAAGCAAGCCGGAAAGAAGTAGGCCCCCAGAATGACCGATTCGACGCAGATGTTCACCGGTGCTCCGGCGGCCCCGGACGCGCAGGCTCCGGCCGACGAGGAGCTCGCTCCGCGGGCCTCCTCCGCCGACGGCGGTGCCGCTCCGACGCTGTCGCAGCTCGAGGAGGAGGGCGATGTCGCCGCGGACTACATCGAGGAGTTCCTCGACATCTGCGACCTCGACGGCGACATCGACATCGAGGTCCGCAACGGCCGGGCCTACCTGTCGGTCACGGCCTCCGGCGACACCAACCTGCGCGTGCTCTCCCGCCCGGATGCGGTCCAGGCGCTGCAGGAGCTCACGCGCCTCGCGGTGCAGACGAAGACGGGCGGCTTCTCGCGGCTCATCCTCGACATCGGCGGCTCGCGTGACGCTCGTGAGGCCGAGCTGGCCCAGCTGGTCGACCGCGCGATCGAGCGCATCGAGGAGGGCGCGACGTCGGCGTCGTTGCCCCCGATGTCGTCCTACGAGCGCAAGCTGGTCCACGACATGGTCGGCGAGCGCGGTTTCGTGTCGGAGTCGCGCGGCGAGGCCCGCGAGCGCCACACCGTCATCACCCGCGGCTGAGCGCCGTGGAGCCGACCCTCGAGCCGGAGCCCGCTGCCGCCGCCGCGATCGCCGGTGAGCGACTGCCCGTCCTGCGGCGCTTCACGGAGGCGCTCGCCCGCGAGGGGGAGGAGCGCGGCCTCATCGGACCGCTGGAGCTCCCGCGCCTGTGGACGCGGCACGTGCTCAACAGCGCCCTGGTGGCCCCTCTCCTGCGTCCGGGGCTCGTGGGTGATGTCGGGAGTGGTGCCGGCCTTCCCGGCGTCGTGCTGGGCATCGTGCGGCCGGACGTCCGGTTCGTGCTGATCGAGCCGATGGAGCGCCGGGTGCTGTGGCTGCAGGAGCAGGTCGACGCGCTCGAACTCGAGAATGTCTCGGTTCTGCGGGCCCGCGCCGAGGAGGTCCGGCTGGCGGAGCCGCTGGATCAGGTCACGGCGCGAGCGGTCAGCGCTCTCTCGAAGCTGATTCCGCTGACGGCGCCGCTGCTGCGGCCGGGCGGCGAGCTCGTCCTGCTGAAGGGCATCAACGCCGAGAAGGAGATCGAGGCCGCGGCGAAGCAGATCCGCCGCTTCAGGCTCTCCCCGCCCGAGGTCGTGGTGCTCGGCGACGGCGTGCTCTCCGAGGTGACGAGGGTCGTCCGAGCTACAGTGGGATGATCGCCACGACGTCGCACGCGATCCCCTGAATCCTCGACTGTCGGTTCCTCGGTGCTGCCCCACTTCCACCCGCTGAGCGAAGGTTTCACGTGAAACGATCCGACCCCGCCGGACTGACCGGAGGTTTCGACGCCTCGACTCCGCTCGCTCGCGAGATCGCGGACATGACGCGTCGGCGCGCGCTGCTCAACGCGCAGCCGCTGCCGAAGCCGGAGACGACCCGCGTCATCACGATCTCCAACCAGAAGGGCGGCGTCGGCAAGACCACGACCACCGTCAATCTGGCCGCGGGGCTCGCTCGAGGCGACGCGAAGGTCCTGGTCATCGACCTGGACCCGCAGGGCAATGCATCGACGGCGCTCGGGATCGAGCACCGGGCCGAGACGGCGAGCGTCTACGACGTGATCGTGAACGACACGCCCCTGGCCGACGTCGTGCAGAAGAGCCCGGAGTTCGCCTCGCTCTACGGAGTTCCGGCGACGATCCACCTGGCCGGCGCCGAGATCGAGCTGGTCTCCCTCGTCGCGCGCGAGCAGCGGCTCCGCCGGGCGCTGGACCGGATGCTCAAGGGGATGGACGAGCCGTTCGACTACGTCTTCATCGACTGCCCGCCGTCGCTCGGGCTGCTGACGATCAATGCCTTCGTCGCGGCGCGCGAGGTGCTGATCCCGATCCAGTGCGAGTACTACGCGCTCGAGGGTCTCAGCCAGCTGCTGAAGAACATCGACCTGATCGAGCGGCACCTCAATCCGAACCTGGCGGTCTCGACGATCCTGCTGACGATGTTCGACGGGCGGACGAACCTGTCCAACCAGGTCGCGGCGGATGTGCGCGAGCACTTCCCGAAGGAGGTGCTGCGCGCCGTGATCCCTCGGAACGTGCGGATCTCGGAGGCGCCGTCCTACGGGCAGAGCGTGATCAGCTACGACCCGCAGTCGTCGGGCTCGCTCGCGTATCTCGAGGCGGCGGCGGAGATCGCGCGCCGCGGCGTACCGAAGACCCCGGCGGCGACGAACGATGGAGAGGATCGCTGATGGCGACCAAGCGCACAGGACTCGGCCGGGGCATCGGCGCCCTGATCCCGGTCAGCGACGACACCCGTTCGCGGCCTGTCGACGTCTTCTTCCCTGATCAGGTCGGTGCGGCGAACGCCGAGGACGAGCTGCTGCAGGTTCCCGGCGCGCGACTCGCGCAGCTGTCGCTGTCGGAGATCGTTCCGAACGCGGCGCAGCCCCGGTCGGTCTTCGATCAGGACGAGCTGGCGGAGCTGGTGCACAGCATCCGCGAGTTCGGGGTGCTGCAGCCGATCGTCGTGCGGCCGGTCACCGGGCGCAAGGGCGCGAAGTACGAGCTCGTGATGGGGGAGCGGCGGTTCCGCGCCTCGAAGGCGGCCGGGCTCAAGACGATCCCTGCGGTGGTCAAGGACACCGCCGATGAGAACATGCTCCGGGACGCGCTTTTGGAGAACCTGCACCGGGCCGAGCTCAACCCGCTGGAGGAGGCGTCGGCCTACCAGCAGCTGCTGAGCGACTTCGGCATCACGCAGGAGGCGCTGGCGACGCGCCTCGGGCGATCGCGGCCGCAGATCTCGAACACGCTGCGACTGCTGCGGCTCCCCGCCGATGTGCAGGCTCGGGTGGCGGCCGGCGTGCTCAGCGCGGGACATGCGCGTGCGGTGCTGTCCGTGGAGACGCCGGAGCTCATGCGCCGGCTCGCGGACAAGATCGTCAACGAGGACCTGTCGGTGCGTGCCGCCGAGGCTGCTGCTGCGCAGCTGAAGGCTCCGAAGGCCAGCGCGCGCGAGCCGGAGGAGGAGCAGGGCGGTCACGCCGGGCACCTCAGCACGGTGGCGGACCACCTCGGCGATCGGTTGAACACGCGGGTCAAGGTGACGCTGGGAGCCCGCAAGGGGCAGGTGGTCATCGACTTCGCCACGATCCACGATCTGAACCGCATCCTGGCGGAGATCGGCGAGCCGACCGAGGTGTCGCTGGCGCCATAGGGTGCGTGGCCGTTTCACGTGAAACGGTGTGAGTGCGCGGTCGGGTCTCGATACGCCGCTGGCGCGGCTACTCGACCAGCATGGTGGTGGGGCGCACGTGCGAGGAGGGCTGATGTCTCCCCCGGTTGGCGGCCCGAGAGCATGCACATGCTGGTCGAGTAGGCGCGTAGCGACGTATCGAGACCGAGCTATCAGTTGCAGCGGATGCTGCAGCGCGGCGGGCGGGTCTACTTGGAAGAGACACCCGCAGGCATGCTGGTCGAGTAGCCCCGCAGGGGCGTATCGAGACCCTCCCGCCCCAAGGACGTCGGTCTCTTCCCCGCCCTGCGCTGGCGCCGAAGGCGCCCCCTCCGCTCGATACCCCGCCGGTGGGGGCTACTCGACCAGTATGTTGTTGCCGCCACTGCTCGGTGATCAGGACGTTCGGTCGGCGGAAGTCCGGGCAGGAGCCTGTCAGTCGGCGGCTCACTGCGGTCAGCGACATGTTGGTCGAGTAGGTGTGTAGCGCCGTATCGAGACCGGTCCGCTGACGCTGGTGGCCACTGTTGTCAGGAGGTTGGTCTCGATACGCCGCCGTGGGCGGCTACTCGACCAGCATGTTCAGCAGGACCGAGGTCTGAGGAAGAGCCTGGACTCGTGCGGTACTCCGCAGGCGGCAGCATGCTGGTCGAGTAGGCGCAGAGCGCCGTATCGAGACCGGGCCCCCCTACTGCTGGCGTTCTGGAGGGAGGCGGGTGGGTCTCGATACGCCGCCACAGGCGGCTACTCGACCAGCATGTGCGGGGAGCGTTTCACGTGAAACGGCGGTATGGCTGACGCTCCGGACGACCGCGGCGGCGGGCCCGAGTGTTTCACGTGAAACGGAGATCAGGGGGTGAGGGCCAGGCGGGCCAGGGTGGAGTAGACGTCGCCGAGGTAGCGGCCGGAGGCCTCGATGGCCTGGGGGACGAGGGAGGTCTCGGTCATGCCGGGGAGGACGTTGGCGTCGAAGAACCAGGGGAGGCCGTCGGGGTCGACGATGAAGTCGATGCGGGAGAGGTGGCGGAGGCCGAGCAGCTCGTGGACGGCGACCGCGACGCGGGAGACCTCGGCGAGGACCTCGTCCGAGAGGCGGGCCGGGGTGTAGAAGCGGGTCTCGCCCGCGTTGTAGCGGGCCTCGAAGGTGTACCGGCCCGCCACCGGGGCGATCTCGACCGGGGGGAGGGCGAAGGGGCCGTCGCCGAGGTCGAGGACACCGACGGAGACCTCCGTGCCGATGACCTGCTGCTCGATGAGCGCGACCTCGCCGTAGGTGTAGGCGTCGACCATCGCACGCGGAAGCTCGTCGGTCTCCGTCACGATGCTCACGCCCTGGGCGGAGCCGCCCTGCGCCGGCTTGACGACGAGCGGGCCGGGGAGGTGGGCGCGGACCCGGTCGAGGATGCCTGCGGCGCCGAGCTCGCGGAACGTCTCGCGGGGGAGGGTGATCGAGCGAGGAGTGGCGATGCCGGCCCGCGCGACGAGCGTCTTCGCGGTCGGCTTGAACCAGGCGAGGCGGGCGGGGTCCGTACGAGAGCCCACGTAGGGGAAGCCGGCCGCCTCGAGCAGGCCGAGCAGCGCACCGTCCTCGCCGCTCGCTCCGTGGACCGCGGGCCAGATCACGTCGGGACGCTGGTCGAGCAGCGCGGCCAGCAGACCGGCGTCGGGCTCGCGGTGGGTGATGCGGTGCCCCATCGCGGAGAGCCGGTCGGCGACCCGGCGGCCGGAGCGCAGCGAGACATCGCGCTCGTGGCTGATGCCGCCGCTGATCACGACGATGTCGAGGGTGCGGTCCAGGGTGGAGAAATCGGTCATGACCGGGCCTTCTGTCGTTCGCGGATCACGGAGTCAGGAGATCTGGGGCGGGAGGACGGCGTCGCGTTGATCGACGTCGGCGCTTCTCCGCACGCGGGCGTCGGCGAAGGTGGACAGAAGGTCGAGCTCGCCGTTGATCACCGTCGCGAGGCGGCGGATGCCGTCGCCGATGCGCTCAGGGGTCGGGTAGCAGAAGGACAGCCGGATGTTCTGCCGGCCGTCGCCGTTGCCGAAGAAGGCCGTGCCGGGCGTGTAGGCGACCAGCTCCTTCACCGCGCGCGGCAGCATCGCCTTGGAGTCGAGCTCCTCGGGGAGGGTGACCCAGACGTAGAAGCCGCCGTTCGGATTCGTCCAGGAGAGCCCGGGGAGGTGCGTCTCGAGCCCGCGGATCATCGCCTCCTTGCGCTCGCGGTAGACCCCGCGGAAGGTGTCGATCTGCGCGCGCCAGTCCGCCGTCGAGAGGTACTGCGAGATCACGAGCTGGCTGAAGGACGAGGGGCTGAGCACCGCCGCCTCGTTCGCGAGGATCAGCCGTTCACGGATGGCGTGCGGTGCCAGCGCCCAGCCGATGCGGAAGCCGGGCGCCAGGGTCTTCGAGAAGGTGCCGAGGTAGATCACGCCGTCCTCCTCGAGGGAGCGCATCGCCTTCGGCGGCACGTCCTCGAAGTAGAGCAGGCCGTACGGGTTGTCCTCGAGCACGAGGATGCCCTCGCTCTTGCAGATCTCGAGGATCTCGACGCGCCGGTCCCAGCTCAGCGTGACGCCCGCGGGGTTGTGGAAGGTCGGGATCGTGTACAGGAACTTGATCCGCTTGCCCGCGGCGCGCACGCGGGCGATGTGCTCGCGCAGCGCCTCGGGGATCAGGCCGTGCTCGTCCATCGCCACGTGCTCGATCTCGGCCTGGTAGGAGCGGAAGATCACCATCGCGGTGACGTAGCTCGGGCCCTCGGAGAGGACGACGTCGCCCGGATCGAGGAACAGCTTCGAGACGAGCTCGAGAGCGTGCTGCGAGCCGGTGGTCACCACGACGTCGTCCGCGCTCGCCGAGATGCCCTCGAGCGCCATCACCTCGAGGATCTGCTCGCGCAGCACCGGGACGCCCTGACCGGAGCCGTACTGCAGCGCGACGGGTCCCTGCTCGCGCATGACGGTCGCCATGGCATCGGTGACGAGGTCCTGGGGGAGGGCGGAGACGAACGGCATGCCGCCGGCGAGCGAGACCACCTCGGGGCGGGAGGCGACGGCGAACAGTGCTCGGACCTCGCTGGCCGCGAGGCCGGCCGTGCGCTCCGCGTAGGAGTCGTACCAGGGGTCGAGGTTGGTGCCGGCGTTGATCACGGTGTTGTCGCTCCGCTCGATGGACAGGGTCTCCGACCGTCAGCCGGATCGATCCAGACTACTCGGCGGGGTCCGGGCGGACCGAGGGAGCGGGACGCCACTGCGCGGCCCGTGGCCTGCCTTCTGCGGCCGTTTCACGTGAAACATGAGGAGCGGTCGGCAACGACGAAGCCCCCGCGCCAGAGGGGCGCAGGGGCTTCGTCGGACGGTCGAACCGTCGGGAGTCGAACTCAGAGGAACGCGGCGAGGTCGGCCTCGAGAGCGGGCTTCGGCTTGGCGCCGATGACGGTCTTGACGACCTCGCCCTTCTGGTAGACCTTCATCGCCGGGATCGAGGTGATCTGGTACTTCGCGGCGATCTGCGGGTTCTCGTCGACGTTCAGCTTGACGATCTCGATCTTGTCGCCGTGCTCGGCCGAGATCTGGTCGAGGATCGGGGCGACCATGCGGCAGGGACCGCACCACTCGGCCCAGAAGTCGACCAGGACGGTCTTCTCGGAGTCGAGGACATCGGCCTGGAACGATGCGTCGGTGACGCTCTTCGCGGTGGACATGACGATTTTCTCCTTCGTGAGTCGGCGGCGCCGACTCGAGTGCTGGGGTGGTGGGAGGACTAGAGGGTGAGGAGCTCGGCGGCCGGGGTTCCCTCGGTGCTGGCGATGCCATCGGTGAGGGCGGCGAGGTAGTGCTCGGCGTCGAGGGCGGCGACGGTGCCCGACGCGGCGGCGGTGACGGCCTGACGGTAGGTCGGGTCGATCACGTCGCCGGCGGCGAAGACGCCCGCCACGGAGGTCTGCGACGAGCGGCCGGTGACGGCGATGGTGCCGTCGGTCGTCAGGTCGAGCTTGCCGTGGACGATGTGGGTGCGCGGGTCGTTGCCGATCGCAATGAAGAGGCCGTCGAGCTCGAGCTTCGACTCGGTGCCGTCGACCGTGTCACGCAGCTTGACGCCGTTCACGTGGTTCTCACCGGTGATGCCGGTGACCTCGGTGTTCCAGACGAACTCGATCTTCTCGTTGTCGCGGGCGCGCTTCTGCATGACCTTGGAGGCACGGAGCGAGTCCTTGCGGTGGATGACGTAGACCTTCTCGGCGAACTTGGTGAGGAAGGTCGCCTCCTCCATCGCGGAGTCGCCGCCGCCGACGACGGCGATGGTCTTGCCCTTGAAGAAGAAGCCGTCGCACGTGGCGCACCATGAGACACCGTGTCCCGACAGGCGGTCCTCATCGTGCAGGCCGAGCTTGCGGTAGGCGGAGCCGGTGGCGACGACGACGGTCTTCGCCTCGATGCTCTCGCCGGAGCCGAGGTGGATCGTCTTGGTCTCGCCCTCGAGGTCGAGGGAGACGACGTCGTCGTAGAAGGTGTCCGCGCCGAACTTCTCGGCCTGCTTCTGCATGGCCGTCATCAGCTCCGGGCCGAGGACGCCGTCCGGGAAGCCGGGGAAGTTCTCGACGTCGGTGGTGTTCATCAGGTCGCCGCCGATCTCGACGGACGAGGCGACGACCACCGGGTGCAGATCGGCGCGCGCCGCGTAGATGGCGGCCGTCCAGCCTGCGGGGCCGGATCCGATGATGACGATGTCGCGCACGGCAACTCCTCGAGGTCTGTGCTGAGCGGGGCTGTACCGGCGGTCCGCCGGAGGGGGTGGTCTGCCCGGATCCGGTGCTGGGAGCGGATCCGTGGAGCCGGTCCCGCTCGCTCTGTCGTTCCCGGGCTCCAGGGGCTACAACACATCCTAGGCGGGGGCTATTCCGTGGCGTCCGGGGCACTCGGCCCGCGGTCAGGGTCGCCGGACGGCTCTCCGCGAGACGGCTCAGAAAGCAGCGTTGACCGGCTCTTTCTCCGCCGAGCCCGCGGGAGTGCCGCGCTGCCCGATCGACCGCCGCGAGATCAGGACCGTCAGCCAGCCGGCCGAGGCGAAGACCGCCGTCATCGCGACGACGTAGAACACCACCGCGATCATGCCGCCGGGGACGATCGGCGGATCGGCCAGGCGCGGATCGAGGAACGGGTACGGGTACCAGACCTGCTCGTGCTTCATCTGGTCGTAGACGAGGGGCGCCCGGATGATCGTGTAGACGAACCAGGCGACCGGGAAGGCGAGCAGCGCGGGGACGACGGCCCAGGAGAGGCGGCGCCGGCCGGGCGCGAAGAGCCAGTCGAGGATCAGGGCGAGCGGCGCCACGACGTGCATGACCTCGTTGGTCCAGTCCTGGCCGGCCCCGGCGCCGGTGACCACCGTGCCGCGCAGGAGCAGGTTGTAGACCACTCCGATCACGACCATGTAGGTGACGACTCCGGCCCGCAGCCAGGCGAACCAGCGCGGTTCCGGGAGCGCGCCGCGGGCGATGACGACGGCGCCGATCAGCAGGACGACCACCGCGAGCAGGCAGACCTCGACGGTGATGTAGCTGAAGAAGTTGGCGGCGAGCGTCGCGCGGTCGCGGAAGCGGGCCTCGACCCAGAAGGCGTGCGAGTCGAGGAAGCTCACCGTGGTCGCGGTGAGGACGGCGGCCGCGACGAGCACGCGGAGGAGGACGAAGGTGGAGCGCATCGCGCCTTCCGGATCGGCGGGAGTGGGGAGGGGGAGGCGGCTCTGCCGGAGGACGCCCCCACCCTTCCACGTCGCGCCCGGGGGCGCACCACCGGTCCGGCGACGTCCCAGTGTCGCGACGGGGGCTCTCAGGAACGCTCGGGCGCCCCGTGCCGCGTCAGCGGCCGAGGCGGCGGAGCAGCGGCGCTGCCATCGCGCGCAGCTCCGGGACGCGGAGGACCCAGAGCAGGCCGAAGTAGACGAGGGCCATGACGACGCCGGTGAGCACCATCGAGATGAGGGCCTGCGGCCAGCCGGCGGCCGGGTAGTCGTCCGCCTGGGCGAGGACGAACATCACCAGGACGCCGGCGCCGATCGAGGGGAGGGTCGCGGCGGCGTAGGTGGCGAAGCGGAACACGATGCGCGTCCCTCCCCAGCCGCCGAGCTTCCTCCGGAGCATCAGGCACGCCATCAGCGCCTGGACGGCGACGCCCGCCGAGATCGAGAGCGCGACGAAGAACGCGGTCGAGTCGTCGGGGAGGAGGAAGGCGATCCCGCAGCCGACGACGATGATCGCGGTCTGCACCAGCGTGTAGAGGAACGGCGAGCGGCCGTCGTTGAGGGCGTAGAACCCGCGCTGCACGATCGCGAGCGTCGAGAACAGCGGCAGCACGATGACGTAGGCGGTGATGATCATGGCCATCTGCCCGGCGGCGACGGGATCGGTCGGCGCGAAGATCGTCGCGAAGGAGCGGGCGCAGACCACGAGGGCCGCGGTGGCGAAGAACAGGAAGAGCCCGACCACCCGGATCGAGGTGGAGATGTCGCTCCGGAAGTCCTTCATCTCGTTGCGCGAGGCGTGGCCGCTCATCTTCGTGTAGTACGCGGTGGCGATCGAGACGGCGATCACCGAGTGCGGGAGCATGAAGACGAGCCAGGCCTTCTGCAGCGCCGTGGCGGAGGCGTCCTCGCCCGAGGAGGCGCTCACCGTGTTGTTCTCGATGAAGCCTGCAGCGACCGTCAGCAGCAGGGTCGCGAAGGTCCAGACGGCGATCCTCCCGGCGCGGCCGAGGCCGACCCCGCGGACGCTGAAATCGGGTCGGTAGCGCAGACCGACCCGCTTCCAGAAGAAGACGAGCAGCATCGCCTGCAGCGCCACTCCGAGGGTCGCCGAGCCCGCCAGCACAGCGATCATCTCGGGCGACCACTCCGTCGCCGTGCGGAGACCCTTGCCGTCGGAGCCGAAGAGCTGCTGGAAGGCCAGGAGCCCGCCGATGGCGACGACGTTGTTCACGACCGGGGTCCAGGTGAACGGACCGAAGGAACCGCGCGCGTTGAGCACCTCGCCGAGGATCGTGTACAGCCCGTAGAAGAAGACCTGCGGCAGGCACCAGTAGGCGAAGGTGACGGCGAGGCGGGTCTGCTCCGGTCCGTACTGCGAGGCGTTCAGCTGGATCAGCAGGGGTGCGGCGAGCGTCGCGATCACGGCGGCACCGAGGAGGACGAGGAGCGCGAGGGTCAGCAGCTTGTTGATGTAGCGCTGACCGCCGTCGGCCTGGAGACCGGCGCGCACGATCTGCGGCACGAGGACCGCGTTGAGCGCACCGCCCGCGATGATCGCGTAGATCGTGTTCGGGAGGCCGTTGGCGACGGTGAAGGCGTCGGCGCCCTGGCCGACGAGGCCGATGGTCTGGGTGAAGACCAGCGACATCACGAAGCCGAGGACCCGCGAGACCATCGTGCCGGAGGCGAGGACGGCGCTCGCGCGACCGAGGGAGAAGCTAGCCACGGGGATCCGTTCGATCGTCGTCGAGGCCCGGCTGGACGGCGAGGGGGGCGTTCGGGTCCTCCTCGTCCTCCCCGGGGGTGTCGCCGCGGCGGCGCCGGCGGATGTTGCGGAGGATGCCCGCGCCGAAGACGAGGACGAGGAGGATGCCGATGCCCAGGGTGCCGACGGTCTCCCAGTCGGCGCGGACGTTGGTCACGATGCCGGTGGGCGTGCCGATGGGCGTGCCGTCCTGCGCGGTGAGCTGCATGCGCAGCTCGGTCTCGCCGTTGCCGACGCGGGCCTTCACCGGGATGAGGACGCGGCCCTGGGAGCGGGCGTCGATCGCGGTCGGCTCGACCGAGGACTCGTCGATGTCGAGGACCGCGTTCGAGGTCGAGGCCTGGATGCGGACCGTCACGGGCCAGGGCAGGTCGTTGCGGACGTAGACGGGGATGCTCGAGTCGCGCGAGAGCTGGGTGACGCTGTCGGAGCTCTCGATGGCGACCGAGGAGAGCGTCGTGTCGGCCTGCTCGCGGCTCGCGGTCACCGCCTCCTGCCAGCCGGTCGCGTCCTCGCGCCAGGTCACGGCGAGCAGGGCCAGGAGGTCGTTGCGGCGCTTGCCGCTGAGCAGCTGCGGCTCGGTGAGCACGGCCGAGAACGACTCCACGCGGGCGGCCGCGGTCAGCAGGTCCGAGACGCCCTCGAGGCGCTGCTCCGACTCGGGGGAGTCGACGACCGTCGCGTCCTCCGTGGCCGGCGAGGTGAGGGCGGCGGCGAGGGACGAGCCCTCGGCCCAGGGCAGGGCGTCGACGGCGTCGAGGGTCTGGGCGAGGCGGACGCCGTCGATCGCCGCGCCGCGATCGAGTGCGAGGACCACGTCGGGCGACTCGTCCTCCCGCTGCACCTGCGCGAGGTCGGCGGTCAGGTCGGCCATGCTCGCGCGCCACTCCGAGTCGGTGCTCGCGCTGACGGCGGCGTCGAAGGCGGAGGAGAGGGCGCTGTCGGCGACGATCACGTCGTGGTCGTCGACCGTGGCGCGGGTGCTGGTCGAGACGCCGTCGGGCAGGACGAGGCCTGCGGAGGAGACGACCGTGCGGGTCATGCCGCCCGTGGCATACACGCCCAGATCCGCCGCACGGACCGTGCCGTCGTCCGGCCAGGCGATGCTGCCGACCGTGGGCGACCAGTCGAAGGCGAGGAGCGACTCCGTCGTCGGGCGGTCGGGGAGGTCCTGCGTGGTCGAGTCGTCGGGCACGGCCGTGGGGGTCGGCGTGCCCGTGCTCGTCGGCGCGAAGAGCGCGGGATCGAGCGCGTACTCGAACGAGGTCGGCGCGAGGAGCGTGGAGAGGCCGGCCTGGGCCTGGGCGGCGACGTCCGCATCGGCGTAGGGCAGGGCGAAGACCTCGTTCGGCACCGACTGGAGCCGCTCCAGCCAGGCGGTCGCCGACTCGGGTGCCGTGTCGCCGAGGACGCGGATCGACGCCAGGATGCGCGGGTCGACGCCGAGGGTGACGGCACGGCCGTCGACGCTGTCGAGCTGGCGGGAGAGCGTGCCGGTGGTCTGGGTGTAGTCCTGCAGCGTCTCGGCCGAGAGCAGGCCGTCGGCGGTGTCGGGCACCGTGAGCGGCACGAGGACGCTGACGCCGGTCTCCTGCTCGCTCGGGAAGCCGGTCGTCAGCTCGACGACGCCTCGGGCGGTCGCGACGGTGCCGCCGGGGCTGGTGACGGTCACCGAGATCGCGTGGCTGCCGAAGGCCTCGGGGTCGCGGCCGAAGTCCATGGAGAAGGGGAGCGAGGCGGCCGGCACGGTGACGCCGACCTGTGCCGAGCTGGAGGGGAGCAGTCGCACGTCGGCCCCGTCGCCGGTGCTCGTCCCCTCGTCCTCCGCCTCGCCGTCGAGCCACTCCGCCAGCTCGGTTCGGGAGTCGAGGGTGTCCTCGTCGATCGCGACCTCGACCCGCGCGCCGTCGATCGACTCGGTGGTGCCGTTGCGCACCGAGATCGCGAGCTGGAGGTCCTGGCCGGGGAGGAGGACGCCGTCGTTCGCGGCGCCGACCGTCGCGGTGACGGTGGCCTGCCCGGACTCGAGGGCCGTGCGCTCAGCGGCGGCGGCCGCCGCGGGGAGGGCGCCGCCGAGGAGCGCGATCGACAGCGCAGCGGCACCGGCGGAGCGGAGCAGCTGCGGGACCGCTCGCCGGGGGCGGGGACGATCGGAGGGGGTGAGGTCGTGCCGACGCATCGAACTCACTCGGCCTCCATGCGGGTGATTCTACGGGCAGGCCCCCCGGCGGTCGGCTGATCGATCGCGGGATGCGCTGCGGAGTCGCTCAGCAGCCGTAACCGGTCGAGCCGGTTGCGGGCCCGCGCGCACTGCGGCCCGGTCATGCCTCCCCGGTAGGATCTGCCGGATGCACAGCGTCCAGACCGCCCTCGAGACCCTCCGAGCTCTCGCGGCGACGCCGACGGTGGCCCGGCTCGCGGAGGCGTTCGCCGCGCAGGGCCACGAGCTCGCGCTGGTCGGCGGCCCCGTCCGCGACGCCTTCCTCGGCCACGGCGTGCACGACCTCGACTTCACCACCTCGGCGCGGCCGGACGACATCGTGCGGATCGTCGCTCCGATCGCCGAGGCGCACTGGGACATCGGCCGCGCGTTCGGCACGATCGGCGCGCGGGTCGCGGGCGAGACCGTGGAGATCACCACGTACCGCAGCGACAGCTACGACGGGGTGAGCCGCAAGCCCGAGGTCGAGTTCGGCGACAGCCTCGAGGGCGACCTCGTGCGCCGCGACTTCACTGTCAACGCGATGGCGCTGCGGCTGCCCGAGATCGTGCTCGTCGACCCGGCCGGGGGAGTGGAGGACCTGCTCGCCGGCCGGCTGCGCACGCCGGCCGCCGCCGACCTCTCCTTCGGCGACGACCCGCTGCGGATGCTGCGCGGTGCGCGGTTCACCTCGCAGCTCGGCTTCCGGACGACCGACGAGGTCGAGTGGGCGATGGCCGAGCTGGCCCCGCGCATCGACGACGTCTCCGCGGAGCGGATCCAGGAGGAGCTGCGGAAGCTCCTCGCGACCGCCTCGCCGCGGGCCGGACTCGAGCTGCTCGTCGACACCGGTCTGGCCGGTTACTTCCTCCCCGAGCTGCCGGCCCTCCGCCTGGAGCAGGACGAGCACCACCACCACAAGGACGTCTACGTGCACAGCCTCACGGTGCTGGAGCAGGCGATCGCGCTGGAGGGACAGCGGAACCCCGGGGCGGCGCCGGACGTCACCCTCCGCATCGCGGCGCTGCTGCACGACATCGGCAAGCCGGCGACGCGGCGGCTGGAGCCGGGCGGAGCGGTCAGCTTCTACCACCACGACCTCGTCGGATCGAAGCTGGCGATCAAGCGGCTGCGCTCGCTGAAGTTCGACAAGCAGACCATCGCGGACGTCGCACGGCTGATCGAGCTGCACCTGCGCTTCTTCGGCTACACCGAGGGCGCCTGGACCGACTCGGCCGTCCGCCGCTACGTCACCGACGCGGGCCCGCTGCTCGAGCGGCTGCACATCCTCACCCGCGCCGACGTGACCACCCGCAACACCCGCAAGGCCGACCGGCTGGCGCACGCCTACGACGACCTGGAGCAGCGGATCGCGGAGCTCGCCGAGAAGGAGGAGCTCGCCTCGAAGCGGCCCGACCTCGACGGCACGCAGATCATGGCGATCCTGGATCTCCCGCCGGGGCGCGAGGTCGGGCTGGCCTACAAGTTCCTGCTCGAGCTGCGACTCGAGGAGGGACCGCTCGGCGAGGAGGAGGCCGCCCGGCGGCTGAAGGAGTGGTGGGCGGCGCGCTGACGGGCGGCCGGCGCCGCGGGTCCTCGGGTTCCCGGGACCGGCGGCGGAAGGGGGGCCTGCGAGGGTCACGCTGAGGAGGGCACCGCTGCACGAGGATCGCGGCATGGCCTCCGACCCGAGCACCCGCCGATGACCGCGCCGGACGTCGTCGAGGACGTCGCCGTGCGGCGCGCGGACGTCCTCGCGGGGCTGCTGGCGGAGGACGCCCCGAGGCGCCGCGCAGCGCTCGCCGCGGCGGTCGCGCACGGCTGGCTGCGCCGCGACCCGCACACCGTCGTCCGCGCGGTGCGGCTCGACCCCGCCGCGGAATCCCTCCGGCACCGGGCGCTCGCTCGCGGGCTCGACGTGAGCCCCCGCTCCGGGCTGGTGTTCCTCGGCGATCGGGAGGGCGCGCTGCTCTTCGCGAGCACCGAGGCGCCGGGGTCGTCGCTCGGCGCCGAGACGGACGCGCTGCTGCGCACCGAGGCCCGGAGCCGCGGCCTGAGCGTGCAGGCCGTCGGCACGGCGCGGCACGACCGCCGCGACGACGACCTCCTGCCGACCGCCCGGCGCGCCGTGCTCGCCGCGAGCATCGTGCACTCGCTGCCGGACGGCGCCGGCGGCGGCGACATCGCGGACCTCGGCACGTGGGTGCTCCTGGCCTCGGTCGGCGCGGACACCTCGCAGCTCGGCACGCTGTCACCCGCGGCGGCGACGCTGCTCGAGCGGGGCGACGAGGTGCAGTGGCGGACCGTGGAGGCCTACCTCGACGTGCGCGGCAGCGTGCGGGAGGCCTGCGAGATCCTGCACATCCACCGCACCACGCTCTACTATCGGCTCGAGAACCTCCCCGAGGCGGTCCGGGACGCGCTGGACGACGGGCTCGCCCGCAGCACCCTGCACCTCTGCCTGAAGCTGGTCCGCTTCCGCGGCGGACTCGAGGGGCGGCGGGCGTCGTGACCGGATCCGCAGGCGAGGAGCGCTCGCCGGGGGAGGGCGGCACCCCGCTGGTGCGGCTGTACGGACGGCGCGAGAGCCGCGACGCCTGGGAGCTGCGCGACTTCCTCTCGCGCAGCGTCGTCGCCTTCTCCTGGACCGCGCTGGACACCGACGAGCAGTGCGTGGCGGTCGCCGGGCGGCCGCTCAGCGCCGCGCGGCTGCCCCTCGTCGTCTTCCCGGACGGCAGCCGCGCGTTCGATCCGACGGTCGCCGAGGTCGCCGCCCGGCTCGGCTGGGTCGCCGCACCCCGGTTCGCCGAGTACGACCTCTCGATCTACGGCGCGGGGCCGGCGGGGCTGTCCGCCGCGGTCTACGCCGCGTCGGAGGGCCTGCGGGTGGTCGTCCTCGAGCGCTCGGCGATCGGCGGGCAGGCCGGCTCCAGCAGCCTGATCGAGAACTACCTCGGCTTCCCGCACGGCATCGCCGGGGCCGACCTCGCCGAGCGCGCCCGGCAGCAGGCCGTGGCCTTCGGCGCCGAGCTGCTGAGGATGCGGGAGGGGATCCGCGGCCGCTTCGCCGACGGCCGCCTCCACGCGCTGCTCGCCGACGGCACGACGGTCGTCGCGCGGACCAACATCTGCGCGACCGGCATCCAGTGGCGCCGGCTCGGCCTCGCGCGGGAGGACGACCTGCTCGGCGCCGGCGTCTACTACGGTGCCGGCACGAGCGAGGCTCCGCTGTGCGAGGGCCGGGACGTCGTCGTCGTCGGGGGCGGGAACTCGGCCGGGCAGGCGGTGATGAACCTGGCGGCGAAGGCGCGGCGGGTGACCATGCTCGTGCGCGGACCCGCGCTGTCCGACACCCTCTCCTCCTTCCTCGCGGACCGCGTGCTGCGGCAGGCGAACGTGACGGTCCTGCTCGACTCCCGCGTGACCGCTCTGCACGGCGCCGACGCCCTCGAGTCGATCGAGGTCGAGAGCGCGGCGACCGGCGTGCGCGGAGCGCTGGAGACCTCGCACCTCTTCGTCTGCATCGGCGGCGAGCCGGACACGTCGTGGGCGGCCGGCACGGCGATCGTCCGCGACTCCGCGGACTACCTCGTCACCGGCCCCGATCTCGTCGGCGAGCACGCGGCGCCCGACTGGCCGCTGCGGCGCGCCCCGTGCCACCTCGAGACCAGCGTCCCCGGCTCCTTCGCGGCGGGCGACGTGCGGCGCGGCTCGGTGAAGCGGGTCGCCTCCGCGGTCGGCGAGGGCGCGATGGCCGTCACCTTCGCCCACCGCCACCTGCAGGAGACGTCGTGAGCGTGCCGGGGGACGACGAGGAGCGGCCGGCCGACTCGCCCGCACTGCCGGACGCCGCGGTGTCGGCCGTGTCGCTGCCCGACCGGCCGGCGGCGTTCCTCAGCGCCCTGCTCACCGAGCACTTCGTCCTGGAGTCGGCGCGGGGCATCACCGTGACGGAGTCGAGCAGCCGGGCGTCCCTCTACCTGACGATGCTCTCGAGCTCGCTCGTCGCCTTCGGCTTCCTCGCGCCGACGAAGTACGCGATGGGGTTCCTGGCGGTGATCATCCCCGTCATCGTCCTGCTGGGCGTCTCGACCTACGAGCGGCTGGTGCAGACCTCGATGGAGGACATCGCCGCCCTGACCGCGATCCAGCGCATCCGCCGCTACTACGGCACGCTGCTCCCCGGCGCGGGCGCCTACTTCACGATGCCGCGCGGCAGCCACGCCCCCAACGAGCTGCTCGAGATCGGCCGTCGACGCAGCTGGCGGGGGATCTTCTTCACGATGTCGTCGGCGATCGCCGTGGTGAACTCGCTCGTCGCCGGCGCGGGGGTCGCTCTGGTGCTCATACAGGGCGGCGCCGACGAGATCGCGGCGATCCCCGCGGGGATCCTCGCCGCGATCGTGCTCGCCGTGCTGCACGGGGTCTACCAGATGCACCGCTACCGGCAGATGCGGCTGCGCATCGCGGAGGCGGAGGCGCTGGACGGAGTCTCGCCGGACTGAGGGCGGCGGCCGGGCTCCGCAGCCCGCGGCTCGGGCGGCACCGCGGTGGGATCAGCTCCGCTCGGTGAGGACGGCCTGCCAGTCGCGCGGCACCCGATCCGCCGGACCGGGCGTGGACTGGTCCTCGGGGTGGCTCTGCGGATCGGCCAGGCGCGGGCCGTCGGCGTAGTCGTCGGAGCGGTAGTCCCAGAACCAGTCCTCGCCGGGCTCGAAGCTCTGGATGACGGAATGGCCCGTCTCGTGGAAGTGGGCCGTCGCGTGCCGGTTCAGCGAGTCGTCGCAGCAGCCGATGTGCCCGCAGAGCGCGCAGCGGCGCAGATGCAGCCACCAGGAGGCGGTCCGCTCGCACTCGACGCAGCCGGGGCCGCTGGGCGGGACGGAGGGGTCGATCCTCTGCTGCGTCGTCATGCGCCCAGCCTGTCCCTCGGGACCGCCGGGCACCAGAGCGGATGCCGCCGGATCCGCGCGCATCCGCGCACGACAGGTCCGTGGTCCGGACGATAGCCTCGTGCTCGTCGGGCCGTCCCGACTGCACCGGATCACCTCCCCCCGCCTGCCGCTCGACCCGGCAGACCCTGCTCTGGAGCCGACCATGAGCGCACCCAGTCCTCTCGCGGACTTCCTCCGAGCGCGACGGGCGGCGCTGCAACCCGAGCAGGTCGGGCTGACTCCGGTCGGCGGCCGGCGCAGGGTGCCGGGCCTGCGGCGCGAGGAGGTCGCCGACCGCGCCAGGATCAGCCGGGACTACTACCTCCGCGTCGAGCAGGGCCGCGACATCCGGCCCTCGGACCAGGTGCTGAGCGCCCTCGCCGCGGCGCTGGACCTCGGGCCGTTCGAGCGCGCGCACCTCTTCCGGCTGGCCCGGCCGATCCCCCGGCCGCACGATTCGGCGTCGCCGGCGGACCGACCGCAGGTGGCGTCGCTGCTGAACCACTGGCCGATGACCCCGGCGTTCGCCTTCGACCGCAACCTCGACGTCCTGGCCGCGAACGACCTGATGCTCCGCCTCGCTCCGGAGAAGGGCCTGCCCGGGACGAACATGCTGCTCTCCGCGGCGGAGGGTCACGCCCGCGTCTTCGAGGAGGGGGAGGCCCCGGAGGTGCTGCGGGCGTGGGACGCGGTCTACCGGGAGATGATCGCGGCGCTGCGGTTCTATGGCGATCCGGACGACCCGCGCCTGCAGGAGATCGTCGGGGAGTGCTCGGTGCGGCACCGCCCGTTCCGCGCGATCTGGGCCGAGTACGAGGTGCGGCCGTTCACGCGGCGCTCGCTCCGGCTCGCCGTCGCTCCCTTCGGCTGGCTCGACTTCGACATGCAGACGCTCGAGCTGTCGACGGCGCCGGGCCACTACGTGGTGACGTACCTCGCGGAGGAGGGGTCGCCGGCCGCCGCCGCGATCGAGCACTTCACGTCGCTCCGTCCCGCCCCGCGGGGTCCGCACCCGGCCGACCGGGACGATCGGACGCAGGTGGTCTCCGAGCTCTGACGGCCAGCCGGCGGAGGGCCTCGCGCGCCGTCGCGTCGAGGGGCTCGAACAGGACCAGCGTGCTGTCGTCGTCCGGGAGCCGGGTGAGGCGGTAGCCCAGGGAGAGCCGGCCGACGGCCGTGTCCGGGAGGTCGACGGAGCCGCTCGAGGCCGACGGTGCACCGCCCGCCCAGGAGCGAGCGAACGCGGCGCTCGTGGCGGACAGCTCGCCCACCACGGCCGGGAAGCCGCGATCCCCCTCGTGCCGATCGAGCGACTCCCGCAGCAGAGCGGCGATGTGGTCGGCCGCGGCCCGCCAGGAGGGCGAGTCCTGCCGGCCGGCCGCGTCGAGGAAGGTGAAGCGGACGAGGTTCACCCCGGGGCGGAAGCCGGGCGAGAGGGCGCGGGCGAGCCGGGTCGCGGCCAGCACGCGGAGGTGCCGGTCCAGCAGGACGGCGGGCTGCCCGGCCCACGGCAGCAGCGACTCCCGTGCTCGCTCGTCCGCGGGGGAGACGTCCGGCTCCTCGCCGTCCGAAGCCGTCATCGTCACCGCCGATCCGCGCCGTCGCCGCCGCGATCCGGTCCCCGCGCGGCCCCCTGCCGCGACGCGCCGGACGGTGCGATCGCGAGGACTGTACGGGCGATCACGGGCCCGGACAAGCGGCGCGGGGGAAGGTCTGGACGATCGTCGGAACATCGGAGCGATCCCTCCGCACCGCGACCTGTCGCGCCTAGCGTGGAGCCGCTCCTCCCCTTCTTCCGCGGGAGAGCGCATCCTGACGTCGACTCGGGCCGGCCCCGGGCCGACCCGAGCACGGAGGTTCGAGAATGCCGTATGCGACCACGGACGACGACGTCGAGATCTACTACAAGGACTGGGGACCCGCGGACGCGCAGCCGATCGTGTTCCACCACGGCTGGCCGCTGTCCTCGGACGACTGGGACGCCCAGCTCCTCTTCTTCCACGCGCACGGCTACCGCGTGATCGCGACCGACCGCCGCGGTCACGGACGGTCGGAGCAGGTCGGCACCGGGCACGACATGGACCACTACGCCAGCGACGTCGACGCCGTGGTGCGGCACCTCGACCTGCACGACGCGGTCCACATCGGCCACTCCACCGGCGGCGGCCAGGTCGCGCGCTACGTCGCGCAGTACGGCCAGCCGCAGGGCCGCGTGGCGAAGGCGGTCCTCGTCTCCTCCGTGCCGCCGCTGATGGTGCAGACGGAGGCGAACCCCGAGGGCACGCCGATGAGCGTCTTCGACGGGTTCCGCGAGGCGCTCGCCGCGAACCGCGCCGAGTTCTTCCAGGCCGTCGCGTCGGGTCCGTTCTACGGCTTCGACCGCGACGGCGGGGAGGTCTCGCAGCCGGTGATCGACAACTGGTGGCGCCAGGGGATGACGGGCAGTGCGCTTGCGCACTACGAGGGCATCAAGGCGTTCTCGGAGACGGACCAGACGGAGGACCTGAAGGCGATCACCGTCCCGGTGCTCGTGCTGCAGGGCGACGACGACCAGGTCGTGCCGTACCAGGACGCGGCGCTGAAGCAGCACGAGCTGCTGCAGGACTCGACGCTGAAGATCTACGAGGGCTACCCGCACGGCATGCTGACGACCCACGCGGACGTGATCAACCCGGACCTGCTGGCGTTCATCCAGCGGTAGCGCGTCCCGGTGACGGCGGGATCCGGCGGGCGACCGCGGATCCCGCCGGATCGGCCCTGGGCTCGGAGCCCCGCGGATGGTAGGGTCGTCAGGTTGTCCATGACCAGACGCACTCGCGTCCGCGGGAGTGGGCAGATGCTACATACCCTCCTGTCACGGAAATACCGTGGCCGTTCAGTCCGAAGGAGGTGGGTTAGTGACGCATCAGTACGAACTCATGGTCATCCTGGATCCCGAGATCGATGAGCGCACCGTCGCTCCGAGTCTCGACAAGTTCCTCAACGTCATCCGCACCGATGGTGGATCCATCGACAAGGTCGACGTCTGGGGCCGCCGTCGTCTGGCGTACGAGATCAACAAGAAGTCCGAGGGCATCTACGCCATCGTCGACTTCACGTCGACCTCGGCCGCCGCGAACGAGCTCGACCGTCAGCTGAAGCTGTCGGAGGCCGTCATGCGCACCAAGGTGCTCCGCGCCGAAGAGGGCATCGCCCAGGTCGCCGCCGCCAAGAAGCTCGCCGACGAGAAGGCCGCCCGCAAGGCTGCCAAGGCTCCGGCCGCTCCCAAGGCGTAACGCTGATGGCCGGCGAGACGATCATCACCGTGGTGGGGAACCTCACCGCCGACCCCGAGCTGCGCTACACGCAGGGCGGGCTCGCGGTCGCGAACTTCACCATCGCCTCCACGCCGCGCACCTTCGACCGTCAGGCGAACGACTGGAAGGACGGCGAAGCGCTGTTCCTCCGGGCCTCCGTCTGGCGCGAGTTCGCCGAGAACGTCGCGGGGACGCTGACCAAGGGAAGCCGTGTCGTCGCGACCGGCCGCCTGAAGCAGCGCTCGTACGAGACGAAGGAAGGCGAGAAGCGCACCAGCATCGAGCTCGAGATCGACGAGATCGGCCCCTCGCTGCGCTACGCGACCGCTCAGGTCACGCGCGCGGCCGGTGGCGGCGGTGGACGCGGTCAGGTCGGCGGCGGCGGCGGTGGCAACCAGGGCGCGAGCCAGGGCGGCTTCGGCGGCGGCAACGGCGGCAACCAGGGGGGCTCCGGCGGAAACGGCGGCGGCAACCGCGGTGGCGGCCAGGCCGAGGAGCCGTGGGCGCCCAGCGCTCCGGCCGGTGGCGACGTGTGGAGCACGCCGGGCAGCTACAACGACGAGACGCCGTTCTGAGCCCTCGGCTCGAGCGCGCCCTCACCTGAATCACGCGTCCCCGCCCCGAGAGGGGTGCCGACGGACGCGAACCAGAATCTAAGGAAACCACTATGGCTGGAAAGAGCAGCGGCGACCGCCGCAAGCCGATCCGCGGCAAGGGCGCGAAGAACGCGGCCCCCGCGAAGTCGGTCCGCGTGGGCGTCGTCGACTACAAGGACGTCCCGACCCTTCGCAAGTTCATCTCCGAGCGCGGCAAGATCCGCGCCCGTCGCATCACCGGCGTCTCCGTCCAGGAGCAGCGCCTCATCGCCCGCGCCGTCAAGAACGCCCGCGAGATGGCGCTCCTGCCCTACGCCGGCAGCGGAAGGTAGGTAGAAGATGTCCAAGGTCATCCTGACCCACGAGGTCGACGGGCTCGGCTCCGCCGGCGACGTCGTCGACGTGAAGAACGGGTTCGCCCGCAACTACCTCATCCCGCAGGGCTTCGGCGTCGCGTGGACCCGCGGTGGCGAGAAGCAGGTCGAGCAGATCAAGTCGGCGCGAGCCGCTCGTGAGCACAAGACCATCGAGGAGGCTCAGCACACGAAGCAGGTCCTCGAGGCCAACCGCGTGAAGCTGACCGTCAAGGCCGGCAAGGACGGGCGCCTCTTCGGCTCCGTCAAGACCTCCGACATCGCGACCGCGGTGGCGGCGGCCGGCTACGGCGAGCTCGACAAGCGCAAGATCGTGATCTCGAACGCGATCAAGAACGTCGGCGAGCACGAGGCCGTGGTGCGTCTGCGCGACGACATCCAGGCCACTGTGAAGCTGCAGGTGGTCGCGGCCAAGTAAGGCCGCGAGAACGCCGCGGAGGGCGGTGCGACGGGACTTCACGGTCCCCTCGCACCGCCCTTCGTCGTTGCGGTTGTCCACAGCTCCATCCACATACACCTTCCCGGGAGGGCAACCTTCAATGTGGTCTGGAGACTCTTTTCCCCACACACCTGTGGAATGCGGGAAAGGCCTGGTCAGGCGGTTGAAAAAACTTGTCCGACAGTCGAGTTCCCACAGGGTTGTCCACATGTTGCCCACAGCGGGTGCGGCGTTTCCCGCTCGTTCTCCACAGTTCTCTCCACAGGGTGGTTTGACCCCGGCGGCGGGCGGTCCGTAGTGTGGCGCAGCGCCCCGCGAGGGGAGCGGGGCGGGCGCCGAGCGTCCACTGTCGGAGGTCGGGCGTAGACCTGTGTCCGGCACTCGCGACAGACGGCTCGACCGTGTCGCCACCCGTTCCGCGAGGCACCCGACAGGAGGAGGCGAAGGCATGACGATCGCGCACCTGGCGGTTCCCGGCTCGGACGGACGAGACGGGCGGGACTCCCGAGGGGACTCCCCGCGCAGCAACGAGCGCACGCCCCCGCACGACCTGCTCGCGGAGCAGTCGGCACTCGGCGGCATGCTGCTCTCGAAGGACGCCGTCGCGGACGTCGTCGAGAGCGTCAAGGCGACCGACTTCTACATCCCCAAGCACGAGATCGTCTTCGAGGCGATCCTGGCGCTCTACTCGCACGGCGAGCCGACCGACGTCATCGCCGTCACCGACGAGCTGACCAAGCAGGGCGAGCTGCAGCGCGCCGGTGGCGCCGACTACCTGCACTCGCTCACCGCGATGGTGCCGACCGCGGCGAACGCGGGCTACTACGCGTCGATCGTGGCCGAGCGAGCCCTGCTGCGCCGCCTGGTCGAGGCGGGCACGCGCATCGCGCAGATGGGTTACCAGGGCGAGGGCGAGGTGCTCGACCTCGTCAACACGGCGCAGGCCGAGATCTACAACGTCACCGGGTCCGAGACGGCGGAGGACTACGTCCCGCTGACCGACGCGGTGACCGTCGCCATCGACGAGATCGAGGCGGCCGCGCACAAGGACGGCGCCTTCACCGGTGTGCCGACCGGCTTCGCGGACCTGGACGATCTCACCAACGGCTTCCACCCCGGCCAGATGATCATCGTCGCGGCGCGACCGGCGCTCGGAAAGTCGACGCTCGCGCTCGACTTCGCCCGCGCCGCCGCGATCAAGCACAACATGGCGACGATCTTCTTCTCGCTCGAGATGGGGCGCAGCGAGATCGCGATGCGCCTGCTCTCGGCCGAGGCGTCAGTGCCGCTTCAGCACATGCGCAAGGGCACGGTCGACCAGCGCGACTGGACGACCATCGCGTCCACCCGCGGCCGCATCAACGACGCCCCGCTCTACATCGACGACTCGCCGAACCTCACGCTCGTCGAGATCCGCGCGAAGTGCCGCCGGCTCAAGCAGCGCATCGGCCTGAAGATGGTCGTCATCGACTACCTCCAGCTGATGACCTCGGGCAAGAAGGTCGAGAGCCGCCAGCAGGAGGTCTCCGAATTCTCCCGTGCGCTGAAGCTGCTCGCGAAGGAGCTGCAGGTGCCGGTCATCGCGCTGTCGCAGCTGAACCGTGGACCGGAGCAGCGCGCCGACAAGCTGCCCGCGATCTCCGACCTCCGCGAGTCCGGCTCGATCGAGCAGGACGCCGACATGGTGATCCTGCTCCACCGCGAGAGCGCCTACGAGAAGGACAACCCGCGCGCCGGCGAGGCCGACCTCATCGTCGCCAAGCACCGCAACGGCCCGACCCGCACGGTGACCGTGGGCTTCCACGGCCACTTCTCCCGCTTCGCGGACATCCCGGCGGTCTGACGCTCGTGGCTGCACAGGATCCGGTCGAGGAGGTCGCGCTCGACGGGGAGAGCATCCGGCTCGGGCAGTTCCTGAAGTTCGCGGGGATGCTCGACTCCGGCGGCGAGGTGAAGGAGGCCGTCGCGGACGGCTTCGTCAGCGTGAACGGCGAGGTGGACCGGCGGCGCGGGCGGCAGCTGGGGGTCGGCGACGTCGTCGAGTTCGGCGGGCGCCGGTTCCGCGTCGGGGCGTAGGACTCGTTCAGAGGTCTCCTCTTCCGGGCGTCTCCTCTTCCCGGCCCGCGAGTGCGTGGCTAGCATCGGGGCGTGCGACGCCGGGGTCGCGCCGGGCAGGAGGCTCCGATGGGGTTCGTCAGCTACGGGATGCTCGTGTCGATCGACGGGTTCGTCGCAGCGGCGGACGGGGACATCTCCGGGTTCCCCGCGCCCGGGCCCGCGCTGCACCGGGTCTTCAACGAGGGGCAGCGGGCCGCCGCACTGTCGGTCTACGGCAGCCGGATGTGGCGGATGATGGCGTACTGGGGCCGGCCCGATCCGGAGTGGGACGAGGTCGCCGAGGACTTCGCGCAGGCGTGGGTCGCGACTCCGAAGGTCGTCTTCTCGTCGACGATGACCGAGGTGCCCGAGGGCGTGACGCTGATCGCCTCCGATGCGGTCGACGCGTTCCGCCGGATCAAGGCCGAGACCGACGGCGCGATCGAGGTGAGCGGGCCGACGCTGGCCGCCTCGCTCGGCGCGGCCGGGCTGATCGACGAGTACCGGCTCCACACGCAGCCGTTCGTCCTCGGCGGCGGGACGCCGTACTTCGCCGCCGGGTTCCGACCGGAGCTGCGCTTCCTCGGCAGCGAGCCGCTGCCGGAGGGCGCGGTGCTGACGCGGTACGCGCCGCGGTGACGGGTCCATTGCTGTGGCCTGCCACTGCTTCGACGTCCCGCACCGGCCCTTCCGGAAAGGACTGCGCGAACCGCAGTCCTCCGTCATCACCAGGCCCTCAGCTCATGAGCGTCCGCGCCTCATCCTGAGGCACGCAGCGCAGTGAGCAGCGAAAGCGCTCAGGGCGCGTGACCGGGTCCGCGCTGCGTGACAGGCTCGGAGGACACTGACGTCAGGAGCGCGCGCATGCAGGTCGGCATTCACTTCATGAACTTCACGCTGCCGGGGGGCAGTGCCGGGATCGCGCCGATCCTGGGGGCCACCGCGCGGACGGCGGAGGACGTCGGCTGCGAGTGGTTCACGCTGATGGACCACTACTTCCAGATGGAGCAGTTCGCGACGAGCGAGGATCCGATGCTCGAGGGGTACACCTCGCTCGGCTTCGTCGCGGGGCGGACGGAGCGGCTGCGGCTGGGGCTGCTGGTGACCGGGGTGACCTACCGGCACCCGGGGCTGCTGGCGAAGATCGTGACGACGCTCGACGTGCTGTCGGGCGGGCGGGCGATGCTCGGCATCGGTGCGGCCTGGTACGAGCGGGAGCACCTCGGGCTCGGCGTGCCGTACCCGGCGCTGAAGGAGCGCTTCGAGCGGCTCGCGGAGACGCTGCAGATCTGCAAGCAGATGTGGAGCGAGAACGACGGGCCGTACACGGGGAAGCACTTCCAGCTGGCCGAGACGCTGAACCACCCGGAGCCGATCCAGCGGCCGGGTCCGCCGATCCTGATCGGGGGCAGCGGCGAGAAGAAGACGCTGCGTCTGGTCGCGGAGTACGGCGACGCCTGCAACCTGTTCGCGATCGGGGCGGAGGGGATCGCCCACAAGCTCGACGTGCTGCGCCGGCACTGCGACGAGCTGGGGCGCGACTACGACGCGATCACGAAGACGATCATCGGCGGCGGCGACCCGGTCGGCGACCCGGACGGGTTCGTGCGGGCGATGGAGGAGTACGCGGCGCTGGGAATCTCGCTGGTCGAGCTCGCGCCGCAGGGGCCGGACCCGGAGGCGTACGTGGCGCGGCTGGGCGAGGGCGTCGTGGGGCGGCTGGCGGCGATCGGCTGAGGGCGCGGTGGGTCTCGATACGCCGCTGGCGCGGCTACTCGACCAGCAGGGAGGGGGCGCTGCGCGCATTGGTCGACCGGCAGGGAGGGGGAGCTGCGCGGTCGGTCGACCGGCACGGAAGGGGAGCTGCGTGCACAACATCAGCTGAGAGCACCCGGCCTCCGCTGTCAGCGGAGGGACCCCTGTCTCAGCTGATGTTGTGCGCGTCGGTGGCGGCAGAACGTCAGCTGAGGACGTGTGTCGTCGCCGAAGGGCGCTGAGAGTGATTCCCGGCTGATGTTCTGCGTCCGGATCGGATGCCACGTCTGCAGATCCGAACTGTCGAGCGCGCCCCCTGCTGATCGAGTAGCCCGCGACGCGGGCGTATCGAGATCCACCAGCACCCGAAGGACGAGTCTGCAGACCTGGCCTTCATCGGACGGTGGGTCTCGATACGCCGCTGCGCGGCTACTCGACCAGCATGGAGGGGCCGCTGCAGGGCTGCTCGACCAGCATGAGGGGGCCGCTGCGCGGCCACTCGACCAGCAGCTCTGCGGGCGACTCCTCCCAGTGGATACGGCGTCAGGGGGTGGGGGTGCAGCCGCAGGTCTCGCCGAGGACGAGGGTGGTCGGCAGGCGGACGTGGCGGACGGGGGCGTCGGCCAGGGACTCGTCGAGGAGCTCGAAGGCGATGCGGGCCATCTCGCGGACGGGAACGGCGACGGTGGTGACGCGGACGCCGCCGAGCAGTGCCTCGCGGATGCCGTCGAAGCCGACGATCGCGAGCTCGGCCGGGACGCGGATCCCCTCCTGGGAGGCGGCGCGGAGGAGGGCGAGGGCGTGCTCGTCGGTGGTGGCGAAGACGGCGCGCGGGCGCTCGGTGCGCAGGATGGTGCGGAGGGCGGCCTCGGCCGAGACGCGGTCCATCGGCACGCGGTGCAGCCGGCCGGCGGCGCCTCCCATGGCCTCCGCCCAGAAGCGGGCGCGGAGGCCCGAGGGGCCGAAGTCGTCGGGGCCGGTGACGCAGTGCACGTCTTCGTGGCCGTGCGAGAGCAGGTGCTCGACCGCGGCTCGCACGCCCTGCTCGTCGTCGAAGACGACGCTCGGCTCGGTGTCGGTGGGGGCCGCGGAGTGCAGGAAGACGCGCGGGGCGGTGTCGGCGGTGCTGGCGGGGTCGATGGTGATCAGGAGGATGCCGGCGGTGCGGAGGTCGGCGAAGGTGCGCTCGTAGCCGCGCTCCACCTCCGGGTCGTACTCGGTGTTGCCGAGGAGGGTCAGCAGCGAGCGGCGGCGGGCCTCGTGCTCGATCTCGCGCGCCAGCTCGCCGAAGAAGGCGTTGGAGGAGTCGGGCACGAGCAGGCCGACGAGGTTGGAGCGGCCGACGCTGAGCGCCTCGGCGAGGGTGTTGCGGCGGAAGCCGAGCTCGGTGATGGCGGTCTCGACGCGGGCGCGGAGCTCGGGGGAGACGGGGCGCGGGCCGTTGTTGACGACGTAGCTGACGACGGTGGCGGAGGTGCCGGCCGAGCGGGCCACATCGGCGAGGGTGGGGCGCCGGGGGCGGGCTGACATCCGGTCAGCTTATGGGAGGGGGGTGCGGACGGGGATCTCGATACGCCCGCTGCGCGGGCTACTCGATCAGCATGATGTGCGCGTGATGCTCGGTCGGGACGACTGGGCGGGCTGCTCGAGCATGATGTGCGCGGGATGCTCGGTCGGATGACGGGGCGGGCTGCTCGGTCGGGATGACGGGGCGGAGCGTCCTTGGTGGTCGAGTAGCGCGGAGCGCGTATCGAGACCCGGGGTCTGCAGCAGGGGGATCTCGATACGCCCGCTGCGCGGGCTACTCGATCAGCATGAAGGGGGCCGCTGGGCGGGTAGCGGGATCGGCAGGGGAGGGGCGCCCGCTGGTCGGTGCTTGGTCGGCGAGGGTAAGGGCGCCCGCTGCGCGGGTGCTCGATCGGTGAGGGGGGCGCCCGCTGCGCGGGTGCTCGATCGGTGAGGGGGGGCGCCCGCGGCGCGGGTGCTCGATGGCGGATGGGCGCGGGCGGCGCGGAATGTTTCACATGGGCGTAATAAACGGGCGGGTGGGGGAAACAGGGCGCGACTATGGTCACGCTAACCGCTTAGAACCGCCGACTCCCCTGGAGCGTCATGCACGCCACCCTCACCCCGTTGCGCCGCGCCGCGCTGCCCGCGACGGCGGCCGACGCGTCCGGTGACTCCCGGGTCGTCCGAGCGCTGACCCGCACCGCGTGGGCGCAGGCCGTGCTGCGCGCGGTCGCCGCGGCGTCCAACCTCTCGTTCGCGCACACCCGCGTCGCCGTGCTCGGGACCGGGCCGCTCGCCGTCGAGCTGGCGACCGGGACCGCCGCGACGGGCGCTCGCGTGATCGTCGTCGGCGACGACCCGGTCGCGCTGGTCGAGATCGCCCAGCGCGGGCTGACGGTGCAGACAGCGGACCCGGCGGACCTGCGGGATGCGACGATCGCGTTCGCAACGGGCGAGCTCCGGTCGCCGGTCACCGCGGCGCTGCTCGGCACCGGCGGTCCGCTGCTCCTGGTCGACGCGGGGGAGGAGCGGCCGGCCGTGACCGCGGCCACCGACCCCTCCTCCGGCCGCCCCGGGATCGACCGGATCGCGGACGCCGAGCGCGAGCTCTTCCTCCTGGTGGCGCGCGACGTCGCCGACGGCTCGGTCCGCCGCACGCGCGAGCAGCTGTCCGCGCGGTTCGCGGCCGCGGTCGAGGCCGCCCGGGAGCAGGACCCGTCCCCCGACGATCTGCACGACCGCGCCGACCGCGCCCTCGCGCTGGAGCTGCTCCGATGACCGCGCCGATCCGGGATCCCTCGCTCTGGCGGCAGGGGCAGGACAAGATCGACTGGGCCGCGCGCTTCATGCCGGTGACCCGCGGAGTCGCGGCGCAGCTGCGCGAGAGCGGCACCGTGCGGGGCCTGCGGATCGGGCTGGTGCTCGTGCTCGAGCCCAAGACGGCGACCCTGGCGCTCGAGCTGGCGGCGGCCGGCGCCGACGTCAGCGTGATGTGCGGCGCCTCCAACACCCACGACGACACCGCGGCCGCCCTGCAGCACGCGGGGATCGCGGTCTTCGCCCGCTCCGACGCGAGCGCCGCCGACGACCGGGCGTTCGCGCTCGGACTGCTCGACCGGCGCCCGGACATCCTGGTCGACGACGGCTCGTCGGTGACGCGGCTCGCGCACACCGACCGGCCCGCGGTCTTCGAGACCCTGCGCGGCGCGACGGAGGAGACCACCAGCGGCCTGCGCCCGCTCCGGGTGATGGAGCGCGAGGGCGCGCTGCGGATCCCGGTGCTCGCCGTCAACGACGCGCGCTGCAAGACGCTCTTCGACAACCGGCACGGCACCGGGCAGTCGACGCTGCTGACCATGCTCGACCTGCTCGCGACTCCGCTCGACCGCGCTCACGTCGTCGTCGCGGGCTTCGGACCGGTCGGCCGCGGGGTCGCCCAGCACGCCCGCGCGCTCGGCGCCCGCGTGACGATCGCGGAGGTCGACCCGGTCCGCGCACTCGAGGCGGTCTTCGCCGGCTACGACGTCGACGCGCTGGAGTCGGCGGCCGGCAGCGCCGACCTGCTGATCTCGGCGACGGGCATCGCGCACACCATCGATGTGGAGCACCTGCTCGCCCTGCCGGAGGGGGCGGCCGTGGCCGTCTCGGGCGGTGTCGCGCAGGAGATCGCGATCGACGCGGCGCTCGCCGCGGGCGCGACCCGGCAGAGCATCGGCCACGCGCTGGAGACCTTCACGCTGCCCAACGGCCGCTCGATCGTCGTGCTCGACGACGGCGGCTGCATCAACTGCACCGCCGGTGAGGGGAACCCGATCGAGATCATGGACCTGTCCTTCGGCGTCCAGGTGGCCGCCGTCGACCTGCTCGCGCGGGAGGCGGGGAGCCTCGCGCCGGCCGTGCACCTGCTCCCGCCCGAGGTCGACGACCGGGTCGCGCGCGCCAAGCTCGACGCGCTCGGGCTGCGGATCGACGCGCCGAGCAGCGCCCAGCGCGACTTCCTCGGCAGCTGGACCTCGACCGGCCGCCGGGCCGCGCCGCAGCGGGACGGAGCGCGCTCGTGACCGAGCTGCTGCGCCTGGAGGGCGTGGGAGTGACCTACCGCAATGCGGAGCAGCCGTCGCTGGTGGACGCGAGCTTCTCGGTGTCGAGCGGGGAGGTCGTGCTGGTCGCGGGCCCGTCCGGCTGCGGCAAGAGCACGCTGCTGCGGGTGCTGAACGGCCTCGTGCCGCGCTCCTACCGCGCCGAGGTGACCGGGCGGATCGAGGTCGAGGGGCGGGACGCGACTCCGCTCGCCCTGCGCGACATCTCGGAGGTCGTCGGCACGCTGCTGCAGGATCCGGGCAAGCAGGTCGTCGGGCACAGCGTGCTCGCCGAGATCGCCTTCGGGCTGGAGAACCGCGGGACGCCGCCCGCCGAGATCCGCGAGCGCGCGCACCGGGTCGCCGAGCGGCTCGGGCTGACCGCGCTGCTCTCGACGCCGCCGCACGAGCTCTCCGGCGGGCAGCTGCAGCTCGTCGCCTTCGCGGGGATCCTCGTGCTCGATCCGCGGGTCATCGTCATCGACGAGCCGCTGGCCAACCTCGACCCCGACGCGGCCGACGTGCTGCTGCGGGCGGTGCGCGCCTACGTCGACGGCGGCGGGGCGGCCGTGATCGTGGAGCACCGCGTCGACGAGGTGCTCGCGCTCGAGCCGGATCGCGTCGTGTACCTGGAGGAGGGGCGGGTCGTCTACTCGGGCGGTGTCGCCGGGTTCCTCGAGGTCGCGTCGCCGGAGTCGGTGAAGCTGCCGTTCGAGGCGCTGCTCGCCGGCGCCGCGGGGGAGGAGTCGCCCGAGGAGGAGGCGCGGCCGGCTCCGGCCGGTGCCGCTCGCCTGCACTTCGACGGTGCCGAGCTCGGCTACGGCGCGCGGACGATCGTGGCCGCCGTGGACCGCCGCTTCCACGCGGGCGAGCGGGTGGCGATCCTCGGCCGGAACGGCGCCGGCAAGTCGACGCTGATGCGCGCGGCGGTCGGGCTGGTCGCGCCGACCCGCGGCCGCGTGCTGCTGGACGAGCGGCCGGTGCACGAGCTGACCGCGGCCGAGCTCGTCTCGACCTGCGGCTACCTCTTCCAGAACCCCGGCCAGGCGCTCTTCAGCGAGACGGTCGAGGCCGAGCTGGCCTTCGGTCCGCGGAACCTCGGCGTGCCGGCGGAGGAGATCCCCGCGATCGCCGACGCCGCGCTGCGCGCCGTGTCGCTCGACGACGTGCCGGGGATCCTGCAGCGGCCGCCGCGGACGCTCTCCTTCGGGCAGCAGCGCCGGCTCGCCGTCGCGCTCGCCCTCACGCTGCGGCCGCGGACGCTGATCCTCGACGAGCCGACGGCGGGGCAGGACGAGCGCTCCTCCCGCCACTTCCTCGACGCGGTCTGGGCGATCGACGGGATCGACAGCGTGTACTTCATCACCCACGACGTCGACATGGCGCTCGCCCGCGCCGACCGCGTGGTCGTCGTCGACGGCGGCGGGATCGTCGCCGACGCCAGCCCCGCCGAGGTCGTGCACGACACGGCGCTCTGGCACGGGCCGGGCGTCGACCCCGGCCACTCCCGCGCGGTGCTGCGCGAGACCGACTTCGTGCGCGCCGCCCGGCGCCACGGACCCGCGAGCGGCCGCCTCCCGCGCCCGCTCGACCTCGCCCGGCGCCTCCGCCGTGCGCAGCAAGGCCCCGGCAGCACCCCCGACGCCGGACGCACCGCCGATCCCCGCAGCTCCTCTCCCTCCCTCGAAAGGACACACCCGTGACCGCCACCACCTCCACCGCCGCGAAGACCGGCCCCTGGGCCGTCTCCTCCCGCACGATCGTCTTCGGTGCCGTCGGCGCCGCCCTCTACGGCGCACTCGGCGCCCTGAGCTTCGTGATCCCCGGGACGATGATCTCGATCCGCCCCGCGATCGCGATCATCCCCTTCGTCGGCCTACGCTTCGGACCGGTCGCCGGCTTCTTCACCGGCGCCGTCGGCAACGCGATCGTCGACCAGATCATGGGCTACGGCTTCCTCACCTACTGGAACTGGAGCATTGCGAACGGCCTCGTCGGCCTGCTCGCCGGCCTGATCGGCTACTACGCGAAGGAGCCGCGCACCACCGGCCGCCAGCTCGTCTGGGCCGCCGCGATCGCCGTCGCCGCGGTCGTCGTCGGACTGCTCTTCACCGCCACCGACTTCCTGTTCCTCGGCCAGACCTTCCAGTACTGGTTCTTCGGCTCCTACCTCCTGGCGATCCTCGCCACCGGCATCACCGCGGTGATCCTGGTGCCCGTGCTCGACCGGGTCTGGAAGCCGCTGCAGAACCTCGCCGGACGCTGACGGGCGCCCGGGATGGAGGTCTCGCCTCGATACCTCGGCGGTGACTCCTTCCTCGGCCGCCGGGATCCGCGCGTGCTGATCCTGGTGCCGGTGATGTTCGTCGTCACGGCCAGCCAGGTGCGCGATCTGCGCTGGATGGCGGCGCTCGCCGTGGTCGCCTTCGCGTACTACCTCAGCGCGCGGATCCCGTTCCGCGAGGTGCGCTCGAACTGGGCCGTCGTGGCCGTGTTCGTGCTGGTCTTCGCGGGGATCAACGGGCTCATCGTCGGCGCGACCGGCAGCGGCGAGCCGGAGGCCGGCGCGACGCTGTTCACGGTGCCGGTCGTCGGGCTGGCGATCACGGAGGGGGCGGTGTCGTACGCGGTCAACCTGCTGCTGCGCTTCCTCACGCTGGTCGCGGTCGGCTTCCCGCTCGCGTTCGCGATCCGCCCGGGAGACCTCGCGGTCGCGTTCGCGCGGCTGGGGGTGCCGGCGCGCTTCGCCTACGGGATCGACCTGACCTTCAAGTTCCTGCCCAGCGCGGCCTCGAACCTGCAGGAGACGGCCGCGGCCCAGCGGCTGCGCGGCTACGAGCGGACGCAGACCCGCAATCCGATCCGGCGCCTGCGCGAGGTCGCACCGCTGATGGTGCCGGTCACCATCACGTCGTTCGTGGACGCGGAGGACACGGTGGACGCCCTCGATCTGCGCGGCTTCGGGACGCGCAAGCGCACCTGGCTGCGGGAGATCCGGTACACGCCGGTCGACTGGGCGGTGACGGGCGGCGCTGTGCTGCTGGCGGTCGCGGCGAGCACGGCGAGTCTCAGCGGACTGATGCCGTCGGCGTGGATCCCGTGAGCGGCGCGGTGTCGCTCGGGCGCGAGAGCGCCGGGAGCTCGACGTCGATCCTCACCGTGCACAGCGCGCCGTGGGTGCTGCCGGTGGCGGGCGAGCCGGTGCGCGATGGGGCGGTCGCCGTGCGCGGCGAGCGGATCGTCGCCGTCGGGACGCGGGACGAGGTGCTGGAGGGGCTCCGCGACGAGTCGCCCGCGGTGCGGGAGTGGCCGGGCGCGATCGTCCCGGGGCTCGTCAACGCGCACTCGCACCTGCAGTACACCTGCATGTCCGCGGTCGGCCGGGGCCGGTACGCCGGCTTCGAGGACTGGTCGCGCGCCTTCCAGGAGGTCTACGAGCAGCCGCACGACTGGGGCGCCTCGGCGGCCGCCGGGCTGGAGATCGCGGTCTCGACCGGGACGACGGCGATCGCCGACATCGTCACCGACCTCGACGCACTGCGCGTGCTCGAGGACGGCCGCGTGCACGGCATCGCCTACTGGGAGCTGATGAGCCTCCTCGAGGACGACTGGCGCGGCAGCGGGCGGGCGATCACCGCGGAGCTGGTGCGCACCTCCGGGGTCACGCGCATCGGGCTCTCGCCGCACGCCCCGTACTCCCTGGACACCCCGGTGCTGAGCGACCTGACCGGGCTCTCGCAGGAGCTCGGCGTGCGCCGGCACCTGCACCTGGCCGAGTCGGCCTGGGAGGCGGAGTACACGATGCACGGCCGCGGCGACCTGGCGGAGCAGTGGCGTCGCTGGGGCTACGACGGCTTCCACCTGCTGCGCAACGGCGGCAGCGCGCTGCGGCCGGTGGCGTACGCGGAGACGATCGGCGCGCTCGGCGACGACGTGCACATCGCGCACGGGATCTACGTGGACGCGGACGATCGCGCGACGCTGCGGCGCACCGGCACCTCCGTCGCGCTGTGTCCGCGCTCGAACGCGGTGATCGGGCTCGACGAGGCGCCGGTCGCGGCCTACCTGCGCGAGGGGAACGCGATCGCGGTCGGGACGGACTCGCTGTCGTCGACGCCGTCGCTCGACCTGCTCGGAGACGTGGCCGAGCTGTGCCGGATCGCGCGGGCGCAGGGGTACGCGGGGCGGGATCTGCACGCGCGGCTGCTCGCGGCGGCGACGCTCGGCGGCGCGGTGGCGATGGGGGCGGCGGAGTCGTTCGGCACGCTGGTGCCGGGGGCGCTCGCCGACCTCGCGGTGCTGGGCGTGTCGGGCTCTTCTTCCGACGACGTGCTCGCCGCCGTCGTCGAGGCCGGCGAGGGGACCGCCCTCGCCACGATCATCTCCGGGGAGGTCCGATGGCAGGCGCGGAGGTGAGCGGGTTCGTCGACCGGCTGAGCGTCGACGGACGGGTGCTCGAGCGGGTGCGGCGGCCGGCGCTCGCCGAGACGATGGGGCTCGAGCCGCATCCCGAGGGCGGCTGGTACCGGCGGACGTGGGAGTCGCCGGAGCGGCTGACGCTCGTCGGCGCGGACGGCTCGGTGCGGGAGCGGCCGGCGGCGACGCTGATCGTCTTCCTGCTGCCGGCGGGTGAGGCGTCGGCCTGGCATCGGGTGTCGTCGGCCGAGACCTGGATCTGGAACGGGCCCGGGCAGGTGTCGCTGCAGTACGGCGGGCTCGGCGAGGAGCCGGAGGACGGCGAGACCGTGGTCCTCGGCTCGGCGTTCGAGGGGCTGCCGGTGCAGGCGCTGGTGCCGGCCGACGTCTGGCAGCGGACGCTGCCGTCGGCGGAGGACGCGGTGGTGAGCTGCCTGGTGTCGCCGGGCTTCGACTTCGCGGACTTCTCGATGCCGGAGTAGGGAGCGGGCGGGTCTCGAGACGCCGCCGGAGGCGGCTACTCGACCAGCATGGAGCGGACCGCTGCGCTGGCCGCTCGATCGGGGTGGACGGGTCCGTCGCATGTTCATCGAGTAGGCCGCGAAGCGGGCGTATCGAGATCCACCCGCGTCAGACGGCGGGTCCGCAGACCCGCCCTGCTGAGGACGTCGGGTCTCGATACGCCCCTGCGGGGCTACTCGACCAGCATGGAGGAGGCCCCTGCGGGGCTGCTCGACCAGCATGAAGGGGGCGTTGCGGGGCTGCTCGACCAGCATGGAGGGGGCCTTGCGGGGCTGCTCGACCAGCATGGAGGGGGGCCCGCGGGGCTGCTCGACCAGCAGGGGCGTGCGCTGCGGCGGGTGGACTGCTCGGGACGTCGACGGGCACGGATCCCGTCAGCAGTGACGTCAACGCGTCATCGTTGTGCTCGAAGGGCCCGGAATTTCCCTGGTGCGGTGTGAGGGCCCCACCCTGGTGTGCAGGTACGCCGATGCCGACTGCGGCGGCGGTCATACCTCGACACCACGGGAGACGGACTCATGGCGCACGCCGACGACGATCGCGCAAGGACCTCCGGCGGTCGAAGCGCAGTGGAACGGCGGACACTCGTCGCCGGAGGGGTCTGGACGGTGCCCGTCGTCGCCCTGGCGGTGGCGGCTCCGGCCGCATCGGCGTCTCCTGCCCCCTGTCCGTCGGTCACCGATCCTGCCCAGTGGCGGCGCTACGACAACGGCTACGGCTATCACGGGGCGTCCGGCATCGAGGAGAAGAACGGTGCCGTCTTCTTCCTTCAGCAGGCGGACGATTCGGGCTCCGCCGAGGGGTTCAACCTGGAGGTCTGGTGGGGGGCCAGGCTGCCGGTCGTAGCGGGGACCACCTACACCTTCCTCTACCGGGCCGGCGGCTCGTACGCACAGACCGGCGACGACAGGACTCGCGGTCCGCAATACGCTCGGCTCGAGATCGACGACGTGCCCATCTCGCCGAACTACAGCACCGACACGAGTCAGTACGGCGACGTGCAGCTGACGAAGGACTTCTCGTTCGTCGACTACTCCACCCGGTGGACGGCGAACACCACGGGATCGGTTCAGCTCATGTGGCACTTCATCGTTCCCGGACGAAAAGGAGTGAGAACCGACGCGAACGACGATATCCGCATCACGCTGCCGTTGATCGCCTGCTCGTCGTAGGGACGCCGAGCAGCCCGTGGGGCGCCTCTGCATGCTGATCGAGTAGCCCGCGGAGCGGGCGTATCGAGATCCACCACCGTCGGAACGCGAGTCTGCAGACCCGCCCTGCTGGTGATGACGGGTCTCGATACGCCCCTGCAGGGCCACTCGACCACCAGGACGCGGCGCCGACGCGTCCTTTCCCTCACCACCGAGACGCGAAGCGGCTTCGCCGCTCGATACGCCGCGGCGGGGCTACTCGACCAGCATGGTCGCCGCTGATCGCCTGCTCGTAGGAGCGCCGGTCCGACCGGATCGCGTTCGGCTTCCCGCAGGCGGGCGGCGGATCCGGTGCAGGCGAGGTGCTGTCAGAAGCGAAGCCGCGATCGGTGGTCATCGGGACGGACAGTGACGTGAATGCGCCATTGGTGTGCTTCGGCCGCCAGGAATTCGCCTGGTGCGGCGCGAGGGCCCCACGCTCGTCGAGAGGCGTGCCGATGCGGATCCGATCTCGACCCGGTCGGGCGCCGATATGAGCCGCGACGGCGGACGCACCTCGACCCTCGGGAGACACCTTCATGACGCACGACGAAACCCCCGCAACGACCTCGGCGGACGACCGCGCGGTCAGACGGCGCTCGCTCGTCGCCACCGGGGTCTGGACGCTGCCCGTCGTCGCCATGGCGACGGCGGCTCCGGGCGCAGCGGCATCTCCTTCTCCTGCGGTGTGCCCGAGCATCGCCGAGGCCTACCAGTGGGGACGCCTGGACAACGGCAACGGCTATCAGGGGCCGTCCGGCTTCGAGGAGGAGGACGGCGTCGTCTTCTTCCGCCAGGGGTTGGACAATGAGAAGTGGTTCTTGGGCAGGGACCTGGACGTCACGCTGGGGGGCTACATGCCGGTCACCACGGGTACCACCTACACCTTCGCGTTCCGGGCCAGTGGAAACAAAGCGAGGGGCGTCCCCAACCTGGTTCGCGGGGCGCAGTACGTTCGGTTCGAGATCGAGGGGGCTGTCGTCTCACCCGTGTACAGCACCGATACGAGCCAGGTCGGCGGCGTGCAGCTGAGCAAGGACTTCTCCTGGGGCGACTACTCCTTCAAGTGGGTGGCGACGACCACGGGAGCGGTGAACGTCCGCTGGCACTTCACGGTGCCCGGAAAACGACTCACGGAAAGGCTGGCGGACGACGACATCCGCGTCACGATGCCGGTCATCACCTGCTCATAGCGGGACCGGTCCGGTCTGTGGAGCTCCTCGCAGTGGATCCGCCGTCGCGAGGACTCGTGCCGCCGGTATCGTGAGCCACATCATGCCCGTCGACTCCGCGCTCGAGGCCGCCGGCTCCGGGATCCGCCTGCAGCGCCGGGTCGCCGAGGGGCTCGGGCGGGAGATCGCCTCGGGGGTCCGACCGGCGGACTCGCAGATCGTGCCCGAGGAGATCGGCCGCCGGTACGACGTGTCGCGGACCGTGGTGCGCGAGGCCTTCCGTGCTCTGGAGGCGCGGGGGATGATCCGCGCCAGGCCGCGCGCGGGGACGCAGGTCCAGCCGGAGAGCTCGTGGAACCTCCTCGATCCCGACGTGATCCAGTGGCGGGCGGCCGGACCGGCCGGGGAGGCGCAGCTGCAGGAGCTCCTCCTGCTGCGCGAGGCGGTCGAGCCGGCCGCGGCCCGGCTCTTCGCGACGCGGGGCGGGACGGCTCAGCGGGAGGAGCTGTCGGCCGCGGCGGCGGAGCTCGCCCTCGCGGCCGAGGCGCGATCGCTGCCCCGGTTCACGAGCGCGGATCAGAGCTTCCACCGGATCCTGGTCGAGGGGTCGGGCAACGCGGTGCTCGCTCAGCTGCTCGGCACCATCGCCGCGGCGCTGGACAGCAGGTACGGCAGCGGCGTTCCGACCTTCACCGCCGCCACCGATCGAGCGGTCGACCAGCATCGGCGGCTCGCGGCGGCGATCGCCGCGGGGGACGCCGATCTCGCGGAGAGCGCGGCGCGCACGCTCGTCCGCGACACCGCTGCGGAGATCCGGGCGACGTCGGTCAGCGGAGGATCGATCTGAGGCGGAACGATCGGCGACGCCATCGTCCGGCGTCGATCACTCCGCGGCTGCGAGGCCCTCGTACGCGCGGCTGGGGATCTGCGTGGCGAGCTTGCCGCCGCTGACGTCGACGAGCGTGCCGGTGATGTAGCTCGCGGCGTCGCTGGACAGGAAGCAGAGCAGGTCGGCGATGTCGTCGGGCGTGCCCCAGCGGCGCAGGGTCAGCGTGTCGAGGAGCCGCGCCTTCGCCGCCTCCGGCATGTCCGCGAAGCCGTTCATCGCCGTGGGGATCATCCCCGGTGCGTAGGCGTTGACGGTGATGCCCCACGGTCCGAGCTCGCCGGCGAGGACCCGGGTGAGCTGCACGACGGCCGCCTTCGAGGCTCCGTAGGCGGCGGCGCCGATGCTCGGGACGATCGCCGCGAACGAGGCGGCGTTGATGATGCGGCCGCCACCGCGCGCCTTCATCACCGGGACGACGGCCTGCGACACGAGGAAGGTGCCGCGGACGTTCACGTCGAACGCGGCGTCCCAGCGCGACGGATCGAGGGTCTCGACCGTGCCCTCGACGTTGATGCCGGCGTTGTTGACCAGGACGTCGACGTGGCCGAACCGCTCGAGCACCGCGTCGATCGCTGCCCGCACCGACGCCGGATCGGTGACGTCGCAGACCAGCTGCTGCGCGTCGTCCGAGGGGGAGGGGAAGGCCAGGTCGAGGGCGGTGACCCGGGCGCCCTCGGCCAGGAAGCGGTCGACGATCGCGCGGCCGATGCCGCGCCCGCCGCCGGTGACCACGACGACCAGACCGGTGAGATCGATGAGCACGGCAGCCTCCTATTAGTATGATTAATCGATCGTCACCGTAGCATCGAAGGGACGCCCCATGGACACCGAAGTCGCTCGCAGAGTCGCCTGGATCACGGGAGCCGGCTCCGGGATCGGGGCCGCGTCGGCCGAGCGCCTGGCGGTGTCGGGCTGGACGGTGGCGCTCAGCGGCAGGTCCCGCGAGCGCCTCGACGCCGTCGCCGAGCGGATCGGCAGTGCCGGCGGGGACGCCCTCGTCGTGCCCCTCGACGTGAGCGACCGGGAGGCGCTGCCCGCCGCCCGGGACGCGGTGCTGGCCGCGGCCGGCCGCATCGACGCGCTGGTCCTGTCGGCCGGGCTCAACTCCCCGCGGCGGACCTGGGGGGACCAGCGGCTGAGCGAACTCGAGGAGATCGTGCGCACCAACCTGCTCGGGCCGGTGGGCGTGATCGACGCGGCGCTGCCCGAGCTGAGGGAGCACGCCGGCGCGGTCGTGCTCGTCTCCTCGTACTCGGCCTGGGCGTTCGCCCCGATCGCGGGAGTCGGCTACAGCGCGAGCAAGAAGGCGCTGGCCGAGATCGCCCGCACGCTGAACGCACAGGAGGCCACCTCGGGAATCCGCGCCTGCCACCTCTGCCCCGGCGACGTCGCGACGGACTTCCTCCGACACCGGCCGCAGGTCCCGGACGACGTCGCGCGCGCGGCGATGCTCTCGCCGGTCGACGTGGCCCGCGCGGTCGAGTTCGTCCTCGACTCGCCGGCCCACGTCCGCATCGACGAGCTCGTGATCTCGCCGGTGTCGCAGCGCTGACGGGCTCCGGGTGACGGCTGCGTCGCCGGCGGTGGGGCGTCCGTGCTGATCGAGTAGCCCGCGAAGCGGGCGTATCGAGATCCACCGGCTTCAGAACTGAGTCTGCAGACCTGTCGTGCTGACGACGGCGGGTCTCGATACGCCCCTTCGGGGCTACTCGACCAGCATGTTTCTGACTGCCTGCCTAGCTGCTGATCGGTCGGGGTGGGTGGGTCTCGATACGCCCCTGTGGGGCTGCTCGACCAGCATGATCAGGCCCGCTCGATCTGCAGGACCGGGCCTGCCGGACCGGATGGGCGCTGCTGCATGCTGGTCGAGTAGCCGCGGGACGCGGCGTATCGAGACCCCGCCCGCCGGGCTCCCCCGCCGGACCCGCACGCGGTCAGCCGGAGGACTCGCGGGGGACGAGGCGCACGGGCATGGAGCGGACGCCTGCGGTCGCGCGGCCGTGGATGGCGTGGGAGAGCTCCTCGGCGGCGGCGCGGCCGAGGGCCTCGAGCTGCATGTCGATGCTGGTGAGCGGGGGGCGGGCGGCCTCGACGAGGAGGTCCCAGTTGTCGAAGCCGACGACGGCGACGTCGCGCGGCACCGGGTGGCCGCTCTCGCGCAGGTGGTCGAGGGCGCCGCGGGCGATCTGGTCGCTCGCGCAGATGATCGCGTCGAGGTCCGGGTGCGCGGCGAGAAGCGACTCGGCGCACTGGCGGCCCCAGCTCTCCGACCACTGGCCGTAGAGGACGTCGCCGCCGACCAGCGGGAGGCCCGCCTCCGTCAGCGCGCGCTCGACGCCGCGGGCGCGGTCGTGCGCGGCGGTGTAGCTGGGCTCGCCGTTGATCAGCGCGATCCGGGTGCGCCCGCGCTCGATCAGGTGGCGGGCGGCGAGCACGCCGGCGAGCGTGTTGTCGGGGGTGAAGGAGGAGTCGCGCTCGTCCTCGGAGGGCGCGTAGGCGTAGACGACCGGGACGGGGATCGTCGCGGTGATCGACGGCCGCGGGTTGGTCGTCCGGCCGAGCACGACGATCCCGTCGACGCGCTTGGCCAGCAGGTTCTTGATGTGGTGCTGCTCGCGGATCGAGTCGCCGCGGGCGTCGCAGAGGAACACCGAGGTGGAGCCGGCGCCGAACGCGTCCTCGGCGCCCAGCAGCACGGGCAGCACGAAGCGGTTGTCCAGGTCGTTGGTGAGCATCCCGATGGTGCCGGTGCGGCGCGAGTTGAGGGCCTGCGCGAACGGGTTCGGCGTGAAGGACAGCGCGGCGGCGGCGTCGAGCACCTTCTGGCGGGTCTCGGCGCGGACCTGGTCGCGGCCGTTCAGCGCCTTCGAGGCGGTGGCGATCGAGACGCCGGCCTCGCGGGCGACGTCGGTCAGCGTGATGGTGCCCGTGGGCTTGCGCGGCGCGATGACGTCCTCCTTCCACGGGACGCCGGTGCGCCCTGGACGATCCTCGCACAGGATCCCGCGCACCGAAAACACCGAAAACGCGACAACTCTTGACTCGACCTTCCCGCCGTGTCTACTTTGAACCCGCAGAAAGTAGTTTCGGTCCGGCGCTCGCCGAGACCGGCCAGCACCACCCGTCAACGACGAAGGGAACATCCGCGATGAAGAGGAAGCACACTCGGGGCCTCGCCGCCGCCGTCCTGCTCGGGACCGCAGCCGCAGCACTGACCGGCTGCGCGGGAGGCTCGGGAGGCGACTCCTCCGCCGCCGGCGGCACCTACACGTTCTGGGACCCGTACCCCCAGTTCGACGAGTCGTCCGACTGGGCGAAGCTCATCGACTCCTGCGGCACCGAGGCCGGCGTCACCGTCGAGCGCACCGGCTACGACACCACCGACCTGACCAACAAGGCGCTCCTCGCCGGGCAGCAGGGCAGCTCGCCCGACATCCTGCTCGTCGACAACCCGGTCGTCTCCACGCTCGCCGAGTCGGGCATCCTGACCACCACCACCGAGAACGGCCTCGAGACCGGCGACATCGACGCCAACATCCTGGCCGCGGGCGAGGTCGGCGGCGACACCTTCGGCGTCCCGATCGGCGCGAACACGCTGGCGCTCTACTACAACAAGACCGTGCTGGCCACGGCCGGCGTCGACGTCTCCTCGATCACCGACTGGGCGAGCCTCACCGCGGCGCTCGAGAAGGTCACCGCCTCGGGCGGCAAGGGCATCACGTTCTCGGGCATCGGCACCGAGGAGGGCACCTTCCAGTTCCTGCCCTGGTTCTGGGGCTCCGGCGCCGAGCTGACCGAGCTCGACTCGGACGCCGCCGTGGACGCGGTCTCGCTCTGGACCGACTGGCTGGAGAAGGGCTACGCGCCCAACTCCGTGATCGGCAACACCCAGACCACCAGCTGGCAGGAGTTCGAGACCGGCGAGTACGCCTTCGGCGAGAACGGCACCTGGCAGCTCGCGAACGCCAAGGCCTCCGGCATCGACTACGGCATCCTCACCATCCCCGCGAAGGACGGCGGCTCGGCCCCCGCGCCGACCGGCGGCGAGTTCCTCACCCTGCCCGTGCAGAAGGACGAGGCGCGCTACGAGACGTCGACCGCGATCGCCGAGTGCCTCACCTCGACGGACAACCTGGTGACGACGGACGACACGCTGTCGTACATCGCCCCGACGGCCGCGGCGCAGGAGGCGCAGGTCGCCGGGAACGCCGACCTCGAGCCCTGGGTCGAGGCCGTCCAGGCCGCGAAGGGCCGCACCTCGGACGACCTCGGGACGAAGTACCCGAAGATCTCCGAGCAGCTCTGGTCCGCGGTGCAGACCGCGCTGAGCGGCTCGCAGTCGCCGGCCGACGCGCTGAAGGCGGCGCAGTCGGCGGCCGAGTCCGCGACGCAGTGATGAGCGGTGTGGAGCCCGTTGCTGATCGAGCAGTCCGCTCGGCGGGCGTCTCGGGATCTGCCGGCGTCGGAGGGGTGGTCTGCGGGCCGGAGGTTCTTGCGGTGGTGGGTCTCGATACGCCCCTGCGGGGCTACTCGACCAGCATGTGGGGCGCCCCTCGCGGGGACGCGACGCTGCGGGGCTACTCGACCAGCATGTGGGAGGAACGATGACGACGGCCACTGAGACGGGGCGGCTGCTGCGCCGCGAGGCCGAGCCGGGGGTCGCGCCTGCCGCGGCCGCGGCGCCGAGGCGGCGGCGGCGGCCGGGCGGGCAACTGGCGGCGTGGGCGTTCCTCGCCCCGCTCGTCGTCTACCTGCTCGTCTTCTACGCCTTCCCGCTCTACCGCAACCTCGAGCTGAGCCTGAAGGACTACACGGTCCGCTCCTTCGTCCAGGGCAACGCCCCGTTCGTCTGGTTCGACAACTACGTGCAGGTCTTCCGCGACCCGACCTTCGGCCCGGCGCTGCTGCACACCGCGGTGTTCACGGGAGTCTCGCTGATCTTCCAGTTCACGCTGGGGCTGGCGCTCGCGGTCTTCTTCTACCGGCGCTTCCCGCTCGCGAGCACGCTCCGGGCGCTGTTCCTGGTGCCGTGGCTGCTGCCGCTGATCGTCTCGGCGTCGACCTGGTCGTGGATGCTGAACAGCGACTCCGGGATCGTCAACGCGTTCCTCGAGTCGTTCGGGATCGGGCAGATCAACTGGCTGACCTCGCCGTCCACCTCGCTGATCGCGGTGCTGATCGCCAACATCTGGATCGGGATCCCGTTCAACCTGGTGATCCTCTACTCCGGGCTGCAGAACATCTCGCAGGACCTCTACGAGGCGGCCTCGCTCGACGGCGCGACCGGTGCCCAGCAGTTCTGGCGGATCACGCTGCCGCTGCTGCGCCCGGTGTCGGCGATCACGATCCTGCTCGGCCTCGTCTACACGCTGAAGGTGTTCGACATCATCTGGATCATGACCAAGGGTGGTCCGGCCGACTCGTCGACGACCCTGGCGACCTGGACCTACCAGCTCGGCTTCGGCTCGATGCTGCCCGACTTCGGCCCCGCTGCGGCGGTCGGCAACCTGCTGATCATCCTGGCGCTGGTCTTCGGCCTGATCTACATCCGCGTCCAGCGGAAGCAGGCCGACGCATGAGCGCCCGGCGCCCCTGGTGGCTGACCCTCGTGGGCGTCCTGCTCACCGCGGTCATGCTGTTCCCGGTCTACTGGATGATCAACGTCTCGCTCACGCAGACCGGGTCGATGCGGAAGGATCCGCCGGACTGGTTCCCGTTCGCGCCCACCTTCTCGGGCTACCAGGCCGTGCTGAGCGAGCAGCTGCCGTACCTCGGCACCAGCCTGATCGTCGGCCTCGGCACGGTGCTGCTGACCGTGGCGATCGCCGCTCCGGCCGCGTACTCGCTCGCGAAGCTGCGGCCGCGCGGCGGGCAGGGGCTCTCGTTCGTCCTCCTGATCGCGCAGATGATCCCCGCGATCATCATGGCGATGGGCTTCTACGCCATCTACCTCAACCTGGGTCTCTTGAACTCGATCCCCGGGCTGATCGTGGCCGACTCGACCATCGCGGTGCCGTTCGGCGTGCTGATCTTCACCGCGTTCATGTCCGGCATCCCCGACGAGCTGACCCAGGCCGCGCGGATGGACGGCGCGAGCGCCTGGCGCACCTTCACCTCGGTGATCATGCCGATCAGCCGCAACTCCGTCGTCACGGTGTCGCTCTTCGCGTTCCTCTGGGCCTGGTCGGACTTCATCTTCGCGTCGACCCTCGACAGCGGCGGGAAGCTCCAGCCGATCACGCTCGGCATCTACAAGTACATCGGCAACAACAACCAGGAGTGGAACTCGATCATGGCGACCGCCGTGGTCGCCTCGCTCCCGGCCGCCCTCCTCCTCGTCGTCGCCCAGCGGTACGTCTCGGCGGGTGTCACCGCCGGTGCCGTCAAGGACTGACCCTCTTCCTCCTAGGAGATCCTCGTGACCCTGACCACCACCGTCGCCCTCGGCGGCCCCGTCGCCCCGACCGCGGGCGCGCTCCGGCCGCTGCGCCAGGACGAGATCCGGCTGACCGGCGGCTTCTGGCAGCACTACCAGCGGCTCGGCGCGGACGCCGTGATCGGCCACTGCCTGAGCTGGATCGAGCGGGTCGGCTGGGCCGGCAACTTCGACCGCGCGGCGAACGGCACGATCTCCTCGGCGGCCGGCGGCGACCTCCACGCGGGCATCGAGTTCGTCGACTCGGAGGTCTACAAGCTGCTCGAGGCGATGGCGTGGGAGCTGGGCCGCTCCGACGATCCGGAGCTCGCCGCGCAGTACGAGGCGCTGGTGCTGCGGGTCGCGGGGGCCCAGGACGAGGACGGCTACCTGCACACGAGCTTCGGCCGGCCGGGGCAGCGGGCGCGCTACTCCGATCTGGAGTGGGGGCACGAGCTGTACTGCTTCGGGCACCTGATCCAGGCGGCCGTGGCGCGGCTGCGGACCGGGCACGACGACCTGCTGCCGGCCGTGGCGCGGCGTCTCGCCGATCACGTGATCGAGGTGTTCGGGGCGGAGGGGCGCGTCGCGGTCTGCGGGCACCCCGAGATCGAGCCGGCGCTCGCCGAGCTCGCGCGGGCCACCGGCGACGGGCGCTACCTGGAGCAGGCGCGGCTGTTCGTCGAGCGGCGGGGCACGGGGACGCTCGGGGCGATCGCCTTCGGGCCCGAGTACTTCCAGGACGACGTGCCGGTGCGCTCGGCCGAGGTGCTGCGCGGGCACGCGGTGCGGGCGCTGTACCTCTCGGCGGGGGCGCTCGACGTCGCCGTGGAGACGGGCGACGCGGAGCTCGAAGCCGCGGTGGGGCGGCAGTGGGCGGCGACGGTCGCGCGCCGGACCTATCTGACCGGCGGGATGGGCTCGCACCACCAGGACGAGGCGTTCGGCGCCGACTTCGAGCTGCCGCCGGACCGCGCCTACGCCGAGACCTGCGCGGCGATCGCGTCGAACATGCTGTCGTGGCGGCTGCTGCTGCGCTCGGACGACGCGGCCTACGCGGATCTGATGGAGCGGACGCTGCTGAACGCCGTGCTGCCCGCGACCCGCGAGGACGGGCGCGCCTTCTTCTACACGAACACGCTGCAGCAGCGGGTGGACGGGGTGGCGCCGGACGAGAGCGTCGAGACCGACCGGGCGCAGTCGAGCCTGCGGGCGCCGTGGTTCTGGGTGTCCTGCTGTCCGACGAACACGGCGCGGACCCTCGCGAGCGTCGAGCTGAGCTTCGCGACGGCGACGGACGACGGGGTGCAGCTGCACCAGTACGGGGCGTACCGGGTGACGACGGGCGACGTGTCGCTCGAGGTGGAGACCGCGTATCCGGAGGACGGCGAGATCGCGGTGCGGATCCTGGCGGACGCGGAGTTCGCGCTGACGCTGCGGATCCCGCCGTTCGCGCGTGGGACGGCGCTGCTCGACGGGCAGGCGGTGGACGCGGGTCTCTCGACGGTGACGGTGCGGCGGGCGTTCGCGGCCGGCGACGTGGTGCGGCTGTCGCTGCCGATGCCGGCGCGCTTCGTGACGCCGCACCCGCGGATCGACGCGGTGCGCGGCCAGGTCGCGGTGGAGCGCGGGCCGTTCGTGCTGGCGCTGGAGTCGCTCGAGCTGCCGGACGGCCTCGACACGGAGCACGTGGCGGTGGACGCTGAGGTCTCGCCGGTCGCTGTCGGCGACGGCGCCCGGGTGGCGCTCGTGCGCCGCGACACCCCGACGTCCCCGTGGCCCTACTCCGTGCCGGCCGAGCTCGGCGAGCGCTTCACCGCGGAGTTCCACCCCTACTACCGCTGGGCGAACCGCGGCCCCTCCACGATGCGGATCTGGACGCCCACCCTCTGACGCGCCCGCCGCGAGATGCCACTTGTGCACGCCTTTCACGGCGTGTCGCGTGCACAAGTGGCATCTCGCGGAGCACTCACGTCGTCCGTGGACACCCATGCTGGTCGAGTGGCCCCAGAGGGGCATTCATGCTGGTCGAGTAGCCCCGGAGGGGCGTATCGAGACCCGGCGTCCCCGGCAGGGCGGGTCTGCAGGCCTGTCTGCTGACGGCGGGGGATCTCGATACGCCCGCTGCGCGGGCTACTCGATCAACAAAGAGGGCCCGCTCTGCGGGCTGCTCGATCAGCAAAGAGGACCTACTCCGCGGGCTACTCGATCAGCAAAGGAGGTCCTTGCTCGGGCGGCTCGGTCGGCGCGGCGCGCTGCTGCGAGATGCCACTTGTGCGCGCTTTTTGCGGCGTGTCGTGTGCACAAGTGGCATCTCGCGGAGGGGGTCAGTGCTCGCGGCGGGAGGGGACGTCGGCCGGGGTTTCCAGGGGGGCGTCCTGGACGGTGGCGCGGTCGGACTTGGAGCGGTCGCCGCGGGTCTTCAGGAGGCTGGCGATCGTGGCGACGGCGATCGTGGCGCCGATGAAGGTGAGCGAGAACCAGATCGGGATCTCGGGGACCCAGAGCAGCGGCTCGCCGCCGTTGATGAAGGGGACCTCGTTGACGTGCAGGGCGTGGAAGACGAGCTTCACGGCGATGAAGCCGAGGATGACGGCCAGGCCCTGGCTGAGGTAGACGAGGCGCTCGAGCAGACCGCCGATCAGGAAGAACAGCTGGCGCAGGCCCATCAGCGCGAAGGCGTTCGCGGTGAAGACGATGTAGGCCTCGTTGGTCAGTCCGTAGATGGCGGGGATCGAGTCGAGCGCGAACACGAGGTCGATGAAGCCGATGGCGACGATGGTCAGCAGCATCGGGGTGACGAAGCGGCGGCCGTCCTTCTTCACCGTCAGCTTGTCGCCGTGGTACTCGTCGGTGACGGGGAGGACGCGGCGCACCAGGCGCATGAAGGCGTTGTTCGAGGGGTCGCCGTGGTCGCCCTTGATCTGCTGGTAGGCCAGCACGAAGAGCAGGGCGCCGAAGAGGTAGAAGACCCAGGAGAAGTTCTCGATCAGGGCCGCGCCGACCGCGATGAAGCCGCCGCGCATGATCAGCGCGATGACGATGCCGATCATCAGCACCTTCTGCTGGTACATCTTCGGCACCGCGAACCCGGTCATGATGATCAGGAAGAGGAAGAGGTTGTCGAGCGACAGCGCCTTCTCGGTGAGATAGCCGGCGAAGTACTCGCCGCCGTAGCGCCAGTCGGCGACGAAGCCGATGCCGACGCCGAACAGCAGCGCGAGGCCGATGTAGAAGGCCGACCAGCGAGCGGACTCGCCGATGGTCGGCTCGTGCGGCTTCCGCACGTGCGCGAAGAACTCGTAGACGAAGAAGGCGATCGTCACGGCGATGGTGATCAGCCAGATGACGGGAGTGATCTGCACGGGGGTGCTCCAAGAGGGTCGGTCGATGAGGGACCAAGGTCTCCTCCACTCCGGCCGCGACCTCTCGGAGGCGGTGGCGGAGCCGATGGCCCGGGATGCTCATTCGCATCCGTAGTGACGGGCTCACCGCAGTCGGGAGTACTCCCCTTGCTGTCTGCGATTCTACTCAGGGTTCGAGTGCCGGAGGCTGGGAGAGTACCGACACGTCGCTTCTGGATCCATCCGGCTCTATATTGGATCCAGCGGCAGCGTGCCGCGCGAGAGGCGGCGCATGGCCATCCAGACGGTCCTCGGTCCGATCGAGGCGGCGGAGCTCGGCGTGGTGTCGATGCACGAGCACCTGCTGACCGACGCGAGCGCGCTGCAGCGGCCCGGCGTCGAGGCGCTCGATCCGGACGCCCCGGTCACCGCCGAGCTCGCGGCCGCCCTGCGCTGGAGCCAGCTCGCGCTCGCCGACAACCTCCGCCTCGACGACGTCGAGCTGCTCGCGGACGAGCTGCGCGTGGGAGCCTCCGCGGGGCTCACCGTCGCCGTCGACCTCAGCTCGCTCGGCTTCGGGCCCGACCGGACCTGCATGGCCGAGCTGTCCGAGCGATCGGGCGTCGCGATCGTCGCCGGCTACGGCGCCTACCTCCCGCGCCTGCTGCCCGAGTGGTACCTCGCCCTCGACGTCGACGGCCGTACCGCGCTCTTCACCCGCGCGCTGACGGCGGCGATCCCCGGCACGACCTACCGCGCGGGACTGCTCGGCCTGATGGGCACGACCGGCGCCTTCGCGACTCCCGAGGGGGAGCAGGAGCGGATCAGCCTCACCGCCGCGGCCCGCTCGGCCGCCGCCACCGGCTCCGCGATCACCGTCCGGCTCGCCGCCGACGCCCGCAACGGGCTCGAGGTGCTCGCGCACGTCGTCGCCGAGGGAGTGGATCCCTCCCGCGTCGTGTTCAGCACGGTCGACGAGTTCCTCGACCTGCCCTACCTCCGCGACCTCGGGCGGGCCGGCGCCGTGCTGGAGCTCTGCTTCGGCAACGAGGGTGCGCACGTCGGCCGCATCCGCAACGCGAGCGACCCGCAGCGCCTGGACGCGCTGCTGGAGCTGCTCGGCACCGACCCCGGCATCCGCTGGGTGCTCGGCCACAGCACCTGGACGAAGGGCCAGCTGCGCCGCTTCGGCGGGCACGGCTTCGACCACCTCGGCGCGCGCGTCCTGCCGGGGCTCCGCGCGCTCGGCGTCGCCGACGACGTGCTGCGGCGGATGAGCGTCGAGGAGCCGGCGCGGCTGCTCGACCGGCCCTGACCGACCGGCTCTGACCGACCATCCCGCCCCCTCGGCCCCGACGACTCCGGCCCCGACCCGGCCCCCCGATGAGAGAGACGCAGACCCCATGAGAGACACCCTCGCCCCGCTCGCGCCGATCGAGCCCTACCTCGTCGACGGCGCGTGGCTCGCGCCCGAGGGCGCGGAGCTGCTCGACATCGTCGATCCCGCCACGGAGGAGCTGCTCACCCGCGTCCCGCAGGCCGGCCCCGCCGAGATCGAGGCGGCCGTCACCGCCGCCCGCCGCGCGCACGACGACGCGCGCTGGAGCGGGATGAGCCCGCACGACCGCAGCCGCATCCTGAACCGCGTCGCCGACCTGATCGAGGACCGCCTCGAGGAGCTCGCGGTGCTCGAGACCCGCGACAACGGCAAGCCGATCGAGCGCTCCCGCGCCGACACGGCGACCTCGGCCCGCGTCTTCCGCTACTACGCCGGTGCCCCCTCGCGGCTGACCGGCACTGTCGTGCCCGTCGACGCACAGCACCACGTCTACACGACGCTCGAGCCGATCGGAGTCGCGGCGCTGATCCTGCCGTGGAACTTCCCGATCATGACGGCGAGCTTCAAGCTGGCGCCGGCGCTCGCCGCGGGCTGCACCGTGGTCGTGAAGCCGGCGGAGCAGACTCCGCTGACGATGCTGCGCCTCGCGGCGATCTGCGAGGAGGCGGGCGTCCCCGCGGGAGTCGTCAACGTGCTCACCGGCGACGGCCGGGTCGGCGCGGCGCTCACCGAGCACCCGCTGGTCAGCAAGGTCTCCTTCACCGGCAGCACCGAGGTCGGCCGGAAGGTGATGCGCGCCGCGAGCGAGGACTTCACCCGCTTGACTCTGGAGCTCGGCGGCAAGAGCCCGAACATCGTGTTCGAGGACGCTGACCTGGACGCCGCGGTGCTGACCGCGATGCGCGCGTCGTTCGGCCACTCCGGCCAGATGTGCACGGCGGGCAGCCGGCTGCTGGTGCAGCGCTCGATCCTCGAGGAGACGACGGAGCGGCTGACCGCGGCGGTGCGGAGGGTCGCGCTCGGTGACGGGCTGGCCGGCGGCGTGACCGTGGGGCCGCTGGTGTCCGAGGAGCAGCGGCAGCAGGTGCTCGGCTACATCGCGCAGGGCGAGGCGGAGGGCGCGGTCGTCGCGGTGGGCGGCGGCGTGCCGGACCGGCCGGGCTACTACGTCGAACCGACGCTGTTCACCGGCGTCACGAACACGATGACCATCGCGCGCGAGGAGATCTTCGGGCCGGTCGTCGGCATCATCCCGTTCGAGGACGAGGACGAGGCGGTGGCCCTCGCCAACGACCAGACCTACGGGCTGGCTGCGGGCGTGTGGACGAACGACCTGGCGCGGGCGCACCGGATGGGGCGGCGGCTGCGCGCGGGGACGGTGTGGGTCAACACGTACAACCTGTTCGACCCGGCGCTGTCGTTCGGCGGCGTGGGGGAGTCCGGGATGGGGCGCGACCTGGGCGAGGAGGCACTGCGCTCGTTCTGCGAGCTGAAGAGCGTGGTCGTCGCGCTCTGAGCGGCCTCGAGTGCGCAGGAGTTGTCGTAGCGGGGGCTCGAGTACGACAACTCGTGAGGAGTGGGTGAGGTAGCGCCGCGCCCCTTCATGCTGGTCGAGTAGCCCCGCGGGGGCGTATCGAGACCCGGTGCCACCAGAGGGGCGGGTCTGCAGACTCGCTCTGCTGACGCTGGGGGATCTCGATACGCCCTCTGCGAGGGCTACTCGATCACCATTGACTCCCCGCAGTCGCAGGGTCAGGTGTCCTCGGAGAACCGCCGTCACCAGCAGGGCGGGTCCGACGATTCAGCTCTGGACGCCGGTGGGTCTCAGTCCGGCCGCTTCGCGGGCTGCTCGATCACCAGGGACTCCCCACTAGATCCAGCCGTTCTCGCGGGCCTCGATCACGGCGCGCTGGCGGGTGTCGACGTCGAGCTTGCGCAGGATCGACGAGACGTGGTTGCGCACCGTGCCCGCGGACAGGTGCAGGGCCTTGCCGATCTCGCCGGTGGTCTCGCCGCGGGAGCCGGCGCTCAGCACGTCCAGCTCGCGGTCGGTGAGCGGGCTGCGCGTGGTCGCGAGGGCGTCGGCGGCGATCTCGGGATCCACGTAGCGGCGGCCGGCGGCGACCTGACGGATCACCTCCGCCACGTCCTCCACCCGCCGCGACTTGGGCAGGAAGCCGCTGACGCCGACGGCCAGCGCGCGGCGCAGCACGCCGGGCCGCGCGTGCCGGGTGACCACGACGACCCGGGTCGCCGAGACGCGGCGCAGTCGCTCCGCCGCCTCGATGCCGTCCATGCCGGGCATCTCGACGTCGAAGAGGCAGACGTCGGGCTCGAGGCGCACAGCCTCGGCGACCGCCTCCGCGCCGTCGCGGCACTCGCCGACGATCTCGAGGTCCGGCTCCAGCCGGAGCAGCGCGGCGAGGGCGGTGCGGATCATGTCCTCGTCGTCGGCGAGGAGCACCCGGATCACGCGGCACCGCCGGGCAGGCGCGCGTCGAGCTCGAAGGAGCGGCGCGCGGTGCGGGTGCTCAGCGTGCCGCCGGCCCGCTCGATCCGCTCGGTCATGCCCTGGACTCCGGAGCCGTGGACGCCGGAGCCGCCGCCCGCCTCGGCCCCCTCCGGCAGGTCGTTCACCGCCTGGAACCGCCACGACTCCGCCTCCCGCGCCAGCCGCAGCCGGGCCGACTCGCCACCGCCGTGCTTGAGGATGTTGGTCGTGCTCTCGCGGACCACCGGCCCGAGCACGTCGGCGGGGGCGCGGTCCGCGTCGGGATCGACGGCCAGCTCGACCCGCAGACCCGCCGAGCGGAGCAGGTCGGCGGCGTTGGCGAGCTCGTCGGCCAGCGAGACGCTGCGGAAGCGGGTCGCCAGCTCCCGGGTGCCGGTGCGCGCGCCGTCGACGGAGCGCTGCGCGGCGCGGAGCTGCTCCAGGGCGCCGTCCGGATCGTCGCGGAGCAGCCGCTCGGCGAGCTCGAGCTGCAGGGCGATCACCTGCAGGTGGTGCCCCTGGAGGTCGTGCACGTCGCCGGCGAGGATCAGCCGCTCCTGCGCGGCCGCGAGGCGCCCCTCCGCCACCCGCGCGCGGTCGAGCTCGCGGACGATGTCCCACCACCAGAGCATGCTGACGATCGCGAGGGGCAGCGCCGCCGCGAACGCGAACAGGACCGGCGCGGCACCCGGTGCGAGCGAGAGCGGTGTGGTGCCGATCGCCTGATCGTGCTCGAGCCAGGCGCTGACGGCGAGCAGCACGGTGAGGAACGTGGTGACCCGCCAGCGGATCCCGCGCGGCCAGGGCAGCAGCACGACGAGCACGAACGCGAGCGAGAGCGGGAGGGTGGGGCTGCCCGCCGCCAGTCCGGTCGCCGCGGCGCCGACGAGGCCGAGTGCCTGGAGCCCGATGGTGGCGGGGCCGAGGCGCGCCGGGGCGTCCCGGTCGGCCCGGCGGTAGCGCTGCGCGGAGACGGTGAAGACCGCGGCCCAGACCGCGGCGCCGAGGAGGTAGCCGACCACCCGCCACGGCGACGCGTCGCCGACCAGCAGCGGCACCAGCCAGACGAACAGCACCGCGAGCACGAACGAGCCGGCCGAGAGCAGCGTGTACCACCAGGTCGCGGCGACGCCCTTGCCCGAGGGCGGAGCGGCGGTCGTCTCGGCGGGAGGGAGCAGTGCGGTCGGCATGCGGCCAGGGTACGACCATGACAGTTGTCACCACCCGGGCGGCCGTTCCTCCCGGCCGGCGGTGACGGGAGGGCACTGCCGGGCACCCCCTGCGGCGGGCTGGGATGGACATGTCCCGATCGACGGGGCAGCGGTTCAGCCGCTCAGCCAGAAGGAGACACCGCCATGTCGACCATCGTCAGCGACGCGATCCTCGGATTCCAGGGCCTCATCCAGGACGTCCCCGACCTCGTCCAGCCGCTCGTGGTGGCGCTCGCCGGAGCCGTGCCGTTCATCGAGGGCGAGGGCGCCGCGACGATCGGCATCATCGGCGGGATCCACCCGGTGGTCGCCGCCGTGTCGGCCGCCGCGGGCAACTTCCTCTGCGTGGCGCTGCTGGTGCTGCTCGGCGCGGGCGTCCGCTCGGCGATCACCGGCGGGAAGCCGCGGAAGCGCGCCACCGCCCGCCGCGCGAAGTTCCAGCGCGCGTTCACCCGCTACGGCGTCCCCGGGGTGAGCCTGCTCGGCCCGCTGCTGCTGCCCACCCACTTCACCGCGGTGATGCTCTCCGGCGCCGGCGTCGCGAAGGGCCGCGTCCTGCTCTGGCAGGGCATCGCGATCGCGCTGTGGACGACGGTGCTCGCGGTGATCGTGTCGCTGGCGATCGGCGGCGCGGGGCTGGCGTGAGGGGTGTGGCGGCGTTCCCTTCATGTTCGTGCACGTGGATCTCGATACGCCCGCTGCGCGGGCTACTCGATCAGCATGAGGGGGGAGCAGCCGGAGGCTGCGTCGCCCTTCCGTCGGCCGCCCGCCGCATGCTGGTCGAGTAGCCGCTCAGCGGCGTATCGAGACCCGCGGTGG
>NZ_SNYD01000005.1:283505-554030 GCF_004362935.1 Rathayibacter sp. PhB1
GCAGAGGGGGGAGCAGCCGGAGGCTGCGTCGCCCTTCCGTCGGCCGCCCGCCGCATGCTGGTCGAGTAGCCGCTCAGCGGCGTATCGAGACCCGCGGTCGTCAGGAGGGCGGGTCTGCAGACTCCTGTTCTGACGCGGGGGTCCGGCGCGCGGGATCAGGGGGTCGGCGGGCGGGACGACACGGCCAGGCGGCGGACGGCGTCGCGAGGGGCGTGGGCGACGCGGGGCGACTCTGCGAGGAGGAGGGTCGCGCGGGTGGTGGCGTACTCGGGCCAGTCGGGGCCGGGGGCGCCGGTGGCGGCGAAGGCGGACCAGTGGCGGGTGAGGGTGTCGCGGAGGGACGTGGGGGCGGCGTCGCCGACCTCGGTGCGGGCGACGTCCGAGTCGTCGAGGTGACGGAAGAGGAACGGCAGCTCGAGGGAGTGGCCGGCCCGCCGCGCGCCGGCGGAGGCGGGCTGCTCCCAGGTGAAGAGGTAGGCACGGGTGGAGCCGGTGGCGCCGGCGCGGGCGTCGAGGAGGCGCTGGCTGGGCTGCCGGTAGATCGTCTCGGCGAGGCACGCCTCGAGCAGCTCGGCACCGGACACCTCGCGGCCGAGGTCGGCGCGCAGGGCGGCGGCGAACGCCTCCGTCCGGTGGCCGCGCGACGCGGGCCAGTGCGGCAGGAGCAGCGCCAGCTCGCGCTCGAGGAGCTCCGGCGATGGGTCCGGGCCGCCGGGATCGACGAAGCCGGAGCCCTCGTTCACGTTCGTGCCGACGATCAGATCCACCGTCGAGGACGCTCCGGCGGCGACCGCGTCCACGGGCGCCGCGGGCAGCACGCGGCCGTCGAGGCTCGGCCGGAAGGCGGGCGTCGGGTTCGGGTGGCCGGCCGAGCGCCGCTCGATCAGCCGCTGCTGGGCGGCGACCACCTCCTCCCAGGGCAGCGTGAGCAGCCGCGACGGGTCGTCCGCCAGGCCCACGAGCGAGAGCAGCTCGGCGGTGACACCCTCGCCGTACGCCCGAGTCCCGATCCGCTCCGGATTGCCGCTCTGCAGCACCGCCCGCCGGAACAGACCGGAGGCAGCGGGCGCGGCGAGCAGCGCCGACACCAGCACCGCGCCCGCGGACTGCCCGGCGAGGGTCACCCGCGACGGGTCCCCGCCGAACGCGGCGATGCCCGAGCGCACCCAGCGGAGCGCGGCGATGACATCCAGCAGGGCGAGGTTCGCGGAGTCGGCGTACTCCGCGCCGAGCAGGTGCTCGAGGGTCAGGAAGCCGAGGGCGCCGAGGCGGTGGTTGACGGAGACGACGATCATCCGGCCCGCGGCGGCGAGGCGCGCGCCGTCGGAGAGCGGCTCCGCGTTCGACCCGACGATGTGCAGGCCGCCGTGCACCCAGACGAAGACCGGCAGGTCGCGGGCGGCGGGATCCGGCGTCCAGATGTTCAGGTGCAGCGAGTCCCGCTCGGAGACGGGCGCGTCCGCGAACGGCTGCGGCGCGATCGGCCCGCGCGAGGTCGCCGGGCGCACACCCGCCCAGGGCTCCACCGCGACGCCGGGCCGGAAGCGCTCGGCCACGCGCAGGTACGGCACGCCGAGGAAGGCGTGCACCGCGCCGTCCGGCGTCTCGAGCACCCGGCCGCGCACGGCTCCGCCCGGAGTGACGACGACCGTCATGCCGGCTGGTGCAGCACGGGCCCGTGGCCGGGCGAGAGCGTGCTCTGCAGCACGAGGGAGGAGGCGCCGATCGCCGCGGCGTCGCGCGGGTTCGCGGACAGCTCGACGCTGATCGGGTGCGCGCGGCGGGCGAAGCGGCGGGCCTCCAGCCGGGAGCGCAGCGCCCGCGTGTAGATCGAGCCGGCGATCGCGACGCCGGGGCCGGTGAGGACGAGCGCGTCGAGGTCGAAGAGGTTGGCGAGGGTGACGGCGCCGTCGGCGAGGTGCCCGGCGGATCGCTGCAGCAGCGCCTCCGCGGCGGGGTGGCCGTTGATCGCGGCGAGGCTCAGCACGTCGAAGTCGCGGGCGTTCTGCTCCACCTCGAAGGTGAGGTCGAGGTCGGCGAACGAGTCGCGGTCCGCTCCCGCGTCCTCGACCACGACGGAGGGCGCCGCGTAGCGCTCGAGGCAGCCGATGTTGCCGCAGAAGCACTCCCGGCCGCCCGGGGCGATGGTGATGTGGCCGATCTCGGCGGCGTTGGAGCTCGCGCCGCGGAAGAGCGCGCCGTCGAGGACGATGCCGGCGCCGATCCCGGTGCCGATGTAGATGCTGCCGAAGGTCTCGTGCCGCGAGACGCCGCGGCTCCAGAACTCGCCGATGGCGGCGGCGGCCGCGTCGTTGTCGAGCAGGATCGGGATGCCGAAGCCGGCGCCGAGCTCCTCGCGCAGCGGGAAGTCGCGCCAGCCCTGCAGGGTGGGCGGGCCGAGGATCCGGCCGGCGGCTTGGTCGATCGGGCCGGGGGCGACGACCGCGACGCCGGCGATGGTGCGGCGGTCGAGGCCGGTGCCGCGGACGAACGCGGCGTAGCCGTCGACGATCCGCCGGGTGACCTCCTCCGGGGCCGCGAGCGCCGCCCCGCGGATCTGCTGGCGCGCGAGCACGCCGCCGCCGGCGTCGGTCGCCACGAAGGTGATCGACTCGAAGCCGAGCTGGACGCCGACGCCGATCCGCGCCCGGGTGTTGATCTCGAGCATCTGCCGCGGCTTGCCGCCGCTGGCCGTGGAGCCGGTCTCGCGGACGATGCCGTCGGTCAGCAGCTTGCGCACGATCAGCGAGATCGACGGCTGGGTGAGGCCGGTCGCCGAGGTGAGCTCGACGCGGCTGATCGGCCCGGAGGAGCGGATCAGGTCGACGACGAGGGCGCGGCTGCCCGGAGCCGCGGGGGTCGCCTCACGACGCGCCATGCCTGCTCCTCACCGCTCGACCGCCAGCGTACGGGACCGGGCGCCGCGGCCCGCGCCCGCGCCTACGCTGGTACCGCCCGTCCGAGAGAGAGCCGCCATGACCGATCCGAGACCGCCGCGGCCCCTCGGGCTCGCCCTCGTCCGCGCCACCGAGATCATGGGCGCCGAGCCGTACTTCCACGAGTTCATCGCGGGGGTGGAGCACGCGGTCCGCCCGGCCGGGCACTCGGTGCTGCTGAACGTGCTGCCCGACCGCGACGCGGAGATCGAGACCTACCGGCGCTGGGCCCGCGACGGCGAGGTCGACGGCGTCGTGCTCGTCGACCTCGAGGTGGACGACCCGCGTCCGGCGCTGGTGCGCGAGCTCGGGCTGCCCGCGGTGATCGTGGGTCCACCCTCCGCGGCGCGCGAGCTGCGCGCGGTCTGGACGAACGACGACGACGCGATGCGCGACGCGGTGCAGTTCCTCGCCGACCTCGGCCACGAGCGGATCGCGCACGTCGGCGGGCCGGAGGAGCTGCTGCACACGCGCATCCGGCGCGAGTGCTTCCTCCGCGAGTGCGCGGAGCGGGGCCTCGAGGCGGTCGAGCGCTCGGGCGACTACTCGCGCGAATCCGGCGGGCGGGCGCTGCGCTCGCTGGCGGAGGAGTCGCAGCCGGCGACCGCGGTGATCCTGGACAGCGACCTGATGGCGATCGGCGCGCTCGACGCGGCGCGGGAGCTCGGGCTCGACGTGCCGGGGGCGATGTCGCTGCTGGCCTGGGACGACTCCGCGCAGTGCCAGCTGAGCGAGCCGCCGCTCTCGGCGGTCTCGCACGACGTGCAGGTGATCGGCATGCTGACCGGCCAGGAGCTGCTGAGCGAGATCGCCGAGTCGGCGAGCGGATCGATCGCCAGCCCGCCGGTCGTGGTGGTGGCGCGCGGCACTACGAGCGCACCGGCGCAGCCCGGGTCCCACGGAGCCTGAGTCCCGGGAACGGTCGCGTCGACGCTGTTTCGCCATGCCCGATCTTTACATAAATTATTAATCTTTGTACTTGACGCGGGGCAGGAGCATCAGCGACTCTGGGCACGTCGCCGCGGTGATCGACTCCCGATCAGCTGCGGCGCCGAGACACGTCACCGGTCGAAGGAGCCTGGCTAACCCATGACACGTGCCCACCGCACCCCCTCCGCGTTCTCGCGGGTCCCTCTGCGCCGCTCCCTCGCTGGAGCCGCGCTGCTGGCCGTCACGGCCGGCTCGCTGGTCGTCCTCGCGCCGGCAGCGGCGCCGACGGCCTCGGCGGAGACGGCCGCCGCCGACTGGACGAGCGAGAACACCGCCTTCGTGCAGCGCGACGGCAGCGCCCTGACCCTCGACGGCGAGCGGTTCCGCGCCAGCGGCACCAACATCTACTGGCTCGGCCTCGACGAGAACGTGGGCGGCGTCGACTACCCCACCTACTTCCGGATCAAGGACGCCCTGGACACCGCCGCGCAGCTGGGCGTCACCGTCGTCCGCTCGCACATGATGACCTCGACCGGGCAGAACGACGAGGACCCGCTGGCCCTGATGCCGCGCCTCGGCGAGTACAACGAGGAGGCGTTCCGCACCATCGACTTCGCCGTCGCCTACGCGGGCACCCTCGGCATCCGCCTGGTGCTGCCCCTCACCGACGAGTGGGCGTACTACCACGGCGGTCACCGCGACTTCACGACCCCGCTCGGGCTGGAGTCGGACGACTTCTACTCCGACCCGGCCGCGATCGCCGCGTACCAGGACTACGTCGACGTGATCCTCGGCCACACCAACACGATCACCGGGACGCGCTTCGTCGACGACCCGACGATCATGGCCTGGGAGCTGGGCAACGAGCTCGAGGGGATGACCCTCGACTGGATCAACGCGCAGGTCGCCCACATCAAGGAGCAGGCGCCCGAGCAGCTCGTCGCCGCCGGCCGCCGCTTCGACATCGACCCGGACACCCTCGCGGCGCCCGACCTCGACATCGTCGACGTGCACTACTACCCGCCGACCGCCGAGCGGGTCTCGGCCGACGCCGCGACGGTCGCCGGCGCGGACAAGGTCTACATCGCCGGCGAGTACGCCTCGACGGCCGCGAGCGAGGACCTCCTCGGCGCGGCCGCGGCCGACCCGAACGTCTCGGGCACCTTCTTCTGGTCGCTGTTCGGCAACAACGACCGCGGCGGCTTCGTGCCGCACGACGACGGCTTCACCCTGCACTACCCGGGCGAGACCTCGCGCGAGCAGGAGAGCGTCGACGCGATCGAGCAGTACGGCACCGCCACGGGCAGCACGCCCGGCGAGCTCGAGCTCGGCGCCCCGCTGATCATCGCGATCGAGCAGGACTACGGGATCAACGAGGTCTCCTGGCGCGGCACCGCGGGAGCCACCGGCTACCTGGTGCAGCGCTCGACCGGCGGCGACTGGAGCGACGTGACGGACGGAGCCGTCTCGGCCTCGGCCTCGCCCGTCACGGATTACGACTCCCCGGCCGGCGTGCGCTACCGCGTCGTCCCGGTGGGCGACGACGACCAGCGCGGTCCCGCCTCCGACGCGGTCGCCGCCGCCGCCGGCGGTGCCGTGCTGGTCGACCCGCTGCAGAGCTGGCTGCTGACCGCCGGCCACGAGAACGCGGAGATCGCGCCGACCCCCGCGGGCGGCGTCGTCAGCGCGACCGGCGCCGCGAGCGTCACCTGGCAGCGCGACGGGATCGGCGCGGCGGAGTTCGTCGTCTCGGACCCGTCCGCGATCACCGTGGCGACGAGCAGCGACGGGCAGACCTGGACCGACGCCGCCACCACGACCACCGAGCGCGACGGCGCGAGCGTCGTCGCCGCGACCGGCCTCTCCGGCGACCGGGTGCGGGTGAGCTGGAGCACCGGCGTGCTGCAGCGGGCGACGATCACGAGCGCCGCCGCCCAGGTCGCGCTCGTCGACCCGCTGGACGACTTCTCCCGGACGGCGGCCCACACCGGCAGCCTCTCGTTCGACACCGGCAATCCCGCGCTCTTCGGCGGCGACGCCTCCCGGGTCAAGCGCGACAGCGCCGACCCGGCGAGCCTCGAGTACGCCTTCGACGACATCAGCGGCGCCGACATCACCGCCTGGTACTGGCCCGACCAGCCGGTCGTGCCGCTCGCGGTCGAGGGATCGGCGGACGGCACGACCTGGACGCCGCTCGCCGTCGAGACGCGCGGCGGCACCGGGAACTGGCGCGAGTACACCTACTCGGTCCGCGACCTGACCGGCGTGAACCGGCTCCGGATCTCCTGGCCGCAGGGCGCGGGCGAGGTGTGGACGCCGCAGATCGGCGCAGTCAGCCTGTACTCGCCGAACGCCGCGCCGTTCGGCCTGCCCGCGGCTCCCGCGCTCGGGGCGCCCGCCGAGGGCACGGCGGACGTCACCGCCACGCCGACCTTCTCGTGGGAGCCGGCCGCGGACGCCGCGTACTACCGCTTCGTCCTCTCCAGCTCGAGTGACCTCGCGGATCCGCTGGTCTCGACGACCGGGCTCTCGGCCACGAGCTACCGGCCCCCGGTCGAGCTCGACCCGGAGACGCGGTACTACTGGCAGGTCTCCGCGGTGAACGGGCTCGGCGCCACGGCGTCGGCGACGCGCACCTTCAGCACGGCGGCGCTGCCGACCGAGCCGGTCGTGGTCGAGGACTTCGACGGCTACGCCGACGACGCCGCGCTGCAGGCCGCCTACGTCCGGAACACCGGCGGCGGTTCCATCACGCCGACGCTGGTGCCGAGCCCCGCGAACGACACGAGCGCCGCTCGCTTCGACTACGACACCGGCACGGCCGGTTACGCCGGCACGGTGCGGACCTTCGACGCCGCGCAGAACTGGTGGGGCTACTCCGGCCTGTCGCTCACGGTCGACGCCGACCGGGCGGTGCCGCTCGCGGTGCAGTTCGTCGCGAACGGCGCGTACTGGGAGGCGACGGTCACCCCGTCCGCCGACGGCGTGCAGCGGATCGAGATCCCGTTCGAGGACTTCGCGCCGCCCGCCTGGGCGCCGCCGGCCGACCTCGACCTCACCTCGGTCACGCAGTACGCGCTGTACGTGAACGGCTCGGGCGCGGGCTCGCTGGTGCTCGACGACGTCGAGACCGTCGTGGCGGAGACGACCATGCCGACGCCGACGCCCACTCCGACCGCTCCGCCCACCGCGACGCCGACGCCGACCGCGACGCCGACGGCCACCCCCACCGCGACGCCGACCGCGACGCCCACCGCGACTCCCACGGCCACGCCCACCACCCCGCCCACCGCGACCCCGTCGCCCACTCCGACCCCCGCGCCGTCCGTGCCCTCGTGGCTGGAGTCGCTGGTGAAGAAGTACCTGCCGAGCCTCTGGCAGTGGTGGCTCGGCCGCCACTAGCCGCGAGCCGCAGCCGGCACCACCCCCGCACCACCCCTCCGTTCCCACCACCACCTCCCGTCGCCGAAGGCGGCGACGGCCCACCGAGGAGAACTCCTGTGCACCGACCCACCACCCGCCGCCCGGCGCCCGCCCGCCGCAGCACGCTGATCGGCCTCGCCGCCGTCGCCGCATCGGCCTCGCTCGTGCTGTCCGGCTGCTCCGCCGGCGCGAGCAACGACTCCGGCGAGCCCGCCGGCGAGATCACCGTGCTGACCAACCGCACCGACCTGGTCGACACCACGTTCGCCGACTACGCCTCGGCCTTCGAGAAGCAGTACCCCGGCACCACCGTGAAGTTCGAGGCGCTCACCGACTACGAGGGCGACACCAAGATCCGCCTGAACTCGAAGGACTACGGCGACGTGCTGCTCATCCCGAGCTCCAACGTCACGAAGGACGACTACGCGAACTACTTCGAGCCGCTCGGCTCGACCGACGAGCTCTCTGAGAAGTACCGCTTCACGAACGAGGGCTCGTTCGACGGCACCGCCTACGGCATCTCGACCTTCGGCTCCGCGATGGGCTACGTCTTCAACCGCGACGTCTGGGCGGCGGCCGGCGTCACCACTCCGCCCACCACCGAGGAGGAGTACCTGGCCGACCTCGAGGCGATCAAGGCGACCGGCGTCACTCCCTATTACACGAACTACAAGGACGGCTGGCCGCTCGCGACCATCGAGGGCAACCTCGGCACGGTGCAGGGCGAGGACGTCCGCACCGAGATGATCGCCGACGACGCGCCCTGGACCGAGGGTAACGACCAGTACAACATCGACGGTCTGCTCTACGACACGGTCGCCGCCGGCCTCAGCGAGGACGACCCGACCACCACGAACTGGGAGGAGTCGAAGGACCTCCTCGCCCAGGGCGAGATCGGCTCGATGGTCCTCGGCTCCTGGGCCGTCTCGCAGATGCAGGACGCCGCCGAGAAGGCCGGCAAGCCCCGCGACACCATCGGCTTCTGGCCGATGCCGTGGACCCAGGACGGTGCGTTCACCTCGGTGACCGCCTCGGACAAGTTCCTCGCGATCAACAAGAACTCCGACAACAAGGCGACCGCCCGGGCCTGGATCGACTGGTTCACCGAGGACTCCGGCTTCGCCGCCAGCCAGGGCGCAATCAGCCCGGTGATCTCGGACCCGGCGCCCGACACCCTCGCCGACTTCGACGCGCTCGGCGTGACCTACCTCGAGCTCGCCCCCGACCCGGTCGGCAAGGAGGCCGTCATCAACGACATCGCCAACGAGGCCGAGATCGACCTCTTCGGCAACTCCTACCGCCAGAAGCTGATCGACGCGGCCCGCGGCGCCGGCGACGGCGACAAGCAGTCGCTCTTCGACGACCTCAACTCGCGCTGGGCCGCGGCCCGCGCGGACGTCGCGGAGTAGCAGCCGCGCCTTCCGCCCCGGGGGCGACCCGCCACTCGCGGGTCGCCCCTCCCCACCCCCTCACGACCGCATTCCCCGGGATGCCGAAAGGATCGACATGGCGATCACCGACGCTCCGCCCCTCGAGGTCGGAGCGAGCAAGCGGGCCGGCGGCGGCCGTCGCGGCGACAGGCCCTCCGGCCGCCGCCAGCGGCTGACCGGGCGCCGCAGCACGCCCTGGCTGTTCCTCGCCGTGCCTCTGGCGTTCCTCGTCGTCCTGACCTACATCCCGGTCGCGAACATGTTCTGGTACAGCGTCACCGACTGGGACGGCCTCGACCCGGACAAGACGTTCGTCGGCCTCGAGAACTACGTCGAGATCTTCACCCGGCCCGAGATCTTCCAGGTCTTCTTCGTCAGCCTCTTCTACCTGGCCGGCGCGGTCGCGCAGCTCGGGCTCGCGCTGTTCTTCGCGACGCTGCTCAGCTTCCAGACCCGGTTCCGCAACTTCTTCAAGGGCGTCATCTTCTTCCCGTACCTGATCAACGGGGTCGCGATCGGGCTGATGTTCCTCTACTTCTTCCGGCCAGACGGCACCCTCGACGCCGTGCTCGGCGCCTTCGGCGTGCAGGACACCCCGCAGTGGCTCGGCGACCCGTCGGTCGTCAACGTCTCGCTGGCCGCGACCTCGGTCTGGCGCTACATGGGGCTGAACTTCGTGCTGTTCCTCGGCGCGATCCAGTCGGTGCCGGAGGAGCAGTACGAGGCCGCGGACATCGACGGCGCGACGTCGTTCGACAAGTTCCGCTTCATCATCGTGCCCAGCATCCGCCGGATCCTCGGGCTGTCCTTCATCCTCGCGATCGCGGGCGCCCTGTCGGCGTTCGAGATGCCGTACATCATGACCGGCGGCGCCAACGGGTCGGAGACCTTCGTGATCCAGACCGTCGACACCGCGTTCCGCTACTCGAAGGTCGGCCTCGCCTCGGCGATGGCCGTCGTCCTGCTGGCGATCGTGCTGATCATCACCGCGGTGCAGCGCCGCGTGTTCCCCGACGAGAAGGCGGGCCAGGAATGACCACCACGCAGCCCCGCACGGAGGCCGTCACCGGCCTGCCGGTGACCCCCGCCGCGCGAGGCTCCCGCCGGCCCCGGCGCGGCTCGATGCTCGGCGCGATCGGCAAGTACGCGTCGCTGATCGTCGCCTGCCTGTTCGCGCTGGTGCCGATCGTCACGATCTTCATGCTCGCCTTCAAGACGTCGACGGAGTACCGCAGCACCGGTCCGCTCGTCCCGCCGAGCAACTGGTTCAACTTCGAGAACTTCGCGATCGCCTTCAGCCAGGGCGGGATGGTGACCGGGTTCCTCAACACCGGCATCATCCTGCTGGTGTCGGTGGCGGGCACGATCCTGATCGGCACCATGGCCGCCTACGCGATCGACCGCTTCCGCTTCCGCGGGCGCCGGCTCGTCACGGGGCTGTTCCTGCTCGCGACCCTGGTGCCGTCGGTGACGACCCAGGTGGCGACCTTCCAGGTGATCAACGCCCTCGACCTCTTCAACACCCGCTGGTCGGCGATCCTGCTCTTCACCGGCACCGACATCGTCGCGATCTACATCTTCCTGCAGTTCATGCAGTCGATCCCGGTCTCGCTCGACGAGGCGGCGATGCTCGACGGCGCCAGCCGCTTCACCGTCTACTGGCGGATCGTGCTGCCGCTGCTGAAGCCGGCGATCGCCACGGTCGTGATCATCAAGGGGATCGCGGTCTACAACGAGTTCTACATCCCCTTCCTCTACATGCCCTCGCAGGATCTCGGGGTCATCTCGACCTCGCTCTTCCGCTTCATGGGCCCCTTCGGAGCACAGTGGGAGGTCATCGCCGCCGGGACGATCCTCGTCATCGTCCCGACGCTCATCGCCTTCCTCTTCCTCCAGCGCTTCATCTACAACGGACTGACCTCAGGAGCCACCAAGTGACCCACACCAGCACCGAGCGCCTCTCGGCCACCCTCCGCCCCCTGCACGACGGCTGGAGCGTGCGCGCCCTCCGCGGCCCGATCCCCGCGGAGATCGCGGGCGCGACGGTCCCGGCGACCGTCCCCGGACTCGTGCACACCGACCTCCTCGCCGCCGGCCTGATCCCGGACCCGTACCTCGACCAGAACGAGAAGAAGGTCACCTGGATCGGCGAGACCGACTGGGAGTACGCGTCCGTCTTCGCCTGGTCGCCGGACGGGCACGACCGGCACGAGCTGGTCTTCGAGGGCCTGGACACGGTCGCGACGATCACGCTGAACGGGACCGTCGTCGCGAGCACCCGGAACCAGCACCGCACGTACCGCTTCGCCGTCGACGGGCTGCTGGTGGAGGGCGACAACGCGCTCGTCGTCCGCTTCGCCTCGCCGATCGCGGAGGCCGACCGGGCCAGCCTCGAGATCGGCTACCGCCCGCACACCTACTCGCACCCCTTCAACGCGCTGCGGAAGGCCGCCTGCAACTTCGGCTGGGACTGGGGGCTCGACGCGGCCTCGGTCGGGATGTGGAAGCCGGTCTCGCTGCACGCCTGGAGCGAGGCGCGGCTCGCCGCGGTCCGGCCGGTCGTGACGGTCGACGGGACGACCGGCCGCGTCGCCGTGCACGTCGACCTGGAGCGGACGACGGAGGACGAGGTGGAGCTGACGGCGAGCGTCGACGGCGTGACCGCCTCCGTCACCGTGCCGGCCGGCGAGCGCTCGGCGGTGCTCGAGCTCGCGGTGGCGGACGCGGCGCTGTGGTGGCCGCGCGGCTTCGGCGAGCAGCCGCTCTCGCTGCTCGACGTCGAGGCGCGCGTCGGCGGCGCGGTCGTCGACGGCCGGACGCTGCGGATCGGCTTCCGCACGATCGAGGTGCAGCTGGACCGCGACGAGGAGGGCACCTCGTTCCGCTTCGTCGTCAACGGCGAGCCGGTCTGGATCCGCGGCGCCAACTGGATCCCCGACGACGCCTTCATCACCCGCGTCGACCGCGCCCGCCTCGCCCGCCGGATGGACCAGGCCGAGTTCGCGAACATGAACCTGCTGCGGATCTGGGGCGGCGGCTACTTCGAGTCCGACGACTTCTACGAGCTCTGCGACGAGCGCGGGATCCTCGTCTGGCAGGACTTCCTCTTCGCCTGCGCCTCCTACGCCGAGGAGGAGCCGCTCTGGAGCGAGGTCGAGGCGGAGGTGCGCGACAACGTGACGCGGATCATGCCGCACCCGAGCCTCGCGCTCTGGAACGGCAACAACGAGAACATCTGGGGCTACGAGGAGTGGGGCTGGGAGAAGCGCCTCCAGGGCCGCACCTGGGGCCTGGGCTACTACCTCGACCTGCTGCCGCGCCTGGTCGCCGAGCTCGACCCCGAGCGCTCCTACACGCCGGGCAGCCCCTGGTCCGGCGACACCGCGATCTTCGCGAACGACGTCGACCACGGCTCCGTGCACCTCTGGGAGCTGTGGAACCGGGTCGACTACCCCGCCTACCGCGACGTGCACGCCCGCTTCGTCGCCGAGTTCGGCTGGCAGGGCCCGGCCTCCTGGTCGACCATCGAGCGCTCGATCTCGGACTCGCCGCTGACCCCCGAGTCGCCCGGGATGATCCACCACCAGAAGGCGACCGACGGCAACGACAAGCTGACCGACGGACTCGTCGCGCACCTCCCGCTGCCCGACGACACCGAGGACTGGCACTGGGCGATGTCGCTCAACCAGGCGCTGGCCGTCACGCTGGCGATCGAGCACCAGCGCTCCGAGAGCCCGCGCTGCATGGGCTCGGTGGTCTGGCAGCTGAACGACTGCTGGCCGGTCACCTCCTGGGCCGCGGTCGACGGCGACGGGACGGCGAAGCCGCTGCTCTACGCGCTCAAGCACGTCTACGCGGACCGGCTGCTGACCGTGCAGCCGCGCGGCGCGGGGCTCGCGGTCGTCGCGGTGAACGACAGTGCTCAGGAGTGGGCGGGCGAGCTGGTCGTGCGCCGGGTGCGCTTCGACGGGACGGTGCTCGCGGAGGAGCGGCAGGGGGTGTCGCTGGACGCACGGTCCGTCGTCACCGTGCCGGTCGGAGTGGGTGCCGCGGACGACGCGGCGGGTGAGCTGCTCGTCGCGGAGTTCGCGGGGGAGCGCGCGTTCTGGTTCTTCGCCGAGTACCGCGACTCCGCGCTCGAGGCGGCGCGGCTGACGACCTCGGTGCGCGCCGTCGACGGCGGGTCGGAGGTGACGGTCACCGCGGAGAACCTCGTGCGCGACCTGACGCTGCTCGTCGACAAGGTCGACCCGGCCGCGGTCGTCGACGACCAGCTGGTCACGCTGCTGCCCGGGGAGTCGGTGACGTTCCGGGTGAGCGGGGCCGGGCTCGATCCTGCCGCGCTCGTCTCGCCGAGCGTGCTGCGCACCGCCAACCAGCTCGTCGCCGACTGGGGCTGACGAGCCGCTCTCCGCGGCGACTCTCCGCGGCGCTCTCCGCGGCGATCGACGGAGCCGACCGGGACCGGCGCACGCCTCCCGGTCGGCTCCTCCGCGCTGATCGCGACGCGCGTCGGCCACGACCCGCGCCGTCCAGAAGAACCTTCCGGAGGAAGAGATGACCCCGCAGCTCGCGATCGCCGTCGACGTCGGCGGCACCAAGATCGAGGCGGCGCTCGTGCGCGCCGACGGAGTGCTCGTGCCGGGCTCGCGCAGCCGGCGGCCGACCGGGCCGGCGCTGACCCCGGCGGAGTTCGGCGCGGCAGTGGAGGGGTGCGTCGTGGAGGCGCTCGCCGCTGCGGGTGCCGGCTCGGTCGTCGGCGCGGGGATCGGCTCCGCCGGCCCGCTCGACCTCGCCGAGGGGCGCATCCGGCCGAAGAACCTGCCGCTGCTGCACGGGTTCGCCCTGCGCGCGGTGGTCGAGCGGCTGCTGCCCGGTCGGCCGGTCGCCCTGCGGCTCGACGGCACCTGCATCGCGCTCGCCGAGCACTGGGTGGGCGCGAACCGCGGCGCGGCGTCCTCGGTGGCCCTGGTCGTCTCGACGGGGGTCGGCGGCGGGATCGTGCTCGACGGCCGCGCGGTCGCGGGCCGCTCCGGGAACGCCGGGCACATCGGGCAGATCCACGTCGGCGACGCGGACCCGGAGGAGGGGAGCGACGGCACGCTGGAGAGCATCGCCTCCGGACCGAGCAGCGTCGCCTGGGCGCGGCGCCGCGGCTTCGCGGGGACGACCGGCGAGGAGCTGGCGCGGGCGGCCGCGGCCGGCGACCCGGTGGCGCTCGCGGCGGTGGCGCGCTCGGCCGCGGCCGTCGGCACGGCGATCGCCGACGTGGCGACGCTGCTCGACGTCCATGACTTCGCCGTCGGCGGCGGCTTCTCGGCGGTCACGGCGTCGTACCTCGACCTCGTGCGCGAGGCGGCGTGCGAGCGCGCGGTCTTCGACTACGCCCGCGGGCTGTCGATCCGCGCCTCAGGCCTCGGCGGCGCCGGCCCGCTGATCGGCGCGGCGGCTCTCGTGCACCTGCCGGGCCTGCTCGGCGGCTCCGCTGAGCGGGCGGGTCTCGACGGGTCGGCGTCAGGCGGGCGCGGGGGTCTCGATACGCCCGCCTCCGGCGGCCTACTCGACCAGCATGCAGGGCCCCCCTCCGGCGCGCTGCGCGACCAGCATGCAGGGCCCGCCTCCGGCGCGCTGCGCGACCAGCATGCAGGGCCCGCCTCCGGCGCGCTCCATGCTGATCGAGTAGCCGGCGCAGCCGGCGTATCGAGATCCACCCCCGCAGAGACGGCTGCCGCCGAGCACCCGCTCCATGCCGCCGATGAGCGCCCACTCCATGCTGATCGAGCAGCCGGCCCAGCCGGCGTCTCGAGATCCACCCGCACGCACTCCCGGCCCGGCTCCCGGTGACCGCCGCACCGGCGATCGACGCCGAGCACCCGCTCCGCTCGGCCCTCCGCCCCTCGCGTGGCCGCCTGGTCGTCGCCGCGCTCGCATTCGCGGTCAAGGACAGCCCGCTCTGGATCCTCCCGCTCGTGACCGCGGCCGTCGTCGACGCCCTCGTCGCCGGCGACCCGCCCGAGGCGCTCCTCGCTCCCGCCGCCGCGGGCGCAGCGACGATCGCCGTCAACATCACCGCGAACGGCGTCTTCGTGCGGCTGTTCTCCTCCTCCGTGCGCTCGATGGGCGCCCGGCTGCGCGAGGCGCTGGCGGTGCGGCTGCAGCTGCTGTCGTTCGGCTACCACTCCCGCGGCAGCGCGTCGGTGGTCCAGACCAAGATCGTGCGCGACGTGGAGAACCTGGAGCTGATGCTGCAGCAGGCGTTCGGCCCGCTGCTCAACGCGCTGGTGATCCTCGTCGGCGCCGGCGTCGCGACGGCGGTGCGGGTGCCCCAGTTCCTGCCCGTGCTGGCGCTGACCCTGCCGCTCGCCGCCGGGCTGATCCTCTGGCTGCGCTCGCGCACCGCCGCGAGCAACGAGACCTTCCGCCTCGACGTCGAGACCATGTCCTCGGCCGTCGGCGAGATGTCCTCGCTCCAGGAGGTCACCCGTGCGCACGGACTGGAGCAGGTCTCCGTGCGGCGGGTCGTCGAGGCCGCGCACCGGGTCGAGCGGGCGGGCACCCGGCTCGACCGGCTGAACGGGCGCTTCGGCGCGCTGTCCTGGAGCAGCTACCAGGTGATCACCCTGGGCTCGCTCTTCGCCGCGGCGTGGGCGAGCGCGACCGGCGCCCTCCCGATCACCGTCGGCGAGGTGGTGCTGCTCAGCTCGTACTTCGCCCTGCTGACCGGGGCGATCACCGGCGCCTTCCAGACCGCGCCCCTGATCACCCGCGGCCTCGCCTCGCAGCGCTCGATCGCCGGCGTGCTCACCGACCCGGACGTGGAGTGGAACGAGGGCCGCGCCGTCGTCGACGCGCTGGAGGGGAGCCTCGCCTTCGAGGACGTCTCCTTCTCCTACGGCGAGCGGCCGGTGCTGTCGGACGTGAGCCTGCGCGTCGCCGCGGGCGAGACGGTGGCGCTCGTCGGCGCCTCCGGCTCGGGGAAGTCGACGCTGACCCGGCTCGCGCTGGGCTTCCTGCGCCCCTCGGCGGGCCGGGTCCTGCTCGACGGCCTCGACATCGCGACCCTCGACATGCGCACGGTCCGGCGCTTCGTCTCGGTGGTGCCGCAGGAGTCGGTGCTGTTCCGCGGGAGCATCCGCGACAACATCCTCTACGGCGCCGCGGAGCCCGCCCCCGGGGAGTCGGGCGACGACCGGCTCGAGGCGGCGCTGCGGGCGGCGAACGCCGGCTTCGTCCTGGAGCTCCCGGACGGCTGGGACACGACCGTCGGCGAGCGCGGCGCGCAGCTCTCCGGCGGCCAGCGCCAGCGGCTCGCCATCGCCCGCGCGCTGATCCGCGACCCGCGGCTGCTGATCCTCGACGAGGCGACCGCTGCCCTCGACCCGCGCGCCGAGGCCGAGGTGCGCGGCGCCCTCGAGCGGCTGCGCACCGGCCGGACGACCCTGATCGTCGCGCACCGCCTGAGCACCGTCCGCTCGGCCGACCGCATCGTCGTCCTCGACGCCGGCCGCGTCCTCGAGCAGGGCACCCACGAGGAGCTGCTGGCCGCCGGCGGCCGCTACGCCCGCATGACGGCGGCGTCCTGACGGCCCGCGCCCCTGCTGATCGAGCAGCCGCGGAGCTGCCGCCGACCTGCTGACCGCGCAGCCCGCGCGGCGGGGCCCCTCATGCTGATCGAGCAGCACGCGGAGCGGGGCCCTCATGCTGATCGAGTAGCCCGCGAAGCGGGCGTATCGAGATCCACGGGCGTCAGGACCAGCGCCTGCAAACCCACCTGCTGACGGGGGTGGGTCTCGATACGCCGGCCTCCGGCCGGCCACTCGACCAGCATGAACGCCCCCGACCGGTCGGCCCGCGCCGCGGTCCCTGGCGACCGCGGAGCACCGGCCGCTCAGTTCAGGATCTCGCCGCGCGGGTCGTCGCGGAGCTCGGCGAGGCGCGTGCGCCACGCCCGCAGCGCCTCCGGAGTCAGCCGCGTCCAGTCGTGCACCTCGCGGACGACGCGGAGCGGCTCGACGCTGCGGTACGAGCGCGTGGGGTTCCCCGGGAACTTCTTGTCCGTGACGTTCGGGTCGTCCTCGAACGGCCCGGTCGGCTCCACCTCGTAGACGCGCGGCTCCGCCTCGCCGGGCGCGAGCTCCGCCGCGAGCCCCGCGCCGTCCGGCAGTGCCGTGAAGTACACGTGGTTCATCACGACCTCGGGCCGGTAGTTGGACCGCCGCCCCGCCACCAGCAGGTCGCCGACTCGCAGATCCGCCTTCGTCCCGTGGAAGAACGGCCCCGTCTCGTCCGCCGCGCTCATGCGCGAGACCCTACTCCCGGTCCCGGTCCCGGTCCCGGTCCCGGTCCCGGTCCCGCACGAGCGATCCGTCACGAACGGCTCCCTCACTGCGCGGGAGGCAGCCGTTCCTGACGGATCGATGCGCCCGCAGGGTCAGGGGAGCGTCAGCTCGCCCTGGTTGAGGACGCGGGGGTGGAAGTACGCGCTCTGGATGGCGGCGTTCGTGTTGCTGCCGCGCAGCTGCTCCGACCAGATCATGAAGTACGACCAGCGCGTCTGGCTCTGCAGCAGCGACGCGTCCGGCACCTTCCCCATCTCGGCGATCGCGATCGGCTTCGAGCCGGCGATCGACTGCAGCTGCTGGTAGTCGCCGGAGCTCGGGAAGCCCTTGTACCAGACGTCCAGCGACACGACGTCGACGTAGTTCGCGCCCGGGTAGTAGCCCGCCCAGCCGCCCGCGGGGTTGTCCTGCACGTTCCAGACCCAGATCAGGTTGGTCAGGCCCTGCGAGTCGAAGTAGTCGCGCATCTGCTGGTAGATCTTCGCGCCGCCGTTCGCGCCGGAGCGGCCGCCCCACCAGTTCCAGGTCTCGTTCATCTCGTGGAACGGCCGGAACAGCACGGGCACGCCCGCGTCCTTCAGCTGCCGGAGGTACGGCACGACCTCGCTCATCCGCTGCTTCCAGGTCGTGTTGAGCGCCGTGCCGCCGGTGACGATCTGCTGGAACTGCGCGTCCGTGATGCGGCTCTTCACGCCGCCGTCGAACGCGCAGGTGCTCGGCCCGGTCGGCGGGCACGCGTGCCAGGCGAGGGTGACCAGCGAGCCGTTGGCCCACTCCGTCTTCGCCTGGTCGACGACGCGCTGGCGGTTCGCGGCGTCGGCGGCGGTGAAGAACAGGTCGCCGCCCCACAGGCCCGGGTACTGCCCGGTGATGTCCTTCACCTGCTGCGTGTACTGCGCGGGGGAGCTCGCCGGCTCCTTGTTGTGCTGGCCGGAGACGATGCTCGTCCCGGTGATCGACTGCAGGTACTGCAGGACGGCGGCCTTCGACTTCGCCGGGAACGCCTGCGCCGCGTCCGGCGACGGCGTGACCAGCGGTGCGAGCAGCGCGGCCCCGAGCGCGGCGGCCAGGAGGGTGCGGCGCAGCGGGCTGCGGCGGGCGCGGGATGCGCGGGACGCGCGGGTGGTGACTCCTCGTCGAGTCATGGTGGTCCTCTCCGCGGGCCCTCGTCGGTGAGCGCCCGCAGGGTCACCCTGAGCCCTCCGCGCGGCCTCGTCAACCCTTACATCGATTACTAATGATATCCGCGCGATCCACTGCGCAGGAGTTGTCGTAACGGGCGGTCGAGTACGACAACTTGTGGAGGTGGGACGTCGGCGCCGGATCCGCACGTCCGCCCGCACCCCGCCGACGGCCCCCGCGCAGGCGCCGCTCGGTACTGTGGAACGGTTCCCCGCACCACCCGCCCCCGCCCGAAGGAGCCCCCATGCCCACCACTGTGAGCGGCGTCATCGCCCGGTCGAAGGGGGCTCCCGTCGAGCTCGTCGACATCGTCGTCCCCGATCCCGGACCCGGCGAGGCCGTCGTCGACATCGAGACCTGCGGTGTCTGCCACACCGACTATCACTACCGCGAGGGCGGGATCAGCGACGACTTCCCGTTCCTGCTCGGCCACGAGGCCGCGGGGCGTGTCAGCGCGATCGGCGAGGGCGTCACCCACGTCGCGGTCGGCGACTTCGTCGTGCTCAACTGGCGGGCCGTCTGCGGCGAGTGCCGCGCCTGCGTCCGCGCGGAGCCCTGGTACTGCTTCAACACCTTCAACGCGACCCAGAAGATGACGCTCACGGACGGCACCGAGCTCAGCCCGGCGCTGGGCATCGGCGCCTTCGCCGAGAAGACGCTCGTGCACGCCAAGCAGTGCACGAAGGTCGACCCGGCCGCCGACCCCGCCGCCGTCGGCCTGCTCGGCTGCGGCATCATGGCGGGCCTCGGCGCCGCGATGAACACCGGCAACGTCACCCGCGGTGACTCCGTGGCCGTCATCGGCTGCGGCGGAGTCGGCACCGCGGCGGTCGTCGGCGCGAAGCTGGCCGGCGCGAGCACGATCATCGCGATCGACCGCGACGCGAAGAAGCTCGTCAAGGCCGAGGAGCTCGGCGCCACCCACGCGATCGACTCGAGCGGACTCGACGAGGCCGGCGTGGTCGCCGCCGTGCAGGCGCTGACCGACGGCTTCGGCGCCGACGTCGTGATCGACGCGGTCGGCCGCCCCGAGACCTGGCGCCAGGCGTTCTACGCCCGCGACCTGGCCGGCACCGTCGTGCTCGTCGGTGTGCCGACGCCCGAGATGACCCTCGAGATCCCGCTGCTCGACGTCTTCGGCCGCGGCGGCTCGCTGAAGTCGAGCTGGTACGGCGACTGCCTGCCCGAGCGCGACTTCCCGATGCTCACCGACCTGTATCTGCAGGGCCGCCTGCCGCTCGACGAGTTCGTCACCGAGCGGATCGGCATCCGCGACATCGAGCAGGCCTTCACCACGATGGCCGGCGGCGACGTGCTCCGCTCGGTGGTGGTGCTCTGATGGCCGCCCGCATCGACCACCTCGTCACCAGCGGCACCTTCGCCCTCGACGGCGGCACCTGGGACGTGGACAACAACGTCTGGATCGTCGGCGACGACTCCGAGTGCGTCGTCATCGACGCGGCGCACGACGCGGAGGCGATCCTCGCGGCCGTCGGCGACCGCACGCTGCGCGCGGTGCTGCTCACGCACGCGCACACCGACCACATCGACGCGGTCGCCGCGCTGGTGGAGTCCGTCGACGTGCCGGTGCTGCTGCACCAGGGCGACCGCGTGCTCTGGGACGCGTACTACCCCGACTCCGCGCCGAGCGGCGTGCTCGAGGACGGCCAGGTGATCAGCGTCGGCGGCACCGAGCTGGAGGTGCGGCACACGCCCGGGCACACGCCCGGCGCCGTCTGCTTCGTCGCGGCCGAATTAGGCACCGTCTTCACCGGCGACACGCTCTTCCAGGGCGGACCGGGCGCGACCGGCCGCTCCTACAGCTCCTTCCCGACGATCATCGACTCGATCACCGACCGCCTGCTGACCCTGCCGGGCGACACTGTCGTCCGCACCGGGCACGGCCCGACGACCACCATCGGCACGGAGAAGCCCGACCGCGAGGCGTGGATCGCCCGCGGTCACTGACGCGGCGCTCGCGCCCTCATGCTGATCGAGCAGCCCGCGGAGCGGGGCCCCGCATGCTGATCGAGTAGCCAGCGGAGCGGGCGTATCGAGATCCACCCTCCGAACGGCGTGGGTCTCGATACGCCGCGTTCCGCGGCTACTCGACCAGCATGTCTGCGCGCGGTCGCGCTTTCTCCTGCCGATGGAGCAGCCCGCTGAGCGGGTCCCTCTCATGCTGATCGAGTGGCCCGCGGAGCGGGCGTATCGAGATCCGCCAGCGTCAGCAGGTGAGTCTGCAGACCGGCTCTGCTGACGACGGTGGGTCTCGATACGCCCCTGCAGGGCTACTCGACCAGCAAGGGGGACGCCACCAAGCGGCGGGCCAGGGGGAGCGACGCGCTCAGCGGCGCACGCGGCGGCGCAGCACGACGCCGAGCGCGGCGAAGGCGGCGGCCATGACGAGGCCGCCGATCAGGAACGGGGTGCTTCCGCTCGCCAGGCCCCAGGCGGCGAGGGCCGCCCAGAGCGAGGCGAGGACGAAGGCGGTCGGGGGAGTCATCGTCGTCCTCATCCCCCGATCCAACTCCCTCCGTCCCGGATCCGCGACGTCCGGCGCCATCGATCCGTCACGAACGGCGGTGTCCGCGCGAGTCGGGCGACCGTTCGTGACGGATGGGCGCGGCGCGGCGGCGGGTCAGCCGACGGTGACCGGGGCGGCCGACGGGCGGCGCCCCTCCTTCATCCAGACGAAGAAGCCGAGCAGGGTGAAGGCGCCGTAGAAGACGTACATCAGCCCGGAGGCGTAGTAGCCGGCCGAGAAGAGCAGCGGGACGCCGACGATGTCGACGGCGACCCAGATCAGCCAGAACTCGACCCAGCCCTTGGCCATGCCGTAGGTGGCGAGCAGCGAGCCGACGAAGATCCAGGCGTCGCTCCAGACCGGCTCGTAGGAGCCGAGCGCGCGGAAGACCGGGGTGAGGATCGCGGTGCCGCCGACCATGCCGAGCACCAGCAGCCCGCGGGTGCGCCAGGAGGCCCAGCGCGGCGAGATCAGCGTCGTCGCGTCGCTGGGGCGGTGCGTCCAGCGGTACCAGCCGTAGATGCTCACGATGATGAACATGATCTGGCGGCCGGCCTGGCCGAGCAGGTTCACCGGGTTCGGAGTGTCGAACAGTGCGCCCATGAAGACGGTGAAGAGCAGCGCGTTGCCGAAGATGCCGACGGGCCAGGCCCAGACCTTGCGCCGCATGCCGCCGAGGGCGCTCAGCAGGCCGAAGACGTTGCCGATGACCTCGCGCCAGAGCACCGTCTGGTCGCCGATCACGATCTGCGCGTCGAACAGCCAGTCCACGATCTGCACGGGGAGCCTCCATCGGGCGTGTCGGAGCCCACCCGTGCAACCTCCGGCGGGGCGCTGTCATTCCGCGTGGCGCCGATTCGACGGTCACCGGTCCGCTGTGCGGGGTCCCGTCCGTTGTGCAGGTGATCCGGCACGGGGCGCGCGTACCGAGTGGGCTTCCGCGTGTTCTGCGCGCGATCACCTGCAGATCGGACCGGGTCCCGCCCGCCGTGCGCGCTGTGGTCCGTTGTGCAGGTGATCTCGTACCGGGAGCGCCTGCCGGGTGGACGTCAGCGCGTTGTGGGCGCGTTCGCCTGCAGATCGGACCCAGGGGCTGCTCGTCGGGTGGGTGGCGGTCCGTTGTGCAGGCGATCCGGCACGGCGAACGCGTGCCGAGTGGGCTTCAGCTCGTTCTGGGCGCGATCACCTGCAGATCGGACCCGGTCCCGCCCGCCGTGCGCGCTGGGGTCCGTTGTGCAGGTGATCTTGCACCGGGAGCGGCTGCCGGGTGGGCGTCAGCGCGTCGTTGGCAGGATCGCCTGCAGATCGGACGCGGGTCGGCAGGACCTCCGGGCTACGCGGCGACGAGCGAGTGCGCCGCGAGCAGCGCGACCGAGCGCAGGCGGGCGGGCGTCGCGAGCGAGGCGTGGGCGACGATGACCTCGTCGGCCTCCGCCGAGCGCGCGAACTCGGCCACGTAGTCCGCGACCTGCTCGCCGGTGCCGACGCCGGTGTAGTGGGTCATGCTCGCGACGTGCGCGCCGACCGGGGCGGTCAGCAGGTGGTCGAGCTCCTCCTCGGAGAACTGCTGGTCGACGGGGATCTGGCCGCTCTGGCGCAGCAGCATCATCAGGCGCGCGCGCTTCATCTGCGCGAACTGCTCCTGCGCGTCCTCCTCGCTGTCGGCGGCGATGGCGTTCACTCCGGCGATCACGTAGGGGGCGTCGAGCTGCTCCGAGGGGCGGAAGCCGCGGCGGTATTCGGCGACGGCCTGGTGCAGCGCATCCGGTGCGAAGTGCGAGGCGAAGGCGTACGGCAGGCCGAGGGCGGCGGCCAGCTGGGCGCCGAAGAGCGACGAGCCGAGGATGTAGAGGGGGACGCGGGTGCCGGCGCCGGGCGTCGCGCTGACGCCGGGGATGCGGGACTCGTCGGCGAGGAAGCCCTGCAGCTCGAGGACGTCCTGCGGGAAGCGCTCGGAGGAGTCGTGCTCGCGGCGCAGGGCGCGGAAGGTGGCCTGGTCGCTGCCGGGGGCGCGGCCGAGGCCGAGGTCGATGCGGCCCGGGTGCAGCGTCTCGAGGGTGCCGAACTGCTCCGCGATGGTCAGCGGGGAGTGGTTGGGCAGCATGACGCCGCCGGAGCCGAGGCGGATGGTCGAGGTCTGCGAGGCGACGTGGGCGATCAGCACCGAGGTGGCGCTCGACGCGATCGAGGCCATGTTGTGGTGCTCGGCGTACCAGACCCGCCGGTACCCGCTCCGCTCGGCCTGCTGCGCCAGAGCGACGGAGGCGGCGAAGCTGTCGCGCGCGGTCTCTCCGGGTGCGATGGGGGCGAGGTCGAGGATCGAGAGGGGAACGGTCATGAGAGAGCCAACGCGGGTGGCGGCCTCCGTGTTCCCGCGGCGGCGGTATCGGGCGGTCGGTTGCCCGGGGAGTCGCGTCCGGCTCGTGGATCCGGCTCGGGCTCGCGGAATCCGCCGGTTCCGGCGTGCCGGGGGTGGTTCCGCGTGCCGGGGGTGGGGCTCGGGCGCTCGGGGCGACCTCCGGCTCGCGGAACGAGCTCGGGCTCGCAGGATCAGCCTGTTCTGACGTGCCGAAGGTGCATTCGCGTGCCGGACGTGCCGGAGTGGCCGTCGAGTCGACTTTCGGCTCGTGGTTTCGGCTCGGGCTCGCCGGATCTGTGGTTTCGGGCGTGCCGGGGGTGATTTCGCGTGCCGGAGGTGGTGGGGCGGGCTGCCGCGGTGACCTTCGGCACGCGGAATGAGCTCGGGCTCGCGGGATCAGCCGGTTCCGGCGTGCCCGAAGTGGGTTCGCGTGCCGGGGTGCGGGGTGCGGCCGGTGAGGTGATTCTCGGCTCGTAGTCCCGGCTCGGGCTCGCGGGTTGAGACGGTTCCGGCGTGCCGGAGGTGGTTCCGCGTGCCGGAGGTGGTTTCGCGTGCCGGAGGCGGACGACGGGCGGAACCGCCGCCGCCCCATCCGCCCGGTCAGCCCTCGATCGGCAGCAGGATGCCCTTCACCGTCTCGTCGGTGGCGAGGAACTCCTGCACGGCCGGGTCCTGGAAGGCGGCGACGAGCTTCTCGATGTTGGCGGTGTCCTTGTACTTCGAGCCGATGGTGAGCTGGCCGGCGAAGTCGTCGGGGGCCTGGGGCGCGAAGATCTGCTTCTCGATCGGGATGTCGGCGGCGAGGTAGTACTCGGTGTAGCCGACGGCCGCGTCGAGGTCGGGCAGGGCGCGGGACTGGGCGGCGAAGTCGAGCAGGGTGAACTTCAGGTTCTTCGGGTTCGAGGCGATGTCGTCCTGGGTCGCGGTGCCGGGCTCCGTGCCCTTTTTCAGCGTGATCAGGCCGGCCGACTGCAGCAGCCAGAGGCCCTGGGCCTCGTTCGCCGGGTCGGAGTAGAGCGAGATCGTGCCGCCGTCGGGGATCTCGGAGACGTCGCCGTGCTTGTCGCTCCAGAGTCCGAAGCCCCAGCGGAAGACGGGCGTGGCCGCCTCCTCCTCGAAGTCGGGGTTGGCCTCGAGGACCTGGCCGAGCCAGAGCTTGTGCTGGTAGACCGTCGCGGCGACCTCGCCCTCGCTCACGGCGCGGTTGATCGTGTTGCTGTCCGAGAGGCCCTTGAAGGCGACCGTGATGCCGTAGCGCGGCGCCACCTCCTCCGCCACGAAGTTCACGAGCGCCTGCTCCGAGGCGTTGCCCTCGGCGGTCGCGACGTAGAGGGTCGCGCCCTCCTGCTCGTTCGCCGAGACGGCGGGCGAGAGCAGCGGCACGGCGACGACCGCTCCGACGCCGACGACGACGACGGCGGCTCCGGCGATCCAGGGCCAGCGGCGCTTCTTCTTCAGCTCGAAGCCGAGGTCCTCGGGGCCGGACTTCTCGGGGCCGGACTTCGCAGGGCCGTACTTCTCGGAGCGGGGGTTCTCAGGGCCGTGGTTCTCAGTGGACATGGCAGTGCCTTTCGAGCGGTCGCGGCCGGACGGCGGCGCGCGGGAGGGACGCCCGGGCGGAGGGCCCGGGGCGGGATCAGGGGGAGGGGCGGCTAGACGGAGACGGCGACGCGCGGGGTGCGCCGGGACCGGGAGGCGCTCGGTGTGGTCGCGCGGACCAGGGCGTCGCCGGTGAGCTGCACGACGGCGACGGTCGCGACGAGGATGACGATCGTCGCGAGCATCACGGTGGTGTCGAAGCGCTGGTAGCCGTAGGTGACAGCGACGTAGCCGATGCCGCCCGCGCCGATGGTCCCGGCGATGGCGGAGTACTCGATCATCGCGATGGTGTTGATCGTCAGACCGCCGAGGATCTGCGGCACCGCCTCGCTGAGCTGCGCCGAGCGGATCACCTGCAGCCGCGATGCTCCGGAGGCGCGGGCCACCCGGGTCAGCGCGAGCGGCACGCTGCGCAGCGCGTTCTCGACGATGCGGGTGAAGAAGGCGATGCCGGCGATCGACATCGGCACGACGGCCGCCGCGATACCGATGTTGGTGCCGGTGAGCAGCCGGGTGAACGGCATGATCGAGGCCATCAGGATGAGGAACGGCAGCGACCGGCCGATGCTGATGATCCAGCTGAGGCTCTGGTGCGCGGCGCGGTTCTCGAACAGGCCGCCCGGAGCGAGGTTGTGCACCGCGGCGCCGAGCGGGACGCCGACGAGCACGACGATCAGCATCACGATGCCGACCATGATCAGCGTCTCGCCGAGCGCGGGGAGGACGAGCGCGGGGATGTCGGCGAGCGGGACCCTGTTGTCGAGGTGCAGCGGGCCGAGGGCCGCCGAGGAGATGAGCGCGCTCATGCCGCCGCCTCCTCGACGAGGGCGTCCGACCGGACGGCGCCCCGCCGCACCGACAGCCCGAGAGCGTCGGCGGCGTGCGCGAGCCGGCGCTCCTCGACCGGACCGAGGCCGATCGTCGCGTGGCCGACGGCGCGTCCGTCGACCGTCTCGATCGCCGCGCCGAGCAGCGCGACCGGACCGACCGCGTCGGACAGCCGCGTCACCCAATCGGCCGGCACTCCGTCGCGGGCGTAGCCGACGACCCACTCGTCGAGCCCCGCGGCGGGCAGCACCGAGGGGCGCACCGGGTTGAGCGCGAGGCCGAGCGGCGAGGACGCGTCGCGCAGCAGGTCGACGAGGCGCCCCGACTCCACGATGCGGCCGTGATCGAGGCGCGCGACGGAGTCGGCGACCTGGCGGACCGTCTCCATCTCGTGCGTGATGAAGAGGATCGACAGGCCGAGGTCGTCGCGCAGCTCTTTGAGGAGCGTCGTGATCGCGGTGGTCGACGCGGGATCGAGGCCCGAGGTCGCCTCGTCCGAGAGCAGGACGGAGGGGCGCAGGGCCAGGGCGCGGGCGATGCCGACGCGCTGGCGCTGGCCGCCGGAGAGCTGGTGCGGGTAGTAGCGGGCGCGGTCGCCGAGGCCGACGCGCTCCAGCAGCTCGGCGACGCGGCGCTTCGTCTCGGCCGCGGTGACGCCCAGGTATTCGAGCGGGAGGGCGACGTTCTGCTCCGCGGTCCGGCGGCTGAAGAGGCCGTCGGACTGGAAGACGGTGCCGATGCGGCGGCGGGCGACCCGCAGCTCCGTCTCGGACAGCTGGGAGAGCGCGTCGCCGTTGACGACGACGGTGCCGGAGGTGGGCCGCTCGAGCAGGTTGACGCAGGCGGCGAGCGTGCTCTTGCCGGCGCCGCTCGGCCCGACGACGGCGAAGATCTCGCCGGTGCCGACCGAGAAGTCGAGGCGGTCGAGCACGGTCACGGCGTCGGCGCCCTGCCCGTAGACCTTGGTGAGCTGCTCGAGGCGGATCATGGCGTCGGTCCTTCCGGGAGGGGGCGCGGGCGCGCCGGAGAGTGCCCGGTGCGGGGTGGGAGAGGGGGCGCGGGATGCTCGGTGGCGGCGTCCGCGTCGGTGTGCTGATGATGATGGCGCGGTGCGGTGGGCGGGCGCGACGGCCGCCGACGCTCGCCGTAACAGAAGGCGCTCGCGGCGTCCGATCGGCGCCGATCCGCGGCTCTTCGCCGACGGGTGTCGGCGAACGAGGGGGCGGAGCGGGGCGGACTCGCGCAGAACATCAGCTGAGAAGGGGAGGCCTCCTCTGTGGGGCGAGGCCCACCCGTCTCAGCTGATGTTGTGCGGCGACGGCGAGCGGACGGGCTCGCCGAGGGCGCCGGTCAGCGCAGTGCGTCGAGGACGGCCCGCTCGTCCCGAGGATCCAGGCCGGACCTGCGGGGCCGGTCCAGTCCGCGGGCGCGCTCGTCGTCGAGGACGCGGCGCAGGGTCTCCGCGGGCGGACGGTGGCGGCCGCCGGCGCGGAGGTATGAGGCGGTGCTGCGCCAGCTGAATCCGACCGCCTCGGCGGGCAGCCACAGCGGGAGCGACCGCGGGCCGGCCCAGTAGCCGACGCCGTGCGCGAGCAGGGTCTCGTCGTCGGCGTGCACGACGTCGCCGCGGAAGGCGGCGAGCTCGGCGGCGGCGGCGAGGAGGTCGCCCAGGGGCACGGCTGGGCCGACGGCGTCGACGGCTCCGGTCACTCCCGCCGAGCCCGCCGCGTGCAGCCAGTCGGCGAGGTCGTCGACGTCGATCGCCTGCGCGAACCGGCCCTCCGTCTCGGGAGCCAGAACCGTGCCGCCGCGGGCGAAGCGGGCCGGCCAGTACCCCAGCCGGTCGCTCGGGTCGCCGGGCCCGGCGATCAGCCCGGGACGCGCGATCAGCAGCCGGCCGCCGAGGACGTCGGCGGCGGCGTGCTCGGCCAGGACCTTCGCCTCGGCGTACTGCTCCGGGTCCACCGGCTCGACCAGGGCGGCGGACTCATCGGCGTCGATCCGCTCCACATCGGCGTACACGGAGACGGAGGAGACGAGCGTCCAGTGCGCGGCCGCCGGCGAGAGCCGGTCGAGGGCCGGCCCGACGAGCTCGGGTGCGTGCGCGAGCTCGACGACCTCGTCCCACTCGCCGCGCAGTCCGTCGTAGGCGTCCGAGTCGCGCCTGTCGACACGCAGATGCCGCGCGCCGCCCGGAACCGCTCCCGCCTCGCCGCGGGCCACGCAGGTGACCTCGTCCCCCGCCGCGACCGCCCGCTCCGCGAGACGGCGCCCCAGCCATCCGCTGCCACCCAGGACCAGGACTCTGCGCATGCCCCCACTGAACCGGATCACCGCTCCGCTCCGCAGCCGTGTCCGCCGCGAGCGCAACGACCCTCCCGTCGGCGCTCAGCGCGCGAGCAGCTCGCCGTGGGGCATCGAGAGCCAGCCGTCCTCGTCGGCGGCCCAGGCGCGCCAGGCGTCGCTGATCGCCTCGAGCTCGGCCTGCGTGGCGAGGCCGCGCTCGAGGGCGACGGTGGCGAAGGAGGAGGAGACCGCGCGGTCCGCCCACATCCCGCCCCACCAGGCGCGGTCCTCGGCGTTCTCGAACACCCAGAGCGACGCGGTGACCTCGACGCTCGCGAAGCCGGCCTCCCGCGCCCAGGCCTTGAGGCGCCGGCCCGCGTCGGGCTCGCCGGCCGAGGCGCGGTGCACCCGCTGGTAGAGCGCGGCCCAGGCCTGCAGGCCTGGAGTGAAGGGGTGGATCAGCACGCCGGCGTAGTCGACGTCGCGCGCGGCGACGAGGCGGCCGACCCGGCCCCACTCGCGCAGCGCGTCGACCGGACGGGTGAGGTGCTGCAGGACCTGGTGCGCGTGCACGACGTCGAAGGAGTCGTCCGCGAACGGCAGCGCGTAGGCGTCGGCGACCGCGAACTCCGCGGGGGAGTCGAGGGCCGCGGCCTGCGCGATCACCTCGGCCGACGCGTCCACGCCGAGCACCCGGCCGGGGGCGACCCGCTCGGCGAGGTCGACGGTGATCGTCCCCGGGCCGCAGCCCACGTCGAGGATCGAGACGCCGGGCGCGAGGTGCGGCAGCAGGTACGCCGCGGAGTTGTCGACGGTGCGCCAGCGGTGCGAGCGGAGGACGCTCTCGTGGTGGCCGTGCGCGTAGCGGCCGGTCGCGGCCGGGGCGTCGGCGGTCGGGCTGGTCTCGGTCGCGGCCGGGCTGTTCTCGGAGTCCATGCCCGCCATTGTGCCCGCCGGCGCGCTGCCCACGCCGCGAACGCTCCTGCTGGCGACCGCGGCGAGCGACGCCGCGACGATGACCGCCGCGCAGCCGAGCAGGACGGCCCGCGTGCCGACGAGGTCGGCGAGCGGCCCGACGAGCGCCTCGCCGAGCGGAACGGCGAGGAACGAACCGACCATGTCGTACGAGTAGACCCGGGCGAGTGCCTCGCGCGGCACATGGGTCTGCAGCGACTGGTCCCAGGCGATGGCGAACACCTCCAGCGCGACGCCGCCGAGCGCGAAGGCGACGATCAGGGCGGGGAGCGCGGGGACGACTCCGAGGGCCGCGACCGGGACGGCCGTCACCGCCATCAGGGCGACGCCGATGGCCAGCGCCCGCCGCGGCCGCCAGCGCAGCGCGATGACGGCGCCGATCGCGAGGCCGACGGTCTGCGCGGCGATCACCAGCCCCCAGGCCGCGCGGCCGAAGGACCCGTCGGCGATCACCGGCCCGAGCACCGTGGTCGCGCCGACGAAGGCCGCGTTCAGCACCGTGAACTGGGCCACGACGATCCAGACCCAGCGCCGGCCGGAGAACTCCCGCCAGCCCTCGCGGAGGTCGCCGAGCACGGAGCCGGGGGCGCCGGACCGGGTCGCCGCGGGCAGGCGCAGCCCGGAGTAGAGGAGAGCGGCGAGCGCGAACCCGGCCGCGTCGATCGCGAGGCCCCAGCCCGGCCCGACGAGCGCGACGACGCCCGCCCCGCCCGACGCGCCCACGATCGTCCCGGCGGTGAGGCCGAGGCGGAGCAGCGCGTTCGCGGGGCGCAGCTCGCCCACGGGGACCGTCTCCGGGACGAGGGCAGACGCGGCAGGAAGGCTCACCGCCGCGACGGCGCCGTTCAGCACGCCGAGCACGACGAGGGCGGGGATGCTCGCCGTCCCGCTGATGACCAGGGCGGCGACGACCGCCTGCGTGCCGGCGGCGGCGAGGGAGGTGCCGACCATGATCACGGAGCGCGGCAGCCGATCGGCGAGGACGCCGCCGAGCAGCAGCACGGCGACGTTGGCGAGCGAGCGCGCGGCGACGACCAGGCCGAGGTCGGTCGCCGAGCCGGTCAGGTCGAGGACCGCGAAGGCCAGGGCGATCGGTGCGACGGCGTTGCCGAGCACGGCGGTCGTCCGCGCGGCGAGCAGCCACCGGAACGGGCGGTGCGCGAGAGGGCCGGGCCGGGGAGTCCCGCGCGGAGTCACGGCCGCCGCAGCGGGAACAGCGCGGTCGTCATCGACACCGGCACCGTGCCCGGGCTCCGGGGCGGCCGGGCCGCCGCGTGCAGCAGCGCGGACGCCTCGCCGACGTGCCGGACCACCCGCCGCCAGGTCTCCGGATCGACCCAGAGCTCGGCGTCCGTCGACAGCTGCGGGCCGTCGGCGCGGGCCGCGGATCGGCGCCGCAGCTCCTCGATCAGCGCCTCCAGGTACAGCTGCCGGTCCTCCGCCGGCCCGGCGTCGACGGCCGCGGTCACGTCGAACGGTCGCCCGGAGGACTCGTGCCGGTAGCGCTTCGCCTCACCGCCGCGCAGCCGCACCGTCTCGACCACCCGCACCAGCCCGGCCCGCTCGAGCACGCGGAAGTGGTAGCTCGCGGTCGCCTGCGAGAGGCCCCAGCTCGCGCGCGGCCTCGGCGGCGCTCGCCGCGGCGCCGGTCACCAGGGACAGCAGCCGGAGCCGGATCGGGTGGGCGGTGGCGCGCAGCTCCTCGAGAGTGGACATGCGGCCATCGTCACGCCCGGTCCCGCGGACCGTCAAACGGGTCTTTGGGGGTCGCCGTGCCCCGCGGAGCCGGCGAGGGCTACTGCGAGAGCTCCCGGTCGAGCCGGTCCAGGAGCACCTCGAGCGAGATCTCGAACTCCTCGTCGCTGTGGTCCTCGCTGAGCAGGCCGCGGAGCCGCCGCACCTCGGGCGCGACGTCGAGGGAGATGTTCCCGTCGCCCTGCGGGATCGTCGCGTCGCCCTCGTCGAGCGGGAGGTCGGTCGGCGAGGTCTCGGCGCCCTGCACCACGGCCTGCAGCAGCAGCTGGCCGAGCAGGAAGCTGCTGAACGAGCGGTAGGCGCCGACGGCCTGCGCGTCGGTGAGCCCGCTGCCGGTCAGCGAGCGGAGGAAGGTGTTCACGGCCTCGATGCTGCGCAGCGGCGGGCGGAGCCACGGAGCCGCGGGATGCCGGGTCGCGACCAGCGGGAAGGCCCTCGGGTGGTCGGTCGCGATGCGCCGGACCTCGTGGGCGGCCGTCTGCAGGAACTCCTGCCAGTGCCGGCTCTCGGCCTCGTCCAGCCGCACGGTGAGCTCGCGCATCAGCAGCGCGATGACGCCCTCGAGGAGGTCCTCCTTGCCGTGCACGTAGCGGTAGAGCGACATCGCCTCGACGCCCAGCTCCTGCGCGAGGGTCCGCATGGAGAGCGCCTCGGGGCCGGTGCGGTCGATCATCGCGAGCGCGGTCTCCACGATGAGGTCCCGGCTGAGCTTGCGGGCGGGGGAGCCGCTCCGCTTCGGCTTCTCGCTGTCGGTCATGCACCGCGCCTTCCTGCAGTGCCCGCCCGCCCGGATACCAGGTGCGGTGCCGCGAAGGCAAGCACCTCCACCGTAACAACCCTTACACCGTAAGCTCCGACCAGGCTTACGCTGTAAGTGTGCCGCTGCCGGACCGTGCTCCCTGCGGTCCCCGCGCCGGTCCGCCTCCCCGAGGAGCGCGCTCCACCCCGCAGAACCCGCTGCGCCGGTGGCGGCGCCCCGTTTCGCCTCCGCCCCGCATCAGCGACCCCGCGGCACCGTCCCGGGAGAGAAGAGAGAGCACCATGATCGACAGCAGCAGCATCGACAGCCTGATCGGCGCCGACGTGCACGGCAGCGACGACGCCAAGATCGGCACCGTCGGCCAGGTCTACGTCGAGGACAGCACGCAGACCCCGACCTGGGTCACCGTCCGCACCGGCCTGTTCGGCTCCTCGGAGTCGTTCGCGCCCCTCGCGGACGCGAGCTACGAGGGCGGCGTCCTCCGCGTCGGCTACGAGAAGGCCTTCGTCAAGGACGCCCCGCGCATCGAGGACGACGGACAGCTCTCCGCCGACGAGGAGCAGGCCCTCTACTCGTACTACGGGCTCGGCGGCACCGATGCGGCGCCGACCGAGGCGCCCCTCTACGACCAGGACGCCGACCGCGGCGCCGGCACTGACAGCGGCGTCGACCGCACTGCCGACAGCGCCGCCGACAGCGCCGCCGACCGCGACCGCGGCACCGAGGGCCACGACACGTCCGGTCCGAACACCGACGACGCGATGACCCGCTCCGAGGAGCGCCTGCGCGTCGGCACCGAGCGGGTCGAGGCCGGCCGCGCCCGCCTGCGCAAGCACATCGTCACCGAGCAGGTCTCGAAGACGGTCCCGGTCAGCCACGACGAGGTCACCCTCACCCGCGAGCCGATCACCGACGCGAACGCCGGCGACGCGCTCGCCGGTCCCGACCTCAGCGAGGAGGAGCACGAGGTGATCCTCACCGAGGAGCGCGTCGTCACCGCGAAGGAGACGGTCCCCGTCGAGCGCGTGTCGCTCGGCACCGAGACCGTCACCGAGCAGCGCACCGTCGACGCCGACGTCTCGCACGAGGAGATCGAGCTCGTCGAGCCCGAGGCCACCGGCACCCGCACCTCCGCCGAGGAGACCGTCGCCGACCGCGACGCGCGCTCCTAGCGATCCCCGCGGCGGCCGGTGAGCAGCACCGCCCACCGGCCGCCGCACCCGCTCCACTCCGCACGACCCCCTGCACCACCCACCCGTCCTGCTCCGGACCGTGCCCGAAAGGCTCCCCCATGGATCTCCCCGCCGCTCTGCAGAACGGACTGGCCGCGGTCATCGCGTTCGTCCCGCTCGCGCTGCTGTTCCTGCTCATCCTCATCGTCGGCCTGATCGTCGCCAAGCTCATCGAGAAGGGCCTCTCGCGCCTGCTCACCAAGGTCGGCTTCGACCGCGCCGTCGAGCGCGGCGGCATCAAGAAGGCGCTCGCGAACTCGACGCTGGACGCCTCCGACATCGTGTCGAAGATCATCTACTACACGCTCGTGCTCTTCGTCCTGCAGTTCGCCTTCGGGGTCTTCGGCCCCAACCCGGTCAGCGACCTGCTGCAGGGCATCATCGGCTTCCTGCCGAAGATCATCGTGGCGATCATCATCGTCGTCCTCGCCGCCGCGATCGCCGCGGGCGCCAAGGGCCTGATCCAGAACACCCTGGGCGGTCTCTCCTACGGCAAGGCCCTCGGCAACATCGTCGCGGTGTTCATCCTCTTCCTCGGGGTCACCGCGGCCCTGAACCAGATCGAGGTCGCGACGACGGTCACCACGCCGATCCTGATCGCGGTCCTCGCGATCATCGCGGGCGTCATCATCGTCGGCGCGGGCGGCGGCCTCATCAAGCCGATGCAGCAGCGCTGGGAGGCGATCCTCACGAAGGCCGAGGAGGAGGCGCCGAAGATCCAGCAGGAGGCGCAGAACGCCCCCTCCGTCACCGAGCAGGCGAAGCGCGCCGCCGACCAGGCGAAGCAGGCCGCCCCGGCGACCACCGCGCGCCGCCCCCGCTAGACGCACGACCGCACCACCCGCACCACCCGCGGCCGGCCCCGCTCGCTCCGAGCAGGGCCGGCCGCGTCCGCAGCAGATCGAGGGGACCGCATGAGCGCGACACCGACCGAGCCGACCTCGACCGAGCCGACCGCGTCCGAGCCGACTGCGTCCGAGCCGGCGCCGACCGCCGAGGTGGTCCTGCACGAGGAGCGCCTCCTCGTCGGCACGCGCAGGCACGCGACCGAGCGCGTCCGGGTCAGGCGGGTCGTCGTGACCGAGCAGCGCACGATCACGGTCGAGGTCCGACGGGAGGAGCTGCGCGTCACCCGCGAGCCGATCGCCGACGGGCCGCCGCTGCCCGATGCGATCGCGGCGGCCCCGCAGGAGCCGATCGTCGTGGTCCTGCACGAGGAGCGGATCGCCCTCACCCGGACCGTCGTACCCGTCGAGCGCGTGACGGTGCGGGTCGAGTCCGTCGCCGGCGCCCGCGACGTCACCGCGTCGCTGCGCCACGAGGTCGCCGACGTCGAGTCGTCGACGGCGCGGGAGCAGGAGAGCCCCGACCTGTTCTGATGTCGGCCCCCGCCGCTACGGTCGAGCGATGACCCCGTCCCTTCCCGCCTCGCCGGTCCCCGCTGTCTCCGCAGGGGAGTGGGCCGAGCTCCGCGAGCGCGTCCGCCGGACCCGCTGGTCGCCCGAGTGGCCGGTCGAGGGCTGGTCGGCGGGGACCGACCAGGCCGAGCTGCGGCGGCTGGCCCGGCGCTGGGCGGAGGAGTTCGACTGGCCGGCGCAGGAGCGGCGGATGCGCGCGCTGCCCTGGGCGCAGGCCGACCTCGACGGGACGCCGGTGGCCTACCTGCGTTTCGAGGCCGAGAGGCCCGGCCGCCTGCCGATCGTCCTGACGAACGGCTGGCCGAGCTCCGCGCTCGAGCTGGTGGCGCTCGCCGAGCGGCTCGCCACTCCGTCGCGGTTCGGCGGCGACCCGGCCGAGGCGGCCACCATCGTCGTGCCCGCGCTGCCGGGCTTCCCGTTCTCGCCGCAGCGGCCGGGGCTGGACGAGCAGACCCACGAGCTCTGGCACCGGCTGATGACCGAGGAGCTCGGCTTCGCCCGCTACGCCGCGCACGGCGGCGACCTGGGGGCGGGCATCACGTCGCGGCTGGCCGAGAGCCACCCGGAGGCGGTGGCGGGGATCCACCTGCTCGCCGTCGCCTCGCCGCGGGACGTCGACGAGGACTCCCTCACCGCCGAGGAGCGCGAGCACGTCGAGGAGCAGCGCACCTGGTTCGCGGACGAGGGTGCCTACGAGCACCAGCAGCAGACGCGGCCGCTCACCCTCGCGCCCGCGCTGTCGGACTCGCCGGTCGGCCTGCTCGCCTGGATCCTCGAGAAGCACCGGGCCTGGAGCGACTGCGGCGGCGACGTCGCGACCCGCTTCGACGACGACTACCTGCTCACCCTCGCCTCGCTCTACTGGTTCACCGACTCGATCGCCACGTCGCTCCGGCCCTACTGGGAGTACGCGACCGGGCGGACGGCGCGGGTCGGCCGGGTCGAGGTGCCGACCGCGCTCGCCGTCTTCCCCTTCGACCTCACGCACCCGCCGCGCAGCTGGGCGGAGCGCAGCTACGACGTCGTCCGGTACACGCCGATGCCCCGTGGCGGCCACTTCGCGCCGCACGAGGAGCCGGACCTGCTCGCCGCCGACATCCGCGCGCTGCTGGCACTGGTGCAGTAGCGAGGATCCGCGACGCGACAATCGGCCAACAGGCTGTTGGCCAATTGGTCCTCGGCCGATCGGGCGGCCGTGACGCCCCTCCCTTGCGGCCGCCCCCGCACCGCGCGTAGCGTCGACGCGTACCTCGTCGCGAGCCGCGACGTCGGGGCGGCCACCTCACCGGCCGGCCGATCGGCTCGCGGACACGGGGGCTCCCCGCAGGAAAGACGGTCTCGTGCGCATCAGCACCGGTACTGCGTCCACGACGCAGCAGCTGCCCTCGCACTGACGACCCCTGCTCCCGCCCGCTGAACCGGGCGGACGCGCGCTCCCGCCCCGGCGGAGAGCGGTGGTCGTCGTGCGCCGACGCGACCACCGGGAGCACCGTGCCCTTCTCCACTTCACCCACCCCTCCGTCCCTCGTCCTCACCGACTGCTCGTTCGCCTGGCCGGACGGCTCGGTCGTCCTCGACCACGTGACCGCCGCCTTCGGCCGCGGCCGCACCGCCCTCGTCGGAGCCAACGGCGCCGGCAAGTCCACGCTCGTGCGGCTCGTCGCCGGCGACCTCGCACCGACGGGCGGGACCGTCACCGCGACCGGCGCGGTCGACCTGCTGCCGCAGCGCCTGCCGCGCGGCGCCGACGACACCGTCGCCGATCTGCTCGGGATCCGCGGCCGGCTCGACGCGCTGCACGCGATCCTGGCCGGCGACGCCGGGGCGGACCGCTTCGAGGCGCTCGCCGATGACTGGGACGTCGAGGCCCGGGCCGTCGCCGCGCTGGGCACTGCCGGACTCGACCTCGACGCCGCCGATCTGCTCCGTCCCGTCTCGATGCTCTCCGGCGGGCAGGCGGTCCTCGCGGCCGTGACGGGGGTGGCGCTGCGCGGCCGGCCGATCGCGGTGCTCGACGAGCCGACAAACGATCTCGACCGCCGCTCCCGGCAGCTGCTGCTCGCGCTGGTGGACGGCTGGCGCGGCACCCTCGTCGTCGTCAGTCACGACCGGGAGCTTCTCGAGCACGTCGACGAGATCGCGGAGCTGCGCGACGGCGACCTGCGCACCTCGGCGGGCACGTTCTCCGACTTCGAGGAGCGGCTCGCCGTCGAGCGCGCGGCCGTCGAGCGCGACGTCCGGGCGGCCGAGCAGGTGCTGCGCGCCGAGAAGCGCCAGCGGATCGAGGCGCAGACGACGATCGCCCGGCGCGCGAAGGCGGGTGAGAAGTCGGGGCGGTCGATGCCGAAGGGCGCCGCCGACTTCCGGCGCGGCCGCGCGGAGGGGACCGCGGGCCGGCTCCGCTCGGGTCACGCCGAAGCCGAGGCGCGCGCGAAGGACCGGGTCGACGAGGCCTCCGGGCGGCGGCGCGACGACGACGCGGTGCGGCTCGACCTGCCCGACCCGGGCGTGCCCGCGACGCGGCGGCTCGCCGAGCTGACCGTCCGTGGCCGGACCACGGTGCTCCAGGGGCCGGAGCGCCTCGGCCTGATCGGCGCCAACGGCACCGGGAAGACGCTGCTGCTCGAGCGGCTCGTCGGCGCGGAGCCGGACCGCCCGCATCCCGTGCCCGGCACGGACGCCCGGGCGCTCACCGACCGCATCGGCTACCTCGCCCAGCACCGCGAGGACATGCTCGACGACGACCGCACCGTGCTCGAGCACGTCGCCCGGGCCGCGCCGGACCTGCCGATCCCGGCCCTGCGCGACGCGCTCGCGCGGCTGCTGCTGCGCGGCGCGATCGTCGACAGGCCGGCGTCGACGCTCTCCGGCGGGGAGCGCTTCCGGGTGGCGCTCGCCGGCGTGGTCCTCGCGCGACCGGTGCCGCAGCTGCTCGTGCTCGACGAGCCGACGAACGACCTCGACCTGGCGACGGCGGACCACCTGGTCGAGGTGCTGCGGGCCTGGCGCGGGGGACTGCTCGTCGTCAGCCACGACGACGCGTTCCTGGATCGGCTGGCGCTGGACGGGCGGGTGGTGCTGGACGCGCCGGGAGCTCAGCCGGCCGGGGTGCCGAGGTCGAGGGCGGCGACGACCTCGGCGACCCGGGTGCGCGCCGAGGCGTCGAGGCCGCGGATCGGTCGGGGCAGGCAGTCCGGGGCGGCGAGGCCGAGATGCTCGGCGATCGCGGCGATCACCCGGTAGCTGCCGCCGTGCTCGGCGAAGAGGTGCCAGAGCGGCTGCAGCCGGGCGGACTCGGCCTCGGCGGCGGCGCGGTCGCCGGACCGCGCGGCGCGCGCGATCGTCAGCGCGGGGCCGGGGAGCGTGCCGCCGATCACCGAGTACCAGGCGTCGCAGCCGGCGAGCAGGCCGCGGGCGGCGGACGCGTCGCCGGAGACGCCGATCGTGACGCCCGCGGGGACCCGCGCTCGGATCGCGGTCACCCGCTCGGCCGCGGCGGCCGGATCGGCGGGGACGCCGGGGATCTTGATCGAGGCGACCCGGGGCAGCCGCGCGATCGCGCCGTAGAGCTCGTCGGTCATCGTGACGTGCGTGGTGCCGGGGTTGTCGTAGACGACGAGCGGGACGGAGAGCTGCGCGGTGACGTCCTCGTAGAGGCCGAGGACGTCGTCGTCGGTCAGCGGCTGGTAGCTCACGGGAGCGAGCAGCACCGCCGCGGCGCCCGCCTCCTGCGCGTCCTCCGCGAGGGCGAGCACCTGCGAGGTCCGCAGCGCGCTGATCCCGACGACGACCGGCACGTGGCCCGCATGCCGCACCGCGAGCGCGGCGACCCGGCGGCGCTCCTCCCGGTCGAGGTAGGCGGCGGAGCCGGTCGAGCCGAGCGCCCCGATCGAGTCGACGCCGGCCGCGGCGAGGCGCTCGACGAGCGCGGCGAAGGCCGGCTCGTCGACGGTGTCGTCGCGGAGCGGGGTGAGCGGGAAGGCGCTGAGTCCGGTGAGCACGGTGATCCGTCCGAGGGGTCGTCGCGGGAGGGGGCCCGCCCAGTGTGCGTCGAGCGGGCGGGCGCCCGCGACTCCAGAAGCGCGGGCAGGCGCTGGTCCACGGCGGCGCCGCGTCATGCTGGTCGAGTAGCCCCGCCAGGGGCGTATCGAGACCCGCCGTCGTCAGCAGGGCGGGTCTGCAGACTCGCGTTCTGACGGTGGTGGATCTCGATACGCCCGCTGCGCGGGCTGCTCGATCAGCATGAACGGCCCGCTGCGCGGGCTGCTCGATCAGCATGAACGGCCCGCTCGATCGGCATCGTGAGAGGCCTCGCATCGTGAGCAGGCTTCGTCTCCGCCCTCTGCTGGTCTGCGCGGACTGCTGCGCCAGCACCTCACGCTCACGGTCGAGGCCGAGGCCGAATAGAATAAAATAAATAAGATTCGGAGATCGCGATGGCGGAGACAGCGCCCAGCCCGTTCACCCCGGGCTACGGGAAGAAGCCTGCCGTCTTCGGCGGCCACGGGGAAGCGCTCACGGAGCTCCGAGCCGTCTTCGACACCCTGGACTTCGGCGAGAACCACTCCGTCCTGGTCTCCGGGCTGCGCGGCGCCGGCAAGACCTCCTTCCTGACCACCCTTCAGGACGACGCTCGCGCCGCCGGGTGGCTGGTAATCAGCGAGGACGCCAGTGCCGGTCTCCTCGACCGGGTGATGGACTCCACGATCCCCGCCCTGATCAACGACATGACCCCGGGCAGCCGCGCGCGACTGACCTCGCTCGGGCTGTGGGAGTTCAGCGCCGAGATCGAGTACGTCGAACGGCACCGCAGCGTGAAACCGCAGCTGCGGTACGACCTCGTCGCTCTGTCCTCCGCGCTGGGCGGGGAGGGCGGCATCCTCATCACCATCGACGAGGTCTCCTCCGGCAAGGTCCGCCTGCGGGAGCTGAGCCGATTCGCGCTGCAGGTCTCGCACGCGCTTCAGGACGGTGCGCAGATCATGGTCGTCTTCGCCGGGGTGAAGGTCGGCCTCGACGCACTCCTCGCCGAGGAGCACACCACCTTCCTCCGGCGTTCTCGGGAGGTCGAATTCGAGCGGCTGTCCGCGCCGGAGACCAGCCGAGTCTTCACGGAGACCGCTGGCCTCGGCGGACGGAGGATCGACGAGGAGGCGCTCGCCGTGCTCGTCTCCCTCTCGCAGGGCTATCCGTACCTGGTGCAGCTGGCCGGCGACTACGCCTGGCGGAACCGCTCCACTGCACCCACGATCAGCCTCGCCGACGCCACCGTCGCGCACGACAGGGCCATCAAGGCGGTCGAGAGTCGAGTCATCAGCCGCGTCTACGGCGACCTCTCCGACGTCGACCAGAAGTTCCTCGACGCGATGGCCGAGGACGACGACCGCACGAAGATCGCCGACATCGCGAAGCGCATGGACGTCTCCGACGCGTACGTCCAGGTCTACAAGAAGCGCCTCATCGACAGCGGCTACGTCCATGCCGCGGGTCGCGGACACGTGCAGTTCTCTCTTCCCTATCTCGGCGCCTACATCCGTCGCAGACTCGCCGCCGAGGCCAGCGACGACGCCGGCGACGGCGGCTGGGACGCCTACCCGGCCCCGGATCTGCCTTCCTGAACCGTGGGCTCTGCGGGGGCGAGGAGGCGGAGCCCGCGGTCGCTCGCCGGCTGCACCGCCGAAACCCTCGTGAACGCGGAGGCGATGGGCGCTGTCGGTAGATTCGGTCGCGCCGGTGTCGATCGACGCGGGCAGCCCCTCACCCTCAGGAGCCCGGGATGACCGCCCCCACCGTCCTCTTCGTCTGCATCCACAACGCCGGCCGCTCGCAGATGGCCGCCGGCTATCTGCGCGAGCTCTCGGGCGGTGCCGTGCAGGTGCGCTCCGGCGGCTCCGAGCCGGGCGAGAGCATCAACCCTGTCGCGGTCGCGGCGATGGCGGAGGAGGGCATCGACATCTCGCAGGCCGTACCGCAGCTGATGACGACCGAGCAGGTGCAGGCGTCCGATGTCGTGATCACGATGGGCTGCGGCGACGTCTGCCCGGTCTTCCCCGGCAAGCGCTACGAGGACTGGGACCTCGCCGACCCCAAGGGCCGCCCCCTCGAGGAGGTCCGCCCGATCCGCGACGACATCCGCGCCCGCGTGCAGGCGCTGGTGGCGGAGCTGCTGCCGGCCGAGTAGCGGGCCCCGCATGGTGGTCGAGTAGGCGCCTCCGGCCGCGTCTCGAGCGGTGAAGCCGCTTCGCGTCTCGGTGGTGAGGGAGAGGACGCGGCTGCGCCGCCTCATGCTGGTCGAGTAGCCCCGCAGGGGCGTATCGAGACCCGCCGTCGTCAGCAGGGCGGTCTGCAGACTCGTCTTCTGGCGCTGGTCGATCTCGATACGCCCGCTGCGCGGGCTACTCGATCAGCATGGATGGGGTCCGCTCCGCGGGCTGTGCGATCAGCATGAGTCCTCGAACGGACCCGTGAGGGGCCTCGCACCCCGAGCAGGCCCCGGTGAGCGTCCAGTCGGAGGCGGTGAGGCACGCGAGGGGACGCGTATCGGGGTCTGGTTCTGTGTCGGGCCCCGATTCGAGTCCACTCGCGGGCCGACACCTGCTGGTCGAGTAGCCGCCGGAGGCGGCGTATCGAGACCCGGCGTGCTGGGGAGGGTGGATCTCGATACGCCCGCTGCGCGGGCTACTCGATCAGCATGGGGCGGGGCGGGGCCGGCTCCGGGCGGTGGACGCCGCGGGGGCGGTAGCCGAGGGCGTCGGAGGCGCCGAGGAGATCGGCGAGGTACCAGAGGACGGCGAGCCACATCTCGGTGCCCTGGAGGCCGGCGTCGGCGGCGTGCAGGCGGAAGGCGAAGCCGCGGCCGGGGCGCCACCGGCCGAGGACGTCCGCGAGCAGGGTCCTCGCCAGCGGTTCCACCTCGGCGGCGCGGTAGGTGCTGCCGCGGGTGAGCCAGAGCGGGTGGACGAGGTCGAGGGCGGCGCAGGCGTCGACGCGCTCGGGCCGGAACCAGCGATCGTCGCGGGCGTGGCGGAGGACGGTGTCGCGGACGGCGTCGGGGTAGGGGAGCGGGCGGCCGTCCTGCACGAAGGTGCCGCGGGTCGCGCGGTACGAGCCGTTCACGAGCAGGAGCAGTCCGCGGTCGGCCGACGCCTCGCCCCACATGCCGCTGCGGGGATCGGCGCGGGTGAGCAGCCAGCCGTAGAGCGCCTCCTCGAGGCCGGTCGGAACCGCGTCACCGCGGCGGCGCGTCCAGTGCAGGGCGGTGCCGAGGGCGTCGACGTGGTGGCCGGCGTTCCACGGGTCGTCGCGCCAGCGCAGTCCGTCGAGCCGCGCGACGAGGCCCTCGGGGGTCTCCTCGGTCACGGCGGTCAGCGGCTCGGCGAACTCCGAGCCGAGCAGGTCGAGCGCGTAGCCCGCGCTCAGCACGCGGTACGCGGCCTCCGGATCGGTCCACACGTCCATCCCCGGGACCGGCAGTCCGCGCAGCCGGGCGATCAAGGCCGCGGGATCGACGCCGGGAGGAGGCGTGCCGAGCAGGAGGTCGGCGAGCTCGACCGCGTCGCCGAGCGCGCGGTCGGTCGGGGCGGCGCCCGGCCGGTCGCGGAAGGCGGGCCCGTCGTGGAGTGCGCGTCCGTCGTGGAAGGCGGGCCCGTCGTGGAGTGCAGGTCCGTGGTGAAGAGCCGGTCCGTCCTGAGCTGCCGGCCCGTCGTCGACGAGCGCCCCGCGCAGGATCCCCTCGATCTCCTCGCGCGCGCGGTCCGCCAGCCGCGCGGCGTCCGAGACCTCCGCGGCGACGGGCGGCACCCGCCAGCGCAGCCGCCGCGCGGGGTTGCCGCCGACGACCGCACCGGCCGCCACGTCCTTCGTCACGACCGCGCCGGCGGCGAGCACCGCGTGGTCGCCCACCGTCACGCCGTCGAGCACGACCACGTGCGAGCCGATCCAGACGTCGTCGCCGATGCGGATGCCGCGCGAGCTCAGCGGCTGGCGGAACACCTCGGTGCCGGGCTCCATCGAGTGGTTGAAGCCGAGGATCGACGTGTGCGCGCCGACCCGCACGGCCGAGCCGAGGACGACGCTTCCGCGCACCACCGTGTAGGGGTTGAGCGAGCAGTCGGCGCCGATCTCGACGTCGCCCGTCAGGTACGCGCCCGCCGCGAGGTAGGAGCGGTCGCCCAGCACGAGGCGCTCGGGGTCGACCGCGGCCGACTCCGCGACGAAGCAGTCGGTGCCGAGGCTCCAGCCGGGGTGCGCGGCGAGCAGCTCGCGCTGCAGCTCGAGCTGGCGGGACCGCTGCTCCGGCGCGGCCTCGGTCCAGAACGACCACGGCGAGTGCTCGTGGCGGTCGATCACCGCGCGCCGTCCGGCTGCCCGTCCGCCGGTCGGCCGGGAGCCGCCGTGGACGCCCGGACGATCAGGCTCGGGTTGAGCTGCACGCGGTGCACGGGCCGCTCCGGGTCCTCGATCCGCTGCACGAGCAGGCGCACGGCGGCCTCGCCGACGCCGGCGCGCGGCGGGCTCACGGCGGTCAGCGCGGGGGTGAACAGCTGGGCGACCTCGTCGTCGTAGGCGATCACCGAGAGGTCGCCGGGCACCGAGATGCCGCGGTTGAGCGCGAGGTCGACGAAGGCCATCGCCTCGGGGTCGGAGTGCACGAGCAGCGCGGTGACGCCGGTCTCGAGGGCCGTCTCCAGGGCCGCGTTGACCACCTCGGAGAAGTCGGCGCTGCCGCGGTCGGGCAGGGTCTCCTCGAAGTGGTCGGCGGGGGTGAGGCCGAGCGCCTCGCAGGCGGAGAGCCAGCCCGCGGCGATCTTGCGCGAGGTGGGCGAGTTCCGCGACAGGATCAGGCCGACCTTGCGGTGCCCGAGCTCGGCGAGGTGGCGGGCGGCGAGCACGGCGCCGAGCGCGTGGTCGGTGGTGACCGACTCGGCGGGCGTGCCCTCGGGCTCGAGCACGGCGTCGCGCTCGACCAGGACGGACGGGACGCCGCAGTCGGCGAGCCAGCGGAGGACGTCGCCGGAGTGCTCCGTGTCGGTGTTGGGGGCGACGATCAGCCCGCGCACGTCGCCGGAGCGCAGCAGGCGCTCGAGCACCGGGCGCTCGTCCTGCAGCTCGTAGGAGGCACCGCGCAGGACGACGTCGTAGCCGAGGCTGCGGCCGGTCGCCTCCATCGCGTGCAGCACGCCGGGCCAGTAGTAGTTGAGCGAGGGGACCAGGACGGCGATCGAGCCGAGCTTGACCTCCTCCGGCTCCGGGGCGGGCGCCGTGTGGCCGGCCGACCCGGAGAGCACGACCGCGCCGCCGTGCACGCGGCTGAGCAGGCCCTCGCGCTCCATCTGCACGAGGTCGCGGCGGAGCGTGACCGTGGCCACGCCGAGCGCCTCGGTGAGCTGCGAGATGCGGACGGCGCCGTCGACGCCCAGGGCCGCGAGGATGTGCGCCCGTCGCTCGGCGGCGAGGGGTGGGGACTGGGTCTGGTCGCTCATCGTTGCTCTCCGATCGGTGGGTCCAGGTCTATCGCGATCCGCAGCTCCCTGCGCGCGGTGGCGTCGATCTCCAGCAGCGTGAGCCGCTCGCCCCAGACGCTCGTGAGCATCGGATCGTCCAGCTCACGGACGACGGTGCGGTGCTCGCAGGCCGGGTCCCAGGCGATCCGGAGCGGCCGCGCGCCACCGAGCGGGCGGACGCGGGCTGCTCCGCGCTCGGTCACGACGTCTCCCGCGAGGAGCAGTCGGATCGCGGTGCCGGGCTCATCGTCCTGATCGTCCCACGGGGCGAGGTCCCAGCGGTCCTCGAGCAGGACCCTTGCGGACGGGCGGTCGAGGGAGACGGTGCGGCGCCAGGAGCGCAGGCCCGTCCCGGGGTAGGCGGCGGCGAGCTCCGCGGAGAACGCGGCGGACGCGTCGCTCAGCGCGACCGAGACGTCCGCCGCGGCCGCCTCCCGCCCGGGCGGCTGCCCGAGCCCGCGGACGACGGGCAGGTTGTGCCACTCGCTCCGCATCGTCCAGATGCCGTAGCGCTCCGGGCCGAAGGTGGCGGCGGTGTAGGTGGGGCGGCCGGCGTCGACGACGACGGGCACGCCGTCGCTCGCCACCTGGAACGCGCCGACGTCGTTGTGGTTGTGGTGCTCGGCGTTGTGGCCGCCCTTGGCGACGAGGGTCAGACCCTCGGCCGAGCCCTCGGTCGTGCGGGCGAGGAGCACCTGGACGGAGTCGAGCCAGACCTCGCGGGGGAGGGGCGGGGGCGCCGCGGGGGCCGTGGTCCAGAGCGGGTCGGTCGCCCCGCGCAGCAGGCGGCCGAGTCCCTCCTTCTCGGAGGCGGCGGGCTCGGCGGGGGAGCGCTGCGCGGCGGCGTGCGCCATCGCGGCGGTGTCGCCGACCCGGCGGCCGGCCCGGTGCACCGCGTGCCAGGGCTGGTCGCGCGACTGCAGCGCCTGGCCGTCGGCGTGCGCGACGTACCAGTCGCCGCCGAGGTGCGAGCGGTGCGGGAAGGCGATGGTCGCGCGCAGGGCGGGTACGGCCGAGGCGTCCCAGGCGCCGCCGGTCGCGTGCGCGAGGACGTCGAGCGCCTCGAGGGCGCGGCAGGCGCCGTTCCACCAGTAGGCGTAGCCCTCGTCGATCGCGCCGTCCTCGGGGAGCACGGCGACGTAGCGGTCCAGGGCGGCGACGGCGCGGGTGACGACGGCGGCGCGCTCGTCCGCCTCGCCCGGCGCGTCGAGCAGGCGCAGCGCGGCGACCAGCACGTTGCCGGTGATCCAGGGGTTCCAGTTGTGCACGTCGCCGTCCAGGCCCAGCCAGTGCCAGTCGTCGCGGGCGAGGAACGGGGCGAGCACGCGCTCGCGGGTCTCGCGGCGGATCCTGCGGCGCAGCCCCGGATAGCGGTCGTCGAGGCGCTCGCCGAGGACGTGGTCGAGCCAGGCGAGCTGGCCGGCGACCTCGCCGGCGCCGAGGTCGAGGAAGGGGTCGGCGACGTCGGCGAGCACCGAGCCGTGCCGGCGCAGCGCGTCGTCGTGGGCCGGCCAGCACCAGGAGCTCTGCTCGCAGAGCAGCTGCACGCCGTCGGCGACCTCGTCGAGCCAGGAGTCGGAGCTGTCGCCCGCGCCGCCGCCGGCGCTCGCGGCCAGCAGCACCGCGCGGCTCAGGCGCCGCTGCCGCTCGAACGCGCGCTGCTCCCAGGCGTCCCGGTTCCCGTCGCGGTGCACGCGCACGGCCTGGCTCGCGAGCGGCTGCGGCCACGGCGCGAGCAGATCGGCGGCGGCTCGCTCGGCGACCGCGGCCAGGGTCGGAGCATCGGCCGCGGCCCAGGCCTCCCGGTCGGCGGCGGTCGGCACCGGCAGCGACTGCTCGGGAGAGAGGAGCACGCCGCGCGCCGAGAGCGGACGGTCGGGCGAGAACGCGGCGGCGAGCGGGCCGCGGAAGGACTCGATCACGCCCGGCGACGATGCCGGGGCGGGGTGCTGGGGCATGTAACTGATCATAATCAATCATTTTGCTTCAACCAAATCCTTGAGGTGATCGATTTCCGTATGTATAGTCCTGTTCTGTTCAGTGCCGCTCACGTCAGCGTGGGAGAGAGCGCGGACATCACGATTCAAAGGAGAACCGCCGTGAACGAGGGGAACCTCCGCGCCGACTGGACGCGCGAGCACTGGCTCGCCGTCGCGGACGCGCTCCTCACCGCGGTGGCCCCCTACGCCAGCGCCAGCCACGGCCGGATCACCCTCCCCGGCGCCGAGGGCGGCTACGGCCGCGCGGTCGACGGCCTCGAGGGCTTCGCCCGCACCTTCCTCCTCGCCGGCTTCCGCATCGCCGGAGCGCGCGGCGAGGGCGTCGACGAGCTGATCGACTTCTACCGCCGCGGCGTCGAGACCGGCGTCGACCCCGACGCGGAGGACCGCTGGGTGCGGATCGACGAGCACGCGCAGGCCAAGGTCGAGGCGGCGTCGATCGCGCTGGTGCTCGACCTCACGCGGCCCTGGATCTGGGACCGCCTCGACACGCGGACCCAGCAGCGCGTCGTCGACTACCTCGCCCCCGTCGTCGGCGACGACAGCTACCCGCAGACCAACTGGGTCTGGTTCCGCCTGGTCGTCGAGACCTTCCTCCGCTCGGTCGGCGGCCCGTGGTCCGCGCAGGACGTCGCCGCGGACCTCGCCCGGCACGACTCCTTCGTCCGCGAGGACGGCTGGCTCGCCGACGGCGCGGAGCGCGCCTACGACCACTACGTCGGCTGGGCCCTGCACGTGTACCCGGTGCTCTGGGCGCGGATGTCCGGCGCGGCCGAGCTGGCCGCCCCGCGCGCCGCCGCCGACGTCGCCCGGCTCGACCGCTATCTCTCCGACGCGCTGGCGCTGGTCGGCGGCGACGGCTCGCCGCTGCTGCAGGGCCGCAGCCTGATCTACCGCTTCGCCGCCGCCGCGCCGTTCTGGGCCGGCGTGATCGCCGAGGTGCCCTCGCACTCCCCGGGCCGGCTCCGCCGCGCCGCGAGCGCGATCGTCGGGCACTTCGCCGAGAACGGCGCCCCCGGCGAGGACGGCCTGCTCTCGATGGGCTGGCACGACCCGTGGCGCGAGCTCGCGCAGTCCTACTCCGGCCCCGGCTCGCCGTACTGGGCGGTCAAGGGCATGCTCGGCATCCTGCTCCCGGCCGAGCACCCGGTCTGGTCCGCGGCCTCCGAGCCGCTCCCGGCCGACCTGCTCCCGATCGAGCAGGGCGACGACCTCCGCGCGATCGTCTCGCCCGGCTGGATCGTCTCCGGCACGCAGGCCGACGGCATCGTCCGCGTCGTCAACCACGGCACCGACAAGGCGCTGCCCGGTGCGACGACCGGCGACTCCCCGCTCTACGCCCGCCTGGGCTACTCCACCGCCACCGCGCCGCTGCTCGACGAGCGCGGCTGGGCGGAGGCGCTCGAGCAGAGCGTCGCGCTGGTCGACGCCGACGGCGACGCGACCCACCGCACCGGCATGACGCTGACCGAGGTCCGCCTGGACGCGGACGGCCGGGTCGGCGTGGCCGGCTCGAGCTGGGACGCGCACTGGATCACTCCGGAGCGCAGCAGCCACCGCCACGGCGAGGGACTGCGCGGCGCCGTCCGCGTCGCCGGCCGGATCAGCGTGCACTCGCTGGTCCGCGGTCCGTGGGAGCTGCGCCTCGTCCGGATCGACGAGCTCGCCGAGGGCGTGCGGCCGGAGGAGATCGGCCTGCGGATCGGCGGCTGGCCGATCGCCGGCGCCGAGATCGCCGCGGCCACGAGCGCCGCGACGGCCACCGCCTCGAACGGCACCCTCACCAGCACCCTGACCTCCCTCACCCCCGGCGCCGTCCCCGAGGTCGTCGCCCGCGACGGCGCGAGCCCGCTCGGCCCCGCGGTCGGCGTGCCGACGCTCACCCTCCCGGCGGAGGTCGGCGCCCTCGTCGTCGCGCTGGTCGGCCTCACCGCCGACCGAACCACCGGAGCGGAGGCCCCCTCCGCGGGCCCCGCCTCCGTCGACGTCGCCGCCGTCGATGTCGCCCCCGACGGCGACGCCCTGTCCGTGACGGCGACCTGGCCCGACGGCCTCGTCACCGAGCACCGACTCCTAGATTCCGGACGCGCCGCTCGGCAGCTCCGGTACCCGAGGACCCGAGGTGGAGTCCCGGACGCAGATGCAAAGGAGCAGCACGCATGAAGAGAAGATTCGCCGCAGCCGGAGTGGCCCTGGTCGCCGCCCTGTCCCTCACCGCCTGCTCGGGCGGCGGTGGCGGTGACGCCCCCGCGGCCGACGGCCCGATCACGCTCAGCCTCTCCGGCTGGAGCCTGAGCACGACGCCGGAGTTCCAGGCGCTCGCCGACGCGTTCCACGAGAAGGACCCCGACGTCACGATCGAGGTCAAGGAGTACGACGCGACCAACTACGACACCCTGATGACCGCGGACCTCGCGGCCGGCAGCGGTCCGGACATCGTCACGCAGAAGAACGTCAAGAACGTCGTCACCTACCAGGCCGGCGGCCAGCTCCTCGACGTCTCGGACATCGAGCTGCCCGACGACCTCGGCGGCGTGGAGGCCTACCAGGTCGACGACAAGCAGTGGGCGGCGCCCTACCGCCAGGACTCCTGGGTCCTCTTCTACAACAAGGCCCTCTTCGACCAGGCCGGTGTCGCCTACCCCGACGGCTCCTGGACCTGGGACGACTACGAGGCCACCGCCGAGCAGCTGACCACCGCGCTCGCCGCGGCCGGCAGCAGCGCCGTCGGCACCTACGAGCACAGCTGGCAGTCGACGGTGCAGGGCTTCGCGAGCGCGCAGACCCCGGACATCGACATCCTCGACGCCGACTACGGCTACCTCGAGCCCTACTACGAGCGCGCCCTCGCGCTCCAGGACGCGGGCGCGCAGGCGGAGTACAACACCGTCGTCGCGAACAAGCTCACCTACCAGGCCGAGTTCGGCAAGCAGAACGCCGCGATGATGCCGATGGGCACCTGGTTCGTCGCGTCGCTGATCGCCCAGCAGGCCTCCGGCGACTCGGACACCTTCGACTGGGGCTTCGCCCCGATCCCGCAGTTCGACGAGTCGACGACCGGCATGGACCAGACCCCGGTGACCTTCGGCGACCCGACCGGCTTCGGCATCAACGCCGGCATCGACTCGGGCAAGCAGGCCGCGGCCAAGGAGTTCCTCGAGTTCGCGTCGAGCGAGGAGGGCGCGGAGGTCGTCGCCTCCCTCGGCATCACCCCCGCCCTGACCAGCGACGCGGTCGCCGAGGCCTACTTCGCGGTCGACAGCGCGCCGACCGACGAGGTCTCGAAGTTCGCCTGGTCCACGCACGACACCAAGCCGGAGAACCCGACCTCGGCCAAGACGGCCGCCGTCCAGAACGTGCTCCTCGACCTGCACACCGCCGTCATGTCGGGCTCGACGAGCCTCGACGACGCCGTGAAGAGCGCCGAGGACCGCGTGAAGAACGAAGTCGGCACGAACTGACTCCCCGCGGTGGCCGGCCCCGCACGGGCCGGCCACCGCCCCCTCTTCTTCCCCCCTCGGACCCTGGAGGTCTCATGACGACCCTCGCCGCCGCGGATGCCGGCCCGTCGACTCCGCCGACGCCGTCGCCCCTGCCGCCCCGACGACGACGCTCCGCGTACGCCGTCCGGAACATGCTGATCGGCTGGACCTTCATCCTCCCGAACTTCCTGGGCTTCGCCGCGCTCACGCTCGTGCCGGTGATCACCCTCTTCTACATGTCGATGACCGACTGGAACGTCTTCGGCCAGGCCAACTGGGTCGGCATCGCGAACTTCCAGCGCCTGATCGGCGACGCGAGCTTCCGCATCGCGCTGCTGAACACGCTCTACTACGCGGCGCTGCACATTCCGCTGACGCTCGTCGTCTCGCTCGGGCTCGCGCTGCTGCTCAACAACAAGCTCCGCGGCGTCGCGTTCTTCCGCACGGCCGCGTTCTTCCCCTACATCACCTCGATCGTCGCGATCGCCGTGGTCTGGAACCTGCTCTTCAGCCCGGAGTACGGCCCGATCAACCAGCTGCTCGGCCTGATCGGCATCTCCGACCCGCCCGGCTGGCTGACCTCGTCCGAGTGGGCGATGCCCGCGGTCGTCATCATCAGCACCTGGCGGGACATGGGCTACTACATGATCCTGTTCCTCGCCGGGCTGCAGACCGTGCCGCGCGAGCTGCACGAGGCGGCCCGCGTCGACGGCGCCTCGGTCTGGCAGCGCTTCGTCAACGTGACGATCCCGTGCCTGCGGCCGACCACCTTCTTCGTGACGGTGATGCTCACCATCAACTCGTTCAAGATCTTCGACCTGATCCTCGTGATGACGCAGGGCGGCCCGGGTCAGGCGACCCTCGTGCTCTCGCAGTTCATCTACCAGAAGGGCTTCCAGGAGAACCAGTTCGGCTACGCGTCGGCGGTCTCGGTCGTGCTCTTCCTGCTCTGCATCCTCGTGACGCTGGCCCAGTTCTTCCTCAACCGAAGGAGCGAGTCCCGATGACCGGACTTCTCATCCCCGACGGCGCTCCCACCGTCGTCGGCGTGAACGAGCCGCTGCCGCCGCGCCGCACGGAGGCCGGCCGCTCCCCGGCGCGCAAGGCCGGCCGCCTCCTCGGCTACGCCGTGATGATCATCGCCGCGGCGGCGCTGCTGCTGCCGTTCTTCTGGATGATCACGAGCTCGGTGAAGACGCCGAACGAGGTCTTCTCGGTGCCGGTGAAGTGGTTCCCGGAGACCTGGGTCTGGAGCAACTACGTCGAGATCTGGACCCAGTCGGGCATGCTCACCTGGATCCGGAACACGCTGCTGCTCGCGGTCGTCGTCACGATCCTGCAGGTGGTCACCGGCTCGTTCGCCGCCTACGGCTTCTCGCGGATGCGCTTCCCCGGCCGCGACGTGCTGTTCCTGGTCTACATCGGCACGATCGCGGTGCCGTGGCAGTCGTACATGATCCCGCAGTTCATCCTGCTGTCGAACCTCAAGGTCTCGAACACCCTCTGGGCGATCATCCTGATCCAGGCCTTCGGCGCCTTCGGCGTGTTCCTGATGAAGCAGTTCTACGAGACGATCCCCGAGGAGCTCTCCGAGGCCGCGCGGATCGACGGCCTGAGCGAGTACGGCATCTGGGCGCGGATCATGGTGCCGCTGTCGATCCCCGCGATCGCGAGCCTCACGCTGCTGACCTTCGTCGCCACCTGGAACGACTACCTCGGGCCGCTGATCTACCTGCGGAACCCGGACCTGTGGACGATCCAGCTGGGCCTGCAGAGCTTCGTCAGCACCCTCTACGACGCCAACTACGCGCTGCTGTTCGCGGGGCTCGTCATCTCGGTGGTCCCGATCGCCGTGATCTTCCTCCTCGGTCAGAAGTACTTCGTCGAGGGCATCGCGACCAGCGGACTGAAGGGCTGATCGTGCGCCGCATCCCGAACGGCCTCTACGCCTCGCTCTTCGGCGTCGCCTACCTGATCCTGGTGACGAACGTGCTGCTCCTGGTCGCCTGCCTGCCGCTCGTGCTGCTGCTGGTGACGACGGATCCGGTGCTCTCCTGGCCGCTGCTCGCGGCGGCCCTGCCGCTCTGCGCGCCGGCCCTGATGGGCGCCGCCGCGGTCTTCGCGGCGCACTCGCGCGGCGAGACCGCGGTCGTGCGGACGTTCTGGCGGGCGTGGCGGGCGAGCTGGCGCCGGCCCGTACGGCTGCTGGCCGCCGCCACCGCGGTCGTCGTGCTGGTGCTCGTCGACGTGCGGTTCCTCGCGCCGACGCAGATCGGCGTGGTCGTCATCCCGTTCCTCGCGGTCATCGCCCTGCTCGTGGTCGGCTGCGTCCCGGTGGCGCTCGTCGCCCTCGCCGAGGCGGGCGGATCGACGCTCCGCCAGGCCGTCAAGGCGGCGGTGTTCCTCGCCGCCCGCCGCTGGCACCTGTCCGTCGTCTCGCTGCTGGTGCTCGCGTTCCAGGCGTACCTCTTCACCGCCTCGCCCGCGCTCGCCCTCGGCGTCTCGGCCGCTCCCGCCCTCTACCTGGTCTGGGCGAACGCCCGGTTCACCCTCCGCCCCGCGCTCGCCGCCGACCAGCCGGTCGCGGCCTGACCTCCCACGAAGGACTCTCCCCATGACGACCACTCCACCCACCACGGGGAGGACGACCACCGAGCAGGCCGTGGCGGACGCCCTCGAGGTCGTCCGCCGGATGATCGGGGCCTTCGGCTCCGCCTACCCCGACGACACGACCACGGACGGCCGCTACCCGATCCGCCCCGCGGCGCAGGGCTTCGCCGCCGGCGCCAACCGCGGCTGGACGACGAGCTTCTGGCCGGGGATGCAGTGGATCGCCTGGGAGGCGACCGGCGAGGACGTCTTCCTCGACGCCGCCCGCGGCCACCTTCACGACTTCGCCCGCCGCGTGCGGGAGGGCGAGGACCTGGAGACCCACGACCTCGGCTTCCTCTACACGCTCTCCTGCGTCGCGCCCTTCCGGCTCCTCGGCGACGAGCTCGGCCGCACCGCTGCGCTCGAGGCCGCCGAGCACCTGATGACGCGGTTCCTGCCGACGGCCGGCATCGTCCAGGCCTGGGGCGACCTCCGCGACCCGAAGCAGCGCGGCCGCACGATCATCGACTCGCTGATGAACATGCCGCTGCTGACCTGGGCCGGCGAGCAGACCGGCGACCCGCGCTACGCCGAGGCCGTCGCGCGCCACATCGAGGCGCTGCGGGTGAACATCCTCCGCCCCGACTCGTCGACCTTCCACACCTTCTACTGGGACGCCGAGACCGGCGAGCCGCTGCGCGGCGGCACCGAGCAGGGCGCGTTCGACGACTCCTGCTGGGCGCGCGGCCAGGCCTGGGGCGTCTACGGCTTCGCGATGGGCTTCCGCGTGCTCGGCGACGACGCGCTGCTCGAGGCGTCGCGGGCCTGCGCCGAGTACTTCCTCGCGCACCTGCCGGGCGACCTCGTGCCCTACTGGGACCTCGTCTACACCGAGGGCAGCGACGCGCCCCGGGACAGCTCGGCGGCGGCGATCGCGGTCTGCGGGCTGCTCGAGCTGGCCCTGGTCGAGACCGACGCCGAGTGCGCCGAGCGCTGGCGCGACGCCGCGCACCGGATCCTCGCGGCGCTGATCCGGGAGTGCGCTCCCGAGAGTCCCGAGGCCGCCGACACCGTCCTGCTGCACAGCGTCTACGACCTGCCGAAGAACGTGGGCGTCGACGAGGGCACGCTCTGGGGCGACTACTTCTACCTGGAGGCGCTGATGCGCGTCTCGCGACCGGAATGGCGGCCCTACTGGTGAGACTCGTCCGATTCGAGAGCGCCGAGGGCGCTCGGACAGGGGTCGTGCTCGACGGCGACGGCGACCGCGTGCTCGACCTGGGCACCGCGACCGTCACGGAGCTGCTCGCCGACCGCGCGCTGCTGACCGCGGCCCGGGCGGTGGGCACCTCGACCGTCCCGCTCGACTCCCTCCGCCTGCTGCCGCCCGTCGTGCCGGGGAAGATCCTCTGCATCGGCTACAACTACCGCGGGCACGTGCCCGCCGGCGGTGAGGACCGGCCGGTGCCGACGACGCCCGACGTGTTCGTCAAGACGCCGAACACGCTCGGCGCCCCGGGCGACCCGGTGACGCTGCCGCTGACGGCGACCGACGTCGACTACGAGGGCGAGATCGCGCTCGTGATCGGCCGCGGCGGGCGGGACATCCCGCTCGACGAGGCGGCCTCGCACATCGCCGGCTACACCGTGATCAACGACGTCTCCGAGCGCAGCTGGCAGGGCCGCTCCAGCCAGTGGACGCTCGGCAAGTGCTCCGACGGCTTCGCTCCGCTCGGCCCGTGGCTCGTGACGCCCGACGAGATCGCGGACACCGGCGACCTCCGCGTCGAGGTGGTCCGCGACGGTGTCGTCACCGTCTCGCAGAGCACCGCCGACCTGGTCTTCAGCATGGCGGCGCTCGTCCACCACCTCAGCGAGGGGATGACCCTCGAGCCGGGCGACGTGATCGCGACGGGCAGCCCGCAGAAGCTGCCGGAGGCGCTCGCGGCGCACCGCCCGCTGGCCGACGGCGACGCGGTGACGATCCGCGTCGACGGGATCGGCTCCCTCACCACGACCTTCCGAAAGGGACGACCATGACCCCCGCCGCCTTCACCCTCGACGCCTTCCGGCTCGACGGCCGGGTCGCCGCCGTCACCGGGACCAGCCGGGGCATCGGCCGCGGCGCCGCGCTGGCGCTCGCCGGGGCCGGCGCCGACATCGCGCTGATCGACCGGGGCGACGCGAGCGAGACCGCCGCGCTGATCCGCGGGCTGGGCCGTCGGGCGCACCTGATCCGCCGCGACTTCGCGACCGCGACGTCCGAGGAGCTGCACTCCGCGATCGACGAGGTCGTCGCCGAGCTCGGCCGGATCGACGTGCTGGTCAACAACGCCGGCACGATCAAGCGCACCCCCGCGGCCGAGCACAGCGCCGCCGACTGGGACGAGGTGCTCAAGGTGAACCTCGACTCGGTCTTCCACCTCACTCAGGCGGCCGGCCGGCGGATGATCGCGCAGGGCTCGGGGCGGATCATCACCGTCGCCTCGATGCTGTCCTTCCAGGGCGGGATCACCGTGCCCGGCTACACCGCGTCGAAGCACGCGGTCGCGGGGCTGACCAAGGCGTTCGCCAACGAGTGGGCCGCCTCCGGAGTGACCGTCAACGCGATCGCCCCCGGATACCTCGCCACCGACAACACCGCCGCGATCCGCGCCGACGAGGCCCGCGAGGCGTCGATCGTCGCGCGCATCCCGGCCGGCCGCTGGGGCACGCCCGCCGACCTGCAGGGAGCCTTCGTGTTCCTCGCGTCGGACGCCGCCGCCTACGTCACGGGGACGATCCTCCCCGTCGACGGCGGCTGGCTCGTGCGCTGACGCCGACCGGCTCCCCGAACCCACCCGACCAGAACCGACCCGACAGGAGTCTCCCCATGGAGCAGCGCTACGCCACCAACCCCTCGCAGATCCCCGGCATGAGCACCGAGGACCTGCGCCGGGAGTACCTCGTCCCGGAGGTGTTCGTCGCCGGCGAGATCACGCTGGTCTACACGCACCACGACCGCATCGTGCTCGGCGGCGCCGTCCCCGCGGGGCAGCGCCTCGAGCTGACCGGCTACGAGGAGATCCGCAGCGAGACGTTCCTCGAGCACCGCGAGCTCGGAATCGTCAACGTCGGCGGCACCGGCACGGTGACCGCGGACGGCGAGACGTACACGCTCGTCTCGGGCGCCTGCCTCTACCTCGGTCGCGGGATCGAGGCGGTGGCGTTCGAGGACGCCGACGGCTCGGATGACGCCGGTTCGACTGACTCCGGCGCGCAGTTCTACCTCTTCTCGGCCCCCGCGCACACGACCTACCCCTCGGTGCTCGTCGCGCCCGGCGAGGGCACCGTCCGCGAGCTCGGCGAGCAGGCGACGAGCAACCGCCGCACGCTCAACCAGTACATCCACGAGAACGGCGTGCGCAGCTGCCAGATCGTGATGGGCGTGACGACCCTGCACGAGGGCTCGATGTGGAACACCATGCCCGCGCACACCCACGACCGCCGCACCGAGTGCTACCTCTACTTCGACCTGCCCGAGGACGCGCGCGTGATCCACCTGCTCGGGGAGCGCCAGGAGACCCGGCACCTCGTCGTGGCCGACCGCCAGGCGATCCTCTCGCCGAGCTGGTCGCTGCACTCCGGCGTCGGTACCGCCGCGTACTCCTTCGTCTGGGCGATGGCGGGCGAGAACCAGGCGTTCGACGACATGGATGCGGCGCCGGTGAAGGACCTGGCGTGACGTCCGGATCCGCTGTCGGCGGGGTGCTGCTGGCCATGGGGGAGACCATGGCCGTGCTGGTGCCCTGCGGCGGGTCCGTCGCCGACGCGGACGACTTCCTGGTCGACGCGGGCGGTGCGGAGTCGAACGTGCTCGCGCACGCGGCGGCGCTCGGCGTCCCCGTCCGCTGGCACAGCCGGCTCGGCGCCGACGCGCTCGGCGAGCGGGTGCTCCGGCAGCTCGCGGCGCGGCGGATCGACGTCTCGCGCGTCGTCCGCGACCCCGGTCATCCCACCGGCGTCTACGTGAAGGACCCCGGGCGCGGAGTCTCGTACTACCGGGCGGGCTCGGCCGCCGCGTACCTCGACACCGCTGACGCCGATGCCGCGCCGTTCGACGACGTGGCGCTGCTGCACCTGTCCGGGATCACCGCGGCGCTCTCGGAGCCGGCCGACCGCTTCCTCCGTCGCGCCGCCCTGCGCGCCCGCGAGCTCGGCATTCCGGTGAGCCTCGACGTCAACTACCGCGCCGCGCTCTGGAGCGTCGCCGATGCCGCGCCGGTGCTCGCCGAGCTGGTCCGGCTGGCCGACGTGGTCTTCGTCGGCCGCGACGAGGCGGAGACGCTGTGGGGCACCCGCACCGCCGAGGACGTCCGGGCGCTGTTCCCGGACGTCGCCGAGCTGGTCGTCAAGGACGGCCACATCGGCGCGACGGTGTTCTGCGCCGGTGCCGATGCCGGTGCTGATGCCGATACCGGTGCCGACGCTGCCGACTGGGTCTTCGAGCCCTCGCACGAGGTGGAGGTGCTCGATGCGGTCGGCGCGGGCGACGCCTTCGCCGGCGGCTACCTGGCCGCACTGCTCCAGGGCGCCGACCCCGGAGCACGCCTGCGCCGCGGCCACGACCGCGCCGCCCTCACCCTCGCCGTGGCGGGCGACTCCCTCGACGAGAGAACGGCACGACGATGACTGCGTTCACCACCACCCCCGCGACCACCCCGACTGCGAGCCCGACCGCGAGCCCCTTCGACGAGGTCTTCGCGGGCGCCCCGCTGATGGCGATCCTGCGCGGCATGGGCGTGGAGCGCTCGATCGCGCTCGCGACGACCGCCTGGGACCTCGGCATCGACTCGGTCGAGGTGCCGCTGCAGACCGCGGTGGACGAGGTCGCCCTCCGCGAGGTCGCGCGCCTGGGCGCCGAGCGCGGCAAGACCGTCGGAGCGGGCACGATCGTCCGCCCCGAGCAGGTCGCGCTCGCCCGCGAGGCCGGCGCCGGCTACCTCGTCTCACCGGGCCTCGACCAGCGCATCCTCGCCGCCGCCGGCGCCGTCGACCTCCCGCTGCTGCCCGGAGTCGCGACCCCCTCGGAGGTGCAGCTCGCCGCCTCGCTCGGCCTCACCTGGCTGAAGGCCTTCCCCGCCACCTGGCTCGGCGCCGGCTGGTTCAAGCACATCCGCGGCCCCTTCCCCGGCATCCGCTTCGTCGCCACCGGCGGCCTCGACGCCGCCAACGTCTCCGACTTCCTCGACGCCGGCGTCCGCGTCGCCGCCGTCGGCTCCGCCCTCGAGGACCCGGCCCAGCTCGACCGCCTCGGCGCCCTGCTTGCCGCCGCCCGCGCCTGACCATGTCCGTGGTGCACCCGGACGCGCCGTGCACGCGCCTCATGCTGATCGAGTAGCCCGCCTCGCGGGCGTCTCGAGATCCACCGCCGTCCGGGGGTCGGGTCTCGATACGCGCTGCGCGCTACTCGACCAGCATGTCTGCGGGCGTCTCTTCCAAGTAGATCCACCCGCGTCAGAGCTTCGGGGCATGCCTGGTCACGGTGGGTCTCGATACGCGCTGCGCGCTACTCGACCAGCATGTCGGCGGCGCACGCCGACGCGCTGCGCGCGCACTGCAGGCTGATCGAGCAGCACGCCTCGCGGGCACACCATGCTGATCGAGTAGCCCACAGCGGGCACCTCTTGCTGATCGAGTAGCCCGCGGAGCGGGCGTATCGAGATCCGTCCACCGTCAGAACGGTGCGGGAACAGTGTCGAAACGGGGCCCCGGCGGCCGGTCCGGCGGCCGCCCGGGCAGAGGCGGTGGCCGGTTGCTGATCCGCCGGCCGGTCGGGCTCGTCCATACGAGGGTCCCGTGGTCATCGATCCGGTCGTAGCTCCACTGCTCTCCGTGCCGCACGTGGTGGTGGGACGTGCAGAGCATGACGAGGTTCTCGAGCGAGGTCTCGCCGCCGTTGCGCCACTCGATCGTGTGGTCGGCCTCGGCTGTTGAGGCCGTGCGGGTGCAGCCGGGGAAGCGGCAGGTCTGATCGCGGAGGTGGAGGTGCAGGCGCATCTGCGCGGGTGGTACGCGCCAAGTGCGGCCGACGGAGACGACGGCGCCGGTGTCCTGATCGGTGAGCACCCGCGTGAAGGAGGCTCCCGTTCGGAGGAGCTCGCGGGCGACGTCCGCGGGGACGGGTCCGTAGCCGTCGAGGTCCGCGGGTGCGTCGTCGAGACCTGCGGCGGTGGACGCCGCGAGGGTGAGCCGCACCTCGGCCCGCACTCCGGGGACGAAGGTCGGGTCGGGCCGGTGCTCTTCGTTCGGAGTCGTTCCCGCGATGTCGCCGTCGCAGAGCAGGTCGACGGCGGCATCGGCGCTGAGCTGCTGCAGGGTGCGGGGGTCGCCGTCGTCGCGGAGGGTGCGGGCGATGCGGCGCAGCCGGTCGTAGGCGCCCGTCACCGCCGGAGCGGGGGCGTGAAGGCAGAGCGTGGCCATCCCGTCGACGTCCGGGGTGACCCAGACGGCGCGGTCCTCCTTCGCGCGGGCGTGGCGCTCGGCGAGGGGCTGCTCGTGCAGCTCCTCGCGCCAGCGTTGCAACGCTCGGCGCAGCTGGGTCGTCGTCATCGTGAGGGCGGCGTCGGCGGCGCGCTCGTCGAGTGCCGCGCGGGAGGCCTCAGGGAGACTGCTCGCCGTCCGGCAGACGGCCTCGCCGACCTCCCAGAGGATCCGCGCGTCGCGGAGCAGAGCGCGGGTGAGCGGCAGGTGCTCCATCAGCATCTGCGCGGTCTCGAGGCGGCGGCAGACCTCCCGCTCGGACACGCCGATCGTGACCGCGAGCTCGGCGCGGATGGAGCGCTCGGCCAGGTCGCGGGTCTCACTCCGGGACGCTCCGCGGGCGAAGCCCTCCTGCACGGTGAGCGCGAGCCGGTAGCCGCGGTGCATCCGCTCGGCCGCCCTCAGGCGCGTCGGGGAGGCGGCGCGCTCGGTGGCCGCGGAGTAGTCGAAGCAGTTGCGCACCTCCGCGAGTGCTGCCGCATTCTCATCTTCTGACATACGCGTATTGAACCAGGCGCCACCGACATCGAAGCGGGGGCAGGGGCCGATCGGGGGAGAGGGCAGGCGGATCGGGGGTTGGGGAGGAGGCTTGCTCCCGGATGTCTCGGTGAAGGTGGGTCTCGATACGCCGCCGGAGGCGGCTACTCGACCAGCATGAATCGACCTGCGGCCTGCGCGACCAGCAGGGAGAGCCCTGCGGGCTGCGCGACCGGCATGAGGCGGTCGGCCAGGCACCGTGGCCGCGGAATGTTCCTCCTCATGCTGATCGAGTAGCCCGCGCAGCGGGCGTATCGAGATCCACCCGGGCCGAGACCGGAGCCGGCAGACCACCGAGCGGGCGGTGGTGGGTCTCGATGCGCCCTTCGGGCTACTCGACCAGCATGGGCTGCCCCTGCGGGGCTACTCGACCAGCATTCTGCGGGCATCCCTCCCGAGCAGATCCGCGTCAGCGGCGGCGGCGCAGCAGGGCGTCGACCGAGAGGCGGCCGGCGCCCGTCAGCGCGAGCGCGACCGCTCCGGCGGCCAGCACCAGGACGAACTCGATGCCGCCGGTGGCCGCGAAGAAGCCGCCCGGCAGGTGGACGACGACGAGTGCGACGAGCGCCGTGATCGCGAGGCCGGCGGCGGCGATCCGCGTCAGCAGGCCGACGATGATCGCCGCGCCGCCGAGCAGCTCGGTGAAGGCGGCGACCGGGGCGAGGACGGCCGCGAACGGGATCCCCATCGCTCCGAAGCCCTCGGTCGTCGCGGCGAGGCCGTCGACGGCGATCTTCTGCCAGCCGTGCGCGAGGAACACGGCGCCCAGCGCGAGGCGGAGGACGAGCAGTCCGGCGGAGGCTCCCGGCAGCGCGCCGCGACGGGCCGTGGAGGAGGGGGTCGGGCGGTCGAGCGTGGTGGTCATGGCGTGCCTTCCGGTCGGAGCGGATCTCGAGGGGGAGTGCCGCACGCCGTCGTGCTCGTGGTCGACCGTAGGCGCGACCGCCGCCCGCCCGAGGTCCGTGGAGTGGACACTGAGAACTCGCACAGGCTCACCCCAGGCTCCAGCCCCCGCACACGCCGGAAGCCGGCGCCGCCCTCCTCACGAAGGCGACGCCGGCTCCCGCACCGCTCCTCAGCAGCTCGCGGCCGGGTACTCCTCGCTCTGCTCGCGCGTCACGTCCTCCCCGTCGACGGTGCCCGTCACGGTCAGGTCGACCGCGTCGGCCGGCACCGCCTTCGCCCGGGTGGTGAAGGAGTGGAACACGCTCTTGCCGGGCGCGACGGCGGTGAACGCCTTCTCGCCGTAGGCCGTCGTCATGGTGATCCCCACCGGCACGTCGGCCGTGTTGACCGCGGTGACGCCCAGCTGCACCTTGCCCGCGACGCACCGGCTCTGCACCGTCACGTCCAGGTCCGGCAGCGCCGGGGCGGCGGGGGCGACCGCCGCGACTCCGAGCCATGAGATGACCGGCTTCTCGCCGCCCGCGCCCTCGTTGGTCACCCGGTACTCCACCGTGGTCGGCGCCGCGAGGGTGAAGGTCAGCGCCCCGGTCAGCGGCGTGTTCGTGCCCGACAGCGGGATGTTGCCCTTGGCCAGCTCCACGCCCCCGGCCGAGACGGTGTGGTTCATCGTCCGGCTGAGGTTCCACCACTCGGTGAACCCGCCCGTCAGCGTGTACGTCCCGGCGGCCAGCGGCAGTCGGTAGATCAGCTGCGTCGTGTCCTGGTAGAGACCGGTCGAGAACTTGTCGTTCACGTCCGTCCCGGTCTTCACCTTCATGCCCTCGGGCGCGAAGCCCCACTGGTCGGCGGCGGTCGAGGCCCGGTCCGACACGGCGTTGAGCAGCGACGGGACGGCCGCCTGCACCGCGCCGTACTGCGGCGAGGAGGTCGCCGCGGTACCGGAGTCGATGTAGTAGACGAGCCCCTCGGGCACGACCTCGTAGCGCGCGGTCACCTTCGCGCCGTTCGCGAGCGTCCCGCGCAGGGTCACCGGCGCGTAGTCGGTGCGGGTCTGGGCCGCGGAGTCCGCGTCCCAGGTGACGCCGGTCGAGGCGCCGTCGACCGTCACGGTGGTCGGCAGGGCGGCGCTCGCGGTGAGCGCGCCCTGGTAGCCGAGGTCGCGGGTCACGCTCTGGACGTAGACCAGCGCGAGCCGCGCGTTGTAGCCGCTCGTCCCGTCGGTCCCGAAGGACACGTCCACGACGCCCGGTGTCGCGAGGGTCACCTGCTGGCGGACCGGCGTGGCAGCCCCGGTCGAGACCGCGGTAGCGCGCTTCGTCGTGCCGGCCGCGGTGACGGTCGAGACGACGTTGGTGGTCAGTCCGGCCCGCGGCGCCTGCACGGCGACGACGTCGTAGGTGCCGGCGGGCAGGGTGAGGTGCGTCACGACGGGCTTGCCGAAGTCGGCCGGCACGTACGAGGAGCTCCAATCCGCGGGGTTGCCCGGGACGACCGCGCCGGTCGACGTGGTCGAGTAGCCCCACGTGCTCCCCGCGGACACCCCGTCCCACTTCCGGTCGGCGGCGTCGTTGAGGACGCCCGGCTGGCTCGCCTTCACGGCCGCGTAGGCGGATCCGGCCGCCGAGCCGCTCGACCCCGAGTCGACGAAGTAGCGCAGGTCGGCGGGAGTCACGAGCAGCGGCACCGAGAAGCGCTGGAACACTCCGGTCGAGGCGACCTTCTCGGTGGTCCGGCCGGTCAGCCGCACCGTGCCGAGCTCCGCCGTCCCGGCGAGGGCCTGCGCGGCTCCCGCGTCCCAGGTCACGGCGCGCTCGGCGCCCTCGAGGGTCAGGGTCTTCGGCAGCCCGGCGGAGGCGGTCCCGGCGATCAGGCCGAGGTCGCGGACGTCGGTGCTCACGCCCTCGGGCACGAGCTCCGCGGCGGTCCGGCTGAGGCGCGCCACCAGAGCGGCGGCCCCCTCCGCGTCGAGGCCGTAGCCGGCTGGATCGGCCAGCGCCGATCGCGCGGAACCCACCACGCTCGCGAACGGGGCCCAGGAGGAGGCGCTCCACTCCGCCTCGACGAAGCGCTCGGCCGTGGCCAGCGCCGCCGCGAGGGCGGTGGTGTCGACGGCGGACGAGTCCGCGTTCGCGACCACCACGCCGACCGCGTCGACGTTCAGGACGCCGTCGTTCGCCGTCTCCAGCACCACGGTGTGCGCGCCGTCCGCGAGACCGCGGAGCTGGAACGCCGTGCGCTCGCTGCCCGCGGCCCAGGTCGGCGCGTTCGTCGCCACCCGGACGCCGTCCACCGTGACGTTCAGCGTCGCCGCCCCGGTGTTGCTGCCGAGGACGTCGAGTCCGGTCCCGGTGAAGGAGTAGCTCAGTGCCGCGCCCTTCCCGGTGCTCTTCGACGCCGTGCGCTGCCACTCGAACATGCCCTGGCCGTTGACGTGGGTCCACTGCTCGTCGAACTCGAGGATCGGCGTCGAGCCGTCGCTCCAGCTGGTCTGGTGCATGCCGTCGACGACGGTGGAGTAGTAGGGAGTGAAGCCGGGCACCTGCTCGACGACGAGGTCGTCGAACTGCGTGAAGGTGAAGGCCGAGCCGAGCTGCACGCGCCCTGCGGCCTGCGGCGCCGGGTCGGTGTAGGCCGCGACCTGCACGCCGTTGAGGTACGCGGTGTAGCGGTCGCCCGCCACCTGCACGGCGATCCGGTTCCACACTCCGGTGCCGGTGCGGAACGCCGTGCCGGGGGTGGCGGAGGCGGTGCCGGACGCGACGGAGGTGCCGTAGCGCAGCAGGCTCCAGGCGCCGGTCGCGTCGACCCGCAGCTCGGCCGCGGAGACGTTCTGGCCGTTGGGCGTCCCGCCCTGCTCGCGGGCGCCGAGGGTCGCGTACGGGGTGCCGCCGTTCTCGAAGAGCACGTCGACGGAGGCGCGGTAGTTCGCCCAGCGGTAGTCGCCGATCGTCGTCTTCGGGTCGCCGCCGTTCCAGGCCGAGCCGTTCATGCCCGGGCCGACCTGCTGGCGCAGCACGCGGTCGCGCGCGGCGTCGCCGGTGGCCACGGACTCGAAGGCGCCATTGGTGTCGTTCGTGTAGCGCGGGATCGCGCCGTCGTCCTCCGGCTGCACCGCGGGGGTGCCGGCGGGCTTCGCCTTCGCGCCGCGGCTGTCGAGGAACGACTCGCCGGAGTCGCTCAGCGCGCCGGTCGCCGGGTCGTAGGAGCGGATGTCCGCGGCCTCGGTGTAGTCGAAGTCGTCCGCGTAGAGGACGGAGTCGGTGGTGACGCCGTTGACGTCGCCGCTCGCGTCGGTGTCGAGCACGTCGCGGCCGCCGTCGGCGTCGGTGTACTCGGGCGAGGTCGGCAGGGTCGAGCCGTAGCCCTCGCGCGGGGTGAGGACACCGCCGGCGCTCGCCGCGTGGTCGAGCGTGGTCGCGGTCGCCGTCGACCACGGCTTCACCGTCACCGTGTAGACGCCGTCCACGGCGGACAGCTCCGACACGGGTACGACGTAGTTCGCGTCGTAGGCCTCGCCGGCGTCGGCCGCGCGGGTCTCCCAGACCTCCATCGTGCGGTCGTCGCCCAGGTCGAGGTCCTTCGCCGAGATCGCGTAGGTCTTCTCGAACGGGCTGTCGTTGACGATCACGGTCGAGAAGTCCGAGCCGTCGGGCGCGGCGAGCGTCGTGTACGACACCGCACCGGTCGAGGCGCCGCTGGGCGGGTTGCCGCCGCCGAGCGCGCTGCCGGAGGCCTGCGGGATGCCGCGCCAGACGCCGGCCGTGTTGTCCTCGTTCTCCCAGCCGAGCTGCGCGAACTGCGTGTACTGCTCGACCGCGGCCAGGCCGCCGTCGTAGTAGAGCCAGCCCGACCAGGGGTCGCGGGCGCTGACCAGCTCCTTCGAGGAGTACTGGAAGCCGTCGTAGAAGGAGCCGATCGCCGGCTGGAAGATGTTCAGGGTCCGGAGCGACTTCGCGAAGCCGGAGGTGACCCAGTTGCTCATCTCGAGCGCGCTGTTGGTCCCGCCGAACTCGGTGCCCGTGCCGCCCTGGCCGTCGGGGTTGGTGTTGTTCGGGCGGTCGGCGGAGTTGGAGAAGGTCGCCTGGCCCTCGGAGTTCCAGATCTCCTTGTCGTAGGTCTGCGCGAACCTCTTGAGGTTCCCGTTCGCGTCGTCCGAGGTGGCGTAGTGGAAGCCGACGACGTCGACGGCGTCGCGGAGCGAGGGGTCGGTGGCCGAGTTCAGCTGGTCGCCGAACGACGTCGGGGGAGTGCCGACCGTGTCCGCCGCGACCGTGCGGATCGCGCGGTAGCGCTCGCCCTCGTCCGCCGAGGCGAAGCCGTTGCTCGGGTCCTGCGCGCTCGCGCCCTCGTAGCCCTTGGTGTCGGTGCGGAGCCAGGTCGAGAACTTCTTGTAGAGCGCGGCGTTCGGGCTCGTGGTCTCGTTGGTGTCCGGGTTGATCGAGTCGACCATGATCCCGTACTCGCGCTCCGCGGCCAGGACGGTGTTCTTGAACCAGATGTACTGGTCCTCGTCGCTGGTCACCCAGGTGGGGCGGCTCCAGCGCAGGATGCTGACGTGCACGTCGCCCTCGGCGACCTTCTGCGCGTCCGCGGCCAGCTGGAAGTCGGGCTCGCGCTGCACGTTCGGGTACTCGTCGCGCGAGCGCATCGTCGCGACGTTCGGCCCGGTCGAGGTGTTGCGGTCGTTGCCCATCTCGATCTTGATGGTGGTCATGATCGGGTGCTCGCCGCCGAAGAGCGTCTCGATCAGCTCCCAGTACTTCTCGGGGTGCTGCGACTTGTAGTCGAGCAGCAGCGCGCTGGTCGAGTTCGCGGAGAGGATGCCGAAGCCCTTGAAGGTCAGCGCGTTGACGCTCTCCGCGGCGGCGGCGACGTCGGCCGCGGTGACGGTGACGGCCTGCACGTCCGAGGGCGCGGCCTGGGCGGCCGGCACCTGGGCGAGCCCCGCCGCGAGCAGGGCGCCGAGCGCGGTCGCCGCGACGAGGGTCCGTCCCCTCCCCTCCTTCCTGCGGTGCGGCCTGCTGTGCGAGGGGGGCTCGGGCTGCGAGCCTCGAGCGTGCCGGGGAGAGCGGTTGAGCATGAGTGCGCCTCGTCGTCGAGTCGAATGGGATGAGCGATCCGCCAACTCCGATCATTTCAGAACATGCGGAGAGCGATCGCTGTGGTCACCGTATCCGAGCGGTTTCGCGGGCGCAACGGCTCGAAGCGGCGCGCGAGCAGGGTCTTTCCTCCTGGAGCGACCACGGGATAGTCTGCTCGGCAGCGCGGAACGCCCTTCCTCGATGATCGATAATGATCGAACGGGAGGGGCGGGACGCGCGACGACGAGTCGGCGACGAGGCCGGCCGGAGAACGGAGAACCCCCGCCATGACCACCCGCCCCACCCGGATCCGCCCCCTTCTCACCCGCGGCGCCGCCGGTCTCGCCGGAGGCCTGCTCCTGCTCGGCGTCGCCGGCACCGCGTTCGCCGACGAGCAGCAGGGCGCGGACGACGTCGATGTCAACGTGCAGATCGCCCCGCTGACGACGCCCGGCTCGCTGTCGATGACGGTCGCGAGCGACTCCACCGCCCTGACCGAGAACGGCTCGAACAGCGTGGCCCGCCAGTTCACCGGCACCCTGCCCACGGTCACCGTCACCGACACCCGCGACGCCGCGGACATCCCCGCCGGCGCCGGCTGGTACGTCCTCGGAACCGCCAGCGACTTCACCTCGTCGACCGGCGACACCATCGGCGCCGAGAACCTCGGCTGGGCCCCGAACCTGATCGACGGCGGCGACTCCGGCCTCGTCGCCGAGGGCGACGTCGTCGACACCGCGCTCGACGGCGGCCCCGACGGCGTCGGCCTCGTCGACCAGGAGCTGCTCGCCATCACCAACGACAGCGCCGGAGTCGCCGAGGAGGGCTCCTGGACCGCGAACGCGGCCCTCACCCTCAAGACCCCCACCACCGTCGACGCCGGCGACTACAGCTCCACCCTCACCCTCTCGCTCTTCGAGTGAGCCTGCGTGCCTTTTCCATGCTGGTCGAGTAGCCGCCTGCGGCGGCGTATCGAGACCCGCCGTCACCAGAAGGGCGGGTCTGCAGACTCATCATCTGGCGCCGGTGGATCTCGATACGCCCGCTGCGCGGCCTACTCGATCAACATGAATCGGACCCGCTCTGCGGCCTCCTCGACCAGCACGAATCCTCGAGTGGACCCGCGACGGGCCTCGAGTCCCGAGCAGGCCCCTGCACGCGTCCACTCGGCGGGGCCGGCTCGCGCGAGTGGACGCGCGTCGGGCCCTGCGCCCGGGCCGGAACCCGGTCCGGGTCCACTCGCGCGCCCGCCGCATGCTGGTCGAGTAGCCGCCGCAGGCGGCGTATCGAGACCCGGCGTGCTGGGGACGGTGGATCTCGATACGCCCGCTGCGCGGGCTACTCGATCAGCATGAAGGGGCAGCTCGATCGGCAGGGGGTCGATGGGGTCGGCGGGTGCGGTGCCCGCTGGCGTTCGGTATCGTGGCGCGCTCCGGGACCCGAGGGGGCATCGTGAACCGTCCGCACGTCACCGCAGGAGCCGCCGGGGTCCTCCTGCTCGCGCTCGCCGGCTGCACGCCGCCCGCGCCGGAGGCGGTCGGCGGCGGGCTCGACCTCGCCGTGTCCGCGGTCTGCGAGGCCGGCGCGGATCCGCAGTGCGTCGCGGTCGGCGGTCAGGACGTGCTCGTCGACCCGGCGGCGTTCACCCGGGCGGGTGTCGCCTCGGTCGAGGTGTCCGGCACCGGCGACGCCCGGACCGTCGACGTGCGCTTCGACGAGGACGGCGCCGAGCTCTTCCGGGACGCGACGGCGGAGGCGGCCGGCGCCGGCCCGGACGCGCGGGTTCTGCTGCGCGCCGGCGACGTGGTCGTCTCGGCCGTGGCGGTGATGCAGGCGATCGAGGGCGACTCGGTGCAGATCCTCCCGGGCGACGAGGACGCGCAGGAGCTCGCCGATCGCATCCGCGCGGGCTGACCCGAGCGGTCAGGACGCCGGCGGCTCCTCCACGCCGAGCTGCACGGCCAGCTCCATGCAGCGCACGCGGGCGGGGGAGAAGTCGTAGGGCAGGCTCCGGATGACGTCCGCCGCGCTTCGGGCGCGCGCATCGGCCGCGGGGGCGGGCGTCTCGGCTTCCTCGGGCGGGTGCCGCTCGTCCCAGGCCTCGGCGAGGGCGTCGTCCTCCTCCAGCTGGCCGGAATCCGCGCAGACGCGCAGCAGCTCCGTCTCGAAGGCGTGCCGCTCGGCCGCCACCTGCGCGACCCGGGGATCGTCGACAGCGACGGTATCGTCCAGGGCCTCCTCGGCGGCGTCGACGCGGTCGGACGCGGCGCGCAGGTCGGGGTGCGCGGCGAGAGCGGCGAAGCGGCCTGCCTGGATGGCGGCGCCGAGCGGGCCGAACACCCGCTCGGTGACCAGCAGGACGTCCAGGTCGTCCTGGCGCAGCGAGCCCTCGGGCGCGCTCTCGAGGCGGCCGGAGACGAGGTCGTCGAGCAGGCCCAGCCGGCTGCCGAGGGAGCGCATGCGCTGCACCGACGCCCGCTGCCGCTGCAGCTCGGCCTCCTGCGCGGCGAGGGTCTCCTCCAGCCGGGCGAGGACGGCGGCGACCTCGTCCTCGTCGTCCGCGGCCACCGGCTCGGCGCCGGCGAAGGCGTCGCGGATGTCGTCGAGGGCGATCCCGGCGTCGGCCGTCCGGCGGATCCAGAGCAGCCGGACGATCTCCGCGTGCCCGTACCGGCGGCGCCCGTCGCCGCCCCGCTCCCGCTCGGGGAGCAGGCCGATCTGGTGGTAGTGCCGGATCGTCCGGGGCGTGATGCCGACGAACGCCGCGGCGTCGCCGATCAGGACCTCACGGGGCGGGGTCGGGAACGAGAGCATGGCTGGCCTTCCGGGTCGGGTCGGGACGTGCTTCGAGCAGACCACATGACGCTGCGGCAGGAGCAAGGCGTGCGACGTGTCCGGCGGTGGTGGATCTCGATACGCCCACTGCGCGGGCTACTCGATCAGCATGCGGGTGCCCGCTGCGCGGGCTGCTCGGTCAGCATGGAAGGGGAGACGGCGTGCAGATCATGCTGGTCGAGTAGCCGCCGCAGGCGGCGTATCGAGACCCGGCCTCCTGGGGACGGTGGATCTCGATACGCCCGCTGCGCGGGCTACTCGATCAGCATGCAGGGGGCCGCGGAGCGGGCTACTCGATCAGCATGGACTCGGGCGGCCCTACCCACGGGGGAGGGGACGGTCTGCGCCGCCGTGCATGCTGGTCGAGTAGCCGCCGGAGGCGGCGTATCGAGACCCACCCCTCCGGGAGGCGTGCCTCTCCTCGAGCAGCCGGCGATCAGGCGCGCGGGCGCGGGGCCGCGGCGCTCTCGCGGAGGACGAGCTCCGGGAGCTGGGAGGAGAAGGCGGCGCCCGTGCGGCCCTCCATGGCGGGGAGCAGGAGGCCGAAGCCGCGGCGGCCGAGGCCGGCGAAGTCCTGGCGGACGGTCGTCAGGGCCGGCGTCCACATCCGGGCGAGCGGGTGGTCGTCGAAGCCGACGACGCTGATGTCCTCGGGGACGCGCAGCCCGGCCTCGGTGATGCCCTTGATCACTCCCATCGCGATCTCGTCGTTGCCGCAGAAGACGGCGGTGACGCTGGGGTCCTCGACCAGCCGCGCGGCGAGCAGTCGCCCGGACTCCGGCTCCCACGTCGCCTCGAGCGGGGTCGGCGCGGTGGCCACTCCCGCGGCCTTCAGCGCGCGGCGCCAGCCGGTCGTCCGGCCGTCCTCGCGCCGCGACGGCGGGATGCGGATGTGGTGCACCGTCGCGTGGCCCAGCTCGAGCAGGTGCTCGGTCAGCGCCTGGGCCGCGCGGAGCTCGTCGAGCACCGCCTGCGGCCGCCGCCCGCGGACCCCCGAGAGCGCGACGACCGGCACGGTCTCCGGGATCGCCGCGAGCACGGCCACGCCGGGCGGGTCGAACTTGAGGACGACGATCCCGTCGGGGCTCTGGTCGAGCACCGAGGAGAGCGCCCGCTCGACGTGCTCCGGGTCCGCCGACTCGACGACGGTGATGGTGACGGTCCAGCCGCCGGCCCGCGCCTCCTCCTCGATGCCGCGGATCGCCTCGGCGTAGCCGTACTGCGAAGTGTTGCCGGCGACGACGGCGATGGTGCGCGAGCGCCGGGTGACGAGGTTCCGGGCGACGGCGCTGGGCCGGTAGTTGAGCTCCGCGATGGCCGCGAGCACTCGCTCGCGCTTGTCGGGGGCGACCCGCGCGGCACCGGTCAGCACCCGCGACACGGTCGGGACCGAGACGCCGGCGAGGCGGGCGACGTCGGCGATGACCGGGGCCCTCGTCGACCTGTCGCGCGTCACGCCGTCCCGCTTCCGTCCTCGACCGTCCTGCAAGTGCCCGGCGAGCCACGACGGAGCGAGGGCGACCGGCTCGGTGCCGCGGGCTCCGGCGGTGGTCACTTCACCGCGCCGCTCGTGATGCCGGAGATGATCTTGCGCTGCGCGAAGACGAACACCAGGAGCAGGGGCAGGCTCATCAGGATGATATAGGAGAAGATCAGGTGCCAGTTCTGCAGGTAGAGCCCGGCGCTGGCCACCTGGTAGAGGTTCAGCGGCAGGGTGTCGAGCCGGCCGCCGACCACGAAGAGCGCGTAGAAGACGTCGTTCCAGATGTAGAGGCAGATCAGGATCGTCGCGGTCGCGAGCACCGGCATCAGCAGCGGCAGGATGATCGTGAAGAACACCCGGATCGGCCGCGCGCCGTCGACGCGGGCCGCCTCCTCCAGCTCCGCGGGAATGGTGCGGACGAAGCCGGTGACGAAGAAGATCACGGTCGAGAGGTACATCCCCATGTACACGCCGACCATGCCGACGGCGGTGCCGGCGAGGCCGAGCTGGCGCAGCAGCAGCACCACGGTGACGACCGCGGGCGGCAGGACGATGCCGCTGATGGCGAGCGCGTAGACGACGGCCATCCCGCGACCGGTGCGGCGGCCGAGGATCCAGGCGGCCATCGAGCCGAGCACGAGCACGCCGAGCACCGAGGGCACCATCACGAGGACGCTGCCGAGGAACGCGGGGACCATGCGGCCGTCGGTGAAGACGGTCGCGAAGTTCTCGAGCAGCTGCCACTGCGAGGGGGCGGCGAGGTTGGGGTTCAGCGCCTCCGCCTGGGTCTTGCCCGCGGTGCTGACGATCAGCCAGAACGGCACGCCGAGCAGCAGGGCGACGCTGGCGAGGGCGGCGATCGGCTGCAGCAGCGGGCGGCGGGAGCGGCGGACCCGCGACTCCGGGGCCGCGGGAGCGGATGTGACCGGTCGCTCGATGACGGTGCTCACAGGACGTCCTCTCGACGGCGCAGGGTGCGGATGACGGGGAAGGCGAGGACGGCGACGGTGACGAAGAGGATCAGGCTCATCGTGGTCGCCTGGGCGAACAGGCCCTGGCCGAAGGTGCGGAAGATGAAGATGTTGAGCAGCTCGGTCGTGCCGCCGGGGCCGCCCTCGGTGGTGGCCTGGACGATGTCGAAGCCGTTCATCGAGCCCAGCAGCGCGGTGGCGACGTTGAAGGTCAGTGCCGGCGCGATCAGCGGGAAGCGGATGTCGCGGAAGGTCTGCCACCAGGAGGAGCCGTCCAGGCGCGCGGCCTCGAGCACGTCGCCCGAGATCGTCTTGAGCCCGGCCAGGTAGATGAGCATCGACAGGCCCATCCACTTCCAGGAGTGGATCAGGGCGACGACGACGATCGTCCAGGTGGTGTCGCCGAGCCAGGCGATCGAGACCGGCTGCCCGGAGACGAAGGAGAGGATCCCGTTCAGCGCGCCGTCGGGCTTCAGCAGCGCCTGGAAGACGTAGCCGACCGCGAGGGCGGACATGATCACCGGGATGAAGAACATCACCCGGGCGAAGCGGTTGACCCGGGTGTCCTTCTCCAGCAGCAGCGCGAGGATCAGGCCGAAGACGTTCTGGAAGACCGCGACGAGCACCGCGTAGACCAGCGTCACCCGCAGCGCCTGGATCAGCGTGCCGCTCTGGAAGAGGTCGACGAAGTTCGCGACGCCGACGAAGCCGATGGCGGCCTTGAAGCTGGACCAGTCGGTGAAGGCGTAGACGAAGTTGAACACCGTCGGCACGAAGAAGAAGACGATCAGGACCAGGAGGGCCGGCACGAGGAAGACCAGCGGGTGGTCGGAGCGGCGTCCGCTCGGCATGCCGCCGGTCTTCACGGCCCGGGCGAGGACCCGGGGTGGCGCGGCGGCTCGGGTGGTGGACACGCGGGGCACTGCCTTTCGAGAGAGGGGGTCGTGCGCGGGAGGGTCCGGGGCCCGCCGTCGTGGCCGGGCCCCGGTGTCGAGCGGCTAGAAGCCGGTGGCGCCCTGCGCCTTCGCGAGCTGCGCGAACTGGTCCTGCGTGGCCTGCGCGACCTGCTCCGGGGTCTTGGTGCCCTGGATCATGTCGGCGAGGTAGATGTACAGGTCGGGGTTCGCGATGGCCTGGGCCTGCATCGAGCCGACCGAGTCGCCGACGGAGTCGCTGACCGAGACGAGCGCGGTGGGCACGGTGTCGGGCGTGGTGACCGAGGGCTGGAGCGAGATGGTGTCCTGCGCGGTGACGAAGTCCGAGTAGCCGTCGCCGAGCCAGTAGGAGAGGAGCTGGCGCGAGGCCGCCTCCTTCTTCTCGTCTCCGGTCGCGAAGGCGACGAGCGCGTTCGACTGGTCCGGGATGAAGGTGCCGACGTTGCCCGAGGGCGAGATCGGGAAGAAGCCGATGGTGTCGTTGAGCGTCGCGGTGTCGGAGAGCGACTGCAGCTGGCCGAAGAACGAGTTGACCTGGACGACCATCGCGGCGTCGCCGGCGAGCAGGGCCGCGCCCTGGTCCTCGAAGGTGGCGGTCTTGATGTCCTCGTTGAACAGGCCCTCGTCGATCAGGCCCTTGTAGGTGTCGATCGTGCCCTGGATGGTCGGGTCGGTGAACTTCTCCTCGCCCGAGTTCACGCGGTCCCAGAGGCCGTCCTTCGCGGCGTCGGCGAGCTGCACCTGCACCCACCACTGGGTGGCCCAGCGGTCGGCGCCCATCTCGAAGAACGGGGTGACGCCCTTGTCCTTCAGCTGCCGGCCGAGCTCGACGAACGAGTCCCAGTCGGTCGGCGTCTCGGTGATGCCGTTCGCCTCGAAGACCTTCTTGTTGTAGTAGACGCCCTCGACCGCGGGCGTGGTCACCAGCGCGGCGTAGCGGGTGTCGTCGAGCAGGCCGGTGATGTCCTTCAGCGAGGGATCGACGTCCTCGAGCCAGGGCGCTCCGTCGAGGCTCTGCAGGTTCGTCGAGGCGTTGAGCGCGGTGAGCTGCGAGGCGGTGGGCTGCCAGAAGGCGAGATCGGGCTTGTCGCCGGTGGCGACCTTGGTCTGCACGCCCTGCTCGTAGGGGTCCGGGATGGTCTCGACGTCGACGCTGGCGCCGGTGAGCTCCTCGAAGCCCTCGATCACCGACTCCGGGACGGTGTTGGAGTTCTGTGCGGCCCAGATGGTGAGCTCGGTGCCGGAGAGGTCGGCGTCCTGGGCGGGCCAGGAGGCGGGTGCGGCGTCGCCGCCCGCGGTGCCGCCGCCGGCCCCGGGGTCGCTGCAGCCGGCGAGGAGCAGGGCGGAGGCCGCGGTGAGGACGGCGGCGCTGAGGAGTGACTTCTTCATCGAAATACTCGAGCTTTCTGTGAGGGGAGAGGGTGTGCCGGGACGGGTGGATCCGGCAGGGGTCAGGTGGTGCGGAGGGACAGGCGGAAGGTGCGGGCGGAGGGACCGGAGCCGGTGGGCCGGACGGTGAGGCGTGCGGTAACGGGCTCCCACTCGACGGGCCAGGCCGTCAGCGCGACCGGGAACACGACCGAGACGTCGACGTCCTGCCCGCGCAGCTCCGGGACGTGCAGCACGACGTCGTCGCTGCCGCTGCGGCGCCAGACCGAGACCAGGTGCTCGTCCTCGGTCCGCAGCGCCAGGGCGACCGCGTCGTCCGTCCAGCCCGGCAGCCCGAGCGGCCAGCGCGGGAGGGACGCCGCGATCGGAGCGCGGAGCCGCTTCGCCGCGGCGACCGCCTCGTGCACCAGGGCGAGCTGCGGGTCGGACATCCGGTTGAGGTAGCCCGAGAGGTAGAACCGGCCGAGGAGCCCGGTGACCAGGCAGAACGCGATCTCCTCGTCGTCCATGTCGGCCTGCGGGTACGCCCAGCTGGCGGCCTGCTCCGGGAGGAGCATCATCGGCGCGGCGGCCGCGATCGGCGGGTAGCGGCGGAAGTCCTGCTGGTCGGAGGTCGACTGCATCTGCAGGCGGGACATCACGGCCCAGTCCTGCCGCATCGCGCCGGAGGAGCAGCTCTCGATCACCAGGGTCGGGTGCCGCTCGAGCACGCCGTCGAGCCAGGCGAGGTAGGCGCGGTTGTGGCCGAGCAGGCCCGCGCCGATCGAGTCGGCGTCGCGGTCGGTGCCGGGGCCGGCGTCGATGTTGTAGTCGAGCTTGAAGAAGCCGATGCCGAAGTCGGCGATCAGCCGGTCGACCGTCGCATCGAGGTGCGCGCGCGCCGCGGGGTGGCGCAGGTCGAGGTGGAACCGCTCGTGCTCCTCGATCCGCGCGCCGGCCCGCTGCAGGAACGCGTCGTCCGGCAGCTCGCCGGCCAGGGGGCTGTCCACGCCGATGACCTCGGGCTCCAGCCACAGCCCCGGGACCAGGCCGCGGGCGCGGATCCGCTCGATCACCTCGCAGAGGCCGTCCGGGAAGCGGACCGTGGACGGCTGCCAGGCGCCGACGCTGCTCCACCAGCCGCCGGCGACCCCGCTGTCGTCGTACCAGCCGGCGTCGATGCAGAAGATCTCGGCGCCCGCCGCGCCCGCCGCGTCGATGAGCGGCAGCAGCTTCTCGGTGGTCGGGTCGCCGTCGAGGGTGTTCATGTAGTCGTTGAAGACGACGGGCATCGCCGCGTTGTCCGGGTGCGCGCGGCGCCGGGCCCGGCGGCTGAGGGTGAGCGCGTCCGCGGCGGCCGTCGTGTCGGCGCCGACGGCGACCGTGACGGGGACGGAGCGGAACTCCTCGCCGGGCTCGAGCACGCAGAGCCAGCCGTGGTCGAGGTCGGTGGGGCCGGAGAGGGCGATCGAGCCGCCGTCGATGTCCTCGCCCACCTCCCAGCGCCAGGCGCCGTTGTGCTCGATCTGCCAGAGGAGGGCGGTGTCGGGGGCGTGGAGGCCGGCGACCGGGAGCTGTTCTCCGGTGGACCAGCTGCCGGTCGAGACCGCGCCGACCGCGCCGCGCGGGTCGTGCCCGGTGATGTCCTCGCGGAGGGTGACCAGGCCGGCCTCGCGCAGCGGCGTGCTGCTCCAGCGGCCCTCACCGAGCCAGTCGTTGCGGCCGCGCAGCAGCGACCAGCGGGCGAAGGACTCCTTGCCGGTCGGCCCCGCGGTGCCGGTGCCGGTGCCGGCGGTGGCGCCCGGGTCGCAGCTCCACGACGCGACGGACCGCAGCACCTGCCGCTCGACAGCCCGGACGACGACCTCGGAGGTGACGGCGGCGACGCCGGGCACCCTCCGGAGCACGGCGGTCGCGACCAGTCCCGGCGCCTCGGCCGTGACCTCCAGCACGTCGAGGCCGTCGACGACGCTCTCGCGGTGCGAGACGTAGCGCAGTGCGGTGCCGAGCTGGGAGTGGGTCAGCCGGCTGCTCGCCGGGGCGTGACCGGCGGCGACGGTGGTGATCTCGAAGAACGGAGCGGCGTGCGTCGCCCGGAGCGCGACACCGCGGGCCGTCAGCGCCACCAGCCGGAACGGAGCATCGGCGTCGCAGGCGAACGTCAGCTGCAGGGCCTCGGGGTCTCCCCAGGTCAGGTCGTTCGGCACAGGGGCTCCTCGTCGTCGTGGAGTGGGAAGGGCGTCGTCCCGGATTCGGGACTGGACAGATACTGATACCGATTTCACGAAAGCGCAAGCCTGAGATGAAAGCGTTATCTGCCCGGGCCCGCCTTCACGCCGCCGGACTTGGTATCGATTTCAGGAATGTCTGGAGATCGCCGCGTGAAATCGATATCGTGCAGCGATCGACTCCTTCCGCGCTCGTCTCGACGGCGATGTCGGATCCCTTCTCAGCGTTGAGGAACCCATGCACACTCCCCACTCCTTCTCGAGGCGGATCACCGCCTCGATCGCCGCCCTCGTCGCACTTCCCGTGCTGGCGACCTCGACACTCGTCGGCGCCGGTCCCGCTGCAGCGGTCGACACTTTGCCGGCCCCCGCCGTCCTCTACACGTTCGACCAGAACCCCTCGGCGGCCACCGTCGCCAACCAGGGCTCCCTCGGCTCCGCCTTCGACGCCCGCGTCCGCAACGCGACGTCGCTGCCCCGCGGGACGGGCCCGGTCGCCGGCTCCGGTGCCTCCGGCCTCTTCCCCGGAGGCTCGCAGGGCTCGTCGCAGGCCGCCGCGCCGTACCTCGACATCCCCGCCGGGCTCTTCGCCGACACCTCCGCCATGACGGTCTCGACCTGGGTGAAGTGGGACGGGAAGAACGCCGGCCAGCTGCCGTGGTCGTACATCATCGGCAGCGATGCGCTCCCCGCCGACAACTGGGGGCTGTACCACGTGCCGAACGAGGGCGGTCAGTCCAAGGCGGCCGCCAACACCGGCACCGAGGTCAAGGCGGTGTCCTCCACTCCGCTGCCCACGAACACGTGGGCGCAGATCACCACGGTCGCCACGACCGACTCCGTCTCGTACTACATCAACGGCTCGCTCGTGCGGACGGAGGCGGTCGCGCTCGACTTCGCGAAGCTCGCCTCGCCCTCCAGCACGCGCTCGGGCCTGATCGGCCGCGTGCCGTGGGCGGGGCCGTACGCCGCGTTCTTCGGCGGCGAGTTCGACGACTTCGCGATCTACCGCAGCGCGCTCACGGCGGAGCAGGTCTCGAACGCCTACCTCGACGACGCCGGCGCGATCGTCTCGGTCGAGCGCCAGAGCTTCACCGCGTCCACCGCCGCGCAGGTCGCGCCGACCCTCCCCGCGACCGTGAACGTCACCCGTGAATCGGGTCCCACCACCGCGGCGATCACCTGGAGCGTCGTCCCCGCCTCCGCCTACGCCACGGCCGGAGCGACGTTCACCGTGAACGGCACCGTCGCCGGATGGTCGACCCCGTTCACCACGACCGTCACGGTCACGGCCCGGCCGACCGAGTCGATCGCCGTCGACTTCGGCCAGGACACGGGCGAGTTCCGCGGAGGAGCCTCCGGCACCCTCTACGGCCTCGGCGACGAGGGCTCACCCACGCAGGCGCTCGTCAACGGTGCGGCGATGACCAACGTGTCGCAGAAGCCCCCGTTCGGCACGCAGCACCCGGGCGGCGACGCCTTCACCGTCGAGAAGACCTTCTTCGACAAGTACGGCGAGGACCTCTACCTCTACACCCAGGACTACTACCCCGACTGGCCCTACAACGGCGGCAAGCGCCCCGGCGACGACCGCAGCTACGTCCGTGACGCGAGCGGCCGTCTGACCGACGAGTACACCGCCGCGCCCAACGGCGTCTGGGACTACCTCGAGGTGCTCGAGATCGTCGTCGACGAGGTCGCCCGTGAGGCCGAGAACCCCGAGAAGTACGTCTTCATCCCGTTCAACGAGGTCGACCTGCAGTGGCTGAACTCGGACGACCTCTACAACCGCTACATGCACGTCGGCAACCAGCCCGGCAGCTTCACCCCCGGCGGAGCGACCGACTGGGCGGCCGCCTGGAAGGTCATCACCGACACCTACGCGAAGCACGGCCTCGAGCGTCCGCAGATCGCGGGCCCCGGAGACGCGGCCTGGCGCGGTGAGGGCAACATCAAGTCCTTCCTGAACATGGCCCGGGCGACGAGCACGGTGCCCGACATCTACGTCTGGCACGAGCTCCGCGGCTACCAGTGGCTGCCGGACCGCGCGTCCGACTTCCGCCGCTACGCCGCCGAGGTGGGCATCGCCGCCGCCGACATCCCCTCGATCAACATCACCGAGTGGGGAGCGAGCACCGACATGAGCTCGCCCGCCAACCTCCTGCGCTGGTTCGCCGGCTTCGAGGCCGCCAAGATCGACGCGCAGACGGCCTACTGGACCGCCTCCGGCACGCTCTCGGACAACCAGGCGAAGGTCAACGCCGCGAACGGCGGCTGGTGGCTCTTCAAGTGGTACGGCGACCTGACCGGATCGCGCACGGTCGCGGTCACCACGAACCGCGAGAAGGCGATCGCCGCGATCGACCGGGACGCGGACCGCGCCCAGGTGATCGTCGCGGGGATCCCCGACGGCCGTGACGGCGCTCTCACGCTGAACGGCCTCGACAGCGCGACGTTCGGCTCCTCCGTGGACGTGGAGGTCCGCGAGGCTGTCGTCAGCGGCACCGACGGCATCGCGGGAACCCCCCGGGTCGTCCTGGCCGACGACGCGGTGTCGGTCGTGAACGGGCGCGTCGAGCTGCGGATCCCCTCCGCGAACTCGTCGAGCGCCTACCAGGTCGTCGTCACTCCCGCCGCGACCCGCGACGTGGAGGCGGCCGCCGCCGCCCAGGGCGAGCGCCACGTGATCGAGGCCGAGGCCACCCGCCTCACCGCCGCGGCCACTCGCACGCCCGACGGCTACCGCGCCTCCGGCGACCGCGACGTCTCCGGCTTCGCCGCCGTGGGCTCGCGCGCCGACTGGTCGGTGACGGTGGCGCAGGCGGGTCTCTACCGCCTGCAGATCCTCGGAGCCACTCCCGGCAGGGCCGCGCAGCACGCGGTCTTCGTCGACGGAGCGTTCTCGACGCTCGCGCAGTACGGCGCGAACGCGATCAAGCCGAGCAACGTCCGCACCGTCGCCCGCGGCAGCGCCGAGGTGTACGTCGCCCTGAGCGCCGGCAGCCACACCGTCGGCGTGCGCACCAGCAAGGACGGGACCACCCTCCTGCCCGGCGCCGGAGCCGACGGCGGAGTGACGCTCGACCGCTTCGAGCTCGTCCGGGTCGGCAGCACGGTGAACGCCGAGTCCGTCGAGTACCCGGCGACCGGATTCCGTCTGATCGACGGTGCGACGCTCTCGGGCGGACGTCTCTCGCTCGAGGCCGGCGAGCGCGCCGACCTCTACCCGTCGACGTTCGAATCCGGCTACTACGACCTCGCCGTGGCGTGGGAGGGTGCCGCCGGCACCTCGCTGACGGTCGACGTGAACGGTCGCCGAGCGGCGACCTTCGCGCCGGGCACGACGACGGTCCGCGTCCACCTGCCCGAGGGCATCAGCGAGGTCGAGCTCGCGAGCGCCGGCAGCGTCCGCGTCGGCTCGGTCACGACCACCCGCGCGGTCGACGGTGACGCGTCCATCGTCCGCGTCCAGGCCGAGGACCTCTCCACGGTCGACCTCGGCGGCACGGCCGCGGTCGCCGGCTTCGGCGGAGCGCTCACGAACGGCTCCGGGAGCGGCTACGTGACCGGCCTCGGCATCACCGATGCGGACCCCGCGAACGAGGGCACTCTCACCGTGCCCCGCCTCCCGGGCTTCGACAGGGCCGGGTCCTACGACGCCGTCGTGCACTACTCGAACGACGACATCGAGGGGACGCACGACTACAACCCGCAGGTCGTCGACCTCGGGCTGCAGGCCGAGGAGGCCGGGACCACCGGCCTCGTGGGCCGCACCACGTTCCGGTACACCTACTCCTCGAGCAACTTCTGGGAGGCGGTCCTGCCGCTGGACCTCGCGACCGACTCCGGTCCGGTGACCTTCGGCAACACCCGCGCGACGCTGTTCATCGACGAGGGCCCGACGACGAGCACGAACGACGACCGGGTCCTGCCCGGCTACGCCGTCGCGCCGGACGTCGACTGGATCGACTTCGCTCCGTTCGTCCTGCCGGCGCAGGAGACGAAGCTGGACGTCGTCAGCACGGCCGCGGTGCGCTGCATCGCCGGCAAGGCCGTCGTGACGGTCACGTCGGTCAACCGGGACACCGTGCCGGTCGACGTGACGATGACCCGGGCGACGACCGTGAAGTCGTTCGCCTCGGTCGCGCCCACCAAGGCGGCGACCCACGCCTTCAGCACCCGCCTGGCGGTGCTGCCCGCCGGCGAGGTGTCGGTGGCGGTCAGCCGCTCCGGTGGCGGAGCAGGAGCGCACACGCAGACCGTGCCGCACCCCGCGCTGACCTGCCGCTGAGGCGCCGGCCGCTGACGGTCGTCCGATCAGCATGCGGAGGACCGCTCCGCGGGCTGTGCCGCCGTTCATGCTGGTCGAGTAGCCGCCTCCGGCGGCGTATCGAGACCCACCCTGCTGGAGACGGTGGATCTCGATACGCCCGCTGCGCGGGCTACTCGATCAGCATGTTCTCCGCGGGCTGCTCGATCAGCGTGAGCTGGGCGGGTAGCCCGATCTGCGCCGTTCCATGCTGGTCGAGTAGCCGACGGAGGCGGCGTATCGAGACCCGCCCTGCTGAGCACGGTGGATCTCGATACGCCCGCTGCGCGGGCTACTCGATCAGCATGGGGAGGACCCGCTCCGCGGGCCGTCCAATCAGCAGGCAGAGGACCGCTGCGCCATTCATGCTGGTCGAGTAGCCGCCGGAGGCGGCGTATCGAGAACCACCCCGCTGGAGACGGTGGATCTCGATACGCCCGCTGCGCGGGCTACTCGATCAGCATGTGCTCGGCGCCCGCGATCGGCGCGCGCGCTACGAGGTGTAACCCGCCTGGATGGTGTCGAGGACCTGGTCGGTGCTCGAGCCGTCGATCCAGTCGACCATGCCCTTGAAGAAGCTGTCGGAGCCGACGGCCTTGGGCATCAGGTCGGAGGCGTCGAAGCGGAACGTGGTGCCCGGGTCCTGCAGGATCGAGATGGAGCTGCGCAGCAGGTCGCTGCTCGCGTTCGCCGGGTCGAGGCCGGTGTTGGCCGAGATGACGCCGCCGAGCTTCACGCGGCTGTTGGCCCAGTCGGCGCTGGCCAGGTACTCCTGCACCTTCGCGGTGTCCGCGTCGTCCGCGAACGCGGCGACGAACTCGCCGCCGCCGGTGACGGCCTGGTCGTCGTCGGCGTCGATCGGCGGGGTGAGGAACGCCCAGACGTCGCCGTCCTCGGCCACGGTCGCGTCCGCTCCGGTGAGGAAGCCCTCGAAGAAGGACGCCTGGTGGGTCAGTGCGCAGGAGCCGTTGGCCATGTTCTGCGCCACGTCACCGAAGGCCGTCGAGTTGATGGACGATACGTCGCCGTAGCCCGCGTTCACGAGCGTCGGGTCGAGCAGGATCGAGCCGACCTTGTCGAACGCTGTCTTGATCGAAGGGTCGGTGAACGGGGTGTCGCCCGCGACCCACGAGTCGTAGACGTCCGGACCGGACTCGCGGAGCACCGCGTCCTCGATCCAGTCCGTGCCCGGCCAGCCCGACGCGGCGTCGGAGGCGAAGCCCGCGCACCAGGACGGTCCGCCCGACTTCTCGGCGATGGTCTTCCCCAGCGCCTCCATCTCGTCCCAGGTCGTCGGGACGGAGACGCCCCACTCGGCGAACTTCGCCGGCGAGTACCAGACGTAGCCCTTCACGCTCGCCATCAGCGGCGCGCCGTACTGGGTGCCGTCGACCTGGCCGTACTTCTGCCAGTCCTCCGACCAGTTCTGCTTCACGTTGGCGAGGGCGCCCTCGGGCAGCTCCTTCACCTTCCCCGAGGCGACGGTGTCGGCGAGCAGTCCCGGCTGCGGGAAGATCGCGAGATCCGGGACGTCACCGCCCTGCACCTTGATGCCGATCTGCTGCTCGAAGCCCTTGTCGCCGGTGTACTTGATATCGATGCCGGACTCCTTCTCCCAGTCCGCCCAGGACTGCTCGAGCAGGGTGGCCTCGTCGCCGTTGATCGTGCCGTAGACGGTGACCGAGCCGTCGCCCGCGGCGCCGCCGGAGCTCGCGCCGCCGCCGGCGTTCGGGTCGTTGGGGTCGCTGCTGCTGGAGCAGCCCGCGAGGGCGATCCCGGCGGCCGCGAGTACGGCGACCGGAAGGGTGAGACGACGGTGCAGGGATGACCGCATGGTTCCTCCTCGTTGAGTGATGGAGCGACGAGGGGGAGTAGCCCCCCAGCTGCGTCTGCCCAGAGTACGTCGTTAGAGAGCGCTCTCTCGGTAACGATCCGGCGTCGGATCGGGCGGAGACGCGGCCGGCGTCCCTGCAGCGGTCACGCCGGAGCGGATCGCCCTCCCCGACACCCGCCGCTTCCGGTAGCTTCGAAGCGCTCGGCATTCCCGGTCCACCCGCCCGGCGTCCCCCTCTTCCCCGATCCTGGCGGGGGAGCTGCAGGACCCTCGCGGACCCGGGCTCGGCGCGTCCCCGGACGCGCCCCGTCGCCGGCTCCCGCGTACCCGACGCGGGAACGACCCCCGAAAGGCGTCCCCGATGGACCCCGCCCCCGCTCCGCGCACCCCCCTGACGCCGCGGACCTCGCTGACGCCGCGCACCGCGCTGACGCCGCGGCTCCTCCCGCCGACCCGCCGGGGCCGCCTCCGCGCGTCGCTCCTCGCGATCGCCGCCGCCGCAGCCCTCGTCGTCGTCGGTCTCGTCGTCCCGACCGCGAGCGCCGACACCGCGTGCGCGCCGGGGCAGAACGCCATCGTCTGCGAGAACGCGAAGCCCGGCACCGACCCCTCCGTCTGGGACATCACCGGAGCCGGCGACCCGTCGATCCAGGGCTACTCCACCGACATCAGCGTGAACGTCGGCCAGCGGATCGACTTCAAGATCGACACCGACGCCGCGGCGTACTCCATCGACGTCTACCGCACCGGCTGGTACGCCGGGAAGGGCGCGCGCCTCATCACCTCGGTGACCCCGAGCGCGGCACTCCCGCAGGTCCAGCCCGAGTGCCTCTCCGACGTCACCGCCGAGCTCTACGACTGCGGCACGTGGGCCGTCTCGGCGGGCTGGGACGTGCCGAGCACCGCCGTCTCCGGCGTCTACGTCGCCCTGCTCACCCGCGCCGACACGGGCGGCCGGAGCCAGATCACCTTCGTCGTGCGCGACACCGCCAGCACCTCGGCCGTGCTCTTCCAGACCTCCGACCCCACCTGGCAGGCCTACAACACCTTCGGCGGCTCGAACTTCTACAGCGGCGGCGCCAACGGCCGCGCCTACAAGCTCAGCTACAACCGCCCCGTCACCACCCGCGGCGACAACCAGGGCCGCGACTTCTACTTCGCCAACGAGTTCCCGCTGGTGCGCTTCCTCGAGCGCAACGGCTACGACGTCAGCTACTTCAGCGGCGTCGACACCGACCGCTTCGGCTCGGCGCTGAAGCAGCACCGCACCTTCCTCTCGGTCGGCCACGACGAGTACTGGTCCGGCGCCCAGCGCGCGAACGTCACCGCCGCGCGCGACGCCGGCGTGAACCTCCAGTTCCTCTCCGGCAACGAGAACTACTGGCGCACCCGCTACGAGCCCTCGCCGACCGCGGGCGGCAAGGACTACCGGACCGTCGTCACCTACAAGGAGACCTGGGCGAACGCCAAGACCGACCCGTCGCCCGAGTCCACCGGCACCTGGCGCGACCCGCGCTTCGCCTCGGTGGCGAACGGCGGCGGCCGGCCCGAGAACAGCCTCGCGGGCACGCTCTACATGGTGAACTACTCCGATCTGCCGGTGACCGTCAGCGCCGCGGAGGGGAAGCTGCGGCTCTGGCGCAACACCTCGCTGACCGGCCTCGCCGCCGGGAGCAGCGCCGCGCTGGCCCCGCACACCATCGGCTATGAGTCCAACGAGGACGTCGACAACGGCGCCCGGCCGCCCGGCCTGATCCGCCTCTCGACGACGACCGGCGCCGTCCCCGAGTACCTGCAGGACTTCGGCACCACCGTCGCCGCGGGCACCACCCGGCACAACCTCACCCTGTACAAGGCGGCGAGCGGTGCGCTCGTCTTCTCGGCCGGCTCCGTGCAGTGGACCTGGGGCCTCGACCAGCAGCACGACGGCAACGGTGCCGCCGCGGACGTCCGGATGCAGCAGGCGCAGGTGAACCTCTTCGCCGACATGGGCGTGCAGCCCACCACGCTGATGAGCGGCCTGGTCGCCGCGACGAAGAGCACCGACACCGCGGGCCCGACCGTCGCGGTCTCGAACCCCTCCGGCGCCACCAGCAAGGCCAACGGCAGCACCGTGTCGGTCTCGGGCACCGCGACCGACGCCGCGGGCAAGGTCGCCGGCGTCGAGGTCTCGACCGACGGCGCCACCTGGCACCCGGCGACCGGCACGACGTCCTGGTCGTACAGCTACGTCCAGCACGGCGCCGGCACCGGCTCGATCCGGGTGCGCGCCGTCGACGACAGCGCCAACATCGGCGCCGTCACCAGCCGCGCCGTCACCATCACCGGCACCGCCACCGTGTTCGGCGCCGAGGTGCCGAAGACCGCCGACTCCGGCGACGTCGATCCGGCCACCCTCGGCCTGCGCTTCACCCCGAGCGCCGACGGCTTCATCCAGGGCGTGCGCTTCTACAAGAGCGCGGCCAACACCGGCCCGCACACCGGCACCCTCTGGAGTGTCGACGGCCGGCAGCTGGCCACCGTGGCCTTCGCGAACGAGACGGCGAGCGGCTGGCAGACCGCCACGTTCGGCGCGCCCGTCGCCGTCAACGCCGGCACCACCTACGTCGTCTCGTACACGACCACGACCGGCCACTACTCGGCCGCGGACTGGTTCTGGTCGAGCACCGGCTATGCCGCCGCCCCGCTGACGGTCGCCGGCGGCTTCGGAGCGACGCCCGCCGGGGTCTACAGCACCACCGGCGGCTTCCCGACCGACAGCTACCGCGCGAACAACTACTACGTCGACGCCGTCTACAGCACGGTCGACGCCACGCCCCTGAGCGTCGGCTCGCAGTCGCCGCTGGCCGGCTCCTCGAGCGTCGCGCCGTCGACGAAGGTCTCGGCCGTCTTCTCGAAGGCGGTGACGGCGAGCACGGTCGCGATGACCCTGAAGACCGCGGCCGGCGCGAGCGTCGCAGGCAGCACCGCGTACAACGCCACCACCCGCACCGCCACCTTCACGCCCACCGCCCCGCTCGCCGCGTCGACCGGGTACACCGCGACGCTCGCCGGCACCGCGACCGGCGGCGGCACCGTCACCGCCGGCGGCAGCTGGACCTTCACCACCCAGGCGCCGGACACCGTCGCGGGAGCCTGCCCCTGCCGGCTCTTCGACGACTCGACGACCCCGGGCATCGCGCAGGTCGCCGAGGGCACGCCCGTCACCCTGGGCACGCGCTTCGCCCCGCTGGTGGACGGCACGATCACGTCGCTCCGCTTCTACAAGGGCCCCGGCAACACCGGCACCCACGTGGGCACGCTCTCGAACGCCGACACCGGCGCCGAGATCGGCCGGGCGACCTTCACCGCCGAGAGCACGGCCGGCTGGCAGCAGGTGACGTTCGCCACCCCGGTGGCCGTGACCGGCGGCACCGACTACGTCGCCGCCTACACGACGACCACCGGCAACTACTCCGCCACGATCAACGGCTTCGGCTCCGGATCCACGCGCGGCCCGCTCGTCACCGCGAGCGACTCCGGCGCGTACACCTACTCCGGCGGCTTCGCGGGGCAGCGCTCGACCACGAACTACCTGGTCGACGTCTCCTTCACGCCGTCGGCGGCGCCCACGCCGACCCCGACGCCGACGCCGGTCACCCCGTCGGGCACGCGCCTCTTCGCCGACGCGACCCCCGCGACCGCCTCCGCCGAGGACTCGTCCTCGGTCGAGGTCGGAATGGCCTTCACCGCGTCGACCGCGGGCAGCGCCACCGGCATCGCCTTCTACAAGGGCTCCCGCAACACGGGCACCCACGTCGGCTCGCTGTGGGACGCCTCCGGCACGCGGATCGCGCAGGTGACCTTCACCGGCGAGACCGCGACCGGCTGGCAGAGCGCCGCCTTCGCGACACCGGTCGAGCTGGTGCCGGGCGCGCGCTACACGGTCTCGTACCTCGCGCCCGCGGGCTACTACGCCGCCACCGGAGCGGGGCTCGCCTCGCCGGTCACGAACGGCGCACTGACGTCGGCCTCCGGCGACAACGGCGTCTACCGCTACGGATCCGGCGGGGTCATGCCGTCGTCGTCGTACAACTCCACGAACTACTTCGTGGACGTGTACTTCCAGGCGAAGGGGTAGGTGCGCGGCGACGGCGGGAGGGCCTCGTCACACCGCCGCCGTCGGAGAACTCGGGGGTAAAGTAGGGGTAACGATGCTCCCGAGGGAGGGTGCCATGCCCACTGCAGTGACGACAGGTCAGCACGCGAGAACCGCGCGGATGGACGTCCACGAGGTCGCTGCCGTGCTCGTCCAGGGTCTGGGGCCGACCCTCGTCGCGGCGATGACGGGCTCGAAGGACCGGAAGCTGCCGAGCAAATGGGCCAAACCCGACGGCCCGCGCCCGTCCGCGGACTTCACGCGCCGGTTGCAGCTCGGCCATCGCGTCTGGGTCGCGCTGTCGGAGTCGGAGTCGGAGCACGTCGCGCGTCAGTGGTTCCTCGGCGGGAACCCCGTGCTCCACGAGGACACGCCCATCACCGCCATCCGTGAAGACCGAGGCAGCGAGGTCATCGAGGCCGTCGAGTCCTTCCTCCGTGGCGACCCGGACGTCTGACGACCGTGGCGTGCCGGAACAGCTTGGGCGGGCTGGTGCGTGAATCAGCTGCCTTCTAGTAGTCAAAAGGAGTAGCGCCCAAGGTGAAGGCGCGCGTCTTTGAGCTTCCGTTCGACGCAGAATCCACTTCCCCCGCCTGACCGGCTGCTCCCGGCGCCATGGCGAACGGTCCGATTCAAGTCCTGTTTGTCACCTCCTCAAACAGGCATCCGGGAGAGTGCGCTGTCCGAATGTCGGTGTAGTTATTGTGGTGTTGGTCGGCCTGCCCAGCTGGCGCACTGACGGTTCGCTGGGGGCGCGACTTGTCGGGCTGTCAGGACCGCAAGATCGAAACGCCATCGCGCTCAGGCGCCTGACGTTGAGTGGCTCCGCGCAGGACCACAGGGTGCGTGGCCGGGCAGTTAGCGATAGGTTTATCTCGGGACAGCAGTCGTACGGGGGAATGATGAAGCTTATTAGTGTGTCTATTGCCGGCTTCCGGTCGGTCGAAGCCCTGGGACCGTTGCCGATTGGTTCTCCGACGGTGCTCGCCGGGCACAATGATGCCGGCAAGACCGCCATTATTGACGCGATTTCATTTCTACTCGGGTCCCGAAAGCTAGACGATTCGGATCGCACCTATCTTCGGGGTGGCGTCCTGGATGACGACGAAGCGGTTCGTCGTGTTGCCGAAACGTGGGTGGAGGGAACCTTTGAGCTCCGCGACACGGAAAGCGGACTTGGGTCGTCGCCTCTCCGAGTCCGGCGCGTGCACCGAAATGGAACTACGTCTCTAGAGGTGCTCAAGCAGGTTCCAGCCGACGTACGCCTGCGGGACTATGCCGCCCTAAAGGTCGATGTGTTGAAGGATCGGCTCAGTGGACTTGGCTTGCCGACAGACGGATACAAGGCCGACCTCGTAAGCCGGCTGGATGAAGCTGCTACGGCGGCCGACACCGAGGAAATGTGGAGCCCCGCGGAGACAACTCTGGACCGGGCGCTACCTGCTGGCCAGCGCTTCGACGCTGCTAGTGCAGTCAACGCCGAGACGGCCATTCAGTCGACGCTACAGACAGCGTACCGAGGTCACCTCGAGTCGGACGAGTTGCAAGGCGATGTCCGCACGATTGAGGCGGAACTCGAACGAAAGTTGACGCAAGATGCGGAGGAGATTCGCGACCATATCATGCAGAAGGTGCAAGATATCGGTGACGTCACGATTAGACCAACCGTCAGTTTCACAAGCGCTAATGGTCTGAAGTCGACTCAGATCACGGTGTTGAACCCCGCGGGAGAAGAGATTGGACTTCAGGTTTCAGGCGCCGGGCGTGCACGCCGCATCGCGTTGGCGGTCTGGGAGCACAATTCTACCGTGCTCGCTCGCTCAGGTGAGGACGTGGTTCTTCTCTACGATGAGCCGGACACACATCTCGATTACGGACATCAACGCGAATTGATGCGGCTGATCCACGAGCAGACTACGCATCCGAACGTCACTGTCGTCATAGCTTCTCACTCGATGAACCTCATCGATGGCACCGACATCAGTGATGTCGTCCATGTCAAGCACGCTGAGCATCGCACGATACTTGAGCACCTCGCCGACGACTCTCAGGTCGGCCTGCACCTCGGCGCCATCGCGGCCAGCGTCGGCCTCCGAAATACAGTCTTGTTGCATGAGCGGCTTTTTGTTGGCGTGGAAGGGGAGACAGAAGCGAGAGTGATTCCGGTTCTTTTCAAACTCGCTACCGGTCGCCATCTTGAATCGTGCGGTATCGCGCTCTGGCCGTGCCACAACAACGAAGGCGCGTTGCGCTTTGCTCAATTTCTCGCAGGACACGAGAGGAAGGTCTCGTTCCTCGTTGATACCGACTCAAAGACCGTCGCGAAGCACGTCTTCAGCGACGAGCGATTGATGAAGTCGGGCTTGCATCCCAGCAAGCATTGCCTCTATGTCGGCGATCCCAACGAGATCGAGGACGTCTTTTCTGACGCGCAATGGGTGACCGCAGCGAACGATTTGTGGATTCGAGATGGGGATGACGTCCCATCTGACACTTGGTCGGAGGCCGATTTCGCATCGCACCGAGGGGTGGGAAAGAAGTTCAGTACCGACGTCCTTCGCATGGTTCAACGAGGTTCGAGCGGCGCCCCGAAGGGCAAGCCGGACATGCTGCTTTCCTTGGTCCTACGCCTGAAGACGAAGGACGAGGTCCCTGCCGCACTGATTGAAGTTTTCGAGGAGCTCATGCGGCGCGCGCAATGACTCCCCGATGGCGCATGCGAGCAAGCCGCTGAGCGCTAGTCGGCGCTTCCCAAAGGTGGCCTCCTATCGATCGCACCCACATGTAGCCGTGTCCCGCCGGAGCGGTACCGCACCAACGGCATCCGTCCGGCGTCGGCGTCGACGGGTGGCGCAACCTGATAAATCCTGTTGACACGACTCGCTCCTTCTTGGTTGAGAAGATCGAACCATCCACTACCGACATTGGTGAGACCGGATCTTCACGGCGCTCTCGGCACGTCTGAGGAGGCCCGGCGGCAGCCGGTGGTTGATCCGACCAAACAGGTTGTGGCAAGGCGCTGTCAGCCCCCGCCCCGGAGCGCGACGCATGATGGCGGGATGTTTATCCCGACCCGAGCCGCCGGTCTCGAGGCGCTCGACGACTTCGTCGCGCGCGCCGGCTCCGCCTACACGCGCGAGCGCAATCACGACCACGGACCGTCCCGGAGCAACGTCTCCGGGCTCTCCCCGTACCTCCGCCACCGGCTCGTCACCGAGCGGGAGGTCGTCGCCGCGGTCCTCGCCCGCCACAAGCTCACCGCCGCGGAGAAGTTCGTCCAGGAGGTGTTCTGGCGCACCTACTGGAAGGGCTGGCTCGAGCAGAACCCGGAGGTGTGGCGCCGCTACCGCCGCGAGGTGCGCGAGTCCGAGGGACACCTCCCGACCGGCTACGCCGACGCGATCGGCGGCCGGAGCGGCATCGACGCGATGGACGCCTGGGTGCAGGAGCTCGTCGAGACCGGCTACCTGCACAATCACACGCGCATGTGGTTCGCGAGCATCTGGGTCTTCACGCTCGGCCTGCCCTGGCAGCTCGGCGCCGACTTCTTCTACCGGCACCTGCTCGACGGCGACGCCGCCTCCAACACCCTGTCCTGGCGCTGGGTCGCCGGCCTGCAGACCCCGGGCAAGACGTACCTCGCGACCGCGTCCAACATCGCCAAGTACACCGAGGGCCGCTTCTCGCCGCAGGGCCTCGCCGGCTCGGCGCCCGCGCTCAGCGAGGAGCACTTCCCGCCCCGCACGCCGATCGAGCCGGACGACGTCGTCGGCACCCTCGGCACCCGCCCCGGCCTCCTGCTGCACGAGGAGGACCTCGACGCGGGGAGCCTCCTCGCCGAGCAGCCCGGGCTGGCCGAGCGGCTGATCGCGACCGCGGTCGTCGCCGACCCGGGGGAGCGCTCGCCGTTCGCGGTCTCCGAGGCGGTGCAGGACTTCACGGCCGCGGCGATCGCCGACGCCGCCGAGCACACGCCGGACAAGGGCGGCCGGCCGGCGCGGGTGCTGGCCGATGCGCTGCCCGCGACCGTCGTCGACTGGGCGGCGTCCCAGCGGCTCGACACCGTGGTGTTCCCGTACGCGCCGGTCGGCCCCGTGCAGGAGCGGCTGGACGCGCTCCGCTCCGCCCTCGCTCAGGAGGGCATCGCGCTCGTCACCGTGCGCCGCCGCTGGGACGGCACCGCGTGGCCCTCGGCGTCGCGCGGCTTCTTCGCCTTCAAGAAGCGGATCCCGACGCTGGTGCGCGGGCTGGACGAGCCGGAGGACGCGGTCCGGCTGTTCTGAGCGGCGGGGGAGGCGCCCGGGTGCCGACCCTGCTGCGCTCACTATGCCTCGAATCCAGGCCATGAGTCCGAGGGCGGATCGGCCGCCGGAGCCTCCGGTGAGCATCGCGAGCGCAGGCGTCGCAGGGCGGGCTCCGTCAGTTCGGCAGGGCCGTCTCGATCGCCTCGAGATCGGCGCCGGTCAGAGGCGGTGCGTCGAGGGCCGCCGCGTTCTGCTCCAGCTGCTGCACGCTCGAGGCGCCGATGATCGCCGAGGTGACGGCGGAGGAGCGCAGCACCCAGTTCAGGGCGAGCTGGGCGATGCTCTGGCCGCGCCCGTCCGCGATCTCCTTCAGGCCCTGGATCAGCCGCTGGTAGTCGCCCTCGAGGGCTCCGGGCTTGAGGAAGTGCCCGACCGCGGCGCGAGAGTCCGGCGGGATCTCGCCGGAGAGGTAGCGGTCGGTGAGCAGGCCCTGCTCCAGCGGGGAGAAGACGATGGCGCCGATGCCCTCCCGCTCGACGAGGTCGAGCAGGCCCGACTCCTCGGGCCGGCGGTCGAGCATCGAGTAGCGGGGCTGGTGGATCAGCAGCGGCACCCCGTGCGCGGCGAGCGCGTCGCGGGCGGCGATCGTCTGCTCGGGCGAGTAGTTCGAGACACCCGCGTAGAGGGCCTTGCCCTGCTGGATCGCACTCGCCAGCGCGCCCATCGTCTCCTCGATCGGGGTCTCCGGGTCGGGGCGGTGCGAGTAGAAGACGTCGACGTACTCGACGCCGAGCCGGCCGAGGCTCTGGTCGAGCGAGGACAGCAGGTACTTGCGCGAGCCGTGATCGCCGTAGGGGCCGGGCCACATGTCGTAGCCGGCCTTCGTGGAGAGGACCAGCTCGTCGCGGTACGGGCGCAGGTCCTCCGCGAGGATCCGGCCGAACGCCGTCTCGGCGGAGCCGTAGGGCGGGCCGTAGTTGTTGGCGAGGTCGAAGTGGGTGATCCCGAGGTCGAAGGCGCGGCGGACGATCGCGCGCTGGGTCTCGATCGGCTTCGTCTCGCCGAAGTTGTGCCACAGGCCCAGTGAGAGGGCGGGCAGCTTCAGGCCGCTGCGGCCGGTGCGGTGGTAGGTCATCCGGTCGTAGCGGGTGTCCGCGGGGTGGTGGGTCATGGCGTGTCTCCCGAGAGCGGTGAGGTGGTCGGCGTCGTGTCTTCAGGGCGGAAATGCTGGGGGCGGCGGGTCTCGATACGCCCCTGCGGGGCTACTCGACCAGCATGTGGGGCCTGCGGGGCTGCTCGGCCGGCAGGGGAGGCCTGCGGGGCTGCTCGGCCGGCAGGGGAAGCCTGCGGGGCTGCTCGGCCGGCAGGAAGGGCCGGCGGGCGGCGTGGGCGGAGGCGGCGAGTGCGTGCGGTCCGCCCGCGACCTTGGTGACGACACGCGCTCCGGGATCCACCTCGAGGAAGCGCTGCAGGGTGTCGGGATCGAGCAGGCTCGGGACGGTGTCGTCGGTGCGGACGGAGGCGTGGCTGTCGCTGAACGCGGGGCCGAGTGGCGTGGCCGTGTCGCTGACTCCCGAGACGCCGAGCATCGCCAGGGTGCCGGCGTCGCGCGCGGCCCGCGCGTGCTCGAGCGGGCCGTCGAGGCGGCGGGTCTCGAGGTAGGAGCGGCCCCAGTTGATCGCGGTGCCGAAGCCGTGGCGGGAGGCGAGGTCGAGCTCGGTCGGCAGGTCGAGGAAGCCCTTCGCCGGGCCGGGCCCCTCGAAGGAGTCGCAGTGCTCGATCACGAACCGCACGCCGTGCGCGTCCCAGCCGGCGATCTCGGCGAGACTCCGCGAGAACGCCGCTCGGGCGGCGTCCGCCGTCGCACGCGTCACCCGCGGCGCCGAGTGGAGCAGCACCGCGTCGACGACCGCGCGACGCTCGCTCTCGTTCACCGATACTGCGGCAGCGACGGCCCGTCGCACCAGCGCGACCGCCGCGCCCCGGGGCTCCTCGACCGGATCCGCCAGCCCGACCCCGCGCTCGAGCACCGCCGGCAGCAGGGTGAGCACGTGCGTCCCCCCGCGGCGCAGCAGCCGCAGCAGCTCCGCCTCGTCGGGCACGAAGGCGCTGCCGAACGGGATCTCGAACCCCGAGCACCCGGTGACGAGCGCGATCCGCTCGTGGAAGGCGTCGAAGGCGACGGCGTCGCGACGCGCGTGCTCCGGCAGTGACGGGTACGCCCCGACGAGCATCTAGCGGGCGCCGTCGACCCGCGCCGCCCCGGGCAGGCGCAGGTCGCGGATGTAGGCGGCGAGCTCCAGCAGCGGTGCGCCCTCGTGCGCGCCGATGCCCTCGGGCTTCCAGCGGCTGATCGGCTCGATCGCCAGACGCGAGCTGTGCCGGAGGTAGTACTTCGCCGAGGTCGGATAGCGGGAGTTTATCGTGTGCTCGGCGACCGTCAGCAGGCGCTGCACGGCGACGGCCGTCTCGGCGGGCTCGTCGTCGTAGTGCTCGCAGAGCCAGGCCACGTGCTCCGGGTAGATGTTCGCGGCGTAGCCGCTGAGACCCGCGGCACCCGCGCGGAGCGAGTCGGTGAGGGAGGAGATCTGCGCGTTGTAGAGCTTCAGGCGGGTGCCCGCGATCGCGGCGAGGCGCTCCTGCATGGTCTCGAGCGAGTGCGAGGTGTCCTTGTAGAAGACGAAGCGGCCGGTCCCGGCCATCCAGGCGACGGTCTCGGTCGAGGGCAGGCGCTTGAACGGCACCGGGCACTCGTAGATCCCGAAGTCGACCCCCGGCACGGTGTCGAGGATGTGCTGCACCGTCGCGCGCCACTCCTCCTCGGTGGTGGTGAGCCCGCCGACCAGCGAGGAGATCAGCACGACCGCGTCGACCCCGGTCGCGGCCATCGCGGCAGCGGACGCGGCCTGCTCGTCCGGGGTGCCCGAGGAGACGGAGGAGGCGACCACCGGGACGCGGCCGGCGGAGCGGGCGACGACCCGCGTCGCGAGGGCGAGGCGCTCCTCCTCGGTGAGGTCGTACATCTCGCTGGAGAGCGCGACGGTGAAGATGCCGGCGGCGCCGTTGTCGATCAGCCAGTCCGTGAGGGCGTCGACCTGCTCGAAGTCGAGCGAGCGGTCCTCGCGGAACGGGGTGAGCATGACGGGCCAGCCGCCGTGGGGGAGGGTGCTGCCGGTCGCCTTCGGGGCGATGGCGGTCTCGGTGGTGGTCATGTCGATCCTTCGGTGTGAGAGAGGTGGTCGGCGCGGAGAAGCGGTCGGGCGGAGCGGTCGGCGAGGTCGGCGGAACCGGGCGGTCAGCCCTTGAGGGATCCGCTGACGAGGTCGAGGCGCCAGTAGCGCTGCAGGAAGAGGAAGAGCGCGATCAGCGGGATGGTCGAGACGAGGCAGCCCATGATCACGACGTTGTAGGTGTTGGGCTGGTCGTTGCCCTGGTTCATCAGCGAGTAGAAGCCGACCGTCAGCGGGAACATGTCGGTGCGCGAGAGCATGATGAAGGGGAGCAGGAAGTTGTTCCAGATGCCGACGAAGTGCAGCAGGAACACGGTGATCAGCCCGGGCACCATCGGGTAGACGGCGATCCGCGAGAAGATCCGCCACTCGCTCGCCCCGTCGATCCGCCCGGCCTCGAGCATCTCGGTGGGCACCACCGCGGTGGCGTAGATGCGGCAGAGGTAGATGCTGAACGGGCTGATCATGCAGGGCAGCAGCACCGACCAGTAGGTGCCGGCGATCCCGACGGAGGAGAGCAGCAGGTACTGCGGGATCGCGAGGATGACCCCGGGGATGAGCACTCCGATCAGCAGGAAGTTGAAGACGAGCTTCTTCCCGCGGAAGGAGTACTTCGCGAGGCCGTAGCCGGCGAGGGCGGAGACGGCGGTGCCGAGCAGTCCGCCGCCGCCGGCGAAGATCAGGCTGTTCAGGCACCAGGACCAGAACGCGCCGTTGCCGACCCCGAGCAGCAGGGCGAAGTTCTCCTGGAACCCGCCGGTGAAGCTCGGCCAGAGCGAGAAGGTGGTGAACAGCTCGCCCGAGCGCTTGGTCGCGGCCGTGAAGAGCCAGAAGACGGGCAGGAGGCAGTAGACGGCTCCGACGAGCAGGACCGCGGTGGGCCAGAACGCGGCCCGCGGCCGGGTGATCGTGGGGCCCCGGCGGCGGGAGCGGACCGACTGCGCGGCCCGGCGCGGGTCCTCGAGGACGGGCGGGAGCTTCGTGAGGGTGTCGGTCATGGTCAGTCTTCTCCGAAGGCGCGCGACTGCAGGAACCGCAGCAGGCCGAGCGAGGCGATGAGGGTGAGGAGGGTGACCACGACCGAGGTCGCCGAAGCGGAGAACAGGTCGTTGGTCACGAAGGCGTCGCGGTAGATCAGCATCATCGGCACCCAGTCCGAGCCGATCACCGTGGTGAGCGTCACGAGCGTGTTCGGCTCCGAGAAGACCTGCAGTGCGCCGATGACGGAGAAGAGCCCGGTCATGATCACTCCCGGCACGATCAGCGGCAGCTTGATGCGCAGCGCGAGCTGGCGCTCGGAGCAGCCGTCGATGCGGGCGGCGTCGTAGATCTCGGACGGCAGACCGCGCAACGAGGTGTAGAGGATCACCATGTTGAAGCCGACCGAGCCCCAGATCGCGATGTTCGCGACCGAGAGGAACACCGAGTCCGGTCCGAGGAAGATCGGAGCGGGCAGCCCCAGAGCGGTCGCCGCATCGACGAAGGGGCTCACGCCCGGGAGGTAGAGGAACCCCCACATCAGCGCGGCGATCACGCCCGGGACCGCGTAGGGCACGAAGATCGCGATCCGCGAGAACCGGCCGAAGCGGGTGGACAGGTTGTCGAGCAGGAGCGCGAACACCAGCGCGAGGATCATCGTCACCGGGACCGAGAGCAGCGCATAGGTCAGCATCCGGCCGAAGCCGGCCCAGAGCGCGGGGTCCGCGAGGGTGCGCGCGTAGTTGTCGAAGCCGACGAACGTCTCCTTCTTCACGCCCAGCCCGCTGCCGCTGACGGTGTTGCCGCGGAAGCTGAGCCAGACCGTGTAGAGCAGCGGGAGGGCGAGGAGAGCGACGGCGAGCAGGACCGCGGGGGCGACGAAGAACCAGGGTGCCGCGCGCGGGGCGAGGGTCGAGGGGCGCCCGGTCCGGGGCGCGGCGGTGGTCGTCACGGGAGCCTCACTGCCCGGCGACGTCGTAGCCGGACTTCTCGAGGTCCGCGACGGTCGCCTCCTGAACGCTCGCGAGGGCCTCCGCGAAGCTGCCCTTCTCGTTGACGGCGGCGCTGAAGGCGTTGTTGAAGGCGTCGTAGGCGACCGAGACGTTCGGCCCCCAGGTCACCGAGGCCGTCATCTGGTCGATCTCGTCGGCGGTGGCGTAGAAGTCGGTCTGCTCGGGCAGCAGCGCCGGGGCCTGCTGCAGCTCGGGCAGCTCGCGGCCGGAGAGCGCGGCGGGCCAGATGCTGGCGTACTCGATGTACGCCTCGAGGGCCTCGGTCGAGGTGTTCAGCCAGAGCGCGAACTCGCGCGCCTGCTCCGGGTGGTCGGAGCCGGTGGTCACGATCGTGCCGCTGCCGCCCAGGACTCCCGAGCTCGGGTCGGACGGGGTCCACTGCGGGATCGGCACCGCGGCCCACTTCCCGATCGTGTCGGGCGCGTTGTTCTGCAGCAGCGGGGGAGTCCAGACCGCGCCGAGCCAGCTGGCCAGCGTGCCGTCGGCGAGCGCGGCCTGCCACTCCGGAGTGAAGGTCTTGAAGGTCGCGAGGCTGCCGTCGTCGACCAGGCCCTGCCAGTAGTCGGCGACCTTCTGCGAGGCGGGGTCGTCGATCGCGACCGTCCAGGTGCCGTCCTCCTGGCTCCACCACTCGGCGCCGGCCTGCTGGCTGAGCCCGGCGAACAGCTGCGCGTCGTTCGCGGGGAAGGTCGCGAGGTACTTCGTCGGGTCCGCGGCGTGCAGGGCCCGGGCGGCGTCGGCGTACTCGTCCCAGGTGGTCGGGACGGCCAGGCCGTTGGCCTCGAAGATGTCGGTGCGGTAGTAGAGGAACATCGGCGCGGTGCCCTGCGGGACGGCGTAGTTCACGTCGTCGAACGTCGTCAGCTCCCAGGCGGGGCCGGCCGTCTCCGCCTCCCGGTCGCCCATGATCGAGGTGACGTCGGAGGCGATCTCGCTCGTGATCAGGTTCGGCAGGTTCTCGTAGGTGGTGTTCGAGAGGTCCGGCAGGGTGCCGGCCTGCTTCGCCGCGCTGAGCTTCGCGACGATCTCCGCGCCGCCGGTCGAGGTGTTGACCTCCACCTGGATGTCGGGGTTCGCCTGGTTCCAGACGTCGACGATCTTCTCGATGTTGGGGGCCCACGACCAGTACTCGAGGGTGACGGGGCCGTCGGCGTCGCCTGTCGCGGCCGGGCTGGTCGCGCCGGTGCAGCCCGCCAGGAGGGCGGCGGCGGCGAGGGCGGTCACGGCCGCGAGCGGCCTGCGGAACTTCGTCGTTCTCATCGGTGTCTTCATCCCTGCGTGAATCCTCTGCTGCTCTGCAGAAGGCGCGTCGCGTCGTGGATCCGGGTTTCGTTACCGGTAACGAACTGTGCGACAGGATCACCGTAGAGCGCCGTCCGCGACTCCGCAAGGATTAATCGTTACCGGTCACGATTCGGGGATCGAAGGGTCAGCGGTCGAGGTTCCGCGGGCTCGCGGATCCCTCAGGCGGGAGGGGCGGTCGACGCGCGCACGACGAGCTCCGGCGCCGGGTAGTCGACGGTGCCCGCCCGGTCGGACTCCTCGACCAGGGCGATCAGCGCCAGCGCGGAGGCGCGGCCCATCGCCGTGAAGTCCTGGCGGACGGTCGTCAGCGGCGGGTGGAAGAACTCCGCCTCGGCGATGTCGTCGAAGCCGACGACGCTGACGTCCTCGGGGATCCGCCGGCCGTTGTCGTGCAGCCAGAGCAGCAGCCCGAGCGCCATCCGGTCGTTCGCCGCGACGACCGCCGTGACGCCGGCCTCCGCGAAGAGCTGCGGAGCGGCCGCGTAGCCGGAGCGGGAGGACCAGTCGCCGTGCACGAGCGGACGGGTGGGCAGCGCCGCCTCGGCCATGCACTGCTGGTAGGTGCGCGCGCGGTCCTGCGCGGAGATCCAGCGCTCGGGGCCGGCGAGGTGCGCGATGCGCTGGTGGCCGAGCTCCAGCAGGTGCGAGACGGCGAGCCGCGTGCCGACCACCGACGAGCCGTCCGTCCGCTCGCCGCCGCGGTCGATGTGGATCGGGATCGGCAGGTCGAGCGTGCGCAGCGTCGCATCGACCTCGTCGGTGGGCGCGGTGGCGAGGATGCCCTCCAGGTCACGGCTGCCGAGCGCGTCCAGAGCGTCGGCGAGCTCGACGTCGTCGGAGGTGTCGAGGCTGATGATGTCCAGCGAGTAGCCGGCCCGGCGGGCGGCGTCGCTCGCCCCCTGCATCGTCTTGCCCGGGCCGGTCCCGGACAGCTCGTGCACCAGTGCCCCGAGGCGGTGCGTGCGCCGGGTGGCGAGCGAGCGCGCCGTGGCGTTGGTCCGGTAGTTGAGCGTCCGCAGCGCCTCCTCGACCCGGACCCGGTTCGCCGGGCGGATGCCGCCGGTCCCCGTCAGGAACCGCGACACCGTCTGATGCGAGACCCCCGCCGCCCGGGCGACGTCGTAGATGGTCGCCGCGCGCTGCTGCCTGTCGGCCATGCTCGTCCCCCGCCGCCTGATCCCGTGTTAGCGGTAACGATAGGGCAGTGGCCGCCCGGAGGCGGGGAGGAGGGCGGGCGGGGCCGAGCCGAGAGCCGCTGAAGCAGGGCTCCTGGTGCGTCCGTCGCGGTCCCTGCTGAAAGCGAGTGTGCAGACCAGCCCCGCAGACGACGGTGGGCCTTGCTCGAGACGCCCGCACACTTGCTGGTCGAGTAGCGCCGGAGGCACGTATCGAGACCCACCCACCCCAGCGACGTCGGTCGGGGTCAGGACCCGCTGAGCGCCTCCTCCTCCGCCGCCACGTCCTTCTGCACCGCGAACTGCGTCCGGTGCAGCTCCTCGTAGCGGCCGGCCGCGGCGAGCAGCTCCTCGTGCGTGCCGCGCTCGACGATCCTGCCGTCCTCGATCACGAGGATCAGGTCGGCGCTGCGGATGGTGGAGAGGCGGTGGGCGATCACCATCGCGGTCCGGCCCTCGAGCGCCTCGCTGAGCGCCGCCTGCACCGCGGCCTCCGAGGTGGAGTCGAGCGCCGCCGTCGCCTCGTCGAGGATGACGACGCGCGGCTGGGCGAGCAGGAGCCGCGCGATGGTCAGCCGCTGGCGCTCGCCGCCGGACAGGCGGTAGCCGCGCTCGCCGACGAGGGTGTCCAGCTGATCGGGCAGCGAGCGGATGAGCGGCTCGAGCCGCGCGCGGCGCAGGGCGTCCCACACCTCGTCGTCGGTCGACTCCGGACGGGCCAGGCGCAGGTTGGACAGGATCGTCTCGTGGAAGAGGTGGCCGTCCTGCGTCACCATCCCCAGGGTGTGCCGCATCGAGGCGAAGGTGACGTCGCGGACGTCGGTGCCGGCCAGGCGCACCGCGCCGCTGTCGACGTCGTAGAGGCGCGAGAGCAGCTGCGCGATCGTCGACTTGCCCGCCCCGGACGTGCCGACGAGCGCGACGGTCTGCCCCGGCTCGATCCGGAAGGAGAGGCCGTGCAGCACCTCCTCGCCGCCGCGGGTGTCGAGGACGGCGACCTCCTCCAGGGAGGCGAGCGACACCTTGTCCGCGGACGGGTAGGCGAAGCGGACGTCGTCGAACTCGACGGACACCGGGCCCTCTGGGACGGTGCCCGCGTCGGGCTTCTCCTGGATGAGCGGCTGGAGGTCGAGCACCTCGAAGACGCGCTCGAAGCTGACGACCGCGCTCATGATCTCGACGCGGGCGTTCGCGAGGCTGGTCAGCGGCGCGTAGAGGCGGGTGAGCAGGAGGGCCAGGGTGACGACCGCGCCGGTGTCCAGCTGCCCACCGAGCGCGAGGACGCCGCCGAGCCCGTAGACGAGCGCGAGGGCGAGCGCGGAGACGAGGGTCAGCGCGGTGACGAAGACGAGCTGCAGCATCGCCGTGCGGACCCCGATGTCGCGGACGCGGGCGGCGCGGACGCGGAACTCCTCGGCCTCCTCGTCCGGCCGGCCGAACAGCTTGACCAAAGTGGCGCCGGGCGCCGAGAAGCGCTCGGTCATCTGCGTGCTCATCGCGGAGTTGTGGTCGGCGGCCTCGCGGCGGAGCGCGGCGAGGCGGCTGCCCATCCGGCGCGCGGGGATGAGGAAGATCGGCAGCATGATCACCGCGAGGACGGTGACGAGCCAGGACGTGCTGAGCATGACGATCAGGGTGAGGACCAGCGCCACGACGTTGGTGACGACGCCGGAGAGCGTGCCGCTGAAGGCCTGCTGCGCGCCGATCACGTCGTTGTTGAGCCGGCTGACGAGGGCGCCCGTGCGAGTGCGGGTGAAGAACGCGATCGGCATCTTCTGCACGTGGTTGAAGACGGCGGTGCGCAGGTCGAGGATGACGCCCTCGCCGATCCGCGCCGAGTACCAGCGCGTGACGAGCGAGACGCCGGCGTCGGCCACGGCCACGACGGCGATGACCACGGCGAGCTGCACGATCGTCTCGACCGCACCCCGGGCGACGATGGTGTCGACCACCCGCCCGGCGAGCACCGGCGTCGCGACAGCGAGGAACGCGCCGACGACGCTGAGGCCGATGAAGAGGAGGAGGCGGGCGCGGTAGGGGACCGCGAAGGTCATGATGCGGCGCACGGACTCGCGGGAGATGCCGTGCTTGCCGCTCTGGGCGGAGGAGATCCGGTAGAGGGAGCTCCAGGCGACGCCTTCCATGCTCATGTGGGTGGGTCCTTCTGTGGAGTGGGGGGAGGTGATCGAGCTCGGTGTTGACGTACGACCAGTGACTAGGTGTTGCCGAAAGTGGTACGGCCGACGAGAAATGTGGCAGTGGTACTCGTGACGGGGTCGCTGAGCACAGGCGACACGGACGCTGTGTTGTGCCGCGGGCAGGGGCGCCATCCGACGGCAGCGCTGTTGACCCCGCTCGAGGTGTACTGAGGGCACGACGAATGACAAGACGAAGACCGCGATGCACTCTACGCCGCACTGATGAGCCGTGACGTCGTCATCGCCAGAGCGGTGGACGCTGGTTGTATCGCCGTCGAACGCGACCAATTCCGAGCCTGAATCGAACGCAACCGAGGTGCGGACGCCGCGGTCCCTTCGGCCCCCGTCAGCGACCGGCTGACGAACCCGAGCTGAAAGTCAAACCTGCGTGTGTCTCGCCAAGATCGCGGAGTGTGCATGGCGAGAAACAGGCAAACTGCACTCGCGCGCCAGAGCGCCCCCAAGCACTGTGGATCACCGCAACCCCCTCCAAGGCATGTTGCGAATCACGGCCCTCGTCTCAGCAGGCAACATCATCAGAGCCGCGGATGAATTTTCCTAGACCGACACGATCGGTTTGATAGACGTGACTTGAATTAGGCCGGGTACCCCACAGCCATGTGACGCCGGCGGCAGCGAAGCGGCGGCCCTGCGTACCCCCTTGCCCCGTTCACCACCTCGCGCACCCGCTACTGCGACCGCTCAAACTTCGCGAGGACATCACGGGCTCCGGACGAATACGCGTATGTCGACGGCTCCTCCGATGCAGCCCGGCGAAGAACAATGAGTAAAGTTGGACGTGCTGGTACGTCGACGAACGGAGCGCTTGTGAGCGACCTCGGTCCTATGACCTTGAGTGTCCATCCGACCGTCGTCTTCAAGCTGGGGGAAGACCTCATCACCGACGACCTCCAAGCTCTCGTCGAACTCATCAAGAACTCCTACGATGCAGGGTCTCCGGGCGCGGAAGTGAGCGTCGACACCCGTGTGTGGACCGACGCCGAGGGTGGCGATGTACCGTCCAGTGTCGCCGAACAGGCAAACACCGAGGCCGCTCGTCTGAGCGCCGAACTCGTTCGCCTGTTGCCGGCAACGTACTCACCTCAGCTCAATCTGAGCGAGGACGACATCCAGTTCATCCCAGCGCTTCTTGCTGCGTCAGAGGAATTGCTGGCCTCGACAAACGACACCCTTTCTTCGAATGACGCGAATCAGGTGGCGGACGCGGCTGCGCTCCTTCGCTCCCAGGCGACGTACCTTCGCGGCCGCATCATCGTAGCGGATGCAGGGTCTGGCATGGACCGGACCGATATTGAGCGTGGCTGGCTCACCGTCTCGGCCAGCCCCAAGCGCGAACTGAAACGGCGCATGCGGAATACTCCGGTCGTCGGGTCGAACTCCACCCGCACGCCTTTGGGTGACAAAGGCCTAGGGCGTCTCGGCGTACAACGACTGGGCCGCGTCGTCGACCTCGTCACGCGAACGCAAAATAGCGCACCGTTGGCCTGCACAATCGACTGGGCGCGCTTTCATACGGCTCACGCGCTACGCGATATCAACATCGACATCACCCGCGCCCCTGAGGAAACGCAAGTGGGTACCGCCATCACCATTCGCGGCCTGTCGTCACTGGACGCTTGGTCGAATGTGCGCGGGTTGCAAGCCAAACTTGCCGAACTGATCTCCCCGTACTCCCCAGCCCGCGGCTTCCGGGTACGTTTTCGCCTCAATGGTGAAAGTATTGACCTACAGAACGTGTCGCAACGCGTTCTCGATGCCTCGGCGGTCCGCTACCTCCTCGACTACCGCGACGGTGTCCTCACCATCAGGGGATCTGTACGTGCCGAATTTCTTCTACCTGACCGCGATGAGGACAAAACTGCAGAGTGGGAACGCCTCATCCGCCCTGATAATGGTTTTGCGTTCCTCGAGGAGGCGCTCGCCTCCGGGCGCAGGTTGAGCAAGCTTGGGGTCGAGCACGGTGACGATCAGCGTTTCTGCCATTTCACGACCGAGGTAGTTCTCGCCGACGTTGAGGCTGAAGCAGATCTCGACCAGCGTGGTCGACCTGAGCTAGCGGACCCGGGGCCTTTCACCGCCCGCGTTGATGTTCTTCAGCGACGCGCTGCTTCTAGTCATTTCGACTCGAGTGCCGAGTTTAGAAGTTGGATAAAGGAAGCCGCAGGCGTACGGATATACCGAGATGGTTTTGGTATCCGCACCAAATCGGATTGGTTGAATTTCGAGCGGTGGATGACGGGCTTGTCTTATTATGCTATCCGTCCCAGTAATGTAATTGGTTACGTCGACATTGGCGCTCAAGCCAACGCGCAACTGGAAGAGACGACTAGTCGAGAAGAGTTTCGCGACACCGCGCACTTCCGGAACTTTGTCCGCCTCTTTGGTCACTGGTTGAGCATTACCGAGGAGTTTCAGACAGCGCTGGGACGTGACTATCTTGACTATGTCAAGAAGATGACGCCGACCCCCGCGGGAATCACGCCTACCTCCACCTCCGCGGAGATCGGCCAGGATATCAAGCATGCTCTCGGCCAAGTATCCGCTGCTGCTGAGAATGTGCAGAAAGGTGAATTCGCTCGCCAAAATCTCACCGGTGCCGCCGATGCCCTGGTGGCCGAGGCCGAAACGCTGGAGCGGGAGATTTTCTCTGACCCGGGGCTTGTTGCTCGGGTGCGTGACCTCGCACGCCAGGTGACCGAGGCGATAGAGCAGTTGAACGCCGCGACCGAGCCTGTCCGCCAAGCGGCTGCCGAGTCGGTTGAGCGCCGAAACAGCGTCGATCTGCTCCTCGGGAGGTTGCAGGAGGCGCGGGATCAAGTTTCCGACGGTTGGGAGCTGATGTCTCTCGGCATTACGGCGGAAACGGTCTCCCACGAAATCCTCAATCTCACGGGGCGCCTGGGCGCTTCAAGCCGTCAGATCGCAAAATATAACGATATGCAACTGCGGGACGCGCGGATGGGGACTTACGTAGAGCACGTGCGTTCTACTACTCAATCGCTGCAGAAGCAGGCCTCGCGAATGGACGCGTCCTTGCGGTACGTGCGGGAGCGTCGCGCCCTCGTGGATGTCGGCGATCTCTCCCGCAGGTTGGTTTCTTACTTCGAGGAGGCAGCGACCGCCCCCGGCATCCAGTTCGAAGTGGTGGAACGGACGCCGCTTCGAGTGAAAACGAGCGAAGGTAAACTTTCGCAGGCTCTGGACAACCTGCTGTTGAACGCGTCGTATTGGGTGAACATCAACGGCACTGACGGGCACGAGCCGCGCATCCGCATCAGCATTGACGCCCCATACCTGACCGTCGAAGACAATGGTCCGGGCGTGGAAAAGAGCGTCGAAGCAGCGCTGTGGGACCCCTTCACCACCCGCAAGCCCCGCGGAGTCGGCAGAGGTCTCGGGTTGTTTGTCACCAAGCAGCTACTCGAAACTGAAGGTCTTATTGCAAGTCTTGACCATGAACGCAACGACCGTGGGAACCGATTCAGGTTCCGCGTCGACTTCACGCACCCGTTGGAGGGGGAATGACGGAAGCGCTAGAAAACACTATGATCGCCGAGACATTGCACGCTCTAGGCGTGACCCGGGTCATTGTCATCGACGACGAAGTTGATGCTGCGGAGGCCGAAAACGCGCTCCTTCGGGTGCGCAGCGACATCTCGGCCGCTCGGAAGGTTCTAGTAGACCTGGCCGGGGCGTACCCGGACTCCGACCTGACTGATATCCGAGGTGAGCTACTCCATAATGACGACGAACTTCGCGACGCTCTGACCGCACTGTGGGGCGATCTGCAAGACGAGGAGCGTCACCGCCTGCAGGATGCGACCCGCGGGGTCGAGACGCCCTACCTCAACCGTATTGCGCACTATTTGCCGAAGGATGTCACCTTTCTTCCCCAAGGTGCGCGAGGCTGGCACTCTGAAAGCTATCTTTCCCTTTTTGAAGAAAATACTCCTACTTTAGTGTTCTTCGATCAAAATCTCACCGACGCGGGTCTGGGTGAAAAGGGCGGGGAACGGCTTTTGAGAGATCTTAAATCTCACAATTTCGCAAGTGTTTTCTGTGGCCTTCTCACCCAAGAGGTTCGCAATCTTGAAAGTGAAAGCGAGGCATCCTCTCGCCTAGGCACGGCGGACGAAGCCGTCCCTGTTCTCGGCAAGTTTCGTCTCGACTCCGCGAAACAGTTCGCCCTCGGGATGCAGGCGTTCATTCTCGCGCACGACCTGCACCGGCTACGCAGTCACGTATTAGATGCAACGGCGGTGGCTTTTACCGCGGCGCTCAGCACCACCGGCAACCTCGCTTACGTTACCTTGCTCGCGGCGGCGCGAAGCGCGTACGGCGAAGGTTTGTACGAAGGCTCCGGCGTTGCCCGGATGATGTCAACTGCCCTTCGCCGTAATGTGGAGACAGCGCTCGTCTCAAACGTTCCGAAAGAGGCGGTAAACCGTATCCGTCAGGTTATGGATATTGAGCTGGACCTCGGGCACCCAGACCCGGCTGAGGTAGGGCCGGTCGAGGACGCCTTCGAGAACGCCGAGCATCTCTGCGCGGCGCTATCGCCCACCGACGTGGGCGACATCTACGAGTTCTCCGGCGCGAACGGCGCGTCAATGCTCTACATCCTGCTCGCTCAGCCATGCGACCTACAGGTGCGCAGCCGCGGCGCCCGGGATAATGCCAGCAGCGGGTACTTCGTCCTGGCGCGACTTATACAGGAGGGTGAGCCCATCCCGCCTCGTGGCGATGATGAAGAAGATATTGACAGTGACTACCACGACGCGCCTCGCACCCTTAGCGTCGGGATACTCCCGGGGCGCGCGGGTAACTGGAAGATTAACCTCGCCGATCGAGCGTTCATGCCGCCTGAGCTCTTGGATGCTTGCGTGCTGAATTTCGACGGCACTAGCCGTATCCCGACCGGAGTCCCCGACGAAGACATCCCGACGCAATCGTGGGCGAAATGGCGTAAGAAGGTCGACGCGTGGGGCATTAGAAAGGTTGACTCGGCCCGTCAGGCCTACCGACAGTTTCCGGGCTCGCAACTGAAGATCGAGCATCGGCAGGCAGTCGTCGACCTGGTGGTGAAGGGCGACCTAGGCCGTCAGTTCGTGGATGGAAAGGTCAGTATCAACGCGTCGGTCGACTCCAACGATAAGGGGAAGAATCACGAGTTGGTGGCCGGAATCCGCCGCGTCGGGCGCCTATCCGCTGCGCACGCGAAGGCCCTGCTCATCCAGTACTCGCACTTCCACACCCGCCCGGACCTGCCTCAGTCTTTGCTCAAGGCGGTCGATCCTCGCAAAGCGAAGGTGCCTAAGACGCTGCAGTAGCAAATAGAAGCTGGCGCGTCAGCTCGGTGTCGCGAGGCGCGAAGGCGGCTCCTGAGTGAAACCCTCCAACGACCAGCCGCTAGGCTCAGCGGAAGATGATTTTGTCGACCTGCCTCGCTGCACCATGTCGACCGTGACCGCCTCGCCGCCGTCGACGGCCGCTCTGTTGGCGACCCGACTCGCCGCCCGGTCCGCAGCCGACGCCACGTTCTGGGATTTCTCCTCGATTTACGGGCGCGATGGTGGGCATGGCTACTTCCAGTACCCCGCGATGATGGTGCCGGAGCTGCAGCGCGCGTTGCTCGAAGACCTCGTCGCCGTCGATCCTCGGGTCAGCCGGGTGTACGACCCGTTCATGGGTTCCGGCACGGTCATGCTGGAATCTCTCTACCTCGGTTTGGATTTCATCGGCTCCGACATCAACCCGATGGCGGTGTTGCTCAGCGCCGTCAAAGCCGACCCGCCGGCCAGCGATGCTGCTCGCCAGGCCGGTGTCGAGGTTCTCGCCCGCGCCCGCCGGTCTCGGCGGAGCCGTCCCATCACCTTCAACTTTCGTGACAAGTGGTTCGAACCGGACGTCAGCCTCGGCCTGACTCGGCTACGGTTTGCGATCCAGGCGATCTCGGACCAGCAGGTGAGGCGGTTCCTGTGGGTGTGCCTGGCGGAGACGGTGCGCTTCGTCTCCAACAGTCGTCCGTCCACCTTCAAGTTGCACCTCTACAGCGACGCAGACCTCGCCGCGCGTAAACCGGACGCTGTTCGCCAGTTCGCAGCCGTGTTAGTGAGCAACGTCGAACGCATTCGTGCGCATGAGCGAACCCTGATAAGGACGGCGCATGCCCCAACGCTTCTGCGCGCGAGTGTGAATGACGCGCTTCCCCCCCGAACAGAACTTGCAGACGTCCTGATGACGTCGCCTCCCTACGGAGATAATCACACCACCGTCCCCTATGGACAGTACAGCTACCTGCCGTTGCAATGGATCGATCCTGCTGACCTGGTGGGTGATGTTGATCCGTCGGACTTCGAGGTGCCGGGGCGCTTGGACACCCTCAGCCTCGGCGGTAACCGGTACACCGCTCGCCCCGTGCCCGCGCACTTACGCGATGAAGTGCCGAGCCTCGTGAAGTGGCTCAGTGAACGTGAAGTGCAGGATGCCACGACGCAGAAAGTTGTCACCTTCGTGGACGACTATCGGATAGCTTTGCGCCACGCCATCGGACGTGTTCGGGCCGGCGGGTTCGCATTCCTGACGCTGGGCGAGAGGCGCGTAAGCGGTGCCGACGTCCCCCTGGTGCGGTTCACGCAGGAGGTGCTCGAGGCTGCGGGCCTAACGTGGGTGACCCGCGTTGAGCGGTTGCTTCCCTCGCGTAAGCGCATTGCTACCCGTAACGCGCGAGGCGAGACGATGATCCGTGAGACCGTTCTCGTCATGCAGAAGGCGTGAGCGCCGACTCTGCCCGGCATGGTGGGGGTTTGACCCTTCTTGCCGTCCTCGCTAACCCCACTCTCACTCCCCGTTCCCGTACCGAACGCCAGGTCGAGGTGGCGGCGCAATTGCTCGGCTTTGAGGTTGTTGAGCTGGGGAACGTCTTCAACATTCCCAGCCCCAGCTCCCGCGACATCAGCCATCTTGGGGCGGCGGAGACAGGGTGGGTGTCGGCGAGGGAAAACTTGGAGGATGCTTTGCGGCGCGCGGACGGAGTCCTTGTAGCGTTCGGGAGCATTAACGCCTCGGGAACCGCTCGCGTACACCTGGCGGCTCAGCTTGATTGGCTGTCCTCGCGTTTGCAGGCGAGCCCGGCGCTGGACACATGGCAGGTCGGCAGCGCACGTCACCCGTCTCGGTGGCATCAATATGTCAGTGACGTACATGGTCGGACAGCCGGTGGCTCGTTCCCCCAGCGCCTAGCCCAGGTCCTTCATCCGGTACCTCTTCAACGGCGTGTTTGGGATGTCGCGCGGTCCACCGTGCGGCCGGTCGAGCTCGAGTCGAGCCGCCGGCAGTGCCCGTCGAGTTGAGCGGCGGCAAGTCCGATGGGGAAATGGGGTATCGGCGCCGGACGATCCAGGGGGATCACGCGTGCTCGAGGTAGAGCTCGGGGGACCAGCACCGTCTACCAAGATGAAACGGATCCCTGTGTCTCCGCAACATCTTCTGGGGTAACCCGCACGGCAGCGTCCCGTCATCGAGCCAGCCACCTGCTCGTCCACGCTCTATCCCTGCGGCAGCACCGTCTCCACCCCCGACGCCAGGTTTTGCGCGGAGATCTAACGATCCGGCACCCCGTCCCCGACGTCCTTCTTGTACGCGACGCGCGTGTCGTCCGGCGAGAGCGAGGGGCATTCCGTCGGGTCTTGGATCGCCATCGTCGTCCGCGCGGACATGCTCCCGCGCACCAGCCACGTCAGCGAGCCGGACGCCGCGGTCGCGTGATAGGTGTCCCCGTCGGTGGCGACGGTGACGCGCCAGAGGTTAGCGCCGAAGAGCTGGACGAGCCCGGCCACGGGTCCGGGGCCGTCGAGCTCGAAGAACTCTGGCGAAGGCGCCATGCGAAGTGCCGAGTTAACGGCTCGCAGCTAACCTCGCTCGTCCTCACAGGTTTGCGCCGACGAGAGGACCTGGGCCGCAGGAGCGACCACTACCCACAAGACAGTCGATTCCGACGGGTGCCTGCGCATGGAAGTGACCATTCAGGACCCCTGACACGCGAAGTGGGCGCTCTGGCAGCTCGGCACTGACGTTAGGCGCTTTCCCCAAGCCCGCTCCGCGCAACGCCCCATCGACTGGCCATCGAGTTAGCCGACTGGTATGGCCAGGCGCAAGGGGCGCGTGCGGTACTCAGCTAGAGCGTTTGTCGACGTCGGTTGCGCACACGAATAGTTCGTTCCACCTTGTAGCGACGTACGGTGTCTGGTCGGATGACGAACAGGGGACCTGGTCGCTTCCTTTTGTCCTCCCTGAGGAACCGAGCCAGGCGAGGAGCTGAAATGCCGTCGGTCTCATACCAAATCGGGTCCCCAAAGAAGAGAACGACATTTGTTCCTCCCTCGTGCACGTTCGACGAAAAGGCTATCCCGTCCAGCGGAGGGTTGGTCCAATATCGAAAAGCATCCGTGAGTATTTGTGACGGAACGTAGTCAACCGGATGGTTATGGTCATGAATTACTGGTTGTGTGATTCGCTCTCTGTAGAAGTTCAGTGCTTGGATGCGTTCATCGCCGACCGCTCGATCTGTGTTGAAGACGCTACGCGAAGGAGGAACTTGAGTCAGATCGAGAATACGCAGTTCTTGTTGCAGGACGAAGGTGCCAGCGACCACTTCGTTATAGGGGCTGTGTGATGCTACTTCTGCGCAAGCAGTCTCAACCTGTTGAGAGACGTAGAACATCGAGATTCCCTGCGCGTTCATTCGGCCTGCGCTTGCTGAGTGAGAGGGCGCCGGTCCCAGTTCCCTCGATGGGTTCGCTGTAATCTTCTCCTCGAGTGCCCGAACATCGCGTTCAGCTCTTGCACGGTAGAGTTTCGTTCCCCGTTTCAGGGTGCGAATGAGGCCTGAGCGTTGCTCCGCAAAGACAAGCAGTGATCGGACGAATGCGTAGTTTCTCTCGGGCGATGTTTTCGGTTTGCCGTCGAGTGCTGGCGCAAGTAATCGAGACTCATGTTTGATGCTCTGCTCGAAGTCGTACCATTCAAATTGAATGTCGGCATCGAAGTATTCTGTTGACTTCTCATACCAGGTCTCGCTCAGGTCAAAATAAGCAGTAACGGTAGCGACGATTTGGTTTGAGAAGACGGCGTCGACGCTCGGATCGAGTGTGATCAGTATTACTTCAGTGGTGGTCATGGGTGCCGATAGGTGGTCGTCGTCAATGACGAATCCTTCGTGATCATATTTGAGTTCAACAGCGCGTCTCACGACAGAGGCAAGATTTGCTATTAGCGCAGCATTTCTTTCACCTGATTGTCGCACCTTGCCGCAGATGGTGCATGCCGCGAGGCTGGAGACGTGTTGTAACTGCCCGAGTAGATCGGTGTCTTCAATGTGTGCCAGGCACATCACTGGTAGATCGGAGTTCGGCACTGGATTTTGCATAGAAAGATCTTGGCATCCAGGATGTCTCTGCAAAAGGGTCGGCCGAAATCATGACGGACACGGGCCCAGATTCCATCCGGACACTTCTGCTGGGCAGCCGTGCCGCGACGCGATCCTTGAATACCTGCGGTTCGCCAGCGATGGCCTGCGCCAGCAACCGCGCCAGTCGATCCGCCCGCAGGACACGTGGAGCTGAGCGGAGGCAAGCCTCCTGCAGGGAGTGCGATGTCAGCGCCGGACGACCGAGGGGGACCATGCGTGCTCGAGGTACAGCTCGGGGTCGCCCGCACCGTCGGCCGAGATCGACCAGACGTCGGTATCGCCGGCCGCCCCCTCCCGCGGGAGCCCGTACAGCAGCGTCCCGTCATCCAGCCACACCACCTGATCGTCCACGCTCCGCTCCTCCGGCAGCACGGTCTCCACCCCCGACGCGAGATCCAGCACCGCGATCCGCCAGTCCGGCACCCCGTCCCCGACGTCCTTCTTGTACGCGACCCGCGTCTCGTCCGGCGATAGCGAGGGGCATTCCGCCGTGTCGTGGATCGCCGTCATCGTCCGCGCCGACATGCTCCCGCGCACCAGCCACGTCCGCGATCCCGACGCCGCGGTCGCATAGAAGGTGTCCCCGTCGTCCGCGAAGGTGACGCCCCACAGGTTCCGGTCGGCGGCCGTCAGCGGCGCCCCCGCGACGCTCAGCGCGAAGGACTCCAGATCCCCCGGATCCGGCACCGCCGGGTCGAGCGAGCGAATCACGGTCTGGGTGGAGAACGTGGTCGGCGCATACGAGTGCCCGGTGACGAACGCGGTGGTGCTGAGCATCCCGTCGCCGATGCGAGCGCGGCTGGGGATGCCCGGCAGCGGCCACGTCTGCAGGGTCTCGCCGTCGGCGCCGGTCAGCACGGCCTCAAAGGTGGTCAGCACGCCGCGGTCGGTGCGCAGGCAGAGCTCCATCGACTCGGTCGCGGCGACGCGGTCGCAGGCGCGGTCGGTGAGGGTGCGCGCGGCGCCCGGGTCGGCCAGCGGCACGGAGGCGACCAGCCCGTAGCCCTGGCCGCTCGCGGTGTTGCGGAAGACGATCCGGTCGCCGTCCGCGGGGGCGCCGGTCGAGACGGCGACGGCCGAGTCGGCCGAGGCGCGCGCCTGGTACCGCGTCCAAGCGCCGGCCCCGTACGCAGCGGCTCCGCCGAGCAGGGCGACGGCGGCCACCACGGCGATGATCCAGCGCGCGCGGTCCGAGAGACGGCCCGCCTGCCCGGCCGTCATCCCTTCTTCTCCGCGAAGCGCTCGCGCAGCAGCAGCACCGCCAGGGGGAGTGCCGCCGTGAGACCGACGGCGACCGCGATCATCGCGCCCTCCCGGCCGAGCCACAGCCACAGCGCTCCGAAGCCGACCGACGCGAACAGCCGCGCGACCGCGACGACCGTCTGGGCCGCGGCGATCCCGCTCGCCCGGATCTCGGCGGGCACGCTCGCTCCGGCGACGGCCGCGAGCACGCCGTCGGTCGCGGCGTAGAAGGCGCCGAGCAGCAGCAGGCAGGCGATGGTCACCGCGAGGCCGGAGGCGGGCGACGCGGCGAGCACGTAGACGGCGAGCAGCAGCACGTGGCCGGCGGCGAACATCCGCGCGCGGCCCCAGCGGTCGGCGAGGCGCCCGAACGGGATCGCGAGGGCGAGGTAGGCGGCGTTCGTCCCGACGTACAGCAGCGGGAACCACTGCGCCGCGAAGCCGCTGCGGCTCTGCAGCACGAGGTACACGAAGCCGTCGCCGACCGTGAGCAGTCCGAGCAAGCCGGCGGCGAGCAGGAGGCGGCGCGGACGCCGGTCCCAGAGGCGGCGCCAGGGCAGGCGGGTCCGCGCCGTACCGCCGGCGATGCGCGTCCGCACGTCCGGCACGAACAGTAGCAGCACCACCACTCCGAGCGTCGCGAACGCGGCCGACAGTACGAAGACCGTCGAGTAGCCGTCCGGTACGAGCAGCAGCACGACGAAGGCCAGGAGCGGCCCGATCGTCGCGCCGACGGTGTCGAGCATCCGGTGCACGCCGAACGAGCGGGCGAGCGACGCCGGCTCGGAGGAGGCGGAGATCATCGCGTCGCGGGGCGCGGTGCGGATGCCCTTGCCGAGGCGGTCGACGGTGACGACCGCCGTGAGCGCGGCCGGGCCGCTGCCGGCCAGCAGGCCCAGGCGCGCGAGCATCGACAGGCCGTAGCCGGCGAGGGCGACGAGCTTGGGCCGGTCGGTGCGGTCGGCGGTCCAGCCGGCGCCGATCCGGACGAACGCGCTGACGCCCTGGTAGAGGCCGTCGAGGAAGCCGTATGCGAGCGTCGACATGCCCAGCGCGGCGGTGATGTAGAAGGGGAGGATCGCGGCGGTCGACTCCGAGGAGATGTCGGTGAAGAGGCTGACGATGCCGAGGGCGATGACGGCGGGGGCGATGCGCGACGGGCCGGTGCCGCGCGCCGGCTGCTCCGCCGCGCCCTCGGGTCGGTCGGACAGGGAGATGTACACGCCTAGCCGCCGTTCGGGTGCAGGACGGCGATCAGCGAGTAGCTCATCCGCGGGGTGCCGGTGGGGGCGACCGAGAGGCTCACGCTGTCCTCGCCCGCGGTGAAGACCATCGCGGCGCCGTCGGCGGGCGCGTCGACGGCAGCGGAGGTGAAGCCCTGCGCGGCGAGCGAGCGGCGGTAGCTCTCGACGATCTGCTCGGCGTCGAGGGCGACGGTCGCGGTGAGGCCCGAGCGCAGCGCGTCGCCGGCGGGCTCGACCGAGCTCGAGGCGACGACCGAGTCGGGCAGCGGGGCGACGACGGCGGAGGGGTAGCCGGCGACCAGCGCGCGGGTGGCGCTGGCGGCGGCGGGCAGGGGGAGGGAGACGAGGGCGGCGCGCGGGGTGGAGTCGGGCAGGCCGGTGTCGACGGGGGCGGGGCCGGAGACCTCGAGCGGGGCGGAGGGGTCGGCGACGGCGGCGGGGTTCGACGGGTCCTGCGGGGTGACGGTGGCGGTGGAGGTCGCGCCCGGGGTCGCGGGTGCGCCGGGGGAGGAGGTGGTGCCGGAGGAGGGTGTGCCGGGGGAGGAGCTGCCCGCGGAGCCGGTCGCTCCCGCGCTGATCGGGCTGCCGTCGCCGGGGCCGCCGGCGGTCGCGTCGAGCACGAGGGCCCCCGCGACCAGCACCAGCGCGAGTGCCCCGGCCACCACCAGCAGGCGTCGTCGAGCGTCCAAGGGGTCTCCGAATGCGGGCGCACCGACGATCGTGGCCGGCCAGGATCCGTCCATCCGCGTCGGGTCGCGTCTCGCGGAGCATAGCCCTCGCGGGGCCCGACCGCACCTGTCGATACGGTGGGCGGATGAGATCGAGGCGGGCGGCGTTCGCGGGCGCCGTGCTGCTCGGGCTGCTGACCGGCTGCGCGCCGGGGCCGACGGCGGGCGTCGACGAGCAGATCCTCGCCGCGGAGGGGCTCGGCGACAGCGCGGTGACCGCCGCGGAGTCGCTGCATCCCGTGCTGATCGGTGCGGACCTCCGGGTGTCGGTGCGCGGCGGCAAGCCCTCGGCGCGGCACGACGACGAGCGCTGGGTGGAGCTGTTCCTGCGCCTGGTGCCGCAGGTGGCGGGGCCCGAGGCGAGTCGGGAGATCCAGGAGGCGATCGCTGGCGAGCTGCTCGATGACGGCTGGGTCGCGGACGAGCTGACGCGGGACGCCGCGGAGACCGGCGAGGGCGCGGAGCTGTGGTTCACCCGGCCGGGCGCCGAGGGCACCGCGACCTGGGACGGCGACTCCCCGGGCGACTGGCACGTCTCCGTCTGGGACCGCCTCGACTACGTGCAAGTCGACGTGCAGAGCCCGTTCGCCCTGACGACGGACACCCAGTACGCCACCACCGACGCGGTCGAGGCCCGCCATCCGGAGTGGCGGAGTCCGGACGGCGTCCTGCCGTGACCCTGTGCTGACCGAGTGGCCGTCCCATGCTGATCGAGTAGCCCGCTCCGCGGGCGTATCGAGCGGAGGGGGCGCCTTCGGCGCCAGCGCAGGGCGGGGAAGAGACCGACGTCCTTGCGGTGGTGGGTCTCGATACGCCCCTGCGGGGCTACTCGACCAGCATGTCTGCGGGCGTCTCTTCCAAGTAGATCCGCCGCTGTGCTGGACGTGTGGTCTCGATACGCCCCTCCGGGGCTGCTCGACCAGCATGCACAGGGGCCGGTCGTCGATACATGCTGATCGAGTAGCCCGCAGCGCGGGCGTATCGAGATCCACCGTTCTCCCGCGGTCACACCGTCAGGTCAGGCGCTCCGTCAGGTGGACGGCGACGTCGTCGCCGAGGTCCTTGCCGAGCTTCTTGCGGAGCTTGGCGCTGATCGAGAGCATGTGGCCGCCGGCGCCGGTGGGCATCAGGCCGGCGGTGAGCGGCTCGCCGTCGACGGTCGCGACGACCTTCACGGCCTTGCCCGTGCCGAACAGCGCGGCGGAGTCCGGCACCTCCACGCACGACCAGAGGTCGCCCTTCACGGTGACGCCGATCGGCGCAGTGAAGGCGACGTCGATCGGGCCGACGCCGTTCATGCCGGGACCGCCGCTGCTCGGCTGCGGGGCTCGGCGGCGCAGGTCTCGTCGTGGTCGGGCATCGTCGTCCTCCGGGTGTCGTCGGTGCGGCAACCCAACCACAGGAGGCGTCAGCTCGTCAGCAGTCTTATCTGCTCCGCCGAGAGCGGGCGGTCGGCGTAGAGGACGACCCGGGCCGTCGGGTCCGGGCTGTGCGCGTCGGTGCCCGCCCACGCCCGCACGAGGCCGAGGCGCTCGACGGCGCGGTGGGAGCGCCGGTTCTGCTCCGCGACGACCGCGGTGATCGGCAGCTCCGGGCGGAGGAGTCGCGCCCGGCCGATGCCCGCGGTGGCGATCTCCTGCGCGTAGCCCTTGCCCCAGTGGTCCGGGTGGAGGGTGAACGCGACGTTCCAGGCCGTGCCCGCGAGGAGCGAGCAGCCGCCGACGCCGATCAGGCCGGGTCCGCCGCGCGGGCTCCGCTCGCGGACCACCCAGCTGCTGAGCCCGTCGCGCGCCCACTGCTCCCGCCGCCGATCGAGCACCGCGCGGGTGTGCGCGCGGGAGGGGTGCAGGAGGAGGGGATCGCCCTCGGCCAGCCGGGGATCCGAGTAGAGGGCGAAGAGCTCGTCCAGGTCCGCCTCGGCGGGTCGGTGGAGCAGGAGCCGCTCGGTCGTCTCGACCGGGCTCGGCTCCGCGCCGTCGCGCTGATCGTCCCCGCCGTCCACCGGGCGAGCCTCTCACGGGGCGTCGCCTGGGTCGAGGAGCTCGCAGGGCGCTGCCTGCCGATCGAGGGGGCCGAGGGGCGCTGCGTGCTGGTCGAGGAGGCGGAGGGGCGCTGCCTGCCGGTCGAGGAGGCCGCAGGGCGCTGCGTGCTGGTCGAGTAGCCCGAAGGGCGCTGCCTGCCGGTCGAGGCGGCCGCGGGGCGCCCCATGCTGGTCGAGTAGCCCGAAGGGCGTATCGAGACCCGGCTCCGAGGGGCGGTGGACCTCGATACGCCCGTGATCCTCTGGGGCTGCTTCATCGCGGACCCGCTCTTCGCCTCGCACGGCGTGCCGTTCCGGCTGTCCCTCTCGCCCTGCGTGCCGGCTGACCGCGGGCTGCGGACTCAGACGGCGATCCGGCCGCCGTCGACCGGGAGCACCGCGCCGTGCACGAACGAGGCGGCGTCGGTGGCGAGGAAGACGATGGCCTCGGCGACCTCGGACGCCTCGCCCGGGCGACCGGCGGGGCCGGCGGCGGCGAGCTGATCGAGCGCCTCGCCCATCGCGGCGGTGCCCTCGGTGCGGGTCGGGCCGGGGCTCACCGCGTTGACCCGGACGCCGGCCGCTCCGAACTCGGCGGCCCAGGCCTTCGTGAGCAGGACGAGCGCCGCCTTGCTCGCTCCGTAGAGCGCCATCCCCGCGGCGCCGAACTCGGCGACCATGGTCGTCACGTTGACGACCGCGCCCTCGCCCCGCTCCGCCATCGCCGGCGCGAGCGCGGCGACGAGGAAGTAGGGCGCCTTCACGTTGAGGGCGAAGACGGCGTCGAAGCCCTCCTCCGTGGTCTCGGCGGTCGGCCCGAAGGGGAACACGCCGGCGCTGTTGACGAGGACGTCGACGCGCCCCGTGACCGCGGTCGCCCGGCCGGCGAGGTCGCGGGCGCTCGCCTCGTCGCGCAGGTCGGCGAGCAGGAAGTCGGCGGTGCCGCCCGCCGAGCGGATCCCCTGGACGACGGCCTCGCCGCGCTCGGCGCTGCGGCCCGAGACGAGGACGTGCAGGCCCCGCGAGGCGAGCTGCTCGGCGGCGGCGCGGCCGATGCCGCTGGTGGCGCCGGTGACGAGGGCGGTCTTCTGCTGGGCGGTCTTCTGCTGGTCGGTCATGATCATCCCTATCTGAACCGATCTGTTCGGCTACGAGATGTGACTGTACAGATCTGTTTGGTAAAGTCAAACCCATGAGCTCGACTCCGTCCCCGAAGGTCCGCCGCCGACCGGCCCGCGACCGCGCCGTCGCGACGGCCGACCGCCTCTTCTACGAGCAGGGGATCCACGGGGTCGGCGTCGACCTGATCGCCGCCGAGGCGGGCATCTCGAAGGCGAGCTTGTACACGTACTTCCGCACCAAGGACGACCTGGTGGTCGCGTACCTCGGCGGGCGGAGCGCCGCCTGGCAGGCGCACGTGGCGGCCGAGCTGCCCGGGCGCGGACGGACGGCCTCGGAGCGCCTGCTCGCCGTGTTCGACCTGCTCGGCGAGTGGTTCGCCGAGCCCGGCTATCACGGCTGCCCCTTCATCAACGCGGAGGCGGAGTACGGCGAGGGCCACGTCTCGCACGCCGTGACGCTGCGCCACCGCGAGTGGGTCCGCGACCTGTTCACGGGACTCCTGCGCGACGCCGGTGTCGAGGACGCGGACGCCGCCGCCCTAGAGCTGTGCCTCCTCTACGACGGTGCGATGGCCGGCGCCCAGGCGGACCCCGCGCGCCCGTGGGCGGCGGCCGCGCGACGAGCGGCGGGGCGGCTGCTCGGGTAGGGGCCTCCTCGGCAGGGGGCGTGGGGGCTAGGGCGCGCGTCGACGCGAGCGCGCCTCGTCCTCCCGGCGGCTCAGCCAGCCGGGGCCCTCCCGACGCAGGCGCTCGACCTCCGGGCTCGGCGACACGGGCGCGCGCCGCCGCCGCCGGACGAGACGGATCTGCTTGACGACTCCCACGACGACTCCGGTGCCGAAGAACGGCAGCCCGATCCCCGCCACCAGCCACAGCGGAGCGTGCCGGCGCCCCCCGCCGACGACCGCGGCCGGGTCCCAGCCCACGTCCGCGGCGAGCACGACGATCATCGCCACGAACACGCCGCTGAGCACGGCCAGCGTCCAGGGGTGGGCGAGGAGCAGCGCCTGCGTGCGCTCCGACACCCTCCGCTTCGCCATTCCGCGAGCCTAGGCGCCGGGCCGTCGCGCCCGCGACGGCCGCGAGCGGTCGCCCTGGACAGGATCGCGGCCGTGCGCGAAGCTTGCCGGTGATCGCGAGACCCGGCCCCCGTCTCCCTCGACTCTCGAGCGCAGCGCGCACGCGCCGCTCGAGGGGTGGAATCCGCCCTCCGGTCTCGTACCCCGCAGATGACCGGACGCGTTGCCCGATTCCACGGGGCGGGGCCGGGCCCGGCCCCGCCCCGCCCCGCCCCCACCGATCAGCCCGCCTGCGCACCGAGCAGCGTCCGGTCGGAGTGCTGCTCCGCCCGCTCGCGGTCGACGTCGCCGCTCCGGCTCGATCGCTGCGCACCGAGGCGACCGCATCCAGCGCCGTTCCTCCAGGACGAGGAGGGGGCGCGTCGGGCGCGAACGAGAGGGCACCGACTCGGTCTCGTCCGGCGGCACGCGACACTCCATCTCGATCGGCGATCACGTCTCCCCGCGGAGTCGTGCGCGCTGGTCGTCCTCGTGTCGCACTCGGATCCGCCGCCAGAACGCGTCCTCCCAGGCGGCGGGGTACTGGTCGTAGTCGTCCGCGGCCGCCCGGTATCGGCCGTACGCACGGCGCGCGCGTTCTTCGTCCCACTCGCGGATCGAGACGTCGTTCAGGAGCTGCCCGCCGAAGTGCACGATCTCGTCGCGGTATCCGCCCATCGCGTCCAGCATCCAGTCGCTGTGGTCGTCGGCCGGCGCTCGGGTGCGCAGGTAGTCGGTCCATCGCGCATCGAGCTGGGCTCGGTACAGGTCCACCGGGCGGTCGTGAGAAGGGGGCTGCTCCATGGTGGGAACCCTACGACTCCGACCGCAGTCGCCCGAGGACTATCGCCTTCCGGTGAGACGAAAGCGGCGCCGCGGACGTTACCGAGTGAGAGTGTTCAGAGGGGGGTGGGGTGAGTGTCCCTCTCGGTCGGGGTGTGGATCGGGTCAGCTCTTCGAGCCGGTGAGCGCGAGCGTGCCGCCGAGGCCGATCATCATGACGCCGCCGGTGCCGGTGAGGGTCGACATCCGCTTCGGCGACGACGCGAACCACGAGCGCGCGGTGCCAGCCGCCAGCGCCCAGACGCTGTCGCAGATCAGCGCGAGGGCCTGGAAGGTGAAGCCGAGCAGCAGCAGCTGCGCCCAGACCGGGCCGGCGGCCGGGTCCACGAACTGGGGGAGGACGGCGACGAAGAAGGCGACCGTCTTGGGGTTCGTCAGGCCGACGACGAAGCCCTGGCGCAGGAGGGTCCACGCCGACGCCGGGGCGGTGGCGGCCGTGCCGGCGTGCGTGTGGCGGCGGCGGATCGCCTGCACGCCGAGCCACACCAGGTACACGGCTCCCGCGAGCTTGAGGACGGTGAAGGCCACGACCGACGCCGCGACGACGGCGCCCACCCCGAAGGCCACGGCGAAGATGGCCGGCATGATCCCGAGCGCGTTCCCGAGCAGGCTCAGGACCCCCGCCCGGCGGCCGTAGGCGATCGACCGGCTGATCGTGAAGAGGACGCTCGGCCCGGGGATCACGATCAGGGCCACCGACGCGAGCGCGAACGCCAGGAAGTGCTCGGGGGAGATCATGCCCGAACAGTAGCGCCGCGCCGTCCCGAACGGGGATCGGCCGCGTCAGTGCTCGCCGAGGTCGTCGCCCGGCTCGACGTCCGCCAGCCGGAAGGGGCCGTCAAGGAGAGGGCCGCGGCTCCACATCGCGACGGTGGCCCAGCCGAGGTCGGAGTGGGCGACGCTCCCCTCGGGGATGCTGCGGGTGAACAGGGCGTAGTCGACGCCGTCGAGGGGGAGCGCGGTGACGTTCCACCCGTCCCGGTCGCGGGCGAGAGCCTGGGCTCGTTCCTCCGTCGCCCTCATCGCGGCGCGCGCCTCGTGCGTCGGCAGGTCGGTGGGCAGCACGTCCAGGAGCAGGCAGCCGACAGCCAGGCTCGCGGTCGCGACCGAGTCCGTCACCGTCCCGTGCACGGAGCCCCGAGGTCCCAGCCGGGTGCCGGTGCGCCGCATCGTGCGGATCGTGAAGCGACGCTCCGGCGTTCCCCGGTCGACGGCGATCAGCACCTCGTCGAGCGGGCCGTCGTCGGTGCGGCTCAGACCCGTGACCGTCCAGGGCTCCGAGATCGGCGGAAGGAGAGTCAGCATCCTGCCATCCAACTCGGCGGCCGTCGTCCTGCCAAGGCCGTGGCGCGCATCGAGGACCCGCTGCGGAGAGTGCAGGTCCGCAGGTCCCCTGTGGGGGCGTACTCCGGCTCGTGGATTGTGCTTGGGCTCGCTGGAAATGCGCGGAACGACGTGCCGGAGGGCTAATCGCGTGCCCGAGGTGGCGGCGGGTGTGCTCCGGCTCGTGGAGTGCGCTCGGGCTCGCGGGATTCAGGCGGATCGACGTGCCGGAGGGCGGATCGCGTGCCCGAGGTGGTCGCGGGTGTGCTCCGGCTCGTGGAGTGCGCTCGGGCTCGTGGGATTCGCGCGGATCGACGTGCCGGAGGGCGGATCGCGTGTCCGAGGTGGGGGCGGGTGCGCTCCGGCTCGCGGAATGCTCTCGGGCTCGCTGGGAACGCGCGGAACGACGAGCCGGAGGGGATTCCGCGAGCCGGAGGTGAACTGGACGCGCCGTCGCGTCAGCCCTCCCGCTCGACGAGCGTCCGTCCTGCGGGCGCCACCCCCGCGGCCGCCCTACGGTGGAGGCGTGACCGTCCGCCGTCCCCTCAGCCCGCTGTTCTGGGCCCTCGCGCAGATCGGGTCGCGGGTCCGCGTCGGAGCGCCCCGCGGTCTCCCGGAGCCGAGCACCCGACTGCCCGCCCCGACCGGCCTGCGGATCCCGACCCGGCACGGCGTCGTCCGCGCGGTGGTGCAGCGTCCCGCCGTCGACGACCCGGACGCTCCGGTCGTGCTGCAGCTGCACGGCGGCGGCTTCGTCAACCGCTACCCCGAGCAGGACCTGCACATCGCGCGGGCGATGGCCGATCGGCTCGGTGCCGTCGTGGTGCTGCCGGACTACGACACCGGGCCGCGCGTGCAGTATCCGGTGGCGGAGGAGGAGGCCTGCGACATCGCCCGCTGGCTCCAGGCGGAGACCGGCGCCGGATGGTCCGGGGACCGGCTCCTGCTCGGCGGCGTCAGCGCCGGGGCGAAGCTCGCGATCAACATCTGCCAGCAGCTGCACGCGGCGTCGCTGCCGGCTCCGCTGGCCGTCGCGCTCGTCGTCCCGGTGACGGACGTGATCCGGACGGACCGGACGTCGGGCGTCCGTCGTCCGGCGATCAGCCCGTTCGTGCAGCGCTTCGTCGGCTGGGCGTACTTCCCGGACGTCCCGCGCCAGCAGGAGCCTCTCGCGTCGCCGTCCCGCGACCTCGCGCTGCCTGCGGCGATGCCGCCGACGCTCGTGCTGACCGGAGGGGACGACACGCTCGCCCCCGAGGGCGCCGAGCTCGCCGCGCGGCTCCGGAGCGGGGGCGTGCGCACGGAGCTCCACGTCTTCGTCGGCTCGGACCACGATCTCCTCGCCGGGCGCGATCGGGCCGTGGTCATCGAGGCGCTCGACCGGATCACCGGCTTCTTCGCCGGGGAGCTGGGGCGTCCTCGCCCTGACGGCATCGCCGCCGGGTGAGGCCGCTGCGTCGGCGAGGCCGCCCGGTCGGCACTGCGCGGACCGGTGTCGGTGGGGTTCGGGCGGGCGCCGTCAGCCCCGCGATCGGCTCGCGTGCGCGCGGGCCTTCATCCGGTTGCCGCACGTCGCCATCGAGCACCACTTCGCGGTGCCGGGCCGGCTGCGGTCCAGGAGGAAGAGGTTGCACTCGTCGTTCGCGCACGCGCGGAGCCGCCCCGGGAACCGGGCGCTGACGCTCGACCAGGCGAGGACCGCCTCCACCGCGAGGCGATCGGCCTCGGGAGCGCTCAGCTCCCACTCGACGCCCTCAGCGGTGACGCGCGGGGTGCGCACGGCGTCGGCGATCACGCCCGAGAGCTCCGCCACCGCCGAGGGTGCGCCCGAGCGCACGACGACCTGGAGCGCGTCGCGCGCACCGCGCAGCCGCTCGAGCTCGTGCTCGGTGCCGACGCCGCCCCACTGTCGCGCGAGCTCCCGCCCGGACGCGTCACCGAGGTCGTCCGTCGGCCGGCCGTCGACCACGGGCGCGCTGTTCAGCACCGCCAGGAGCAGCTCCTCGTCCCGGTCCATCGCTCCCCGCTCTCCCGCGCCGAGTGGCTCGTCCGTCCATGCTAGCGTCCTGCTAACCAGTAAACCTACTTGGAAGGGTTAGTCATGGTCACCGTCCACCACCGCACCGTCTCCGTGGGAGGGCTCGACGTCTTCTGGCGGGAGGCCGGGCCCGTCGACGCCCCCGTCCTCCTGCTGCTGCACGGCTACCCGAGCAGCTCGCACATGTTCCGTCACCTGATCCCGGCCCTCGCGGGGCGCTACCGCGTCATCGCCCCGGACCTCATCGGCTTCGGACGCTCGTCCGCGCCCTCCGTCGACGACTACGACTACACCTTCGCGGCCCTGGCCGAGACGACCGGCCGCTTCCTCGAGACCATCGGGGTGTCCCGGTACACGATCTACGTCCAGGACTACGGCGCCCCCGTCGGCTGGCGGCTCGCCCTGGCCGACCCCGCCGCGGTCGTCGCCGTGATCTCGCAGAACGGCAACGCCTACGAGGAGGGGTTCGTCCCCGGCTTCTGGGACCCGATCTGGGCCGACGCCGCCGAGCGGACCGACGCGACGAGGGACGCCCTCAGGCCGGCTCTCGGCCGCGAGGCCGTCGAGTGGCAGTACACCCACGGGGTCCCCGACGCCAGCACCGTCGACCCGGACGCCTGGGAGCACGACCTCGCGCTCCTCGCCCGCCCCGGGCAGGACGACGTGCAGCTGGCCCTCTTCCGCGACTACGCCGCCAACCGCGAGCTGTACCCCGCCGTGCAGGCCTGGCTCCGCACGTCCCGGGTCCCGGTCCTCGCCGTCTGGGGACGGAACGACGAGATCTTCGCCGCGGCCGGCGCCCAGGCCTTCACGCGCGACGCGCCCCACGCGCAGGTCGAGCTCGTCGACGGCGGGCACTTCCTGCTCGAGTCCGATCTCGACCGCGTGGTCGGCGCTGTCACCGGCTGGCTCGAGTGAGGGAGCCGTCGCGCCTCCGCCTCGCCCTCGTGCGGGTCCGAGCCCACGGAACGCGAGGGTCGGTTCGTACAGTGGAGGCATGAGTGTGATGAAGGAGACGGGCACCGCACGGCGGACCGGACGCGGGTGGACACGGGCGTCGCTCGTGCTGGGCGTTCTCGCCGTCGTGTCGTACGCGATCGGATACCTGGCGGTGGCTCACCTGTGGCGGGGCGATCCCCTGGTGATCGGGATCGCGACCACGCTGCAGTACGTCCTCCCGCTGGCCGGCGTCGTCGTCGGTCACGTGGCGCGACGACGCGAGGGCCCTCGCCGCGAGTCGACGGTGGGGCTCGTGCTGTCCTACCTCCTGCTGGCCGTCGCGGTGGTGCCGGTCGTCATCGGGTCGTTCGGGCTGCTGGCGCGCTGAGGCGACCCTGAGCGGGAGGGGTGCCTCGGCGCCGGCGCAGGACATGAAGAGACCGACGTCCTCGGGGTGGGTGGGTCTCGATGCGCCCCTTCGGGGGTACTCGACCAGCATGTGAGCGGGCGTCTCTTCCCAGGACACCCACCCTTCCCGGTGACGCCGGGCCACCAGCTGGAGTCGCGCGGTGCCGTCCCCTCGAGAGCTTCGAGGACGGCACGGTCGAGCTGCTCCGCCGGCGACGGGAGTCGTGCGGGAGCGGCTGTCGTCGCCGAAGGGCCGATTCAGCCGTTCGGATACGATCGAGCACCGTGCCTCGCCGTTCCCCCGCCGCCCTCAGCGCGAGCATCCGCGCGGCGGGGGAGCGGCTGTTCCGGGAGCGCGGCTACTCGCGGGTCACCGTCCGGGAGATCGCGGCGGAGGCGCAGGTGGATCCCGCCGTCGTCGTCCGCCGGTTCGGGTCGAAGGAGGCGCTGTTCCTCGACGTGATGCAGGTGAGCATCCAGGACCGCCCGGAGCTGGACGTGCCGCTGCGGGACTTCGGGCGCAGCTTCGTCGCCTCCCTGCTCGCGGACGAGCGCGACACGCAGGCCGTCTTCCTCGCCCTGGTGCGCGGGGGGAGCGAGCCCGCGATCGGCGCCCGGCTGCACGCCGTGCACGAGAAGGCGTTCGTGTCTCCGCTGCGGGCCCGCATGACGGGGCCGGACGCGGACCTGCGCGCACGCCTGGCCGCGGCGCTCGTCGGCGGACTGCTGCACTCGATGTGGGTGGTCGGCGACGAGGTGCTCCTCGCCACCGACCACGAGCAGATCGTCGAGCGCTACGGCGACGCGCTGCAGGGCCTGCTCACTCCCGCGGACCGGCCCGGCACGCCGGCGTCCGCCTGACTACTGCACGGACCAGCCGCCGTCGCTGGGCAGGATCGCCCCGTTGATGTTCACGCCGTCGTCGCTGAGCAGGAAGGTGATCGACGCCGCCAGCTGCTCCGCGGAGGCGACGGAGGGGATCGCGCTCTGGAACGGGGCGAGCCGGGCGCTGCCGGTCTCGGAGACGTTCGGCGGGAAGGGGATGCCGGTGGCGACGCCGCCGGGCGCGACGGCGTTCACGCGGATCCCGCTGCCCGCGTACATGAACGCGGCGCTCCTGGTGAGACCGACGACGCCGTGCTTGGAGACCGTGTAGGCGTTGCCGGACGCGTTGCCGCGCAGGCCCGCCTCGGAGGCGACGTTGACGATCGATCCGGCCGCGGCCGCGAGCATCGCGGGCAGCACGGCGCGGGAGAGCTTGAAGCCGCCGGTGAGGTTGATGGCGATCACCCGGTCCCACACCGCGTCCGAGGTCTCGTGGGCGGGGGAGAAGTCGTCGTTGATCCCGGCGATGTTCGCGAGACCGTCGATCCGCTCGCCGGCCGCCGCGACGATCGCGTCGATGTCGTCCTGCTTCGTGATGTCGCCGGCGACGGGCACGATCTCGGCGTCCGGCAGCGAGGCCGCGAACTCCTGGAGCCGCTCGGCCGAGATGTCCACGGCGACGACCCGGCCGCCTTCGCGGGCGATGCGGGAGGCGGTCGCGCGGCCGATCCCGGACGCCGCGCCGGTGACGATCACGGTCCTCCCGGCGAAGCGGCCAGTGGTGACGATCTCGCGCCAGCCCGTGCTCTCCACGGCCTCGGGCATGACGCCGCCGTTCGCACGCAGCACCAGATCGTCGACGACGCTCTGCGGGAGCTGCCCCTGACTCAGCGCGACCAGCTGCTGCAGCGGCAGCGAGCGCACCGGCGCCAGCTTCGCCTCGTCGAAGCCGCCGGCGGCGCCGCCGAGCACGTCGCGGATGAGCGCGGAGCCCTCGGGGTGGTTCAGCCATTCCCCGATCGAGCTCTGGGCGGTGAGTGGGGCGGTCGTGGACATGCGTCCTCCTTCAGGGTGGTCGAGCAGTGAAGTCAACTTAGTTGACTTCAAGCTGTGTCGGCCACCGTCGGCCCTGCCCACAGCTTCTGGCGGCGCCGTGACGACCTGGCGGCCGCTGGGGAGATCGCACAGAAATCCGCTAAAGGTGCTAATCGAAGGCTGTTCTTAGTAGCTTTCGACGGCTCTTCCGCCGGCCGCCGTCCCCTCGTCGGACCGCGCCGGCCCCGCCGTGGGCCCGCATCTGGTTCCATGGACGTGCGCGTGCGTCCGTCCGGTCGCACTGCTCCTCCCGTGAAAGGTCGTCGGATCCGTGGTCTCCCAGGTCGTGCTCGTGGACGATCTCACCGGTGCGCCCATCGCCGCCGGGCGCGGCGGGACGGTGTCCTTCTCCGTCGGGGACGACGCGTACGAGATCGATCTGTCGGCGGCGAACATCGGGCACCTGCACCGCGCGCTCGCGCCGTTCGTGGACGCGGCCCGGCCGCTGTCCGAGGCGCCGGCCCGCTCCCGAGTGACGTCGATCGCCGCGAGCGCCGGGCGCAAGAGTCCCGAGATGCTCGCTGCGATCCGGCACTGGGCGCGGCGGCACGGCTACGAGGTCCCGCGCTCCGGCCGGGTGCCCGCGGACGTGCAGGCCGCGTACGACGCGGCGCACTGACGCGGACGATCCCGGTGGCCTTCACGGCCGCGCGGGGCCGTCTCGTGCTGATCGAGCAGCCCGCACCGCGGACGTGTCCAGATCCACCGACGTCAGAACGAAGGTTTGCAGATCCGCCCTGCTGGCGACGGGGGGTCTCGATACGCCCCTGCGGGGCTACTCGACCAGCATGGGGCCGGCCGGCTGCGCTGCATGCTGATCGAGTAGCCCGCACCGCGGGCGTATCGAGATCCGCCCGTGGGAGGACCGGGCCCTCAGCGCTCGCGGCCGTCGATCTCCTGATCGCCGAGGTGGGCGCCGTAGAACTCCGACTGCTGCCGCATGAGCTCGCGCATCGACACTCCGGGGCCGACGCCGTAGACGGTCCCGACGAAGTCGAGCCCGCGCTGGATCGCCCAGATCTCGTCGTGGCGCTCCGGCGGGAGGATCGTCGCCGGCGTCCCCACCGCGACCCAGCCGATCGGGACCACGGCGCCCGGCTCGAGGACGGTGTTCACCTGCACGACCGCGTTGATCCGGACCTCGGCGCCGGCGCCGATGCGGCTGCCGGGGAAGAGGGAGGCACCCGTGGCGATGAACGCCTCGTCCTCGACGGTGCTGCCGTTCACGTGCGCGTGCGGGCCGATCATGACGGCCGCCCCGATGCTCACCGGGTGGCCCGCCCGGGCGCGGATCAGAGCGTTCTCCATCACGATCGTGTCCTCGCCGACGACGATCTCGCCGTCCTCCGCCGAGAGCACCGCTCCGTGGAGGACGCGAGCGCCCGGCCCGAGGCGGACGGCGCCGACGATCACGGCGGACGACGCGACGGACGCGGTCGGATGGATCACGGGCTCGCGGTCCCCGTGTCTGGTGAGCATGCGGTCGCTCCTCGTCTCGCCGAGCGCCACCCGCTCGGTCCGCTCACGACGGTATCCCCGCCCGGGCGCCTTCCGGTCCTCGGCGGACGGTGCCGCGGGGCGCTCGTCGCGCGCACCCCCGTGTCAGGTGTACCGTCGTCGCATCTGAGGTAAAAGGCAGGCCGCGCCGGTCTGCACGCGCACGCGGGATCGAGAGATCCGCCACTTCTTCCCTGTGAAGGAGTGCGCCCATGGTGCTCGACACCCCCCGATCCGCCCCGCGGGACACGGCTCCCCGCCGCCTGCGCGACGCGTGGATCGCCCTCGCCGGCCTGTCGGCCGTCTTCCTGTTCGAGATGCTCGACAACTCGGTCCTGAACGTCGCCCTGCCGACGCTCGGTCGCGAGCTGCACGCGTCGACCGCGGGCCTGCAGTGGGTGACGGGTGCCTACTCGGTCGCGTTCGGCGGCCTCATGCTCCTCTTCGGCGCGATCGCCGACCGCTTCGGACGCCGCAGGGTGATGCTCGCCGGCCTGGTGCTGCTCGCCGCCGCGAGCCTGGCGACCGCGGCCGTGACGACGACGGAGCAGCTCATCGCCGTCCGCGCCGTGATGGGGGTCGCGGCGGCGATGACCACGCCCGGATCGATGGCGCTCGCCTTCCGCCTGTTCGGCACCGACGAGCTCCGGGTCCGGGCGCTGACCGTGGTCTCGACCGCCGGGCTCGTCGGACTCGCGGTCGGCCCCACCGCCGGTGGTCTCGCGCTGGCGGTCGCGCCGTGGCAGGTGCTCCTGCTCGCGAACGTGCCGATCGCGGTGCTCGCGCTGATCGGCATCCGCCTGGGCGTGCCGGCCGATGCCCCGGGCGCCCTGCACCGCGACCCGATCGACGTCGTCGGCGCGCTGCTCGGCACGGTGACGATCGCGGCCGCCCTCGTCGCGCCGACGCTGTTCGTCGGCACCGGATCCACGGGCACCGACGGCGCCGGGACCGGGATCGGGACCGGACCGTGGGCGCCGTGGGCGGCTGTGGCGACGGCGGTCCTCGCGGGAGCCGGCTTCGTGCTCCGACAGCGCAGCGCCCGGCATCCGCTGCTGGACCTGCGCCTCGTGGCCCTGCCGCTCGTCTCCAGCGGACTGGCGTTCAAGGCCGCGACCGGTCTCGCCGTCGGCGGGCTCTCCTACCTGGTCACAATCCAGTTGCAGCTCGCCTGGGGCTGGAGCCCGGCCGCCGCGGCGCTCGGCCTGCTCCCGCAGGTCGTCGTCCTCCTCGCCGGCGGTCGCTTCGTCGGCCCCTTCGTCACGCGGGTCGGCCTCGAGCGCGCCGCCGCGCTGAGCGCCGGCGCCGTGGTCGCCGGGCTCGCCGTGTTCGGGCTGCTCGGCCGCCTCGGCTACGGCGGGGTGCTGGTCGCCCTCGTGCTCGTCGCGGCGGGGATGCGCGTGGTCGGCGTCGTCGCCGGGACGAACGTGCTCCGGGGGCTCCCGGCCGAGCGCACCTCCGTCGGCGCGGCCCTCGTGGACACGGCGAGCGAGCTCGCGACCGCGGTCGGCATCGCCGCCGGCGGCACGATCCTCAGCGTGCTCGTCGCCGGCAGCATCACGAGCGCCCGGGCGACGGCGGCCGGGGCCGTGCAGCTCTCCGGCGCGGTCGGCGTCGCCGGGCTCGTCCTGGCCGGCCTCGCCGCGACGCTGGTCGCGCTCGGTGTCCTCCGGGCGCGCACTTCGTCGTCGGAGCAGTGACGTCGATGCCGAGAACGACGCCGGCCGGCACTCCCCGCGGAGCGCCGGCCGGCGTCGGTGCCGTTCCTGACCGGTCGGGTCAGCGCTGGACGAGCGGGATCGCGATGTCGGTGACGTCCGCGCCGATCGTGCCGAGGCGGGTGGCCGTGCCGTTGAGCACGCCCACCTCGTAGAGCGAGCCGTTCACCGCGGCCAGGCCGATCGAGCCGATCGAGCCGCCGTTGCGCAGGACGGAGTAGATGTCGAAGCCGGTGACACCCGCGGCGTCGACGCCGAGCTTCCCGGTCGGCGCCAGCGTGCCGGCGTTGGCGGGGGACTGGATCGCGATCTGGTCGAGCGCCGTGTCGAGGACGAAGAGGGTCGTCGCCGTGTTCGGGTCGAGATCGTTGTTCGTGTACGCGGCTCCGTTGACGCCGGTGGCGACGGCGGGCGCGGCGTAGCTGAGCGCGCCGTCGGCCACGGTCGCGGCACCCGGAGTCGCGAACGGCTGACGGAGGTTCTGGCCGGTGTCGCTGACCACGCGGAGGGCGTTGGCGGCCGGGTTGAAGTCGACGCCGAAGGCGGTGCCGCTCAGCGCCACGGTCAGGCGGGTGACCGGGGTGGCCACGCCGGTGGTCGCGTCGATGGAGTAGACGCCGGCGCTCGCCGCGGTGTTCCCGACGCCGTAGAGCTTGCCGTCCTGGACGCGGTAGTCGATGCCGACGAGCGCGGTGTCGCCGCCGGCCAGACCGGTGACGGCGACGCTGCCGGAGACCGTGCCGGGCTTGAGGGGGTTGAACTGCACGAGCGTCGTGCCCTCGTCGGCGAGACCGACGACGCGCAGCTTGGCGGCCACCGAGCGGGCGGCGCTGACCAGAGCGCTGCTGGCATCGCTGGTCGCGGCGGCGGGAGCGACAGTGCTCGCGCCGGCCAGCACGGGGGCGACGGCCATCACGCTCGCGACGGCGACAGCGGTGATGCCGACTTTCAAGGTCCTGCTCATCATGAACTCCTCGAGACTTCCGGTCGCCGCAGATCGGCGACTCGAAGAGGGGTACTGCGCGGACCGCGTGAGCGTTCATCCGCGTCGCGAGATTCTTCGCGGATCGGTGTGTGCCGCCGCGGCTGGGTCGTGAGCCGCGCTCCTGACTTCGATGCCGTGCGTCGGGGCTTTCGCGACGGCGGACGGCGCCCGGGCTTCGAGCTGTGATGGAGTAACGAGTCCGCCTGCCGCCTCGTCGACAGGGGCGGCTCGTCCGCGCACCCGATCCGCCGCGACGTCGACCGACCCAGCCGCTCCTCACACTGCGCAGAATCGAGGAACATGCCGACCTTTGCGATCGCGGAGCGCTTCGGCGGCGAGTCTGCTGTCGACCGGCACGAGTCCGGGCGCTCGACCGTCCAGCTGTCGGGCAGAGCGCGCAGTGAATGCGGCAGAGCCGACTCCATCGAGAACAACCGGGCGGCGGGGGATGGCGCGTGAGCGCTGCGTTCGTCTTCGTCGATGAATCCAAGGCGAAGGACTACGTGCTGATCGCTGTGGCGATCGACCCGCCTCGCATCGCCGAATATCGGCGCGCGGTCCGCTCGCTGCTCCTTCCCGGACAGCATCGCCTCCACATGAAGCAGGAGAACGAGTCGCGCAAACGGCTCCTCCTCGACACCTTCAGTGCGCTCGAAATCACAGTGACGATCTTCCGGGCTCCTCGCGGTCTCGGCAGTGAGGTCGTCCGACGCCGACGCTGCCTGGAGGAGCTCGTCAGCGTCGTCGGAGTGGCCGGAGGCAGGCTCTGTCTCGAGCGTGATGAGACGCTCGTCGCTCGGGACAAGCAGTGTCTGATCGAGGCGACACGCCGCGAGGGCAATGCCGGCACGCTCGAGTACTGGCACGAGTCCGCTGCCAGCGAGCCGCTGCTCGCGATCCCGGATGCTGTGGGGTGGGCGTGGGCTCGCGGTGGCGACTGGCGGCGACGCGCTCAGCCGATGATCGGCGAGGTGATCGACCTCAGGTCCTGAAAGCGCGAAACCCGAGCGCCGCGTCCATTCCGGACGGGTCTCGGGTTCACTTCCCGGGACTCACCGGCCCGGGCAGCCACGAGTGTACCTGTCAGCGGCTCGGGCGAGCAGGCATGCAGAAGAGCATCGTCCCGATCTGTCGCGAGACGTCCGCGCCGAGAAGCAGGCCGCTCGCAGAGGTGTCTCGCAGACATCGAGAGCGAGGACGATGTCGTTGTGCGAGGGGCCGGAGCTCCTCGAGGGTCACTCCGGCGCGTCGGCCTTGTACACCTTCCGGAAGGCGTCCTTGCGGGCGATCCTGCCGCCGCGGAACTCGTAGATGTCGCAGCCGCGGGTGACCTGGGGCTCGCCGTCGGGGCCGGTCCCGGTGAAGGACCAGGTGGCCGCGCCGCGCGTGCCGGCGATGAGGGGCTCCCCCTCCTCGTGCCGCTCCTGGCCGGTGTCGAAGGCGAGCATCAGCGCGAAGCCCTCGCGGACCTGCTCCTTCCCGGACCAGGTCCGGCCGGGCTCGGGACCGACGGAGGCGCCGTAGACGCAGTCGTCGGTGACGTGGTTCATCAGCTCCTCGAGGTCGTGGCGGGACCAGGCGTCGCTGAACGCCGCCAGCACCTCGGGCGTCATCTCGCTCGTGGGGTGATCGGTCGACAGGGAATCGCTCATCGGTGAACTCCGGTCCTTCGAGTCGTGGACCGTCGTCGGTCGCTCTGCGACAGTGGCAGGGTCCGGGGCGAGGAGGCAACGTCCTCTAGCGGTCATGTCCGGAATCGGACGATCGGCGGTCGGCGAGGGGCGGTCGTCCTCCGGCGGGCCGGTGACGCGGAGACCGCGGCGCGATCACTGCAGGACGAGGCCGACCAGCGGGGGCAGGACCAGCGTCGCCAGTCCCACGAGGACGCCGTGCGCCCCGACGCCCAGGGCGATCGCGGCGAGGATCCGCGGGCGTCCCTGCTGAACCACGCCGGCGACGCCGAGCCCGGTGGTGGCGGCGGCGAGGAGCAGCTGAACGAGGGCGATGCCCGTGAACAGCGCGCCGATGCTCGTCGCGTCGATGCCGTTGCCGTAGGCGAGCACCGGTATCGCGGTGGTGACCCCGGCGAGCAGGATCTGCGTCAGCGTCTGGACGACCGCGAGCAGGAAGCCGATCAGCCCGACCGTGTTGCGAGGACGACCCGGCGCGTCAGTGCGTGTCATCGTCGAAGCGTAGGGCGGAGCGGGCCCACGGGTCGATCCCCGAGGGCGAGGGCGGTCGCCACGCCGCGTGCGGGTGGATCTCCTTGGAGGAGTCGCCCGCAGGCATGCTGGTCGAGTAGCCCCGCAGGGGCGTATCGAGACCCGCCGTGATCAGCAGGCCGGGTCTGCGGGCTCCAGACCCGGCGCGGGTGGATCTCGATGCGCCCGCTCAGCGGGCTACTCGATCAGCACGGCTTCACCTGTACGAAGAAGGTGGTCCCCGTGGAAGAGACGCCCGCAGACATGCTGGTCGAGTAGCCCCGCAGGGGCGTATCGAGACCCGCCGTGATCAGCAGGGCGGGTCTGCAAACTCCAGGACCGACGCGGGTGGATCTCGATGCGCCCGCTCCGCGGGCTGCTCGATCAGCATGATCCTCCGAGGGCCCGTCCCGTCGGGGCTGGTGCTCCCGGCCGCAGTCCCCCGATGCGGCCGAGAGCACCTCGGCACCGACGTCCGCGTCGGTCTGCCCCGCGGCGTCGCCGGAGCCCCCACTCCTCGACCGCCCCTCCACAGTAGATTTCCGGGGCGCTATTCGCCATCTGTCGTTTTGCGTCAGGATCCGACCGCGGGGGAGCTAGGCGCTCTGCTCGCGGGTGCTGAGGAAGGCCGCGGCCGTCGCGGCGGCGAGCAGGACGGCCGCGGCGATCAGCATGCTGGTCTGCATCCCGGCCACGAAGTCGCGGCTGCCGGCGAGGAGGGCGCCGAAGACGGCGATGGCGACGGCGCCGCCGACCTGGCGGAAGGTGTTGAAGACGGCGCTGGCGGTGCTCGCCCGGTGCGGCGGAACGCTCGCGAGGACCACGGCGGTCGCCGGGGGCATGGCGACGGAGCCGCCGACTCCGGTGAGCACGAGCAGGCCGCCGACGAGGAGCGGCGAGCCGAGCGGTGCGCTGGCGAGCAGTCCCGCGAGGCCGGCGGCCATCGTGGCGAGCCCGCCGACGATCGGCAGGCGCGGTCCGAAGCGGTTGGCGAGGCGGCCGCTGACGATGTTGCCGACGACGGCGAAGGCCGCGGAGGGCAGGAACGCGAGTCCGGCGAGCAGCGGGGTCAGGCCGAGGTGCTGCTGGAGGTAGAGGCTGACGACGAACACGGAGCCGAAGTTGCCGACCATGAAGGCGAAGCCGACGAGGAGGGCGAGGCGCATGTTCCGGCTGCGGAAGAGGTCGGGCGGCATCATCGGGTGGCGGGCGCGCGACTGCACGAGCAGGAAGCCGGACAGCGCGAGGACGGCGAGGGCGAGGCAGCCGAGGACGAGCGGGTCGTCGAAGCCGATCGCGCCGCCCTCGATCAGCCCGTACATCAGCGCGCCGAGTCCGACGAGGGAGAGGGCCTGACCGGCCCCGTCGAACGGCGGCGAGGTGGTGGGCGAGGGGGCGACCCGGCGCAGCAGCACGAGCATCACCGCGCAGACGGGGATGTTGATCAGGAAGACGAGCCGCCAGTCGATCGTGGTCACCAGACCGCCGAGGAGGGGGCCGACGGTGCCGGCGACCGCGCCGCCGACGGCCCAGATCCCGAGGGCGCGGGCGCGTTCGCGCGCGTCGGGGAACGCCTCGCGGATCAGCGCCATCGAGGAGGGCAGCATCGCGGCGGCCGCGGCGCCCTGCACGAAGCGGGCGGCGATCAGCGCTCCGACGGTGGGCGCGAGGGCGCAGGCGATCGACGACAGCAGGAACAGCGCGATCCCGCTGCCGAGGGCGCGCTTGGCGCCGAGGCGGTCGGCGAGGTTGCCCGCGAAGAGCAGCAGCGACGCGAACAGGAGGGTGTAGCCGTCGATGATCCACTGCTGGCCGGTGGTGCCGCCGCCGAGGTCCGCGCTGATGCGGGTGAGGGCGACGTTGACGATCAGGATGTCGAGCGTGATGAGGAAGAAGCCGAGCGATGCGAGGAGCAGGGTGCGCCGCGGGGACGCGTGCTGTCCCGGGACGCGCTGCTCCGGGACGCGCTGCTCCGGGCTGCGCTGCTCCGGGACGGGGGGGGCCGGGGGTGCTCCATGCCCTCCACGCTAGGTCGGGGCCGCACCGCCAGGGGTTCCCCGGCAGGGCACGCCGGCCGGTGCGGTGGGTGGGCTGCTGATGCGGAGTGTCCTGCCCGACGTCCCGCGCCACTGATCCTCCTCACTGACCTGACGCGACTGACGCCGATAGAATTCAGACCTGACGCGATTGACGAAGGGTCGAGACATGGGCGGGCGGCTTCGAAGCGGCGGTGCGGCGTTCCGTCGGGCGCGCGGGCGGAAGCTCAGCGGGGCGGATCGCCTCCGGGCGGCCGCAGGCGTCGGCGGGGTCTTCGGTGTCGCGCGAGCGGGGCGAGTCCTGCGAGCGCGAGGCGGAGGCCCTCCGGACCGAGCCGTGCCGACCGCGTCCGTCGCGCCCGACGACGCCTCGAGTGATCGAACCGTCGGGCAGAGCCGGACCGGCGAATCGATCGACGAAGCGGAACCGGAGCTGCGCGCTCTCCTGGAGGCGGTGCGTCGCCACGCGACAGGCCTCGACCTCGATCTGGTCGCCGGTCGGAGCGGGGGGATGGAGGGCGTCGTCTCGAGGATGTTCGCGAGTGTTCCCGGCGCGAACCACTACGACGCCAAGATCGGCCCGTTCTACGACACGGCCGGTCTGCGGGCGTGGCGGAAGGTGACCCGGCAGTCGATCGACGGCCAGATCGAGCGACGCGATCTCCTCTGCGTCCGCACGGCGGACGGTCATCGGCTGTACCCGGCGTTCCAGTTCGAGGGTCCGAGCGGAGCGCTGCTGCCGCAGCTCCGCACCGTCCTCGCCGCACTGGACCCCCGATCGATCGACGAGTGGGGTGACGCGCTCTGGTTGAACAGCCCGATGCCGTACCTCGACGGGGCGACTCCCGCTCAGGCGCTGCGCCAGGGTCGCATCGAGGAGGTTCTCGTGCACGCGAGGAGCGCCGGCGCGCTCTGGACGTCATGAGTCGCGCGGAGGTCGCCCAGCAGGGCCCGGGTGCCGATCAGGACCTCACGGCGTTCCCGGCGGTGGAGCCGGAGCCCGAGTGGCGGTGGCGGGCGCACTCGACGGAGCTCGCGGCATGGTGGTTCAGCACGAGCGGCCGCGGCCGGTTCGACCTGCCCGACAGCGGCGCGGACGGCACCTGCTACGTCGCGGACGACCTCCGGACCGCGGTGCGGGAGAGCCTCGGAGACCGGGTCGTCCCCGACCAGGTCATCACACCGGCCGCCGCCGCCGCCTTCCGCGTGTCGGCCGTCCTTCCTCCGGCGGGGTGCACGTACGCCGCTGTCACGTCCTGGGACGCGGACCAGCACGGCGTCACGCGCGAGCTCACGACGATGACCGACTACGACGTCACTCAGGCGTGGGCGGCGGCTCTGCACGCCGCCGGTTTCGACGGGATCCGGTACTCCTCCCGGTACACGAGCGCCGCCGGACCGAACTCCTGGGCCCTGTTCGCGCCGAAGGGCGGGAACGACGACTTCGCCGTCGACGCGGCGCGCGAGCTGGACGGCCCTGCCGCCTGCGCGTGCTGGAGCCGCCGCCGCTCAAGCGCGCCGTCACGCTGCTCACGGGGCCGCCGCGCTGACAGTGCTCGGGCCTGCGTGCTGGTGAAGCGACGGTGGAGGGGCGTCTCGAGCCCGTCGCGTTCGTGCGGTGGTGGATCTCGATACGCGCGCTGTGCGGGCTATCGATCAGCATGATTCCGCGATGCGGCCGAACGGCGTCAGACCGCCGCGAGGACCGCGCGGGCCGTCACCGCGTCGGTGACCAGCGCGTTGATCAGGGAGCCGCGCACCGCGCCGAGGATGCTCGGGGCCTTGTCGACGCCGACGGCGACGCCGACCGCGTGGGGGAGGGCGGCGAGGTCGGCGCGGGAGACGCGGACCATGCGCTCGCTGCCGGGGAACTCGACGGCCGAGCCGTCGGCGCGGAAGAAGTTGAGGCAGACGTCGCCGGCGGCCTCGTCGAAGAGGTGCCGGTCGCTGGGGAGGCCGGAGGAGAGCTCGTGGCGGGTGGCGGTCGGGGCGCCGATGCCGAGCAGGGCGCCCTTGGCGCTGCTCCAGAGGTCCATCACCTGGAGGAACGCGGGGTCGGCCTCGAGGCCGGAGCGCATCGCCGGGCTGGGCAGGGCCTGCGCGAAGAGGAAGCTGGAGCGGGCGCCGGTCGCGGCGGCGGCCATCCGGGTGATCTCGTTGGTCTGGAACCAGGACTGCGGCTCGGCCTGGCCGCCGACGGCGGGGACGATCGTCACTCCGGGCAGCGGCGGCAGCATCCCCGAGCTGGCCAGGTCGTGCACGGTGCGGCCGAGCGACATCAGCAGGGCGTCGCCGACGCCGAGCTGCATGTCGGCGAGGGCGGCGGCGACCGGAACGGCCAGGTCGCGGCCGAGGGTGGCGGCGTGGGTCACGGGGGCGAGGTGCACGGCGTTCAGGCCGAGCGCCTCGCGGAGGGCGTCGGCGAGACCGGTGTTCTCGTCGACGAAGGGGTCGATCACGCTGATCTGCACGAGGCCCAGGCGCCGGGCCTCGGCGATCAGCCGGCTGACCGTGGGCCGCGAGACGTCGAGCCGCGCGGCGATCTCGACCTGGGTCGCGTCCTCGAGGTAGTACATCCGCGCCGCCTGGTAGACGACGTCGAGGGGGAACCTGACGGTGTCGGAGCGCCGGGGGGCGCTGGGCGGCGGAGTCACGTGCGTCATTGTGCCCTCTTCCTCGGCGTCGTGCAGGTCCCCTCCCCCTCCGCGAGATGCCACTTGTGAGCGCGACACGCCGTGAAAGGCGGTCATAAGTGGCATCTCGCGGAGAGGGGAGAGACGGGCGGGTTACTCGGAGAGGGTGAAGGGGGCCGTCATCTTGTCGACGTTGTCCTTCGTGATGAGGATGCAGTCGAAGGCCTGCTTCTCCTCCGAGGCGCCGGTCTCGCCGGTGCGGATGAAGGAGTCGGCCTGCTGGACGGCCTCCTTGGCGAAGGTCGCGACGGGCTGGAGCACGGTGTACTGCAGCTCGCCGGCCTTGATGGCGTCGACCGCGTCGGGCGAGCCGTCGAAGCCGCCGACCTTGACCTGCTCGAGCTTGCCGGCCTCCTTCAGCGCCGCGATCGCGCCGAGCGCCATCTCGTCGTTGCCGGAGATGACGCCGGTGACGTCCGGGTTGGCCTGCAGGATCGACTGCATCTTGTCGTGGCCCTCGGTCCGGTTCCAGTTGCCGACCTGGTTCGCGACCTCGACGAGACCGGGGTACTGCGAGATGACGGTCGCGTAGCCGTTGGAGCGTGTCTGCGCGTTGTTGTCCGAGGGGGATCCGAACAGCTCCGCGTAGTTCGCGGTGTCGCCGACGTCGGCGACCCACTGCTGCGCGCCGAGGGCCGCGCCCTGGGCGTTGTTCGAGACGAGCTGCGCCTTCGCGAGGCCGGTCTCGTTGATCTCGGCGTTGACCAGGATCACGGGGATGCCCGCCGCGTCGGCCTTCTTCACGGCGCCGACCGAGCCGGAGGCGTTGGCCGGGTCGAGGATGATCGCGACCGACTTGTTGGTGATCGCGGTGTCGATCAGGGTGCTCTCGGTGTTGGTGTCGCCCTTCGAGGCGCCCACGTTGGCCGTGTAGCCGAGCGCCTCGGCCTCGGCCGACGCGACGTCGCCCTCGGTCTGCCAGTAGGGGTTGGCCGGGTCGTTGACGATGATCGAGATGAGGCCGCCCTCGGAGGCGCCGGGGGTGCCGGCGGCCTCTCCCGCGGTCCCCGCGTCGGAGGAGCATCCGGACAGGACGAGGGTGAGCCCCGCGCCCGCGGCGAGCACCGTTGCCAGCTTGCGGTTCATTGGTCTGTTCCTTTCACTGTGGTCCGATCGGCGGTGGCCGACCGAGGTCTTCTCTCGGGAGGCCGGCCTAGGCGGCCGGGGCGCCCGATGTCTGGGGGACGGGCGCCGGGGCGCCCGCGTCGGAGGCGGGCCGCGGGCCGGAGCCGCCGCCCTTGCGCGGCTTGCCGCGGTACTGCACCGCGTTCAGCAGGACCGCGAAGACGATCACCGCGCCGGTGAAGACGGTCTGCCAGTACGACGAGACGCCGATGATGACGAGCCCGTCGGAGAGGAAGCCGATGACGAACGCGCCGAGCAGCGTGCCGCGGACGGTGCCGACTCCGCCGGTGAGGGCCGCGCCGCCGATGACGACGGCGGCGATCGCGGTGAGCTCGTAGGAGCTGCCGGCGGTGGGGCTGGCGCTGGTGAGCTCGGAGGAGAGGATGAGGCCGGCGATCGAGGCGAACAGGCCCGAGAGCACGTAGACGCGGACCTTGACCCGCTTCACCGGCACGCCGGAGAGCTCCGAGGCGCGCTCGTTGCCGCCCGAGGCGTAGAGCCAGCGGCCGAACACCGTGCGGTTGAGCAGGAGGCTGACCACGATCGCGACGACGATCATGATCACGACGCCGATCGGCAGCCCGAGCAGCCGGTTGAAGCCGAGCCAGTCGAAGCCGGTGTTGCCGAGCTCGGGCTGCCCCGCGAGGTCGTTGTAGGTGAGGCCGTTGGTCATCAGCAGCCCGACGCCGCGGACGACGTAGAGCATGCCGAGGGTCGCGACGAACGGGGCGACCTTGAACCGGGCGACCAGGATCCCGTTGATCAAGCCGATCAGCGCGCCGGCCGCGCAGGAGAGCACGACCACGACCCAGAGCGCGGGGTAGAGGGTGCTCCCGCCGATCTGCACGCCCTGCATCAGGAAGCCGGCGATCACTCCCGAGAAGCCCAGCGTCGAGCCGACCGAGAGGTCGATGCCGCCGTTGAGGATGACCAGCAGCATGCCGATCGCGAGGATCGCGTAGACCGCGACGTGCGAGGACATCGTGAGGATGTTGCCGACGGTGAAGTAGTTGGGCGAGAGGATCGAGAACACGACGATGATCGCGATCAGCGCGAAGAACGCGCGCCCCTGCAGCAGCAGGCGGCCGAGGTCGAAACCGTCCTTGAAGAGCGCGGGGCGTCGCTGCCCGGTCGCGGTGGAGGTCATTGAGGGCTTCCGTTCCGTAGTGGTCACGAGATCACGGCCTCACCGGAGGCGGCCATGATGTCTTCTTTGGAGACGTCCGAGCCGAACTCGGCCGCGATCCGGCCTCGGCTCAGCACGATGATGCGGTGGGCGATGCTGAGGCACTCGCCGACCTCGGAGGTCGTGTAGACGACGGCCAGGCCGTCGCGGGCGCGCTCGGAGAGCAGCCGGAAGACCTCGGCCTTGGCGCCGATGTCGATGCCGCGGCTGGGCTCGTCGAGCAGGATCACGTCGGGCTGCGTGGCCAGCATCTTGCCGATGACGACCTTCTGCTGGTTGCCGCCGGAGAGCGAGCCGATCATCGCCTCGCCGCCCGCCGTCTTCACGTGCACGGTGCGGATCGAGTCGGTGACGAGGTCGACCTCGCGACGGGGGGAGAGGAACAGCCCCTTCACGAAGGAGCCGATGCTCGCGAGCGAGAGGTTCCGGCCGACGGTCATGGTCTGCACCAGGCCGTCGCGCTGGCGGTCCTCGGGGACGAGGCCGAGGCCCGCGCCGATCCGCTCGGCGATCGACATCCCGGCCAGGTCCCGTCCGCTCTTCGAGATCGTGCCGGCGGTGACGGCGGTGCGGCCGGCGATCGCCTCGAGCAGCTCGGTGCGGCCGGCGCCCATCAGCCCGTAGAGGCAGACGATCTCGCCCTCGCGGACGTCGAGGTCGATGCGGTCGACCACGTCGCGACCGGGGATCGACGGATCCGCGACGCTGACGCCGCGCACCGAGAGGGCGACGTCGCCGAACGGGTAGCCGGTGGGCGGCGAGCCGAGGTCGAAGCCCTCGCCGACCATCGCGCGGACGACCCAGGCGAGGTCGATGTCGGCGGCGACGGCGGTCGCGGTGACCGAGCCGTCGCGGAGGACGACGGCGTGGTCGGTGATCTCCAGCGCCTCCTCCAGGTGGTGCGAGATGTAGACGATGGAGACGCCGCGGGCGGTGAGGTCGTGGATGACGGTGAAGAGCACCTCGACCTCGGCGGCGCTGAGCGCGCTGGTCGGCTCGTCCATGATCAGGATCCGCGCGTCGACGGAGAGCGCGCGGGCGATCTCGATCAGCTGCTGCTGGCCGAGCCGCAGATCGGCGACGAGGGTCAGCGGGTCGATGTCCTCGCCGAGCTCCTCGAGCACTGCGCGGGCCTGGCGCGCCTCCTCGGCGTAGTCGACGCCGGACGGGCCGGTGATCTCGCGGCCGAGGAAGATGTTGTCGCGCACCGAGAGGTTCGGGGCGAGGCTCAGCTCCTGGTGGATGATCGAGACGCCGTGCTCGCGGGCGTCGACGGTGTCCTCGAAGGCGACCGCGGTGCCGTTCAGCACGATCTCGCCCGAGGTGGGCTGCTCCACGCCGGACAGGATCTTCATCAGCGTCGACTTGCCGGCGCCGTTCTCGCCGAAGAGCGTGGTGACCTGGCCGCGGTGCACCGAGAAGCCGACGCCCTTGAGCGCGCGGGTCGCGCCGTAGGTCTTGACCACGTCGACGGCCTCGAGGACGACCTCGCCGATGCCGGCGACCGGGGCCTCGGCGGTGCTCACTGGACCACCAGCTCGGACGGCGTGACGAGCCAGCCGGCCGGGTTGATCAGCTGGAAGGCGCCGGTGACCTGGATCGTCTTCCCTTCGAGCGCGGTGGTGTCGACCGCGCCGAGCACGGTCGACTTCAGCTGCTCGTTGAGGGCGCTCGCCGCGTCCTGGTAGTCGATCTGGTTGGTGAACTGGCCGAACTCGACGGTACCGGTGGCGTCGCGGAGGTCGGTGCCGTTGATCGCGGGGCCGGTCTGCACGCGGATCAGGACGTCGCCGGGGACGCCCTCGACGGTCACGGGGTAGATGCCGTTCTGGCCGGCCCCGACGGTGCCGGTGAAGGTGGTGGCGAACTCGGGGCCGGTGCCGCCGGGGACGCCGTACTCGGTCGCGGCGCCCGCGCTGTCGGCGGCGATCGCGGTGGCGAGGGTGGCGGCGTCGACCGCGCGGTCGGCGATGCCCTCCTGGATGACGGGGAAGTTCTCGGCGGCCCAGGACTCGGCAGAGAACTCGGCGGGGCCGGCGCCCAGGTCGGAGTCGGCGCCGACGACCTTGGTGCTGAACGCCATCGCGGCGAGGACGACCACGACGACCGCGGCGAGGATCAGGCGCTTCCGGGAGGCGCCGATCGGGGGCCTGCTCGTGGTGGGAGGGAGTGCACGCGTCATCGCGGTGTCCGTTCGCTGGTCGGGAGTGCTGGTCGTGGTGGTGCTCGTGACGGCGCCTCCCGGGGGCGGCTCCGTCGCTGCGGGAGGTGGGCGAACCCGCCTCCGGAGAAGAAATTATGTTCACCACAGAATTTCCGCAAGGGCCGCGGCGGAATTGGCGACAGATCGGCCACATCCTGCGGAGAACAGAAATTCTGTTCTTGACAAGTGTTCTGGACGGGGTAGGTTCGGGAAGGCCGCGACGAAGCGGCCCCGCGAACCCCTCGGAGGCTTCCCATGACCATCACCACTCCTTCCCCGCAGACGGCCCCGCAGTCGCGGCACTCCGACGGCTCCGACGTGCCCGAGTCCATGCGCGCCGTCGTCGTGCACGGCCCGGAGGACTACCGCCTCGAGACCGTGCCCGTGCCGGTCCCCGCCGCCGGCGAGCTGCTGCTGCGCGTCGACGCGGTCGGCGTCTGCGCGAGCGACCTGAAGTGCTACCACGGCGCCGCCAAGTTCTGGGGCGACGAGAACCGCCCCGCCTGGGCCGAGCGCGACCGCATCGCGGGCCACGAGTTCGTCGGCACCGTCGTGGCCGGCGACGACGCGGCGCTCGCCAAGCGCGGCGTCGCACTGGGCGACCGCATCGCCTGCGAGCAGATCGTGCCGTGCTGGGAGTGCCGCTACTGCCTGATGGGCGCCTACTGGATGTGCGGACCGCACGACATGTTCGGCTTCAAGGGCTTCGACGGCGCGATGGCCGAGTACGTGCTGGTCCCGACCCGCGCGCTCACCCACCCCGTCAGCCGCGACCTCGCCCCGCAGGTCGCCGCGTTCAGCGAGCCGCTGTCCTGCGCCATGCACGCGGTCGAGCGCGGCAGCATCCAGTTCGACGACGTCGTGGTCATCGCGGGCGCCGGCCCGATCGGCCTCGGCGCGATCGCGGGCACCCGCCAGAAGAACCCCAAGATGGTCATCGCGCTCGACATGAGCGACGAGAAGCTCGCGCTCGCCACCAAGGCCGGCGCCGACCTCGTCATCAACATCACGAAGCAGGACGCGGTCGCCGTCGTCAAGGAGCTCACCGGCGGCTACGGCGCCGACGTCTACATCGAGGCCACCGGCCACCCGTCCGCGGTCTCGCAGGGCCTCAACATCCTGCGCAAGCTCGGCACCTACGTCGAGTACTCCGTCTTCGGCTCGAACGCCTCGGTCGACTGGTCGATCATCAGCGACGACAAGGAGCTCAACGTCCTCGGCGCCCACCTCGGCCCGAACTGCTGGCCCGCCGCGATCAAGCTGCTCGAGAGCGGCGTCCTGCCGATGGACGAGATCTGCACGCACCAGTTCCCGCTCGAGCAGTTCCAGGAGGCGCTCGACCTCGTCGCCGACAGCCAGGGCGGCTCGGTCAAGGTCTCGATCGTGCCGTCGCTGACCGAGGCGGTCGTCGCGGCCGACGCCCGGAGCTGACGGCATGACGACGATCTACGACGACCCCGACGAGTTCGCCGAGGACCAGCTCGCCGGCTTCCTCTCCCTCTACGCGGACCGCCTGCGCGGCGTGCCCGGTGGAGTGGTCGCGCACCGCACCGCGGGCGCGTCGCCGCAGGTGGCGGTCGTCATCGGCGGCGGCTCCGGGCACTACCCGGCGTTCAGCGGCACGGTCGGCCCGGGCCTCGCGACCGGGGCGGTGGTGGGCAACATCTTCACCTCGCCCTCGGCGGCGCAGGCCTACTCGGTGGCGAAGGCGGCCGATCAGGGTCGCGGAGTGGTGTTCAGCTTCGGCAACTACGCCGGCGACACGATGAACTTCGGCATCGCGGCCGAGCGGCTGCGCAAGGAGGGGATCGACACCCGGATCGTCGTCGTCACGGACGACATCGCCTCGGCGGAGGAGAACGGGAAGCGCCGCGGGATCGCGGGCGACTTCCCGGTGTTCAAGGCGATGGGAGCGGCGGCGGCCGAGGGGCTGTCCCTCGACGAGGTCGAGCGGGTCGGGAACGCGAGCAATGCGGCGACGCGCACGCTCGGCGTCGCGTTCTCGGGCTGCACGATGCCCGGTGCCGCCGAGCCGCTGTTCAGCGTGCCCGAGGGGCACCTGGGTCTCGGGCTCGGGATCCACGGCGAGCCCGGCATCCGCGACATCGAGCTGCTGCGCGCGGCGGAGCTGGCGGATCTGCTCGTCGACCGGCTGCTGGCGGACCTCCCCGAGGGCGCCGGGGCGGAGGGCGGCACGACGCGCGTCGCCCCGATCCTCAACGGGCTCGGCACCACGAAGTACGAGGAGCTCTTCCTGCTCTGGCGCCACGTCGCGCGTCGGCTGGAGGAGGCCGGGCTGCAGACGGTCGAGCCCGAGGTCGGCGAGCTGGTCACCAGCCTCGACATGGGCGGCGTCTCGCTGACGCTGCAGTGGCTCGACGACGAGCTCGAGCGCTACTGGCGGGCCGACGCCTACACACCGGCCTACCGCCGGGTCGCGGCGCCGGTGGCGGCGCTGCTGGCGCCCTCGGGCGAGGACGCGGCGGCGGGCGAGGAGGAGTCCGCTCCTTCCGCCACCGATGCGGCCGTGGCGCTCGGCGAGACGGTCCGCGCGGCGCTCGTCCGGATGCACGAGCTGCTGCAGCGCGAGGAGGTGACCCTCGGGCGGATCGACGCGGTCGCGGGCGACGGCGATCACGGCCGCGGGATGCTCAAGGGCATCGGCGCGGCGACCCGGCGCCTCGACCGGATCGAGGAGCGCGCGGGCGGCGCCTGGCTGCTGTCCCGCGCGGGGCAGTCCTGGGCGGAGCAGGCCGGCGGCACCTCCGGGGTGCTCTGGGGCGCGGCGCTCGAGGCGCTCGGCGCGTCGCTCACCGACGGGCGCGAGGAGTACTCGGCGGCGGACGTCGTGGCCGGGGTCGACGCCTTCGCGGAGTCGATCGTCGATCTCGGGCGCGCGGGCGAGGGCGACAAGACGATGCTCGACGCGCTGCTGCCGTTCGCGCGCGTGCTGCGGGAGCGGGTGGTGGGCGGCTCGCCGCTCGTCGAGGCGTGGCGGGAGGCGGCGGGCGTCGCCGTCGAGCGCGCCGCCGCCACCGCGGACCTGCGGCCGAAGGTCGGCCGCGCGCGACCGCTGGCCGAGAAGAGCCTGGGCACACCGGACGCGGGCGCGACCTCGATGGGGATGATCCTGACCGCGGTCGGCGACGTCCTCGCGGAGCGCGCCGGTGCGGATGCCACTGCAGAAGCGCACACCACCACAGAAGGAGGAGCGGCATGACCACCACCTATCGGGTCGTCGTCGGATCGGACGACGCGGGCCACGACTACAAGGAGGCGCTGAAGGCCGATCTGATGAAGGACGACCGCGTCTCGCTGGTGACCGACGTCGGCGTCGACGCCGACAGCCACACCGACTACCCCGACATCGCGGTCACGGCCGCGCGGATGATCGCCGACGGGTCCGCGGACCGCGCGATCCTGGTCTGCGGCACGGGCCTGGGCGTCGCGATCGCGGCGAACAAGGTGCCGGGGGTGCGCGCGGTGACGGCGCACGACTCCTACTCGGTGGAGCGGTCGGTGCTGTCGAACAACGCGCAGGTGCTCTGCCTGGGCCAGCGCGTGGTCGGGCTCGAGGTGGCGCGGCGGATGGCGCGGGAGTGGCTCGGCTACGAGTTCGATCCGTCGAGCGCCTCGGCGGGCAAGGTCGCGGCGATCTGCGGGTACGACGGGAGCGCGCCGAAGGGCGTGGACGCCTAGAGAGAGCCGCTTTCCCCGAGGTCCCGGCTCCGCTGCGCCAGGCGGTGCACGGTGGCGCGGGTCTCGGGGTAGAGCCGGCGGAAGTCGGCGTACAGCCCGTCGTAGAGCGCGGCGACGGCCGGATCGGGGACGAGGGTCGTCGCCGCGGGGTTCCACTCCTCGATGTCGACCTCGGTGACCAGGCCCGCCGCGAGCACGGCCGAGCCGTAGGCCGCGCCGACCGAGACCGTGGGGATCACCTGCTCCAGGCCGCAGACGTCGCTGACGATCTGCGGCCAGAGCTCGGCGGCGACCCCGCCGCCCGCGCCGACCAGCGCCTCGACGCGCACGCCGTGCTCGCGGAGCACCTCGAGGTGGTGCCGGACGGCGAAGGCCGTGGCCTCGAGGACGGCGCGGTAGAGGTCGCCGCGAGTGGAGCCGACGCCGAGCCCGGCGATCACGCCGCGGGCGTCGGAGTCGGCGAACGGCGAGCGCTCGCCCGCGAAGTAGGGCAGCACGAGCAGTCCTCCCGCGCCCGGTCCGGACCGCGCGGCCTCGTCGAGCAGCTCGGCCCAGGTGGCGCCGGTCAGCCGGCGCAGCCAGTCGGTCACGGCGCCCGAGGTGGCCATGCCGCCGGCCGCGGTCGGCTCGCCCGGGGCGGCGCCGACCGTCGTCCACATCCCGCCGAGCGGGGTCGGGGCGGCCATCGGCGCGACCAGGAACATCGTCGTGCCGTACTGGAGGAACACCCGGCCCGGTCGGCGGCGGCCGGCGCTGAGGCTCTCGGCCCAGGCGTCGATGGTGCCGAAGACCACCGGCACGCCGGCCGGCAGCCCGGTCGCGGCGGCGGCCTCGGGAGTGATGCGGCCCGCGGTCTCGCCCGGCCAGCCGAGGCGGGGGAGCGGCAGGCCGGGGGCGAGCAGGGCGGCCCACTCGTCGATCCACTCCTCGCGGGCGACGTCGTAGAGCGGCGTGCACTGGCTGGCGGAGTGGTGGTCGAGCACGTACTCGCCGGTGAGCATCTCGACGATCCGCGAGGAGGGCATGGTGAAGCGGACGGCGCGGCGCCAGAGCTCCGGCTCGTGGCGGGCGACCCAGGCGAGCTTGACGCCCGCGGCCTGCGCCGAGAGCCCGGAGCCGGTGCGGGCGCGCATCGCCTCCTCGCCGCCGAGCAGCGCGGTCACCTCGTCGAGCATGCCGACGCTGCGGGTGTCGACGCCGTAGAGGATCGCGGGGCGGAGCTCGTCGCCGGCCGCGTCGGTGAGGAGCACGCACGGGCCCATGCCGCTGACGCCGACCGCGACGACGACCCCGTGCGGCGCGGCGGCGGTCAGCTCGGCGACGAGGCTGCGGAACTCCGCCCACCAGACGCCGGAGTCCATCTCGACCCAGCCCTGCCGCGGCCGGTCGACGACGTGCGCGCGGGCCGCCTCGGCGACCACCCGCCCGTCGAGGCCGACCAGGATCGCCTTCGTGCTGGACGTGCCGACGTCGACTCCGAGAACCACGTCCACGACTCGTCCTCCTGCTGGGCTGCACCGACCACCGACGCCCTCGAGCTTAGGGCGGCCGTGTGGGAGCCCCGGCGGCATCCCTGAGCGGTCGAGCGCCGCATGCTGGTCGAGCAGCCCACAGGGCGTATCGAGACCGACGTGTTCGTGCGCGGGATCTCGATACGCCCGCTCCGCGGTCTACTCGATCAGCATGCCCGGCGCCCGCGCGATGCATCAGCGCAGGTTCTCCATGCTGGTCGAGGAGCCGCCTCCGGCGGCCCTGCATGCTGGTCGAATCTCCGCCTTCCGCGGCGCGTTCATGCTGGTCGAGTAGCCGCCTCCGGCGGCGTATCGAGACCCACCATCACCGGACGTCCGGGAGCGAGCCTCCTCCACAACCTTCGATCCGACCGCACTGTCCCCGAGTCGCTCCGAACCACGCCCCGATGTCGGTGGTCCCTGCTTCAATACTCGTATGACAGAGTTCGGATCGACGGAAGAGGTGCTCGCGCACCTGCGCGCACTCAGCGATCGCGCCGCCGCGAGCGCCCGCGCCGCCGCCCATCCGCGTCTCGCCGAGGCCCGATACCTCTACGACTTCCACCGCACCGCCCTCGCCCACCCGGACGCGTTCGCCCGCGGCGCGACCCCCGGTGAGACCCGCGACCTCGTCGAGCGCTCCATCCGCGCGGAGCTCGCGGTCGCGGAGGGCTTGTCGGAGCAGGTGATCGCCCGCCGTCTCGAGAACGCGCAGCTCCTCTTCGAGCACCTGCCTCTCACCCGCGCCCTGCTCGCGCAGGCGCGCCTGCACTGGGAGGAAGGGGAGGCGATCTGCGCCACCGCAGGCAGCCTGCCCGAGTCCTCCCGTGCCGCCCTCGACGAGCGCGCCGCGGAGGCGGCGCCGTCGATGACGCTCACGCAGCTGCGCCGCGCCCTGCGCCGCTGGCGGGAGGAGCTGCACCAGGAGTCCCTCGCGGCGCGCCACGCCCGCGCCCGAGCGGACCGGGCCGTCTGGGTGACGCCGGACGTGGACGGCATGGCGACGCTCTGCGTCTACGGTCCCGCGCCAGCCGTGATGGGCGCGTACGACCGCGCCGACCGGATGGCACGCTCCCTCCTCGATGCGGGAGATGTGCGCACGCTCTCGCAGCTTCGCGCGGACGTCGCCGTGGATCTCCTCTGCGATGGCGACATCTTCGGCACCACTCCCGACGCCGAGGACCGCCCCGACCCGTCGTTCGTCTCCGGGGTGCGGGCGGAGGTGCGGCTCACGCTCGCGGCGTCCACGGCCGTGGATCTCGACGACGAACCCGCGGAGCTCGACGGCTACGGTCCTGTGCCCGCCGCTGTCGCGCGGGAGCTGATCCGGACGGCGGCCTCCTTCACGCGCGTGCTGACCGACCGGGACACGGGAGCCGTCGTCTCCGTCGGCCGCACGCAGCGCCTCCCGCCGTCGCGGATGCGCCTGCACGTGCAGCTGCGGGATCAGACCTGCCGCTTCGCCGGCTGCCTGCGCACCGCGGCCCGCAGCGAGGCGGATCACACCCTCGAGTGGCGCAACGGCGGCGAGACCTCCCTCGAGAACCTCGTCTCGCTCTGCACCAGCCACCACCACCTCCGGCACGGCGACCGGTGGACGTATGCCAGGGACGACGCCGGGACGATCGTCTGGACGACCCCGACCGGCCGGCGCATCAGCAACCGGCCACCCCCGCTGCCCGGGCGGCCGCCGGATCCTCCCCGGCGACCGCACTTCGTCGACATACCGCCGCCGTTCTGACGGTGGTGGATCTCGATACGCCCGCTCCGCGGGCTACTCGATCAGCATGGGAGGCGCGCTGGGTGCGTCGGTGTGCCCGCCGGCGTCCGGGGCGTGCGAGGCGTGTCGGCGCGGGCCCGCCCATGCTGGTCGAGTAGCCCGCAGGGCGTATCGAGACCCGCCGCCATCGGGGGGTGCGGCTGTCGGAGTTCTGCAGCGGGTGGATCTCGATACGCCCGCTGCGCGGGCTACTCGATCAGCAAGCAGAGACCCCGCCGCGTCAGCGGGGTCGGCACTCCAGGCTGAGCCAGAGCTCGAAGCAGGCGCTGCGGGAGAGGGCGGTGGCGCCGATCGAGGCGCGGCCCATCCGGCCGGCGTCGGGGCCGAAGACGTCGAGGAGGAGGCCGCTCGCGGCGTTCGAGACCTCGTTGAGGCGCTCGAAGCCGGGCGGGCAGAGCACGAAGCACAGGCCGCGCGAGAGGGCGACGACCTCGTCGAGCGAGCCGAGGGCCGCGCGGATCATGCCGAGCGCGTTGACCGCGGTGTAGCGGGCCGCCTCCCGTGCCTGCTCGAGGGTGATGTCGACGCCGACCGCTCCCGGGTGCAGCAGGGCGCCGTCGCGCGACTCCGGGGTGATGCCGCTGAGCTCGAGCAGGTCGCCGGTGCGGTGGAACGCCCGCAGGGTGCTGCCGCCGTAGCGGCCGCCGTAGGGCGGGTCGAGGTAGTCGGGGATCGCGAGGCCGAGCTCGCGGGCACGCCGCTCGGGGGAGTGCTGCTCGGCGGGGTGCTCAACGGCGGGGTGGCTCATGCCGCCAGCGTATCCGGCGGTAGCCAGAATGGATACAACCTGCGTACGATGGGATCCATTAAGGGGTCGGCGGTACGGCGACCGCGAGAAGGGACCTGCAGATGACGATCGGCCTCACCGGTGGCGCCCCCGCCCGGACGTCCATCGATGTGGCCGCCGAGCGCGCTCGCACCGCCGGCACCGCCGGCCGGCACTACTTCAACGCGGCCGGCGCGGGCCTGATGACCGACTCCGTCCTCGAGACCGTCATCGCACACCTCCGCCTCGAGCAGCGGATCGGCGGCTACGAGGCCGCGAACGCCGTCGCCGACCGGGTCGACGCCGCCTACGCCGCCGCCGCCGCGCTGCTCGGCGCCGACGCCGACGAGATCGCCTTCTTCGACAGCGCGACCAGCGGCCTCCGCGCGATCTTCGACGCCCTCCGCCTCGGCCCCGGCGACACCGTGCTCGCCCCGCGCTCGAGCTACGTCAGCCAGGCGCTGCGGCTGCTCGCGCTCGAGCGCTACGACGGCGTCCGCCTGACGCTCCTCCCCAACGACTCCAGCGGCGGCCTCGACATCGAGGCGCTCGAGAGCGCCCTCGCCACCGCGAGCGGCCGCACCGTGATCAGCGCCGTGCACGTCCCCACCTCCTCCGGCCTGGTCGAGCCGGTCGCCGCGATCGGCGCGCTGGCCCGCCGCTACGGCGCGATCACGGTGCTCGACGCGACCCAGTCGGTCGGCCAGCTCGACATCGACGTGCGCGCGATCGGCTGCGACGCCCTGGTCACCACCGGCCGCAAGTTCCTCCGCGGGCCGCGCGGAACCGGGCTGGTCTTCCTCCGCCGCGGCCTGCTCGACGGCATCGGGGCCTGGGCGCCCGACGTGCGAGGCTCGCAGTGGACGAGCGAGCAGGAGTGGACGATGGACGGCACGGCGAGAGCCCTCGAGACCTGGGAGTCGTCGGTGGCCCTCCGCCTCGGACTCGGCGAGGCGCTGCGCGAGGCGCACGAGCGCGGCACGGCGGCGACCGAGGCGCACCTGGTGGCCCTCGGCGCCCGGCTGCGCACCGAGCTGTCCGCGATCGGCGGCGTCACCGTGGCGGATCCGCCCGTGTCGCCGTCCGGCATCGTGACCTTCACCGTCGACGGCGTCCCCGGCAAGACCGTCTCGGCGCGGCTGCGCGAGGCGGCCGTCGACTCGCTCGCGGTGCCCGCCTCGCACGCGCAGTGGGACCTCGGCGCGCGCGGCCTCGCGAGCGTCGTCCGGGTGTCGCCGCACGTCTACACCGACGAGTCGGACGTCGAGGCGCTGCTGACGGCGGTCGCGGGAGTGACCTCATGACGGTCTTCGAGGACACCGTGCACGACGCGATCGTCGTCGGCCTCGGGATCCACGGCTCCGCGACCGCCTTCGAGCTCGCCGTGCGCGGGCGCAGTGTGGTGGGGATCGAGCAGTTCGGCCCCGGTCACGTCCGCGGCTCCTCGCACGGCGCGACCCGCATGATCCGCCGCGCCTACCCGAACCCGGTCTGGAACGACCTGGTCGACCGCGCCTTCCGCGGCTGGGACCGTTGGGCGGCCGCGGCGGGCGCGCCCTTCGTGCACCCGACCGGCGGCCTCTACGCGCACCGCGGCGAGGCGGCGCTGCAGGGTGGGCGCAGCCGGCCGGTCGAGCGGCCCGACACGTCCTTCGCTCCGCCCGCCGACTACGGCGTCGTCCACGACCCCGACGCCGGCGTCGTCGAGGCCGCCCGCGCGCTGGCCTTCGCGCAGTCCGCCGCGACCGCCGCCGGCGCGGAGCTGCGCTTCGACGAGGAGGTGCTCGACTGGAGCGTCGGCACCGGCGACAGCGCCGGCGTCGTCACCGTCCGAACCTCCGCGGGCGAGCTGCGCGCCCGCCGGCTCGTCGTCTCCGGCGGCGCCTGGGTCGAGCGGCTGCTGCCCGAGACCGCCGGCTTCTTCGAGGTGCAGCGGATCCTCACCCTCACCGTCCCGGCCGGTCAGCGCGTCGCGCAGCCGCCGGCGCTCGGCTGCTTCTCCGTCGATCTGCCGGACGGGCTGGTCTTCGGCCTGCCCGAGGCGGCCGGCTCCGGCGCCAAGATCGGCGTCGACGCGGGGCCGGTCTGGGACCCGGCCGTCCCCGTCGCCCCGCCGACCGCGGCGGAGATCGCGCACCTCGAGGGCCTGCTCCGTCGCTTCGTCCCCGGGATCGAGACCGCCGGCGGCGAGGCCGTCGCCTGCCTCTACACGATGACCCCCGACAAGCGCTTCGTCGTCGGCGCGCTGCCCGGCCGGCCCGAGGTGCTGGTCGCCGCGGCCTGCTCCGGCCACGGCTTCAAGTTCGGCCCCGCGATCGGCGAGGCGCTGGCCGACCTCGTCGACGGCGTCGACCGCCCCGACCTCGACTTCCTCAGCCCGGACCGGACGGTGACCGCATGACCTCCTCCCCGCCTCCCGCCCGCGTCGCGGTCGCGGCGCCGCACCCCGCCGCACTCGACGCCGCGGCCCGCGCCATCGCCGACGGCGGCGACGCGATCGACGCCGCGCTCGCCGCCGCGACCGCGCTCACCGTCGTCTACCCGCACCAGTGCGGGCTCGGCGGCGACCTGATCGCGCTGGTCCGCCGCCCCGGCGAGGACGTCGTCGCCGTGCTCTCGGCCGGAGCGGCGCCCGCCGGCATCGACGTCGCGGCGCTCTCCCGCGAGGAGCGGATGCCGCGGCAGGGCGCGCAGACCGTCACCATCCCCGGCGCGGTCGCCGGCTGGCAGGCGATCGCCGGTCTCGGCGGCCGGCTCGGCCTCGACACCCCGCTCCGCCGGGCCGCGACGCTCGCCGCCGAGGGCTTCCCGATCTCCGCGGGCCTCGGGCGCGCGATCGCCCTGCGCCGTGACGAGCTGCTCGCCGACGAGGGTATGCGCGGCGTCTTCGGCGACGGCGACGGCGGGCTCCTCGGCGAGGGCGACCTGCTGGTGCAGCTCGCGCTCGCCGCCTCGCTGACCGAGCTGGTCGACGATCCCGGAGCGTTCTACCGCGGCCGGATCGCCGACTCCCTCGCCGCGCGCCTGGCCGCCCTCGGCGGCGCGCACACCCCCGCCGACTTCGCCGCGCACGAGGCCGAGCTGGTCGAGCCGGCCGCCTCCCGCGAGGGCGGCGTGCGCTGGTGGGTGGCTCCGCCGCCGAGCCAGGGCGTGGTGCTGCTCGGCGTCCTGCCCGAGGCGCTGTCCGGCGACACCGCGCAGCTCGTCGAGGCCGTGCGCGACGCGGCGCTCGTGCGGCAGTCGGCGCTCGGCGACCCGCGCGGCGGAGCGATCGACGTCGCCGCCATGCTCGACCCCCGCTCCCTCTTGCGCGGCTCGCTGCCGCGGGCCGGCCGCGCGCTCGGCGACACGGTCGCGGTCACCGCGGCCGACACCGACGGCACCGTCGTCACTCTGATCCAGAGCGTCTACCAGCTCTTCGGCTCGGGAATCCTCGACCCGGGCACCGGCATCGTCCTGCACAACCGCGGCTCCGCCTTCAGCACCGACCCCGCCCACCCCGGCCGGGTCGGCCCGGGCCTGCGCCCGCCGCACACCCTGCTGCCGGTCATCGCCGAGAGCGGGGACCTGCTGCTCGGCCTCGGCTGCCAGGGCGGCAGCGCCCAGCCGTGGATCCTCGCCCAGCTCGTCCGCGAGCTGCTCGATCCGGCCGCGGATCCCGCCGCCGTGCTCGAGCGGCCGCGCTTCGTCGTCGGGGCGCGGGATCTGGGGCACGAGGAGCTGACGCTGGTGGTGGAGCCGGGGGTCCCCGAGGCCGTTGCGGCGGCGCGTGCTCTGGGGCTGCCGGTCGCCGAATCGTCCGGCCCGATCGACGAGGCCGGGCACGTGCAGCTCGTGCGGCTGCACCGCGACGGGCGGCTCGACTCCGCCAGCGATCCGCGGGCCGACGGCCGCGCGATCGTCGCGGGGGCGGGCTGACCGCTCTCGACCGTCGCGGCCGGGAACCGCGCCCGCCTCGTCGGACCGGCCCCGTCACTCCGCTCCCCTTCTCCTCCCGCTGAACGCCCCCTTCTTCTGCACCTCTGACGCCCCGATCCGAAGGACCGCCATGAGCTCCACCACCAGCACCCTCACCACTCACTCGCACGTGCTCGACCCCCTCGCCGCCGCCGAGATCGCGTCCTTCGTCGCGGCCGTCCGCGCGAGCGACCGCATCGGCGCCCGCCCGCGCTTCTGGGGCATCAGCCTCGACGAGGAGAAGGCCCGCGGCATCGCGCCCGGCGGCGCCCGCCCGGTCCGCCTGGTCGTGCTCGACCCGGACGCCCGCGCCGCCTGGGAGGTGCGCGGCTGGACAGCCGGCCCCGACAGCCCCGCGATCGTCGAGGTCTGGACCGACGTCGACCACCGCCGCCCCGGCGTCTCCAGCGACGAGGCGCGCCTGATCGCCCAGGCCGCCCGCAACTCCCCGCTCCTGAAGGAGGCGCTCGCCCTCCGCGGCATCACCGACACCTCGCTGGTCTGGGTCGACCCGGAGTCGATCACCGGCTTCGTCCCCGACGACCTCGCCGACCGCCGCCTCAGCTGGGGCACGGTCTGGTACCGCGAGTTCCCCGAGGACAACGGCTACGCCCGACCGGTCGCCGGCCTCGTGCCGATCCTCGACCTCGACACCCTCGAGGTGATCCGGATCGAGGACCACGGCGTGATCCCGATGGCGAGCGAGACCGGCGTCTACACCGCCGGCACCTGGGGACCCGACCGCGAGGTGTCCAAGCTCGACATCGTCCAGGCCGACGGCCCCGGCTTCGCGATCGAGGGGCACCGCGTCGAGTGGCAGAACTGGTCGTTCCGGGTCGGCTTCAGCCACCGCGAGGGCCTCGTGCTGCACGAGCTGACCTACCGCGACGGCGACGTCGAGCGACCGGTGCTGGCGCGCGCCGCCGTCAACGAGATGTACGTGCCGTACCTCGACAGCGACCCGACCGCCTACCGCAAGAACTTCTTCGACTGGGGCGAGTACGGCGCCGGCCCGCTCACCGCGAGCCTCGAGCTCGGCTGCGACTGCCTCGGCGAGATCCGCTACTTCGACGTCGACTACCTCGACGGCCACGGCGAGCCGCAGACCATCGTCAACGGCATCTGCCTGCACGAGGAGGACGACTCGATCCTCTGGAAGCACGTGAACACCCGCACCGGCAGCGCCGAGGTGCGCCGCAGCCGCCGCCTGGTGATCTCCAGCTTCGCGACCGTCGCGAACTACGACTACGGCTTCTACTGGTCGCTGTACCAGGACGGGTCGGTCGAGCTGGAGGTGAAGCTGACCGGGCTGATGTCGGTGAGCGGCATCGCCGACGGCGAGTCGCCGCGCTCGGGGCGGATGGTCGCGCCGAACGTGCAGGCGCCGATCCACCAGCACTACTTCGCCGTCCGCCTCGACACCGCGATCGACGGCCCGCTCAACCGCCTGGTCGAGGTGCACGCCGAGGCCGACCCCGACGAGACGACCAACCCCTACGGCAACGCCTGCCTCGCCGTCGAGACGCCGCTGGCCTCGGAGTCGGTGGCCGCCCGCCGCGCCGACCCGTCGCGCGCCCTGCACTGGCGGATCGAGAGCGAGTCGGCGCAGAACCGCTACGGCGAGGCGACCGCCTACCGCCTCGCGCTGCAGAACACCGCGCAGCTCTACGCCCGCCCGGGCAGCGTCGTCGAGCGGAAGGCGCCCTTCGTCGGGCAGCACCTCTGGGCGAGCGCCTTCGACCCGGAGCAGCGCTTCATCGCCGGCGAGTACCCCAACCAGGGCGAGCTCGGCGACGACGGCGTGCACGTCTGGCAGCAGGCCGACCGCTCGCTCGAGAACGAGCGCCTCGTGCTCTGGCCGGTCCTCGGCGTCCACCACTTCCCGCGTCCGGAGCAGTGGCCGATCATGCCCGTCGACCGGATCAGCCTGCGACTGGAGCCGGACGGCTTCTTCGACCGCAACCCGTCGCTCGACGTGCCGGCGTCGGAGTCGGCGCACTGCGCGCCGGGGGGCTCGGGCGACGCGCACGCGTGCCACACCGATGGCGCGTCGGACGCCCACGCCGGGCACGAGCACGCGGAGCAGCAGCACGGGCACGAGGGCGGGCGCTGATGGCGGGGCTCGCTGAGCACCTCGCGGACAGCAGCGCCGTCGCGCTCGCCGCGGCCGTCGCCTCCCGCGAGGTCTCGGCCGTCGAGGTGATGCGCGCGCACCTGGAGCGGATCGAGGAGCGGAACCCGTCGATCCGCGCCGTCGTCTCGCAGCAGCCCGACTCGGTCTCGCTCGCCGCCGCTGAGGCCGCCGACCGGCGCACCGCCGAGGCACTCGCGGCCGGCGAGGCGCTGCCGCCGCTGCACGGCCTGCCGACCGCGGTGAAGGACCTGATGGACGTCGCCGGCTTCCCGACGACGAACGGCTCCGCCGCCTTCGCCGACGCCGCACCCGCCGCGCACGACAGCGTCCTCGCCACGCTGCTCCGCGAGTCCGGCGCCCTGATCATCGGCAAGACCAACACCCCCGAGATGGGCCAGGGGGTGCTGACCTTCAACCCGGTGTTCGGCACCACCGTGAACCCGTGGGACCTCTCGCGGCACGCCGGCGGGTCGAGCGGAGGCGCGGCCGCCGCCCTCGCCGCGCGGATGCTGCCGATCGCCGACGGCTCCGACAGCGGCGGCAGCCTGCGCTACCCGGCCGCGTTCTGCAACGTCGTCGGCGTGCGGCCGAGCCCCGGCCGCGTGGCCAGCGGGCGCACCGGCAACGCCTGGACCCCGCACGGCGTGACCGGGCCGATGGCCCGCGACTCCGCCGACGCCGCCCTCTTCCTCGACGCGCTCTCGGTGGAGAAGAGCGTCTGGCCGCTGTCGTCGCTGCCGGTGCGCGCCGCGCGCCCGGTCGCGGTCGACGGCCTGCGGATCGCCTGGAGCGACGACGCCGGCGGGCTGCCGATCGACCCCGACGTGCGCGCCGTGCACGCCGCGTTCGCCGCGCAGCTGTCCGGACTCGGCGCCGTGCTCGACGCGGACGAGCCCGACTTCGCGGGTGCCGATGAGGCCTGGGAGACCATCGAGACCTTCGAGTTCTTCCTCGGCGGCCGGCACGCCGTCGACGCGGGCGCCACCGGCTTCCGCCCCGACTACGTCCGCAACGTCGAGCAGGGCCGCGCGATGTCGGCGACGCAGCTCGCCGACGCCTACGAGCGCCGCACCCGCCTCTTCCGCGACACCGCCCGCGTCCTCGAGACGCACGACGTGCTGATCCTGCCGGCGACCCCCGTCGTCGCCCCGCCCGCGGAGCTCGAGTGGGTGCCCTCCGTCGACGGCCACGACTTCGACCGCTACTTCACCTGGCAGATGCTCGCCAACCGCCTGACGCTCACGGCCCACCCCGTCGTCGTCACGTCGGCCGGCTTCACCCCCGAGGGCCTCCCCGTCGGCGTCCAGGTCGTCGGCCGCCACGGCCGCGAGGCCCAGCTGCTGGCGGTGACCCGCGCCCTGGAGGAGGCCACGGGCTGGATCGCCCACGCCCCCGCCACTCTCCAGAAGCTGCGGTAGTCGCGCGCCACTACCGCGACTTTCGGAGAGTCGCGGGGGGCCGGGCGGCGACTCGCCGCGGTCGGCGAGGGGATCGGCGCGCACATCATCAGCCAGGAGGCCTCTCCATCGCCCATCAGCGATGAGCGGCCGCCCTGGCTGATGTTCTGCATGATCGAATGGAGCCGACCGAAGGAGCCGTCGTGCGCCACATCCCCCGGATCCGGCTCGACCGCCGCATCCCCGCCCCGCCGTTCACCGGCCCGGAGGGCTCGGCCGCGTTCCACCGCTCCCTCGCGATCCACCTGGCCGAGCTCGGCCGCGCCTCCGGGGGACCGCACCCGGAGACCCTCGCGGTGTGCGCCCTGGTGAGCGCCGGCCGTGCGGACGCGTCGGCGCTCCCGACTCCGCTCGTGCTGGCGACTGCGCTGCGCACCTTCTTCCCCGCCGGCTGGACGCCCGTCTCCGTCGTCGAGGCCGCGCACGAGCTGCTGCCGTCGCGGGACCGGCACTGGTCGGTCGTTCGGGAGGACCGCCTCGCCTACGACGGCGACCCGCGCTGGTCCGCCCGCCGCGACTCCGCGGGCCGCTGGAGCGCCGAGTGGAACGAGCGCGGCACCGCGAGTCCGGACTTCACCGCCGAGGACGACGACGAGATGGTGCTGCACCTGATGGCGCACCTCACCGACCCGTTCCCCTACCCCTACGCCTGGTCGGGCACCGAGGAGGAGTCGGCCCGCCGCCGCGCCGACGCCGCCGAGGTCGCCCGGGTCTTCGCGCTCGAGCGGCGGCTGCCGTACCTCGCGAGCTGGGCGGACGCTGAGCCCGGAGTCGAGCGGGGCTAGGACCGGGGGAGCGGTGGGCGCGGCGCGTCGGGGCCCTCGAAGCCATGCTGATCGAGTAGCCCGCGGAGCGGGCGTATCGAGATCCACCCGCGTCAGGAGACGGGTCTGCAGACAGCCCTGTTGGAGACGGTGGGTCTCGATACGCCCCTGCGGGGCTACTCGACCAGCATGGAGGGGCCGCTGCTGCGCCTTTTCCGTCCTGGGGAAGCCATGCTGATCGAGTAGCCCGCGGAGCGGGCGTATCGAGATCCACCCGCGTCAGGGGACGGGTCTGCAGACCGCCCTGTTGGAGACGGTTGGTCTCGATACGCCCCTGCGGGGCTACTCGACCAGCAGGGAGCGCTCGCTGCTCACGCCCGCGATGCGCCGCCCGCCTCCTCGTCCGCGAGGCGCTGCAGGACGCGCTCCGAGGCAGCGGACATCTCGGACGGGACCTCGAGGGCGGTGAGGTACTCGACCACGGAGGCCATCTCGTGGCTGCGGCGGACGGCGTGCTTGCGGCTGCCGGTCTCGTAGCGGTCGATCTTCGCCTCGACGTCGCCCGAGAGCTGGGCGGCGATCTGCTCGCGGATCCACGGCTCGCAGCCGGCGGCGCGGCCGGCGGTGACGGCCTCGACGACGACCGCGGCGAGGCTCTTCATCAGCACGCTCCGGAGCAGCTTGCGCGAGGTCGCGACGCCGGCCGGGCCGTCGATCCGCTCGACCTCGGCGCCGAGCGCCGACAGCCACGCCTCGACATCCGCCGCCGCGGCGCCGCTGACGATGGTCTCGGTCCGCGCGCCCTTCGCGGGCACCGGGCCGAGGATCGCGACGTCGGCGAAGCGGGCGCCCGCGGCGTCGATCACCCGCTCGACCGCCTCCATCGTGGCGGGGGAGGCGGTGGTGAAGTCGGCGTAGACGGCGCCCGCGCGCAGGTGCGGGGCGGCGTCGGCCGCGATCCGCTCGCTCAGCGACGCCGCGGTCAGCACGACGACGAGGTCGGCGGAGGAGACGGCACCCGCCAGGTCCGCGGTCCGCTCCACCCCCTCGGGCGTGCCGGGAGCGGCCGGGTCGTAGCCCGAGACCGTGTCGCCGTGGGCGGCGGCGGCCGCTGCGTAGAGGGCTCCGGCCTCGCCGAGTCCGATGAATCCGATGCGCATCGCGCGTCCTTCCTTCGCCGGACGCTTGCGCTCCGGCTGATCAGCGCTGGAGGGCGTTCGCCGCTCGGCGCAGTTCTGGCACCTGCGCCTCGAGGTGGGCGCGGGGGGTGGTCTCGAGGGGGCCCGAGGCCGAGATCGCGGCGATCACGTCACCGGCAGCGCCCCCGAGGGGCACGCTCACGGCGGCGACGCCGGTCTCGCGTTCGTTGATGGAGATGTGGAAGCCGTCGCGGCGGACCTGCTCGAGCTGCTCGCGCAGCTCCCGGGCCGTGACCCGCTCGCCGGCCGCGGTGTCGGTGTCGCCGAGCCCCTCGAGGATCCGGTCGCGCTCGTCCTCCGGCAGGGCGGCCAGGATGTTCTTCCCGGCGCCGACGTGCAGCGGGAGCCGGCGGCCGAGCGGGAGCTGGTAGCGCAGCGGGTCCTGCCCGTCGACGCGCACGGTGAGGATCCGCGAGTCGCCGATCCGCGCGTAGAGCGAGGCGGTCAGGCCCGTGCTGCCCGCCAGCTGCTGCAGCACCGGCCGGGCCCGGGCGATCAGCGGGTCGGTCGCGAGGTAGCTGTGCCCCATCCCGAGCGCCGCCGGCCCCAGCCGGTAGAGCCCGTTCTCGGTGGCGACGAGGCCGCGGTGCTGGAGCGAGCCGAGGATCCGCAGCACGGTCGCGTTCTGCAGGCCGGAGCCGCGGCTCAGCTCGACCAGCCGCAGCGGCGAGTCGCTGCGCTCGAGGAGCTCGAGCAGGTCGAGCGCGCGGTCGACGCTGCGCACGGTCGAGGCGGACGCGTCCGCGGGAGTCTGGGCCATGGCCACCATTGTCCCGGGCCGCGGCGCTGACGTCCGCTGCCCCGGCGTCCCCGGCGGCGGTCCCGTCCCCGGTCACGGCCCCGCCAGGATGCTCTTCCGAGTCGCGGTCTCCGTGGCGTGCTTGGCCTCCGCCCGCTCCAGCACGGCCTCGGCCTCGCCGCGCGGGACGATCGCGAGGCCGTCGGAGTCGCCGAGGACGAGGTCGCCGGGGGAGACCACGACCGAGCCGATCGCGATGGGCAGGCCGAGCCGGAACGGTCCGTTCTTGTAGGGGCCGGCCGGGCTGACCGCGCGGGCGAAGGCCGGGAAGCCCATCTCCTCCAGGTCGTCGACGTCGCGCAGGGCCCCGTCGATGACGATGCCGATGCAGCCGACCTTGCGCAGCCGCTCGCCGATCAGCTCGCCGACGAGCGCGCGGTCCTGCACGCCGTGGCCGTTGACGACGAGCACGTCGCCGGGGCTGAGCCGGCCGATCGCCTCGTGGATGCCGGCGTTGTCGCCGCCGGCGACCTCCACCGTGAAGGCGGGGCCGGCCAGTCGGGCGCCGCGCCAGACGGGGCGGATCGCGGCGTCGACGACGCCGAGGCGGTCCATGGAGTCGCCGACGTTGGCGACGGGCAGGGCGGCGAAGCGCTCGAGGAGGGATCTGTCGGTCATGTCGTTCTCGTTCCGTGTCGAGGGGGCGCCGCCTAGTCGGCGGGCTTCCAGCCGTGGGCGTAGGAGAGGAGGAGCGTCCAGATGCCGAGCACGCCGGCGACGCCGAACGTCCACGGGCTGAGCGCGGCGGAGGCGCCGGCGATGAGGGTGCCGTTCACGACGATCAGGCCGGCGATCTGCAGCAGGACGAGGATCGTGCCGAGCACGAGCATCGTGACGAGGAGGACCACGAAGACCGTGGTCATCAGCGAGATGACGCGCTGACGGCCGGGGCCGTGCGGGGAGTCGCGGGGGGCGGTTTCTTCGGACATCAGTGTCTCCAGGACGAGGGTGGGAATGCGGCGGCGGGACGGAGGCGGGGGCGGGGGCGGGCGCGCATCAGTGCGGCACCGGCAGCCAGCCCGGCCCGATGAGGGCGGCGATGAGCAGGATCGGGAGCACGTAGAGCACGATCAGCGGGACGAACGTCTTCACCGGGTTCACCTGCGCGATGCCGGTCGCGATGTAGATCGCGGCGGCGCCGGGCGGCGAGGCGCCCTCGGTGGAGGCGGCGACGAGCACGACGCACGCGGCGAGCACCGGGTCGACGCCCGAGGCGACGAGGACGCTGAAGCCGATGCCGCCGATCGTCGCGATGGTCGCGGTCGAGCTCAACGGCCCGGCGACCAGGACGACCATCACGGCGACGATCACCGACATCACGACGGGCGAGGCGTTCAGCCCGTTCAGCACGCTGGAGAGCTGCTCGGCGAGCCCGAGCTCGGTGAGCACCGCGCCGCCGGCGAAGGCGAAGACCAGGGTCGCGCCGATGTCGCGGTAGCGGGGCGCCGTCTTCGCGACGAAGCCGTACCACTCCCGGCCCGACTTCGGCAGGCCGCGCCAGCCCAGCGCGGCGGCGAAGAGGCCGAGCAGCACGGGGATCCAGACGATGATGCTGATCGCGTCCATCACGTCCGCGCCGAGCACGCCGGTCAGCGCCTCGCCGGTCGGGCCGAGGGTGACGACGACGGGGATGATGATGCCGAGGAAGACCAGCAGCGAGGTCCAGCCGCGGCGGAACGACTTCGCGAACGGCAGGATGTCGGCGGCGGCGACGCGGCCGATCTTGTACTTGCGCACGAAGTAGAAGACGACGATCAGGCGCCAGAGGATGCACCAGGCGGCGGCGGCGAACATCGCGAGCAGCAGCTGGTCGATCGAGATGTACGGTGCGACGGTGGCGGTGCCGATCAGGATGAAGAACGAGGCGCTCGGCGGGATGACGGTGCCGTTGCCCGCATTGCCGGCGATCAGCGTCGCGGCCACGTGCGGCGGCCAGTTCGAGCGCTTCATCCACGGGATCGCGACCGAGCCCATGGTCGCCGCGTTCGCGGATCCGGAGTGCGCGACCGCGCCGAACAGCGCCGAGCCGACGGTGGCGACGTAGCCCGCGCCGCCGCGGAGGCGCCCGAGCAGCGAGTTCAGCAGGTCGACCTGCCGGTCGATGACGCCGGTGGAGGCGAGCAGGAAGCCGATGAACGTGAAGGCCAGCGCGGCGAACACGATCTCCTGGTCGAAGGCGGCCTGCATGCCGACCAGGACCAGGCGGAGGAAGTCACCGCCGCCGAAGGCGCAGACGACCAGGAAGCCGACCACCATGGCCTCGCCGATGCCGCGCTTGAGCGCGACGCTCCAGATCACGATGACCGCGATGTACGCGATGAGGGCCCAGACAGCCAACCCCATGGGGTGTTCCTTCCGCTCGTCGTTGAGGGATGCGGAGTTCACTAGGTGAACTCAAAGTTCGTTTTGACGAGTATGGAGGGCGGGGGCGGGAGGGGTCAAGTCGGAGGGGTGGCGCTGGAGGAGGGCGATGTTCCTGCGGAAGGGCGCGCAGCGCCGCGGGGATCAGGCGACGGCGGCTCGACCGGCGGCGGCGGCGGCGGCCGCGCACTGCGCACTGAGACGTTCGAGAGGACCGCCCGGCTCGGCGTCGCTGAGAGCCCGGTGCCCCAGTGAGTCGGCTGCACCGGGGAACCAGATGCTCTCTGCCTCGTTCGAAGACATGAATCTGCTGACCGCCGACCCGCGGTGCGGTGTATCGACTTCCCTCGTCACCCCCGCGACCACGGCGTCGGCGCGTCAACGCCTCCAACGCCGCCTCTTACGCGAGCAGCAGACCGACGAACACTGCACCCGGCCCGTCGTGACGGCCGTGCCTCCGCCTGAAATGCAGTAGTCGACGGACGTCGACGTGCAACAGGACGCGACTCGGTCCTTCCGTTCGCGTCGAGGGTGCCGACGCTCAGCCCGGCTGATGCACGTGGATGTCGCTGCTCGACGTCACGCCGTTGAACTCGAGATACAGCTGCCCCTCGACGACCGACACGGTCAGCGTGTTGCGGCGCTCGAGTACCGCGACCGCGGCATCCAGGAAACCCTGGTCAAAGCTCTGCACGGTGATCCGCTCGAGCTGGTGGACTCGCTTGCCGGACCACGCCGCGATCACCTTCTCCGGGTTGCGATGCGTGTAGACCGTCGTGCGGTCGGCCAGCTTGCTCCCGAAGTGCAGTCGCTCGGCATCCGGCGCGCCCACCTCGATCCACGTGATCAGCCTGCCGGTGAGATCACGGACCAGCACCGCCGGCTCGGTCGCCGTCGACGAGATCCCCTCGCTGAAGGTGATCCCCTCCACGTATTCGAGGCAGTACGCGAGCACGCGCGTCATCATGAACGCGTCGGTCTCGGAAGGGTGCCGAGCGGCCCGCAGCGTGATGTCCTCGTAGACGCCGCGGTCCACATCAGCCAGCTGTATCGCGAAGTTGTACATCACTGCGCCGGCTGCCATGCGTGCGAGCTTATGTCCTCTCCCTCATCGAGGATCGCGAAGCTTTCACGGCGCCGTTGGGGCATCGTGTTCGCGCGCCTCCTCGCAAGAACGGCCCGGCAGGAGGCATTTGCCGTGCTTCTTCCCGGCGGCGATCACGCCGGCTCCGAGCTCGCCCGCATCGATCGTCGTGAGGAATGATCGATAGTCCCACAGGCTGTGGGACTATTCGTCGACGACCCCGCTGGCGTCGATGGCGGCGATGATGCGCTGCTCGTCGGGAAGCGCGAGACGCTCGGCGTCGGGCAGCGCGTCGTAGGTGTAGGTCGCGACGGCGATGGGTGAGGCCGCCTGGCTGAGGGCGTAGCGGACGATGTGCTCGTCCTTGTCGCCGCAGATGAGGATGCCGATGGTCGGGGCGTGGCTCGGCCGCCGGAGTCGTTCGTCGACGAGGGCGATGGAGAACCCGAGCTGGCCGGTGAACGCGGGCTCGAAGTCGCCCTTCTTGAGTTCGACGACGACGTACCGGAGCTGCTCGGTGTGGAAGAAGAGCAGGTCGAGGGAGAAGTCCCGGCCGCTGACCTCGAAGTGCACTTGGCGGCCGGCGAAGGTGAACCCGGTTCCGAGCTCCTGCAGCGTCTCTGCGATGCGGTCGAGGAGGGCGTTCTCCATGTCGCGCTCGGCAGCGTCCTCGGTGAGGTTCAGGAAGTCGAAGACGTAGGGGTCCTTGGCGATCTCCCGAGCGAGAGCCGAGTCGGCGGGCGCGAGCCGGTCGACGTAGTTCGACGGTGCCCGACCGGACCGCTCCAGGGTCTGGTTCTTCACGTGGGTGAGCAGCATCGACCGCGTCCACGAGTTCTCGGCCGCAGCGGCGGCGTACGCCGCGCGCACATCGGGGGTGGAGAGCTTGTCGAGGAGCAGGCGGACGTGGCCCCAGGGCAGATGTCCCACAGCCTGTGGGACTTTCTCCCGATCGGGCCAGGCGGCGGCGAAAGCGCGCATGTAGAAGAGGTTGCTGCGAGACAGACCCGTCATCGCCGGGAACTCCCGGCGCAGGTCTTCAGCGAGCCGGTCGAGGACCCGGGTGCCCCACGGCTCCTTGGCCTGCTGGTCGAGGATCGCGCGGCCGAGCTCCCAGTACAGGCTGACGAGCTGCGCGTTCACGGTGCGCTGAGCGCGCAGTTGCGCATCCTGAACGCGCGACGCCAGCGAACGCAAGAACGGCTCGTAGCCGGTCGGCAGCTCGACGTCGCGTCCAGTCATCCCGCAATTGTCCCGGATCCGCGACCCGAGGCCGGCCGCCTCAAGGGTGGCGGGCTGAAATCGGAGGGTGGCAGGAAGAAGGGCGGCGCTGCGCGTGAGCGCGGCGCCGCCCCGTGTGATCAGGCGATGTCGGTGATCAGGCGATCGCGGCGCGCAGCGCGGCGGCCGCCGCACCCACATCGGGCGCGCCGTAGATCGCGCCGCCCGCGACGGCGACCACGGCGCCCGCGCGCTGCACCGACTCGATGGTGGCGGTGCTCACGCCGCCCGCGACCGAGAACGGGACGCCCGAGGCCTCGCCGTCGCGCAGGAGCGTCTCGAAGGTGAAGCCCTCCTCGGCCTGCTCGTCGAGGCCGGCGTGCATCTCGACGAACTCGGCGCCGAGGGCGACGACCTCGCGGGCGCGGGCGGCCTTGTCGGGGACGCCGATCAGGTCGACGACGACGCCCTTGCCGTGCTTCTTGCCGGCGGCGATCGCGCCGGCGATGGTGCTGTCGCCGGCGACGCCGAGGACGGTCACGAGGTCGGCACCGGCCTTGAAGGCCATGTCGGCCTCGAGCTCGCCGGCGTCCATGGTCTTGAGGTCGGCGAAGACCGTCTTGTCGGGGTGCGCCTCCTTGATGGCGGTGATGGCCGAGAGGCCGGTGCTCTTGATCAGCGGGGTGCCGAGCTCGAGGATGTCGACGTGCGGGGCGGCCGCGGCGGCGAGCTCGAGGGCGGCGTCGGTGCTGAGGGTGTCCATGGCGAACTGGAGCTTCACGGGGTGCTTCTTCCTGTCGAGGTGGGGATGGTGAGGAGGGTGGGGCCGGTCGTCATTCGAGGTTCGCGTGGCGCGGCCAGAGCTCGTCGGCGCTCGCGCCGCCGCGCTTCCACAGCGCGTGGAACAGGGCGTCGCCGGTGAGCACGACGACCTGCTCGAAGAGCCCGCCGGAGTACTGCGCCGAGGCGGCGCCCGAGCGGTCGAGCTTGTCGGCGGCCGGCACGATGACGACGGCGGAGGCGAGCTCGGCCAGCGGGGACCCGGCGGCGGTGGTGATCGCGGCGACCCGCGCTCCGGCGTCGACGGCGGACTGCGCGGCGCGCACGATGCCGCCGGTGGTGCCGGAGCCGCTCGCGGTGAGCAGCACGTCGCCCTCGCGGATCGCGGGGGTGGTGACGTCGCCGACCACGTGCACGACGAGACCGAGGTGCATCAGCCGCATGGCGGTCATCCGCAGGGCCAGGCCGGAGCGGCCGGCCCCGTGCACGAAGACGCGCTCGGCGTCCGCGAGCAGCTCGGCGACGGGCTCGAGGCGGTCGGTCGTGAGCGCGGCGGTCGCCGTCGAGACCTCGGCGACGATCGCGGCGAGGGCCTGGGCGGGGTCGGTGGTGACGTCGGTGGATGCGGGCATGTGGCCAGCCTGCGCGTGGGCGGCTCCGGCTCCCACCACCCGTTGGAACGGGTCCGCCTACCCGATCGGGTGGGCGGCGCTGTGCGCGGGTAGGCCGGGTAGGTTCGAGGGATGGAGACCGCCGAGACCGCAGCCGAGACCGCAGCCGAGACCGCCGCCGAGACACCCGCCTCCCGCTCGCTGCTGCAGCAGCACGCCCGCACCGTCGCCGAGCAGGCCGACCGGCACGCGGTGGCGCTGGAGTCGGTGCTCGCCGCCCTGCGCGCCGAGCGCCTGGACGATCGGGCGGCCCGCACCGTCGCGATCGACATCGCGGCGAACGCGCTGGTCGAGCTGCGGACCGCCTCCGACGAGCAGCGCAGTGCGATGCTCGAGCCCGTCGTCGGCGCTTTCGCCCGGCTGCGGCGCGACCTGAGCCCGCTGGTGCGGTTCGGCGACCTGGACGTGCAGTTCGTCGAGCCGCCGACGACCGGTCGCGCTCTGCCCGGCGAGGTCGCCCACGCGGCGCGTGCGATCGTGCGGAGCGCGGTGCTGGCCTTCGTGGAGTCGGAGCAGACGCGGCGGGTGCGGATCCAGTGGGACTGCGACGGGCTGAACCTGCTCGTCGAGATCCGCGACGACGGCCGCGGCGAGCTGACCACCCGCGACGAGGCGCTGCGCCCGATCGCGGAGCGCGTGCGCGGTCTCGACGGCGAGCTGTCGATCGCGTCGACGGCTGGCTGGGGCTCGACCCTGTCGATCCGCCTGCCGCTCGATCCGCCGGCTCAGCCGGACGGGCTCGACGTCGCCGAGCTCAGCGCCCGCGAGCGCGAGGTGCTGAATCTGATCACGCTCGGCGCGTCGAACCAGCGGATCGCGGACGACCTCGGCATCAGCGGCAACACCGCGAAGTTCCACGTGTCGAACCTGCTGCGCAAGGCCGGCGCGCGCAACCGGGCGGAGCTGGCCGCCCTGGCCCGGTGACGCGCGCCGACCTCGCGGGATCGTCGGCGGGTCAGCCGATCAGCTCGGCCACGGTGTAGCCGAAGAGCGCGCCGTCGGCGTCCTCCGCCTCGACGCCCGCGTAGACGAAGCCGAACGGGTTGTCGCCGCCGACGATCGCGTTGTAGACGCCGCGGACCTCGAAGCGGCCGGTCGCCGGGTCGACCGCGACGTAGCGGCCGGCGTCGCGGCGCAGGTCGACGCGACCGGCGCTGACCTCGGAGAAGTTGAGGAAGATCTTGGTCGGCAGCGGGCCGCGGGAGATCGTGACGACGCCGGTCAGCACCGGGAACTCGACCCGGTCGCCGGCGCGGGCGCCGCGGTACTGGACCGGGGTGAAGGCGATGGTGCCGGTGATCGGGCCCTTGTCGGCCTCGGGGGCGGTCGAGGCGGCGGCGGCCGGGGTGGCGATCGCGACGGCGATCACGGGGACGGACCAGGCGGCGCCGGAGAGGACGCTGCGGCGGGGCAGAGTGGGCAGGGTGGAGCGCAGGCGGGTGTCGTTCATCAGGGTGTCCTTGGGGGTGAGGTGCGCGGGCCAGGGCGCTCCGGAAGGAGGCGGGCCGGCGGCGGGAGTGAGAGCGGCGGGGCAGCGCCGCACGCGAGGTGCGCCGCTCGGGATGCCCGTGCCGCTCGGTTCTTCGTCACGACGGCAGTTTCGGGTTGCCTGTCGCGACAACCGACTGTCTCACACCCTGCATGCGTATGCATAGACCTTCTCCGGCAATCGTCGGGTTTCGACGGGCCGGCGGCGACAGGCCGGGCTGTCTCCATGCTGATCGAGTAGCCCGCGCAGCGGGCGTATCGAGATCCACCACCGCCCGAAGTCGAGTCTGCAGTCCCGCCCTGCCGGCGACGTCGGGTCTCGATACGCCCCTGCGGGGCTACTCGACCAGCATGTTCGGCGAGTGGACCCGGAACGGGGTTCGGCTGAAGCGCCGGGCCCGGTGCGCGTCCACTCGCGCGGGTCGGCGCTGGTGAGTGGACGCGTACAGGGGCCCGCTCGCGGCGCGAGCCCCATCGTGGGTCCGTTGGCGAATGCCTGCTGATCGAGCAGCCCGCGGAGCGGGCTTCCTCGCTGATCGATGCGCCCGCGGCGTGCTTCCCCGCTGATCGAGGTGCCCGCAGGGCCGTCTACATGCTGATCGAGTAGCCCGCGGAGCGGGCGTATCGAGATCCACCGGCGCCGGAGGGCGAGTCTGCAGTCCCGCCCTGCTGGCGATGTCGGGTCTCGATACGCCCCTGCGGGGCTACTCGACCACCATGCTCGGACGGGCGCAGGTCTCGATCCGGGGGTCAGCGCGGCGCCGGCACTTCCCTCCGCCCGCACGCGGCTGCTACGGTGCCTGAACCGGTTAAGTAAACCGGTTCAGATCCGGACTCGACGACGAGCAGGAGGCGCGGCCATGGCGGCACGACCGACGATCCTCGACGTCGCCCGCGCGGCCGGCGTCAGCAAGGCGCTCGTCTCCTTCGCGCTGAACGACCGGCCGGGCGTCTCGCCGGAGTCGCGCGAGCGGATCCTCCGCGTCGCCGCCGACCTCGGCTACCGGCCCAGCCTCACCGCCCGCTCGCTGTCGACGAGCGTCTCCTTCGCGGTCGGGCTCGTGGTCGCCCGCGACCCCGAGGTCATCGCGGCCGATCCGTTCTTCCCCGCCTTCATCTCGGGGGTCGAGCGGGTGCTCGCCGAGCACGGCCGGGTGCTGGTGCTCAGCGTCGTCGACCCGGGCGCCTCCGAGGAGGCGGTGTACCGCACGCTCGCCGCCGACCGCCGCGTCGACGGCGTCTTCCTCAGCGACCTGCGCGAGGCCGACGCCCGCCCGGCGCTGCTCGCCGAGCTCGGCCTGCCCGCGGTCACGCTCGGCCGCCTCGACGGCTCGGCCTCGCCCGCGGTCGTGATGGACGACACCGCCGGCATCACCGGCGCCGTGCAGCACCTCGCCGAGCTCGGCCACCGCCGCATCGCGCACGTCGCCGGCTCCGGGCACCTGCTGCACTCCCTCCGCCGCCGCGAGGCGTTCGAGCGCGCCTGCGCCGACGCCGGCCTCGAGCCCGGCCCCGTCGTCGTCACCGACTTCAGCGCCGGCCAGGGCGCGAGCGCCACGGAGACCCTGCTCGACTCCGCCGTCCCGCCCACCGCGATCGTCTTCGCCAACGACCCGATGGCCATCGCCGGCCTCGGCGTCGCGCACACCCGCGGGCTGCGCCTGCCGGACGACCTCTCGATCACCGGCTTCGACGACTCCGAGATCGCCGCGCACGTCTACCCGTCGCTGACCTCGGCCCGCACGCGCCCCGCGCGCTGGGGCGAGGCGGCCGCGCGGACCCTCCTCGACCTGATCGAGAACGGCACCGCCCCCGACGTCGACCTCGAGCCCGCCGGACTCGTGGTCCGCCACTCGACTGCGCCACCGCGGTCCCGACCCACCGACACCCCGACCCCCTGAACCCGATCCACTGACGCGCCTGCGCACCGCCGCGCACGCGCAGAACAAGGAGAACACCATGGCCTCGATGAAGAGACGCTGGCTGACCGGAGTGGGCATCGCCTCGCTCGCGACCCTCGGACTGACCGCCTGCAGCGGCGGCGGGGGCGGCGCCTCCACCGACCTGACCGCGACCGGCCCGATCACCATCTGGTACTCGAACAACGAGCAGGAGGTGCAGTGGGGCAAGTCGATGGTCGACGCCTGGAACGCCGACCACCCCGACGAGCAGATCACCGGCCAGGAGATCCCGGCCGGCAAGAGCAGCGAGGAGGTCATCGGCGCCGCGATCACCGCCGGCAACGCGCCCTGCCTCGTCTTCAACACGGCGCCCAGCGCAGTCGGCCAGTTCGAGCGCCAGGGCGGACTCGTGAACCTGTCCGAGTTCGAGGACGGCGTCGACTACATCGAGACCCGCAGCGGCGACCTCGCCGAGCAGTACCAGAACGCCGACGGCGACTACTTCCAGATGCCGTGGAAGAGCAACCCGGTCGTCATCTTCTACAACAAGGACATCTTCACCGCCGCCGGGCTCGACCCCGAGAACCCCTCGCTCGCCACCTACGACGAGTTCACCGCCACCGCGAAGACCCTCGTCGAGTCCGGAGCCGCGCCCGCCGCGATCCAGCCCGCGCCGACCAGCGAGTTCTTCCAGACCCAGTTCGACTTCATGCCGCTCTACGCCGCGGCGACCGGAGGAACGGGGCTGGTCGAGGACGGCAAGGCCACCTTCGCCGACGACGCCGGCTACCAGGTCGCCGACTTCTGGAAGAGCCTCTACGACCAGGGCCTCGCCGGCCGCGAGCAGTACCAGGGCGACGCGTTCGCCGACGGCCAGGCCGCGATGTCGATCGTCGGCCCCTGGGCGGTCTCGGTCTACGACGACCTGAACTGGGGCTCCGTCTCCGTGCCCACCCCCGACGGCACGCCCGCCGAGGACACCTGGACCTTCAGCGACGCGAAGAACGTCGGCCTCTACTCCGCCTGCGAGAACAAGGGCACCGCCTGGGACGTCCTGAAGTTCGCCACCAGCGAGGAGCAGGACCGCTCGCTGCTGGAGACCACCGGCCAGATGCCGCTGCGCACCGATCTGCAGACCACCTACGCCGACTACTTCGAGGCCAACCCCGCCTACCAGCGCTTCGGCGACCAGGCGAGCCGCACCATCGAGGTGCCCTCGGGCCCGAACACCGTGCAGATGCTGCAGGCGATCCGCGACGCCTGGGGCAAGACCGTGATCTTCGGCGACGGCGACGTCCAGTCGGCGCTCGACGGGGCGGCGGAGACCGTCACCGGGCTCGCCGGCCAGCAGTGACACGCCGGACGGCAGTGAGATGACGACTCTCGCCCCGAAGGCTCCGGCGTCGCAGGGCGCCGGAGCCCCGCGGCCGCAGGACAAGCGGAGCCTGCTCCGCCGCGTCCTCGGTCCGCAGCCGTTCGGGCTGCTGCTCGGCAGCCCCTACCTGCTGTTCGTGCTCGCGGTCTTCGCGTTCCCGGTCGGCTACTCCGTCTACATCGCCTTCCACGACTTCTTCTTCGCGGCCCCCGGCGTGCAGGTCGAGCGCCCGTTCGTCGGCTTCGACAACTTCGTCACCGCGTTCTCGAGCCCGCAGGTCATCCGCTCCTTCGGCAACATCGGGATCTTCCTGGTGATCAACGTGCCGCTGACGGTGGTGCTCTCGCTGCTGCTCGCCTCGGCGCTGGACAAGGTCGTGCACCTGCGCACGTTCCTCCGGGTCAGCTTCTACGTGCCCTACGTCACCGCGAGCGTCGCGGTCGTCGGCGTCTGGCTGTTCCTCTTCAACGGCAACGGACTCGTGAACAGCCTGCTCGGGCCGCTCGCCCCGGACCCGTCCTGGCTGATCAACGACAAGCTCGCGATGCCGATAATCGCGCTCTACGTCACCTGGAAGCAGCTCGGCTTCTACATCCTGCTGTACCTGGCGGCGCTGCAGAACGTGCCGAAGGAGCTCTACGAGTCGGCGTCGACCGACGGTGCGGGCCGCATCCGGCAGTTCTGGTCGGTGACCGTGCCGAGCGTGCGGCCGGCGACGCTGCTGGTGCTGCTCGTCTCCACCGTGACCGGCGCGAACCTCTTCACCGAGCCCTACCTGCTCACCGGCGGCGGCGGTCCCAACGGCGCCTCCGCCTCGCCCGTGCTGCTGATGTACCAGCTCGGCATCCAGCAGGGGCAGCCCGACGTGGCCTCGGCCATCGGCGTCGTGCTGGTGCTGCTCGTGCTCGTCATCGCCTACCTGCAGAACCGCTTCGCCGGGGAGAGGAACTCATGAGCACGCTCGCCAGTGCCGGAGGCGCGACCTCCGCGGTCCCCGCCGCCGCCGCCCCGCCGACCCGGCGGAAGCGCCCGGCCTCGAGCCGATCGGCCGTGATCCTCCGCGGTGTCGTGCTCGCGCTCGGCGCGATCGTCTTCCTGTTCCCCTTCTACTACATGGTGATCGGCTCGCTGCAGACCGACCCCGACCCCACCCTGGCCGGGGCGATCCCCGAGGCGGGGAACCTCACCCTCGACAACTACGTGAACGTGAACGAGCGGATCAACCTGCTCACGGGCCTGATCAACTCGGGGATCTTCACCGGCGGCGTGCTGCTCTGCACGATCGTCTTCGGGGTGCTGGCGGGCTACGCGCTCGCGATGCTCGAGTGGCGCGGCCGGAACGCGGTGTTCGCGCTCGCGCTGCTGGTGCAGGTCATCCCGTTCCAGCTGCTGCAGATCCCGCTCTACGTGCTGATCGCCCGCGACTACGGACTCGCGGACAGCCACCTGGGCATGATCCTGCCGTTCGCGATCAACTCGACGGCGGTGATCATCTTCCGGCAGTACTTCCTGCAGCTCCCCAAGGAGCTGTTCGAGGCCGCGCGGATCGACGGGGCCGGCGAGATCAAGCTGCTGTGGAACATCGCGCTGCCGCTCGTGCGCCCCGCGCTCGTCACGGCCGTGCTGCTCACCTTCATCGGCCCGTGGAACGAGTTCCTCTGGCCGTTCCTGATCACGAAGGACGCGTCGCTGCAGCCGCTCGCCGTGTCCCTCGCCAACTACATCTCCAACGTCGCGTCGTCGACCGACAACCCGTTCGGCGCGATCCTCGCGGGCGCCGTCGTGCTGGCCGCCCCCGTCGTCGTGCTCTTCATCGTGTTCCAGCGCTACTTCGTCTCGACGGATCTCGGATCCGGAGTGAAAGGATGACCATGACTCCCACCCCCGGCACCACCGCCGCTGCCACCACCCGCACCGCCGTCCCCTACCGCCTCGAGCGCGTCGGCGTCGTGATGGAGCCGCTCCCCGGCGAGCCGCTCGAGGCCGAGGGGGTGCTCAACCCCGGCAGCGGGCGCGGCCCCGACGGCGAGCTCTACCTCCTGCCCCGGATGGTCGCCGCCGGCAACGTCTCGCGGATCGGCCTGGCCCGCGTGCTCGTCGAGGACGGCGTGCCCGTCGGCGTCGAGCGCCAGGGCGTCGTGCTGGCGCCCGACCGCGGCTTCGAGCGCGGGGCGACGCACTCCGGCGTCGAGGATCCGCGGGTCACCTTCATCGAGGCGCTCGGCCTGCACGTGATGACCTACGTCGCCTACGGGCCGCTCGGGCCGCGGACGGCGCTCGCCGTCTCGGAGGACCTGCGCGAGTGGCGGCGCCTCGGCCCCGTGACCTTCGCCTACGACGACGCCCTCGACATCGACCTCGGGCTCTTCCACAACAAGGACACGGTGTTCTTCCCCGAGATCGTCTCGGCGCCGGACGGCACGCGCTCGTTCGCGGTGCTGCACCGGCCGATGTGGGACCTCGGCGAGACCCGGCCGGGGGAGGGCGTGCGGCTGCCCGCCGGCGTCGACGACCCGCGGCAGAGCATCTGGATCAGCTACGTGCCGGTCGACGAGGTGGACCGCGACCTGGCGAACCTGACCCGCTGGACCCGGCACCGCTTCGTCGCGGGCCCCGAGTTCGCCTTCGAGGAGCTGAAGATCGGCGGCGGCCCCGTGCCGCTGCGGGTGCCCGAGGGCTGGCTGCTGCTGCACCACGGCGTCACCGGCACCATCGACAGCGCCTTCTCGCAGCAGCAGCACGTCAACTACGCGGCCGGCGCCATCCTCCTCGACGCCGCCGACCCCTCGAAGGTGATCGCCCGCACCTCCGAGCCCCTGCTCGAGGCCGAGACGGAGGAGGAGCGCAGCGGCATCGTCCCCAACGTCGTCTTCCCCACCGCCATCGAGGAGATCGACGGCCGGCACTACGTCTTCTACGGCATGGCCGACTCCAAGATCGGCGCGGCCCGCCTGCTCCGCACGGACGAGTAGGCGCGGCGGAGCCCGCGCTGCGGGCGCCGTCCCATGCTGATCGAGTAGCCCGCTCGCGGGCGTATCGAGATCCACCGTCCTGCAGGCGCCGGGTCTCGATACGCCCCTCCGGGGCTACTCGACCAGCATGCAGTCGCCCTTCGAGCCCGCGCTGCGGGCGCACCCTTCTCATGCTGATCGAGTAGCCCGCTCCGCGGGCGTATCGAGATCCACCGTTCTGCAGACGTCGGGTCTCGATACGCCCCTCCGGGGCTACTCGACCAACATGCATCGCCCTTCGAGCCCGCGCTGCGGGCGCACCCTTTTCATGCTGATCGAGTAGCCCGCTTGCGGGCGTATCGAGATCCCCCACCCCCAGCCACCCCCCCCCTCAAGGAGAGAGTTCAATGACGAACTTCAGACCCCGCGCCGCCGCCGTCCTGGCCGCGACCGCCCTCGCCGCCGGAGGCCTCGCCGTCGGCGCGGCCCCCGCGCAGGCCGCCGAGCCGCTGACCAACACCGCGCACCTCGACTTCCTGCTCGACACCGCCACGCCGGGGCCCCGGGCCGGCCACAGCACCTACCGCCTCGCCGAGGAGCCCGACCTCGTGCTCCCGTGGACCTACGCCGACGCCCGCGACGGCGGCACCTTCGAGCGCGTCGGCGGCGGCCCGCTCGACCCGGCGACCGGCGACTGGGCGCAGGGCGCCTACAACACCGACGACGTCTCGCGCGCCGCCGTCGTCTACCTCCGGCACTGGCAGCAGACCGGCTCGACGGCGAGCCGCGACAAGGCCTACGAGACCCTCCGCTCCCTCGCCTACTTCCAGACCACCGACGGCGACGACGCCGGCAACGTCGTCCTCTGGATGCAGCCCGACGGCGACCTGAACCCCAGCGCCGAGCCCGTCGAGCTGCCCGACCCGAGCGACTCCGAGGACAGCTACTGGCTCGCCCGCACCCTCTGGGCGCTCGGCGAGGGCTACGCCGCGTTCCAGGACGAGGACCCCGACTTCGCCGCCTTCCTGCAGGAGCGCCTCCGCCTCGGCGTCTCCGCCGTCGACCGCGAGGTCCTCACCCGCTACGGCGAGTACGCGGTCGCCGACGGTGTCGACGTGCCCGCCTGGCTGATCGTCGACGGCGCCGACGCCACCGCGGAGGCCCTGCTCGGCCTCTCCGCCTACGTCGAGGCCGCGCCCGACGACGCCGCGGTGCGCGCCAGCACCGCGAAGCTCGCCGAGGGCGTCGCCGCCTACGCCCGCACCACGACTCACGGCGACACCACCGCCTGGCCGTACGGCGCGATCCTGCCCTGGACGAAGTCCCGCTCGCTCTGGCACTCCTGGTCGTCGCAGATGGCGGGCGGCCTGGCCGCCTCGTCCGTCGCGCTCGGCGACGCGTCGCTCCTCGAGCCGGCCGTAGTCGACGCCGCGCGCTTCGCCCCCGAGCTGCTGACCGCCGGCGGCCCCGACAACGGCTGGAACCCGACGCCGACCGACCGCGTGCAGATCGCCTACGGCGCCGACTCCCGGCTGCAGAACTCGCTCGCCCTCGCCGACGCGACCGGATCCACCGCCACTGGTCCCAGCGCGTACCTCGACCTCGCCGGCGTGCAGGGCGCCTGGTTCTTCGGCCTCAACCTCAGCGGCGCCCCCGTCTACGACCCGGCGACCGGAGTCACCTACGACGGCGTCCAGGCCGACGGCAGCGTCAACCGCAACAGCGGCGCCGAGAGCACCATCCACGGCCTGCTGTCGATGCTCGCGCTCGACGCGCACCCGTCCGTCGCCGCCCGCGCGACCGCGGTCACGACCCAGGCGAGCCGCGACGGCCTCCGCCTCGTCGAGGCCGAGTCGGCTCGCGGCGGCACGGTCGTCACGCCCGAGTCGGCCTGGACCGGCGAGTCCGGCTGGAGCGGCTCCTACCTGTCGCTCACGAACTGGCGCCGCGCGGCGACGATCCCCGTCGGCTCAGCGACCCAGGACCGCCTGGTCGAGGCCGTGATCTTCGCCGCCGAGCGCGGCACCGAGAAGACCCCGATCAGCCTCTGGAACTCGGGCCGCCGCCCGCTCGACGTGCTCACCAGCACCGTCGGCGCGCAGGGCGTCACCGAGGCGTCCGGCATCCTGCTCCCGCAGAAGCTGCGGCGGACGCTCCCCGCGAGCGCGACCACCGTCGAGGTCCGCGCCCTCTCCGGCGAGACGAAGCTCGACGCCCTGCTGGTCCGCCCCGTCGTCTCGCGCCTGGTCGTCGTCGGCGACACCGGCCGCACCGAGCTGGTCCGCAACTCGACCGCGACGCCCCAGCCGACCACGGTCGACGGCACCGGCACCCTCCGCGTCTACGCGCAGGACGGCACCCTGGTCAGCGAGTCGCCCGCCACGGGCCCGACCCCGGTCACCCTCCCCGCCCAGGGCTTCGCGATGCTCGTCGGCTGACGCCGCATGCTGATCGAGCGACCCGCCCCTCATGCGGGCCGCAGCAGCATGCTGATCGAGTAGCCCGCTTGCGGGCGTATCGAGATCCACCGTTGTGAGCACGTAAGGTCTCGATACGCCCCTCCGGGGCTACTCGACCAGCAAGCTTCCGGCGACCGCCCCGCCGACATGCTGATCGAGTAGCCCGCTTGCGGGCGTATCGAGATCCCGCGCGTTCTGTGCGACACAACATCAGCTGAGACGCGCACTCATCGCCCATCGCGGTCGAGCGGCCCCCTCAGCTGATGTTCTGCACGGCCGAGGCGCTCCAGCCCGGGGCCCGCCTCCGTCCTGCTGCTCGCCCCGCCCACCGGGCGGCCCCCATTCCTCAGAAGTTGCGGTAGTCGCGCTCGGCTACCGCAACTTCTGCGTTGTCGACGAGGCGACCGGCGGGCGCCGCGTGTCAGCGGCTGCGGTGCAGCGTCTATGAGGCGAGGCCGGCGATCGCCGCGCCGAGCACCGGCGCCAGCAGGAACACCCAGACCTGGCCGAGGGCGTCGGGGCCGGCGAAGACGGCGGCCGCGATCGAGCGGGCCGGGTTCACCGAGGTGTTGCTGATCGGGATGCTGATCAGGTGCACGAGGGTCAGCGTGAGCCCGATCGCGATCGGGGCGACGGACTTGTACTCGCTCTTCGAGGTGACGGAGAGGATCACGCCGACGAAGACGGCCGTCAGCACGACCTCGGCCAGGATGACCGCGCCGAGCCCGAAGCCGCCGGGGGAGTGCGCGCCGTAGCCGTTCGAGGCGAAGCCCGAGGCGCGGGCGGTGTCGAAGTAGCCGGCCGGCCCGTCGGCCGCGATCAGCGCGACGACTCCGGCACCCGCGATGCCGCCGACGATCTGGGCGACGATGTAGCCGGGGATGTGCCGCCACTCCGTCCGCCCCGCGAGGGCGAAGCCGATCGAGACCGCCGGGTTGAAGTGGCCGCCCGAGATGTGTCCGACGGCGTAGATCCCGGCGACCAGCGTGAGCCCGAAGGCGAGCGCGACGCCGAGGAAGCCGACGCCGAGCGCGTTGCCGCTGTCCGGGAAGGCGGAGGCGAAGATCGCCGTGCCGACGCCGCCCGCGACGAGCAGGAACGTGCCGAACGCCTCGGAGGCGTAGCGCGCCGCGGCGGAGTACTGCTCGGCGTGCTCCTTCCGCTGCTCACTCGTGGTGCGGCTGGCGGGCTTCGATGACGGCATGGGGGTTCCTCCGCGGGTCGTGGACGGCCCCGCGGCGCGCGAGGGCAACCGCCACTCCAGCACCCGCGGGCGCCAGGGGAGGCGCGCGCCCAGTCGGCTCCCGGCCGCGCGGCCCCGGAGGCGCCCTGCGCGGCCACCCGCCCCTCGCTCAGCGGCCAGCCCTTCCGCCTGCATGCCGGCCGAGCAGCCCCCGACATGCTGGTCGAGCAGCCCCTGAGGGCGCCCTACATGCTGGTCGAGTAGCCCCGCAGGGGCCCCTGCATGCTGGTCGAGTAGCCCCGCAGGGGCGTATCGAGACCCACCCTCCGAACCGGCGTGGATCTCGATACGTCCGCTGCGCGGACTACTCGATCAACATGCAGGGGGCCGCGCTGAGCGGGGCGTCACTCTTGCATGATGGTCGCGTAGCCCGGAGGGTCCCTTGCATGCTGGTCGAGTAGCCCCGGAGGGGCGCATCGAGACCCACCGTTTGCAACACGTCGGATCTCGATACGTCCGCTGCGCGGACTACTCGATCAGCATGCATGTGCCTGCTGCGCGGCCTGCTCGATCAGCATGCATGTGCCTGCTGCGCGGCCTACTCGATCAGCATGCAGGGGGCCTCCGCGGGTGCGCGACCGCAGTGCCGCGCGTCACGCCGCGAGGTGGAACGTGCTCGCGAAGCGCCCGAGCAGCGCGTCCCGCCCGCGGAGCACCGTGACCGCGCCGGTCGCGATCGCCCGCTCCGGCGCGAGCTCGCCCGACAGCAGCAGCCGGATGTCCGCGCCGGTCGAGAACGCGAGGTCCACGGGAGCCTCGCCACCCGGCACTTCGCCGCGCGACACGTCCAGCGCCGCCCCGTCGACGCGGATCAGCAGCCCGGCCGGTCCGACCTGCGCCGCGTACACCGTCGCCGGCAGTCCGGCCGCGACCTGCGGCCGGAACGCGGTGCGCAGATCCACCGTCATCGAGTCGGGGGTGATCACCTGCTCCTCGCGCGGATCGCCCAGCGCCTTGAACCCCCAGGCGCCGAGCGCCAGCACGATCGGCTCGAGCTCGCGGCCGTAGGGCGTCAGCTCGTAGACGATGATGCGCGAGCGCGGCGCCCGCCGGATGATCCCGGCCGCCTGCAGCTCCTTGAGCCGGCCGGCCAGCACGTTGCTCGGGATGCGCGCGAGCCCCTGCGCGAGCTCGCTGTACCGGCGCGGCCCGACCAGCAGATCCCGGACGATCAGCAGCGCCCAGCGCTCGCCGACCAGCTCGACCGCGCGGGTGAGCGCCGAGTACTGCCCGTAGTCGCGTGCGGCCATCGCCCTCAGGCCTGCTCGCCGGTGAACGCCTCCGGGCCCTGCGCCGCGGCGACCGGGTCCATCCAGCCGAACTCGAGCAGGTTGCCGTCGGGGTCGGCGACCTGGCGCTGGTACATGAAGCCGTAGTCGGAGGCGGGCCGCGACTCGGAGCCGCCCGCGGCGAGCCCGGCGGTCACGGCGGCGTCGACGGCCTCGCGGGTGTCGAGGAAGATCGCGGTCGAGACGGAGGGGTTCACGGCCGGGTCGCCGATCGGCAGATCGCTGAAGGTCTGGAAGTACTCGCGCACCAGGATCATGAAGTAGTTGTGGTCCTCCTCCACCACGACGCAGGCCGCGTTGTGGTCGGAGAACGCCGGATTGATCGAGAAGCCCAGCGCGACGTAGAACGCCTTCGCGCGCTCCAGATCGGTGACGGGCAGGTTGACGAACATCGAGGGCATGGCGGTCTCTCCTTCTCGGCGGAGCCGCGGACTGCGGCGTCTGCGCTCATGCTTGTGAAAAACAAGTGCCACGTCAAGAGGCGGTCTCGGGACGCCGCGATCACCGTGGGAGCCGCCTCCGCCTCGTGAGCCGCGACCTCCGGCTCGTGAAACGACCTTCGGCTCGCTGCTCCGCCCGGTCTCCGCGTGCCGAAGGTGCTTCCGCGTGCCCGACTTGCTGCGGAGGCACCTCCGGCTCGCGCGATCGACTCCGGCTCGCTGTTTCATCCGGTTTCTGCGTGCCGGAGGTGATTCGGCGAGCCGGAGTTGCCCGGAGTAAGTTCGCGGCTCGCAAGATCCGCTCCGGCTCGCAGTTTCGGCCGGTTTCCGCGTGCCGAAGGTGATTCGACGAGCCTGAGTGGCTGCGGAGGCACCTCCGGCTCGCCAGGTCGGCTCCGGCTCGTCGTTTCCGCGGGTTTCCCCGTGCCGAGGGTGATTTCGCGTGCCGGAGGTGCCCCGAGCCGACTCCGACTCGTCGGATCACCTCCGGCTCGTCGGATCACCTCCGGCTCGCAGCTCTGAGGGATTTCCGCGTGCCGAGGGCCTTTCCGCGTGCCGGAACCGTGCCGGGCGTGTGCCGGAAACGTCCGGAGTCGCCCGTGGTCCCGGCGGATCTCGAGCTCGCATTACTCCGGCTCGCGGAATCAGCTCCGGCACGTTGTTTCGTGGGGTTTCCACGAGCCCGGAGCTGTTCCGCGTGCCGGACGTCGCTCGGCGTCACCCCCAGCTCGCGGGAGCAGCTCCGGCTCGCGATTCCGCCTCGTTTCCACGAGCCGAGGGTGATTCCACGTGCCGGAGATCACCCGGCGGCACCTCCGGCTCGCGGAAGCACCTCCGGCTCGCGAGTCCGGCCCGGTTCCGCGTGCCGAGGCCGATTCCGCGAGCCGAACCTCCTCCAGGACCCGCCACGACCCCGAAAGAGAGCGCTCTCACAAAAGTCTTGACCTCCCCGCGGCCCGCTCCGTATGCTCGCCTCACACCTCGTGAGAGCGCTCTCACACACGGCAGCACAGCACCGTGGGAGCGCCCCCAGGGGTGCCCTGACACCCATCACGAAGGAGTGACCGTGCTCGAATCACGACGCGCCAGGATCGCCACGGCGATCGCCGGCGCCGCCACCCTGGCCCTGCTCGTCTCCGGCTGCTCGTCCGGATCCGGAGCGGCCGAGGACGGCGACATCGAACTGACCGTGACCACGTTCGGCGCCATGGGGTTCGACGACCTCTACGCCGAGTACGAGGAGGCCCACCCGGGCGTCACGATCGTCCCGAACAACATCGACACCGGCGGCAACGCCCGGACCGACGCGTTCACCAAGCTCGCCGCGGGCTCCGGCCTCGCCGACGTCGTCGCCATCGAGGAGGGCTGGCTCGGCTCGATCATGGAGGTCTCCGACCAGTTCGTCGACCTGCGCGACCACGGCATCGAGGACCGCAAGGCCGACTGGGTCGACTGGAAGTACGAGCAGGCCGTCGACCCCGACGGCCGCGTCATCGGCTACGGCACCGACATCGGCCCCGAGGGCCTCTGCTACAGCACCGCCGCCTTCGAGGCTGCGGGCCTGCCCACCGATCGCGCCGCCGTCGCGGAGCTGCTCGGCGGCGAGGACGCGACCTGGGAGGACTACCTCGCGGCCGGGAAGCAGTATCACGACGCCACCGGCAAGGCCTGGTACGACCAGTCCGGCTTCGTCTGGAACGCGATGGTCAACCAGCTCCCCGAGGGCTACTACACCGCCGACGGCGAGCTGAACATCGACGGCAACGCCGAGCTTCAGGAGCGCTGGGGCTGGATCACCGACGGCGCCGCCTCCGGACTCTCGGCCGCGCAGAAGGCCTGGGACTGGAACAAGGGCAAGTCGTTCAACGACGGCACCTTCGCGACGTTCGTCTGCCCGGGTTGGATGCTCGGCCAGGTGAAGGCGCAGGTCGAGGCCGGCGGCGGCGATCCCGAGGCCACCGGCTGGGACTTCGCCGACGTCTTCCCCGGCGGCGCGGCCAACTGGGGCGGCTCGTTCCTCTCCGTCCCGACGCAGTCGAAGCACCCCGCCGAGGCCGCCGAGCTCGCCTCGTGGCTGAGCGAGCCGGAGCAGCAGATCGCCGCGTTCGACGCGACCGGTCCGTTCCCGAGCACCGTCTCCGCCCAGGAGCAGCTCGCCTCCGCCGCCGCGCCCGACCCGGCGCTGAACGGCTCGCCGACCGGCGCGATCCTCGCCGAGCGCGCCCAGGGCGTCGTCGCCCAGTACAAGGGTCCGGACGACTCGCTGATCCAGGAGAACGTCTTCGGCCCGGTCCTGCAGAAGGTCGACCGCGGCGAGCTCGACGGCGACAAGGGCTGGGACGAGGCGCTCTCGCTCCTCGACGAGCTGGTCGACTGACCCGCTCCCCTCAGACAGGGCCCCCGTCCGGTAGCAGGCCGGGCGGGGGCCCTCCCTCCCCTTCCCATGACGCGTCCGACGACGCGTCCCACGAACGCGTTCCCCACGAGAGCGACCGACGAGAGCGACCCATGACGAGCACCCTGACCCCGCCGACCGCGTCGGCCGCGCAGCCTCCCGGCCGCCGCCCCGCGCCCCGACTGCCGCTGACCGCACGGCAGCGGATGAGCCGCTTCGACGTCAAGGCGTCGCCCTACCTCTACATCTCGCCGTTCTTCCTGCTCTTCGCGATCACGGGAGCCTTCCCGCTCGTCTACACGCTGGTGGTCTCGCTCTACGACTGGCAGCTGCTGCAGGGCCAGGGCGACTTCGTCGGCCTCGGCAACTTCGCCGCGGTGCTCGGCGACCGCTTCTTCTGGAACTCGATCGGCAACACGCTGAGCATCTTCCTGCTCTCCACGATCCCGCAGCTCGCCGTGGCCCTGGTGCTCGCGGCGGTGCTCGACCAGTCGCTGCGCGCCCGCACCTTCTGGCGGATGAGCGTGCTGCTGCCCTACGTCGTCTCGCCGGTCGCCGTGGCGCTGATCTTCTCGAGCATCTTCGGCGACCAGGAGGGCCTGGCGAACAACTTGCTCGGCCTGGTCGGCATCGCCCCGATCGACTGGACCAACGACCGCCTCGCCAGCCACATCGCGATCGCGTCGATGGTCAACTGGCGCTGGACCGGCTACAACGCGCTGATCCTGCTCGCCGCGATGCAGGCCGTGCCGCGCGACCTGCACGAGTCGGCCGCGCTCGATGGGGCGGGCTCGTTCCGCCGCTTCACTTCGATCACGATCCCGAGCATCCGGCCGACCCTGATCTTCGTGATCATCACGGCCACCATCGGCGGGCTGCAGATCTTCGCCGAGCCGCGCCTGTTCGACGTCTCGAACGCCGGCGGCATCGGCGGCTCGGACCGCCAGTTCCAGACCACCGTCCTCTATCTCTGGGAGATGGCGTTCTTCCGGCAGAACTTCGGCGAGGCGGCGGCGGTCGCCTGGCTGCTGTTCCTGCTGATCGTGCTGATCGGACTGGTGAACTTCGCGATCTCGCGGCGGATCGCGTCCGTCGAGAACCGCGTGAGAACGCGCACGCGCCGACCGGCGCAGAAGGTGAGCGACCGATGACCGCGACGATTCCCACCGCTCCCGCCGCTGCGCCTGTCGCGGCCGAGCCCGAGCGTGGTGCCCGGCGCCCGCGCTCCTCCGGGGCCGGCCGGGTCGACCGACCCGGCTTCCTCACCTACGGCCTGCTCAGCGCCTTCATCCTCGGCTCGACCTACCCGCTCTGGTGGTCGTTCGTGGTGGCCAGCGGGAGCAACGCGACCCGCGGCGAGACGCTGCCGCTGATCCCGGGCGGCAACTTCCTGGCCAACGCGGCGCAGGTGTTCACGGCGATCCCGTTCTGGACGGCGCTGCTGAACAGCGTGGTCGTCTCGGGGATCATCACGCTCTCGGTCGTCTCGTTCTCGACGCTCGCCGGCTACGCGTTCGCGAAGCTGCGCTTCCGCGGGCGGGACGGGCTGATGATCACCGTGATCGCGACGATGGCGATCCCGACCCAGCTGGGCATCATCCCGCTGTTCATCCTGATGCGGCAGCTCGGCTGGACCGGGACCCTCGGCGCCGTGATCGTGCCGACGCTGGTCACCGCGTTCGGCGTGTTCTTCATGCGGCAGTACCTGGTGGACGTGATCCCGGACGAGCTGATCGAGGCGGCGCGGGTCGACGGGGCGAACCAGTTCCGGACCTTCCTGACCGTCGCGGTGCCGGCCGCGCGGCCCGCGATGGCGATCCTCGCGCTGTTCACGTTCATGATGGCGTGGACCGACTTCCTCTGGCCGCTGATCGTGCTGAGCCCGACCAACCCGACCCTGCAGACCGCCCTGTCGCAGCTGCAGTCGGGCTACTACGTCGACTACTCGATCGTGCTGGCCGGCGCGGTGCTGTCGATCATCCCGCTGCTCGTGCTGTTCGTGCTGGCGGGCAAGCAGCTGATCGCCGGCATCATGGGCGGCGCGGTCAAGGGCTGACCCCTTGCGCATCGGACGCCCGGCTGGACCTCCGGCTCGCGAGAACAGCTCCGGCACGCGGAACCAGCTGGTTTCCGCGCGCCGGAGCTGTTTCCGCGTGCCGGAGGTGGCCGGGACGGAGGTCCGGCTCGCGGTTCCGTCTCGGGCTCGTGGATTCGGCTGGTTCCGGCGTGCCGGACCTGATTCCGCGTGCCGGAGGTGGCCGGGACGGAGGTCCGGCTCGCGGTTCCACCTCGGGGTCGCGGAATCGGCCGGTTCTCGCGTGCCGGAGCTGTTTCCGCGTGCCGGACGTGGCCGGCGCAGCCGTCCATGCTGGTCGAGTAGCCCCGGAGGGGCGTATCGAGACCCACGTTCGTCAGCAGATCGGGTCTTCGGGCCGGCCTGTGGATGATCGTGGATCTCGATATGCCCGCTGCGCGGGCTACTCGATCAACATGGACGCCGCGAGACGGCCGCCATCCATGCTGGTCGAGTAGCCCCGCAGGGGCGTATCGAGACCCACAGTCCCCAGCAGGGCGGACCTGCAGATTCGTCTCCTGACGCCACCCGGCCGCCATGGCCGGTGAGCGAGCGCCCCCGCAGGGGTGTCTCGAAGGGCACGCGCCCGCTCGGCTACTCTCGGGCCCGGGGGTCCACCGCTCGAGAGGCACGCATGAGTCACGACACCGCACCGGCCGCACCCACGCTCGAGGCCGTCGCCGCGCTCGCCGGAGTGTCCCGGGCGACGGTCAGCCGGGTCGTCAACGACTCGCCGAAGGTGAAGGCCGAGGCGCAGGCCGCGGTCCGCCTCGCGATCGAGCAGCTCGGCTACGTGCCCAACCGCGCGGCGCGCTCGCTCGCCAGCCGGCGGACCCAGGTCCTCGCCCTGCTGGTGCCCGAGTCGATCGGCAAGGTCTTCGGCGACCCGTTCCTCGCGGCCGTCGTGCAGGGCGCTGCCACCCGCCTCGCCGCCACCGACTACATGCTCAACATCGTGATCGCCTCCGAGGCGACGCCCGACAAGACCCGCCGCTACCTCCTCGGCGGCAACGTCGACGGCGCGCTCGTGGTGTCGCACCACAGCGGCGACCACTCCTACGCCCGGATCGGCGCGAGCGTGCCCCTCGTCTTCGGCGGCCGCCCGCTCAGCCTCGACGACCACGACAGCCACTTCGTCGACGTCGACAACGTCGGAGCGGCGCGGCAGGTCACCGAGCACCTGCTCGGTCTCGGGAGGCGCGCCCCGGCGATGATCGCGAGCCGCCAGGACATGCCCGGCGCGATCGACCGGCTGGCGGGCTGGCGAGCGACCGTCGAGGCGGCGGGCCTGGACGCCTCGCTCGTCGAGATCGGCGACTACTCGCCGCGCGACGGCGCCGAGGCGATGCGGCGCCTGCTCGACTCCGGCCGCCCGATCGACGCGGTGTTCGCCTCCAACGACCAGATGGCGTCCGGCGCCCTGGCGGTGCTGCGCGAGCGCGGCCTGAGCGTGCCCGGCGACGTGGCGCTCGCCGGCTTCGACGGCGACTACTCCTCGGAGGCGGCCGAGCCGCCCATCACGACCGTCCGCCAGCCGGCCGCCGGACTCGGCGACGCGATGGCCGAGGTCCTGGTGCGGCTGCTGGCCGGCGACGACGTCCCGCGGGCGACGCTGCTGCCGACGGAGCTGCTGATCCGCGGGTCGACGGTGCCGCGGGGCTGACTCCGCCGCACAACATCAGCTGAGAGCACCCGGCCTCCTCTGTGGGAGGAGGCCCACCCTTCTCAGCTGATGTTGTGCGGCCGACTCCGCCCCTCAGCCCGTGAACACCGTCGAGGAGCGGCGCTCGTACCAGTGCGCGAGGTGCTCGCCGGCGCGGAGGACGTGCTCGCGCATGATGTCGGCGGCGCGCTCGCGGTCGCCGGCGACGAAGGCCTCGACGATCTGCTCGTGCTCGCGGAAGTTCTCCTCGCGGTGGCGCGAGTTCTCGCGGAGCACCAGGCCCGAGACGTTCCGGGGGAAGGCGTCGTTGATCTCGATCAGCATCCGGCTGAGGCGGGTGTTGCCCGAGGCCTGGTAGATCAGCCCGTGGAACTGGTCGTTGGCGCTGCCGTCGCGCTCGGCGGCGGTGCCGGCGGCGACGGCGAGCGAGCGCTCGTACATCGCGGTGTTCACCTCGCGGAGCTCGGCGATCGTCGCATCGTCCAGGCGGTCGACCGCGCGGCGGGCGGCGAGCGACTCCAGCTCGGCGCGCACCTCGTAGGCCTCGCGCACCTCCCACGGCACCGGAACGCGGACGACGGCGCCGCGGTTGGGGACGACCTCGATCAGCCCGCCGGTCTGCAGCTGGCGAAGCGCCTCGCGGACCGGGGTGCGGCTGATGCCGAACTGCGTCGCGAGCTCGGCCTGGCGCAGCGGGGCGCCGATCGGGATCTCGCCGGACATGATCTTCGCCCGGATCCGGGCGGCCAGATCGTCCACGAGTGCGTTGTCGCCCTGGGTCGTCACGCGATGATCCCCTCCGATCAGCGGCCAGGTCGGCCGGGATCCAATCATGCCAGTCATTGGATCCCGACCGCCGCGGGGACGACTCCTGACGCACTCGGCATTCTGCGCGGTACACAACTGAGGCTGGATGACCGATTCGGTTCTCAAAATCCGCGATTCGCGGGTTTCAGCCTTAGTTGCGCACGCGGATCCGCTCGCAAGGCCCCGCGGGACGCCGGAGGCGCCTTCGGGGGAGCCTGTCGGCTTGACCATGGATACGACCGGCTCTATATTGGATCCAATGTTGCCCGCCGTGGCGACCGATCGAGGTCAGGAGGCCGGCGTGGACGTGCTGCTGGTCGTGATGCTCGCGGGCGCCGCCGCCTCCCTCGCGCTCGGTCTCGCCGGCTGGCGGGGAGTGGGCCGCGGCTGGCTCGTCGCCGAGGCGGCCATGCTCGCCGCGATGCTCGACGTGCACCTGCCGGCCCTGCACCTCCTGCCCGCGCCGCTCTGGTCCGCGCTGCTCGCGGGCTGCGCGCTCGTCGCCGCCCTCGTCGACCGGGTGCGCCGCGGCCGCGGCGTCCGGCGGCACGGTGCCGACGCGCTGCACGCCGTCGGGATGCTGCTCGCCGCAGTCCTCGTGCTCCTCGCCGAGGCCGCGCCGACCGCGGGCGCTCTCGCGAGCGCCGGGCACGCGCACGGCGGCGGACTCGCCCTGCCGCTCGGCGCCGCCGTCGCCGTCTACGCGGCGTGCACGCTCCGCGTCGCCCTCGCCGGCCGCCCCGGCCGCCTCGACACCGCCCGGAGGCTCGCCTCCCTCGCCGCGCTCGTCGCCATGGGCGCGATGGCCGCGGTCGGCTGAGCACCCCGCCCCGCCCCCGAACAACACCCACCCGCATCACACCGGAAGAAGGAGACGCCGCATGATCATCGACGCGTACAACACCACGCAGGACCGCCGAGGCCGCAGCGACTACCTCAGCGGGGTCCGCCCCGGCGAGCAGCCCCCGGCCTACACCCCGTTCGACCCGAAGCGCATCCTCGACCGGATGGACGCCGCCGGCGTCGACCGCGCGATGGTCTGCTCCCTCGCGCAGGGCATCGAGAACGACTTCCTGATCGACCTCGTGAAGGCGCACCCCGACCGCCTCTTCGGCTTCGGCCAGGTCATGCCGCAGTGGGAGAACGCGACCGACGAGATCCGCCGCTTCGCCGACGCCGGCCTGGTCGGACTCAAGCTGCACCCCAGCCTGCACGGCTACCACGTCGCCGACCACGGGCTGCTCGACCCGCTGTTCGCGGTCTGCGACGAGCTCGGCCTGCCCGTGCTGATCAACGCCCTCGACGACGCGTTCTGCGCGCCGTTCGCCATCGAGGAGATCGCCAAGGGCTTCCCCGGCGTGCCGACGATCATCGCCCACATGGGCGCGGTCTGGAACGTGCCCGAGGCGATCATCGTCGCCGAGCGCAACCCGCACGTCTACCTCGAGACCTCGGCGACGCTGATGTCCGACGTCAAGCGCGCCTACGCCCGGCTCGGCGCCGAGAAGATCCTGCTCGGCTCCGAGTGGCCGGGCAGCGACTTCGACCTCGAGCGGATGAAGATCGCCAAGGCGATCCCGGACGAGGCCGACCGCGCGCTGGTCGAGGGCGGCAACATGGCGCGGATCCTGGGCTGGTCGTGACCGAGGGGGCGGAGTCGGGGCCTGCGGTGCCGGAGCAGCCGGTGCCGGATCGTGCGGTGCTCGATCGGCCGGTGCTCGACGGGCCGCCCGCCGGGATGTCCGCGCCGGACCGCGAGCTGCTCGAGACCGCGTCGGCGATCCTCGATGCGCGCTACCGGACCGGCGTGCACGAGGTCGCGGCCGCCCTCCGGCTCGCGGACGGCCGGATCGTGACCGGCCTGCACGTCGAGGCGAGCGCCGGCCGGGCCTCCGTCTGCGCCGAGTCCGCCGCCCTCAGCGCCGCGGTCGTCGCCGGCTCCCCGGTCGTGTCGATCGTCGGAGTGCTGCAGCGCCCGGCCGGCTCCCGCCACCTCATCGAGCCCTGCGGCGTCTGCGCGGAGCTCCTCGGCGACCACGCCCCGGAAGCGACCGTCTGGGTCGCCGTCACCGACGCCTTCGCCCCGGTCCCCGTCGCCACCCTCCTCCCGCACCGCCGCCGCCGGGCGGCCCGCCCGGTCTAGCCCGCGGCCGCCCCCCCCCACTCTCCAAAAGTTGCGGTAGTCGAGCGCGACTACCGCAACTTCTGAGGAATGACGTCCGGCCACGCTCCTCCACACGAGGGCCACTCTCCAGAAGTTGCGGTGATGGCGTCCGACTACCGCAACTTTCGAGGAGTGGCGATCTCGGCGCTCGCCCGGGCCGCCTGCCTCCGCGCCGACTCTCCGGAAGTTGCGGTAGTGGCGCGCGACTACCGCAACTTTCGGGGAATGGCGGCCGGTCAGGCTCCTCCACACGCGGGGGAGTGCGGCGTTCTCCACAGGCCCGCCGCGCTCCGCCTCCGCCGCTCGCCGACTCTCCAGAAGTTGCGGTAGTCGAGCGCGACTACCGCAACTTTTGAGGGATCAGAAGGGGCGGACGACCCGACCCGCGACCGACTCTCCTCCACAAGCCGAGCAGCCCGAGGTTTTACCCCGGGGAAACACGGCCGACCCCCGCCCGAACGATCGCCTGGCCAGACTTGCCGGGCGGACGACGGGCCCCGGCCCTCGCGCCGCCGGGGTCGTGGGGGCACCTCACCCGACCCGCGCACCACCCGGAAGGATCCACCCGCATGCTCGCCGTCTCCGGCACTCCCGTCCTCCTCGTCGTCGACATCCAGGGCGGGGCCGCCTCGGGCCTGCCGACCCCCGGCATTCCCGTGATGAGCGGCCGGGCGGAGCGCACGCCCCGGGTGCGCGAGCTGATCGCGCACTGCCGCGCCGCCGGCGTGCCGGTCGTCTTCGTGCAGGAGGTGCACAAGCGCGACCTGATCGACATCGGCCGCGAGCTCGACGGCGCCGAGGGCCCGCACTGCCTCGAGGGCGACCCGGGCACCGAGCTGGCGTCCTGGCTGGAGCCGCGGCCGGAGGAGTTCGTGATCCGCAAGCGCCGCTACTCCGCCTTCTTCGGCACCGAGCTCGAGATCGTGCTCAAGGCCTACCGCGCCGGCATGCTGCTGCTGGTCGGCGGCCTCACCGACGTCTGCATCCACTACACGGCGGCGGACGCGCACCAGCACGACTACGCCGTCCGGGTGCTCACCGACTGCGTCGCCGGCTCGAGCGAGCGCGCGCACGCGGCCACCTTGGAGGCGATCGAGTACCTCCAGCGCGACGCGCTCGTCACCGCCGCCGACGTGCACGACTGGCTCGACCGCCGGGAGACGATCGATGCCTGAGTCGCAGAACGGCACCGCTCCCCGCCTCCTCGTCGCCCGCATACGCACCATGGACCCCGAGAACCCGCTCGCCGAGGCGCTCCTGATCGACGGCGACCGCATCACCGCCGTCGGCACCCTCGCCGACGTGCGCGCCGCCGCCCCCGCCGGCACCCCCGAGGAGCGCCTCGACGGCACCCTCCTCCCCGGCTTCATCGACGCGCACTCGCACGCCCAGCGCGCGGGCCTGAAGGCCCTGCAGCTGCTCGACGCGGGCGCCGGCGCCGACGCCTTCTCGGCCGCGATGCTCGCCGACGCGGACGCCGATCCGGACGCCCCGGACTGGCTCGGCGACACCCCGCCCACCCCCGCGGACCGCCGCGCGGCCCTCCTGCGCATCCAGCCGCTGCTGCACGAGCTGGGCTTCACCGGCGTCATCGACCCCGCCGTCACACTCGACGAGCTCGCCGCCTACCGCGCGGCCCACGAGCGCGGTGAGCTGTCGCTGCGGGTCGTCGCGATGCCCTACCCCGAGCTCGGCACCGCCAGAGTCCCGGGCGTCGACGAGGCGCTCGCCCTGCTCGACACCGTCGACGGCACCACCGGCGACGGCGACGAGCTGCTCCGCCTCGGCCCGATCAAGGTCTACTACGACGGCGAGGGGATGAAGGGCCAGGCGCTCCTCGAGCAGCCCTGGCCAGACGGAAGTCACGGCGTGCAGCGGATCGCGACCGCCGAGTTCGCGCGGCTCGCCGCGGAGTGCGTCCAGCGCGGCTGGGGCCTGGGTGTGCACGCGGTCGGCAGCCGCGCGGTCGCCGAGGTGCTCGACGCCCTCGAGGGGGCGGGCCCGCCCGAGCGGATCGCCGCCCTGCGCTGCCAGCTGATCCACGCCTACCTCGAGCCGTCCGCCGAGAGCCGCGAGCGCGCGGCCCGGCTCGGCGTCGTCGCCTCGCTGCAGCCCTCGATCGCCTGGAGCAACGCGGCCGGACTGACCGCCCGGCTCGGCGCGCGGGCCGACCCGGTCAACCCGACCCGCGACTGGCGCGACTCCGGCGCCGTGATCGCGCTCGGCTCCGACGCCCCCTACTTCCCGTTCGACCCGCGCCGAGTGGTCGCGACCGCGGTGAGCCGTCGGATGCGCCGCCTGCCCGACCCGCTCGGTCCGGAGCAGGCGCTCACGGTGCTCGAGGCCGTCGAGGGCTACACCCGGGGAGCGGCGCACGCGGCCTTCGCGGAGGACCGCCGCGGGATGCTCCGCCCCGGCTTCCTCGCCGACCTGGTGCTGCTCTCGGTCGACCCGGGGGAGTGCTCGGCGGAGGAGTTCGCAAGGGCGCAGGTGCTGCGCACGGTGGTCGGCGGGCGGACGGTGCACGAGGGGACCGCGGGGATCACCCGGCAGATGTAATCCCGACGAAACACAATGGGATCCGCATTGCCATAGATTGGATCCAAGTTGAGCGGCCACCCGAGCAACTCCGCCCCGCCCCCGATGCACCACCCGTACCCCTTGGAGGACAGCACCATGGTCAGGAAGAGCTTGCTCGCCGGCGTCGCACTGGCGGCCGTCGCGAGCCTCGCGCTCACCGCCTGCGGGACCACCAGCGCCCCGCAGAGCGCCACCGGCACCGCCGGCACCACCGACACCATCAACGCGGAGCTCTGGTACGCGCCGTCCACCTTCGACCCCGCGAAGGCCTCCGCCGACGCCGACGTGACCGTCGCGCGCCTCGGCTTCGACACCCTGCTCCGCCAGGGCGAGACCGAGGGCTACATCGGCGGCCTCGCCACCGAGTGGAACGCCGTCTCGGCGTCCGAGTACACGTTCACCCTCCGCGACGGCGCCACCTGCGCCGACGGCACCGCGATCACGCCGACCGTCGTCGCCGACTCCTTCAGCTACCTCACCGGCCTCGACGACTCGGGCGCGCTGACCTGGAAGAACCAGGCCTTCGGCTCCGGCGAGCCGACCTTCACTCCCGACGACGCGGCCGGCACGCTGACGATCTCGCTGAGCCAGCCCTACTCGCAGCTGCTCGGCGGCGTCACCCGCCCCGGCACCGGCATCATCTGCCCCGCCGGCCTCGCCGACACCGAGGGCCTCGCCGCGGGCACCGTCGACGGCGCCTGGTCCGGCCCGTACATGCTCTCGAACCTCTCGGCCGGCGTCAGCGCCGCCTACACGCTGCGCGACGACTACGACGCCTGGCCCGACTGGCAGGACGTCGAGGGCGAGCCCGCGAAGACGATCAACCTGACCGTGCAGTCCGACTCCAACACGAGCGCCAACCTGCTCGAGTCCGGCGGCGTCGACCTCGCCCGCTTCTACGACTCCAACGCGCTGCGCTTCGAGGACGACCCGGCCTACACGACCGTCACCTTCGCCAGCTCGGCCTACAACCTCGTCTTCAACGAGGCCCCCGGCTCCGGCTCGATCTTCGAGGGCAAGCAGGACCTCCGCGCCGCGGTCGCCCAGGCGATCGACACCCAGGGCTTCAACTCGGCCGGTCTCGACGGCCTCGGCGTGCCGCAGTACACCGTCAACGCGGCGAGCTACCGCTGCGCGCTGGACGACGAGTCGCTCGTGCAGAAGTACGACCCCGCCGCCGCGACGCCCGAGCTCACCGGTCAGTCGATCCGCCTGCTGATGATGTCGAACTGGGACCCGGCCGCCGACTACCTGGCCGAGTCGCTCCGCGCGGCGGGCGCCACCGTCACCGTCTCGGCGCTCGACCCGGCCGACTGGTCGAAGGCCATGCGCACCGAGCCCGCCACCTGGGACGTCGCGATCGCCGCGGAGAACGCCGGCCCCGGCCTCATCCACACCACGATCGCCCGCTACCTCGGCCCGACCTACGCCGACGGCGGCACGAACGTCTCCTCCAGCGACAACCCGGAGGGCGTCGCCTACTACGAGGCCGCGATGGCCGCCTCGGACACCGAGACGCAGTGCGAGAACCTGCTCGCCGCCCAGAAGACGATCCTCGAGCGCGTCGACATGACGCCGCTGATCACCGACACGCACCGCTACGTGGCCCGCTCCGGCTTCGCGACCTCGGTGTTCTCGGGCTACTGGGACATCTCGGCCATGCGGATCCTGTCCTGATCCGCTGATCAGCACCGCTGAGCAGCACACCCGAGCCGGACGACACGAGGAGACGACGCGATGAGCACCACGACCGCCACCACCGCTGCATCGTTGGGCCTCGGGTCGTCCGGCGCGGGCTTGACCCCGGGCGCCGTCCGCGCCGGCACCCTCGGCGGGGCCTGGCGGAGGTTCCTCGTCCGCCGGGCCCTCGGCCTGCTCGTCAACCTCGCGCTGCTCGTGCTGGTCACCTTCCTGATCGTGCAGCTCATCCCCGGCGACCCGGCGATCGCCATCGCGGGGGAGGCGGCCTCGCTCGACCAGGTCGAGCTGGTCCGCACCCAGCTCGGGCTCGACCAGCCGCTGCCCGCGCAGCTCTGGACCTACCTCCTCGGCGTCCTGCAGGGCGACTTCGGCGCCTCCTACCGCTACTCCATCCCGGCGATGGACCTCGTGATGACGGCCGTGCCGTACACGCTGACCATCACGATCTCCGCGGTGCTCCTCCTGCTCGTCCTCGGCATCGCGCTGGGCATGGCGGTCGGAGTCGCGACCCGCGGCGACCGCCGCCGCTGGCTCGACGCGGTGTTCAGCACCGTCACCGGGCTGATCTCCTCGGTGCCCACCTACGTGCTCGCGACCGGCTTCGTCGTCGTCTTCGCGGTGCTGCTGAAGGTGCTGCCGCCCGCGTACTCGCCGGCCTACGACTTCGGCACCGCCGCGATCCTGCCGATCGCCTCGCTCACCGTCGGCGGCACCTGCTCCGTCGCGAGGATCGTCCGCCGCGAGACCGCGGTGATCCTCGAGCAGGACTACATGCGCACCGCCCGCGGCTGGCGGCTGCCCGCGCTCACCCTCTACGCCAAGCACATGCTGCCCAACCTGCTGACCACGGCGCTGACGCTCTCGGGCATCATCCTCACGGCCCTGCTCGGCTCGGCGCTGATCACCGAGGCGGTGTTCGCCTGGCCCGGCCTCGGCGGCGTGATCGTCCAGGCGATCGCGATCGACAAGGACTACCCGGTGATCCGGGCGGCCGTCTTCGTGATCGGGCTCATCTCCCTCGTGATCACCCTCGTGATCGACGTCATCCTGGGTCTGATCGACCCGCGCACCCTCGGAGAGCAGCGTGGCTGAGTCCCTCCCCGCCGTCCGCGGCCTGAAGCCCGCCGGCGCGCGCACCTTCGCCTGGAACCCCGGGCTCGTGATCGGGCTCGGCCTGCTCGGCGTGATCGCGCTCACCGCGCTGATCGCCCCGATCGCGCTCGAGGGCCAGGCCACCGGCCTCGGCGGCAGCCCCAGCCTCGGCTCGACCGCCGAGCACCCGCTCGGCACCGACACCCTCGGCCGCGACATGCTCGCCCGCACCCTCGTCGCCACCCGCTCGACCGTGCTGATGGCGCTCGCCGCGACCGTGCTCTCGGCGATCGTCGGCATCGCGGTCGGCATCGGCGTCTGGCTCGCGCCGCGGCGGGTCCGCGAGCTCGGGTTGCGCGCGATCGAGCTGGCCGTCAGCTACCCGACGATGCTCGTCGCGATCATCGTCGCCGCGATCCTCGGCCAGGGCGTCGTCCAGGTGGTGGTCGCCATCGCGGTCGCCAACATCGCCGGCTTCGCGCGGCTCACGGCCAACCTCGCCTCCAAGATCGCGGCGAGCGAGTACGTCACCACCGCCCGGCTGACCGGAGTGCCGACGCACCTCGTCGCGCTGCGGCACGTGCTGCCGAACATGGCCGAGCCGACGCTGATCCTCGTCGCCGGCGCCTTCTCCGGCGCGCTCGTCGAGATCTCGGGACTCTCCTTCATCGGCCTCGGCGCGCAGACGCCCGCCTTCGACTGGGGCACGCTGCTCAACGACGGGCTGAGCCGCATCTCGGTGAACCCGGTCGTCATCCTCGGCCCGGCGCTCGCGCTCACGGTCGCCTCCTTCGCGGCGCTGCTGGTCGGCGACGGGCTGGCGGCGGCGGCGAACCCGCGCTCGAACACGACGCGGGCCCGGATGACGAGGGCCACCGGCTCCTCGACCGCCGCGCCCGCGCCCGCCCCCGCCGACGCCGTGCTCGTCGCCGACGGCATCACCGTCCGCCACGGCGCGACCGGCCGCGAGCTCGTCTCCGACCTCTCCTTCACCATCCGCCGCGGCGAGGTGCTCGGCATCGTCGGCGAGTCCGGCTCGGGCAAGTCGCTGACCGCCTCGGTGGTCGCCAAGCTGCTGGGCGAGGGCCTCGAGGCCTCCGCGCGCCGGCTCGAGCTCGGCGGCACCGACCTGCTCGGCCCCGTCCCGGACCGGGTGCTCGCGGCGAAGATCGGCCTGATCTACCAGGACCCGGGCACCGCGCTGAACCCGGCGATGGTCCTCGGCACCCAGCTCTCCGACGTGCTGCGGATCCGCCTGCGCCACTCCCGCCGCGACGCGCTCGACCTGCTGCTGCGCGGCTTCCGCTCGGTGATGCTCTCCGACCCGGAGGGACGGCTCCGGCAGTACCCGCACCAGCTCTCCGGCGGCATGAAGCAGCGCGCGATGATCGCCTCGGCGATGAGCGCGAAGCCCGACCTGCTGATCGCCGACGAGCCGACCACCGCGCTCGACGTGACGGTGCAGCGCGAGGTGCTCTCGGTGCTCAAGCGCATGAACGAGGACTCCGGCACCGCCGTGCTCTTCATCTCGCACGACCTCGGCGTCGTCCGGGCGCTCTGCGACCGCGTCCTCGTGATGAAGGACGGCCGCATCGTCGAGCGGATCGACGACATCGCCCATCTCTCGGAGGAGACCGTGACGCATCCGTACACGCGGCAGCTGCTCGCCGCGACGCCCGTCGTGACCGTGCCGACGCCGCCGGAGGTGCGCTCGTGAGCGCCGCCGCCGCCCCCGCCACCGGAGCCGCCGCGTCCTCCGCGATGGTCGACGTCCGCGGTCTCGACGTGGTCTTCGGCCACGCGAAGGTCCTGCACGGCGTCGACCTGCGGGTCGAGCGCGGCCGCACCGTCGGCGTGGTCGGCGAGTCCGGCTCCGGCAAGTCGACGCTCGCCAAGGTGCTGGTCGGCTCGGTCCGCGCGGCCGCCGGCACGGCGAGCGTGGACGGCGTCGACATCGTCGCCGCCAACCGCTCGGCGATGCACGCCTACCGCCGGCGCACGCAGATGATCCCGCAGGACCCGTACTCCTCGCTCTCGCCGCGGCGCACCATCGCGCAGACCCTCGCCGAGGCGATCGACCCGGTCCGCGCCCGCGTCGGCCGGAACGAGGAGCTGATCGTCGCCTGGCTCGAGCGCGTCGGCCTCAGCGCCGACATGCGGCACCGGTTCCCGCACGAGTTCTCCGGCGGGCAGCGCCAGCGCGTCGCGATCGCCCGCGGGCTGATCATCGATCCGACCTTCGTGATCGCCGACGAGATCACCTCGGCCCTCGACGTCTCGGTGCAGGGACAGATCCTCGATCTGCTCGCCGGGATCAAGGAGTCGCTCGGCCTGACGATGATGTTCATCTCGCACAACCTCGCCGTCGTCCAGCGCGTCAGCGACGAGGTCGTGGTGCTCTACCGCGGCGAGGTCGTCGAGGCCGGCCCGGTCGAGCGGATCTACGCCGACCCCCAGCACTGGTACACCCGCCGCCTGCTCGACGCCGACCCGGGCTCGCCCGGCTTCAGCCTGTCGGGTCCCGCGGCGGTCCCCGCGAAGGAGAGCGCATGACGGCCCGCCTGCCCGCCACCCCCGTCGCCGAGGGCGTGCTCCGCCTCGTCGGCGCGACGCTCGTCGACGGCACCGGTGCCGCTCCGCTCGAGGACTCCGAGGTGGAGATCCGCGAGGGCGTGATCGCCTACGCGGGGCCGCGGCGTGCGGATCCCGGGCTCGAGGGTCACGCGGTCGACGTCTCCGGCGCGTTCCTGCTGCCGGGCTTCGTCGACGTGCACGTGCACCTCGCGATGGTGCCGGTCGCTCCGGAGGCGGCGCGCGAGCGCTTCCCCGAGGAGGACGTCCTCGAGATCGCCGGGCTGCTCCGCCGCACGCTCGACGCCGGCGTCACCACCGCCCGCGACCTCGACGGGCTCTCGCCGGGCTACCGCGAGGCCGTCGCCCGCGGCGCGGTGGCGGGCCCGCGCCTGCACCTCGCGATCGCGATGCTCTCGCCGACCGGCGGCCACGCCGATCCGCACCACCGCAACGGCAGCCTGCCGGCCTGGGCCGTGCGCCCGGGCATGCCCGCGCCCGGCCTGGTGGACACGGACGAGGACGTCGTGCGGATGGTCCGCACGCTCGTGCGCACCGGCGCCGACGTGATCAAGGTCGCCACCTCGGGCGGGCTCGGCTCACCGAACGACGACGCCCGCGACGTCGGGATCACGCAGAAGCAGGTCGCCCTGATCGCGGAGCTGCTCACCGAGCGCGGCGGCCGGCCGATCACCGCGCACGCCCTCTCCGACGACGCCGCGCGGGCCGCCGTGCTGGGCGGCGCGACGAGCATCGAGCACGGCTACGACCTCTCCGACGAGACGATCGCGCTGATGCGCGAGCGCGGGACGACGCTCGTGCCGACCCTGAGCATCCTGGTCCGCGCGTTCGATCCGGCGACGACGACCGCCGAACGGCTCCGGCAGCGCGAGCTGCTGCGCGAGCGCGGTCTCGACTCGGTGCGCCGGGCCGTCGCGGCGGGGATCCCGCTCGCGCTCGGCACCGACGCCGGCGTGCACCCGCACGGCCGGAACCTCGCCGAGCTGGCGCAGCTGGTCGCCGTCGGGCTCACCCCGCTCGAGGCAGTGAGCGCCGGCACCCTCGGCGGCGCCCGCCTGCTGGGCCTCGACGCGCAGCTCGGCTCGGTCGAGCCGGGCAAGCTCGCCGACCTGGTGCTGACCGATGCGAACCCGCTGGCCGACATCGCCGCGCTCGGCGATCCGGCCGCGGTTCAGGCGGTGCTGCAGTCCGGCCGCGTGGTCAAGGACCTCGACGGGCGCCTGGGCTAGACCTCCGAGGTCAGCGGCGGCTCAGAACTCTTCGTAGTTGTACGGCTCCGGGTCCGGCTCGATCACCGGGCGCGCGATCGTGCGGCGGTTGTCCTTGATGCGCGAGCGGATGTCCTCGACGGCCTTGGCGACGGCCTCCTCGGTCGCGGCCTCGTCGTCGACGGACTGCTCCACCGGCACGACGACGAGCTCGCTGCTCGCGTCGAGGGTCATCTTCGCCTCGATGAGCACGCCCTCGTCGGTGAAGGCGGGGACGCTGACGGCCTCCGAGTGCTCCTGCCGGTCGATCGCGGTCACGAGGTCGAGGAGGGCCTCGGTGACGGCGTCGGTGGTGACGATGCTCTTGGAGGCGTAGGTCAGCTGCTGCATGTCTCCAGTCTCGCCGGGGCGGATCCGGATCTCTCGGGGTTGCGGCGGGTGCGGGCGGGCGTCTAACGGGCGGCGGGCTCTCGGGCTCCGTTCACCTCGCAGGCCTTGCGGCGGGCGTGGCGCCCGCCGCAGTCTGGAGGCATGCGAGACGTGCTGAGGAGATCCAGCGGCGGCGAGATCGCCGGCGCCGTCCTGATCGTGCTGGCCTCGATCGCGCTCCTCATCGGCGCGTTCGCCGCGGGTGCGGGGAGCATCTACGGGATGCTCGGCGTGATCGTCGCGTTCACCGCCGGCATCACCGGCCTCGGCGTGCACATCGCCGGCCGCGAGGCCCGCCTCCGCCGCGACGGGCACTGAGCGCGCCCGCCAGCGGGGTCTCGATACGCGCTGCGCGCTACTCGACCAGCATGCAGGGTGCGCTCGGGCCAGATCATGCTGATCGAGCAGTCCTCGCAGAGGGCGTTCGTCTCATGCTGATCGAGTAGCCCGCGCAGCGGGCGTATCGAGATCCACCGTTCTGCAGAGGCCTGGTCTCGATACGCGCTCCGCGCTACTCGACCAGCATGCAGGGCGCCCGCGGGCCAGATCACGCTAATCGAGCAGTCCTCGCAGAGGGCGTTCGTCTCATGCTGATCGAGTAGCCCGCGCAGCGGGCGTATCGAGATCCACCACCGTCAGAACGCGAGTCTGCAGACCCGCCCAGTTGGAGACGGTGGGTCTCGATACGCCCCTGCGGGGCTACTCGACCAGCATGAGAAGGGGCGCGGCGCGTCCTCTCCCTCACCAGCGGCGCCTCTTTCGTGCTGGACTCGGGGCCGGCCTCGCGGGCCGCCGCTGAGGCGGGCTGAGCCGACGTCGACCTCGGGACTCGAACGCGTGCCAGGATCGATGTCGGCCGTGCCGACGTCCACGGCGGCGTCGAGGACCCCGCGCGGGCGCCTCCGCGCCCGGAGCCGCCCCGACGCCCCCCGACATTCCGCCCAGGATCCCCTCCTCGGCCCGACAACGACGTTCCGGACCGGCAGAGACGACGCCGTCCGCAGAGAAGGAGCTCCCATGACGAAGCGATCCCCCGCCGGCCCGCGCTTCCCCGCCCGCCCGCGCCTCCTCGCCGGCCTGGGCCTCGCCGCCTCGGCCGCCCTGCTTCTGAGCGGCTGCACGGGCACCGGCCAGGAGCCCGCCGCGACCTCGGGCGGCGGCGCGTCCGGCGCCGGCGGCGACTACACCTACGCGGTCGTCACCCACTCCGGCCCCGGCGACGCCTTCTGGGACCGCGTGAAGTCGGGCGCCGAGGCGGCCGGCGCCGACTACGGCGCGACGATCACCTACACGGCCGACTCCGATCCGGCGCGGCAGTCGCAGCTGATCGACAACGCGGTCGCCCAGCAGGTCGACGGCATCGTCGTCTCGATGGCCAATCCCGACGGCGTCAAGGACAGCGTCGAGAAGGCGGTCGCCGCCGGCATCCCCGTCGTCACCATCAACTCCGGCATCGAGCGCTCCGCCGAGTTCGGCGCCCTCACCCACATCGGCCAGAGCGAGACGGTCGCCGGCGAGGCGGTCGGCACGAAGCTCGCCGAGGCGGGCGCCACGAAGGCGCTCTGCGTGATCCAGGAGGCCGGCAACGTCGGCCTCGAGGAGCGCTGCAAGGCCGCGGCGTCGACCTTCGGCGGCGGCATGAGCAACCTGCAGGTGGACGGCACCAACGACGCGGACGTCAAGGCGACCATCAAGTCCAAGCTCCAGGCCGACCCGTCCATCGACGGCGTGCTCACCCTCGGCGGCCAGTACGCGATCGACGCCGTCGGCGCCGTGTCGGAGTCGGGCAGCTCGGCCCAGGTCGGCACCTTCGACCTCTCCGAGGACGTCGTCACCGCGATCGAGGACGGCTCGATCGTCTTCGCCGTCGACCAGCAGCCCTACGTGCAGGGCTTCCTCGGCATCACGGCGCTGTCGCTGTACTCCACGAACGGCAACGTCATCGGTGGCGGCCAGCCCGTCTACTCCGGACCCGCCTTCGTCACGAAGGAGAACGCGGCCGAGGTCGCCGAGTTCGCCGCGAACGGCACGCGCTAGCGTGCAGCCCGCCCCCGACAGGAGCCACCCGTGACGACCACCGACACCGCGACGATCGCGCCGAGCCCGCGCCTCGAGCGGCGCCCGCTCCGCACGCTCCTCGCGCGCCCCGAGACCGGCGCGCTCGCCGCCGCCCTCGCCGTGCTCGTGTTCTTCTCCCTCTTCGCCCCGCAGTTCCTGAGCCTGGCCGGCGCCGGAGTGTGGCTGGAGTCGGCGTCGACCTTCGGGATCATGGCCGTCGCCGTCGCGCTGCTGATGATCGGCGGCGAGTTCGACCTCTCCGCGGGCGTGATGACCGGCTTCTCCGCCCTCATCGTCGGGATCCTGACCACGCACTACGGGCTCAGCGTCTGGGTGGCGGTCGTCGTCTCGCTCGTCGTCTGCCTCGGCGTCGGCGCCCTCAACGGCGTCCTGGTGATGAAGACCGGACTGCCCAGCTTCATCGTGACGCTCGGCACCTTCTTCGCCCTCGCCGGCATCGACCTGGCGGTGACGAAGCTGATCACCGGCCAGGTCGCGATCCAGGGGATGGCGAAGGTCCCCGGCTACGACGGCATCCAGCCGCTGTTCGGCGCGTCCGCGGGCCTCGGCGGCGGCACCTTCTACGTCTCGGTGCTGTGGTGGTTCGCGGTGACCGCGGTCGCCACCTGGATCCTGCTGCGCACCCGCTCCGGCAACTGGATCTTCGCGGTCGGCGGGGCGCAGGCCTCCGCGCGCCAGGTCGGCGTGCCCGTGCTGAAGACGAAGATCGGCCTCTTCATGGGGACCGCCGCCGCCGCCTGGCTCGTCGGCATGATCTCGCTCTTCCGCACCTCGACCGTGCAGGCCAACACCGGGGTCGGCCAGGAGTTCATCTACATCATCTGCGCGGTCGTCGGCGGCTGCCTGCTGACCGGCGGCTACGGCTCGGCGATCGGCGCGGCTCTCGGCGCGCTGATCTACGGCATGGTCTTCCAGGGCATCACCTTCGCCCAGTGGGACACCGACTGGCTGCGCACCGTCCTCGGCGGGATGCTGCTCGCCGCGGTGCTGCTCAACAACGCCGTCCGGACCCGCGCGGGAGGCCGGCGATGAGCCCCGGCACGACCGCCGGCGGCGCGGCACCGCGCACCCCGGCGGGCACGACGATCCTCGAGGTCCGCGACCTCGGCAAGAGCTACGGAGCTGTCGACGCGCTCACCGGAGTGTCGACCACGGTCGACGCCGGGAGGGTCACCTGCGTCCTCGGCGACAACGGCGCCGGCAAGTCGACGCTCATCGCGATGCTCGCCGGCGCCGAGGCCCCCTCCTCGGGCGAGCTGCTCCTCGACGGGGTGCCGGTCGTCTTCCCGTCGCCGCGCGCCGCGCTGCAGGCGGGGATCGCGACCGTCTACCAGGACCTCGCGGTCGTGCCGCTGATGCCCGTCTGGCGCAACTTCTTCCTCGGCTCCGAGCTCACCCGCGGGCGCGGGCCGCTGCGCCGCCTCGACGTGCAGCGGATGAAGGAGGTCACCCGGGGCGAGCTGGCGCGGATGGGCATCGACCTGCGCGACGTCGACCAGCCGATCGGCACGCTCTCCGGAGGCGAGCGCCAGAGCGTCGCGATCGCCCGCGCAGTGCACTTCGGCGCCCGCGTGCTGATCCTCGACGAGCCGACCGCGGCCCTCGGCGTCAAGCAGTCGGGCGTGGTGCTGACCTACATCGCCCGGGCCCGCGACGCCGGGCTGGGCGTGGTCTTCATCACCCACAACCCGCACCACGCCTACCCGATCGGCGACCGCTTCCTGCTCCTCAACCGCGGCACCAGCCTCGGCACCTTCGAGAAGAGCGAGATCGGCCTCGGCGAGCTGACCGGCCTGATGGCGGGCGGCGCCGAGCTCGCCGCCCTCGCGCACGAGCTCGAGCGCCCGGCGCCGGAGTGACGGCGGCGCTCCCTTCATGCTGGTCGAGTAGCCCGCGGAGCGGGCGCATTCCATGTTGATCGAGTAGCCCGCGGAGCGGGCGTATCGAGATCCACCGTCGTCCGGTGGGTGGGTCTCGATACGCGCTGCGCGCTACTCGACCAGCATGGAACGCGCTGCGCGCTACTCGACCAGCATGGGGCGCGCCCCTCCAGGTGGAAAGAGGAGCCGGTGGAGCGGGCGCATTCCATGTTGATCGAGTAGCCCGCGGAGCGGGCGTATCGAGATCCACCGTCGTCCGGTGGGTGGGTCTCGATACGCCCCTGCGGGGCTACTCGACCAGCATGAGGTCTCGATACGCGCTGCGCGCTACTCGACCAGCATGGGGCGCGCCCCTCCAGGTGGAAAGAGGAGCCGGTGGAGCGGGCGCATTCCATGTTGATCGAGTAGCCCGCGGAGCGGGCGTATCGAGATCCACCGTCGTCCGGTGGGTGGGTCTCGATACGCCCCTGCGGGGCTACTCGACCAGCATGCATGCGGGCGTATCGAGATCCGGCGTCGGTCAGTGGGCGAGGTAGGCGCGCCAGCCGCCGAAGGCGGTGATGTCGTCCGCGCCGGCGAGGGCGATCGGCTCGACGAGGAAGCCGCTGACGAGCGAGCCGTCGGCCAACGCGACCGAGCCGATGGCCATCGGCTGCGGGAGCGCCGCGACGAAGGAGCCGAACGCCGCCTCCGTCAGCCGGTACACCTCGACCTCGAGGGCCGCGCCGCCCTCGGCGACGCGCACGACGCCGGGCTTCGGCGGCACGGTCGACAGTGCGTAGAGGCGGTAGTCGGCGCTGGTGGTCGTCGCCTGGACGAGCTCCGCGTCGCGATCCGCGAGTTGGTGGTGCAGCGGCTGGTCGCGCAGGTGCGCGCCGGCGACGGCGAGGAGGACGGTGCTCGCGGCGGCGGTGCTCATGAGCGGCTCCAGACGAGATCGGCGAGCTGGTGGTCGGAGAAGGCGGGCCCGATCAGCTGGACGCCGAACGGCAGCCCGTCGACGACTCCCGCGGGGTAGGCGACGGCGGCCAGGTCGAGCAGGTTCGCGAAGTTGGTGAAGCGCCCGAGCCGCGAGTTGACGCCGATCGGGTCGGCGGCGACGGCCGCGAGCGTCGGGTGCTCGGTCGTCGTCGGCAGCAGCAGCGCGTCGATCCGCTCGAACACGGCGTCGGACACCACCCGCGCGCGGTCCAGCCGCTCCTGGTCCTGGAAGAGCTTCCAGGCCGGCAGCTCCCGCGACCGCGAGACGATGCCGCCGACGACCGGGTCCACCTCGTCCGGGTGCGCGTCGACGAACGCTCCGACTGCCGCGTAGCGCTCGGCCACGAACGCGCCGTCGTAGAGCATCCGCGCGGTCTCGAGGAACACCTCGATGTCGAGCTCGACCAGCGTCGCGCCCGCCTCGCTCCAGCGCGCCACCTCGGCGTCGAAGGCCTCGGCCCAGCCGGACGCGAGCTCGCCGAGCTGCCCGGGCCGCGGGACGCCGATCCGCGCGGTGGCCGCGAACGGCTCGGCGACTCCGCTGCGGCTGAGCGGGTCGCGCGAATCCGGCCCGGCCATGACGTCGAGCGCGCGCCGGGCGATCGCCGGATCCGCCGCCATGACCGTCACCACGTCCAGGCTCCGGCAGGCCGGCACGACGCCGGCGGCGCTGACCCAGCCCTTGGTCGGCTTCAGCCCGACCAGCCCGTGGAACGCGGCCGGCACCCGCCCGGAGCCCGCGGTGTCCGTCCCGAGTGCGAAGTCGGCGCCGCCGAGCGCCACCGCGACCGCGGAGCCGGAGGACGAGCCGCCGGAGATGCGCGAAGGGTCGACGGCGTGCCGCACCGCGCCGTACGGCGAGCGGGTGCCGACGAGACCGGTCGCGAACTGGTCGAGGTTGGCCGAGCCGAGCACCACGGCTCCCGCCGCACGCAGCCGCGCCACGACGGTCGCGTCCTCGGCGGGCGCGTACGCGAACGCCGGGCAGGCCGCGGTCGTCTCCAGCCCCGCGACGTCGATGTTGCCCTTCACCGCGAACAGCAGCCCGGCGAGCGGGAGCGCCGGATCGACGGCGGCCAGCTCCGCGGCCACCTCGGCCTCGGGCCGCAGGGCGACGAACGCCTCGGGCCGCGCGGCCAGCCGCCGGTAGCGCTCGGCGACGTGCGCCGCGGGGTCGTGAAGCGCGGGGTCGTCCATCATGCTGCGTCCTCTTCCTCGGCCTGCGCGGCCCTCGTCTCCAGCACCACGAGCACCGTGCCCGCGGCCACGTGCGCCCCGACCTCGGCGACCACGGCGACCACGCGCCCGGCCGCCGGAGCCGTCACGGGCGCCTCCATCTTCATCGCCTCGAGGGCGACCAGCGTCTGCCCGGCCGCGACCGTCTCGCCCACGGCGACGTCGATCCGGAACACGGTCGCCACGAACGGCGCCTCGACGCCCTCGCAGCCGTCCGGGATCTCCACGGCGGAGGACGCGGGCGGCGCGGGCACCGCCTCCACGCGGTCGAACTCGCCGGACGCCTCCCAGGCGGCGCGCTCGGCGCCGAAGGCCCCGGCCTGCACTGCGCGGAAGTCCGCGATCGACTCCGCGTTCTCCGCGAGGAACTCCTGGTACTCCGCGAGCCCGAACTCGCCCTCCTCGATCCGCAGCGGCAGCCGCCCCGCGGCCATCTCGGAGCGCAGCTCGAGCAGCTCGTCCGGCTCCACCGGGTACCAGCGGATGCGGTCGAAGAACCGCAGCAGCCACGGCACGCCGGTCTCGAACGCTCCGGCCTGGTGGTGCGTCGACCAGATCGGCACCGTGCGGCCGACGAACTGGTAGCCGCCCGGCCCCTCCATCCCGTAGATGCAGAGGTAGGCGCCGCCGATGCCGACGGCGTTCTGCGGCGTCCAGGTGCGCGCCGGGTTGTACTTGGTGGTCACCAGGCGGTGCCGCGGGTCGAGCGGAGTCGCGACCGGTGCGCCGAGGTAGACGTCGCCGAGCCCGAGCACCAGGTACTCCGCCTCGAACACCGTGCGGTAGACCTCGTCGACGCTGTCCAGGCCGTTGATCCGGCGGATGAACTCGATGTTCCACGGGCACCAGGGCGCGTCGTCGCGGACGCCCGCCATGTAGCGGCGGATCGCCTCGCGCGTCGACGGGTCGTCCCAGGCCAGCGGCAGGTGCACGGTGCGGCTCGGCACGCGCAGATCCGCCGTCGCGGGCAGCAGCGCCTCGGCCGCGAGCACCGCCTCGGCGACCGCGTCGGTCGAAGTCGTCCGCGGATCGAAGTGCACCTGCAGCGAGCGGATGCCCGGGGTCAGCTCGATCACGCCCGGCAGGGCCGCCTGCTCGAGCGTCTCGGCGATGGCGTGCACGCGCATCCGCGAGGCGAGGTCGAGACTCATCTCGCCGATCTCGACGAGCAGGTTCGCGTCGCCGCTCCGGCGCAGCACCAGCGACGGATCGCCGTCGTGCGCCGGCCGGCGGTGCAGCACGCCCTGGTCGTCGACCGCCGCGCGGCCCGCCGCCGGCTCGTCGAGCGGAGCGTCGAGCAGCCCGGTCGCCTGCGCCGCGGTGACCGGCACGAAGCGCACCGTGTCGCCGGGGCGGAGCTGCCCGAGCCGCCAGAGGTGGCCGGTCGCGACGCTCGCGGGGCAGGTGAAGCCGCCGAGGCTCGGGCCGTCGGGTCCGAGCAGGATCGGCAGGTCGCCGGTGTAGTCGACGGCGCCGACCGCGTACGGGGTGTCGTGGATGTTGGAGGGGTGCAGCCCGGCCTCGCCGCCGTCCTCGCGTGCCCAGTGCGGCTTCGGGCCGAGCAGGCGGACGCCGGTGCGCGCCGAGTTGAAGTGCACCTCCCAGTCGTTGGCGTAGAAGACGGCCATGTCGTCCTCGGTGAAGAACTCCGGAGCGGCGTGCGGGCCCTCGAGCGCGGCGAGCGTCCAGGCGTGCGGGAACGCGGGGCGCTCCTCCGCCGGCACGACCGCCACGGTGTTCGGGACGCTCGGCGTCCGCAGCCCGAGCACGTCGCCCGGGGCGAGCGCGCGCCCCGCGTGCCCGCCGATCGCGCCGAGGTCGAAGGTGCTGGCCGAGCCGAGCACGAGCGGGATGTCGAGCCCGCCCTCGACCAGCAGGTACAGCCGCATGCCGCTCTCGGCCGTGCCGATGGCGAGGACGCCGCCGGCCGGCACCGCGACCGGCTCCCACGGCGCGATCGGCGCGCCGTCGAGGGTCGCCGGCGCGGGCGCCCCGGTCAGCACGACGCGGGTGGCGGTGTGGAAGCGGAGTGTCGGCCCGCTCATCGTGATCTCGAGTCCCGGCGCGTCCTCCGGGTTGCCGAGCGCGGTGTTTCCGAGCCGGAACGACAGCGGATCCATCGGCCCCGACGGCGGCACGCCGACCGGCCAGTAGCCCAGGCGCCCGGTCGCGTCCTGCACGGTGGTCAGCATCCCGCCCTTCAGCACCTCGACGCGCGGGCTCGCGTCGCGCAGGTCGTCGAGGGTCGCGGTGGAGTGCTCGGCCGCGAGCACCGAGGGCTCGGCGGCGATCGCCCGCAGCAGGCCGACGTTGGTCGCGATGCCGTCGACCCGGGTGGCGGCGAGCGCCCGTCCGAGCGCGGCCCAGGCCTCCTCGCGGGTCGCGCCGCTCACGATCACCTTCGCGAGCAGCGGGTCGTAGGAGGTGGAGACCTCGCTGCCGGGGCGGATCCAGCCGTCGACGCGTACGTCGTCGGGGAACTGCAGCCCCGTGATGGTGCCGGAGCTCGGCGCGTTGCCGAGGTCCGGGTTCTCCGCGTAGACCCGCGCCTCGACGGCCGCACCGCTCGGCTCCGGGACCACGTCGAGGAAGCCGGTCTCGCCCTGCGCGAGCCGCAGCATCCACTCGACCAGGTCGATGCCGTAGCGCGACTCCGTCACCGGGTGCTCGACCTGGAGGCGGGTGTTCACCTCGAGGAACGCCGCCTCCTGCCGGACGGGATCGTAGATGTACTCGACCGTGCCCGCGCTGCGGTAGCCGGCCTCGGCGCAGAGCCGGCGCGACGCCTCCGCGATGCGCTCGCGCACGGCGTCCGGCAGATCCGGGGCGGGGCTCTCCTCGACCACCTTCTGGTTGCGGCGCTGCAGCGAGCAGTCGCGGTCGCCGAGTGAGACGACGCGGCCGGTGCCGTCGCCGAAGACCTGCACCTCGACGTGCCGGGCGCGCTCGACCAGTCGCTCCAGGAAGACGCCGGCGGAGGAGAAGCCGGCCTCGGCCAGGCGCCGCACCTCGCGCCAGGCGGCGCGCAGCTCGGCCTCGTCGCGGCAGGCGCGCATGCCGATGCCGCCGCCGCCCGCCGTCGCCTTGAGCATCACCGGGTAGCCGATGCGGTCGGCCTCGCGGGCCGCGTGGTCGGCGTCGTCGAGCAGCCCGGTGCCGGCCAGCAGCGGCACGCCCGCGCGCTCGGCGGCGTCGCGCGCGGTGTGCTTGGCGCCGAACACCTCCAGCTGCTCGGGCGTGGGGCCGACGAAGACGATGCCGGCCGCCGCGCAGGCGCGCGCGAACTCGGCGTTCTCGCTGAGGAAGCCGTAGCCCGGATGGATCGCGCCGGCGCCGGTCTGCGCGGCCGCCGCGAGGATCCGGTCGATCCGCAGGTAGCTGTCGGCCGCGGGCGCCGGGCCGAGCCGCACCGCCTCGTCGGCGAGCGCGACGTGCGCGGCGCCGAGGTCGGCGTCGGAGTAGACCGCCACCGTGCGCAGGCCCATCGCCTTCGCGGTGCGGAGGATGCGGACCGCGATCTCGCCGCGGTTGGCGACGAGGAGGGTGTCGAAGGTCATGCGCTGCCCGTTCCCGCGTTCTCGCCGCTGTGCACGATCATCTCGGCGCGCGACGGGTCGAAGCCGTTGCACGGGTTGTTGATCTGCGGGCAGTTCGAGACGACGACGAGGGTGTCCCGCTCGGCCCGCAGCACGACGCTGAGCCCGGGGGAGGAGATCCCGTCGACGATCCCGAGGGCGCCGTCCGGGTCCACCGGCACGTTCATGAACCAGTTCACGTTCGAGACCTGGTCGCGCTTGCCCATCCCGTGCCGGGAGAGCTCGGCGACGAAGTTCTCGGCGCAGGCGTGCTGCGCCGTGGTGTGGAAGCCGTAGCGGAGGGCGTTGCTCTCCTTCGAGCAGGCGCCGCCGAGGGTGTCGTGGCGCTCGACGTCGGTCGCCACGACCGTCAGCAGCGGGCGGTGCTCGGCGTCGCGGAGCACCGAGCCGGTGACCAGGTACACCGTCTCCTGCGCCTGCAGGGTCGCGGCGGCGGAGTAGGCGGTGCGGTCCTCCGCGTCGTAGGCGAGGAAGTCGACGGCCTGGTTGCCGTCGACGTCGACGATGGTCAGGTGCTCGCCGCGCTTCAGGAGGCGCGACCAGGGGGCGCGGGCCGCGACGGTCTCGCGGTGGGTCTCGGTGCCGTAGGCGGTGGTGGTGCCGGTGCTGCTCGTGCTCGTGCTCGTGTCGGTGCCGGTGGTGCTCATGCGATGCCCCTCGCGCTCAGGTACTCGTCGGTCTGCAGGAAGGCGCGGCGGCCCTCCGGAGTGGCGGCGCGCTCGTCGGCGCTCGCCGGCTCGCCCGCCCAGGCGTGCACGTCGACCGCGCCGACCGTGAACTCCGGCCGCGGGTCGAGCGGATGCGCGGTGTTCGCCAGCAGGACGATCGCCGGCATCTCGAGGCGCAGCGTCACCGAGCGGCCGGGTCCCGCGCCGCCGAGCCACTCCGGGCTGCCGTCCTCGCGGATCCGCACCCCCTGGAAGTACGAGACGCTCGGCGGCAGATCGCGCCGCCCCAGCCCGTGCTTGGCGGCGCCGAGCAGCAGCAGCTCGCGACCGGCCGGCGACGGGCCCTGCGGCGAGCCGTCGCCGTAGCGCTCGACGTTCCGCGCCAGCGCGGTCGTGCCGTAGATCGTGTCGTGCCGGCCGGAGTCGTCGGCGACGACGCTCGCGAGCACGCGGCCCTGGTCGCTGAGCAGCAGCTGGCCGGCGCCCGCGTAGACCTGCCACTGCACCTTGACGGTGTCCGCGACGTTCAGCCGCTCGTGCGGCTCCAGCGCGTTGTAGACGAGGAGCGAGACGCAGGCGTCTCCCGTGACGTCGGTCAGGCGGAGGTGCGTCCCGCGGGCGAGGACGCGGTGGCCGTAGCCGCCGCCCTCGATCCGCTCGGACCAGCGCAGATCCGCCGGGGTGACGCCCTCCGGCGCGTCGGGGCGCGTGCTCGCCGCCGCCGCCTCCTGGGCGCGGGCGTGCTCGCGCGCACCCGCCGTGGTCGAGGTGCCTGATGTCGTCATGCTGCGCCTGCTCCGTCTGCTGGTCCGGTCGCTGCCGGGGTTTCTATCACTCGACAGGAAGTCAACCGCGCCCCCGTGTCGCCGCTGTGACCCCGACGTTGCGATCGTGTTTCGCGCGCGTCCCACCCCTTCCCACTCTCCAGAAGTTGTCGTACCGGAGCGTCGAGTACGACAACTTTTGAGGAGCGGAGGGGGCTCCGGGCGCTGCTACGGTCGAGCGCATGTCGAGCGCACCCCCCGGACGGCCGCGCGCCTCCGGGGCGTCGCTCACGGGGCAGGGGACGCGGGCCGACATCCTCGCGGCGAGCGCGGCGCTCTTCTGCACGGAGGGGTTCGGCGGCACCAGCACGCACGCCATCGCCGCGGCGGCCGGCATCCGCCAGGCCTCGCTCTACCACCACTTCGGCGGCAAGCACGCGGTGCTGCTCGAGCTGCTGCTCGGCACGGTGCAGCCCTCGCTCGACGCCGCCGCCGTGCTGCTCACCCGCGACGAGCCGCCGGCCGCGCGCCTCTGGGCGCTCTGCGTCTCCGACGCCCGCCTGCTCGCGGCCGGCGAGCACAACGTCGGCGCGCTCTACCTGCTGCCCGAGCTCGGCGACGAGCGCTTCGCCGTGTTCCGCGAGCGCCGCTCCGAGCTGGAGACCGCCTACCGCACCCTCGTCGCGGCCTGCGGCGCCGCCGACCCCGCGACCGGCGCCTCCCTCGTGCTCGCCCTCGTCGAGAACGTCATCCTCCAGCGCCGCCGGCAGCCCGCCGAGCCCGGCCCCTCCGCGGAGGCGGTCGCCCTCGCGGCCCTGCGCGTCCTCGACCTCCCGCGCCCCGCCGTCGCCGAGGCGCTCGCCGCGGGCCCGGCCCTGCTCGCCCACCTGCGCTGACGCCCCGCCCGTCCGGCCTGCCGCACGCCCCGAGCCCCCGCCCATCCTCCAGAAGTTGCGGTACTCGGCGTCGACTACCGCAACTTTCGAGTTCTCGCCGAGGGGGCCGCGCGCCGGAGTTAACAGGATCGACCCACGCCCGAAAAGAATCGCGACCGAGCGCGCGGCAGGATCCGTGTCTATCAACCGATAGAAACACCCCGCCGCACCACCCAGCAGCTCGGAGCACGCATGATCATCCTCGGAGTGGGGATCACCGTCGTGGTGATCCTCGCCGTCGGCATCGCGGTCGCCCGCAAGATCGACGGCGACAGCGCCAACTACCTCGTCGCCGGACGCCGCCTCGGCATCCCGCTCGTCGCCGTCAGCCTGACGGCCGCCGCGGTCGACTCGAACGCCACCGTCGGCAACACCGACCTCACCTCGCAGTTCGGCTTCTGGGCGGGCGCCTCGCTCGCGATCGGCCTGGCGATCTGCCTCCTGATCACGGGTCTCTTCCTCGCCAAGCCGATGAACGCGATGAAGCTCTTCACCCTCGCCGACTTCTTCCGGATGCGCTACGACCGCACCACCGAGGTCGTCGCCTCGGTGATCATGGTCTTCTCCTTCACGATCCTGCTGGCCGGCAATCTGGTGGCTTGCGGCTTCCTGCTCGAGCGCTTCGCCGGCATCCCGTACGCCTGGGGCGTGATCCTCTCGGTCGCGCTCGTGCTCAGCTACACGATCGCCGGCGGCCTCTTCTCCGACGCGTACACCGCGGCCATCCAGACCGTGATCACGGTCGTCGCGGCGATCTCGCTGCTGGTCTGGGTCGCGCTCGCCTACGGCATCGTCATCCCCGAGGGCATGGGGCCGTTCGACTTCGAGCAGCTCACCGACCCGGCGATGGGCGCCCCCGTCAACTGGGCCACGCTCGTCGCCCTCGGCATCGGCGACCTGGTCGCGATCGACTTCATGCAGCGGATCTTCGGCGCCAAGTCGCCCGAGGTCGCCCGCCGCGCCTGCTACGCCGCCGCCGTCGGCACCGCGGCGATCGGCTCGATCTTCGCGATCGTCGCCCTCAGCGCCACCGCCGTCCTGGGCCTCTCGGCCGCCGACGGCCCGGTCCTGTTCACGCTGCTCGCCGACTACGCGCCGCCGGTCATCGCGATCCTGGTGCTCTCCGGAGTCGTCGCCGCGTCGTTCTCGACCGCCTCCGGCGCCATCCTCGCCACCTCGGCGATCGTCGTCCGCAACGTGCTCTCGGTCCGCCGCCACTCCGGCAGCGGCCCGGACCCGCTGCTGCGCTGGACCCGCGTCGCCATGGTGCCGATCGTGATCCTCGGCTCGTTCCTCGCGATCCGGGTCAGCCAGACCGGCATCCTGCTGACGCTCGCGTTCGACATCATGCTCGCCTGCCTCGCCGCGCCGTTCCTGCTCGGCGTCTTCTGGAAGCGCCCCGGAGTCGTCGCCGCGCTCACCGCCGCCGGCGTCGGCCTGGTCGTCCGCCTGGTCTTCCTGGCGCTCACCCCGACGCTCTACGGCGTGCCGAACGACATCCTCTACGTCCCGAACGACCTGATCGGCGCCGGTTTCGACGGCTACGCCACCCTCGTCGCCGCGGCGATCGGCTTCGGCACGTTCATCGTGGTCGGCCTCCTGGCCCCGCGCACCCCGCGCGAGCTCGCCGGCGAGCGCTCGGTCCGCACCGAGCTCGACCGCGAGCAGCAGGGAGCCCTGGAGCCCGCAGGAGTCTGACCCCCGCCGCGAGTCTGACCCCCTCCGCGAGATGCCACTTATGAGCGCTTTCCACGGCGTGTCGCGCTCATAAGTGGCATCTCGCGGGGAGGGGGTCACGGGAGGGGGAGCAGGACCGTCGGGGCGGGGGCGGCCTCGCGGCCCTCGAAGGCGACGGGCTGGCAGACCATCAGGTAGTCGCCGGGCTCGACCTGCGCGAGGTCCGCGTTCTCGAGGATCACGACGCCGGCGCCGCAGAGGATCACGTGGGTCGGCCACTCCTCGGTGTGCGCGGGCGCCTCCATCGTCATGTAGTCCAGCCCCGCGAAGAGCACGCCGTGCTCGACCAGCCAGCGGGCACCGCTCGGCGCGAGGCCGACCCAGGTCTCCGACTTCACCGCGCGGGTCAGCGCGTCGGTCGAGTTGCGCGTGCGGAACAGCACGCGCACCGCCCCCTCGGCGCCGGCCGCGACGAGGTCCGTGTCGGTGATCTCCTCCGCGACGTGCCGCAGGTCGAGCACCCGGACCGGCCCGACCACGCTCTCCAGCGCGATCTCGTCGACGGTCGCGCCGCCCGGCACGAAGTGCGACGGCGCGTCGACGTGCGTGCCGGTGTGCGCGCCGATCAGCCAGCGCGAGACGTCGGAGGGGTAGCCGTCCACGATCTGCTCGACCATCTCGTAGGTCGGCCGCCGGCCCCAGTGGAGCATCTCGGTGGTGATCGGGATGTTGATCGGGATGGCGCCGGTCATGCGAGCCCTCGTCTCGTGCGGGAGTGGATCAGTGGATTCATTCATGACTATATTGGATCCAATCTGAAGTGCTCCAGGAGGCTCGCATGATCGCCGACGACTGGCCGGGCGCCTTCCCGCTGTCCCGCCCCCGCCGCCTCGTCCCGCTCGTGCTCGGCCACGAGCCGATCGCCGAGTCGATCTCGCTCCGCGGCGGTGACCCGGCGCGCTTCCTCCTCGAACCGGTCACCGGCGCCGCGATCGACCTCGGCGACTCCTGGATCCTGATCGACGGCGGATTCCACCTCGACCGCGTCCGCGACCCCGCCCAGCGTGCCGCGCACTACGACTACGAGAGCTACACCGCCGTCGTCCCGCCCGGCGACGCGCTCGCCGAGCAGGTCGCGGCGGCCGGCCTGCGCTGGGAGGACCTCGCCCTCGTCGCCCTCTCGCACCTGCACCTCGACCACACCGGCGGGCTGCGCCTCGTCCCGGCCGGCACCCCCGTCGCCCTGCAGCGGCGGGAGTGGGAGTGGCTCGGCGAGGGCCTCGGCCGCCGCGAGACCGTCGTCCCCGCCGATCTGCTCGAGGCCGACTTGCGCGTGCTGCTCCTGGACGGCGACACCGCTCTCGCCCCCGGAGTCACTGCGCTCGACACCCGCGGGCACACGCCGGGCCACCAGTCGTTCCGGATCGACCTCGCCGACCGCTCGATCGTGCTCGCCTGCGACGCCGCCGACCTGCAGCGCAACCTCGACGAGCGCACCGCCTGCGGCTGGACGGCCCGCCCGTCCGACGCGGACGCCGCGCAGCGCTCGGTCGAGCGGCTCGCGGACCTCGCGGCGCAGCCCGGACTCGACGGCCGGCCCGTCGAGGTCTGGCCCGGTCACGACCCCGATCAGCCCGCCTGGCGCGACTTCCTCGGGGTTCGCTGAGACGCTCTTGCGAGGGCGCTCCCGCCGTTGTAAATACTTGTATGCCACCGGTGAAAGGCCCGGTGGCGACCGATTTCCAGCGAGTGAGGAGACCATGATGCTTCTGCAGCAGGACCCGTTCCGCGACCTCGACCGCTTCAGCCGGCAGGTCTTCGGCACGGCCGCCCGACCGACCGTGATGCCCCTGGACGCCTGGCGCGAGGGCGACGACTTCGTCGTCGAGCTCGACCTGCCCGGCGTCCGGCCCGAGCGGATCGACATCGATGTCGAGCGGAACGTGCTGACCGTGCGCGCCGAGCGCGCCGGCCACCTCCCCGAGGGCGCCGACCCCGTCGCCGCCGAGCGGCAGTGGGGCGTCTTCAGCCGCCAGCTCGTCCTCGGTGACTCCCTCGACACCGACAGCGTGCACGCCGACTACACGGCGGGCGTGCTGACGCTGCGCATCCCGATCGCCGCGAAGGCGAAGCCGCGCCGGATCAGCCTCGCGTCGAGCGACGTGGGGACGAGCGACGTGGGGGTGACCGACGAGGGGCCGGCCGACGGGGGGACGGCCGACGCGGGGCCGGCAGACGCGGGGGCGAGCCCCGGCACCGGCGCGCAGCGCACGATCGACGCCTGACCGGCGTGCAGCGCTCGATCGACGCCTGACCGGCGTGCAGCGCTCGATCGACGCCTGACCGGCGTCACGGCGCACGATCGACGCGTCAGTCCGCGGCGCGGCCCGAGTCCTCGATCAGGCGGACCTTCACGTTCACGGCGAGCGGGCCCGTCACCGACGGCTCCGCGTCGAGCAGGCGCCGCAGCTCCTCGCCGACCGCGCGGAGGGTCTCGGGCGCGGGCAGCGCCGCAGTCGCCGCGATGTGCGCGGTCACGGTGGTGAAGCCGTCCGAGCGGTCGATGTCGACCAGCACGTCCGGCTGCCGCAGGGCGAGCTTCACGGCCAGCGCATCGGCGGCCGCCTCGAGCAGTGGCTGCGCCGGGTACACGCCGGTGACGCCCGCGGTCTCGCGGATCGCCGCGGTCAGGCGCTGCGAGAGCGCGGTGTCGTCGTGGGCGGTGTCGTCGTGAGCGGCGCCGTCCGTCCCGGTGCCGTCGGTCGCAGTGCTGTCGGTCACGGCTGGTCCTCCCTGCTCGGGTACACGTCGTCGACGGTGACGTCGATCGCGCCGACGACGAGCTCGGTGTGCCGCTCGAGGGCGTAGCGGATCCGCTCGCGCAGGCGGTCCGCGACCGTCGCGACGGGGATCCCGAACTCGAGCGCGAAGGTGACGTCGATCCGGATCACCGCGCCGGGCGCCGCGACGTCGCCGTCGAGCGTGCAGCGGCCCATGATGACGCCGCCCATGGTGTCGCCCGCGCGCCGGATCATCCCGCGCACCGCCGCCTCGGTCAGGGCGAGCCGCAGTGTCGGGTCGGGGTGGCGGATCGGCACGTCGCGCCCCGAGCGCACCTCGGACCGGATCGCGTCGAGCAGCCCGGCGATCCAGACCTCGTCGCGGTCCGGCTCCTCGTCGGCGCGTCGGCGCAGCGCGCTCGCGGACAGCTCGTTCAGTCGGGTGAGGTTCGCGAGCGCCAGGCGGCAGGCGGCCGAGCCCTCGATGGAGGGGTCGACCGGGGTGCGCCCGCGGTCGAGGTACTCGCCGAGCTCCTCCAGCGTGTGGCCGTCGAGGTCGTCGTCGGGCGCGTCGTCCTCGGGCACGCCGTCCTCGGGCGCGTCGTCCTCGGGCACGCCGTCCTCGGGCGCGGCGTCGTCGGGCGCGGCGTCGTCGAGCACGCCGTCCTCGGGCACGGCGTCCTCGGGCACACCGCTCTCGGGCACGCCGTCCACGGGCAGCCCGTCCTCGGGCACGGCGTCGTCTGCGTCGATCATCGCCATGCCTCCAGTTCGTGGAGCAGGAAGCGGCGGGCTCGGGCGAGCAGGCCGCGGACCGTCGAGACGGGGAGTTCGAGAGCGTCGGCGATCTCCTGGTAGCTGTAGCCGGCGGTCTCGCGGAGCAGCCAACAGCGTCGCTGATCGGGGGGCAATCGGTCCAGTGCCTCCCAGACGGCGTCCAGCTGGAGCCGCGCCTCGACGATCCGCTCGGGCGAGTGCTCGGCGGGCGCGGGCGGGTCCCAGTCGTCGATGTCGTCGTGGCGGCGCCGGACGCGGATCCGGTCGATCGCCTTGTGCGACACGATCCGCATCAGCCAGTTCCGGATGTGCGCGGGGCTGTCCAGGTCGCCGAGGCGGCGCCAGCCGGTGAGGAACGCCTCCTGCACGATGTCGTCGGACTCCACCTCGGAGCCGAGCAGCTTGGCCGCGTACACCCGCATCAGCGCGCCGTGGCGCCGGGCGAGTTGCTCGAACGCGGCGACGTCGCCGTCCACGGCCCGCGAGGCGAGCGTGGCGTCGGAGGCGCGGAGCAGCGGATCGTCGGGCCGGGCGTCGTCCGGCAGCGCGTCGTTGGGCCGCGCGTCGTCGGGCTGCGCCGCGGGCAGTGCCTCCGCCACGATCGCCACCTCCCGCCGTTCCGCCGTCGTTCCGCGCCTGCGGGCGTTCTCCGCAGGCGCCGCTCCGAATGCCTATCAGCCTCCACCCTCTCCGGCGAATCCGCTGGCCGGATTGCGAGCGCGCCCCGGATCCGTGACGTTTCCGGCCGTCGACCCGTCTGTATCTGTAGAGCCCCGAGGCCCACCCCCGTCCGCCTCTGATCTCCCAGACCCCGAGAGAAGCCCGACCATGCACACCTCCTCGCCACCGACGGCACGCCCGGCCGTCCCCGGTTCGACTGCGACCCCCGGCTCGACCTTCACGATGGGCAGCCCCTTCGCCTCCGCCGGCGACCTCTCCGGCGGCACCGAGCGCCGGTTCGAGGCCGCCGGAGGCGACCCCGCCGAGGCGTCCGCGGTCTACGCCGAGGCGTACGGCGGCGGCTCGTTCCGCGTGGAGCCGGGCTCGCGCGGCTTCTCCTTCCGCTACGCCTACCGCGGGAGCGAGCGGGTCACCCTCCGCACCTCCGACTGCGCGGGCGCGCTGACCGGCGAGATCGCGCACCTGCGCGAGTACGTCGTCGGCTGGTTCCGCGCCGGCGGCGGCCAGCTCAACCTGCGCCCCTTCACCCGCACCGGAGCCGCGTCCGCGCCGTTCCTGCTGCCCGCCGAGCGCCAGTTCGGCCTGGCCTACCAGCCGCACCGCCAGAACCTCGTGCACTTCGCGCCCGGCTTCCTCGAGGACGTCGCGACCGAGTCGCACTCCGGCCCGCGCCAGCCCGTCTCCTTCGACCACGAGGCCGACGCCGACCCCGGCGTGCTCGCCCGCTGGCGGACCGCCGTGACCGACGCGACGGCCGCGCTCGCGAGCGCTGCGATCGCCCCGCTGGTGCGCTTCACCGCCGAGCTCAACCTGGCTCGCGCGCTGCTGCTGCTCTTCCCGTGGCGCGCCTGGGACGTCCCCGCCGTGCTCCGTCGCCCCTCCGCCTCGCGCACCCGCGTCGCCCTCGACTTCCTGCAGCACCACGCGCACGAGCCGATCACCCCGGCCGACGCCGCCCGCGCCGCCGGCCTGCACACCCGCACCCTGCAGCAGGCCACCCAGCGCCACCTCGGCGTCTCGCCGTCGGTCTACCTCCGCGACGTCCGCCTCGACCGCGCCCACCACGACCTCGTCGAGGGCGACCCCTGCTCGACGACCGTCGCCGCCGTGGCCCGCGACTGGGGCTTCGGCAACCTCGGCCGCTTCGCGAGCGCCTACCAGACCCGCTTCCAGGAGCTGCCGAGCCACACGCTGCGCCACTGAGCGCTCGGCCGCCGCGCCGCGGTGGAGCCGGGCGCGGAGGGGCGGAGCCCGGCGCAGTCAGGCCGCGAGACCGAGCCGGACGTCTCGAGTGCGCAGCAGGGTGAAGGTGTCGCAGTAGGGCACGTCGAGCGCGCGGCAGGCGTTCGGGATGAGGATCCGGCGCCGCGCATCCGCCTGGAACCCCTCGTGGGTGACGACCGTGTGCCCGTGGGCAGCGGCGTGGGCGACCAGGAAGCAGTCGGCGACGTTCAGGAACTCGTCGACCGCCGCTCGCGTGAAGCGCCCCGCGGGGGCCCAGAGCGCGAGATCGGCGAGCGCGCCGGCCGTCCGGGCATCCACCCGGGAGAAGAGCTCTCGATGAGCGCGCGCCCAGACCGCGAGCTCGTCCTCGACGGCGACGATCTCCTCCTGCACCTGCTCGACGCTCCCGATGACGCCGGCGGCCGCGTCCCTCTCGAGCCACTCCCAGAAGCCCGGGGCGAGATCGAAGGCGTAGTAGCGGTTCTTGGCCTCGATCAGCACGTTCGTGTCGAGCAGGTACCTCACGCGACGCCCAGCTCGTCGGCCAGCTTCCGGAAGGTCTCGGCCTTCGTGGTGCGAGGAGCCGGTAGGCCTCGCCGTAGGTCGTCCCACCGCTCCGCGCGTCCGAGATCACCGCTCGAGCGAAGCGTCTCCCGAGGCGGAGCGGCTGGGTCCGGTAGAAGCTCCCACCGCTCCGGCGGGCCCATCGGGCCGCCTCCCGCACTCGATCCGCCTCGTCGCCGGAGCGGGACCAGTACTCGTCCTCGTCGATCAGGCCGATGTCGACGAGGCGACGGAGGACGACCAGCGTGCTCACCCGGTAGAGCGCCGCCAGGCGGTCGAGCTCCTCGGCGTCGGTCGTGCCCCGGAACTCACCGGGCAGGGTCGCGCGGGGGACGAGCATCTCCGCCGCGATCCGATCGCACCAGCGCTCGTGCTCGTCGCGCGCGGATCCGGTCGATCCGACCTCGGAGAGCGCGGACTCCCCGGCGACGATGTGCCCCAGCTCGTGCACGAGGGTGAAGATCTGCGCCGCCTTGGTGTCGGCGGCGTTCACGAAGACGAGCGGCGCGTAGTCGTCGACGAGCGCGAACCCGCCGAACTCCTGCGGGTCGAGCACCCGATGGGTGTCCGAGCCGACCACGCCGCTGACGGACACGAGCACACCGGCACTCTCGACGAGATCGATGAGCCGTCGGAACGCCGCGTCCCAGCTCGGGAAGCGACCGCGTCGCTCCCTGTCGAAGCCGATCATCGTGCTGATGCGGTCGGCGACGATCTCCACGGGCTCGTCGAGGGAGGCGGACCCGACGAGGGCGATCTCGACGAGGCCGTGAGCGAGGGCGAAGTCGCGGTACCACCCCTGACGGCGCTGGCACGTGGAGAGGGTGTCCCGGAGATCCGGCGAGAGCTCCCGCCTCTGCGCGCCGCCGCGCGTCCGGCGGTCGGGGATCCCCGCTGTCTCCTCGGGCGGCGTCGGGAGGAGGAGGTAGCCGAACGGGAGACGGGCCGCGCGGGCGAAGCTCCGCAGCTGCGGGAGCGTCGGCGGCGGGTCGGAGACGAGCCACCGGTCGAAGCGGGGGAAGCGCTCGCGGATCGCGGTCTCGGACCAGCCGGCGCGCTCCGCAGCCCACCGCAGGACCTCGGCGCTGACGGGGATCCGGACGCTCATCGACTCTCCCCGTTCCTCGGCGTGCGTGCCGTCCATCGTAGGAGGAGGACGCCTCAGCGTGCCGGGGTCGGCGCGCTCTGCGTGCCCGGATCGGCTACTCCCCGATCATCGCGAGCGACGGCGCGCGGCCCTTCTCGATGTGGGTGAAGGCGATCGACTCGGCGAGGCGGTCGTTGCCCGCGCGGATCGCGTCGAGCAGGCCGTGGTGCTCGTCGGACTGCTGGCGCTGGTCGCGGGCGCTGGTCAGGTAGAACAGCCAGGTCATCCGGCCGGTGACGGCGCGCATCAGCGAGGAGAGCAGGGCGCTGCCGGCCACCTCGACGATCGCCTCGTGCACGACGGTCGAGGTCTCGGCGACCTCCAGCCAGTCCTCGCTGTCGAGGGCGCGGTGCTCGGCGTCGATCGCGTCGAGCAGCGGAGCGAGGGAGGCGCCGCGGGCGACGGCCTGCGCGGCGAGGCGCGCGGCGAGCGTCTCGAGGCTCAGCCGGACGTCGAAGAGCTCAACCACGTCCTCGACGCTCCACTGCGCGACGCGGGTGGAGCGACGGGGCAGCATCCGCACGAAGCCCTCGTTGGCCAGCTGCGGCACGGCCTCGCGCACCGGCAGCCGCGAGACGTGCAGCTCGGCGGCCAGTGAGGCCTCGACGAGCCGCGACCCCTGCGGGTGCTGGCCGAGGATGATCTGCCGGCGCAGCGTCCGGTAGGTCTGGCTGGCGAGCGACTCCTCGGTGCTGGCGAGTGTCATGACGGTCCTCCTCGCGACGCCGGTGCGACCATTCAACACTCTCGGCCGACCCGGTGCGCTCGCCGTCCGGAGGCGCTCAGCCGCCGGGCCAGCTGCGCTCCTTCGGCAGCGGCCGGGCGTAGCTGTCGATCCGGCTGGTGCCGAGCCGCTGGCGGACGAGGGTCTCGACGAGCGCGGCCGCCGCGGCGACCCCGTCGACGACCGGCACCGGCAGCCGCGCGCCGACGTGCTCCTCGAGCCCCGCCATGCCCGCGCAGCCGAGGCAGATCACCTCGGCGCCGCGGGCGATCGCGCGCTCGCCGGCGGCGACGAAGGCGTCGAGGGTGGCCTGCGGATCCTCCTCCAGCTCGAGCACGCCGAGCCCGGTGTCCTCGATCGCGGCGCAGTGCGCGATCAGGCCCGCCGTGGTGAGGCTGTCCTCGATCTGGCCGACCGCGCGGCGGACCGTGGTGACCACCCCGTAGCGGCGGCCGAGCAGCATCGCGAGATGCGCCGACGCCTCCGTGATGTCGACGACGGGGACGTCGAGCAGCTCGCGCGCCCCCTCGCGGCCGTGCTCGCCGAAGCCGGCCATCACGACGCCGTCGATGCCGGCCGGCAGCCGCTCCAGGGTGTGCAGGACGGCCGCGGCGCTGAGAAAGCTGTCGTACCAGCCCTCGGCCGAGGCGACGCCCCAGCTCGGCGTGACCGCGACGATCTCGGTGCCCGGCCCGACAGCGAGCCGGGCGCGGGCGGCGGCCGTCTCGGTCATCGACGCGGTCGTGTTGCAGTTGACGACGGCGATGCGCATCAGCGGCCCGCCGCCGCGGGGACGCCGGACAGCCGGACAGCGCTGCCCGCGTCCCGCAGCCGCGCCAGATCGATCAGCGCGGCGGCGACGGCGAGGTCCTGCGCGGCGAGGCCGACGGAGTCGAAGACGGTGATCTCGTCGTCGCGCATGCGGCCGGGAGCGGTCCCGGCCACGACGTCGCCGAGCTCGAGCAGCCCGGCAGCGGCGTCGAGGGCGCCCTCCGCGATCGCGAGGACGAGGTCGCCCGACTTCGCCCGCGCGGTGGCCGCGCTGTCGACGACGAGCGTGCCGATCGCCATCGCCGCGGAATCGAGCTCGCGGTGCTCCGGTCGCGGACGGGCGCCCACGGCGTTCACGTGCTGGCCGGCGTGCAGCCAGGCGCCGCGCACGATCGGCTCGACCGACGGCGTCAGCGTGCAGAGCACGTCGGAGCGCTCGGCGACGGCCCGCGGATCCGCGGCACGGATCACGGGGCGCCCCACCGCCTCCTCGAACCGGTCGAGCGTCGCGTCCGACCGCGACCAGACCACGATCTCGTCCAGGTCGCGCACCGCCTGCAGCGCGCGGACGTGCGCGACGGCGAGGTTGCCGGCGCCGATCAGCCCGAGCACCCGGCTGTCCGCGCGGGCGAGATGCCGGGTGGCGACCGCGGAGGCGGCGGCGGTGCGGGCCCGGGTGATCAGCGCCCCGTCCAGGACGGCCACGCACTCCCCGGTGAGCAGCGAGGTGACCAGGATCGTCGAGCGCTGCGTCGGCAGCCCGCGCGCCGCGTTGCCGGGCAGGTCGGCCATCAGCTTCACGGCGGCCAGGCCCAGGGCGTCGGAGCGGACCGCCATCGGCAGGATCAGCCCGTCGTCCTCGCCCGCGAGGGCCGTCGGCGCACCCTGGTGCAGCGCGCCGGAGCCGAGGTCCGCGAACACCTGCTCGACCGCGCCGAGCACGTCGACGTCGGGGAGCAGCCCGGCGATCTGCTCGGAGGCGAGGACGAGCGTCATCAGCGCGCGCCGACCGTCGTGCGGCCGGTCAGCTCGGCGAGCGAGGGGGCGCGGGTGACGAGCCCGGCCTCCGCGAGGATCCGCATCCAGCGGTCGGAGGCGGCCTCGTCGATCACGGTCGTGTCCCAGACCCCGCCGGCGGCCATCTCGTCGGCGGCCTCGTGCAGCAGCACCGGGTCGCGGTCGGGCCAGCGCGCGGCGAGCACCGCGTCGATCTCGGCGCCGGCCTCGCCCGCAGTGATCCGCTGCATGGCCGTCTCGATCGCGTCGACGAAGCGCTCGGTGCGGTCGGCGAGCTCCTCGACCCGCTCGGTGCGGGTGTAGTAGACGCTGTTGGGCATCACACCCGCGTCGAGGTGGCGGAAGACGATCTGCCCGCCGCCGGCCGCGACGAGCTCCTTCGCCGAGAGCAGGTCGAGCACGATCGCGTCGCCGAGGCCGTCGCGGTAGAGCTCCAGCATCATCGCCGTGGACAGGTCGCGCGCCCAGCGGGTGGCGGAGACGTCGAGGCCGGCCTCGCGGATCAGGCCCGCGGTGAACTCGAACGGCGCGCTGCCGCCGGCGCCCGGGGCGAGCACGACCTTCCCGTCCAGCCAGTCGAGGCCGACCGGTCCGGAGCCGTCGCGGGCCACGATCGTCATCGGGAAGCGGTGGTTGAGCTGGCCGACGACGGTCAGCTCGCGGCTGGTGCCGGCGTACATGCCGGGGACCCAGAGCCCGCCGAGGGCGAGGTCGGCGGCGCCGGAGTCGAGGTCGTCGAGGACGCCGGTCCAGGGGTCGCAGGCGGTGGCGGTGACGGCGAGGCCGCGCTCGGCGAACAGGCCGCCGACGTCGGCGACGTACTCGGGGAGGTAGTTGAGTCCGTTGGCGGTGGCCGAGACGGTGAGGGTGTCCATGGTGCTCCTTGAGGTGCTGTCCGGTGGTGGGTCGCGCCCCCGGCGCCGGAGCGCCGGGGGCACGGGTGGGTCAGTGGGCGGCGGCGGCGATCGCGTTCTCGTTGACGTCCTCGAGCGAGCGTCCCCGGGTCTCCGGGGCGAAGCGGGAGGCGACGACGAGCACCGCGTACATCACGGCGGCGAGGCCGAAGACGCCGGCGAAGGCGAACGAGCCGTAGAGCGCGACGGCGAGGAACGGCATGACCGCTCCGGCGATGTTGCCGATGCCGTTGACGATCGAGGCGCCGGAGGCGCGGATCGCGGTCGGGAAGATCTCGGCGGTCCAGGTGGCGAGGGTCGTGTTGGTGACCATCGTGAAGAACTGGAAGAGAGCGCCGAGCACGAGGATCGCCCCGGTGCCGTTGCCGAACCCGGCGAAGGCGAGCGCGGTGAGGCAGCCGAGGACTCCGGCGGCGCCGACGGCGGTGCGGCGGCCGACGCGACCGGCGATCAGGGCCGCGGTCGTCGCTCCGAGGAGCGAGCCGATGTTCATGATCATCGTGTAGAGCAGGCTCTCCGAGACGGAGTAGCCGCGCTCGACCAGCAGGGTCGGCATCAGGAAGTTCAGCGTGACCTGCGAGCCGAAGGCCATCCAGGACGCGACGCCGAGGGCGGCGGTGCGGCGGATCACCGGGCGGCTGAAGACCGCGGCGGGGGAGGCGGACATCCGCACGGGCGGCAGGTCGTCCGGCGAGAGCTCGACGGGCGGGCGGTCGGCGGTGGGGGTGAGCGAGTTCGAGGCGAGGATCGCGAGCGAGCGGTTCGCCTCCTCCGTGCGGCCCTGCGAGAGCAGCCAGCGCGGCGTCTCCGGCAGCTTGCGGCGGTAGAAGACGACCAGCAGCGCGGGGACGGCGAGGATCACGAACGACCAGCGCCATACCGAGTCGGGGCCGCCGAGCGGGGTCTCCAGCGGGCCGAGCAGCAGCAGGAACAGGCCGTAGGAGAGGAAGTTGCCCAGGCCCCCGGCGCCGACGTTGACGGCGCCGATCGCGGTGCCGCGGAAGCGGGTGGAGACCATCTCGGAGAGCATGACCAGACCGATCATGAACTCGCCGCCGATGCCGATGCCGACGATCAGGCGGCTGACGAGCAGCATCTCGTAGTTCATCGCGACGGCGCTGAGCAGTCCGCCGAGCGTGTAGATCAGCAGGTTCAGGCTGAGCGAGAAGCGGCGGCCGTAGCGGTCGGCGAGGTAGCCGGCCAGCAGGCGGCCGATCAGTCCGCCGATGACCGTGGCGGTGTTGATCGTCGTGAGCTGGATGTCGCCGATCTGCAGCGTCTCCTTGATGTGGCTGCCCATGGCACCCACCGAGTTCTGCTCGAGCGTGTTGAAGAACTCCCCGGCGAGGATCAGCAGGAAGATCCAGAACTGCGCGCGGGTGAAGCCGATGGAGTCGAGGACGGAGGCGACCGTGTGTCCGGAGGCGGGCGGAGCGGTGGTGCGGGATACAGCTGACATGTGTAGCTCCCAGCAGGGCGAGGGGTGAGGCGGCTCCAGAGTGATGGTCACCGCGAGGACTCCTCTTTTGTATCCCAAACACCGTTTCGGGCAGGTTTCCACGATGCTACAACCTGCGCACGCGGGCGTCGAACCGCGCGAGAGGGCGCCGTCGGTGCGGTGATTCCGTGTCCGCTGTATACAAAACGGGTCTGAGCGCGGTGCGGAGCCTGCCCCGAGACCGTGCTAAGTCCGCCCTGAGCTCGCAGGGACGCCCTCTTCACCGACAGCTGCCGCGCATCTCCCCGGCCTGTGGACGGCGCTGGCCGCAGAGCGCGTCGTCGCTCGATGTTTCCTGCGCACTGGCTGATCCGGCGGGACGATCCCGGAGCCCCGCACGTCTGATTCATGTGCGACGGATCGTCGTCACCGCGACCGAGTCGCGCATCACCTTCTACACAGGGAGAGCATCATGACCAACGTCACCCCCAGCACCCTCGCCAGCACCTCGGCCAAGCACGGCACCGAGACCTCGACCGGCAAGAACACGATCGCCGACGGCGTCGTCGAGAAGGTCGCCGGCATCGCCGCCCGCCAGGTCGCCGGCGTCCACGACCTCGGTGGCGGAGCCGCCCGCGCCATCGGCGCCATCCGCAACGCGATCAACGCGCAGGACCGCGGCCAGGGCATCTCCGTCGAGGTCGGCGAGAAGCAGGTCGCCGCCGACATCACCGTCGTCGCCGAGTACCCCGTCGCGCTGCAGAAGCTCGCCGACAGCATCCGCTCCGCCGTCTCCGAGGCCATCTCCTCGGTCGTCGGCATGGAGGTCACCGAGGTCAACGTGACCGTCGCCGACGTCTACATCCCCTCGGACGACAAGGACGAGGACACCGAGAGCCGCGTCAAGTGACTCCGTCCCACCTCGGCCTGATCCTGGGCGCCGTCCTCGCCGTCACCGGCCTGGTCTTCGGCTTCTGGGCACTCCTCTGGGTCGCCCTCGCCATGGCCGTCGGCTACGGCGTCGGCCGCGTCGTCGAGGGCAAGCTCGACCTGAGCTCGCTCGCCGACACCCTCCGCGGGCGGCGGTCCTCGTGACCGCGGCGGTGATGGCCGACCAGGCCCGCCACGGCCGCACGACGATCACCTCGCGCGCCGTGCGCAGGGTCGTGTCGGCCGTCACCGCGGAGGCGCTCGACGTCGACGCGTCGGACGTCTCGGTCGAGCTGGACGACGACGGGGGGAAGCTGCACGTCACCGCGCAGGCCCCCCTGCGCATCCGTCCGCTCGGCGAGGGGGACCGCCGCTCCGGCACGGTCCTCAGCCGTCTCAGCACGGCCCAGTCCACCATCCGCACCCGCTGCCTCGAGCTGACCGGGTCCACCATCGGGCGCGTCGACCTCCGGATCACCGGGGCCGACCTGCGCGAGCGAAGGAGAGTCTCGTGACGACCCCCGCAGCCTCAGGGACCCGCTCCACGGGTTCGCTGTACCCCCGGCTCGTCCGGCGCGAGATCACCTCGTCCCGCTCCACCTCGGCGATCGTCCTCGCGGTCCTGCTCATCCTCGTCTTCGCGTGGATCGGCACGGAGGCGGTGCTCGCCGCCCTCGGGCAGCCCGCGCTGCTCGTCGCCCCGCAGGACGGCGCGGCCGCGGTGCTCGGCGCCGCGAGTGCTCCCGTCCCGCTGATCGTCGCCGGCGGAGCGGTCGCCGCGCTGATCGGGCTCGTCCTGATCGTCGTGTCCTTCTCCCCGGGTCGTCGCGGCCGCCGCCGCGCCGCCGCCGACCGCACCGCGGCCGTCATCGACGACCGCGTGATCGCGCAGAGCCTCGCCCGCACCGCCGCCTACGCCGGCGACGTCGACCCCGACCAGGTGTCGGTCTCGATCGGCGGACGCACGGCCGGAGTCACCGTCGGCCGCACCTCCGGGCGCAGCCTCGACGTCGGCACCATCCGCGCGGCGGTCGACGCCGAGCTCGCCGGCTACGACATCAGCCCGAAGCTCACGGCCCGCGTGCGCCTGTCCGAGAAGGGGACGGTCCGATGACCACCACCAACCGGTTCCTCAACCGCCTCCTCCTGTTCGTCGTGGGCCTCGTGCTCCTGCTCGCCGGCGGTGCCGTCGCGGCGGGAGCGCTGTTCCCCGACGTCCAGCAGACGGTCTCCACCGGCGCGGAGGACGCGACGCAGCCCACCAGCGACGCCCTCTCCGGCGGGCAGCCGTGGATCCTCTGGGTCACGGCCGTGGTCGCCCTCGTGCTGATCCTGCTGCTGGTGCGCTTCATCGTGCGCCAGGGCCGGGGACGCACGTCGACGCTGCTGCGCGTGGGCTCCGGCTCCGGCGCGGGCACGCCGACCGGCGGCTCCGTGACCATCGACGCGAAGGTCGCCGAGCACGTCCTCGAGGAGGCGCTGTCGCACGATCCCTCGATCGTCGCGCTCGACGTCACCGCCTTCGAGGTCAAGCACCGCACCGTCCTCCGCGTCACCGCGCACACCCGCCGCGGCGTCTCGCCGATGCGGACCCGCCGCGCGATCGACGACGCGGTGAAGAGCTGGGACGCCGTCCTGGGCGAGGAGACCCCCGTGGTCATCCAGATCGTCAGCGGCCTCCGCACCAGGATGAGCAGCAGCGCCCGCGTGCAGTAGCGGCGTCCGCGCCGCCCCGTGCCGCGCACCCGCCGCACCGGACGATCCGGCCCTCCCGCTCGGGAGGGCCGGAAGACCACTGAGGAGTACCCCATGACCGACACCGTCGGAACGAACGACCTCCGCGCCATCGACGGCGCGCACCCGGAGGGCGAGTCGATCGAGCGCCTGCTCGCGACCGCCGCCGCGGAGACCACCGCCGGTGTCACCGGCGTCCACCACCTCGGCGGCGCCGCCGCCCGCACCCTCGACCGCGCGACCCGCGCCGTCCTGGGCACCAGCACGAGCCCCGGCGTCAGCATCGCCCGCGTCGACGACGCGCTCGTCCTCGACCTCGACCTGGTGTCGGAGTACCCGCGCCCCGTCCAGGAGGTCATCGACGCCGTCCGCGAGCAGGTCGGCAAGGCCGCCGCTCAGCTGACCCGCGAGCGCGTCGTCGTCAACGTCAACGTCACCGACGTGCACGGCCCCTTCGACCCGATCGAGGTGCCGGACTCCGAGCGCGAGGACGGCCCCTCGCTGGTCGAGAAGGCCGGCGACGCGATGGACTCCGCCCGCGAGAAGGGCGGTGCCGCCCTCGACTCCGCCCGCGAGAAGGGCGCGGCAGCGCTCGACACCGCCCGCGAGCGGACCGCCGACGCGCTCGACGACGCCTCTGACCGCCTCGACGAGGCCGCCGACCGCGCCGCCGCGTCGGACGCCACCGCGGACTCGCTGTCCGACGAGGTCGCGACCCGGCCGGCTCGCGTGGAGCGCGACGCCGACGTCGACGCGGACTCCGACTCCGACTCCGACGCTGTCGAGACCGTCGTCGTCACCGCCGATGCTCCCGCCGCCGAGTTCGTCGTCCGCGTCGAGGTCGAGCCGGTGGACGCCGGCACCTCGGCCGACGGCTCCGACGTCGCCGACGCCGAGCGCCGCGGGTCGGAGTAGCCCGTGCGCACCCGCTCCTACGGCTCGCGCCGGAAGCCGCGCGCGGCCTGGGCCGCCCTCGCGACCGGTGTCGTCGTCAGCTTCCTGATCGTCGTCGGCGTGCTGCTGCCGGTGCTCGGCCTGATCGGCGCGGCCGACGCGACGACCGCGGGCGTCCTCGACGTCCCGGTCGGCGCGATCACCCTCTCGATCGTGATCAGCTACCTGATCGCCCTGGCGTTCCTCGCGCTGGCGATCGTCTCCCGGAACGCCGCCCTCGCCTGGGTCGCCGCGGTCGCCGCCGTGATCGCCACCCTCGTCGGCTCCGTCTGGCCGCTGCTCGCCACCGCCTTCGCGAGCGTCGACCAGGCCGGCGACGTCATCCCCTTCATCCAGGACCTGATCGCCCGCGTCACCGGCTGACCGACGGGTCCTCACCCCGCCGGTCGAGCAGGCCAAGCCGCTTCGCGCCTCGGCGATGGGGGAGTGGACGCCGCGGCCGCCCTTCTCCGCTGGTCGATCAGCCCCACAGGGGCATGTCGAGTCTCATGCTGGTCGAGTAGCCCCGAAGGGGCGTATCGAGACCCACCGTCATCAGCACGGCGGTCTGCAGACTCGCCTTCCGACGAGAACGGAGCGGACCGCGACACGCCCGCTGCACGTGCTGTGCGACCACCGGACGGCCCGCTCGAACGGTGTGGAGCGCTCGAGCGCTGCAGAACATCAGCTGAGAAGGGGTGGCCTCCGCTGTCAGGGGATGCCCCCTGCTCTCAGCTGATGTTGTGCCCACCCCTGCCGGTCGAGGAGCCCGTAGGGGCGTCCCGAGACCCGCCGTCACCAGCAGGGCGGATCTGCGGACTCGTGTTCTGACATCGGTGGATCCACCGGCAAGAGACGTCGGCGAACATGCTGGTCGAGTAGCCCCGCAGGGGCGTATCGAGACCCACCGTCCTCAGAGCGGTGGGTCTGCAGACTCGCGTTCTGACATCGGTGGATCTCGATACGCCCGCTCCGCGGGCTACTCGATCAGCATGGGCACCCCGAGGCGATCTGCGCTCCCCGCCCGTAGCGTGGCGGGATGACCACCAGCACCCACCCCGACGATCTCCGCGCGCAGTACCTGCGCGTCTACGACGAGCAGCTCCGCACCGACGCCGAGACGCCGAGCGCCGTGGCGGTGACGCTCGCCGGCCCGCTCCGGCTGGTCACCTTCGCCGGCGGGCGCGGCTTCGTCACCTACCGCGACCTCGGCGGGGCGGACGAGGCGGCGATCGACGCCCTCGTCGCCGCGGCCCGCGCGCACTTCGACGCCGACGCGGAGATCCGGAAGGTCGAGTGGAAGACCCGCGGCCACGACCGGGCGCCCGGTCTGCACGAGGCACTGCTGCGCCACGGCTTCGCCGCCGAGGAGACGGAGTCGATCATGATCGGCCCGCTCGAGGCGCTCACCCGTGACGCCCCGGTGCCCGACGGCGCGACCCTGCGCCGCGTCGTCGACGAGCCGGACGTCCGCGCGTTCAGCGCCATGATCGACGCCGCCTTCGGCGAGGACGTCGACACGGACATCGCCGACGCGCTGGTCGCGCGGCTCGCCCGCGGCGACGGCATGGAGCTGTGGGTCGCCGAGGTCGACGGCCGCATGGTCGGCGGTGGCCGGCTCGAGCCGGTCGCGGACTCCGACGTCGTCGGCGTCTGGGGCGGCGCCGTCCTCGAGGAGTACCGCGGCCGCGGCATCTACCGCGCGCTGACGGCCGCGCGCGCCGCCTCCGCTCTCGAGGCAGGCCGCACCCTCGTGCACAGCGACTCGACCGAGTACTCCCGCCCCATCCTCGAGCGCTCGGGCCTCGTGAAGGTCTCGACGACGACCCCGTACCTCTGGCGCCGCCCGTGAGAGGCACATGGAGGCGCGATCCGCGCGGCATTTCTTGCTGATGAAGCAGTGGGCCCGTTTCATGCTGATCGAGTAGCCCGCGAAGCGGGCGTATCGAGATCCACCGTCCTCAAGACGTGGGGTCTCGATACGCCCCTCCGGGGCTACTCGACCAGCATGGACGCGCGATCCGCGCGGCATTTCTTGCTGATGAAGCAGTGGGCCCGTTTCATGCTGATCGAGTAGCCCTCGGAGCGGGCGTATCGAGATCCACCGTCCTCAAGACGTGGGGTCTCGATACGCCCCTGCGGGGCTACTCGACCAGCATGCGCTGCGCTCAGCTCGGCGAGCTGATCTCCAGCGCGATGTTGTCGGGGTCGCGGAACTCGAGGATGCTCTGGCCGCCGGCGTCCTTGATCGGCTCGTGCGCGATGCCGAGCTCGTCGAGCGCGGCGGCGGCGGCCTTCAGGGCGTCGAGGTCGGCGACGGCGAAGCTGAGGTGGTCGAGGCCGATGCGGTCCTCGTCGAAGCGGTCGCCCGCGTCGGCGACCGGGCGCAGGCCCAGCAGTCCGCCCGGGAACTGGTAGATCACGCCGCCGAAGAGGAACGCGAGCTGCTCCTTCTGCTCCTCGGGGGCGTCCGCGGGCGGCGCCTCGAAGGCGACGTCGAAGCCGAAGACGGAGTCGTAGAAGGCGCGCGACACGGCGATGTCGCGGACGGTCAGGCGGATGTGGGCGTAGTCGACAGCGGGGATCGGCACGGTGGTTCCTCTCGGGAGCGGAGGGCGGAGTCGCCCTCCCTTCATGATTCGGAGCGGACGCTGAACCCGGTGAGGGCTGGCGCCGCGCTCCGGGATCCGGTAGAGCCGCTCACTCCAGCTCGGCGGGCCGCGCCGGCTCGGCCAGCAGCGCGCGCGCCGCCATCCCGATCACCGCGCTGTACGTCGGGTAGGCGAAGCGCACGTTCGCGAGGGTCGCGACGTCGACTCCGGCCGCCATCGCCGTCGTCACCGACTGCACGACCTCGATCGCGTTCTCGCCGACGGCGTGCGCGCCGAGCAGCAGCTCGCGGCGGCGGTCGGCGATCAGCGTCAGGAACCCGCCCTCGCGGTCGTCGATCACGGCGCGGTCCACGCTCGAGAACGGCACCGAGGCGACGATGCACTGCGGGTCGCGCTCGCGCGCCTGCTCCTGGGTGAAGCCGACGCCCGCGTAGTCCGGGTCCGTGAAGCCGCCGGCCGGCAGCAGGAACTGCGGAGTGCGCCGGTTGGCGCCCAGCACCGCGTTCTCGGCCGCCGCCTCGGCCTCGAACTGCGCCGCCTGCACGAGCATGTCGCGCCCGTTCGCGTCGCCGACCGCGAAGACGTGCGGCACGACCGTGCGGAAGTACTGATCGGCCGGGATCGCCGAGCGGACGACCTCGATGCCGGCGTTCTCCAGGCCGAGGTCCTCGACGTCGGCGGGCCAGCCGGTCGCCATGATCACGGCGTCGACGCCCTCGGTGCGCGCGGAGCCGGCCTCGCGCCAGGTGATGTCGATCGAGCCGTCCTCCGCGCGCTCGAGGCGCTCGACCGTCTCGATGCCCAGGTGCACGCGCACGCCCTGGCGCTCGAAGGCGCCGGCGACGTGCTCCGAGATGCTCGCGTCCGAGGTGGTGAGGATGCGCGGCGCGACGTCGAGCAGCGTCACCTCCGAGCCGAAGGCGTTGAACACCGTGACGAGCTGCGCGCCGGTGTTGCCGCCGCCGATCACCGCGACCCGGCGGGGGAGCGCGGGCCGGCCGAGCACGTCCTCGGGGACGGTGGCGAGCTCGGCGCCCGGGATCGGCAGGCGGCGCGAGTGGCCGCCGACGCAGATCAGGATCGAGCGGGCGCGGATCCGCCGGCCGCTGTCCAGGACGAGGGTGCTCTCGTCGACGAAGCGCGCGCGGCCCTCGTGGATCAGCTCGACGCCCGCCTCCTCGAAGCGCTGCGCCTCGCGCTTGATCGAGCGGACCTTGTCGACCCGCGCGTGCACGTGGCGGACGGTCGCGGCCCAGTCGACGACGGGCGTGCCGACGTCGACGCCGTAGTCGCCGGCGGTGCGGGCCTCGCGGACGATGCGCGCGGTCTTCGCGAGCACGCGGGTGGGCACGCAGCCGGTGTTGACGCAGGTGCCGCCGACGCGGCCGGCCTCGAGCACGACCACCTTCGCGCCGAGCTCGGCGGCGCGCAGGGCGGCGGCGGTGCCGGCCGGGCCCGCGCCGATCACGGCGACGTCGTACTCCTGGGGCGCGGTGGTGCCGGGGTCGGTGGCGGCGGTGGCGTTCTGGGTGCTGGCGGGCACGGCGGGGCCTCTCGGGTCGGTGCTCGGCGGAGCGGGCGGTGTCCCCGCATCCTGGCGCCCGCGCCCTCGGTTTCTCTGAGCGCCCGCGCAGGCTTGACAGGCGCGTTCAGCGCTCGGTGCTCGCGCCGTCAGGACCGCCGGGCGCGGAGGAGCAGCTCCCGGTGAGGAGTTGCAGCTGCGGATTCGCCGCTCACGCCTCCGGGCCCGGCGTCGCGACCAGCTGGAAGCCGCCCTCGATGCTGCCGTCGGGGCGGAGGGTGACGCGCGTGTAGACCGGGGTGTCGTCGCCGGTCGCCGTGCCGACCACGTCGAGGGCGTCGCCGGCGAAGAAGGCCTCGAGGCCGGTGCAGCCGGCCGAGAGCGAGCCGTCGGGGCGCTCGAGGGCGAGGCAGATCCGGGTGGCGTCGGGCGCCGTGAGCAGCAGCCGGTCGTTCTGGGTGGTCTCGAAGGTCGGGCTGTAGACCTCGGCGTCGCCCGAGATCAGCGAGAGGCCGGTGGGGATGTCGGTGGTGACGGCCCAGCCCTCGACGATCGCGGCGAAGCGGTCGGTCGCGCGCGGGGTCGGGGTCCCGGTCGCCGGTGCGGGCCCGCTCGAGGACGGCTGCGGGACGGCCGCGCCGATGACGGAGGCGGTGGCCGCGCCGATCGCGAGCCCGCCGACGAGCAGCCCGGCGCCGAGGAGGACGAGGTGCGACCGGGTAGGGGGTGCGGCGGTCGAGGGTTCGCCGGTCGTCCGCGCGGGTCTCGCGGCTCGTGGGGCGGGCTGCGCCTCCGGGGCGGCGGCGGCCAGGTGTCGGCGCTGCGCTTCGGCCCGCTGCGCCTCGATCCGCAGCGCCTCGGCCCGCAGCGCCTCGTCGCGGTCGTCCCCGGTCGGGCGGGCGTAGAGCGCGCGCTCGAGATCCTGGCGCTCGTCGTCCTCGTCCTGCACGCCGTCAGTATGCCGGAGGGTCGCGAGGCCGGCGGGTCGATCGGCGGCTCAGGGCCCCATCGTCCCGGTGCCGGGCGTCCCGTCGACCCGCAGGTACTGCAGGCGCACGACTCCGCGCGGCGAGGTGACGGCCGGCCCGTCGAGCCGCAGGTTCGTGGGCACGGCACCGCCGCCGAAGACCGGCTTGCCGGAGCCGAGCAGGATCGGGTGCAGCCACAGGGTGAGCCGGTCGAAGAGCTGCTCCGCGAGCAGCGTCTGCACCAGGTCGAGGCTGCCGATCACGTGCACGGCGGAGTGGCGCTCGCGCACCTCGCGGACGGCGGCCGGCAGATCGGCGCCGAGCTGCACCGAGCCGGACCAGGGGAGTGGCGGGGTGCCACGGGAGGCGACGTACTTCGGGATCCGATCGAACAGCTCCGCGATCGGCCCGCGCTGCTGCGGCCAGTAGCCCGCGAAGATCTCGTAGGTGCGCCGGCCGAGCAGCAGCGCGTCCATGCCGGCCATCCCGTCCAGGACCTGCTCGCCGACCGTCTCGTCGACCAGCGGTGCCTGCCAGCCGCCGAACGCGAAGCCGCCGCTCGGATCCTCCTCCGGTCCGCCGGGTGCCTGCGCGACCCCGTCGAGCGTGCTGAACAGATCGATGTCGATGCTTCCCACGGTGCGCTCCTCTGCGTCGGCGGCTGCGGCCCACCGTCCCACTCGCGGAGGGGCTGGGCAAGCGTCCGTCGTCCCGACGACGGGGACACCGGTGCGTCGGTCCCGGGTCCCCCCTTGGGGTGTCATTCCGTCGATCCGCGCCCGGATTCCCGGGGGATCCGCGCCGGACCGGCGATCGCGATCTGTACTCCTGCTCAGGCCCGGGGCTACGGTTCGACTCCACTCACCTCGGGTGTCACGAGCCCACGCTGTCGTGGGCGGAACGCTGCGCAACGATGCCGCACGGAACTCCTTCCCACGTTCGACGAGACCGGGCCCGCTGGAAGGTGGGGATCGCGGCATCGACCGGGATCCTGCTCCTGTCCGCGGGGCTCCTCTCCGCCACCGCCGCTCAGGCGGCCACGGCGCCGACCCTCGGGAGGGCCGGGAACTTCTCGGTCCTCGGCGGGTCGACCGTCACCAACACCGGCGACACGCTCCTGCCGCTCGACCTCGGCGTGAGCCCCGGCACCGCGATCACCGGCTTCCCGCCCGGCGAGGTGCTCGGAGAGACCCACGCCGCGGACGCCGACGCGATCGGCGCACAGTCCGACCTGGTCAAGGCCTACGACCAGCTGACCTCGCAGGCCACCACCGAGTCCGTCGCCGGCGACCTCGTCGGCCGCACCTTCACTCCCGGCGTCTACACCGCCTCCGGCCCGATCGGAGTCACGGGCACCGTGACCCTCGACGCCGAGGGCGCGAACGGCGCCGTCTTCGTCTTCAAGGCCGCCTCGACGCTCATCACGGGCTCCGGGAGCCGGATCGAGCTGATCAACGGCGCGCAGGCCTGCAACGTCTTCTGGCAGGTCGGCAGCTCCGCGACCCTCGGCACCTCCTCCGACTTCGCGGGCTCGATCCTCGCGCTGACCTCGATCACCGTGACCAACGCGGTCACCGTCGACGGCCGCGCCCTCGCCCGCAACGGCGCCGTGACCCTCGACGACGACACCTTCGTCTCGTCCTCCTGCACCCCGGCGACCACCGCCCCGCCGACGACCGCGCCGACCACGGCGCCTCCGACTACCCCGCCGACGACGCCTCCGACTACGCCGCCCACGACCCCGCCGACCACGCCGCCCACCACGCCGCCGACCACGCCGCCCACGACGCCGCCCACCACGCCGCCGACCACGCCGCCCACGACTCCGCCCACCACGCCGCCGACCACGCCGCCCACGACTCCGCCGACCACCCCGCCGACCACCCCGCCGACCACCCCGCCGACGACCCCGCCGACGACCCCGCCGACGACGCCGCCGACGACGCCGCCCACGACTCCGCCGACGACGCCGCCGACGACTCCGCCGACGACGCCTCCGACGACTCCGCCGACGACGCCTCCGACGACTCCGCCGACGACGCCTCCGACGACTCCGCCGACGACGCCTCCGACGACGCCGCCCACGACGCCTCCGACGACGCCGCCCACGACGCCTCCGACCACGCCGACCACGCCGCCCACGACGCCGCCGACGACGCCGCCGACGACGCCGCCGACGACGCCGCCGACGACCCCGCCGACGACCCCGCCGACGACCCCGCCGACGACCCCGCCGACGACCCCGCCGACGACGCCGCCCACGACCCCGCCGACGACTCCGCCGACGACGACGCCGCCGACGACGCCTCCGACGACGCCGCCGACGACGCCTCCGACTACGCCGCCGACGACTCCGCCGACGACTCCGCCGACGACCCCGCCGACGACCTCGCCGACGACCCCGCCGACGACTCCGCCGACGACGCCGCCCGTCGTGACGCCCACGCCGACCCCGACGCCCACGCCGACCCCGACGCCCACGCCGACCCCGACGCCCACGGTCCAGCCCACGCCCCGGGCCTCCACCCCGCCGGTGATCCCGGCGAAGTCCGGGACGCCGCCGACCAGCGGACTCGCCTCGACCGGAGTCGAGACCGGTGCGGGTCTGTCGCTCGCGTTCCTCGCCCTGGGTGGCGGCGCACTGCTGCTGCTCCAGCAGCGACGAGCACGACGCCGCAACCGCAGCTGATCGCCTCGACGCGGCGCTGTCGCTGAGAGGGGGAGCCGAGCCTCCCCCTCCCGGCCGGCGGGTGCCGTGATGACAGCACCGCGGCACCCGCAGAACACAGGCTGAGAGCGCCGGATCCCCGACTAGCAGGGGGTCCGGCGCTCTCAGCCTTCTCTGCGCCGTGCGGCGCGCGCCCGGCTCAGCCGGACGGGTTCTCGACCGGGTCGCCCTCGGGGTCGGTCGCCGTCTCGGGGTCGACCTCGTCGGGCTCGACCGGCTCGGTGTCGGGGGTGCTCTTGTCCGTCATGGGATCCTCCTCAGTGCTCGTTCCGCGGTCGGTCCTGCTCCCGCGGGTGTTCGGATCGTGCGTCGGCCACGCTACGGTCCGCCCGGCCCGCCGTGACCCCCGTTGACGCGAGCGGGGAGAGCGTGAGCGGGGCCGTTCCGCGCGTGTCCCGCGTTGAGTCCGCGAGCGCGCGTGGCAGTCCGCCGCCTCCTCCGCAAGGCCTGGCTGCACTTCGGCGCGATTCGTAGGGTGAGGGCTCCCGAGTCGAGGAGCAGGCGCGCCAGATGATCCGAACCACCGTCACCATCGAGGGCAAGACCTACGGACTCTCCCAGGGGACGGACGTCGACGATCTCAAGGAGTCCGCGACCCGCGCGACCCAGGCCGGCGGCGGGCTCATCGACTTCGTCGTGGTCGGCAACCGCCAGGTCAGTGTGCTGATCTCCTCCGGCGTGCCGGTGATCTTCGAAGAGGTCCAGGTCCCCGACGACGACCGCGACACCGGCGACCTGCAGGAGCCGTGGGACGACATCGACTACCTGGACTGACCCCGAACCTCCGCCCGGACGCCTCCCGAGGGAGCGCCGCCCGCGCGGTCTCAGACGCCTGAGGGGCGCCGCCGGCTGGACCCGGCGTCCCTCGGGCTCCTCCTCTCCCGCACCCGCCGCTGCTATCCGCGTGTCAGAGGGCGGTGGACTCGGCGTCCTCCGCGCCGGCGTCGGCGAGCTCGCCCGCGACGAGGATCGCCGCTGCGCTGCCGAGGGCCGAGCGCACCTGCTCGGCGCTGATCTCGAGGAGGTCGGCGATCACCGCGACGTCGTGCCCGCCGGTGTGGCGCAGCAGCCAGCACTGGCGCTCGAGGGCGGGCAGGCCGTGCAGGCGGCGGTGGAACGCGGAGCGGAGCAGGTCGTCCTCGCGGAGCCCGACCGGAGCGGACGCCGGAACGAGCGCGGCGCGGCGGCCGACGCTGTGACGGCCGATCTCCGTCCGTGCGATCTCGAGGGCCGACTGCTCGTCGGCCACCCGCGGTGATCCCGAGCGGAGGGTGACCGCGGCCTGGTGCAGGGCGGCGGTGGCCATCGACTCCGAGAGCGTGAGCCGGTAGGCGTAGGCGTAGAGGCCGGCGGTGCGGTTCAGCGCGGGAGACTGCGCCTTCTCCGCTCTCGTGGGCTGGGCCGTCGCGGGCAGGGCGCTCGCGGGCTGGGCCTTCGAGGGCAGGGCGTTCGCGCTCACGGGTCTCTCCTCGTCTCTGCGCGGCCGGGCCGGGCTCGCGTCGAAGCCGATGCTAGGGGTGTCGAGAACGATCGTTCTACCCTTGACATTCTCAGACGGTTATCGATACATACGCATCCTCGCCCTCCGTCACTCGCGCGCGGAGAGGATGCAGAACTCGTTCCCCTCCGGATCCGCGAGCACCACCCACGACTGCTCGCCCTGGCCGACGTCGATCCGGGTGGCGCCCAGCGCGATCAGCCGGTCGACCTCCGCGGCCTGATCGTCGGGCACGAAGTCGAGGTGCAGGCGGTTCTTCACGGTCTTCCGCTCCGGGACGTCGAGGAAGAGGAGGCTCGGGCCGCGGCCGGACGCGGGCAGCAGCTCGATCCCCTCGTCGTCCTCGTCGACGATGTCCCAGCCGAGCGCCTCCTGCCACCAGTGCCCCAGGGCGCGGAAGTCGGTGCAGTCGACGATGATCTCTTCGAAGCTCAGGCTCATGCCGCCGACGCTAATCGGCGTCCGCGGTGTCGCGGAAGGGGTCGCGGAGATCGGTGGAGAGAGCCACGCACTCGGCGCCTGGGGAGGAGCCCGTGCCGAAGCGGCACGACGGCTGGCTCCGGAGCGCGCGGTCCGGCATCCTCGAGCGGAGCCGGACGCCCGCGCCGCGCTCGCCGGAGGGAACGACATGAGCAGCGAGCACGAGCACGACACCGAGCACGGCGCCGAGCCCGGCACCGGACCCGGGACCGCCCGCGAGCACTGGGAGGCGCGCTACTCCGACTCCGACCGCGTCTGGTCGGGCCGGCCGAACGCGACCCTCGTCGAGCTCGTCGGCGCCCTGACTCCCGGCCGCGCCCTCGACCTGGGCTGCGGCGAGGGCGGCGACGTCCTCTGGCTGGCGGCGCAGGGCTGGACCGTCACCGGCCTCGACCTCTCCGAGACCGCGCTCGAGCGCGCCCGGGCCGAGGCGCTCGCCCGGGGTCTCGTGATCGACGTCCGCCAGGCGGATCTCGGCGCCGACTGGCCGGTCGAGGGCGTCTTCGACCTGGTCGCGTCGAGCTTCCTGCACTCGATGGTGGAGCTGCCGCGGATCCCCATCCTGCGCCGCGCCGCCGAGCTCGTGGCGCCCGGCGGAGTCCTCGCGGTCGTCTCGCACGCCGCCGCGCCGCCCTGGTCCGCGCACTCGCACCGGCACGAGGGCGGACCCGTCCTCGCCTCGCCCGAGGAGGAGCTCGCCGCCCTCGCCCTCGATCCGGCCGAGTGGACGCCCCGGCTCGTCGAGACCCGCGAGCGGACGGCCACCGGACCCGACGGCGAGGACACGGTCCTCCTGGACGGGGTCCTCCTCCTCGAGCGCGCGGCGCCTGCGCGCTGAGGCGCCTGAGCCGCCGCCGTCGCTCCTCCACAGGAGCTCTTTCGCGGAGTTGTCTTCGGGCTGATCGACACCGCCCCGCGGGTGTCGGCGGTCCCTGCTTCGATACCCGTATGGATGACATCAGCAGCGCGAGCAGCGCGGAGGAACCGAACGGGCCGGTCGCCGCGGTCGGCGCGGTGCTCGGCGTCGCCGCCGATCTCGGTGTCACGTCGGCGCGGTTCCTGCTCACGCGGGCCGAGGCCGTTCATCTGGCGTACCGCACGGCGCTCACCGCTCCCGAGGAGTTCGCGCGGGGCGGCGGCCTGTCCCGGAGCGAGGCGAGCAGCCTCGTCGAGCGGTCGATCCGGGCGCAGTTCGCGGTCGCGCTGCGCCTGTCGGAGCGGGCGGCGTCGAAGGTGATCGATCACGCGATCCTGCTGGTCGAGGCGCTGCCGTGCACCCGCGCCGCGGTGGCGGAGGGACGCCTCCTCTGGGAGTCGAGCGAGGTGATCTGTGCGACCGCCGCGACCCTGCCCGCCGCCTCTCGCGCCGCCTTCGACGAGCGCGCCGCGGGCGTCGCGCCGGACGTGACGCCGACGCAGCTCAGGCGGATCGTCGCCCGGCTCCGCGACGAGCTGCACGAGGAGCCGTTCGCTCAGCGCCACGCCCGCGCCCGCCAGGACCGCGCCGTGTGGATCTCGCCCGAGATCGACGGGATGGCCACCCTCTGCGCGCTCCTCCCCGCACCGGACGCGATGGGCATCGGGGATCGTCTCGACCGCATCGCCCGCTCCCTCCGGGAGGGCGGCGACGAGCGCACCCTGGCTCAGCTGAGGGCCGATGCCCTCACCGATCTGCTGCGCGACGGCGACATCGCCGGCACCACTCCCGCGAGCGACGGTCCTCGCGTGTCCGAGTCGTACGTCCCGGGATCCGAGCCGAGGTGCGGCTCACCCTCGCCGCGTCGACCGCCGCGGGACTCGATGACGCACCAGCCGACCTCGACGGGTACGGCCTCATCCCGGCCGACCTCGCCCGCGCGCTGGTCGAGACCGGCGCCTCCTTCACCCGCGTCCTCACGGATCCGGACACCCGCGCAGTCGTCTCCGTCGGCCGCACCTACCGGGTCCCGCCCCCGCAGATGCGCCTGCATCTGCAGCTCCGAGACCAGACCTGCCGCTTCCCGGGCTGCACCCGCTCCGCATCGAGGTCGGAGGCGGACCACACGATCGAGTGGCGCAACGGCGGCGAGACATCGCTCGAGAACCTCGTCTCGCTGTGCGTGAGCCACCACCACGTCCGCCACGGTGACCGCTGGACCTACGTCCCCCGCAAGGACGGCAGCATCGTCTGGACCACCCCGACCGGCCGCACCGTCACGATCCGCCCGCCCGCCCTGGCCGGAGCGCCGCCGGGCCCCCGCTTCGAGGACGTCCCGCCCCCGTTCTGACGGACGCGGGTCTCGATACGCGCTGCGCGCTGCTCGACCAGCATGCTCCGCCCAGCGCACACCGGGCTGGAGCGATCCATGCTGATCGAGTAGCCCTCGCAGAGGGCGTATCGAGATCCACCGTTCTGCAGAGGGCGGGTCTCGATACGCGCTGCGCGCTACTCGACCAGCATGGAACGAGCGCGCCCGCCCATGCTCTCCAGCGCGTTCGCGCCTTCCCTGAATGGTCGGCGCCGCGGGGGCGATTCATGCTGATCGAGTAGCCCTCGCAGAGGGCGTATCGAGATCCACCGCCCGGCAGAGCGCTGACTACCGTGTTCTCCGTACCCCGCACCCACCCAGGAGGCACCGTTGCCGCTCGATCCCTACCTCGCCGCCCGCCTGCCGTTGCTCGACGGAGTCGCCTACCCGCTCGACGCGGCGCAAGCGGCGAAGGTCGCCGAGTTCGAGGAGGACCCCGGCCCGTGGTCGCTCCCCGAGGGCGTCACCGTCTCCGACGCCGCGATCGACGGCCCGCACGGCCCGATCCCGCTCCGGGTCTACGCGCCTGCAGAGCCCGCCACCTCCGCCCTGCTCTGGGTGCACGGCGGCGGCTTCCAGGCCGGCGACCTCGAGATGCGCGAGTCGCACGTCGTCTCCGCCGAGCTCGCCGCCCGCGCCGGCAGTCGCGTCGTCTCGGTCGGCTACCGCCTCGCGAGCGCCGACGTCCGCTTCCCCGTCCCACTCGACGACGTGCAGGCCACCTGGCGCCACCTCCGCGCCGAGACCCCCGACGCGCTGCCCGTCGCCATCGGCGGGGCCAGCGCCGGCGCCGCCCTGGCGCTCGCCGCGACGCTCCGCGAGCGCGACGCCGGCACCCGCCTCCCGGACCACGTGCTGCTCGCCTACCCGTTCGCGCACTTCCCCAACCCGGCGCTCGACGACGCCGTGATCCGCGAGCTGCTGCCGCTCCCGCCGCTGCTGCGTTTCCCGACCGCGGGCATCGAGGACATGGTCCGCACCTACGTCGGCCGGATCTCCGACCTGCCCCCGCACGCGCTCCCCGGCGCGGCGCCGCTGCACGGACTGCCGCCGACCTCGGTCCTCGTCAACGAGTTCGACGAGCTCCGCGGCTCGGCCGAGCTCCTGCTGCGGCAGCTCGCGGAGGCGGGCGTCGCCGCGACCGGCTACCTCGCGCAGGGCATGCCGCACGGCCACCTCAACCGCACGCCCGCGCTGCCCGAGGTCGACCGCTCGCTCGCCTTCTTCGCGGCCCGGCTGCGCGAGCTGACGCAGGACAGGCGGTGAGGTCCCCGAACCCGCCCTCGGCGCCCCGGCCAGCACGTGGTGATGAGATGTCCTGTCTGCGCGGTCACCGGTCGTCGGTGCTGGGCTGTGAGTGATGGCCGAAGCCGTACGCTGCCCACCGCGTGACAGTGGGCCGGATTGACCGCCGGCCCGACGGTGTGTGCTCGCTCCGGTGCGCCTACCGACTCACCGCCCGACCGCGCCCCGCAGGGCGCTCCGGCTCACTCCTGCAGCAGATCGACCTCCCAGTTGGTGCGCTGGATCGCCGCGTCGAGGTCGCGCAGCTCACGGGCGAGCACGTCGGCCCGCGCGCGCAGCTCGCGCACCGGCAGCGCCGGCAGCCGCCGCAGCTCGCTGCGCAGCTGTCGGTAGCCGCGGTCGCCCGCCGCCGCGTCGGCCGCGCGCACGACGATGCTGTGCTGCGACCTGAGCGCCTCGCGCCGGGCGAGCGCCGCGGTCAGCCGCACGCCGTCGGGCGTGGTCGCCGCCGTGTTCGTCAGATTGACCGCGGTCACCAGCCGCTCCAGCGCGTCCAGCGCGCGCAGGCACTCGGCCAGCAGCTCCGACGGGTCCTCCGTCGGCTCCTCGCCCTCCTGGTAGGAGGCGTTCGCGACGATCCGCGACTGGAGGGCCTCGATCCGCTTCTGCAGATCGGCCCGCTCGAGGAGTGCTTCGGCAAGCTTCATGCCCCCAGGCAACCACACGCGCGGCGTCCTCGCTGCCCGTCTAGGCTGCCGATCGTGCCGCTGCAGAATCACCCGGGAGACGTCGAGTTCCCCGTGCGCTCGCGCCTGCGCTACGCGCGCGTCGCGGACGCCCACCGGCGCGCCCCCGGCGGCGGGATCGGCCGCCGCGCACTGCTGGTCACGGCCGTCGCCGCTCCGCTCGGGATCGTCGGCTTCGTGCTCGGCCTCGCGAGCGCGGACGGCAGCACCGGACTGCCGATCTTCACGTTCGGAATCGGCCTCGTCCTCGGGCTGGCCCTCGCGTCGATCGCCTTCCAGATCCGCGACGCCGGAGCGCCCCGCCGGCAGCAGCTCGCCTACCGCGCCGAGGCGCGGACGCCCGCGCCGACCCTGCGCCAGCAGCAGCTGCTCGCCCTCGACGCCGTCAGCGACTTCTCCTTCGGCGGCTGGAACTCCTCGCTCGCCTTCCAGCCCACCTGGGCCGAGCTGCCCGCCGAGCTGCGCGCCCGCTACGCCGACGGCGCCAAGGGCTCGCCCTGGCCGGAGCTGCCGATGCCGGCGCTCGCCGAGCAGCGCGGCGCGCTCGACCGCGACTTCCGCATCGCCTCGGCGGAGGACGTCGAGCTGTTCGTCGCCGACGTCCTCGCCCGCGGTCCGCTGTCGACGCGCTTCGCCGAGGTCTCTGCCTCGGAGGACGCCGAGCGGATGCGCTCCCGGATCGCCGCTCTCACCGGCGAGAGCGAGTTCCACCTGCTCGAGCGCGCGCAGCCGGTCGGCGGCCGGCCGCCCGTGCTGCTGCTCGCCGGCGACGCCGAGCGCACGATCGGAGCGATCCGCTACGCCTACGTCGCCGGCTACGTGACCGCCGACCGGGCCTGGGAGCTGCTGGAGAGCATCGGCTCCCGCGTCTTCGCGCAGTACAGCGGCTGGGACGGCTACTGGCGCGACGCCGCCGTCGCGATCGCGTTCCGCACCGACTCGCTCAGCGCCGTGCAGCAGTACCACCGGCTGCGCGGCGAGCTGCTGGCCTCGGACTGGCCGGCGGCGAGCACGCCGTACCCGGAGAGCGCATCGTGACCGAGTCGCGTCACGATCCCGAAGTCCCCGACGACCGCGACCCCGCCCAGCAGGCGCTCGAGGCGATCCAGCGGATCAGCAGCGGAGGCGATCCCGCCGCCGCGGCCTTCGCGCTGTCGAACGCGTGGACCGACCGGCAGGTCGACCGGCTCAAGGCCTTCTGGCGGCGGTCGCGCCGGGACACCAGCGGCTCCTGACATCGGAGGCTCATAGGCGACGCAAAGGGTCCCGCCTGCCGCGCCGGTCACTCTGGGGTTCCCCGAGCCCCCGAGTGACAAGGATCCCCCGATGTCCCGCATCCCCGAGCCCGACCGCACCCCCGACGGCCTCCGCTACGAGGGCCGCGCCCTCGTCCGCCCCGACGACGAGGTCGTCGACCAGGGCCTCTCCTTCGACGTCGGCACCCTGCTGAGCCGCCGGATGCTCGATCGGCGCCGCGTGCTCGGCCTGATCGGGGTCGGCGCCGCCACCACGGCGCTGGCCGCGTGCTCGGCCGTCGCGGGCAGCGCCTCCGGAACCGCGACGAGCAGCGCGAGCAGCAGCGCCGCCGCGACCACCGGCGAGATCCCCGACGAGACCGCCGGTCCCTATCCCGGCGACGGCTCGAACGGCCCCGACGTGCTGAGCGACTCCGGCATCGTCCGCAGCGACATCCGCTCGAGCATCGACGGCGGCGCCACCGCGGCCGGCCTGCCGCTCGCCTTCACCCTGACGATCCTCGACACCGCGAACGGCGGCGTCCCGTTCGAGAACGCCGCCGTCTACGTCTGGCACTGCGACGCGTCCGGCGGCTACTCGATGTACTCCGACGGCATCACCGAGGAGACCTATCTCCGCGGCGTGCAGGTCGCCGACGCGAACGGCGAGGTCACTTACACCTCGATCTTCCCGGCCTGCTACTCCGGCCGCTGGCCGCACATCCACTTCGAGGTCTACCCCGACGTCTACTCGATCAGCGACTCCGGCAACGCGATCGCGACCTCGCAGCTGGCCGTCCCCGAGGACGCCTGCACCGCGGTCTACGCGCTCAGCGGATACGAGGGCTCGAGCGAGAACCTCGCCCAGGTGAGCCTCGACGACGACAACGTCTTCGGCGACGACGGCGGCGAGCTGCAGCTGCCGACCGCGACCGGCGACGCCACCTCCGGCTACCGTTTCGCCCTCACGGTCCGCGTCGACACGACGACGGAGCCGACCGGCGGGTCGGTGCCCTCGGGCGGCGGCGGCGGCGGCGCGGGCGGGGGACGTCCGCCCTCGGCCTGACGGCGCTCGGCGTGCCAGGCTTGCCGCATGGCTGTCGAGGTGGGTGCGGATCTCGAGGTGTCCGCGCGCCTGACGATCCCCGCGTCCGAGCTGCAGTGGCGGTTCTCCCGCTCCTCCGGCCCGGGCGGGCAGCACGTCAACACCTCCGACAGCCGCGTGCAGCTCACCTGGAGCGTCGCGGAGTCCGCCGCGCTCACGGACGACCAGCGGGAGCGCCTCCTCCAGCGGCTCGCCCAGCGCCTGGTCTCCGGAGCGATCACCGTCACGGTCTCGCAGGAGCGCTCGCAGCTGCGCAACCGCGAGGTCGCCCTCACGACCCTCCGCGACCTCGTCGCCGCGGCCCTCGCCCCGCCCGCCGCTCCGCGCCGGCCGACCCGCCCCACCCGCGGCTCCGGCCGCCGCCACCTCGCGAGCAAGCAGCAGCGCTCCGCCACGAAGCAGCAGCGCCGCCGTCCGACGGGTGACTCGTGACCGAGGCGCTTCATGACCGAGGCGGATTCGTGACCGAGCCGGAAGTGCGCGACGCCTACGGCGTCCGAGCGGACGAGTACACCGCCCTGCTCGGCTCCGTCGACGACGCCGACCCGCGCGACCGCGCGCTGATCGACGCCTGGGCCGCCGGCCTGACCGGTCCGGTCCTCGACGCGGGCTGCGGTCCCGGCCACTGGACCGCGTTCCTTCGGCAGCGCGGTCTCGAGGCGGAGGGCGTCGACCTCGTGCCGGAGTTCGTCGCGGTCGCACGACGGCGCTTCCCCGGCGTCCCGTTCCGGACGGGCACCCTGCGCGAGCCGGGCGCCGACGGATCGCTCGGCGGGATCCTCGCCTGGTACTCGCTCATCCATCTCCCGCCCGCCGAGCTGCCCGAGGTCCTCGGCGGCTTCGCCCGCGCGCTGCGGCCCGGCGGCGCACTGCTGATCGGCTTCTTCGTGGGCGCCCCGCAGCGGGAGTTCGCGCACGCGGTCCTGCCGGCCTGGTTCCACCCGCTCGAGAGCATGCGCACCGCCGTCGCGGACGCGGGCTTCGAGGTCGTCGCGGCGGCGGCGCGCACGAGCCCGGGCGTCCGCGACCACGGCGAGATCGTCGCCCGGAAGCTCTAGGAGCGGCCGGCCGGGACGGCGTCGCTAGAGCCGGTCGCTCCGCCACTCCGCCGCGAGCTCCTCGCCGCGGGCGAAGGCCTGCTCCTCGCGCTCGCGCAGCTCGACGCGGCGGATCTTGCCCGAGATGGTCTTGGGCAGCTCGTGGAACTCGATCCGGCGCACCCGCTCGAAGGAGGAGAGCAGCTCGTCGGTGTGGCGGAAGATCGCCGCGGCGGTCTCGGCGGTCGGCTCCCAGCCGTCCGCCAGAGCGACGTAGGCCTTGACCACGCTGTGCCGGGTCGGGTCGGGCGCCGGGACGACCGCGGACTCGGCGACGGCCGGGTGCTGCAGCAGCACGCTCTCGACCTCGAAGGGCGAGATCTTGAAGTCGGACGACTTGAAGATGTCGTCGGTGCGGCCGAGGAAGGTGATGGTGCCGTCGACGGCGCGGACGGCGACGTCGCCGGTGTGGAAGTAGCCGTCGGCACGCGCGCGCGAGGTGCGCTCGTCGTCGCCGAGATAGCCGGACATCAGGTTGACCGGCTCGGTGGACAGGTCGAGGCAGATCTCGCCGGTGGAGGAGGACTCGCCGGTGACCGGGTCGATCAGCGCGATCGCGACGCCCGGCAGCGGCCGGCCCATCGCTCCGGAGACGACCTCGCCGCCGGGCGGGTTGGCGATGATCGCCGTGGTCTCGGTCTGGCCGTAGCCGTCGCGGATGGTGAGGCCCCAGTCGCGCTCGACCGTCGCGATCACCTCGGGGTTCAGCGGCTCGCCGGCCGAGAGGATCTCGGTGAGCGCGCGCGGGCGGGCGCCGAGATCGGACTGGATCAGCATCCGCCAGACCGTCGGCGGCGCGCAGAAGGTGGTGACCCCCGCGCGGTCCAGCTGCTCGCGCAGCGCGACCGGCGAGAACCGGGAGTAGTTGTAGACGAACACCGTCGCCTCGGCGTTCCACGGCGCGAAGAAGCAGCTCCACGCGTGCTTGCCCCAGCCGGGTGAGCTGATCGCCGAGTGCACGTCGCCCGGCTGCACGCCGAGCCAGTACATCGTGCTGAGGTGCCCGACCGGGTAGGACTCGTGGGTGTGCACGACCATCTTCGGCTTCGAGGTGGTCCCCGAGGTGAAGTAGATCAGGCAGGCGTCGGTGCTGTCGACGACGACCCTCGGGGCGATGCCGGGGGCTTCGATCGAGTCGGCGTAGTCGAGCCAGCCGTCCGGCACGCCCGCCGCGCCGCCGACCGCGATCAGTCCGACGTCCTCCGTGAGGCCCTCGAACTTCGCGGTTTCGGTCGCGTCCGCGATCACGTGCGCGACCTCGCCGCGCTCGAGCCGGTCGGCGAGGTCCGCGGGGGAGAGGAGCGTCGTGGTGGGCAGGATGACCGCGCCGAGCTTCATGATCGCGAGCATCGACTCCCACAGCTCGAGCCGGTTGCCGAGCATGAGCATCACGTGGTCGCCCTGCTCGACGCCGACGGAGTGCAGCCAGGCGGCGACCTCGTCGGAGCGCCAGCGCATCTCGTCGAAGGAGACCTTCGTCTCGGAGCCGTCCTCCTCGACGATCCAGAGGGCGGTCTTCTCGTTGCCGATGGCGATCTCGTCGAACCAGTCGACGGCCCAGTTGAAGTGCGGGCCGACGTCCGGCCAGCGGAAGGCGTCCGTGGCGGCCGCCGCGTCGGTGCGGTGCTCGAGCAGGGTGTCGCGCGCGGCGCGGAGGCGCCCGGTGGGGTTCATCCGACCATCCTCTCGCGCCGCGACGGCTTCGAGGTGAGGGCTCAGTACTTGATCGACTGCCCGCCGTCGATCGGCAGCACGACCGCGTTGATGTAGGAGGCGTCGTCCGAGAGCAGGAAGGCGACGACCGAGGCGATCTCGGCGGCCTCGCCGTAGCGCTTGGTCGGGTTCACCTGGATGAACTCCTCGGCGGCCTTGCGCGGGTTCTCGGCGTCGAGCTGCTTCATGGAGTTCTCGACCATGGGCGTCCAGATGGCGCCTGGGGCGATCGCGTTGATGCGGATGCCGTACTGCCCGTACTCGATGCCGGAGTTGCGGGTGAGGCCGACGACGCCGTGCTTCGCGGCCGCGTAGCCGGACTGATTGCCGATGCCGGTGATGCCGCCGACGCTCGCGGTGTTGACGACCATGCCCGAGCCCTGCTCGCGCATCACCTTGAGCACCTTCTCGAGGCCGAGGAACACGCCGCGGAGGTTGATCGCGACGACCTTGTCGAACTCGTCGGCGGTGAAGTCCTCGGTGAGGTTCTGGCGGCCCTCGATGCCGGCGTTGTTGAAGAAGCCGTCGATGCGGCCGAAGCGCGCGAGGGTCTGCGCGACGTAGTCGTCGACGTCGGACGCCTTCGACACGTCCGCGATCACGGTGAGCGACTCGGTGCCCTCGGGGAGCGCCTCGACGGTCGCGGCGAGGCCCTGCTCGGAGACGTCGACGAGGGCGAGCTTCGCGCCCTCCGCGGCGAGGCGGACGGCGGTGGCGCGGCCGAGGCCGGAGCCGCCGCCGGTGATGAGGACGACGCGATCGGTGAAGCGGGTGCTGCTGATATCCATAGGTGCACTATATACCTAGTAATACTCGGGAATCTGGGTGCGGGCTCCGTGGATCCGATGCCCGGAACCGCCGCGTCCGGTGCTCCGCGTCCCTGGCAACCGCCGCAGAGACCGTCCCGCTCGGCGACCGCCTCGGGTAGACCGGAGGGACCGACACGACCGCCGACACGAGCAGGGGGAGCCGTGAAGAGCAGGAGAAGAACGATGACGACGGGGGCCGCGCTGGCCCTCACCGGGCTGGCGCTGGCCGCCTGCACCGCCCCGGCGGAGAGCGGAGCGGAGGCGACGCCGACCGTCTCGGAGGCGCCCGCGGCCTCCTCGACCGCCTCGGCCTCGGCCTCGCCGGGCGACCGCCCGATCGGGCCCGTCCGGCTGCCGGAGGGGGCGACCGCCGCCGTCGAGTGGGTCGACGAGACCGGCGCAGTCGAGCCGCAGACCGTGCGCCTCACCGGCGAGCCGCTGCACGTGACCGTCTCGGTCGTCTGCGACAGCGCCGACGCCGAGGTGACCGTCGAGGTCGAGGGCCTGATGACCACCGGCTCGTCCTGCGTCTACGACCCGGGCACCACCCGGACGACGAGCAACGGCGGCGGCAACACCGGCTCGATGGAGATCGCCGTCGACCAGGACGCGCGCATCACCGTGACGACCGACCCCGCCGACGCCCACTGGTCCGGCGCGGTCTCGACCGGCCCGCGCACCGTGCCGCTGGGCTGATCCAGAGGCTCCGGCTCGGCGCTAGCCCAGGGGCACGCCCAGCGCGGCCATGAACGGCACGGCGTCGACCGCCTCGCCGTCGACGCGGGTCTCGAAGTGCAGGTGGCAGCCCGTCGAGGCGCCGGTCGAGCCGCGGGTCGCGATGACCTCGCCCGCGACGACGGTGTCGCCGACGTCGACGAGCAGGTCGGTGTTGTGCGCGTAGCCGGTCTCGATGCCGCCGCCGTTGTCGAGCAGGATCCAGTTGCCGTAGCTGCCGGAGTAGGCCGCCTCCTCGACGGTGCCGCTCGCGGCCGCGAGGACGGGGGTCCCGCAGGCGCCGGCGAGGTCGGTGCCCTTGTGGAAGAGGTTCACGCCGGCGACCGGCTGGTCCGGGCGGGGGCCGTAGCTGCTGCTGATGTGGCCGGCGATCGGGAGCACCCAGGTGCCGGAGACCCCGGCGGCCGCGGCGGTCGACTCGCCCGCGCCGGCGGTGATCGCGTCGAGGGAGGCGGTGGGCACGAGGACCTCGGGCTTGGCCTCGGCGGCGAAGGCGTCGCGGGTGACGCTCTGCTGCACGACGCCCGCGGCGACGAAGCTCTGCGGGCGGGCCGCGGCGACGGCGTTCGCGGTGTCGGTCGCGACGGCGGACTCCGGGGTGTCGCCGACGGCGAAGGCGGGCATCGTCGAGGTGACGGCCAGGCCGACCACGAAGGTCATCGCGGCGAAGGCGGACACGCGGCGCGTCGAGGGGCGGCGGACGGCGGTGCTCCGGGCCGTGCTGCGCGCGGCGGCGGTGCGGGCGGCGGCGGTGCGGGCGACGCTGCGCGCGGCGACCTGCTCGGCCTCGCGCTGCTCGCGCAGCTGCCGGCGGGTCGGGAGGGCCTGCGCGGTCGCGGCGGAGACGGGGGCCGGGGCGTGGTCGGAGTGGTGCATGCAGTCGTGGTTTCCGGGTCGTTCGCCGCGGGGGAACGGGGGCGCGGCAGGGCGGGTCGGGGCGGCGGAGCGCTCAGCGGCGCCCAGCAGGTGGTGCTCAGGGGGGTGTCAGCCGGGGCTCAGGGGACCGCGCGGCGACCCTCCAGAGTACCTGCGTAGCTCCGGAACGCCACTGAGAGAATGCCGAGCGGTGCACGGTATTGACGTCTCGGGCTCAGGCGAGCGCCTCCGCGCAGTGGCGGAGCAGGGCGTGCAGCTCGCGGATCCGCGCCCCGTCCAGCCCCGTCAGCATGCGCTCCTCGACCGCCCGGACGGCCGCGCTCGCCTCGCCGAGGAGCTCCTCGCCGGAGGTCGTGAGCCGGATCGGCAGCGCCCGGCCGCTCGGCGCTGTCTCGGCCCGGATCAGATGACCGTCGCGCTCGAGCGACTGCAGCAGCACGTGCATCGACTGCCGGGTCACGAACGCGCCCCGCGCCAGCTCGGAGCTGGACAGCCCCGGCCGGTGCGCCAGCAGCTCCAGGCAGGAGTAGGCGGTGACCGTGATCCCGAGCGGCCGCAGCGCCGCCTCCATCGCGACGCGCAGGGCGCTCGACGCCTCCTTCAGCACGTAGCCGACGGAGGTGTCCAACTCGATCCGTGCCGTGCTCTCGCCCTGTTGACTCATGTCATTATTCTGACATACGCTCCATGTAAGGAAACTGACACCCACCCCGACGAAAGGCGCTCCCATGGCGATCACCGGCCCCGACTTCCTCTCCCTCCAGGTCCGCGACCTCGAGCGCTCCGCCGAGTTCTACGAGACCCGCCTCGGCCTCTCCCGCCGCCCCGGCCCGCCGCACGCCGTCGTCTTCGACACGGCGCCGATCCCCTTCGCCATCAGGGACGTTCTTCCCGGCACCGAGCTCCCCGCCGAGCCCGGCCGCGGCGTCGCCCTCTGGCTGCACGCCACCGAGGTCGCCGCCCTGCACGACTCCCTCGCCGCCGCCGGCGTCCCGATCGCGTCGGCCCCCGCCGAGGGCCCCTTCGGCCTGACCTTCACCTTCGCCGACCCGGACGGCTACCTGATCACCCTCCACGACCGCGCCTGACGCACCTGCGACTGCGAGACGCTACGCGTCCGCGCCCGCCGGCTGCCAGAGCTGGAGGCGGTTGCCCTCGGGGTCGTCCAGGTCGGCGAAGCGGCCGTTGGGGTAGATCTCGGGGTCGATCTGCACGGTGATGCCCGCGGCGCGGAGCTGGGCGACGAGCGCGTCGAGCGAGCGGACGCGGAGGTTCAGGGTCCAGCCGGCGGGGCCGAGCGGCTCGGAGCCGGCCGGCATCGGGGCGAGGACGGTGGTGCCGGCGTCCTGGCGCCACGACGGGGCGCCGTACTCGGTCGGCACCTCGTCGATGCCGAGGTGCTCGGCGTACCAGCGGGCCAGCGCCTCCGGATCGCGCGCGGCGAAGAAGAAGCCGCCGATGCCCGTGACCCTCTCGCGCGACACGATCAGTACCGGCCGCTCGTGAAGACCAGCAGGGCGATCAGTCCGGCGACGGTCGCGGCGACGCCGGAGCCGAGGCGCCACCACATCCAGCGGTCGCGCTTGGGGCCGCGCATCGGGCGGCGCAGCCCGTGCCTGCCGGAGTAGCCGCCGTGGTTGGGAGTGAAGACCATGACTCCAGCCTGCCTCACCAGGCTCGCCGGGTCACGGCCTCAGGCGCTCCACTCGCTGTCGTCCCGCCAGGGCGCGAGATCGACCTCGTTGCCCTCCGGGTCGGCGAGGGTCCACCACTCCGGCGCGTTCGAGTCGTCGACGACGCGCCCGCCGGCGGCGAGGGCCGCGGCGAGGCGGGTGTCGACGACGTCGCGCGGCAGGTAGAGGTCGAGGTGGATCGTGTTGCGCTCGGGGCGCGGGCCCTCGATCTGCTGGATCCAGAGGTTCGGGCCGAGGGCGCGCGGGTCGGCGAGGTCGGCGTCCTCGACGGGGGAGTAGCCGAGCACGGCCCGCCAGAAGGCGCGGACCGCGGCGACGTCGACGGCGTCGATCGCGATCTGCAGGCTCTGCACCGCGGCCGGCTCGGCGGGGAGGCCGAGCGCGCGGGCGGTGGCCGAGATCTCGCGGGCGAGGGCCAGGTCGCGCTCGCTGATGTCGCCGACGTCGTGGCTGATCAGGCGCACGCCGACGCCGCCGTAGCGCAGATCGACGTCGGGGTGGTGGCCGGCCTGCTCGGCGAGGGCCGCGATCGCGGCGACCAGGGCGGCCCCCGCGGCGAAGGAGCCGGCCCCGTGATCGCCGGTGCGGAAGTAGGCGCGGGCGCCGTCGCCGACGACCCGCCAGTCGGCGGTGCCGGGGGCGGCGCGGAAGTCGCGCGGGGAGATCGCATCGGTCATGCGGCAGTTGTACTCCCCGGCCGGCCGTTCTGCCCAGGCCCCGTGCGGTGCCCGCTCGCTACGGTGGACCCACGACCGATCGGGTCGACGAGTGTGAGGAGCCGGCATGGCGCAGAAGAAGAAGTCCGATTCGAAGAAGTCGTCGCAGAAGACCGACGACAAGGCCGCGCAGAAGCGCGCGAAGAAGGCCCTGGCGAAGGCGGAGAAGTCGGTCCGCGCGGCCCACGACGCCGTCCGCGACTCCAGCAAGAAGCTGCGCAAGAAGGCTCGCAAGCTCGCCGAGCAGACCGACACGCTCAAGCGCCGGCAGGAGAAGGCGGCGAAGAAGGCCGCCCAGGCCGAGAAGCGCAGCGCGCCCTCCGCACCCAAGCACGTGGTCGAGCGCGAGCACATCGCCGTCGGCGCGGCCGACCCGTCGGTCACGCCCGACTTCACGCCGCCGCTGCCGAGCGCGGCGCACGACGAGCAGGACCAGGAGCAGGCTCCCGAGGAGCAGGCCCAGGGTCAGCAGGCCGAGGAGCAGCCCGAGCCCGACGCCGACCCCGAGCACGTGCCGGACCTCACGCCGCCGCTGCCGCACTCCTCGAACTGAGCGAGCCCCGCGGGACGCCCCTACCCTGAAAGAATGCACAGGGTAGCCCGGCGCGCCGCTCGGAGAGGTGAACAGCCGGTGAACGCCCCGGCGAACCCTTCCGAGCGGCCTGCGCGGGCGGGAGGATCTCCTCCGTGGATCCCTTCATCCTTCTCGCGCTCGTCATCGTCACCGCTCTGGCGTTCGATTTCACCAACGGCTTCCACGACACGGCGAACGCGATGGCCACGTCCATCGCGACCGGCGCGTTGAAGCCGAAGGTGGCCGTCACGCTCTCCGCCGTCCTCAATCTCGTCGGCGCATTCCTCAGCATCGAGGTGGCGCTGACCGTCACCAACGCGGTCGTCAAGATCCAGGACTCCACCGGCGCGCCCGACCCGGCGCTGCTCGAGGGCGGCGGCTCGGCGCTCCTGCTGATCGTGCTCGCCGGCCTCATCGGCGGCATCGTCTGGAACCTCCTCACCTGGCTGCTCGGTCTGCCCTCCAGCTCGTCGCACGCCCTCTTCGGCGGCCTGATCGGCTCGGCGCTCGCCGGCCTCGGCCTCAACGGCGTCAACTGGGCCGGTGACGGCTCGAAGCTCGACGGCGTCGTCGGCAAGGTGATCCTGCCCGCGCTGATGTCGCCGGTGCTCGCCGGCGCGGTCGCCGCGATCGGCACCTGGCTCGTCTTCCGCGTGATCGGGAACCTCGCCGACCGCCGCATCCACCGCGGCTTCCGGATCGGCCAGATCGGCAGCGCCTCGCTCGTCTCGCTCGCGCACGGCACCAACGACGCGCAGAAGACCATGGGCGTCATCACGCTGGCGCTGATCGCCGCGGGCGGCTGGAGCGACACCGAGTCCGTCCCCTTCTGGGTCAAGCTCAGCTGCGCGCTCGCCATCTCGCTCGGCACCTACATCGGCGGCTGGCGGATCATCCGCACCGTCGGCAAGGGCCTCGTCGAGATCGACACCCCGCAGGGCATGGCCGCCGAGAGCGCCTCCGCAGCGGTCATCCTCGCCTCCAGCCACCTCGGCTTCGCCCTCTCGACCACGCACGTCGCGACCGGCTCGATCCTCGGCTCCGGCGTCGGCCGCCCCGGCGCGCAGGTCCGCTGGCGCGTCGCGCTGCGGATGGTGACCGCCTGGGTGATCACGCTCCCCGCCGCCGCACTGATGGGCGCCGTGATGTGGTGGATCGGCCACCTGGTCGGCGGAGCCGGCGGCGGCGTCCTGATGACCGCCGTCCTCGTCGCCGTCGCGATCTTCATCTACGTCCGCTCGCGCCGCGACAGCATCGGCGCGCACAACGTCAACGACGAGTGGTCGGACGCGGGCTCCGCGGCGAAGCAGACCGCCGGCGTCTAGCCCGGATCCCTCCGTACCGACTCGAAAGGACCGACCCGTGCTCTCCCTCTTCTTCAGTGCCGCCGGCCAGGTGGCGCTCATCGCCGTGCTCCTCGGCGCGGGCCTGCCCGTGCTCTTCGCCGTCGGCGTCCGCTCGTTCGCCCTCGCCGGCGGTGACGGAGCCAGTGGAACCGCGGCCTCGACCGCGCAGGCTCCCGGCCTTCCGGCGCCGCTGCTCCGCGCGCTCGGCGTGCTCTGCTTCGTGATCGTGGTCGCCGCCGTGGCGGTGGGCCTGAGCATCATCATCGCGACCGGCCTCGGCCAGGCCGTGAGCTTCGAGCACGTCTTCCCGACGTTCGTCCCCAAGGGCTGACCGTGGCGGCGACCGACCCGGCGGCGCCCGACGCGGCGGCTCCCGCTCCCGCGGACGGCGTCGTCGCTCGGGTGGTCAGCTGGCTCCGCGCGGGCTACCCCTCCGGAGTGCCGGAGACCGACTACGTCCCGCTGCTCGGCCTCCTCCAGCGCAGCCTGACCCGCGACGAGCTGGAGCAGGTCGTCCGCCAGCTGCTGTCCGACGCGGTGCGCGCCGACGCGGCCGGCGAGGAGTTCTCCGCCGCGAGGATGCGGCAGCGCATCGAGGAGACGCTCCTCGGACCCGCGCTGCCCGAGGACCTCGTCCGGGTGTCGGCACGGCTCGCGAGCGCGGGCTGGCCGCTCGCCCGCCCGGAGGAGCTCGCCGAGCCGGAGCGCCCGGCCTCGGAGCGCGCCGGACTCGTCACGCGCGTCGTCCGCTGGCTCCGCGCCGGCTACCCCGCCGGGCTGCCCGAGCAGGACTTCGTGCCGCTGATCGCGCTGCTGCGCCGCCGGCTCTCCGACGAGGAGGTCGCCGAGGTCGCGACGCGCCTGGCCGCCGAGGGCGGGCTGCCGGCCAGCCGCGTCGACGTCGGCACGGCGATCGCCGCGGTCACCTCGGAGCTGCCGTCGGACGCCGACATCGAGCGGGTCCGGCTCTCGCTGGCCGAGCACGACCGCCCGGAGGAGTTCGCGAGCTGAGCGGGCCGGTGCAGCCGGCTCAGGCCAGCAGCACGCGCTCCGGGTAGTGGTCGTGACTGAAGCACAGAGTCAGCCCGGCGGCCTCGAGGCGCTCCAGCTCGCGCGACGTCCGGTGGTGCGCCTCCGCGTCGTGGCTGATCAGCCGGGGGAGGAAGCGCAGCCGGTCCGACCAGGTCAGGAACTCGCGGCCCCAGGCCGCGTCGCCGGCCAGCAGCACGCGGCCCTCGACCAGCGCGCCGAGGTGGCCGCTCGCGTGCCCGGGCAGCGGGGTGATCACGAAGCGGCCGTCGCCGAAGAGGTCGTAGCCGGCGACCCCGCTGGGAGTCGTCGCCACCGGCTGGTCGTCGACGAGCGTCGCCGTGTCCGCCCGGGCCGGGATCAGCGCCGCGAAGACGCCGTCGGTGATCCGGCTCCGCTCGATCGTCTCGAGCTGGCCGCGCGAGAGCACGAGCGTCGCGTCCGGGAACCAGCGGAGGCCCCCGACGTGGTCGGGGTGCAGGTGCGAGAGCACGACCGTGTCGATGTCGGACGGCGCGAGGCCGACGGCCGCGAGCCGCCGGTCGATCGTCTCGTCGGCGCCGACCCGGGCCGGGAGGATTCGCCGGTAGAGCGCGCCGACGGTGCCCGTCCCGCGCAGGGTCGGCGGGTAGCCGGTGTCGAAGAGCACGCGCCGCCCGCTCGGGTGCGTGTAGAGGAAGGCGGCGGAGGGGAAGGTGCGCCGCGCGGGGCTCCCGCCGCGGAAGACGCGGGAGAGCGGGAAGCTCGTCTCGCCGCAGGCGAAGACCTGGAGAGCCGGCCCGTGCTCGCTCATGCGGTCCTCCGGTAGTGCTCGCCGACCCTCCGTAGGCCCTCCGCGAGCGGCACGCGCGGCGCGTAGCCGAGCTCGGCGCGCGCCCGCGAGATGTCGAGGGTCTGCGCGTAGGCGAGGGTGGCGACCGTGTAGCGGGTGAACGGCGGCTCCGCGCCGCCGGGGAGCGCCGCGTACACGCGCTCGAGGACGGCCGCGACCGCGCTGAGCACCCGCAGGTCCACGGTGAGGTAGCGCGGCTTCTCGCCCATCGCGGCGAAGAAGCGGTCCAGCAGCTCGCCGAGCGGGGCCGGCTCGCCGTTGGTGATGTTGTAGACGCCGCCGGTCGCCACCGGGGCGTCCGCGGCGAGGCGGAGCGCGAGGGCCGCATTCTCGACGCAGGTGATGTCGACCGGGTTCCGGCCGCCGTCGAAGAGCGGGACGCCGCGGCGCCGGCTCGCGGCGACGAAGCGGGGGATGAGGCTCGGGTCGCCGACGCCGATCAGCCCGCGCGGGCGCAGGATCACCAGCTCCGGGATCCGGCCGGCGGCGTGCGCCTCCTGCAGCAGCCGCTCGGCGGCGATCTTGCTGCGGATGTAGAGGCTCATCCGGCTGCGGGTGTCGACGTCCTCCTCGCGGATGCCGAGCCGGTGGCGCCGGGCCGAGTAGATGCTCGGCGAGGAGACGAAGACGAGGCGGCGGATCCCGCAGCGCTCGGCGAGGTCGATCATCGCCGCGGTGCCCGCGACGTTCGCCGCGTGGAACTCGCGCCAGCGGCCCCAGGGGCTGGAGAGGGCGGCGGCGTGCACGAGCACGTCGGCGCGGACGTCGCGCGTCGCGAGCTCGGCGAGGTCGGCCGCGATCGTCTCGGCGCCCGTCGCGCGCAGGCGGGCGAGCGCGTCGGCGTTCCGGCCGGTCGCGATCACCTCGTCGCCGGCGGCCAGGAACTCGGCGACCGCGTGGCCGCCGAGGAAGCCGGTCGCACCGGTGATCAGGACGCGGCGGGGCGCGGGCTGCTCAGTGGACTCCCGGGCGTCAGCGGACTCCCGCGCGTCAGCGGACATCGACGACCTCCGCGACGCCCGCGCGGCCCCAGCGCTTGCGGCCCCAGTACCAGAGCAGGATCCCGAGGTAGCCGAGCGCCTTGCCCTTGCGGATCGACATCCGCACCACGGCCTTCCGATCGAGCCGCGCCTGCGAGCGCGGGATCACCCGGCAGACCTTCAGGTGCAGCTCCAGGTCCTCGTCGGTGTCGTCGATGCTCGAGCGCGGGAAGCCGCCGACCTCGAGGTAGAGCGCGGCGTCGATCGCCAGGTTCGAGCCGGCCGCCATGAACATCCGGTAGCGCTGGCCGGGCCGGCGGTAGAAGATCCCCGGGGCGTGCTCCATCAGACGGATCATCGCGGTGCCGATCACGCCGTCGTACCAGCGGTAGACCGGCTCGTCGGTGCGGGGCACGAGCCGGCCGCCGACGAAGCGGGCGCCGTCGGCGACGTCGGCCTTCAGCCGCGCCACCCAGTCCGGGGCGGGCAGGCAGTCCGCGTCGGTGCGCGCGACCGTCGCGGCGCCGTGCGCGACGGCGTGGCGGAAGCCGGTGTCCGAGGCGGCTCCGGTGCCCTTCTGCGGCTCGTCGATCACGAGGACCGGGCGGTCGGGCCGCCGGGCCCGGAAGGCGTCGATCACCGCGCGGGAGCGGTCGGTGCTGCCGTTGTCGACGAGCAGCAGGGTGAAGCCGGGATCGGTCTGGTCGGCGAGGGCGTCGAGGGCGCCGCCGAGCAGCTTCTCCTCGTCGTAGAAGGGCACGACCACCCAGAACGCGCCACTCGTCGACTCGGTCACGCCGGACCCCCCCCTTCCGTCCCGCCGGAGCCTAGCGCGAGCGGGCACGGACTCATCGGCGCTATACAGGACCGTGGCCGACGCGCTCCCGCTCCTGCTGCCCGTCCGTGTCCTCGGCACCGGCGAGGCCCTGCCGTCGCGCGTCGTGCCGACCGCCGAGGTCGCCGCGCTCTGCGGCATCGACGCGGAGGAGGCGGCGCGCCGCTCCGGAGTGCTGACCCGGCACTGGCTCGCCGACGACGAGGATCCGCTGGAGCTCGGCCTGCTCGCCGCCCGGCGGGCGCTGGACGCGGCGGGGATCGACGCTAGCGACGTCGACGTCGTGCTGAACGCCTCCGGGACCCAGCTGCAGGCGATCCCCGACGGCGGGGCGCTGATCGCCGCAGGCCTCGGCCTCGAGGACGTCTCGGCCTACAGCCTGAACGCGACCTGCCTCTCGTTCCTCTTCGCGCTGCAGGAGGCGGGCTTCCTGCTCGCGACCGGCCGCGCCGAGCGGGTGCTCGTCGTCTCGACCGAGGGCGGCAGCCGCGGCATCGACCTCCGCCAGCCCGAGAGCGCGCTGCTCTTCGGCGACGCGGCGGCCGCCGTGGTCCTCGGCCGCGCCGAGGGCCCGGGCCAGGGCATCGTGACCTCGCGCTTCGAGACCCGGCCGAGCGGCGTCCGGCACGCCGAGATCCGCGGCTTCGGCTCGCGCATCCGGATCGAGGACGCCCCGGGGCGGCTCGACGACTTCCGCTTCGACATGCACGGCGGCGCGCTGCTCGTGGACGCCCTCCGGCACTTCCCGGCCTTCCTCGAGCGGGTGCGGCCGGGCCTCGGCACCGGCCTGCCGGGTATCGACCGCGTCGTGCCGCACCAGACCAGCAAGGCCGGCCTCGAGGGCATGGCCCGGCTCTGGGGCCGCGAGCGGATGGTGATCACCCTCCCCGAGGTCGGCAACACCATCGGCGCGGCGATCCCGCTCGCGCTGCACCGCGCCCGCGTGCAGGAGGGCGAGTCGGTGCTGCTGGTCGGCACCGGCGCGGGCACGCACTACGGCGCGGTGATCCTGCAGGCCTGAGCCGGGCCCGCGCTCACCAGGCCCGCCCGCTCACCAGGTGCTGACGGTCGTGCGGGTGATCACCCACTCGTCGCCGACCGGCACCAGCCGGCTGGTGAGCTGCAGGCGCCAGGTGGCGTGCAGCGAGCCGATCGTCGCCTCGGTCAGGGTGCGCGAGACGAGCACCGGGTGCGCGGCCGTGCCGGAGACCGCGCTCTCGACGTGGTCGATGGCGTGGTACTCCTTCAGGCCCTCGGCGATGTCGTCCATCCAGTCGAGCTTCGACTGCACGAGCCCGGTCGGGTGCTCGATCACGAAGCGGGTGTCGAGCAGCGCGTCGAGCACGGGGAGGTCGACGAACACCAGCGCGTCGAAGAGCTCGTCGTGCGCCTCGCGGGGCTCGGCCCCGCCCTCGCCCGGTGTCAGGTCGTCCGGTGTCAGCTCGTCCGGCGTCACGGCGTCCTCCGCATCGACGGCGGCGCGGTGGTCGCGCGGCGCACCAGCTGGGTCGGCAGCTGCACGTGCAGCGACGGGGGAGTGCCGCCCGCCATCAGCGTGATCAGCATCTCGGCGGCCGTCGCGCCGAGCGTCTGCATCGGCTGCCGGATCGTGGTCAACGGCGGGTCGAAGCGGGCCGCCTCGGGCACGTCGTCGAAGCCGACCACCGAGAGGTCCCGCGGCACGTCGAGCCCGAGGTGCGCGGCCGTCTCGATGATCGCGAGGGCCGAGACGTCGTTCGCGGCGAAGACGGCGGTCGGCCGGTCGGCCAGCGAGAGCATCGTCGAGGCCGGCAGCCGCGCCGTGTCGTGGTGGTAGCTGCCCACCCGGAGCAGCCGCTCGTCGAACGCGATCCCCGCTTCCGAGAGCCCGGCGCGGTAGCCGGCCTCGCGCAGCCGGGCGGAGCGGAGGTCGACGCGACCGGCGACGAAGCCGATGCGCCGGTGGCCGAGGGCGACGAGGTGCCGCACGGCCTGGAGGGCGCCGCCGAAGCTGTCGGACTCGACGGTCGGCACGTCGGCGCGGCCGGTGTGCGGGTCGACGGCGACCAGCGGGATGTCCGACGGCGTGCTCACCACCGAGGGCGTCACCACGATCGCGCCGTCGATCAGGGTGCCGCTGAGCCGGCTGAGCGAGCGCCGCTCCCAGCCCTCCTGCTCGCCCTCGTGCGAGCCGCTGTAGGCGAGCAGGTCGAACCGCGACCGGCGCAGCACCGAGCCGACGCCCTTGAGGATCTCCGCGCTGAACGGCTCGAAGCCGGCGACCAGCACGCCGATCACCCCGGTGCGCCGCGAGCGCATGCTGCTGGCGACCAGGCTCGACTCGTAGCCGAGCTCGCGCACGATCTCGAGCACGCGGTTCGCCGTCGCGGGCGCGATGCCGTAGCGGCCGTTCATCGCCTTCGACACGGTCGCGACCGAGACGCCGGCGGCGGCGGCGACGTCGTGGATGGTCGGGCGGAGGGACATGCGGTCGACCCTAGACCCCGGAAGCGCGCCGATGAGAGCGCGATCCGGATCCTTGACCCGGCGCTTCGAAAATGGTTTCGAAAACGTTTGCCGATCCTTTCGGCCGCTCTGAGACTGATCGGGCCCGTCCTGGACGGGCGCACCCCGGCGCCGCTCTCCCTGGCGGCGCCTCTCAGCGAAGAGAACGGTTCGAACGATGAAGTTCACGAGAACAGCATTCAGGAAGACGGCGGTGGCCACCGTGGCCCTGCTCGGCGCGGCGGCGGCCCTCAGCGGCTGCTCCGCCCAGGACGCGGGATCCTCCGACGGCACCGTCGCGATGACCCTGTGGCAGAACTCCACCACCGGCCCCGGCCAGGAGTTCTGGGAGAAGACGATCACCGACTTCGAGGCCGCCAACCCGGGCGTCACCATCGAGTCGCAGGCCATCCAGAACGAGGACCTGGACGGCAAGCTGCAGACGGCGCTCAACTCGGGCGACGCCCCGGACATCTTCCTCCAGCGCGGCGGCGGCAAGCTCGCCGCGATGGTCGCCGGCGGCCTGGTCAAGGACCTCACCGGCGGCATCTCGGACCAGGCGCGCAGCGAGATCCCCGAGGGCTCGTTCCTGGCGAACACGCTCGACGACAAGGTCTGGGCGATGCCCGTGGCCGTGCTCCCCGGTGGCCTCTTCTACAGCCAGGACCTCTTCACCGAGGCCGGCATCACCGAGACGCCGAAGACCCTCGACGAGCTCGACTCCGCGGTCACCGCGCTCAAGAGCGCCGGAGCGCAGCCGATCGCGCTCGGCGCGAAGGACGCCTGGCCCGCCGCGCACTGGTTCTACTTCTTCGCCCTGCGCGAGTGCAGCGCGGACACCATGGCCGAGGCGGCCGACTCCAAGGACTTCTCGGACGACTGCTGGCTGAAGGCGGGCGAGGACCTGCAGTCCTTCGCCGGCACCGAGCCGTTCAACGAGGGCTTCCTCACCACCGCCGCCCAGCAGGGCGCCGGATCCTCCGCCGGACTCCTGGCCAACCACCAGGCCGGCATGGAGCTGATGGGCGCCTGGAACCCCGGCGTCATCGCCTCGCTCACCCCCGACGAGAAGCCCCTGCCCGACCTCGGCTGGTTCCCCTTCCCCGAGGTGGACGGCGGCGCCGGCGCGCCCGGCTCGATCATGGGCGGCGTCGACGGCTACTCCTGCTCCACCGCGGCGCCCGACGAGTGCGTCGACTTCCTGAACTACCTCGCCACCTCCGACGTGCAGAAGGAGTACTACGCCGCCTTCAACGCGCCGCCGGTGAACACCGTCGCGCAGGAGGCCGTCACCGAGCCGTACCTGAAGGACATCCTCGCCGCGTACAACTCGGCGCCCTACGTCTCGCAGTGGCTCGACACCGTCTACGGCCAGAACGTCGGCAACGCGCTGAACGTCGCCGTCGTCGACCTGCTCGCCGGCAAGAGCGACCCGGAGCAGCTCGTCGAGGCTGTCGACGCGGCCGCGGCCAAGGCCTGACCGTGACGACCACTGCGCTCCGCGAGGACGCGCGCCCCGAGGCCCCGGCGGCGAAGCGACGCCGCCGGGGCCTCGGCTGGTCGGGCCGCCTCGAGGTCGCGATCCTCGTCGGCCCGGCGCTGATCGTCTTCCTCGCCTTCGTGATCTTCCCGGTCGTGATGGCGGCCTACTACGGCTTCTTCAGCTGGCAGGGCTACGGCGTCCCGACCGACTTCGTCGGGTTCAAGAACTACCTGACGATCCTGCAGGACCCGACCTTCCACGAGGCGCTCAGCCACAACGGCACGATCGTGGTGCTCTCGCTCGTCCTGCAGGGGCCGGCCGCGATCCTGATCGCGCTGCTGCTCAACCGCAAGCTGCGCGGGCAGTCGATCATCCGCGTGCTGATCTTCGTGCCCTACGTGATCTCCGAGGTCGTCGTCGGCACCGGCTGGAGCCTCATGCTCCAGACCAGCGGCGCCGTCAACGGCTTCCTGGAGAAGGTCGGGCTCGGCGCACTGAAGCAGGACTGGCTCTCGGACCCGGCGATCGCCATCTGGACCCTGATGCTGATCATCACGTGGAAGTACATCGGCTTCGCCGTGATCCTCTTCCTCGCCGGCCTCCAGGGCATCCCGGAGGAGCTGTCCGAGGCCGCGTCGATCGACGGCGCGTCCTACTGGCAGGTGCAGCGGCGGATCACCCTGCCGCTGCTCGCACCGACGCTGCGGATCTGGGCGTTCCTGTCGATCATCGGCGCGCTGCAGCTGTTCGACCTCGTCTACATCATCTGGGGGCAGTACGTGTCCTCGACCGCCGGCACCTCGACCATGGCGACGTACCTCGTCACCAACGGCCGCAACGCCGGCAACTACGGCTACGGCAACGCGGTCGCCGTGGTCCTGTTCCTCGTCTCGCTGATCGTCGCGCTGCTCTACCAGCGCTTCGTGCTGCGGCGGGACACCGAAGGCGCCCTCACGGGAGACACGAGGAAGGCCGGAGCCAAGAGATGACGACCCTGACAGCGGTGCCCCCGGGCACCAAGCCGCCCACCGCGACCACGCCGCTCTCGCCGCGGCCGCCCAAGCCCCGCCGCCGCCCGCTGGGGCGCGGCACGATCATCGCCTACGTCGTCGCGATCGTCGTGATCGCCCTGATGCTCGCGCCGGTCGCGTACATCATCATCGGCGGATTCCGCACGAACGCGCAGATCACCACCGACCCGTCCGGGTTCCCCGCGCCGTGGAACGTGCAGAACTACCTCGACGTGATCACCGGCGGCATCTTCTGGCGCGAGGTCGGCAACTCCGCCATCGCGGCCGGAGCGACCACCCTCGGCGTCGTCGTGCTGGGACTGATGGCGAGCTACGTGCTCGCCCGCTACAGCTTCAGCGGACGCGGCGTGTTCTACGCGCTCTTCGCGGCCGGACTGATGTTCCCGATGACCGTCGCGATCACCCCGCTCTACCTGGTGATCAAGAGCCTCGGCCTGATGAACTCGCTCGCCGGCGTCGTGCTCCCGCAGATCGCATTCGGCCTGCCGACGACGATCATCATCCTGGTGCCGTTCCTGCGGGCGATCCCCGACGAGATCCAGGAGGCGGCCTTCATCGACGGCTGCAGCCGGATCGGCTTCTTCTGGCGGATGGTCGTCCGCCTGGCGATGCCGGGCGTGATCACGACGGGCATCCTCGCCTTCATCGCGAGCTGGAACAGCTACCTGCTGCCGCTGTTCATCCTCAACGACGAGTCGAGCTTCACCCTGCCGCTGGGCGTGCAGGCCTTCTCGTCGCAGTACTCCGTCGACACGGCGAAGGTGCTCGCCTTCGTGTCGCTGTCGATGATCCCGGCGCTGATCTTCTTCAGCGTCTTCGAGCGCCGCATCGTCGGCGGACTCACCGGAGCGGTGAAGGGATGACCCCCATGACTGAAGCACTCACCCCCTCCGCGCGCGTCGCCGACCTGATCGGCCGGATGACGCTGGAGGAGAAGCTGACCCAGCTGGTCGGCTACTGGGTCGACCAGGGCGGCGAGGTCGTCGCGCCGCTGGCCGGAGAGATGGCCACCTCCACCGGCTACGCCGACGCGACCCGCGAGGGCATCGGCCAGCTCACCCGCGTCTACGGCACCCGCCCGTTCGACCCGGTCGAGCGCGCGCAGTGGCTGTGGGCCGAGCAGCGCCGGCTGGTCGAGGAGACCCGGCTGGGCATCCCGGCGATCGTGCACGAGGAGTGCCTGACCGGGCTCGCGGCGTGGAAGGCGGCGACCTTCCCGACGCCGCTGGCCTGGGGCGCCTCGTTCGACCCGGAGCTGGTCGAGGAGATGGCCGCGGCCATCGGCGGCTCGATGCGCGAGCTCGGCATCCACCAGGGCCTGGCTCCCGTGCTCGACGTGATCCGCGACCCCCGCTGGGGCCGGGTGGACGAGTGCATCGCCGAGGACCCGTACGTGGTCGGCACGATCGGCACCGCCTACGTGCGCGGGCTGCAGTCGGCGGGCGTCGACGCGACGCTCAAGCACTTCATCGGCTACTCCGCCTCGCGCGGTGGGCGCAACCACGCGCCGGTGCACGCCGGACCGCGCGAGATCGCGGACGTGCTGCTCCCGCCGTTCGAGATGGCGATCCGCGACGGCGGGGCGCGCTCGGTGATGAACTCCTACGCGGAGATCGACGGCGACCCGGTCGGCGCGACGCCGGCCTACCTCACCGGCGTCCTCCGCGAGCGCTGGGGCTTCGACGGCGTGGTGGTGGCCGACTACTTCTCGGTCGCCTTCCTGCACCTCATGCACGCCGTCGCCGCCGACCTCGGCGAGGCCGCCCAGCTGGCGCTCGAGGCCGGCATCGACGTGGAGTTGCCGACGGGTGACGCGTTCCTCGCGCCGCTGGCCGAGCGGATCCGCGCCGGCGCGGCGGACGAGGCGATCGTCGACCGCGCGCTGCTGCGGGTGCTGGCCCAGAAGGAGCGGCTCGGCCTGCTCGACGCCCGCTTCGACGACGCGCCCGAGTCGATCGACCTCGACTCACCCGCGCACCGCGACCTCGCCCGCCGCCTGGCCGAGGAGTCGCTCGTGCTGCTGACGAACGACGGGCATCTCCCGCTCGCGCAGCCGCGCCGGATCGCCCTGATCGGCCCGAACGCCGACAGCGCGCCCGCCCTGATGGGCTGCTACTCCTTCGCCAACCACGTGCTGGCGCACCACGAGGGCGTGCCGCTCGGCTTCGAGATCCGCACGGTGCGGGAGGCGCTCGCCGCCGAGTTCCCCGGCAGCGAGCTGCTCCTCGCCGAGGGCTGCTCGGTGGAGGGCGACGACTCCTCCGCCGACACCGCCGGGATCGCCGAGGCCGTCGAGGCCGCCCGCGGTGCCGAGGTGGCCGTGGTCGTCGTCGGCGACCGGGCCGGGCTCTTCGGCCGCGGCACCGTCGGCGAGGGCAACGACGTCGAGAGCCTCGAGCTGCCCGGCCGCCAGCGCGAGCTGGTCGAGGCGGTCGTGGCCACCGGCACGCCGGTCGCCCTGGTGCTGCTCACCGGCCGCCCCTACGCGATCGACTGGGCGATCCGCGGCGACTCCGCGCCCGCGGCGGTGCTGCAGGCGTTCTTCCCCGGGGAGGAGGGGGCCGGCGCGATCGCGGGCGTCCTCTCGGGCCGCGTCGCGCCGTCCGGCCGGCTGCCGGTCTCGCTGCCGCGCTCGGCCGGCGCGCAGCCGTTCTCCTACCTGCACCCGATCCTCGGCGGGCCCTCCGACGTGACCAGCGCCGACAGCACGCCCGTCCTGCCGTTCGGGCACGGGCTGAGCTACACGGCGTTCACCCGGTCCGAGCTGGCGCTGGAGTCGGCGGATCCCGGAGCGGCGGAGGCACCGACCGACGGCGCCTTCACCGCGACCGTGCGGGTGCGCAACACGGGGGAGCGCGACGGCGTCGACGTCGTGCAGCTCTACGCGCGCGACGTGGTCGCCTCGGTGACCCGGCCGGTAGCGCAGCTGCTCGGCTACGCGCGGGTCGAGCTCGCGGCGGGGGAGGAGGCGCTGGTGCGCTTCGACGTCCCCGCAGCGCGGCTCGCCTTCACCGACCGGCGCGGCGTCCGCTCGGTCGAGCCGGGGCTCGTCGAGCTCTGGGTCGGGCCGGACTGCGCCTCGAGGGAGGCGACGGCCGAGGTCGTGCTGATCGGCGAGGTGTCGCCCGTCGGCGCCGAGACCCGGCGCACCGTGCTGACCGAGGTCGTGCGCGAGGACGCGCGGGTGGCGGTGCTCTGAGCCCCGGGCCAGGCTGGGGGGCATGAGCAGTGATCCGAGCAGCGCCGATCAGAAGCAGACCCTCCTCCGCTACCTGCAGGAGGGCCGCGACGCCCTCCTGCAGAAGCTCGACGGCCTGGGCGAGTACGACCTCCGCCGGCCGCTGGTACCCACCGGCACCAACCTGCTCGGCCTGGTGAAGCACGTCTCGGGGACGGAGGCCGGCTACCTCGGCGCCGTCTTCGGCCGGCCGTTCCCCGAGCCCATGCCCTGGATGGAGGAGGAGTCCGAGCCGAACTCCGACATGTGGGCGACGGCGGAGGAGTCGCGCGAGCAGGTGGTGGAGCAGTACCGCCGGGTCTGGGCGCACTCCGACGCGACGGTCGCCGCGCTCGACCTCGACGCGCCGGGCGTCGTGCCGTGGTGGACGACCCGGGACGTGACGCTGCACCGGATCCTCGTGCACCTCACCGCCGAGACCCACCGGCACGCGGGGCACGCCGACATCGTCCGCGAGCTGATCGACGGCCGGGTCGGGCTGCGCACGCCGGGCGACAACCTGCCGCCGGTCCCCGCCGAGTGGTGGCCGGAGCACGTCGCCCGCCTGGAGGCGGTGGCGCGCGCGGCGGAGCAGTAGCGCTCCCGGCGGGGCTCCCGGGTGCCGCCTCCCCCGTAGGGGTGGCACCCGGGCTGAGAGGGCTCGCAGGGGCTCGGCTGGCCGTCAGGTGTCGGTTAGCGTGAGCGCGTGTCCCCGGAAGGGGGACGCACCGCGCCGACGTCTGGAGACGACATGACCACCGCCCCCTCCCGCCGCACCACCGCATCCCGCACCACCGCATCCCGCACCACCGCATCCCGCACCACCGCATCCCGCACCCTCGGCCGCCGCACCCTCACGACCGCCGCCGCCTGGAGCGTCCCGATCGTCGCGGTCGCCGCCGCCGCCCCGCTCGCCGCGGCCTCGACCACCCCGCCGCCCGCGCCGTCGGTCCGCTCGGTCGAGTACACCTCCTTCACCGCCGAGAGCTTCCGCGAGGAGCAGATCAACGTGAACCGCCCGCTCGCCATCGCGATCACCGGGCAGCTCACCGCCGGCGAGCTCGTCACCCTGACGGTCGCGCCGCGGATGACCCGCTCCGGCTCCGGCGACTCGCGCGCGACTCCGCTGCGCATCACCGCCGCCGACGGCCCCAACTTCTCGGTCGTCTCCTCGAGCGTCGGCTCCGACGGCTCGCAGACGCTCCTGCTGCGCACCAACCGCGACCTCGCCGACGGCTCGTACCGCAAGACCATCGCCTGGGTCCCGGTCGACGGCCGCACCCAGGAGCAGACCGCCGACCTGCTGCTGACCTGGCCGCTCGGCACCTACACGGCGCCGATCACGGTGATCGTCGCCGGCGTGGCCGGCAGCGAGCAGGCCTACACGCTCAACCGCACGCCCGTCGGCGGCGCGGAGGAGTAGGGGGAGGGGAGTTCTCGGGCCCTCCGTCAAGGGGGTGGGAGCTCTCAGCGCCGCGTTCTAGCGTCGGATCTCGGCGCGGTCGTGCGCGCGAGAGGGGAAGACGATGCAGAAGCTGTACTACGCGAGCGGATTCGTGCTGCTGGGGGACGCGGTGTGCACCGCGGTCGTCGAGTACGCCCAGGCCCTGGCGAACGTCGGGAAGTCCGACCTCGTCGTCGTCCCGGGGCTCTCCGACGAGGGGCTGCGCGGCGAGACCCGCCTGCTGCTCGGGCCCGCGAGCCAGCTCTTCACCAGCCCGGCACTCGACCGCGGGATCGACCTCGACGACGACGAGGCGGTCGAGTCCATGCGCGACAAGACGCGGCGGCTGCTGCCGGCCCGGCCCACCACGGAGGCCCGCGCGAGCGAGGACCACGACAGCGGCGGGGACTTCTTCTAGGCGCCGGTCACTCGGGCGCACGTCACTTCTCGAGCGTCGTGCTCGGCCGCTCGCCGAAGCGGTGCGCGTACGACGCCGAGAAGCGGCCGAGGTGCGCGAAGCCCCAGCGGTGCGCCACCTCGGTCACGCTGACCTCGCCCGAGGCCTTGGCGCGCAGCTCCTTGCGCACGGCGTCGAGCCGGATGCGGCGCAGGTAGTCGACCGCGGTGAAGCCGAACTCGCGGCGGAACTCCGACTGGAGGGTGCGCAGTCCCACGCCGCAGGCCTCGGCGATCGTCTCGGTGCGGATCGGCTCGTGCGCATGGGCGTACATGAACTCGATCGCGGTGCGCAGGCGCCCGCTGCGCGGCACGGCGAGGTCGGTCGGCGCCGCGAGGGACTCGTGCGGGAACGTCTCGAGCAGCGCGACGGCGACGGCGCGGTCGGCCTCCTGGCGCAGGAGCGCGGAGCTGTCGACGTCGTAGATCACCCGGGCGACCGCGGCGACCGTGGCCGACCAGCGGCGCAGCGCCTCGCCCTCGGGGCGCGCGGTGGTGTCGAACAGCAGCGGTCCACCCGCCGTGCCCTCCACCTCCTGGGCGACGCCCTCGAGGTAGCCGCCGTCGAAGTGGATGAGGTTCTGCCGGTAGTCGTGGAACTCGAAGGCGTTCGGCCGGCCGGTCACGAAGATCGCGGGGCGGCCGTAGATCTGGCGCATCGGCGCCTGGTCGAGGTCGGTGACGCCCTCGCCGGCGGTGAGCCAGGAGACGACGTACTCGCCGTCGGTCTGGATACGCCCTTCGATCGAGCCGGCGAACTGGCTGCCGCGGAGGGTGACGTCGCTGTCGCCGACCGAGGTGTAGCGGTAGGAGAAGTCCTCGCCCGGCTCCACCGAGAAGCGGTGCCCGTTGTACACCGACTCGAGCAGTGCGCGTGCCTGCTCGAAGTCCCGCCCGCCGATGTCGGAGCGGATGACCTCGCCGTTCGAGTCGTCCATCGCGACCAGCGTCGCATGCGTGCGCATCGAGGTCGAGAGCAGCGGCGCGGAAGTTCGCTGGGCGGATACGGCCTGCGGAGACGACCTAGGCGGCGGCGCGGCGCTTCCGCGGCCCGAAGGCCTGCGTCATGGCGACCACCGTGGCACCGCGGAACTGCGAGAGCAGCACCACCGAGTGCCGGGCCCCGGATTCGACGGCGAGCGAGAACGTGCCGCCCGTCGAGGTGTCCCACCAGGAGCGGATGTCGAGCGCCCGCAGCCGGACGGTCGGCTGCGTGCCGCCCAGGACCAGCAGTCCCTCGGTGACGCAGAGCGAGCCGGTGACGCCGTCGAGCGTCGTCGAGCAGGCGAAGTCCGCGTCGTGGTGCGCCGGCCCGGCGAGCCGGAGGAAGTCGGGGGCCCAGTGCTCGGTGCCGTGCATCATCGTCTCCCCGCCCCCCGGCTGCGTGACGGGATCAGGCCGCGGCGGTGGCGACGGCGGAGTCCGGCTGCTGCGCCGGCTCGGGGACGATGCGCAGCCCGCGGCCGCTGTTGGCCTCCTCCATCAGCGCGCGCACCCAGGCGGCGTTGATGGCGGGGACGCGGCTGCCGTGGAAGGAGAACTGCAGCGGGATGGTCGGGTGCAGCCAGAGCGTCTGGCGGCCGGTGCCGTGCGCGCTCGAGGCGTCCAGCTGGAAGGCGAAGGCCTCGTTGCGGCGGAACTTGTTGATCATCACGATCTGCAGGTGCGCGAGCGCGCGGTCGTCGATCTCGTGGGAGGTGGCCGGAGTGCCGTAGAGGAGAGCGCCCATGTGCGGAGCCGCCGTTCTGTGTGAGGCGTCGCGGTGTCGGCCGCGACTCGTGCGAGGGAAGAACCGGCTGAGCGCCGGGACGTCGTGCGGGTCGGAGGGGGCCGACCCACCGCCGGGCGCGAAGGGCCCTGGCGGCGACTCCCTCTGCCGGGTGCCGGGCGGAGGGGGGAGTCGAGCGAGTGGTCGCAGGAACGACCGTTCTCCGAAGGTACGGGGAGCGGCCCTGGAACGGGGGCCGCTATCCGCTTTGCGAAGCGGCGCCCGGGTGCCGCGGGCGGACTCCCAGGAACGCGATGCCGCGTGCTCAGAACGCGTAGCGGACGCGGCAGTAGGGCAGGCGCTCGGCGAGCAGGGCGAGGAAGCGGTCGAGGGCCGCGCGCTTGAGGTCGCGGCGGTAGCGGATGTTGACGGCGCCGTTCTCGGAGACCTTCGACTCCTGCATCCGGGGCGCCCAGAGCAGGTCCTCGGCCTTCGGGTGCCAGCCGAGGTTGACCTCGTGCAGGCCTGCGTTGTGGGTGAGCAGGATCACCTCGGCGGCGAGCTGCGCCTTCGCCCGCGGGTGCAGGGCCGCGTCGAGCTGCTCGAAGAGCTCGGTCCAGTCACGCTGCCAGGTCTCGGTGAGGATCACCGGCGAGAAGTTGACGTGCACCTCGTAGCCGGCGTCGACGAAGTCGTTGATCGCGGCGATCCGCTCGGCCATCGGCGACGTGCGCACGTCGGTGACCTTCGCCGTCTCGGCGGGCATCAGTGAGAAGCGGATGCGGGTGCGGCCGAGCGGGTCCCACTCGAGCAGCTCGCGGTTGACGTACTTGGTGGCGAACGAGGCCTTGGCGGTCGGCGACATCCGGAACAGGTCGCAGAGGTCGCGGACGTTGTCGCTCAGCAGCGCGTCCACCGAGCAGTCGCTGTTCTCGCCGATGTCGTAGACCCAGGCCTCGGGGTCGCACTGGTTCGCCTCGGCCTTCACGCCCTGCTTCGCGATGTGGCGGGCGAGGTGGCGCTGGATCTGCTCGATGTTGGCGAAGACCGTGATCGGGTTGCTGTAGCCCTTCCGCCGCGGCACGTAGCAGTAGACGCACGCCATCGCGCAGCCGTTGGCGGAGGAGGGAGCGATGAAGTCGGCGGAGCGGCCGTTGGGGCGGGTGACCAGCGACTTCTTGACGCCCACGACGAGCGCCTCCGTCTTGATCCGCACCCAGCGCGCGACGTTCGCCTCGTCGCCGTGCACCTCCGGGATGTTCCAGTGCGAGTCGACCGGCACGATCTCGGCCGCGGGCCAGCGCTCGACGATCTCCTGCCCGCGGGGCAGCTCGAGCGCGGCCGGCTCGGCGTAGATGCGCCGGACGTCGAGGAGGGTGCGCTGACGGGTGCCGGACATGCGTCCGTTCTACCGGCGACCACCGACAGTCCTCGGGAGTAGAGTCCCGCGCATGGACGCCGCCGCCTCCTCCGCCATCGGCGCCGCCGCCGTCACCGAGCTGCTGCCCGACTTCGTGCTCGCCCTCGAGGCCGTCGGCGAGGCGCTCGCCGCGATGGCCGCGGGCGACGCGGAGCCGTACCGCCGCTGCTGGGCCGACACCGCGGACTCGACGCTCTACGGCGCGTTCGGCACGATCGAGCGGGGCCGCGCGGCGATCGACGAGACGCTCGGCTGGGTCGCGGGCCGCTTCGCCGGCGGCGGGCTGACGCCGCACTACGACCTGATCCACGTCGCCGGCGACCTGGCCTACACGGTCGGCCGCGAGATCGGCGCGACGCGGATCGACGGGCGCGAGACGGCTCCGCTGGTCATCCGGGTCACCCACGTCTACCGCCGCATCGACGGGCAGGGCTGGCGGATCGTGCACCGGCACGGCGACCACCCGCCGCACCTGGAGCGCTGAGCGGGGCATCGCGGAGGATGGGGCATCGCGGAGGATGGAGGCATGGAGCCGACCGCCGACCGCTACCGCCGCGCCGCCGTCGAGCTGGCGCAGACCTCCGAGCTGCAGGTCGAGTGGGCGCTCGCCGTCGCCGGCGACGGGGCGCTGCTGGCGCTGATCGACGAGCTGCCGCCCGCCCACCGGCAGCCGTCGCTGCTGTTCTCGGTGGCGCGGCTGCTCGGGGTGTCGGCGGTGGCCGGCCCGGGTTTCGCGGAGTGGCTGCGGCGGGAGTGGCCGCGGGTCGCGCCGGTGGCGGCGGAGCGGCTCACCCAGACGAACGAGGCACTGCGCTGCGCCCCGCTGGTCGCGGCGCTGGAGCGGATCACGGAGCCGGGAGAGCCGGTCGCGCTGATCGAGATCGGCGCCTCGGCCGGGCTGTGCCTGGCGCCGGAGCGGTACTCGTACGTGTTCACGGGGGCGGAGGGGACGACTCGGCTGGGGCGGGGCGAGCCGGGGCGGGGCGAGCCGGCGCTCGAGTGCGCGGTGACCGGGGGGGCGGCGCCCTCGCGGCTCCCCGTCGTGGCGTGGCGGCGCGGGCTGGACCTGCGTCCGCTCGACGTCGGCTCCGCCGAGGACCGTGCCTGGCTGGAGGCGCTGCTGCCGCCGGACCGGCCGGAGCGCACCGAGCGGCTCCGGGCCGCCGTGGCGACGCTGCGGGAGGACCCGCCGGAGATCATCGCGGGCGACGCGGCGGAGGCGCTGCCGGAGGTGCTCGCCGCGGTCCCGCGCGGGCTGCGGACGGTCGTGGTGTCCCTCGGGACGCTGGTGTACCTGCCGTGGGCCGCGCGGGAGCGGGTGCTGGCGACGGTCGCCGAGTCGGGCGCGAGCCTGCTGACGCTCGAGGCGGAGGCGCTGCTGCCGTCGCTCCGGGACCGGGCCGCCTCGCTGACAGCGCCCGAGCGCACGCCGTTCCTGCTCGCGGCGGACGGGGTGCCGCTCGCCTTCGCGGCGCCGCACGGCGGCCGGCTCTCCTGGCTGAGCTGACGCCGACCGCTGCATGTTGATCGAGTAGCCCGCGGAGTGGGCGCATAGAGATCCACGTCGTCCGAACCTCGGTGGAGGCGCGCCTGCTCACGCCGGGTCTCGATACGCGCTGCGCGCTACTCGACCAGCATGGAAGTCGGGGTGTCACCCTGAGCGCGCGCCAGCGCAGCGCAGCATGCTGATCGAGTAGCCCGCGCAGCGGGCGTATCGAGATTCACTGTCGTCAGAACGGTGCGGGCACGTCGACGAAGCGGGGCTCGGGTGGCGGGTCGGGCGGGCGGCCGGGGAGCGGTGGCGGCCGGTTGCTGATCCGCCGGCCGGTGGGGCTCGTCCAGACGATCGTCCCGCCGGAGTCGACCGGGTCGTAGCTCCACTGCTCTCCGTGCCGGACGTGGTGGTGGGAGGTGCAGAGCATGACGAGGTTCTCGAGGCAGGTCTCGCCGCCGTTGCGCCACTCGACCGTGTGGTCGGCCTCGCTGGAGGCGGCGGGGCGGGTGCAGCCGGGGAAGCGGCAGGTCTGATCGCGGAGTTGGAGGTGCAGGCGCATCCGCTGCGGTGGGAGGCGCTGGGTGCGGCCGACGGAGACGACGACGCCGGTGTCGGAGTCGGTGAGGACGCGGGTGAAGGAGGCTGCGGTGCGGATCAGCTCGCGGGCGATCGGGGCGGGGACGGGTCCGTAGCCGTCGAGGTCCGCGGGTGCGTCGTCGAGGCCGACGGCGGTGGAGGCCGCGAGGGTGAGGCGGACTTCGGCGCGGACGCCGGGGACGAAGGTCGGGTCCGGCCGGTGCTCGGAGTCCGGGGTCGTGCCGGCGATGTCTCCGTCGCAGAGGAGGTCGACCGCCGCGTCCGCGCTCGACTGCTGGAGAGTGCGCGGATCGCCCTCGTCGCGGAGGGTGCGCGCGATGCGGCGCAGCCGGTCGTACGCGCCCGTCACCGCCGGCGCGGGGGCGTGGACGCAGAGAGTGGCCATCCCGTCGACGTCCGGGGTGACCCAGACGGCGCGGTCCAGCGTGGCGCGGGCGTGGCGCTCGGCGAGGGGCTGCTCGTGCAGCTCCTCGCGCCAGCGGCTCAAGGCGCGGCGCAGCTGGGTCGTCGTCATCGTCACGGCGGCGTCAGCAGCGCGCTCGTCGAGTGCGGCGCGGGAGGCGTCGGGAAGGCTGCTCGCGGTTCTGCAGATCGCCTCGCCCGCCTCCCAGAGGATCCGGGCGTCGCGGAGGAGCGCGCGCGTGAGGGGGAGGTGCTCCATCAGCATCTGCGCGGTCTCGAGGCGGCGCGAGACCTCCCGCTCGGACACGCCGAACGCCACCGCGAGCTCGGCACGGATGGAGCGCTCGGCCAGGTCGCGGGTCTCACTCCGGGACGCGCCGCGGGCGAACGCCTCGGGAACGGCGAGCGCTCTGCGGTAGCCGCGGTGCAGCCGCTCCGCCGCCCTCAGGCGCGTCGGGGACGCGGCGCGCTCGGTGGCCGCGGCGTCGTCGAAGCAGTCGCGCACCTCCGCGAGTGCCGCTGCCGTCTCGTCTTCTGACATACGGGTATTGAAGCAGGGACCACCGACACTCGAGCCGGGTTCCGGGCCGATCGGGGAGAGCACCGTCGGATCGGGGGCTGGGGAGGAGGCCTGCTCGTGGAGGTCTCGGCGATGGTGGGTCTCGATACGCCGCCGGGGGCGGCTACTCGACATTGAGAATGGTGGTGTGGTGCGGGAGGGTGTCTGACCTTCTACTCGACGGACCGCCTCGCGGGGTGTGTCCACTGCTGGATCTG